>NZ_JAERRL010000001.1 GCF_016741785.1 Streptomyces sp. 7-21
ATGCTGTGAGCAGGGGACCGTACCCGCATGGTTGGATGCCCTGCGGGACGGACAGGAGAACCCTGACACGACCGTGGAAGCCTGAGCGCGTGAGTCGGGAAACGGACAGGACATCGTGAGGATCTTCGGCAGGATCCGGCAGCGGCCGTCCACGGACTGGCGGCTCGCTACCAACCGGGCCTTCACCCTCATCGACGACGGCCGCTACGAGGACGCGGGCGCGCTGCTGACCCGCGCCGCCGACCTGGAGCCCTGGCTGTCGCAGTCCTGGTTCAACCTCGCGCTGCTGCACAAGTTCCGCCACGACTGGGAGGCCGCCCGCATGGCCGGGCTGCGCGCCGTCGCCCTGCTGGAGAAGGACGCGGGCGCGCCCGACTGGTGGAACCTCGGGATCGCCGCCACCGCGCTCCAGGACTGGACGCTGGCGCGCCGCGCCTGGCAGGCGTACGGCCTCAACGTGCCCGGCGCCGCCTCCGCCGCCGCCGAGCCGCTGGGCATGAACCTGGGCGGCGCCGCCGTCCGGCTGTCGCCCGAGGGCGAGGCGGAGGTCGTCTGGGGCCGCCGGATCGACCCGGCACGCATCGAGGTGCAGAGCATCCCGCTGCCCTCCTCGGGCCGCCGCTGGGGCGAGGTCGTGCTCCACGACGGGGTACCGCGCGGGGAACGCACGACCGTCGCGGGCGGCCTCACCGGCGGCACGCCCTCGGTCTTCCCGGTCTTCGACGAGATTGAGCTGTGGGCGCCCAGCTCCGTGCCGACGTGGGTGGTGCTGATCGAGGCGGCCACGCCCGCCGACCGGGACGCCCTGGAACGCCTGGCGGCCGACGCCGGATACGCCGCCGAGGACTGGTCGGCCTCGGTGCGGCTGCTGTGCCGCTCCTGCTCCGAGAGCCGCATGCCGACGGAGGAGGGCGACGGCCTCGCACTGCACGACCCGCACGACCACAGCGTCCCCGGGCATCCGGGCCCGCTGGGGCACACCGGGGCGGGCGCGCTGTGGACGCCGGAGCGGGAGTGCGGCATCGCCGCGCCCGCCGCCCTGGTGCGCGGCCTGCTGGACGGCTGGGTGGCTGACAGCCCCGACACCCGGGAGTGGCGGGATCTGGAAGAGGTCTGCTGACGGCCCGGCCGGGCGGCTGCACGGGGGCCGTAAGCTGTACGGGTCCCCCTCAAGACCGTGACCGGAAGGCGAGCGGCCGACCATGGCGCAGCATGACACCGATGTCCCGCTCAGCGGCGAGTTCATTGACGACACCATCGACTGTGCGGAGCGTGAGCGCGCGCACCGGGAGCGTGGCACGGTCCGGCCGATCACCGTCGTCGGGCACCCGATGCTGCACCGTGAGTGCCGGGACGTCACGGAGTTCGACGACAAGCTGGCCGCGCTGATCGACGACATGTTCGCCAGCCAGCGCGCCGCCGAGGGCGTGGGCCTGGCCGCCAACCAGATCGGTGTGGACCTGAAGGTCTTCGTCTACGACTGCATGGACGACGACGGTGTCCGCCACGTCGGGGTGGTCTGCAACCCCGTGCTGGAGGAGCTGCCCGCCGAGTCGCGCGTGCTCGACGACAACAACGAGGGCTGCCTGTCCGTGCCGACGGCGTACGCCGAGCTGGCACGTCCCGACGTCGCGGTCGTCCGGGGCCAGGACGCCACGGGCAAGCCGATCCGGGTGCGCGGCACCGGCTACTTCGCCCGCTGCCTCCAGCACGAGACGGACCACCTGTACGGCTACCTGTACATCGACCGCCTCTCCAAGCGGGAGCGGAAGAAGGCGCTGAAGATGATGGCCGAGGGCACGCCGCGCTACGAGACGGTGCCCAACGACTGAAGCCGTGAGCCGCGCGGGCGGCGCCATTGGCATGGGCCGGTGGCGCCGCCCGCCGCGTCATTGACGCGCGTTGAACGATCCGACACGCTCGTTGGGACCAAGCTCTTCCCCGTAACTCCCCATCGGAGGAAGCATGTTCAGACGGCTGCTGCGCGTCGTTCTCACCGTGGCCATGGTCGCCTCCGCCTCGCTGGCGGTCACCGTCACCACCGCGGGCACCGCCCGCGCCGACGGCTGCTACACCTGGAACCGCACGCTCTCCCAGGGCGCGTCGGGCGAGGACGTCAGGCAGCTCCAGATCCGCGTGTCCGGTTATCCCGGCTACGGCAACGTCCTCGCCATCGACGGCGAGTACGGTCCGGCGACGGCCGCCGCCGTCACCCGCTTCCAGGAGGCGTACGGCCTCAGCGCGGACGGGATCGCCGGGCCGGAGACGTTCAACCAGATCTACGCGCTCCAGGACGACGACTGCACGCCGGTCCACTTCACGTACCCGGAGCTCAACACCTGCAACTCCGACTGGTCTGGCGGCGCGGTCTCGGCCGCCGCGGCGCGCGAGAACGCGCTGATCAACATGTGGAAGCTGGAGGCGCTCCGGCACGCCCTCGGCGACAGCCCCATCAACGTCAGCAGCGCCTTCCGCTCCTACTCGTGCAACAGCGCGGTCGGCGGGGCGAGCGACAGCCGGCACCTGTACGGCGCTGCCGTGGACCTCGTGGGCTCGCACTCGTTCTGCACGCTGGCGCTCCAGGCCCGCTACCACGGCTTCAACGGCATTCTGGGGCCGGGCTACCCGGGGCACGACGACCACACCCACGTGGACACCCGGGCCAGCCGCTACTGGTCGGCACCGACCTGCGGCATCTGACCGGCGCCCGCCTGCGGCCCGGGTGTCCCGGCGGCTCCGCACCGCCGGGACACCCGGGCCCGGCCTCCCGTGCTAGAACTCGTCGTCGAAGGAGACGCTGCCTTCGACCGCCACCTGGTAGGCGGAGGGGCGGCGTTCGAAGAAGTTCGTCAGCTCCTGCACGTCCTGGAGCTCCATGAACGGGAACGGGTTGGACGCGCCGAAGACCGGCTCAAGCCCGAGCCGCACCAGCCGCTGGTCGGCGACACACTCCAGGTACTGCCGCATCGACTCAGTGTTCATCCCCGGCAGGCCGTCGCCGCACAGGTCGCGCGCGAACTGGAGCTCGGCCGCCACCGCCTCCTTGACCATCCCGGTGATCTGGCGGCCCATCTCCGCGTCGAACAGGCCGGGCTCCTCCTCGCGGACGGTGTCCACCACGTGGAAGGCGAAGGCCATGTGGCAGCTCTCGTCGCGGAACACCCAGTTGGTGCCGGTCGCCAGGCCGTGCAGCAGGCCCCGGGAACGGAACCAGTACACGTAGGCGAACGCGCCGTAGAAGAACAGCCCCTCGATGCAGGCGGCGAAGCAGATCAGGTTCAGCAGGAAGCGGCGCCTGTCCTCCTTGGTGACCAGGGTGTCGATGTCCTCCACCGAGTCCATCCACCGGAAGCAGAACCGCGCCTTCTCTCGGATCGAGGGGATGTTCTCGATGGCGGCGAACGCCTCGGCGCGCTCGTCGTGATCGGGCAGGTAGGTGTCCAGCAGCGTCAGGTAGAACTGGACGTGGACCGCCTCCTCGAACAGCTGCCGCGACAGATAGAGCCTGGCCTCCGGGGAGTTGATGTGGCGGTAGAGCGTGAGGACCAGATTGTTGGCGACGATGGAGTCGCCGGTCGCGAAGAACGCTACGAGCCGGCTGATGAGGTGCTGCTCGCCGGGGGAGAGCTTCGCCAGGTCGGCCACGTCGGAGTGCAGGTCCACCTCCTCCACGGTCCAGGTGTTCTTGATGGCGTCGCGGTACCGCTCGTAGAACCCCGGGTAGCGCATCGGGCGGAGCGTCAGCTCGAAGCCGGGGTCGAGGAGGTTCCGTTCGCCGGCGGCGGGCGGCTGGGGCAGGGTCTGGGGCTGGGACGTGTTCACTGGCAGGCCTCGCAGATCTCGGGGTTCTCGAGCGAGCAGGCGGCCGCCTGCCCGGGTACGGGGGTGCTCGCGCCGTGGGGTGCGGCGGTGCGGGCCGCGGTGCCGCGTGCCGCGCGCGCGATCCGGGTCGCCGGGCGCGACCGCAGGTAGTAGGTGGTCTTCAGGCCGCTCCGCCAGGCGTAGGCGTACATCGAGCTGAGCTTTCCGATGGTCGGCGCGGCCAGGAAGAGGTTCAGCGACTGGCTCTGGTCCAGGAAGGGGGTGCGGGCCGCGGCCATGTCGATCAGCGCGCGCTGCGGGATCTCCCACGCCGTGCGGTACAGCTCGCGCAGCTCCTCGGGCAGGCCCGGCAGGCCGAGCACGGAACCGTTCGCCTCGCGCAGCGCCTCCCTGGTGCCCTCGTGCCACAGCCCGTGCCGCTTCAGGTCCTCCACCAGGTAGGTGTTGACCTGGAGGAACTCCCCGCTGAGCGTCTCGCGCTTGAACAGGTTCGACACCTGCGGCTCGATGCACTCGTACACGCCCGCGATCGCGGCGATGGTGGCCGTCGGTGCGATGGCGAGCAGCAGCGCGTTGCGCATGCCGGAGCGGGCGATCCGGGCGCGCAGCGCGGCCCAGCGGTCCGGCCAGCGGAACGTGACGTCCTGGTAGTGGTCCGGGTGCAGCACGCCGCGCGCCGTCCGCGTGTCCAGCCAGGCGGGGTGCGGGCCGTGGCGTTCGGCGAGGTGGGCGGAGGTCTCGTAGGCGGCGAGCATGAGGCGCTCGGCGATGGCGGTGGACAGCTCGCGGGCCTGCGGGGAGCCGAACGGCAGCCGCTTGCGGAAGAACACGTCCTGCAGGCCCATCACCCCCAGGCCCACCGGCCGCCAGCGGGAGTTGGAGGCGGCGGCCTGCCGGGTCGGGTAGTAGGTGAGGTCCACGGCCCGGTCGAGGAACAGCACGGCGGTGCGCACGGTGGCGTCCAGCCGCTCCCAGTCCATCTCGCCGTCGTCGCCCAGGTGGGCCGCGAGGTTGACGGAGCCGAGGTTGCACACCGCGGTCTCCCCGTCGTCGGAGACCTCGATGATCTCGGTGCACAGGTTGGAGGAGTGCACGACCGAGCCGGGCCTGGCGGTCTGGTTGGCGGTCCGGTTCGCGGTGTCCTTGAACGTCATCCAGCCGTTGCCGGTCTGCGCGAGCGTGCGCATCATCCGGGCGTACAGCTGCCGCGCGGGGACGGTCCGCACGGCCAGCCCGGCCGCCTCGGCGCGGCGGTAGGCAGCGTCGAACTCCTCGCCCCACAGGTCCGGCAGTTCGGGCACGTCGGCCGGTGAGAACAGCGACCACTCAGCGTCGGCTTCGACGCGGCGCATGAACTCGTCGGGGATCCAGTGCGCGAGGTTCAGGTTGTGGGTGCGGCGGGCGTCCTCCCCGGTGTTGTCCCGCAGCTCAAGGAACTCCTCGATGTCGGCGTGCCAGGTCTCCAGGTAGACGCAGGCCGCGCCCTTGCGCCGCCCGCCCTGGTTGACGGCGGCCACCGAGGCGTCCAGCGTCCGCAGGAACGGCACGATGCCGTTGGAGGTGCCGTTGGTGCCGCGGATCAGTGAGCCCCGGGCGCGCACCCGGGAGTACGGCAGGCCGATGCCGCCGGCGTGCTTCGACAGCCGCGCCACCTGGTGGTAGCGCTCGTAGATCGAGTCCAGGTCGTCCCGGGGGGAGTCCAGCAGGTAGCAGGACGACAGCTGGGGGTGGCGCGTGCCGGAGTTGAACAGCGTGGGGGAGGAGGGCAGGTAGGCCAGGCGGCTGGTGAGCCGGTACAGCTCGGCGACCTCTGCCAGCGCCGTCTCGTCCTCGCCGCCCGCCAGGCCGCAGGCGACGCGCAGCAGGAAGTACTGCGGGGTCTCGATGACCCGGCGCGTCACCGGGTGGCGCAGCAGGTACCGCGACTCGACGGTCCGCAGGCCGAAGTAGCCGAACCGGTCGTCGGCTCCCTCCCCGGCCGCCCGCTCGGCCAGGCCGTCCAGGGCGGCGGCATGCCGGCGGACGAACGCGGCGGTGGTGTCGGCGATCAGGCCCTCGCGGTGGCCCACGGCGATGGCGGACGTGAACGAGCCGGCGCCCTGTTCCGCCGCCTCCTCCCGGATCGCCAGCGTCAGCAGCCGCGCCGCCAGCCGTGAGTAGGCGGGTTCCTCGGCGATGAGCCCGGCCGCCGCCTCGGTGGCCAGCGCGCGCAGCTCCGCCGGCGTGGACCCGGCGTGGCGGCCGCGCAAGGCCGCCTCGGCCACCCGGCCCGGATCGGCGCCGGGCAGATCCGCGGCGAGGCCGTGCAGCGTCCGCAGCAGCCCGGCTGTCGCCGGCTCCGCGGGGGCTTGGGGTGCGGTGGTCACGGCAGTCGTTCTCCCTCGTGCTCCGTGGGGCGCCCCGTGGGCAGGGGCGACGGACGCAGGAGAGGAGAAGCGTGCGCGTCGGCGAGCCCAACCCACGAGGCCCGGACGTGGTCAACGCCACCGGCAGGCATTCGGACTCGCGACAAGCAGCACGGAACGGCTTATCGCACACCGTTGCGGGACAGTTCCGGACTCACACCGGATTCCCCTGGTCGGCAGCGAGTATGAGCATACATGTTGTGCCGCACAGGGGAAGAGGCCCTATATGTTGTGTCTCTGCTCGGAGGGGGGCGTGAGGTCGATCGCGAACGCCCGCAGCCTGATGCCGGGACGGGGCTCCCAGTCGCGCTGCGGCTCTCTGGCGAAGCCCAGCCGCTGGTAGAGCCGGTGCGCCGTTCGCATCTGCGAGAGGCTGGAGATCACCACCCGCCGGCACCCCAGCGCTGTGGCCCGGTCCAGGCACGCGCGCACCAGCGCCTCGCCGACGCCCCTGCCCCGCGCGGCGGGGGAGACGGCCAGCATCCGGAACTCGGCCTCGTGCGCCCCGGCCGCCACCTCGGTGAGCGCGCTGCCCGGCGGCGCGAACGTCACCGTCCCCAGCGGGGGCGCCCCGGGCGCCGCCGGACCGGCGGCCACCAGCACCTCGCCGTGGGCCGCGCGCCCCCGCGCGTCGCGCAGCTCCGCCAGGTACGGGTCCCGCTCGCCGTGCGTGAGCAGCCCGTCGCGCAGGTACACGGCCGCGGCCAGCTCCCCGGCGGCGTCCAGCTCGCCGGGGAGCGCGGTCCTGATCTCAGTGTCCATGCCGCCAGTGTGAGGGCACCCACTGACAGTCCGGCCCGGCGGCGGCTGCCGGACCGGCGCGCCTTCAGCAGCAGCCGCGGCGGGGAGCGGCGCCGTCGCCGTAGCGCTCGGCGACGCGCCGCCGCTCGAACTCGCGCCGGCTGAGCACCGGTGCGTGCGGGTCCTGGGTCCTGGCGCGCTCGACGTACCGCTCGTACGCCGTCTCGCCGGTGAACTCCCGCACGTACCACCACAGCCGGGCCAGCCGGCGCCGCACGGCCGTCATGTTCCGGCCCCCTCACGCCGGGCACCGCCCGGGGTTTCGCCGGGCACGCCGCCGCCGTGGCCGAGGCCGGCCGCGGCCAGCTCGGCCCGTTCCTCCTTGGTGGGGATGAGCCCCGCGGGCGCGATGATCCGGGACTCCACGCGCGGGGCCTCCGCCAGCTGCACGGAACCGGGGTCACGCAGCGCCTTGAGGCAGATCCGCGCGGCGTCCACGAAGACGACGAGCACCAGCAGCGCCAGCACGGCGCTGAGGACCGCGTCCAGCGTCGCGTTGTTGACGATCGTCTGCATGTCGTCCATGTCCTGGGCGGGGCCGATCACCTCGCCGGCGTCGATGCCCTCCTGGTACTGGTCGCGCTGCGCCAGGAAGCCGACGCGCGGGTCGCCGGAGAAGACCTTCTGCCAGCTCGCGGTGAGCGTCACGATCGCCACCCATGCCATCGGCACGGCGGTCACCCACGCGTACTTGGCGCGCCCCGACTTCACCAGCAGCACGGTGCACACGGCGAGCGCCACCGCACCCAGCAGCTGGTTGGAGATGCCGAACAGCGGATAGAGCGTGTTGATGCCGCCGAGCGGGTCGTTGACGCCGACCCAGAGCAGATAGCCCCACAGGCCCACGACCAGCCCGCTGGTCAGCAGGATGCCCGGCAGCCAGGTCGTGGACCGCAGCCGCGCCATGGAGCGGTGCGTGCTGGCCAGCGCGTCCTGGAGGATGAAGCGGCCCACCCGCGTCCCCGCGTCGATCGCCGTCAGGATGAACAGCGCCTCGAACATGATGGCGAAGTGGTACCAGAAGCCCATCATGGCGTCGCCGCCGAGGAAGTCGGCCAGGATGCCGGCGAGGCCGAGCGCCAGCGTGGGCGCGCCGCCGGTCCGCGACAGCAGCGACTCCTCCTCGACGGCCTCGGCCGCCTGGGACAGCTGCTCGGGCGTGAGGGTGAATCCCCAGGAGGTGATGGTCTCCGAGGCCGACTGCAGGGTGTCACCGATGACCGCGGACGGGGCGTTCATCGCGAAGTAGACGCCCGGTTCCAGGATGCAGGCGGCGGTGATCGCCATCATCGCGACCGAGGACTCCATCAGCATCGCGCCGTAGCCGATGGTGCGGACCTGCGTCTCCTTCTGGATCATCTTCGGCGTGGTGCCGGAGGAGATGAGCGCGTGGAAGCCGGACAGCGCGCCGCACGCGATGGTGATGAAGACGAACGGGAAGAGCGATCCGGCGAACACCGGCCCGTCGCCGCGCGAGGCGAAGTCGGTGACGGCCTCCATCCGCAGGTCAGGCAGCACCACCAGGATGGCCAGGGCCAGCAGCCCGATGGTGCCGATCTTCATGAACGTCGACAGGTAGTCGCGCGGCACGAGCAGCAGCCACACCGGCAGCACCGAGGCGGCGAAGCCGTAGACCACCAGCCAGATGACGAGCGTGTTCGGCGAGAGAGTGAAGGCGTCCGCCAGTGAGGAGTTGGCCACCCAGCGGCCCGCGACGATCGCGAGCAGCAGCAGCGCGGCGCCGATCACCGACACCTCCGCGACCCTGCCGGGCCGCAGGAAGCGCAGGTAGCCGCCCATGGCGAGCGCGATCGGGATCGTCATGCCGACCGAGAAGGTGCCCCAGGGCGACTCCGCCAGGGCATTCACCACCACGAGCGCCAGCACCGCCAGCAGGATGATCATGATCACGAAGATCGCGACCACCGCCGCGAAGCCGCCGACGGGGCCGATCTCCTCGCGCGCGATCTGCCCGAGCGACTTGCCGTCCCGGCGGGTGGAGAAGAAGAGCACCACCATGTCCTGGACCGCCCCGGCGAAGATGACGCCCGCGATGATCCAGATGGTGCCCGGCAGGTAGCCCATCTGCGCGGCCAGCACCGGCCCGACCAGCGGCCCGGCGCCGGAGATGCCGGCGAAGTGGTGGCCGAGCAGCACGCGCCGGTCGGTCGGGTGGAAGTCGAGGCCGTCGTTGAGGCGTTCGGCCGGGGTGGCCCGGTTGTGGTCGGCCCGCAGCACTCTGGTGGCGATGAAGCGTGCGTAGAACCGGTACCCGATCGCGTAGGAGCCGAGGGCGGCGGCCAGCATCCACGCCGCCGACACCTCCTCGCCGCGCGACAGCGCGAGCATCGCCCAGCCGCAGGCACCCACCAGAGCCACGGCCGTCCAGATGAGGAGGGAACGCAGTGACGCTCCCCGCAGCCGCTTTGCCGTTTCCACGCCAACTCCTGTCATTGTCGACCGTTCGCGCGCCGAATTTAGGCCATGAACGAAAGAATGACTACGGGGTCTGTGCGGGCGGGCGCTCCAGAGTGGCGACGAACTTGTACCGGTCGCCCCGGTAGACCGAGCGCACCCATTCCACCGGCTCGCCGTCCGCGTCACGGGAGTGCCGGGAGAGCATCAGCATCGGCAGGCCCACGTCGGTCCCGAGCAGCCCGGCCTCGCGCGGCGTCGCCAGGGAGGTCTCGATGGTCTCCTCGGCCCGTGCCAGGTGCACGCCGTACACCTCGGCGAGCGCCTCGTACAGCGACGTGTAGCGGACGAGGCTGCGCCGCAGGGCGGGGAAGCGGGCCTGCGAGAGATGGGTGGTCTCGATCGCCATCGGCTCGCCGCTGGCCAGGCGCAGCCGCTCGATCCGCAGCACGCGGCCGCCCTCGGGCAGGTCGAGCAGCTCGGCGAGGCGTTCGTCGGCGGTGATGTAGCCGATGTCGAGCAGCTGCGAGGTGGGCTCCAGGCCCTGGGCACGCATGTCCTCGGTGTACGAGGTCAGCTGGAGCGCCTGTGACACCTTGGGCTTGGCGACGAAGGTGCCCTTGCCCTGGATGCGCTCCAGCCGCCCCTCGACGACCAGTTCCTGCAGCGCCTGGCGCACGGTGGTGCGGGAGGTGTCGAACTCGGCGGCGAGCGACCGCTCGGGCGGCACGGGTGAACCGGGCGGCAGCGCCTCGGTCATCTCCTTCAGGTGCCGCTTGAGGCGGTAGTACTTCGGGACCCGTGCCGTCCGGCCCCGGTCGGCCGTGCTGTCGGTCGCAGGGCCCGTCACGCCCGCGGTCGAGCCCCCGTCCCTCGCCATGGCATGCCCTTCCCCGATGTCTCGCCGTTGCCGTCCCGTGGCGCGGCTCTTCGCATCTCGTGCCTCACATCGTGACACGCGGCGCAGCGACGGGCGCCCCGCAAAGGGTGACGGTCCGGTAACGGCGCGCGGGGCTGCCGCGTGGAGCGTTGACACCCGATGTGGTCTAGTCCAGTCTTCGGATTATCTGGTCTATACCAGTCGTGGCCCCGTTCCGTCCCCGCATGCCCCGACGAGGAGGCCATGTGAAGCGCAGGCTCGCCGCCCTGGCCGTGCTCGTCACGGCAGCCCTCCTTCCCGCCTCCCTCACCGGCTGCGGCGCCGCCTCCGGCGGCGGGCTGACCGTCTGGCTGATGGACGGCTCCGCGCCCGAGTCCTGGGTGACCGCGCTGAACGAAGCGTTCGAGCGCCGCCACGGCGTCGAGGTCACCGTCGAGATCCAGCAGTGGGACGGCATCCAGAACCGCCTCACCACCGCCCTGTCTGAGAACGACACGGTCGACGTGCTGGAGATCGGCAACACGCAGACCGCTGGCTTCGCGGCGGCGGGCGGCCTGGCCGGCCTGGACGGGGACGAGTGGTTCGCCCGGCAGCCGTGGAACGACGTGATGCTCTCCTCCGCCCGCCTCGGGGGCACCCAGTACGCCGCCCCCTGGTACGGCGCCAGCCGCGTCGTCGTCTACGACAAGAGCGTGTGGCAGGAGGCGGGCGCACAGGTGCCGCGCACCCGGAGCGAGTGGCTGCGCGCCCTGGAGCAGGTGCGCGACAACACCGATGCCGAGCCCCTCTACCTGCCCGGGCAGAGCTACTACGTGCTCGGCGGCTTCCTCGCGGACGAGGGCGGCCAGTTCGCCGCCCAGGCCCCGGGCGGCGGCGGGGAGAACGGCACCCCGGCCTGGCGCGGCGCGCTCGCCACCCCCGAGGGCGAGGCCGCCATGGACTTCTACCGTGAGCTCCAGTCGTTCTCCCGCGCCCCGGCCGACGCGGACGAGGCGTCACCGCAGCAGTCGACCGAGGTCATCCCCAACCGCGAGATCGCTTCGTGGATCGGGCTCGGCTGGGAGGTGCGCGCCGCGGCCGAGGCCCTGCGCGAGCGCGGCCGGGAGGCCGACTTCGGTTTCTTCCCGATCCCGGGCCCGACGGCCGACAAGCCCGGACACGTCTTCCTCGGCGGCTCCAACCTGGCCGTCTCCGCCCGCGCCGGCGAGCCGGAACTGGCGCGGGAGTGGATCCGGATGGCCACCTCCCGGGAGTGGGCGCGGCGGTTCGCCGACGAAAGCGGCGGGGGAGTGGTGCCGGGCCGCGACGACGCCCTGACCGAGCCCGAGCCAGGCAGCTTCGACGCCGCCATGGCCCGCGCCGCCGAATCCGGCTACCTGCCGCCGCTGACCATGGGCTGGGCCAACGTCGAGACCGAGCCCAACCCGGTCAAGGAGCTGATGACGCGGGCGCTGGGCGGCGAGAACTACGCCAACGCCGCCGCCGAGGCGGACGCCGAGATCACGACCCGGATCAACCGGGAGTAGGCCGTGGCTGTCGAGACCGGAAGCATCGGCGAACGGCCGGGCGGGGCCCGGCCCCGCCCGGCGGGCGCCGCGGCCCGGCTGCCGCGGCTGCGGCCGCCGGACGGCTGGCTGCCCTACCTGCTGCTGGCGCCGGCCGTGGCGGGGCTGCTCGGCGTGCTGGGGTATGCGCTGGTGCGCACCGTGGTGATGTCGTTCCAGGACTTCGGCCGGCGAGAACTGATCACCCGCACCACGCAGTGGACGGGGCTGTCGAACTACCGTCAGGTCCTGGGGGATGAGCGCTTCTGGGCCGCCACCGGACGCACCTTCGGCCTGGTCGCGGCGGGCGTGGTGGCGATCATGGTCCTCGGCACGCTGACGGGGCTGCTGCTCGCCCGGCTCGGCACGGTGATGCGGCTGGTGCTGTCCGCGAGCCTGGTCGCGGCCTGGGCCATGCCGGTCATCGCGACGACGACCGTGTTCCGCTGGCTGTTCGACACGCAGTTCGGCGTGGCCAACTGGGTCATGCGCACCCTCGGCTTCTCCGGTTACGAGCAGCACAACTGGTTCGCCTCCGGCACCTCCACCCTGGCCATCGCCGCGCTGCTCATCGTCTGGGGCTCCGTGCCCTTCGTGGCGCTGACGTTCTACGCCGGGCTCACCACGGTCAGCGCCGAGATCATCCAGGCCGCGCGGATGGACGGCGCCTCCGCCTGGCGGATCTTCTGGTCCGTGCTCGTGCCCATCCTGCGGCCCTTCTTCCTGCTGACGACCTTTCTGGAGACCATCTGGGTCTTCAAGGCGTTCGCGCAGATCTACGCACTCAACGGCGGCGGGCCGAACCGCGGCTCCGAGACGCTGCCGGTCATGTCGTACATCGAGGGCATGGGGCAGAACCAGTACGGCGCCGCCGGCGCCATCTCCGTGCTCACGCTGGTGATCCTGCTGGCCGTCACCGCCTGCTACTTCCGCATGGTCGTGGCGGCGGAGAAGGAGGAAGCGTGAAAGCCCGCGGCGCGGCGCTGACCGTGACGGCCCTGGCGCTGTCGGCGCTCTTCCTCTTCCCCGTGTACTGGATGCTCGCCACCTCCTTCAAACCGGACTCGCAGGTCCTCACGCCCGAGCCGGTGTTCTTCTTCTGGCCCACCACCGAGCACTACGCCACCGCCACCGGCGTCGACCTGTTCTGGCGGTACGCCGGCAACAGCCTGCTCGTCACCACCGGGGCCGTGCTGGTGGCGCTCGCCGTCGCGCTGGCCGCCGCGTTCGCCCTCGCCCGGATGCGGTTCCGCGGGCGGCGCGCCATGGTGCTGGCCGTGATGGCCGCGCAGATGGCGCCCTGGGAGATCCTCATCATCGCGACCTACCTGAACGCCCGTGACCTCAACGCCCTCAACAGCCTCACCACGCTCTCCCTCGTCTACGCCGTCATGGCGCTGCCCTTCACCATCTGGACTCTGCGTGGTTTCATCGCGGCGGTGCCCATGGAACTGGAGGAGTCGGCGATGATCGACGGCTGCGGGCGCGCCCAGGCTTTCCTCAGGGTGATCTTCCCGCTGCTGGCTCCGGGGCTGATGGCCACCTCCCTGTTCGGCTTCATCATGGCGTGGAACGAGTACGCCATGGTGCTCGTGCTCAACAAGGCACCCGACGCGGCCACCCTGCCGCTGTGGCTGAACCGCTTCCAGACCAACTTCGGCAACGACTGGGGCGCCACCATGGCGGCCAGCTCGCTGTTCACCGTCCCCGTTCTCCTCGTCTTCCTGCTTCTCCAGCGCCGGGTCGCCAGCGGGTTCACCGCGGGCGCCGTGAAGGGATAGACAACCGACAGTGAAGGGACAGCAAAGGGGTGGCTATGACCTCCGTGGAACGTGACGCCCTCGCCGTGCTCCAGCCGCCCTTCGCGGGCCCCACGGCCCCCAGCTGGCTGCTGCGGCTGCTTGAGGAGGGCCTGACCGGCGTCGGACTGTTCGGCTCGAACATCGAATCGCCCGAGCAGCTCGCCGCGCTCACCGCTGCTCTGCGCGAGGCGCGGCCGGAGGTGCTCATCGCCACCGACGAGGAGGGCGGCGACGTCACCCGCCTCGACGCGCAGACCGGCTCGGCCTACCCGGGCAACCACGCCCTCGGCGCCGTCGACGACCCGGACCTCACCCGCGCCGTCGCGGCCGCGATAGGCAGCCGGCTCGCCGCCTGCGGTGTCAACGTCGACTGGGCCCCCTGCGCCGACGTCAACAGCGACCCGCGCAACCCGGTCATCGGCGTCCGCTCCTTCGGCGACGACCCCGCCCTGGTGGCCCGGCACACCGCCGCCTACGTCGAAGGGCTCCAGTCCGCGGGCGTCGCCGCGTGCGTCAAGCACTTTCCCGGCCACGGCGACACCCACGTCGACTCCCACCTCGCCCTGCCGCGCGTGGACGTCACCCTCGACCAGCTCCGCCGGCGCGACCTCGTCCCCTTCGAAGCGGCCATCGCGGCGGGCACCCGCTGCGTGATGAGCGCCCACATCCTGCTCCCCGCGCTCGACCCCGCGCACCCGGCCACCCTCAGCCCGGCCGCGCTGGCCGGCCTGCTGCGCGCCCCCGCCGAGCAGGGCGGCCTCGGCTTCGACGGGCTGATCTACACGGACGCCATCGAGATGAAGGCCATCTCTGACACCCACGGCCTCGCCGGAGGCTGCGTCCTGGCCATCGCCGCGGGCGCCGACGCGCTGTGCGTCGGCGGCGAGCCGTGCGACGAGGAGCAGGTGCTGTACCTGCGCGACGCCCTGGTCGCAGCCGTCCGGGAGGGCCGGCTGAGCGAGGAGCGGCTCCACGACGCCGCCGAGCGCGTCCGCGCGCTGGGGGCCTGGGCCGCCGCGGCCCGGGCCACCGCCTCCCGTCCGCAGCCGCCCACGGACATTGGCCTGCAAGCCGCCCGCCGCGCCCTGCGCGTCATCCCCGGCACCGCGCCGTTCCGCCCCCTGACCACGCCGCCCTACGTCGCCGCGCTCACCCCGGGCGTCACCATGGCCGTCGGGCGGCGCACCCCGTGGGGGCTGGAGCCGGCGCTCAACCAGCTGCTCCCCGGCACCCGGGGCGGCTGCTACGGCCCTCACGACGTGGATGCCCCGGGCGGCGGCGCCGGGGCGACTGCCGCGCGGATCCTCGCGGACGCGGGGGAGCGCCCGGTTGTCGCCGTCGTCCGCGACGCGCACCGGCACCCGTGGATGCAGCGCATCCTGGCCGCGCTGCTTCAGGCGAGGCCGGCCACCGCCGTCGTGGAGATGGGTGTGCCGCACGGGAAGCCGGCCGGCGCACCGTACCTGGCCACCCACGGCGCCGCCCGCGTGTGCGGGCAGGCCGCCGCCGAGGCGCTCACCGGCCGGTGAGCGCCGCCCAGCGTGCGGTCACCACGGCCGACCACGCGCGGCGCACAGCGCACGCGAACCGACTCACGGAGGGGCGATGACGGAGACGACGACCGAGCCGGGCCACCTGATGGCGGGGGAGATGGCGCAGCAGCCCGAGGTGCTGCGGCGGCTGCTGCACGAGGGCGCGCCCCGCATCGCGCGTACCGCTGCGCACATCGCGGCCCGCGGCCCGCGATTCGTGCTCCTCACCGCCCGCGGCACCTCGGACAACGCCGCGCTGTACGGCAAGTACCTGCTGGAAATCCTGCTGGGACGGCCCTGCGGCCTCACCTCGATGTCCGTGACCACGGCCTACCAGGCCCGGCAGGACCTCACCGACTGCCTTGTCATCGCCGTCAGCCAGTCCGGCGGGTCGCCTGATCTGGTCGCCTCGACCACGGCGGCCCGCCGGGCCGGGGCGGTCACCCTGGCCGTGACCAACAACCCGGACTCGCCGCTGGCACAGGCGAGCGAGTACCACATCGACATCCTCGCGGGCCCGGAGCGGGCGCTGCCCGCCACCAAGACCTACACCGCCGAACTGCTGGCCCTGTACCTGCTCGCTGAGAGCCTGCGCGGGCGCGACGGGGGCACCGCCGCCGCCCCGCTGCCCGGCCTGGCCGAGCAGGTCCTGGCCCGCCACGACGAGGTGCGGCAGCTCGCGGGCCGCTACCGCTTCGCCGAGCGGATGGTCCTCACCTCGCGCGGCTTCGGCTACCCGACCGCCAAGGAGGCGGCGCTGAAGCTGATGGAGACCAGCTACATCCCGGCCCTGTCGTACTCCGGCGCCGACCTGCTGCACGGGCCGCTGGCGATGGTGGACAACGTCTCCCCGGTGATCGCGATCGTGACCGGCGGCAAGGGCGGCCAGGCACTGCAACCGGTGCTCGACCGGCTCAAGGAACGGGGCGCCGACCTGGTCGTCGTCGGCCCCCGGGCGGCCGTGTCCGCCGCCTCGGCGGGCTTCGTCCTGCCCACCGAAAGCCTGCCCGAGGAGCTCCAGCCCGTGCTGGAGATACTGCCGCTCCAGCGCCTGGCCTACGAGATCACCCTCGCCCGGGGCCAGGACCCGGACGCGCCCCGTGCCCTGGCCAAGGTCACCCGGACCAGCTGAGTGCCCGGCCGCCCCGCCGGCTCACAGGAACTGGCCTCCGCTGGTGTCGATCCACTGGCCGGTGACCCAGCGGGCGTCGTCCGACACCAGGGCCGCGACGACGCCCGCGATGTCGCCGGGCTGCCCGACCCTGCCGAGCGGCACCGTCTCGGCCATGTGCCGCTGGGCCTCCTCGGTGCGCAGCCACCCGGCGTTCATGTCCGTGTCCACTGCACCGGGAGCCACCGCGTTGACCGTGATGCCCCGGGGGCCCAGCTCCTTGGCCAGCGCCGCCGTGAGGGCGTCGAGCGCGCTCTTGGTCATGGTGTAGGCGACGACGTCGGTCTTCGCGCCGGGTGACCGGGTCAGCCCCGTCGAGAGGTTGACGATCCGGCCGCCGTCCCGCAGCCGCCCCAGCGCCTGCTGGATGAGGAAGAAGGGCGCCCGGGTGTTCACCGCGAACAGGCGGTCGAACTCCGCCAGGGGGGTCGTGGCGAACCCGGACGAGGCGCCGATGATGCCCGCGTTGTTCACCAGGATGTCCAGTCCGTCGGCGTGCGCGTCGAAGGCGGTCCACAGCGTTGCGGGCCCCTCCGGCAGCGCGAGGTCGGCGCGGACCGCGAAGGCGCTGCCCCCGGCCGCTTCGATCGCCGCGACCGTCTCCTTGGCGGCTGTCTCGTTCCGGCCGTAGTGGACCGCTACGCGCGCCCCGTCGCGCCCCAGCCGCTCGGCGATCGCTCGCCCGATGCCCCTGCTGCCTCCCGTGACCAGGGCGGTCTTGCCCACGAGCGTGCTCATGACGCCGCTCCACTTTTCTCTAGCGGGTGTTACAGAAAGAACGGTAACAGCTGTCCTGAGTATTCTGAAGCGGGCTTTACAAAAACTAGAATCGGTGCCCATGACCACGCAGAAGCCACGCGGCAGGCCGCGCTCGTTCGACCGCGAGGCGGCACTGGAGCAGGCCCTGCGGACGTTCTGGGAGCACGGCTACGACGGCACCTCCGTGGCCGATCTGACGCGTGCGATGGGCATCGGCCCGCCGAGTCTGTACGCCGCCTTCGGCGACAAGCGGACCCTCTTCGAGGAGGTGGTGGAGTCCTACGTCACGCGGTACGGCGTCTTCCTGCGCCGCGCCCTCGATGAGGAGCCGACCGCCCGCGCGGCCATGGCCCGGATCCTGCGCGAGGCCGCCGACGAGTACACCCGGCCGGGCCGCCCGCCCGGCTGCATGGTCATCTCCATCACGGGCAACAGCGCCGAGTCCTCCGAGGCCGCCGCTTCCCTGCTGCGGGCCAAGCGCGCCCGGAACACCGAGATGTTCACGGAGCGCATCCGCGCGGGCATCGCCGCCGGTGAGCTGCCCGCGGACACGGACGCCGCGGCGCTCGCCCGCCTGGTGTCGGCGGTCATGCAGGGGATGAGCCAGCAGGCCAGAGACGGCGCGAGCCGCGAGGAGCTGGAGACGACGGCCGAGCTGGCGATGCGGGCCTGGCCCGCCTGACCGGGCCGCCAGCGCACGGCAGCAGGCCCGGCACCCACGGGCCGCGGCGCCAGAGGGAGACCCTCAACCCCCTCGGCACCGCAGCCCGGAGCGATACGGATCCAGGGCGCCGTCAGGGCAGAGAGCGCGCCGGGACCCCGCTCTGCCCTCCTGTGCGGGGGAGGGCAGAAGTCTCGCGGCCGGGCCCCATTCTGGACTCCCCGCGCACCGTGTGTCCATGCTCCGCACGCTCTTCCCGCGCGGCGGCACCGTAAGCTCGCCAGTGTGCCCTCCATGAACGACCTCGTCCGCCAGCACACCCGGCTCAGCGAGCGGGACCTTGAGTGGCTCCACCTGCTCGTGTCCGAATGGCAGCTGCTCGCGGACCTCTCCTTCGCAGACCTCGTGCTGTGGCTGCCCACCAGCGACGGCAGCCGCTACGTGTCCGTCGCGCAGATGCGCCCCAACACCGGGCCGACCTCCTACCAGGACGACATGGTCGGCCACCTGGTGCCCCGCGGCCGGCGCCCGCTGCTGGACGCCGCTCTCGACGAGGGCAGGATCGTCCGTGAGGGAGACCCGGAGTGGCGCGAGGAGGTGCCGGTCCGGGTCGAGTCCATCCCGGTCCGGCGCGAGGGCCGGGTGCTCGGCGTCATCGCCCGGAACACCAACCTGCTGACCGTGCGGACCCCGAGCCGTCTGGAGCTCACCTACCTCCAGAGCGCCTCCGACCTGGCGCAGATGATCGCGGGCGGCACCTTCCCGTTTCCCGGCCAGCAGGTCGGCATGGACCGCGCGCCCCGCGTCGGCGACGGCTTCATCCGGCTCGACGCCGACGGCGTCGTCCAGTACGCCAGTCCGAACGCGCTCTCCGCGTACCACCGGCTGGGCCTGGCGACCGACCTGGTCGGCCTGCCGCTGGGCCCGACCACCGCGCGCCTGGCACCGACCCGGGGACCGGTGGACGAGTCGCTGGTGAAGCTGGCCAGCGGCTGGGCGCCCCGGGAGACGGAGATCGAAGGCGACGACTGCGTGGTCCAGTTGCGCGCCATCCCGCTCAAGCCCAAGGGCGAGCACATCGGTTCGCTGATACTGCTGCGCGACGTGACCGAACTGCGCCGCCGCGAGCGCGAGCTGATCACCAAGGACGCCACCATCCGGGAGATCCACCACCGGGTGAAGAACAACCTCCAGACCGTGGCCGCGCTGCTGCGCCTCCAGTCCCGCCGCATCGGCGCCAGCGGCGACGAGCGCGCCCGCGCCGCGCTGGACGAGGCCGTGCGGCGCGTCGGCTCGATCGCCATCGTCCACGAAACGCTGTCTCAGAACCTCGATGAGCGCGTGGAGTTCGACGACATCGCGGACCGGGTCATCGCCATGGTCGGCGAACTCTCCCCGGACGGCCGGGTGACGGGCCACCGCCTGGGCAAGTTCGGTGTGCTGGACGCGGAAACGGCGACGCCGCTGTCGATGGTGCTCACGGAGGTGCTGCAGAACGCGCTGGAACACGCCTTCGGGCCGGGCGAGCGCGGCCGGATCGAGGTCAGCGCCACGCGTACGCAGCCCCGGCGCGGCGAGCCCGGCCGCCTGCTTGTCACCGTCACCGACAACGGCCGTGGTCTGCCCGAGGGTTTCGACCCGCGCGCCGGCGGCAGCCTCGGCCTGCAGATCGTGCGCACCCTCGTGGAGGGCGAGCTCGGCGGCGGCTTCGACATGGTGCCCGCGCCCGAGGGCGGGACCCGCGTCGTCATCGACCTGCCGGTGGAGGCCGCCAAACGCTGAGCCCCGGCCGGGAGTGAGGAAACTCCTGGTCGGGGCTCAGCGGCTGTTGCGAACGCTTCGTTGGTGTGTGTCGCACCGTCGTTGGTGCTGCGTGCTGCGGCTCGGGGCAGCGGCGGGGTGGCGGCCGCCGGCGGGCGGAAGCCTGACGACGCCTGGTGTCAGGCGCTTGCCTTGCGCGCGCGGTTGCGAGCGGCACGGCGCTTCATCGCGCGGCGCTCGTCCTCACTCATCCCACCCCAGACGCCGGAGTCCTGGCCGGACTCCAGGGCCCACTGCAGGCACTGCTCCATCACGGGGCAGCGGCGGCAGACGGCCTTGGCTTCCTCGATCTGCAGCAGCGCAGGACCGGTGTTGCCGATGGGGAAGAACAGCTCGGGGTCTTCCTCGCGGCAAACGGCGCTGTGACGCCAGTCCATGTCTGCTCCATCTCCTGCACGTTGCAGTTACATTGCTTGTGAATGTGAACGCTTTCACGAATCCCCTCACAAAGAACGAGCTGCCGCTCAGGTGTCTGCTGGTGAGGACTCCTGCCGCGATCCGCGGGCTAGGGAGGGAATCCGGACTCTCAAGGGGGCCGATGAGTCGGCCGTCCCGATCGCCATGAAGAGGTTCGCAAACCTCGGCGGCGGATACAACCCCTTCCGGGAAGTTTTTTTTGATTCGTTGGTGTCGGTTAGCTCACAGCCCTACTTCCCTCGGGTGGGGCGTGGCCTAAACGTTCGACTGGAAGGACTTTTGGGGGTTCTGCTCACACAATCACACGCAGTGCACGGCGCTCAC
Organism: Streptomyces sp. 7-21; assembly: GCF_016741785.1. Classification (GTDB taxonomy): domain Bacteria; phylum Actinomycetota; class Actinomycetes; order Streptomycetales; family Streptomycetaceae; genus Streptomyces. The sequence goes on from NZ_JAERRL010000001.1 coordinate 20,355, forward strand.
CTGTGAACGTCACACTTGTTCGCAGGCCAAGGTGGTCTCCATCAAGCTGAAACGGCAGTGGCGCCTGCGATTGCAAGGTGAACTCCGTTTCGTCGTGCAGGGACACCACGTTCCGGCCACGCGGGCCCCGCTGCGGGGTCGAGCGCACCAGCTGGGCCGCGTACCGTGCCGCCCCTCCCACGGAGAGTTTTGTGATGCCGAGCACGTCGAGCGCGGTGTCGAACGACGCCCCGGGCGCCGCGTACAGCGGCCGGTTGCCCAGGAACGACCACGGCGAGGTGTTGCACACTATCGACAGCGCCAGCCCTTCGATGGCCGGGTGTCCCGGCCGCTTCAGCGCGATCGTGCCGTGCGTCCGCCCATGGTGATCGGCGAGGAACTGCCGTACCACCTGCCGGACATACAGCGGATGCGTCGAGCGCTTGCCGCGCTCGCGCTGCGCCTCCACCCGGCCGACCACGCCGGCGTCGAAGCCCAGTCCCGCGCAGAACGTGAACCACCGCGCGGGGACCTCCGCGTCCAGGGTGCCGGGCGTCCCGCTCGCCAGGCCGAGGCCGATCGTCCGCGTGCGCCCGGCGCGCAGCGCGTCCAGCAGCGCACCGGTCGCCTCGACCGGCTCGTTCGGCAGCCCGAGCGCCCGGGCGAACACGTTCGTCGAGCCGCCCGGCACCACCGCGAGTCCCGGCAGGTGCTCGGGGTCGGGGCCGCGGTGCAGCAGTCCGTTGACGACCTCGTTGACCGTGCCGTCGCCCCCCAGCGCGATCACCAGGTCGGCCGACTTCTCCTCGGCCGCGCGCCGGGCCAGCTCCTTCCCGTGGCCCCGGTACCGGGTCTCCATCACCTCAAGGTCGAGGCCGTTGGCCAGGGCGCGGGTGATGACATCGCGGGTGCGCGGGCTCGTGGTGGTGGCGACCGGATTGACCACGAGGAGAGCGCGCATGCAGGGCAGCGTACCTACCGGTCCGCGCGGTCCGCCCGCCAGGGCCCGGTCAGGTCCGGCCATACCGGCCTATACCCTGGCGGGGTGACCCACGACAGCGCCGGAACGGACCGCCGCGCCGCCGCCCGCGACGACCACGCCGACCATGCCGACCATGCCGACCATGCCGGCGAGCGGCCGGGCCGGGTGACCGCCGCCGCCGTCCTGTGCGCGGTCCAGGGCGTGGTGGCGGCCGGACTCGGCATCGCCATGCTTCTGCTGCTGGCCTTCGGCGAGCCGGACGACACGATGCAGGCGCTCACCGGCGCGCTCACCGTCCTCGCCCTGGCGGCCCTGCCGCTGGCGGCCGGGCTCGGGCTGTGGCGGCTGCGCCGGTGGAGCCGCGGCCCCGCCGTCATCACGCAGCTGCTGCTGCTGCCGGTGGCGTGGACGATGGGCGGCGCGGGCGGCGCCTGGCCGGCCGCCGCCGTGGCGCTGGGAGCCTGCGCGCTCGCGGTGCTCGGCTGCCTGATGACCCCGGCCGCCGCCGAGGCGCTCGGGGCCGGGCCCCGCGAACCCGGCGACCGCTGACGGCGGGCCGCCGCGCCGCTGCGCGCTCGCCCGGCGTTACTCCTCGACGAGCAGCTTCTCCCGCAGCTGTGCCAGCGTGCGTGCCAGCAGCCGGGAGACGTGCATCTGCGAGATGCCGACCTCCTGCGCGATCTGCGACTGGGTCATGTTGCCGAAGAAGCGCAGCAGCAGGATCTTCTTCTCGCGCGGCGGCAGCTCCTCGAGCAGCGGCTTGAGCGACTCGCGGTACTCGACGCCCTCCAGCGCGTCGTCCTCGGCCCCGAGGGTGTCGGCGACGGCGGGCGACTCGTCGTCGGTGTCGGGCACGTCCAGCGAGAGGGTGCTGTAGGCGTTGGCGGACTCCAGGCCCTCGAGGACGTCCTCTTCCGAGATGTTCAGCCGCTGGGCCAGCTCGTGCACGGTCGGGGCGCGGCCGTGCTGCTGCGACAGCTCGGCGGTCGCGGTGCTCAGCGACAGCCGCAGCTCCTGGAGGCGGCGCGGGACGCGCACCGCCCAGCCCTTGTCGCGGAAGTGCCGCTTGATCTCACCGACCACGGTGGGGGTGGCGTAGGTGGAGAACTCGACGCCGCGGTCGGGGTCGAACCGGTCCACCGACTTGATCAGGCCGATCGTGGCCACCTGCGTCAGGTCGTCCAGCGGCTCGCCCCGGTTGCGGAAGCGGCGCGCCAGGTGCTCGACCAGCGGCAGGTGCATCCGGACGAGGGTGTCGCGCAGTTCGGCCCGCTCGGCCGAGCCGGCGGGCAGCGTGCGCAGTTCGTAGAACAGCTCGCGCGCCGCGCTCCGGTCCTGTGGGTCGGGCAGCGGCCGCCGCTGCGAGACCGGGTGGCCCGCCGCCGCCTCCTGCTGACCGGGAATGGCGGCACCGGCAGCGGCCTCCTGGCCCGCCGTCCGCGCCGCCTGTCTCACCTCGTTCACCTCGGCCCCCTCGTCCCGTAGTGGCCCCTCGGCGCCGGTCACAGTGCTCCGGGAGCCGCGCCGCGCTTCTTGTGCAGGCTGATGCTGACGGTCTTGTCCTCGCCGACGGCCGACTCCACCTCACCCGCGAGGGCGGTCAGCACCGTCCATGCGAAGGTGTCGCGCTCGGGGGCGTGGCCCTCCGTCGTGGGCGCGGAGACGGTCACCCGCAGCGAGTCGCCGACCAGAGAGAAGACGCACTCCAGCACGCTGTCGGGCCTGGCCTGCTGGAGGAGGATCGCGCACGCCTCGTCGACCGCGATGCGCAAGTCCTCGATCTCGTCGAGTGTGAAGTCGAGGCGGGCGGCGAGGCCGGCCGTCGCCGTACGCAGCACCGACAGATAGGCACCCGCTGCTGGCAGCCGGACCTCGACGAAGTCCTGCGATCCGGGTTCACCGGGGAATGCGGACACCCTCACCTCCACTGTGGCTCACACTGACCGAACGCTCGCTGGCACCGCCTCGGCACCCTGCGACATGTATGCCACGAACCGCTGGTACCCATGGCTCGCTTCGCGACGCTACCGCGATCCGCCGCACGCTGTCGCCTGGTCCGGAGTGCGGCCGACCGTCCCGGCAGCCCCGGCCTTATTACTTATCGTAATGCACGAACTGCTTACTGTGGCCAGGCTGGCGATGTCAATTCCCCCTTACGGGCCCCGAGTTCCTCCGGCGACGGTCACGCCGTAGCGCGCGACCGCATCGTACGCGGTGGCGCGCGCGGCCTCGCGCCCCGTGCCCCGCTGGCGGCCCGTCCCGCCTGCCTGTCCTGCCCGTCATGCCTGGAGGCGCCCGCAAAAAAATATCGCCGCTCACTGGCGGCGAATGTCATTGCTCGCTATATTCGGGCTTTTGCCGAACCCTTGTGACTTTGGCTTATATCTCAGGCTTGAAACTATTTTACCGAAGCGAGGATATGGGTGTCAAGCGGCGAGCTGGACGACGAACAGAAGTACCTCACGCGTCTCTACGCGCGCCTCGACGAGCTGCGCGAGCAGACCAGGAAGCGGCTCGGCACCGTGCTGGCGACGACCGGGCTCGGACCCCAGGGGATGGCCGAACGCGACGTAACCGCAGGTGAGTTGGCCCGTGAGCTGGCTCGCCTGGACGCGGCCGAGCAGGGGCTGTGCTTCGGGCGCCTCGACATGCGCGACGGCGAGCGGCGCCACATCGGACGCATCGGAATCCGCGGCGCGGAAACCGGGGAATTCCCGCTGCTCATTGACTGGCGTGCCCCCGCCGCGCGGCCGTTCTACACCGCCACCGCCGTCAGCCACGAAAACGTCAGGCGGCGCCGCCACCTCACGACGCGCGGCCGCACCGTCACCGCCGTCCAGGACGAGGAATTCGGGCCGCCGGAGCCGGCCGCCGGAGCCGGTCATCCGACCGCGGACTCGGCGCTGCTGGCCGCGCTGACCGCCGCGCGGACCGGGCGCATGACGGACATCGTCGCTACCATCCAGGCCGAGCAGGACGCGGTCATCCGCTCCCCGCACACCGGCGTGCTGGTCGTGCAGGGCGGCCCCGGGACCGGCAAGACGGCCGTCGCGCTGCACCGTGCCGCCTACCTGCTGTACACCCAGCGCGCGCGGCTGGAGCGGAGCGTCGTGCTGGTCGTCGGCCCCAGCGGCACCTTCCTGCGCTACATCGCCGACGTCCTGCCCTCGCTCGGCGAGACCGGCGCGCTCCTGGCCACCCTCGGCCAGCTGTACCCCGGCGTCGACGCCGACCGGCCGGAGGACCCGGCCATCGCCGAGATCAAGGGCCGCCTGGTGATGGCCGAGGTGGTGGCCGCGGCCGTCCGCGACCGCCAGCGGGTGCCGGCCGAGGGCGAGGCGCTGGCCGTCGAGTACGACGACGGCACGGTCTGGCTGGGCCGCGACGCCTGCGTGCGGGTCCGCGAGCGCGTGCGCGGGGCACGCCTGCCCCACAACCAGGCCCGGCCGCTGTTCCGCGCCCTGCTGACCGAGGAACTGGCCCGCGCCTACGCCGAGCAGCGCTTCGCCACCGACCTGTTCGACGGCAGCAGCCTGCTGACCGAGGCGGACATCGAGCTGATCACCGAGGAGATGCGCGCGGACCCCGGCGTGCGCGCCGCGGTCGAGGAGCTGTGGCCGCCGCTCAGCCCGCAGCGGCTGCTGGCCGACCTGTTCGCCTCCGAGGAGGCGCTGGCCAGCGCCGCGCCGGGGCTGACCGACGGCGAGCGGGCGCTGCTGCTGCGCGAGCCCGGCGCCGCCTGGACGGAGGCCGACGTGCCGCTGCTCGACGAGGCCGCCGAGCTGCTCGGCACCGACGACCGCGCCGCCCGCGCCGCCGCGGCGGCCGGGCACGCGGACCGCGTCGCGCGGGCGCAGGAGGCGCTCGACGTTGCCTACGGCTCGCGCATGACCGACTTCGACGACGGGGCCGACCCCGAGGAGCTGTCCGCGTACGACGTGCTGGACGCCGAGCGCCTCGCCGAGCGTCACGAGGAACGGGACCACCGGACGCCGGCGCAGCGGGCGGCCGCGGACCGCACGTGGGCGTTCGGCCACGTCGTCGTCGACGAGGCGCAGGAGCTGTCACCGATGGCCTGGCGGCTGCTGATGCGGCGCTGCCCCGCCCGGTCGATGACGATCGTGGGCGACCTGGCGCAGTCGGCCCGGCACGCCGGGACCGGTGAGGCTGAGCCGCCGTCGTGGCAGCGCGTGCTGGGCCCGCACGTGGGCGACCGGTGGCGCCTGGCGGAGCTGACCGTCAACTACCGGCTGCCGGCCGAGATCGCCAGCGTCGCCGCGGCCGTGCTGCGCCGCATCGACCCGTCGCGCACGGCGCCGGCCGCGGTGCGCGAGGCGGGGCGTCAGCCGTGGCGGCGCGAGGTGGCGCAGGCGGACCTGGCGCGAGAGGCGGCGCGGGCCGCCGCCGGTGAGGCCGCGGCGTACCCGGCGGGCCGCGTCGGCGTCATCGTCCCCGACGCGCTGCGCGAGGCCGTGGCGAAGGCGGTGGCGGAGGGCGAGGCGGCCCCGCAGGCCGACGTGCTCGGCGCGCGGGAGGCCAAGGGGCTGGAGTTCGACGCCGTGATCCTGGTGGACCCTGGCCTGCTGGTCGCCGAGCCGGCCGGCGGCCTGAGCGATCTGTACGTCGCACTGACCCGCCCGACCCAGAGCCTGGGCGTGCTCCACCCGCCGGGCCGCCTGCCCGAGCCCCTGGAAAGGCTGCGCCCCCGCGGCGCGGGGGCGTGAGGACGGGCGGGCGGACGGCTACCGGGCTCGGCGCTTGCCCGAGCCCGGCCGGGCCGCCCGGTAGGCGAAGAAGGCGAGCAGCGCGGCGGCGACGGCCACCAGCACGACCTTCGAGTACACGCCGACGACGTCGGTGACGCGCTCCCAGTTGTCACCGAGCTGGTAGCCGGCGACCACGAAGATGGTGTTCCAGATCAGGCTGCCCACCGTGGTGAGCAGCAGGAACACCGTGACCGGCATGCGTTCGACGCCGGCGGGGATGGAGATCAGGCTGCGGAAGATCGGGATCATCCGCCCGAAGAAGACCGCCTTGGTGCCGTGCCGGGCGAACCACTGCTCGGTCTTCTCGACGTCCTCAACCTTCACCAGCGGCAGCTTGTCCGCCAGCGCGAAGATCCGGTCCCGGCCCAGCAGCGCGCCCACCCAGTACAGGGCCAGCGCGCCCAGCACGGAGCCGAGCGTCGTGCAGACCAGCACGAAGTACAGGTTCATGTCCCCCTGGCTGGAGGTGAAGCCTGCCAGTGGCAGGATCACCTCGCTGGGCAGAGGCGGGAAGAGGTTCTCCAGGGCGATGGCCAGTCCGGCGCCGGGCGCGCCCAGCGCCTCCATCAGGTCGGTGGCCCAGCCGGCGATGCCCCCGGGGTCCTCTGACGCGGCGCCGATCAGCTCGGTGTCGTTGATCACGCACCCACGCTAGAACGAGGACCGCGGCGGGCCCATAGGGGCCCCCGGCTAGCGGCACTGCGGGAAACCGCACCCCGTCGCCGCGCTGGTTTGGGGGCGCCCGCGGCGGCCACCCGGGGAGCGGAGGTGATGGCCATGGCCACCGTGAAGGACATGCTGGACTCCAACCCCGCCGGGCTGGGGACCGTCGACCGGGACGCGCTCGCCCGCTGCATCGCGGAGTGCGAACGCTGCGCGCAGGCGTGCACCATGTGCGCCGACTCCTGTCTGTCCGAGGAGAACGTGGAGGATCTCGCCCGCTGCGTCCGCCTCGACCTCGACTGCGCCGACGTGTGCGACATCACGGCGCGGCTGCTGTCGCGGCACACCGGCCACGAGTCGCGGATCGCCCGCGCCCAGCTCCAGGCGTGCGCGGTCGCCTGTGCGACCTGCGCCGAGGAGTGCGAGCGGCACGCGGCGGCGCACGAGCACTGCCGCTTCTGCGCGGAGGCGTGCCGGGCCTGCGAGACCGCCTGCCGCGATCTGATCGCCAGCGGCATCTGAGCCCCCGCTCCCCGGGCGCCCGCGGCCGGACATGACGAGGCGGCGCCCGGTCCGCGGGGAACCGGGCGCCGCCTGCAAGGCCGTGGCAGGGCCGTGTGACCGCTCGTGAGGGGCCGTCAGGCCTTCTTGGTCTCCCAGAAGATGCGGTCGATCTCGGCGATGAGGTCGAGCGCCCGCTGGCCCGTCGCCGGGTCGGTGGAGCCCTTGGCGGCGCTGAGGGCCTTGAGCGTGTCGTTCACCAGCTCGTGGAGCTGCGGGTACTTCTCGAAGTGCGGCGGCTTGAAGTAGTCGCTCCACAGGACCGACACGTGGTGCTTGGCCAGCTCCGCGCGCTGCTCCTTGATGACGGTGGCGCGGGCGCGGAAGTGCGGGTCCTCGTTGGCCTGGTACTTCTCCTGGATCGCCTTGACGGATTCGGCCTCGATGCGGGCCTGGGCGGGGTCGTACACGCCGCACGGAAGGTCGCAGTGGGCGCTGACCTTGATCCGGGGGGCGAACAGGCGGGAAAGCATCAAAGCTGTCCTTCCTCGTGATCGTCTTCTCCCGCCCGACATTACTCCGTGCGGGGCCGCATTTCGCGGCAGACCCCGCCCCGCGAGCTGGAATTAGGTCCAAGGTCCAATGCTTGACTGGGGCCACGGACGGGAGGCACTGCGAATGAGGATGGCGCGCGCACCGCGGCTGGGACTGGGAGACGTCTACAACCCCTCGATGCTGCCCACACTGCGGCCGGGGGACCGGCTGCTGCTGTGGTACGGCGCGCGCGTGCGGCCGGGAGACGTCATCGTGCTGCGGCATCCGCTCCAGCACGACCTGCTGGTCGTCAAGCGGGCGGTGGAGCGGCGCGACGGCGGCTGGTGGGTGCAGGGGGACAACCCCTCAGTGACCAATGACAGCCGGGAGTTCGGGGTGGTCCCCGACGAACTGGTGCGTGCGCGGGCGGTGCTGCGGCTGCGGAGCCGGCCGCGCGGCGGCCCTGGCGGGCGTCACCGGCTGGTGCTGCTGGCGCGCTGGGCCTGGTCGTCGGTGCGGCCGCTCGGCTCGCGCTCCTGGCGCTCGCGGCGTTTGCGGGCGCGGTAGGCGGCGACGTTGGCGCGGGTGGCGCAGCGGTCCGAGCAGTAGCGCTTGGAGCGGTTGGTCGAGGTGTCGATGTAGACGTTCTGGCAGGGGAGTGCCTGGCAGACACCGAGGCGGTCCACGCCGAGGCCGGTGAGCTGGAACGCCAGGCCCATGCAGGCGATGGCCGCGTACCCGGCGGTGGCGCTGGAGGGGTGGTCGGCCAGGTGCAGGTGCCAGCGGGGGCGGCCGTGTTCGTCGAGGTAGTCGTGGCCGGAGATCTGCGGGCTCGCCGGGTACTCCAGCAGCAGGGCGTTCAGCAGGTCGACGGCACGCACCTCGTCGCCGGCCGCGGCGGCGGTGAAGACGGCGCGCAGCCGTCCTCGCACGCCCCGCAGGCGCGTCACATCGCCCTCGCTGGCGCGCCGGGCGACGTGCTGGGCCTCGCCGAAGAGGGCGCGCACCGCCTCGACGGAGGTCAGCGTGTCCTTGCCGCGCAGGGGTTCTTCCGTGTTCACCAGGCGAACGGCGAAGTCGGCGTAATAGGTGAGTTCCACTTGTGTTCCTTACGCGGGGGTGCCTATAGTCACCACCGTACTGGTAAGGGATGCAGGCGGCGAAAGGTCGTTACACATGGCGGCGGCAACAGACCGGACGGCGTACTGGCGCGCCTGGCAGGAGCGGTGGGACCGGCAGCAGGAGTGGTACCTGCCGGACCGCGAGGAACGGTTCCGGGTGATGCTCGACGCCGTCGAGGCGCTGACGGGGACCGAGCCCCGGGTGCTCGACCTCGCCTGCGGCACCGGCAGCATCACCGCCCGGCTGCTGCGCCGCCTCCCGGGCGCGGTGAGCACCGGCGCCGACCTCGACCCGGCGCTGCTGACGATCGCGCGCGGCACGTTCGAGGGCGACGACCGGGTCACGTTCGTCTCCGTGGACCTGACCGCCCCGGACTGGCCGGCGAAGCTGCCGTACGACCGCTACGACGCCGTGCTGACGGCCACCGCCCTGCACTGGCTGCCCACCGAGCCGCTGCGTGCGCTCTACCGGCAGCTCGCGGACCTGGTGCGGCCGGGCGGGGTGTTCGTCAACGCCGACCACATGCCGGACGACAGCACGCCCCGCATCAGCGCAGCGCACCGCGCCTTCACCGAGGCGCGGCAGCGGCGGCAGAAGGAGGCCGGGGCGCAGGACTGGGCCGACTGGTGGCAGGAGGCCGCCGCCGACCCGGTGCTGGCCGGCGCTGTGCGCGAGCGGCACGCGATCTACGGCGACCCGGCCCAGGGCGGCCACCCGCGGGGGGAGCCGCACCCGCCGTCGTGGCACGTCGCAGCGCTGCGCGACGCCGGGTTCGCCGAGGCGCGCGTGGCGTGGGCCTCGCTGACGGACGCCGCGGTGCTGGCGCTGCGGTGACCGCCCGCCCGCCTCTTCCCGCGTCCGCGGCGGCGCCCCGGACGCGGGAAGAAACCCGGCTCAGCGGCGGGCGAGTCCCTCGGCCCGGGCGGCAGCGGCGACGGCGGCCGTCACCGCGGGGGCGACCCGCTCGTCGAACGGCGACGGGATGATCCGCGACGGGCTCAGCTCGTCGGCCACGACCCCGGCCAGCGCCTCGGCCGCCGCCAGCTTCATGCCCTCGCTGATCTGGGTGGCGCGCACCTGGAGGGCACCGGCGAAGATGCCGGGGAACGCCAGCACGTTGTTGATCTGGTTGGGGAAGTCGCTGCGCCCGGTGGCGACCACGGCGGCGTGGCGGGCAGCCACGTCCGGGTGGATCTCCGGGTCCGGGTTGGCCATGGCGAAGATGAACGCGCCCGGCGCCATGGTGGCGACGGCCTCCTCCGGCACCGTTCCCCCGCTGACCCCGATGAAGACGTCCGCGCCGTCCAGGGCCTTGGCCAGCGGCCCGGAGCGCCCGGCCGGGTTGGTGAAGGCGGCGAGGCCGCGCTTGATGTCCGTGAGGTCCTCGCGGTCGCCGCACACGATTCCCTTGCGGTCGCACACGACGATGTCCTCGATGCCCGCGCCCCGCAGGATGCGCGCGATGGCCACGCCCGCGGCGCCCGCGCCGGAGATCACGACCCGCAGCGAGGCGAGGTCCCGGCCGGTCAGCCGGGCCGCGTTCCGCAGCGCCGCGAGCGTGACGACGGCGGTGCCGTGCTGGTCGTCGTGGAAGACCGGGATGTCCAGCCGCTCCTTGAGGCGGTCCTCGATCTCGAAGCAGCGCGGCGCGGAGATGTCCTCCAGGTTGATCCCGCCGAACGAGGGCGCCATGCGCGCCACGGTCTCCACGATCTCGTCCACGTCGCGGCAGTCCAGCGCGACGGGCACCGCGTCCACACCGCCGAACTGCTTGAAGAGGATGGCCTTCCCCTCCATGACCGGCAGCGACGCCTCCGGCCCGATATCACCGAGCCCGAGCACCGCGCTGCCGTCGGTGACCACGGCGACGACCTGCGACTTCCACGTGTAGTCGTGCACGAGATCCGGCTGTCCGGCGATCGCCTCGCAGACGCGTGCGACGCCGGGCGTGTAGGCCAGCGACAGATCGCCGGCGTCCCGCACCGGGACGGTGGCGCGGACGGCCATCTTGCCGCCGCGGTGGAGGGCGAAGGCCGGATCGAGTTCGGAGGGCGCCTCCGTCAGCTCGCCGGCCGGATTGATGATCTCCGAGGTCACGGTGAAACCCCTTACTGCGTGACTGTTGAGGGTGGCCGCTCCGCGGGTTCGCAGAACGGGCGGGTACCACGTCCGCCTCCGCCTGGGCGAGTGCTCGCCCAGAAGAAGCGCTGCGGACGCCGGACGCGCCGCACACACGTCCAGGTCCCCGGGTGAGGGGTGTACCGGTTGTCTACCTGATGCGCCGATCGCCGCACGAGTGCTTTAGGTGACAGTCCCCGCGCGTGATCTTGGTGGAGGACGACAATGACGTCCGGATCGCCCGGAGAGGAATACCCGGCGGATTCGGGACCTAAGGGGGCGTGACGCATCTCTCACGGTTGTCAAAGGCCGCAGAGAGTGCTGGGGAGTTCCTCGCCTTAGGCGATAACTGGCGGGTGTCCGTTATCCGATCTTGATGTACCGGAGAGGCGTAAGGGGCGGGGTGGATGGCAGGATGCCTCCGTTGAACCTCTTCGTTGAACGCGTGACAGTGTTGGTTCAAGGTTGGTTCTCACGTTCGTGCATTACCTGACCGCTGGACGAAACCGCGACACCCAACGACGTGTGCCCCGGCCGTCACGGCTGCCACACCCAGGAGGCCCCCGATGACCGCCCGCTCCCCCCGACGCTCCCGCCGCGCCGCGGCCGGAGCGCTGCTCGCCGCCGGCACGCTGCTGCTGAGCGCGTGCGGAGACCAGACCGATGACGCCCAGGGCGGCAGCGGAGGCGGGGCATCGGAGAACGGCGCCAGTGACGCACCCCTGTACGACCTCCTCCCCGAGGACGTCCAGCGCGCGGGCGAGATCACGGTCGGTTCCGATATCGCCTACCCGCCCATCGAGTTCATCGACGAGAACGACGAGATCGCCGGCATCGACCCCGACCTCGGCGCGGCTCTCGGCGAGGTGCTCGGCGTCGAGTTCACCTTCCAGAACGGCACGTTCGACGGCCTTGTTCTCGGCATGAACAACGGCCGCTACGACATCATCATGTCGGCGATGACCGACACCAAGGAGCGCCAGGAGGGCGCCGCCGGCGACGCCGAGGGCGGCGCCGACTTCGTCAACTACTTCCAGGCGGGCTCCGCCATCCTCGTCCCGGCCGGCAACCCCGGCGGCATCCAGGGCCTCGCGGACCTGTGCGGGCTCAGCGTCGCCGCGCAGCAGGGCACCGCGAACGAGGCGGTCATCGAAGAGGCGCAGGAGGACTGCGACGAGCCGATCGACCCCATCATCAACGACGTTGACTCCGACTCCATCACCGCCCTGCAGAACGGGCGCGCCGACGCCGTGGTCACCGACTACCCCGTGGCGCTCTACAACGAGCTGACCGCGGGCGGCGGCGGCCTCTTCGAGGTCGTCGGCGAGCAGATCGACGCCGCGCCCTACGGCATCGCCGTGCCGAAGGACCGGCCCGAGCTGCGCGACGCGATCCAGGCCGCGATGCAGGAGATCATGGACAACGGCACCTACGACGAGATCCTCGAGCGGTGGAGCGCCGAGAGCGGCGCCCTCGAGACGGCCACCATCAACGCGGGCACCTGACGACCCTGGTCCCCCTGGGGACACCGCCGCCCCAGGGGCCGCGCAGGACAGCTACCGCAGCAGCAGCCTCAGACGAACCCAGGACGACCACCCGTGTCACAGCCCGAAGAGCCACCTCACGCCCCGGCGGCAAGCCAGCAATCCGGTGACCGGCTCGCCAAGGGGACAGCCGCCGGCAGCGTGCCGCCCGAGGCGATCAAGGCGATCCCGGTGCGCCACTACGGGCGCTGGATCGGCGCCGCGGTCGTGCTGGCGCTGCTCGCCCTGCTGGCCTCGGCGTTCATCAACGCCGACATCAACTGGAACGTCGTCGGCGAGTACCTGACCTACGACACGATCATCGAGGGCGCGGGCAAGACCCTGTGGATCACCGTGGCGTCCATGGCGCTCGGCCTGGTCCTGGGCCTGATCCTCGCGGTGATGCGGTTGTCGGGGAACCCGGTGCTGGCCAGCGTCGCCTGGGGCTACACCTGGTTCTTCCGCGGCACGCCGGTGCTGGTGCAGCTGTTCCTGTGGTTCAACCTGTCGCTCATCTTCGAAACCGTGAACTTCGGTTTCTACAAGGACGAGATGAACGACTTCATGACGCCGTTCCTCGCCGCGCTGCTCGGCCTGGGGCTCAACGAGGCGGCGTACATGTCGGAGATCGCCCGCGCCGGCATCCTCTCCGTCGACCGGGGCCAGACCGAGGCCGCGCACGCCCTGGGCATGAACAGCGCGAAGACCATGCGCCGCATCGTGCTGCCGCAGGCCATGCGCGTGATCGTCCCGCCCACGGGCAACGAGTTCATCAACATGCTCAAGACGTCCTCGCTCGCCTACGCCATCCAGTACACGGAGCTGTTCTACGCGGGGAACGCGATCTCCGCCCGCAACCTGGCGGTCATGGAGATCCTCATCGTCGTCAGCGTCTGGTACCTGGTGCTGACGACCGTCTTCAGCATCGGCCAGTACTACCTGGAGCGGCACTTCGCCAAGGGCAGCGACCACGGCCAGCCCCCCACCCCGCTGCAGCGGATCAAGGCGCACGTCCTGTCGCTGCGCAACCCGAGCCAGGTCGGAGGCACGACGGTATGAGCGAGCGCCTGATGGTGAAGGCCGAGCGCGTCCACAAGTCGTTCGGCGCCACGCACGTGCTGAAAGGGATCGACCTCCAGGTCCGTGCCGGGGAGGTGTTCTGCATCGTCGGGCCCTCCGGCTCCGGCAAGTCCACCTTCCTGCGCTGCATCAACCACCTGGAGAAGATCAGCGCCGGGCGGCTGTGGGTCGACGGCGAACTCGTCGGTTACCGGCAGAAGGGCAACAAGCTCTACGAGATGCGCGAGCGCGAGGTCGCCGCGCAGCGCCGCGACATCGGCATGGTCTTCCAGCGCTTCCACCTCTTCCCTCACATGACGGCCGCCGAGAACGTCATGGAGGCACCCATCCAGGTCAAGGGCATGCGCAAGGCCGAGGCCCGGGAACGCGCCGAGGCGCTGCTGCGGCGGGTGGGCCTGGGCGACCGCGGCGACCACTACCCGTCGCAGCTCTCCGGCGGGCAGCAGCAGCGCGTGGCCATCGCCCGCGCGCTGGCCATGGAACCGAAGCTGATGCTCTTCGACGAGCCGACGTCCGCGCTCGACCCGGAGCTCGTCGGTGAGGTGCTGGACGTCATGCGCGGCCTGGCCGAGGACGGCATGACGATGATCGTCGTCACGCACGAGATGGGCTTCGCCCGCGAGGTCGGTGACTCGCTGGTCTTCATGGACCAGGGCGTCGTTGTCGAGTCCGGCGACCCGGCCGAAGTCCTCACGCGGCCACAGCACGAGCGGACGAAGGCCTTCCTGTCCAAGGTGCTGTGACCGCCCGCCGGTAGGCGCCCGGGCGGTCAGCCGGGGCCTGTCCCGGACGCTGTACACGGACGAGCTGTGCACCACCGACTACGATGAGGCCAACCGCGCCGCCGTCCGCGCGGTGGAGGCTGGCGAGCTGCGCCTGGCGGGCCCCGGGGCTGCACGGGCTGCGCAACTTTGTCGACCGGACCACCAAGGGGCTGCCGCTGCACGGCTGACCGGGCGCGGGCGGACCGGTCAGATGCCCAAACGGCGCGCCCACGCCTCGGCGGGCGGCCCGCCGCTGGCGGGCGTGAGCTGGCCGGACTTGGACCAGCCCCACGACTGGAACGCCGACCGGGCGGGGGAGTTGCCCGGGTCGAGCAGCGTCAGGGCGACCAGGGTGCCGCTGCGGGCCAGCAGTTCGCGCAGCAGCCGGCTGCCGATCTGGCGGCGCCGCTGGCGCGGCGCGACGAGCAGCCCGGCGACGACGAACATCCGGCTGGCACGGCTCAGTTCCCGCAGCTCGGTCGGCACGTCGGGGAAGGACGCCCACCACGCGCTGCCCTGGTCGGCGCGGAAGCCGTAGGCGCAGCCCACGGGCGCCGGGTCGCTGGCCAGCACCAGGTCGAAGCCGGGCTGCTGCACGTCGTGATCGACGAACCGGCGCAGGAACTCCTCGCGGTCGAGCACGCGGGCGCCGGGCGCCTCCGCCATCGCCTCCGTGTACAGGCCGGCGATGTCCTCGCGTTCGGTCTCGGCCTGCCAGCGGCTGAGCCGCCGGTAGAACACCGTTCCCATACCCCACCTCCCCGTTCCGTGCCGCCTCCCCGTGTTCCTGCCCGTTGCGGCTTGCTCGTGACACCTCCCCGCCCGCCGCCGGAACGCCTGGAACACCTGGCGCGCTCGCCTGGGCGGGGATAGCGTGAGGATCATGTTCGCCGCCTATGCCGCACGCATTGACCGCGACCAGCCGCTCAACGGGCTCGCTCTCGGCGAGCGCCCCGAGCCCAAGGCGCCGCCCAACTGGACCGTGGTCCAGGTCAAGGCGGCCTCGCTAAACCACCACGACCTGTGGTCGCTGCGGGGGGTGGGGCTCGGCGAGGACTCGCTGCCGATGATCCTCGGCTGCGACGCCGCCGGCGTGGACAGCGAGGGAAACGAGGTGGTCGTCCACGGCGTCATCGGTGCCACGGGCCACGGCGTCGGCCCCCGCGAGCGCCGCACCCTGCTCAGCGAGAAGTACCAGGGGACGTTCGCGGAGCGGGTCGCCGTGCCCCAGTGGAACGTGCTGCCCAAACCGCCCGAGCTGAGCTTCGCCGAGGCCGCGTGCATGCCCACGGCCTGGCTGACCGCCTACCGGATGCTCTTCACCAACGCCCAGGTCGGCCCGGGGGACTCGGTGCTCGTGCAGGGCGCGGGCGGGGGAGTGGCCACGGCCGCCGTCGTACTCGGCGCCGCAGCCGGGCTGCGGGTCTTCGTGACCAGCCGGGACGAGGCCAAGCGGAAGCGGGCGCTTGAACTGGGCGCGGAAGACGCCTTCGAGACCGGTGCCCGCCTGCCGCTGCGCGTGGACGCCGTCCTGGAGACGGTGGGCGCCGCCACCTGGAGCCACTCGGTGAAGTCGCTCAAGCCGGGCGGCACCCTCGTGATCGCGGGGGCCACCACGGGGCAGAACCCGCCGAGCGCCGAGCTGAACCGCATCTTCTTCCTGGAGCTGAAGGTCGTCGGCTCCACGATGGGCAGCAAGGAGGAGCTGGCCTCGCTGCTGAGCTTCTGCGCCGCCAAGGGGATCCGCCCCGTGATCGACCGCGAACTCCCCCTCGACCAGGCCCGCGAGGGCCTCGCTCTGATGGAACGCGGCGAGGTCTTCGGGAAGATCGTCCTGACGGTCTGACCTGGCTGCGGCGGGCCGTTGCCCGGCGGCCCGCCGTCTCAGCCGTGCGGCGGCAGGCGGAGCAGCGCGACGAGGCGCGCGGCGGACTCCGACAGCGTGCGCCGCGCCTCCCGCAGCTGCTCCTGCGTCACCCCGTGGTCGCGCGCGGCGTCCCGCACGTCGTCGCGGAACTTGTCCAGCAGCCGCTCCAGCTCGCGTGCCGGCTCGGTCACCGGCTCCTCCGGCTCGTGCGACCAGGCGGACGGCCGGGCCGGGGCGGCGCGGCCGCCGGCGTGCCCGAAGCCGCCGAACTCCTGGCTGAGCCCTTCCAGCCCTTCCCGGACCGCGCTGCGCCAGTCGCCCCGCGCGGCGTGCGGCTGGAGCCGCTCCCTGACCCGCCGCGCCGCCTGCTCGACGTGCGCGCGGGCCGCCGCCGCGTCCGCCGCGGCGCGCCGGGCGTCCTTGCGGGCGTCCCTCGCCTCCCGGCGGGCCCTGCGGGCCTCCTCCCGCCAGGAGGGGCCGGACCCGGTGCCGCTGGCCTGGGCGTGCGCCTCGGCCCGGGGCGCGGCGGCCGCCCGGCGGACCTCCTCGGGAAACTCGTGCGGGACCTCCTGCGGGACCCCTGACGGAAACGCACGCAGGTCAGGCGCCGCGCCGTGCCCGTCCTCGCGGATCCCGGCGGCCAGCGCCGCCAGCGAGTTGTGGATCTCCCGCTCCAGGGCGGTCAGTTCGCCGTCGCGCGCCGACAGCTCGGCACGGCCCGCGGCGGTCAGCGCGTAGACCTTGCGCCCGCCCTCCTCCCGGTGCGACACCAGGCCCTCGGCCTCCAGCTTGGCCAGCCGGGGGTAGACCGTCCCCGCCGAGGGGGCGTACAGGCCCTGGAAGCGCTCCTCCAGCAGCCGGATCACCTCGTAGCCGTGGCGCGGTGCCTGCCCGAGCAGCTTCAGCAAGTAGAGCCGGAGCCGGCCGTGACCGAAGACAGGGGGCATGTCAGGCGTCCTTACGCGAGGTAGCGGCGAACGCGTCCTCCGGGGCCCCGGACGACGCGGCAGGGCTAGCAGGGCCAGGGAGCCGGAGGCGGTGGTGCGCACCGCGCCGGAGCCCGGGCCGGGGCGGTACCGCTGACGGAAGCCGGGACGGCGGCCGCCTCACACTCCACAGCAGCGGAGGATAGGGCTCCGCTGATGGCCGGTGCCTGCGCCCGGGCGCTCGCGCTCCCCGGCTGACAGCCCGCTCACCGGAGCCGGGCCGCTCCGTGTGCCCCACAGGACCTCCCGCTGTCCCGGCCGCGTGCCGACGGGGTATCGCGTCTGCTGCGTCCGCACTGGTGCGACGCGATAGGCACTGTCACGATATATCTCGTCACGCAGAAGTCAAGACCGGATGCGGACCGTGACGGCGCGGGGCAGCGGAGCCCGTGCGGCTTTGCGGCCGTCAGTCGTCGTCATCGTCGTCGAGGCGGGCCAGCCACGTCGCGAGCCGCTCGACCGGCACCTCGAAGTCCGGGTTCAGGTCGACAAAGAGCCGCAGCTGCTCGGCCAGCCACCCCAGGGTGACCTCCTCCTCGCCGCGCCGCTGCGCGAGTTCCTCGATGCCCCGATCGGTGAAGTACACGACGTGCTCCGTAAGCAGACTCTGAGAGAAACGGACAACTCAAGGAGAACCGTAGAACGCCGCGGCCGGCCGGCCGCCCCCGGCCGCCCGGGACCGTGACCGTAGGCAGCTGTCGGCGACGACAGCTAACCTTCAGTCACACACCGGCGATGGGGGATCGTGATGAGCGGCGAAGTCACCAGGATCAGCCTGCCGGACGGCACGCCCGTGTGGGCCAGGATCTCTCACGCGGAAGGGCTGCCCGGGCATCCGCCGGAGCCTGGGGACGGGGCCGCGGAGCCTGGCGGCTCCAGCTATTCCAGCTACTCCAGCTACACCGACACTGGTTTCGGCGACCGCGTCGCCGCCCACGTGGACAGCCTGCGCGGCCTGATCACCGGCGTCGCCGGCTCCCTCGCCGACGGCCTGCGCGAAGCCCGGCCCGACGAGGTCAGCGTCACCTTCGGCATCGAGCTGACCGCCCGCTCCGGCAAGGTCATCGGACTGCTCGCCGACGGCGAGACCAAGGGCGCCCTGACGGTCACGCTCACCTGGCGCGGCGGTCCGCCCGACGACCTGAGGCAGGCGGAATGACATGGGCGGACAGCGGGGGCGCACGCCATGACAGCGTGGACCCCTTCGAGACCCTGGCGCCGCTCGCCGCCGCCGCGACCGTACGCATCGGTCCGCCGCACGAGGGGTATGACGTGGGCGAGCACGGCCCGCGGCCCTGGGGCAGCGGGTTCTTCGTGGCTCCGGGATGGGTGCTCACCTGCGCCCATGTGGCACTGAACGGTGCCCGTGGCGCAGGGCCGGCCGAGGGAGGGGAGCGGGAGGTGGGGCTCAGCTTCGGAGACGCCGAGCAGCCGGTGCGCACCCGCGGCGTGGTCGAGTGGGCGCAGCCTGGCTCTGGCCCCGCGAACGCCCCCTGGCCGGCTCCCGACCTGGCCCTCGTGCGCCTGCTGGAGCCGCACCCGCACGAGTGCGTCTGGCTCACCGAACGCACGGCGACGGCGTTCACCTCGGGCCAGGTCGCCTTCTTCGGCTGGGCGGAGGAGAGCGGCTGGATCGAGCCCGTCAGCGGCCGCTGCACGATCCTCGGCGTGCTCGGCAGCGATGGCCGCCTGAAGCTCGGCCACGAGGACGAGATCCCCGAAGGCGCCTCCGGCGGCCCCATCGTCGACCTGGAACGCGGCGAGGTCATCGGCGTGCTCAAGGCCCGCCGCAACCGCGGCCGCGACGGCGGCCTGGGCATGTCCGTCGTCCAGCTGCGGCGCCTGCCGCAGCCGTCCCGCCCGCCCGCCGACGAACGCGGCGACATCTACCACCGCGTCATGCACGCGCACGACCGGTACCACGCCGACCGCCACCAGGAGATGCCGGCGCCCGTCACCTGGACCGACGCGCAGAACGCGCTGGAGGTCACCCCCGGCGGCGTGCTGCTGCCGGGCCAGCGCACCGAGCTGCTGGGCCTGCTGGCCGAGCTGCCCCCGCCCGCCAGCACCCGCCAGCTGGGCGCCCTCATCGCCGAACTCCGCGGCCGCCCCCACACCGGCACCCTGCCCGCGCCCCGCGGCTGGCGCGACGCGCTGGGCATGCTCTACGACGGCGGCACCAGCCGGGCCGGCCTGGAGACCGTGCTCCGCTTCGCCATCTGGGCCGCCACCGCCGACCACCCCTACCCTCCGGCCGAGGGCGCCGAGGAGCGCCTGCGGGAGTGGGTGAGGGACACGGCGGTGCGCAGCCGCCTCGACAACTGGACCCGCAACCGCCTGTTCGACGAGCAGCACGCCAGGCAGCGTGCCCGCCGCGCCAGCCTGGCCGGCCTGCCCGGGCTGCCCGCGCCGCGCGACGGCGGCCTCGGCCTCAGTTTCGACGAGGTGCCCTACGCCGCCGGTGACGGGCCCGTGCCCCCCGCTGGCAGTGACGGGAAACTGGTGCCGCGCGCCGCCGCCGGGGAGGCGGAGCCCGAGCTGCCGCCCATGCCGCTCCACGTGCTGCTGGAGCTCACGCCGCACGGCTGGGAGCCCAGCCGCTACGACTGGCAGGTCTACGCCCCGCTGCCCACCGGCGAGCTGATCGCCGTGGACGGCGACAGCGGCGCCGAAGGCTTCGAACAGCCGCCGGAGCGGCTGCGCGCCGCGCTCGACGAGGCGTTCCGCCGCGCCGACGACGGCGACCAGCCCGTCATGCTGCTGGCCGCCCTGCCCTACTCGCTGCTCGGGCTCCCGCTGGAGGAGTGGCACGTCACCGGCGCGCCCGGCAGCCGCCTGGGCGACCAGCGGCCCGTCGTCTACCGCTGCTCCAACCCCGACCCCGCCGCGGCGGACGACGACGAGGAGCGGGCCGCCCGCCTGACCCGCTGGGAGCAGGTCCACGCCGGACCGCTCGTCCCCGGCATCCTCGACTGCGAGGACCACCAGACCCGCCCGCTGCCCGACCGCCAGCGGCTGGCCTCGCTTCCCGCGCACACGGTCCCCGTGCTGTGCCGCACCGGCGAGCCGGACGCCGATCCCGACGCGCTGTTCCAGGTCCTCAGCGGCGGCTACGGCGTCGTGCTGTGGCGCCGCGCCCCCCAGCGGCGCGAGCCCGGCTGCGCCGACTTCCACCGCGGCGTCCACCGCACCGTCGCGCAGGCCGGCCGGGCCGGCGCGCTCCCCGAGGAGCTGCGGCGGCTGCGGCTGGAGGTCACGGCAGGGCTCCCCGAGTCCTACTGGTCCCGGGACCTGGCCCTGCTGTACGCCGAGCCCGAACAGGCGTACGCCGACGCAGGCGACCTGCTGGAGGCACTGTGAAGACAACTGCCCTGACGGGGAATTACCTCTTCAACGCCGGGCACTGGGTCGATACGGTCAAGGCGCGGCCGGCGCCGCGCGCGGCGGTCAAGCGACGAGGAGCGAGGAGTGGCAGTGTCTGACAGCAACCCGGAGCCCCCCGAGGGCGCCTCCCCGGAGCAGACGGGCCGGGAATGGCTGATCTACCGCGGGGCGGGCGAGCCGCACGACGGCATCCTCAACCTCCCCAAGCCCCCGCCGTGGCGCGACTTCGACGGCCAGCCGCTGGTCGCCCCCGCTCCCGAGGCGGACAGCGCCTCCACGCGCCGGCTCGGCTCCTACCGGCACATGGCCGAGATGCACCGGCCCAGCCCGGAGGAGCTGGAGATCATCAACGCCGCGCTGTACCTGCGGCGGCCCCTGCTCGTCACGGGCAGCCCCGGCACGGGCAAGAGCACGCTCGCGCACGCCGTGGCCTACGAGCTGAAGCTGGGCCGCGTGCTGCACTGGCCCATCGTCAGCCGCACCACACTGGCCGACGGCCTCTACCACTACGACGCCATCGCCCGGCTCCAGGACACCCAGCTCGCCGCGAGCACCCGCGCCGCCACGGGCGCGCCCCCCGGCCAGGCACCGCCCGCCGCGCTGCCCGGCGGCATCGGCAGCTACCTGCGCCTCGGCCCGCTGGGCACCGCGCTGCTGCCGACCGCCAAGCCCCGCGTGCTGCTCATCGACGAGCTGGACAAGAGCGACATCGACCTTCCCAACGACCTGCTGAACGTGCTGGAGGAAGGCGAGTTCACCATCCCCGAGCTGGAGCGCATCGCCGAGCGCGAGCCGGAGGTGGAGGTCCTCACCGACGACGGCCAGAAGGTGACGGTCAGGGACGGCAGGATCCGCTGCCACGCCTTCCCGTTCGTCGTCCTCACCAGCAACGGTGAGCGGGACTTCCCCGCCCCGCTGCTGCGCCGCTGCATCCACCTGGAACTCGGCCGCCCCGACCACGAGCGCCTGGCCACCGTGGTCCGTGCCCACCTCGGAGAAGAGCTGGCCCGCGTCGGCGACGACCTGATCGCCCGCTTCCTGGAACGCTCCCGCACCGAACAGCTCGCGACCGACCAGCTGCTGAACGCCATCTACCTCACCCACATCGCCGAGCCGCTGACCCGCGACCGACTTGCCGACATGCTGATCCAGCGCCTCGACCGACCGAGGTGAGCCACGGTGTCCGAGTCCCACGCCACTCCGCCGCAGGGCCGCGGTGATCAACTCGCTGGCCTGATAAGCGCGCTGCGTGGCGCCGGGCTTGACCCGGACCGCGCCGGCCTCGCCGACGCGCTGTGGCTGGCCCAGTACGCCCGGCCGACCGCCATGTCCCCGGCCTCCCGCGCGGGCGGAAGCGCACCGGAGGGGGGCCGGCCGGCCGGGCCGGGCCGGGCCGGTGCCGCGGCGCCGGGCGGCGACCGGCCCGACCCCCCGGCCAGCCAGGAGTCCGGCGGGCCGCGCCCCGCGCCGGCGGCGCGGCCGCCGCACCCGGACGACCACACCATCGGCCTGTACGCCGACCAGGCGGACCCCGGCCTGCCCGCCGACGGCCCGCGCGTCGGCGTGCCCGAGGCCAGGGCCCTGCCGGGCCTGCTCGAACTGGAGCG
The DNA here is from genome assembly GCF_016741785.1 of Streptomyces sp. 7-21. Classification (GTDB taxonomy): domain Bacteria; phylum Actinomycetota; class Actinomycetes; order Streptomycetales; family Streptomycetaceae; genus Streptomyces. The sequence goes on from NZ_JAERRL010000001.1 coordinate 42,231, forward strand.
CGCGCTGCGGCCGCTGAAGGGCTACCGCCCGCCAGCCCGTCCGCACCGCAGCAGCCGCCTGGACCTGGACGAGCGCGCCACCGCCGAGGACACGGCCCGCGCCGGCGGCCTGCTGCTGCCGGTGTTCCGCCGGGACCCGCGCGGCCAGGTGGAGCTCCAGCTGCTCATGGACGCCACCCCCGCGATGCGGGTGTGGCAGCGCATGCTGGGCGAACTCACCGAGGTCTTCGCGCGGATCGGCGCCTTCCGCGACATCCAGGTGCACTACCTGCACGAGTCGCCCGACGGCGCCCTCGCCATCAGCAGGCGCCTGGACCCGGGCGCCGCCCCGTTACGGCCCGCGCGCCAGCTCGCCGACCCCACCGGTCGGCGCCTGACGGTCCTCGTCAGCGACTGCACCGGCCCGCTGTGGCGGGACGGCGCCGCGCACCGGCTGCTCTACCGGCTCTCCCGCCACGCGCAGGTCGCCGTCGTGCAGCCGCTGCCGCAGCGGCTGTGGGCCCGCACCCGGCTGCCCGTCTCCTACGGCACGCTGCTGCGCGAGGAGGGGCCCGGTGCCTCGGCCCGGCTGCGCTTCCGGTCCGATGAGCCGCGCCGCCGGAACGACGCGCGCGGCGACGCCGTGCCCGTGCCCGTGATGCCGCCGACCCCGGCCGCGCTGGGCGCCTGGGCGGGTCTGCTGTCCGGCCCCGGCGCCGGCTCGGTGCGCGCCGCCGTCGGCTGGGTGCGCCCGGACCAGCCGGCCGCGGCCCCGGCGCGGCGGCCGGTGCCGCGCGGCCAGCGCCCCGCCGCCGCGCTGCTGGCCCGGTTCCGTGCCACGGCCTCGCCCGGCGCGGCCCAGCTCGCGGTCTATCTCGCGGCGGCCCCGCTGTACCTGCCGGTGATGCAGCTGGTGCAGCGCACCATGCTGCCCGACTCGGGCCCCGCCGAGCTGGCCGAGGTGATGCTCAGCGGCCTGCTGCGCCGCCGCGGCGGCGCGGGCGGTGACGACCAGTGGTACGAGTTCGCCGACGGCGTGCACGACGAGCTCCTCGCCGACCTCGGGCACGACGAGGCGCTGCTGGTGCTCAAGCACTGCTCCAGCTACGTCGAGCAGCGCTTCGGCAAGGGCGGCCCCAACTTCCCGGCGCTCGCCCTCGCCCAGCTCTCCGGCGAGCCGGCGCCCGCGGTCGGCCCCGCGGTCAGGGATGACGGGGAGCAGCAAGCGGCGCCGGACGAGCGCGTGCCGCAGCCGTTCGCCGAGGTCGCCGCCAAGGTGCTGCGCCGCTTCCTGCCCGACCTGACCGAGCAGGCCGAGGCCGCCGCGCGGTACGGGCCGCCGTCGCCTCCTCCCTCCGAGGCGGTCGGGCAGGCCCGCGAGCTGGCCCGCCGTTACGAGTCCGACGGCCGGGTGCGCCACCTGCTGGACGCCGTCGCGCTGATGCGTCACGCCGACCGCGCCTCGCGGCGCTGGGCGCCGGACCCGCAGCTGTGGACCGAACTGGCCGAGCTGCTGCTGCGGCTGTGGCGCGTGCAGCGCGAGGCGGGGCTGCTCACGGAGGCCGAGCAGGTGGCCCGCGCCGCCGCGGCGCACCCGGGCTCCGGGCACGCCAGGACCGTGCTGGCCAGGGTGCTGCGCGCCCAGGCGGGAGAGCGGCGGCTGGCGGGTGACCGGGCGGGCGCGCTCGAACTGCTGCGGCAGGCGGACCGGGAGTACGCCGCCGTCTACGCCACGCCCGGGCTCGCCTCGCAGGACGCGCTCGGCCCGGCCCTGGAGCGTGCCGACGCGCTCACTGAGCAGTGGCGGCTGGGCGGGGACACGGGACTGCTCCAGGAAGCCGCCGGCATGCTGGAGGCCGTCGCGGCCGCGTGGCCGGACGACGCCGCCCGGCCCTCCGCGCTGTCGCTCAAGCACGGCAGGACGCTGCTGCTGCTCGCCCAGCAGACCTCGCACGCGGGCGCCGGAACACTCGCCCAGCAGGCCGCCGTCTCCCTGGAGGCCGGCGCCCGCGCGCTGGCCGCGGAGTCCGCGACCGCGCCCGCGGTCGCCCGCGCCCTGCTGGACCTGGCCGATGCCCTGCTGCTGACGTGGCACGACTGGCCGCGGGCGGAGGAGGTTATTGAGCGGGCCCGTGCCCTGGCCGACAGCGACGCGCTGCGCGCCGGGTGCCTGGTGCGGCTGGGCAGGCTGCGGGTGCGGCGGTACGCCGCTGAGTCCGGTCCGGCCGAACTGGAGGCCGCGGCCGCCGCGTTCGACGAGGCCAGCGGCCTGTTCTCCAACGACCAGCCGGAGTACGGGGATCTGCTCCAGGAATGGGGCGCGGCGCTGCTGCGGCGGGCGGCGCTGCCGGGCGGCGGGCCGTTCGTGGGCGAGGCGGTGCGCGTGCTGCGGAACTGCCGCATGGAGACGTCGGCGGCCGACCCCCGCCTGCCGGACCGGCTGCTGATGCTCGGGCAGGCGCTCGTCGCGCGCTACCGGTTGGCCGGGGACCTGGTGGACCTGCGGGAAGCGGAGCATCTGTTCGACCGGGCGGCGCGCGGCGCCGGGAACGGGCACACCCGGGCGCGGGCCTGGTTCGAGCTGGGCGCTACGCACCGCGGCCTGTACCGGCACACGCGGGCGCCCGAACGGCTCGACCAGGCCGCCGCGTGCTATGGGCAGGCGGCTGCGCGGGCCCTCGAAGCGGAGCGGCGCGGCGAGCCCGGCGGGCCCGCGCTGGTGCGGCTCGCCGCTACGGCGCTGCACCAACGCGGCGTCGTCTACGAGGAGTCCCAGCGTCCGCTCGCGGCGGCCGAAGCGTACCGTGCCGCGCAGGCGCAGTGGCGCCGTCTGCCGGACGGGGACACCGCGGGCCAGGCCACGGCCCGCCGCCTGGGCGGCTTGCGCGGCGGGGGTTAGCGCGGCCCGGCCCGGGGTTTCTCGCGCGGGCCTGGCGGGAATCCCCGCTTGGCCCCATCGGCGAGGAGGAAGCATGACAACGCGCTCGCAGGACGTGGCCGGTGGCCGCGCCACCGAGCGGGGAGCCGCACCGGCCGCCCACCAGCCGCTGCCCGACCTGCTGCACCTCAGCCTGGCAGAGCTGCGGGAGCTGAGCCATCCCGTGCTGCGCGAGGTGCTGGCGGAGCTGCGGGAGCGAATAGCCCGCCCTGACGAGACCATGTGGGACTTCAACCAGGGGCCCGCGGCCCCGGATGACGACCGGTAACCAGACTGACCTGCGGCGTTGGGGCCCCACCGTCACGGGCGCCGGCCGTTGCGGGACGTCCGCGGCGCCCGGCCCGGACCTGGCGCGCTCGTCCCCGGTGCGGGGCCGGGCCAGGCGGCGCGCACCCGGGCGACGAACTCCGCCGCTTCGGCGCGGTGGCGGGCGGGCACCGGCGTCTCGCCGAGCCCGGCGTGGCGCTCCACCAGCGCGCCGACGAAGATCTGGCCGGCGTCGGTCAGCCGGTCCTCGTGGCGCACCTGCGGCAGCGCGGCATCCACCATGGCCCAGTAGCGGGCGTGCCGCTGCCACGCCTGCTCTCTCCCGGCGGCGTCCGCCGCCGCCAGGCGGTGCCAGAAGTCCGCCAGCTCCAGGTGCGCGTACACGCCGTGCAGCAGACCGTCGAACGGGCGCGGGTCGGGGCGCCACGGCGCCCAGAACCGCGCCCGGTCGTCCGCCTCGTGCAGCGGCGCGAGGTCGCTGAGCGCGCCGAGCTTGGCGTGCTGCACCTCGTGCGTCAGCGTCTCGGCCAGCGCCTGCGGCCCGGCTGGTCTGCGCATCATCACGGCGCCGAAGCTCTGCGGGCTGGTGCCCGCCTTGTGGTCGCCGGCGCGGCCCGCGCGCAGCGGCACCACGCACGTGAGCAGCCGCAGCGCCGCGTACCGCTGCGGCCCGGCCGCCCGCAGCAGCGGCAGCGCGCCGCGCCACAGCGCCGCCCAGCGGGCGTGCTCCGCGGCCACGTGTCCCTCCGGGCTAAGGGGCCGCTGCCGCTCGCCGGTCAGCGCGGGCGGCGCCGCGTGGTCCAGGTACACCGTCCCCGGCCCGCCCGGCAGGGGGCGCAGGGGCAGCCAGCGCGCGTCGTCGGCGCGCCACGCGCCGCTGCCGTCCGCGGACCGCACGAGGGTGACGGCCTCACCGTCGTCCCCGCGCAGCACCAGCCGCTCGCCGTCTCCCCGCGCCGTCACCGTGGCCGGGCGGCCCACCCACAGTCCGCCGAGCGCCGGCAGCGTCAGATACCCGCCCGCGACCGGCACCCGGGTGGTGAAGCGCAGCCCGGTCCTGGCCGCCGCCGCCACGGCCAGCCCGCCGAGCCCCGCGCGGGCCTCGGCGTCGGCACCGCGCCGCAGCCACGCCTCCAGCCACGGACCCACCAGCGGGTAGAACAGCGCCGGCCGGGCCCGCTCCGGGTCCGCGCGCTCCGCGGCCACGAGCAGGTCGGCGTGTTCCCGGGCCAGCGCCCCCGCCGTGCCGTCGCCGGCGGCCGGGAGGGCGTCGAAGAGCAGCCGGAGCAGCAGCAGCCGCTTCGTGTGCTGCGCCGCCGTGAGCGTCTCCAGGGTCGGGCGGTCGCTCTCCGCCTGCCCCAGCCGCCGCAGCTGTTCCGCCGTCAGCGCGGGGCCCGGAACCGCCGCGCTCACCTGGCCACCTCGTGCAGCGCGCCGGCGACGTGGCGGATCACCCGCTGGAGGTCGGCGCAGTAGACGGCCGGGTTACGGAAGCCACTCCCGGCGCGGTACCGGTGCGCGTAGTGCCCGCCACCGCACACGTCGACCACCGGGCAGCTGCGGCAGTCGTCCGCCAGCGCCTCGCGTCCCGCCTGCCGGGCGACCACGCCGGGGTGGCCCAGCGCCTCGTCGAAGGCGGAGCGGAACACGTTCAGGCCGGTGGCCGTCGCCCCCGGGTAGGCCGTCTTCAGCGCGTCGACCAGCTCGATGTCCCCGTTGGTCTCCACCACCACGGCCGTGAACGGCTGGAGCCCGAACACCTCGCCCGCCACCGGCAGCCCCAGCAGCGCGGCGATGCACTCCTCGAACAGCCGCACCGCCGCCCGGCGGTGGTCCGCGTGCCACCACCGTTCGAACACCGCGCACAGCCAGTCCCCGTACGGCGTGGGCGCCTCGGGGGGCGCGGGCAGGCCGGGCGGCGGTGAGGTCCAGTTGCCGTACGGCAGCAGGAAGTCGACGGCGGGCGGGCGGAGCGCGACGAGCGACTCGTACACGGCCACCGGGTCGCTCGCGACGTCCACGACGCACAGCACGCCCGCGTACGCCGTCCGGTGCTCCGGCTCGGACAGCAGCCGGGCGGCGCGCAGCACCCGCGGCCACGCCGGGCGTCCGGCGTGGTCCACGCGCTGGGTGTTGTGCGCCGCGAGGCCGCCGTCCAGGCTCAGCCCGATGCGGATGCCGTGCCCCGCCAGCTCCCGGAGCCCGGCCGCCGTCAGCAGCGTGCCGTTGGTCTGGAGCGAGGCGTACACCGCGCAGCCCGACGGCACCCGCGCCCGCACCTCGCGGACGAAGGCGCCCAGCACCCGCGGCGCCGTCAGCAGCGGCTCCCCGCCGTGCAGCACGACCGAGACCGCGCCCAGCCCGTGCGCGGCGGCGTGCTCACCGATCCGGCGGGCCGTCTGCCGCAGCATCGCGGGGGAGGCGCTCCGTGGCTGCCGCCGCCAGCCCTGGTCGGCGGCAAAGTACATGTAGCAGTACCGGCAGGCGAGGTTGCAGCGGCTGTTGACCTTGACGACGAACTGCCGGAACGGAACGGCCCGGTTCACTCCTGCTCCACCTTCCTCGACGGAATCCGGCACCTTTCCGGCACCGCCTGGCGCGCGTGCCGGCGCTCCCGCCGCGAGCACACCTCCCCTTTGACGGTTACCTCGTGCGGCGCGGGTGTATGTTCCCTGCAAGGGCTCTGACGGACCGTCGAGGGAGGTTCACGGCCGTGGAGGTACGCGAAACGCCTGGGGAGGGCGGGGCACAGCGGATCGCGATCAGCTACGCGGGCTACAACCGGCCCTGGGCGGCCTGGATCGCCGACCGGCTCGAGCGGTACGGCTGCCGCGTCACGTTCCAGCGGTGGGACGCTCCCATCGAGGTGCCCCTGGAGGAGCAGCTGCGCGACCTGCTGCTGCTGGAGGGCCGGATCCTCGTGGTCCTCAGCGACTGGTACTTCCGGCTCGGCCCTCACCCGGAAGAGGCCTGGAACCACGCCCTGCGCACCGTCGTGGCCCCCAACACGCACCGCTTCGCGGCGGTCTCCGTCACGGCCGAACCGCTGCCCCCCGCCACCGCCGCGTTCGGCGGCACCGCCGACCTGTGGGGCATCGGCGCCCGCGAGGCCGAGCGCCGCCTGCTGAGCCTGCTCGGCATCACGCCCGGCACTCACGCCACCCCGCCCGGCGGCGTGCGGACCGACCGCCGCGGCGCCGGGCCCCGCTTCCCGCACGAGCAGCCGCGGGTATGGGGCGGCGTGCCCCGCCGCAACATCCGCTTCACCGGCCGCGAAGACACGCTGCGCCGGATGTACGAGGCGCTCCAGCGCGCCGAGCCGGGCACCGGCGTCGTCACGCTGCTCGGCATGTCGGGCGTCGGCAAGACGCAGATCGCCGTCGAGTACGTGCACCGGTTCGGCTCGGAGTACGACATGGTCTGGTGGGTCCCCGCCGACCAGCGCGGCACCCTGCGGCAGCGGCTCGCCGAGCTGGCGCCTGCGCTCGACCTGCACACCGGCTCGGACTACGGGGCGCGGCTGCGCGCCGTGCGCGACGCCCTGCGCCGCGGCGAGCCGTACTCGCGCTGGCTGCTGGTGCTGGACGGCGCCGACGACCCGGAGAACATCGCCGGACTGCTGCCGCACGGTCCCGGCCACGTGCTGATCACCTCGCAGAACCGCAGCTGGGACCAGCACAACACCGTGGTCCTGGACGTGCCCGTCTACGACCGTGAGGAGTCCGTCGCCTTCGTCCGCCGCCGCGCCTCGCGCATCGGCCCCGGCGACGCCGACCGGCTCGCGGAGGCCCTCGGCGACCTGCCGCTCGCGCTCGACCAGACCGCGGGGTGGCTCAGCGACGCCGCCATCACGGTGCCCGAGTACGTGGAGCTGCTGCACGGCAGGCACGACCTGGAGTCCGGCCTGAAGGTCTCGGCCGACTTCCGGATGACGTACCAGACCGCGTTCGCGATACTCATCAACCGGCTGCGCGAGACCATGCCCGAAGCCGTCGAGCTGCTCCGGCTGGCCTCGTGCTTCGCCCCCGGGAACATCTCGGTCCAGCTGCTGCGCGGGGTGCCGGTGGACCACCTGCCCGAGGGCCTGCGCGGGCTGATGGAGGACCCGCTGCGGTGGAGCGCCGCCATCGCCCGGCTGGTGCAGTACTCCGTCATCCGGTGGGACGCCCCGGAGGCCGAGCCGGACGCCGACGCCGAGTCCGACGCCGGGCAGATCCACCTGCACCGCCTGGTCCACCAGACGGTGCGCTCCGGCATGTCGGAGGAGGACCTGGCCGTCTATTCCCGCGCCGTGCGCCGCGCCCTGGCCGCCGCCGACCCCCGGCGGCCCACGGACACCCGCCGCTGGCCGCGGTTTGCGCAGATCGTGCCGCACCTGGAGGTGTCCGGGGCGCTGCGCAGCACGCACCCGGACATCCACCAGCTCATCTTCAACTGCCTGCGCTACCTCTTCCTGGCGGGCGAGTACACCTCGGGCGTCCACCTCTCCGAACTCACCGAGCGCGCCTGGCGCGAGGTGCTCGGCGAGGACGACCCCAAGCTGTGGCGCCTGGGCGCCCAGCACGCCACGCTGCTGCGCGGCCTGGGCGAGTACGCCCGGTGCGAGCGGATCGACCGTGCCGTCGCGGAACGGCTGAGCGTGCTGCTCGGCGAGCACCACCTCGGCGTCCTCCACGCGCTCGACGGCCTCGGCGCCGATCTGCGGGGCCTGGCGCGGTACCAGGAGTCCCTGGAGGTGTCGCAGCGCGTGCTCGACGGCTACCTGGAGCTGGTCGGCCCCGACGACTCGCGGACCCTCAGCGCCCGCAACAACCTGGCCGTCTCGCTGCGGCTGCTCGGCCGGTACCGCGAGGCGCTGGACCTGGACCGGCTGACGCTGGCCCGCCGCCGGGAGCTGCTGCGGCCCCGCCACAACTACTCGCTCGCTTCGGAGAGCACCTACGGCCTGGACCTGCGGCTGCTGGGCCGCTACTCCGAGGCGGCCTCCGTGCTCGAACCGAGCGTGGAGACCCACCGGGTCGTCATGGGCCACGACAACCCGCAGACGCTGTCGGTGGAGTTCAACCTGGCGATGTGCCTGCACCGCTCCGGCGAGCCGGCCGAGGCCGAGCGGCGCATCGCCGACCTGGTGGAGCGGGCGTCCCGGGTGCTCGGCGACAGCTCGCCGGTGACCGTGCGGTTCCTCGCCGGGCAGGCGTTCATCCAGCGCGCCCAGGGCCACCTTGACCAGGCCCGCGCCACCGGGGAGCGGGTCACGGAGCACTACCGCGTCCGGCTCGGGCCGCAGCACCCGTACACCATCGGCACCAGCGCCAACCAGGCGCTGGTGCTGCGGGCCCTCGGCGAGCGGCAGCAGGCCGCGCTGCTCATCGAGGAGGCGCTGGCTGACATGACCAGTGCCCTGGGGCCCGACCATCCCTGGACGCTCGGCATCGCCCTGAACGCGGCGGCCAGCCGCAGCCTCGAGGACGACCTGGAGGGCGCGGTCGAGCTCAGCCGCGACACGGTGCGCCGGGCCGCCCGCACGCTGGGCCGCAGGCACCCGCTGTTCCTGTCCGCCCAGATCTCGCTGGCGCACGACCTGCGCGCCGTGCGGCGCAGCGAGGAAGCGGACAAGACGGAGGAGGAGGCGCTGTCCGGCCTGATCTCTACGCTCGGCTCGCAGCACTCGCACACCGTGAGCGCCCGCAACCGGAAGCGTCCCTACTGGGACTTCGAGCCGCTGGCCACCTGAGCCGGCGGCTGCCCGCTGTCACTGGCGCGGGCCGCATACCAGGGGGCCCGCCCCGGAGTGACGATCCCCGGGGCGGGCCCCTTTACCGCTGTCACGGCGCCGCACGCGGCGCGCCGCGTCAGATCGCGAACACCTCGTCGATCAGCTGCTGCTGCTCGATCTGGTGGCGCTTGGCCGAGCCGACCGCCGGCGAGGAGGACGCCGGACGCGACACCCGCCGCAGCCGGTCGGCGTTGGGCACCGGCTCCGAGCCGATAATCAGGTCCAGGTGGTCCACCAGGTTCAGCGCGATGAACGGCCACGCGCCCTGGTTGGCGGGCTCCTCCTGGGCCCAGACGTACTTCTCGGCGTTGCGGTACCGCGCCAGCTCCGCCTGGATCTCCTTGGTCGGCAGCGGGTACAGCCGCTCCAGGCGGATCAGCGCGGTGTCGGTGATGCCGCGCTTCTCCCGCTCGGCCGCCAGCTCGTAGTAGACCTTGCCGGAGCAGAACACGACCCGCCGCACGCCGGCCGGGTCCACGGTGGTGTCCCCGATCAGCGGGCGGAACCGGCCGCTGGTGAACTCCTCCGCCTTGGAGGTGGCTGCCTTCAGGCGCAGCATCCACTTCGGCGTGAACACCACGAGCGGCTTGTGGTGCGGGTTGTGCACCTGCCACCGCAGCAGGTGGAAGTAGTTCGACGGCAGGGTCGGCATCGCGACCGTCATGTTGTTCTGCGCGCACAGCTGGAGGAAGCGCTCGATGCGGGCCGAGGAGTGGTCCGGGCCCTGGCCCTCGTAGCCGTGCGGCAGCAGCAGCGTGACGCCGGAGGTCTGGCCCCACTTCTGCTCGGCCGAGGAGATGAACTCGTCGACGACGGTGGCCGCGCCGTTGGCGAAGTCGCCGAACTGCGCCTCCCACATCACCAGCGCGTTCGGGCGAGCCAGCGAGTAGCCGTACTCGAAGCCCATCGCCGCGAACTCGCTCAGCAGCGAGTCGTAGACGTTGAACCGCGCCTGGTTCTCGGTCAGGTACAGCAGCGGCGTGTACTCCTCGCCCGTCTTGCGGTCGATGATCACCGCGTGGCGCTGGCCGAACGTGCCGCGCCGGCTGTCCTGGCCCGCCAGCCGCACCGGCGTGCCCTCCATCAGCAGGGAGCCGATCGCCAGCAGCTCGCCCATGGCCCAGTCGATCGTGCCGTCCTCCACCATGGCGGCCCGCCGCTGGAGCTGCGGCAGCAGCCGCGGGTGCACGGTGATCCGCTCCGGGATGTTCACCTGCGAGGCGGCGATCCGCTTCAGGACCTCCTCGCTGACGGCCGTGTCGACCTCCACCGGGAACTCCGGCTGCGCCGGCGGCACCTCGGCCGGGGCGGGCGTGTCCGCGGCCTCGCGGACCTCCTTGAAGACCTTCTCCAGCTGGCCCTGGAAGTCCTGGAGCGCCTGCTCCGCCTCCTCCAGCGTGATGTCGCCGCGACCGATCAGCGACTCGGTGTACAGCTTGCGCACCGAGCGCTTCTTGTCGATCAGGTCGTACATCAGCGGCTGGGTGAACGACGGGTTGTCCGTCTCGTTGTGGCCGCGGCGGCGGTAGCAGACCAGGTCGATCACGACGTCCTTGTTGAACGCCTGCCGGTACTCGAACGCCAGGCGGCCGACCCGGCACACGGCCTCGGGGTCGTCGCCGTTGACGTGGAAGATCGGCGCCTCGATCATCCGGGCGACGTCGGTGCAGTACGTGGACGAGCGGGCCGCCGCCGCCGTCGCCGTGTAGCCGACCTGGTTGTTGATGACGATGTGGACCGTGCCGCCGGTGCGGTAGCCCCGCAGCTGCGACATGTTCAGCGTCTCGGAGACCACACCCTGGCCGGCGAAGGCGGCGTCGCCGTGGATGAGGATCGGCAGGACCGGGAAGTCCTTGCCGCCCTTGCCGATGTTGTCCTGCTTGGCGCGGGCCACGCCCTCGACGACCGGGTCGACGGCCTCGAGGTGGGAGGGGTTGGCCGTGAGCGACACCTTGATCTTCTGGCCGGACAGGCCGGTGAAGGTGCCCTCCGTGCCCAGGTGGTACTTCACGTCGCCCGAGCCGTGCATCGACTTCGGGTCGAGGTTGCCCTCGAACTCGCGGAAGATCTGGGCGTACGACTTGCCGACGACGTTGGCCAGCACGTTGAGCCGGCCGCGGTGCGCCATGCCGATGACGGCCTCGTCCAGCCGCGCCTCCGCCGCCTCGTCCAGCACGGAGTCCAGCAGCGGGATGAGGGTCTCGCCGCCCTCGAGGGAGAACCGCTTCTGGCCCACGTACTTGGTCTGGAGGAACGTCTCGAACGCCTCGGAGGCGTTCAGCCGCCGCAGGATGCGCAGCTGCTCTTCACGCTCGGGCGGGGTGTGCGGCCGCTCCACCCGGTCCTGGATCCACTTGCGCTCCTTCGGATCCTGGATGTGCATGTACTCGATGCCGGTGGTGCGGCAGTACGAGTCGCGCAGCACGCCCAGGATGTCGCGCAGCTTCAGCCGGGACTTGCCGGCGAAGCCCCCGACCGCGAACTCGCGCTCCAGGTCCCACAGCGTCAGGCCGTGCTCGGTGATGTCCAGGTCCGGGTGCTTGCGCTGCCGGTACTCGAGCGGGTCGGTGTCGGCCATCAGGTGGCCGCGCACGCGGTAGGCGTGGATCAGGTCGAAGACCCGGGCCGCCTTGGTGACCTCGTCGTCGTGGTTGACGTCGATGTCGCGGTGCCAGCGGATCGGCTCGTACGGGATCCGCAGCGCCTCGAAGATGTCGTCGTAGAAGCCCTGCTCGCCCAGGAGCAGCTGGCTCATCAGGCGCAGGAACTCGCCGGAGGCGGCGCCCTGGATCACGCGGTGGTCGTAGGTCGAGGTCAGGGTCATGACCTTGGAGATGCCCAGGCGGTTGAGCGTCTCCTGCGAGGTGCCCTGGAACTCGGCCGGGTACTCCATGGCGCCGACGCCCAGGATCAGGCTCTGGCCGGGCATCAGGCGCGGCACCGAGTGGACGGTGCCCAGACCCCCGGGGTTGGTCAGGGAGACGGTCACGCCCGAGAAGTCGTCCATGGTCAGCTTGCCGGCGCGGGCACGGCGGACGATGTCCTCGTACGCCTGCCAGAACTCGAAGAAGGTCAGCGTCTCGGCCTTCTTGATGCCGGCCACGACCAGCTGGCGGTCGCCGTTCTCCTTGACCAGGTCGATCGCCAGGCCAAGGTTCACGTGCGGCGGCTTGACCAGGGTCGGCTTGCCGTCCTTTTCCGCGTAGGAGTAGTTCATCGACGGCATGGCCTTGATCGCCTGCACCATGGCGTAGCCGATGAGGTGCGTGAACGAGACCTTGCCGCCGCGGGCGCGCTTGAGGTGGTTGTTGATGACGATGCGGTTGTCGAACAGCAGCTTCACCGGGACGGCGCGCACGGACGTCGCCGTGGGCATCTCCCGGGAGGCGTTCATGTTCTTCGCCACCGCGGCCGACGGGCCGCGCAGGGTGACGAGCTCCGGGCCCTCCGCCTGCTGCTCGGCCCCGGCCTTCGCGGCGGGCTTCGCGGCGGGCTTCGCGGCGGCCTTCGGCTCGGCCTTGGCCGCGGGCTTCGCCGCCGGCGCGGCAGCCGGGGCGGACGGCTTCGCGGGCTCGGCGGGCTTCGCCGGTGCCGAGGGCTTCGCAGCGGCCTTCGGCTCCGCCGCGGCGGGCTTGGCGGCAGGGGCCGGGGCGCTCGCCTGGCCGCTGGCCTCCGTCTTCTTCTGCCCGTCCTCGGAGGCCTGCGCCTGGCCACCCGGCTTGTAGTCGGCGAAGAAGTCCCACCAGGCCCGGTCCACCGAGTGGGGGTCCTTCAGGTACTGCTGGTAGATCTCGTCGACGAGCCACTCATTGGCGCCGAAACCGGCGGCAGGGCTCTTCTTCTCGGTCTTCTCGGTCCCTTGGTCCGGTTCCGTGCTGGGTCCGGCGCTTGAGGTGTTCTGGGACTGTGGCGACACGGCGGCAACCGCCCTCTTCCGCTTCGCAAGGACTGGTGGACAGCGGAAATCAAGGCTACGCCTCCCCGGCCCGAAGGCGCAGTCCTCGCCGGGTAGACGTCACCTAGATCACATTCCGCGGATGGTTTCGGGTCCCGGTCGTCCGGGAACTGCATCAGGTTCAGTGTAAAACAGCAACGAAATGGTAAAGAGCGGAGTGGGCTGCCGGTGGTCCGGCCGCGGCTGCCGATGCGGGCCGGACACCACGCGCTTCAGACGGTGACGTCACCGAGCGTACGTCACTCGTGCGTTTCGCCGTTACCCGGCAAAGTGAGGCGTATCCGGCAGCCGCGGCTGGACTCGGCGACGGCGATGGTCCCGCCGTGGAGGTCGACGGCCCACCGCGCGATGGCCAGCCCGAGTCCGGTGCCGCCGTCGCGCGCCCCCGCGGTCGTCGCCCGGCCGAACCGTTCGAACACCAGCTCGCGCTGGGCGTGCGGGATGCCGGGGCCCTCGTCGAGCACCTCCAGCACCAGCCCGCCGGGAGACTGGCCGGGCCGGGCGCGGACCGTCACCTCGCCGTCGAGCGGGCTGTGCTTGATCGCGTTGTCGACGAGGTTGGTGACGACCTGGTCCAGCCGCTCGGGGTCCGCGTAGGCCTGGAGCCCGCCCGGCGAGACGTCCAGCCGCAGCCGGACGTCGGTGCGCGCGTGCCCCCGCCGCATGGCGACGGCGGCGTCGCCGATGACCGCCGACAGGTACGGCTTGACCGGGAAGACGCGCGGATGCAGGGGCACCACGCCGTTCTCCAGCCGCGACAGGTCCAGCAGCTGGTCCACGAGCCTGCCGAGCCGCTCCGTCTGCCGCAGCGCCGTCGCCATGGTCTCCGGATCGGCGTCGGAGACCCCGTCCACCACGTTCTCCAGCACGGCGCGCAGCCCGGCTATGGGCGTGCGCAGCTCGTGCGAGACGTTGGCTACCAGCTCCTTGCGGTGCCGGTCCACCTGCTGGAGGTCGGCGGCCATGCGGTTGAAGGCGAGGGCGAGATCGCCCAGCTCGTCGCGGCGGGCCACGCGCACCCGGCGGTCATAGTTGCCGCGCGCCATGGCCCGCGCCGCGGACGTCATCTCCAGCACGGGGGTGGCCAGGCTCTGGGCCACGAACTGCGTGACAAGCAGCGAGGCGATGATCGCGAGGATGGCGATCACCTGGAGTTCGATGGCGGAACGGTAGGCCATGAGGACCAGCACGGTGGTGATGACGACGGAGATCACCACGAGCCAGCCGAGGGCGGCCTTGACCGAGCGGTAGGGATCGAGCGGGCGCACCAGCGCCCAGGCCCTCCCCCACAGGGGGTGCCTGACCAGTGCGCGCACGCGTTAGACCTCGCCGTTGACCGGACCGAGCCCGCCGTCGCCCGCGTAGCCGGGCGGCGTTTCCAGGGCGTATCCCACGCCGTGGACGGTGCGGATGCGCTCGGCGCCGATCTTGCGCCGCAGCGCCTTGACGTGGCTGTCGACGGTGCGGGTCCCGGAAGCGTCGGCCCAGTCCCAGACCTCGGCGAGGAGCTGCTCGCGGGTGAGGACGGCGCGGGGGGAGCGCGCCAGGCACATCAGCAGGTCGAACTCGGTGGGGGTGAGGTGGATGTCCTTGCCGGCGGCGCGGACGCGGCGCTGGGTGCGGTCGATCTCCAGGTCGCCCAGGCGGACGCTGCCCGGGCGCGGGGTGGTGGCCGCCACGGCGGCGCGCTCGACGCGGCGCAGCAGCACGTGCGACCGGGCGACGAGTTCGCGCATGGAGAAAGGCTTCGTCATGTAGTCGTCCGCGCCGACGCCGAGCCCCACCAGCATGTCGGTCTCGTCGTCACGCGCCGTGAGCATCAGCACGGGAACCGGGCGCTGGGCCTGGACCCTGCGGCAGACCTCGAGGCCGTCGAAGCCCGGCAGCATCACGTCGAGGATGAGCAGGTCCGGGTGGTAGGCCGCGGCCGTCTCCACGGCAGCCGGGCCGTCCGCGGCCGTTTGCACGAGGAATCCCTCGGCGCGGAGCCTGGCCGAGATGGCCTCCACGATCGTCGGGTCGTCCTCGACGACGAGCACCCGCCGCTGTGCGCCCGGGGTGGCCGCGGTGGTGCTGTGGTGGTGACCCGTCCTGTCCTGGGCGGTGGGCTCCGGCTGGCCCGCCGCGTCCGAGGCCTCGCCCGCGTGGTTCCTGTCGTTCTGTGCCCTGGTTTCTGTCTGGTTCATCTGTCCCGCCCCCGGGAGATTCCGGCGCCAGTCGGCTGGGTCTGGCGTGTCGAAGGTGTGTGGAACTGCTCGAATGTGCTGATGAGCACTGAGAAGCAGCGTAGAGCGCGAAGTCTCGCGGAGGCTATGAGGACCGGTTGGCGAGATCGTGGCTGGCGAGAAAGAGCACGTCGGGGACGCCCCGGTCGACAGGGACTTCTCTGGTGTGAACCCCGACGAATCCGGCATCCCTGAGTTTCGACTCAAAGGCGGTGGAAGGGTTCGCCGACCAGATCACCAGCACGCCGGACGGCGTCAGGCGCTCCCGGCACGCGGCCAGCCCGGCGGGAGAGTACAGGCTGTCGTTGTCCTCGGTCACGGTCCAGTCCGGGCCGTTGTCGATGTCCAGGCAGAGCGCGTCGTAGCGCTCGCCGGTGGTGCGCAGGTGGGTGAGCAGGTCGGCGTGGACCAGGCGGGTGCGCGGATCGGCCAGGGCCTGCGCCGTGAGGTGGGTCAGCGGCCCGTCGCGGTGCCAGCCGAGGATGGCCTCCTCACGCTCCACGACGGTGATGCGGCCCCAGCGCGGCTCGGCAGCCGCCGCGTTGAGGGAGAAGCCGACGCCGAGGCCGCCGATGAGGACGCTGGGGGAGGGGCGGTCTCCCAGCGCGGCGAGCGCCTCGGTCACCAGCAGCCGTTCCGAGCGGCCGTCGGACGTGTCCATGAGGAAGCAGCCGTTGGCGATGATCTGGAGCAGCTCGCCGTGGCGGCGCAGCACCACCTCGCCGTGGGGGCCCTCCCGGCGGTCGAGGACGACCGGCTCGCCGGGCGCGGCCTGGGCGGCGTGCGGCGGGTGCGGCAGGTGGGGGGAGAAAGCGGAGGGCGCCATGCGCTCCATCCTCGCGCATGGCGCCCTGGTGCCGCCGGGGCCTCCCGGCGGGGACAGCTGTGGGTGCAGCCGTTCGTTCCCGTCGCTTGTGGTCAGTCGTTGTTGGCGAGCGCCTGGAGCCGGTCGCTCGCGCCGTTGAAGAGGTTGTGGTCGCCCACGATCGGCCCGGAGGAGGTGTACTGCCAGAAGGTGTAGTAGCTCCAGCCGGCCGGGAGCGTGCCGGGGGAGGAGGCGTACTCCGCGATCCACAGCGGGTGGTGGTTGGCGAAGCCGGAGTAGTTGCCGGTGCACTCCGCCCACCAGTCGTCCGTGGTGTAGATCACCGCCCAGCGGCCGGTGCGTTCGTAGTACCGGGTGAGGAAGTCGTCGATCCAGTCGACCATCTCGGCGTCGCTCAGGCCGTAGCAGGCGGAGCCGTACGGGTTGTACTCGATGTCCAGCACGCCCGGCAGCGTTTTGCCGTCGCGGGACCAGCCGCCGCCGTTGTCGGCGAAGTAGTCGGCCTGCGCGATGCCGCTGGAGGAGTTGGGCAGGGCGAAGTGGTAGGCGCCCCGGATCATGCCGATGTCGTAGGAGCCGTTGTACTGCTGGGTGAAGTAGGGGTTCTTGTACGAGGTGCCCTCGGTGGCCTTGACGTACGCCCACCTCACGCCGCTGTCCCACAGCGCCGGCCAGTCGACATTGCCCTGCCAGCTGGAGACGTCGACGCCCTCCACCGTGGCGCGCGGCGAGCCCTGCGGGGGCCGCGTCACGGTCAGCGGGTCGCTGGTCTCCTCGTAGTAGGGAACCGTCACGCCCATGTACGCCTCGCCCGGCGAGATCGGCAGCGGCCCCGTATCGTCGGCACGCGCGGTGCCGGGCAGGGTCAGGACGGCGGCGAGCGCCGCGCAGGCCGAGGCGAGCAGGGCGCTCAGAGTCCGGTGTCGTGGCTTGGGAGCGCTCGGTGCGGTTCGGTTCATGGGCATGGCAGCCTTTCGAGCCTGGGTGGGGGGGATGAGGTAGCCAGCTCGTCGGCAAGTCACATAGTGTGAACATGCCACTCGCGACTGTAAGGGGCGCGGAGGGTGGGGCGAAGCACGCTTCGGCGCCCCGGTGCGCCGTCCGGGTGATGCCGGACGAGACGCGCGGGCAACTGGTATGCGGCGAGTCACGCTTGAGCCAGCCAGGCCGGAAACGCCGCGCTTTGCCTGGGATTTGACCGCCGTCAGGGCGCGTCGTCCGGCTCCACCAGCACGGCGGTGGCGTCGTCGTGCGCCTTGCCCCGGGGGAACGCCGCGCCCCGCGGGTCGTCCCGCTCCGCCGCCCTGACCTGCTCGACCACGGCCGCCGGCCCCGGCCCGGACAGCACCCGGAACAGCGCGTCCCAGTCGCCGAGCCCGAAGACGTCCACCCACCGCCCGGCCCCGTCCGTCAGCCCGGCCAGCGCCCGCACGTCCCGCGCCGCCACCGTGCCCGTCACGGCCCGCGCGGCCACGGCCGGATCCGCCGCTGCCGTGAAGAAGCCGCCCTCGGCGTTCCGCATGCCCTCCACGAACGCCACCCGCTCCGCTGCCGTCGGCAGCCGCCGCGCCGCCGGCCGCAGCTGCGCGAGCCGCGGGTCGGTCACCACCCGCACCGGCCCCGCGGGCGGGGCCAGCAGCAGCACCGCGTCGCACAGCACCAGGTACTCCACGGCCGCGCCGTCCCACCGGGCGCAGGCCACCGTGGCCTGGGGCGTGCGCGGGTGAGAAAGGTCACACGTCGCGCGGTGCGCGTCCGCCGTCTCCGCGATGGCCTCCGCCAGGCAGTCGGCCAGCGGCGGCGCTTCCGGCCCCGCCGCGCGCCCCAGCAGCGCCTGGCCCAGCCGCCCCGCGAACCAGGCCACGCCGTGACGGCAGCCCGCGCCGTCGGGCGTCCCGGTGACCCCGTCGAGCACCGCCATCACGCCGCCGCCCCGGGCGAGCGGAGCGATGGCGGCGAAGTCCTCGTTGGGCACGCCCGGATCCCCGGGCTCGCTGACGGCACGTACGCGCATGACCCACAGTCTGCGCCACCCCGTCACGTATCGGTAATGTGGCGGTACTTGACGGCGATTGGCGGTGCTAGACGGGCATTCGCGCGGTTCGCCGGAAGACCATCAGCCCTGATCAGGAGCCATGGCGAAAGTTGATCTTGCCAGGAGCCGCGGCGGAGCGCCACTCGGCAACGGCCGAGCGGAGCGGGGGATTCCGCATGCCGCTTGTCCGTCGCGTTGTGGTGATGTTCACTCCTTCGGGTGGCCGGTCAGGAGAGACCGCCTCCGGTCCCCGCGGCGCTGGCATCGTCGGTGCCAGAGCGCGGGCCCGACGGATGGACCGATCAGCGCCCGGTGGGCCGGACTTCACGGCCGGCCCTCCCGTCGGCGGCCAGGACGAGAATGCGAGCACAGCTGCGGATGACGACACTGGGTGAATCCGCCGAACCCCCTCCTGGGGACTCCGACACGTCCGGGGACCAGCGGCCCGTGCGACGCGCCGTTCCCGGCCCGCGCTCCCGCGCGGCGCGGCGCCGCCGTGCCCGCGTGCGCACGCGCCTGCTGGTCGCCGTGCTCCTCACCGGTGCCGCCGTGCTCGCCGCCGGGATCCCCAGCGTCCAGGCGGCGCTGAGCCAGCTCGACCGCTCCCAGCGCGAGCTGGCGGACGCCCGCCTCGGCCTGCGCGCCGTCCACCTCTCCCAGACCCTGGCCGACGAGCGGGACGCCCTGGTGATCGCCGCCGTGGGCGGCCAGGGCGCGCCCGGTGCCGAACTCACCGACGAGGACCGTGCCCTGGCCGATCAGCGGACCGCCGAGCTGGCCGACGACGCCCCGCCCGCGGTACGCGAACGCCTGGACGGCCTGGGCCACGCCCGCGAACGGGCGCTGAACGGCGAGGCCACGGCCGCCGAGACCTACGCCGCCTACACCGGCGCCATCCGCGCGCTCGGCGGCCTCATCCGGGGCGGCTTCCCCGTCGGCCCGGTGCCCGAACTCGCCAGCGCCGCCGACGCGTCGGCCGCCGCCCGCGCCCTGCTCGTCGCCGCGCTCTCCGGCGGCGGGCCCCAGCCCGAACTGACCGGGCTCGCCCTGCGCGAGGCGGCCCGGGAGGACACCGCACTCGACAGCTTCGCCGCCACGGCGAGCCGAGCCGAGCGTGAGGCGTACGCCAGCGCCGTGCGCGGCCCCGCCGTCGAGGAGGCCGAGGAGTACCTGCGCCAGCTCACCGCCGCGCCCGAACTGACGGCACAGGCACAGGAGCTGCCCGAGCGGCCGGTCGCCGAGGCGCTCACCGCCCGCACCGAGCAGCAGCGCGGTGTGCTGATGACGCTGGCCGCCGAACGCGCGCAGGCCGTCGACGACGCGCACCAGGGTGACCTCGTCTCCCTGTGCCTGCGAACCGCGCTGGTCCTCGCCGCGCTGCTGCTCGCGCTGGGCGTGAGCGTCCGCACCGCGCGCTCGCTGACCCGCCCGCTGGCCGCCATCCGCCTGGGCAGCCGCCGCGTCGCCGCCGACCCCGAGCGGCAGCAGCCCGTGAAGTACACCGGCAGGAACGACGAGTTCGCCGAGGTCGTGGCCTCCGTCAACGCGCTGCACGCGCGCGCCGTCGAGCTGCACCGGCAGGCCAGCGAGACCGCCAAGAGCACCGGCGGGCTGCGCGCCGAGCGCGACCGGCTGCTGGCCGAACAGCGGGAGCTGACCAACCGGATGACGGCCCTGCACGGCGCCGTACACGGCATGTTCGCCCGCCACGCGCAGCGCCTGCTGGCGCTGACGGCCGAGCAGCTGGCCGTCATCGAGGACCTCGAGAAGAACGAGACGGACCCCGACCACCTGTCCGTGCTCTTCACCCTCGACCACCTCGCCGCCCGGATGCGGCGCCACGGCGAGAACCTGCTGCTGCTCGCGGGCGCCGGGCCCGCCGGGCGGCCGGGCAACCGCACTCCGCTGATCGACGTGCTGCGCGCCGCCGTCAGCGAGATCGAGCACTACGAGCTGGTCGAGATCGCGCCGCCGCCGCCCGCCGTGGACGTCATCGGCCCGGCCGCCCGCGACGTCAGCCACCTGCTGGCGGAACTGCTGGATAACGCCGCGCAGTTCTCGCCCGACGGCGCCCGGGTGCGGCTGACCGGCCGCTGGCTCGGCGAGGAGCTGGCGGTCACCGTCGCCGACGAGGGCGCGGATCTGCCCCCGGCGCGCCTGGCCGAGCTGAACGCGCGGCTGGCCGACCCCGTGACCCCGCCCGCCTCGGACCAGGACAGCGGCTCCGGCATGGGCCTGTACACGGTCGCGCGCCTGGCGGCCCGTCACGGCCTGCGCTGCTGGCTCGCGCCCCGCCCCGGCGGCGGCACGCTGGCCGAAGTCGCCCTGCCCGCGACGCTGCTGCGCCACCCCGAGCCCGAGCCGCCGGTGACAGCCACGCCCGTGCAGGGCGTGCCGCTGCCTGAGGACACCGGTGCCCACCGGGCGCCGCCGCCGGAGCACGCCCGCGCCGACGAGGAACCGAGCGAAACCGAACGGACCAGCAGCGGACTGCCGCTTCGGGCCCGCCGCCCCGTCCCCGCGCCCGCACCCGAGCCTGGCCCTGCGCCCACCCCCGCGGGCGGGGTCAGCGCCGAAGAACTGCGCAGGAGACTGGGAGGCTTCCAGCGCGGCGCCCGTGAGGGGCACCGCGCCGCAGGGGAGGAGACACCGTCATGAACCACGTCCATGCCCACCTCGGCGGCCAGGGACAGCCGCACCTGGCCCCGGGCGACCCGGCCCGTGACCTGCGGTGGATGCTCAACCGGCTGGTCGCCGAGGTGCCCGGCCTGGTCTCCGTCGCCGTCGTCTCCGCGGACGGGCTGCCGCTGCTGTCCACGGAGCCCTCCCACCACCCGGGCGGCGGCGGGACGGGACCGCGCGGTGCGGCCGCCGACCTGGCCACCGTCGTCTCCGGGCTCGGCAGCCTGACAACGGGTGCGTCGAGCCTGATGGACGGCGGCGCCGTGCGGCAGACGCTGGTCGCCATGGACGCGGGCAACCTGCTGGTGATGTCGATCAGTGACGGCTCGCTGCTCGGCGTCTACACGCTGCCGGACGCCGACATGTCCACGGTCGCCTACCACATGGCGCTGTTCGTCGGCCGCGCCGGGCACCTGCTCACGCCGCGCCTGCGCGCCGAGCTGCGCCAGGCGGCCACCGGCTCCCTGGCCTGAGAGGGCCTGAGAGCGGGCCCGCGCGGGCGGCGCGGGCCGAGGAGCTGGCCGGGGACATCGCCGCCCACCTGCCCGGGACGGTGGTGCGGGCCGCCGACGGCCTGGCCGGGGCGGCCCGGCTGCTGGCAGAAGGAGCTGGGCGCCACGCTGGCGCCCGCACACGCGCCGTGATCCGGCGGCTGGTGGAGCTGCTGCGGGAGCGTGCGGGATGCTGAGGGCCGCCCGGGACGTGCGGGCGCGCTGCTTGCCGTCCTTCTCGCCTCGGGAGTGCCGGTCCCCGGCGCCGCTGCTGCGGGCGGCGTTGGTGCTTCAGGCGGCGGTTGCCGCGCGGCTGTGGGCGGCGGCGCGGGGCGGTGGCGCCGGACCGTGCGGGATCGGGCTGGCCCGGTCAGCTCCGCAGCGGACCCGTCGGCGTGATCGCCGCCAGCGTGCGCTTTGCGAGCGCCGCTACGCGGCCGCCCGGCGGTTCCTGCGCCGCGGCCCGCGCCAGCACCCGGGCCGTCTCGGCGTCCCGGCCGGCGGTGACGACCAGCTGCGCCACGAGCTGGTCGAGCAGCCAGTTGCGCAGCTCGCGCTGCGGCGGCTTGCGGCCCTCGTCCAGCCAGATCAGCGAGGCCGCCTCGACACCAGCGATCCAGGTGCGCACCGTCATCCGCAGCTGGGGACCGTGCTCGCCCTCGTCATGCTCGCCCGCGCCGAGGTGGAGCAGCACCTGCGCGGCCGCCGCGCGGCGCACCTGGTCGACGATGGCGGTGGTGCGCGAGGTCTCCACCACGCTGCCGCCCTTGAGCAGCGCCCGGAAGCCCTCGTCGTGCTCGGCGACGAACGACAGGTAGCGGTCGAGCACGTTCGCCAGCCGGGAGCTGAGCGGCCCGGCCTCGGGCTCGGCGAAGCACAGCTCCAGCTCCGCCGCAGCGCTGCTGAGCGCCGCCTCGTAGAGCTGCTGCTTCCCGCCCGGGAAGTACCGGTACACCAGCGGGCGGGAGACGCCCGCCTCGCGGGCCACGTCGTCCAGGGAGACCAGCTCCGGCGGGCGCCGCGCGAAGACCCGCTGCGCCGTGGCGATGAGCTGACCATGGCGCTCGGACACGCTGAGCCTGCGGTACGCGGGACCGGGCGCGGCGGTGCGGCTGTTCATGGGGCAAGCCTAGTGCGTGGGCAAGGCTCCAGGTGGGAGTGTGATGGCGGTCGGGTGAGCAGCCCGGAACTGCGCGAGGGCGCTCGCGGGGCCGCGTGCAACGGCTGCGCCGCCGTGCCGCGTTGCGCGAACCAGGGCGCTCCTGTGCGCGTCGCCGTGCGCCAGTACGCACCGCTTCGCACCGGTGCGACCCTCTCCTGCGGGCTGGATCCCGCCTTTGCCGGCTGCCCGTCAATTCGCGGGCGCAACGGGGGAAACCGCCCGCCGCCCGCCCGTGGCGAGCGGGACATTCGGGCACGGACGGGCGCCCGTGCCGCCGCCGTGACCATCGCGCACGCGAAGGTCCGTGGCGCGGCGCCCCCGGCCGCCGGTGCCCCTGTCCGTGCCGTGGACATGCCCGGGTGTGAGGGGGGCTGCTGACGGCCGTGTCATGCCGATGGTCGTACCGGCGGCGTGGCCGTGTCCTGCCGGTGTCCCGGCGTCCGCGCGTGCGTGCGGCGGTCCGCTCCGGGCCGTGCGCGCCGCCGTCCCGTCCCGTCAGCGTCCCACCAAGGAGTTTCGTCGACGTACGGCAGTTCGAGCGCGCGGCCCCTGCGGTGCCGGCGGCGGCGCGGCTCTTGACATGGCTTCGTCAGAAATGGCGTGATGGGGCACGCCCTGGGAGCGCTCCCAGCCCCGCCTGGGACGAGGGCAAGGATGCTCAACGGTCCTTCGGTACCTCCCCACACCCGGGGTCCCGGCGGGACGGGGCTCCGCAAGGAGAAGAACCACATGAGAACGAACACGCGCATCGGCGCCGCGCTCGCAGCCGGGCTCGCCTCAGCCGCCGTGCTCGCCACGGTCTCCGCCGCCCACGGCCAGGAGGCGGACACCGCCCAGGCCGCGGGGCTCCACGTCAGCGACGGCCGCCTGGTGGAGGCCAACGGCAACGACTTCGTCATCCGGGGCGTCAGCCACGCCCACACCTGGTACCCCGGCGAGACGCAGTCGCTCGCCGACATCAAGGCGCTGGGCGCCAACACCGTCCGCGTCGTGCTCTCCAACGGCCAGCTGTGGCACCGCAACGACGCCTCCGACGTCGCCAGCGTCGTCAGCGACTGCGAGGCGAACCGCCTGATCTGCGTGCTGGAGGTGCACGACACCACCGGCTACGGCGAGCAGCCGGGCGCCTCCTCCCTCGACCAGGCCGCCGACTACTGGATCGACATCCAGGACGCGATCAACGGCCACGAGGACACGGTCATCGTCAACATCGGCAACGAGCCCTACGGCAACACCGGCGCCTCGGGCTGGACCGCCGACACCCAGGCGGCGATCGCCAGGCTCCGCGACGCCGGCCTCCAGCACACCCTGATGGTGGACGCGCCGAACTGGGGCCAGGACTGGGAAGGCATCATGCGCGACAACGCGCAGGCCGTCTATGACAGCGACCCGGCGGGCAACACCGTCTTCTCGGTCCACATGTACGGCGTGTACGACACAGCGGCGGAGATCACGGACTACATGAACGCGTTCGTGACCGCCGGCCTGCCGCTCGTCGTCGGCGAGTTCGGCCACAACCACTCCGACGGTGACCCGGACGAGGACACCATCATGGCCACCGCCCAGCAGCTGGGCCTGGGCTACCTCGGCTGGTCCTGGTCCGGCAACTCGGCCGAGGTCGGCTACCTCGACATGGTGACCGGCTTCGACCCCGCGCAGCTCACCGAGTGGGGCGAGCGCATCTTCCACGGCCCCGACGGTATCGCGGAGACCGCCGAGGAGGCGACGGTCTACCAGTGACCCAGGTGACCGGCCCGTGAGCGCACCGGCCCGCGGGGCGGCGCGCGCCGCCCCGCGGGCCGCCCCGGCGCGGCCGCCGCGTCAGGCCGGGCCGCCGTGTCAGGCCGGGCCGCCGCGCCAGCGCAGCACGCGGCTGATGTCGGACGGCGAGACGATCCCCGCCACGCGGCCCCCGTCGACCACCACCGCGCGGTGCTCCGCGCCGCTGCCCAGCCGCGGCAGCAGGTCGGCCACCGGCTCGCCGGGCTCCGCCGTCACCACCCGCGCCAGGGGCGCCATGACCTGGCCGACGGTCGTGCGGGCGCGTTCCGGGCCCGGCACCCGCGCCGCCTCCTCGACGGTGACCAGCCCGACCGGGCCGCCGTCCGCGCCCGTCACCGGGAACGCCGTGTGCCGGCGGGCGGGCGGCCGCTCGGTCACCAGCGCGTCCACCGGCAGCCGCGCGTCGACTGTCTCCGGGTCGGGCGTCATCGTCTCCCGCACCGCGACCCCGGCGAGCAGCTGCCGCAGCCGTGCCTGCCGCCCCTCCTCGGTCGCGGCCACTACCAGGAACCAGCCGATCAGCGCCAGCCACAGCCCGCCGAACGCCGCGGTCCACACGAACGCCCACAGCCCCAGCGCCACCAGCGCCCAGCCGAAGCCGCGGCCCACCGCCGAGGCGCGCGCGGTCGCCCGGAGCCGGTCGCCGGTGCGCCACCACAGCAAGGCGCGCAGCAGCCGCCCGCCGTCCAGCGGCGAGGCCGGAACGACGTTGAACAGCGCCAGCAGCACGTTGATGAGCGACAGCCACACCACCGACTCCACCGCCAGGCCCCCGGCCCCGGCCGCCGCCATCAGCCACGCCGCCGCGAAGAACCCCACGCCCAGCAGCAGGCTCACCAGCGGCCCGGAGCCGGAGATCCGCAGCTCCGCCGCCGGGCTCGGCGCCTCGTCCCGCAGCCGCGTCGCCCCGCCCAGCAGCCACAGCACGACGTCGTCGACGGGCACCCCGTCGCGCCGCGCCGCCACCGCGTGCGCCAGCTCGTGCGCCAGCAGCGAGGCGAGGAACACCACCGCGGCGGCGACCCCGGCGGCGGCGTACGCCGGCCACGGGCGGCCCGGATGGGCCTCCGGCAGCCGGCCGCCCGCCAGCCCCAGAGCGATGAGCGCGAACACCGCGAGCACGCTCCAGTGCACGCCGACCCGCACGCCCGCGATCCTGCGGAGCGGACCGCCGAGAGAGAACGTCGCACGCACGGCCGGCGGGTACCCCCCGCCCCGCTCGCCATGCGGGGCGCCGGGACGCTTCCTACAGTGGCCGTATGGCCCGGCCGAACGACGAGGTCGAGGCGCTGCTGCGGGAGTACGCCGACCTGCTCCAGATCACGGGCGGCGAGGCGTTCAAGGCACGCGCCTATGAGAAGGCCGCCCGCGCCATCGGCGGTTACCACACCGACATCTCCCGGCTCGACGCCAAGCAGCTGCGCGCCATCCCGGGCGTCGGCGCGTCGATCGCCGACAAGGTCACCGAGTACCTCACCACCGGGCGCATGCCCGCCCTGGAGGAGCGCCGCGCCGCCATCCCGCCCGGGGTGCGCGAGCTGACCAGCATTCCGGCGCTCGGCCCCAAGCGCGCCATGCTCCTGTACGAGAAGCTGGGCATCGCCTCGCTCGACCAGCTCGTGGCGGCCATCCGCGCCGGGAAGCTGCGCGGCCTGAAGGGCTTCGGCCCCAAGACCGAGGAGAAGCTGCTGCACGGCGTGGAACTCGCCCGGCAGGCGGGCGGCCGGATCCTGCTCGACGCCGCGATGGACGTCGCCGAGGAGACCGTCGCCGCGCTCGCCCGCGCCACCGGCTGCGACCGCTGCTGCTACGCGGGGTCCCTGCGCCGCATGAAGGAGACCATCGGCGACATCGACCTGCTCGTCGCCGCCGAGGACTCCGGGCCCGTCATGGACGCCTTCACCCGGCTGCCGCAGGCCGCCGAGACCATCGTGCGCGGTGAGAAGAAGACGTCGGTGCGCACCGCCCAGGGGCTCCAGCTGGACCTGCGGGTGCTGCCGCCCGCGTCCTGGGGCGCCGGGCTCCAGTACTTCACCGGCTCGCGGGCCCACAACATCGCCACCCGCACCATCGCCGGCCGCAAGGGGCTGAAGCTGTCGGAGTACGGCCTGGCCGACGCCGAGAGCGGCCAGCTGATCGCCTCGGACAGCGAGGAGGAGGTGTACGAGCGGCTCAGCCTGCCGTGGATCCCGCCGACGCTGCGCGAGGACCGGGGCGAGATCGCCGCCGCCCTCGCGGGTGAGCTGCCCAGCCTGGTCACGGAGTCCGACCTGCGGGGCGACCTGCACACGCACACCGACCTGACGGACGGCGTGTCGTCGCTGGAGGACATGGTCCGTGAGGCCGCCGCGCGCGGGTACGCCTACTACGCCGTCACCGACCACGCGCCGCAGCTGGCCATGCAGCGGATGACGGACGAGAAGGCGCTGGCGCAGCGGGAGCGGGTCCGCGCGCTGGACCGGGCCCACGGGCGCGGCCGGGGCATGCGGGTGCTGCACGGCACCGAGCTGAACATCGGCCCGGACGGCGACGTCGACTGGCCGGGGGAGTTCCTGGCGGGCTTCGACCTGTGTGTCGCCTCGGTCCACTCCCACTTCGACCTGGACCGGGCGGCCCAGACCCGGCGCCTGATCCGCGCCTGCGAGAACCCGTACGTCTCGGTCCTCGGCCACCCGACGACCCGGAAGATCGGCAGGCGTCCCGGCATCGAAGCGGACTTCGACGCCGTGTTCGCCGCCTGCGCCCGCACCGGCACCGCGCTGGAGGTCAACTCGCACCCGGACCGGCTGGACCTGAACGACGAGCACATCCTGCGGGCCCGCGAGCACGGCGTCGTCTTCGCCATCGACAGCGACGCCCACGCCGTCACGCACCTGGCGCACGTCCGCTACGGCGTGGGCACCGCCCAGCGCGGCTGGCTGACCGCCGACGACGTCCTCAACACCTGGCCGTGGCAGCGGGTGCGCCGCTTTCTGGCCGCCAAGCGGCCGCGCAGCGGCGGGCGGGCATTATGCCGCCGCGCGCCGCGCCTGACAGGCCGGGCGGGCGGCGGTTCCATGGAAGGCGGATGCCCGCCGGGCACGGCCGGGGGCTGAGGCGGAAACCTGAAGGCACGCCGGGAACCACCGCCGGGAACCATGCCGGGAACATGTCAGGAAAGGGGTGCGGCCCATGCCAGTGGTGTTCGCTGACCGCGTCGAGGCCGGGCGGCGGCTCGCCGCCGAGCTGACCCGGCTGCGGGAGCGCGAGACGGTGGTGCTGGGGCTGCCGAGGGGCGGGGTGCCGGTCGCGGCGGAGGTGGCGCGGGCGCTGCGGGCGCCGCTGGACGTGGCGGTGGTGCGCAAGCTGGGCGTGCCGTACCAGCCCGAGCTGGCGATGGGCGCGATCGCGGAGGACGGCGCGCGCGTGATCAACGACGCCGTGGTGACGCAGGCACGGGTCGACGAGCACGACCTGGTGGACGTGGAGGAGGCCGAGCGCACCGAGCTGGAGCGCCGGGCGCGCGCCTACCGGGGGAGCCGGGAGCGGGTGGACGTGCGGGGCAGGACGGTGGTGGTCGTGGACGACGGCATCGCCACCGGCGCCACGGCCCGCGCCGCCTGCCGCTCGGCGCGGGCGCGGGGCGCCGAGCAGGTGGTGCTGGCGGTGCCGGTCGCGCCCCGGGGCTGGGAGGCGCGGGTGGGGGCCGACGCCGACGATCTGGTGTGCCTGGCGGCGCCCGAGGACTTCATGGCGGTGGGGCAGTTCTACCTGGACTTCGCCCCGACCACGGACGAGGAGGTCGTCGGGCTGCTTGAGCGCGCCCGGGGCGGTGAGGTGCGGATCCCCGCCGGTGGCGTGGAGCTGGGCGGTGAGCTGACGCTGCCGCGGGGACCGGAGGACACCGCGGGCGTCGTGGTCTTCGCGCACGGCAGCGGCAGCGGGCGTCACAGCCCGCGGAACCACTTCGTCGCCGAGGCGCTGAACGCCGCAGGGCTCGGCACGCTGCTGTTTGACCTGCTCACCGAGGAGGAGGCCGCCGACCGCGAGCTGGTCTTCGACGTGGGGCTGCTGGCGGGCCGGCTGGATGAGGTGACCGGCTGGCTGCGCGGGCGGCTCGGCGACGGGCCGCGCGTCGGCTACTTCGGTGCCAGCACCGGTGCCGCCGCCGCGCTGCGGGCGGCGGCGGGCGCGGGGGAGAGCATCGCGGCGGTCGTCTCGCGCGGTGGCCGGCCGGACCTGGCGGGCGAGGGCATGCTGGGCGCCGTCACGGCGCCGGTGCTGCTGGTCGTCGGCGAGCTGGATGAGCCGGTGCGGGGGTACAACGAGGCCGCGCTGCGGGAGCTGGGGGGCACCTCCCGGCTGGCGGTCGTGCCCGGGGCCACGCATCTGTTCGAGGAGCCGGGGGCGCTGTCGGAGGTGGCCGAACTCGCGCGCGACTGGTTTACGGCCCACCTGGCCGGGGCCGGCCGGTAACGGGCGCTTCCCGCTGCCCTGCCCTCGCGCCGTGACTGTCAGTGGCGGGTGGCAGGATAAGCCGCGACCGACAGGAAACGTGCCTGATGTGAAGGGGAGTGGACGGTTCATGAGGGCGGCTGCGCGGATGGCCGCGGCGATCGCGGGGGGCGTGCTTGTCGTCGGCGGGCTCGCCGGATGCGGCGGCGATGACGACGGCGGGCAGGAGGAGCAGACCCAGGAACAGTCCCAGCAGGAGTCGCCGGAGCAGGAGCAGGAAGAGCAGGAAGAGCAGGAAGAGCAGGAGGAAGCCGCCGGGGACGACGGCGCTGACGGCGCGGCGGACGGCGGTGCTGACGCGGCCGGCTCCATCGACGGCACGTGGGAGCCGATCAATGACAGCCCCATCGAGACGCTCACCATCAGCGGCGAAGAGGTGGAGACCACCGGCACCCTCGCCTGCCCCGGCACGCTGAGCACCGAGAACGGCGAGACGCGCCTGGAGCTGGACTGCGAGACACCGGACGAGAGCCGGTCGGCGGGTACCGTCGAGCTGGATCCCGACGGTACCCACCTGATCATCACGTGGGACGGCCCCGAGTGGGGCGGGATGATAGACAGCCTCACCCGCGCTGGCTGAGGCGCGGTCAGGCCGGCGGCGCTCTGCCGTTGCGTGTCGTTACGTCAGGCGCCGCCGAGCAGCTGCGCGGGGACGCGGGCGAAGGTGATCCGCTGGTGGTAGGGCTCGTCGTCGGAGCCGTTCTCGTAGAGCACGCCGACCGTGCCGGAGCCCGGTCCTTCGTCGAGCGCGACGAGGTCGGAGTAGCCGGCCGGGCCCTGGTGCACCACCGGCCCGGTGGTCCACGTGGCGCCGTCGTCCGTACTGACGGACAGGGTCATGTCGGTGCGTGAGGTGGCGCTCCCGGGCGCGGAGAAGACCAGCGGCCGCCGCGGGTCCACCTCCTCGGGGAGCGCCACGACCGAGCCCTGCACGACGGGTGCGGTCAGGCCGGTCACCTCCTGGTAGGGATGGTCGAAGGTCTCGCCGCCGTCCGGGCTGGTCGTCGCGGCACGGGTGCCGGGGCTGACGCCGTGCTGGTCGCGGGCGTTGAAGTACACGGTGCCGTCGGCCAGCTCGGCGGCCTGGCTCTCGTTGGGGTTGATGAAGCCGGTCAGCGGGGTGTCGACGCCGCCGAGATGCCAGGTCTGGCCGCCGTCGTCGCTGTAGAGGGCGTGCGCGCCGAACAGGCTGTTGTCCAGGCAGTCGATGCCCGAGCCCTCGGGCGGGGCGATGGAGTGGTTGCCGGGGATGACGATGCGTCCGGCCAGCTCGCCCTGGGTGAGCTGGATGGCGTGGCCCGGTCCGCCCACGAAGTGGCGCCAGTTGCCGGGCTTGACCTGGGCGGTGATCTCCCGGGGCGCCGACCAGGTCGCGCCGCTGTCGTCGCTGTGGAGGATGAACGAGCGGCGCGTCTGCGTCTCGTCCGCGTAGCCGCAGCGGACGTCCTCGGTGGTGACGTCGCCGCTGGTGTGCGTGGTGTTGAGCAGCAGGCGGCCGGTGGTGCGGTCGACGACCGGCACCGGGTTGCCGACCTTGTTCGGCCCGTCGTCCAGCACCACCGTCAGCGGGCCCCAGGTCCGGCCGCCGTCGCGGGACCGCTTCATCACCAGGTCGATGTCGCCGTCGTCGCCGGGCCCGTTGACCCGGCCCTCGGCGAAGGCCAGCAGGCTGCCGTCCGGCGCCTGCACCACGGCCGGGACCCGGAAGGTGTGGTAGCCGCCCTCGCCCTTGGTGAACACCGTGGCGTAGGCGGTCTGCAGGCTGGCCGGGCCGGCCGGGCGGGCACCGCCCGGCGCGGCGAACGCGGGAGTTAAGGGCAGCAGCAGGGCCGCGCACGCCACGGCCAGCGCCACCGGCGTCAGGCGGTTGTGTCCTCGGCTCATGCGGGTGGTTCCTCCGGCTCTCTGCGCTGGACGGCGGTGGCTGCCACGGACCGGGCAACCGCCGCCTGGAAGTAGGCCCGGTGCGCGGCGCGCCGGGCGGGGACGGGCGGGGGCACGTTGGGCGCGTCCACGCGGGGCGCCTCCTCGTCGAGATAGGTGGGCACGGGGGTGTCGAACATGGCCCACCGGGCGAGGGCGGACCGCAGCCGCGCCGCCGCTTCGGCCCCGGCCGGGTCCGCGAGCCGGTTGTCCAGCTCGTGCGGATCGGCCACCAGGTCGAACAGCGCGTCGGGCGCCTCGTGCCCGGAGCCGTCGGCCGGGACGTCCCCGTACAGCAGCAGTTTGTGGGTGCGGCTGCGCGCCATCAGCTCGTGCCGCCCGAACGTGCGGTTCTCGGCGAACACGACGTCACGGGCCGGGCCCGGGCCGGTAAGGTCCAGCCCGGGCAGCCACGCCGGGGACGGTACGCCGCAGACGCTGGCGATCGTCGGCGCCACGTCGGTCAGCGACACCAGGTCACCGGACGGACCAGTGCCCGGCCCCCGCCCGGCCGGGTATTTCACCAGCAGCGGCACCCGCACCAGCGGGTCGTACATCGGCCCGTTCTTCAGCAGCAGGTGGTGGAAGCCCAGGTACTCGCCGTGGTCCGAGGTGAACACCACGAGCGTGTCCTGGTACAGGCCGCGCTCCCGCAGCAGCCGCAGCATCCGGCCCACGTGGTGGTCGAGCTGGGTGATCGTCGCGTAGTACCCGGCCATCACGCGCCGCAGCGCCGCCTCGGTCAGCGTCTCGTACGGGAAGTAGGCGTGCCGCTGGTGCGGCAGGTCGGCCGGCGGGATGGCGTCGGTCCATCCCGGCAGCACCGTCAGCGCCGCCGGGTCGTACCGCTCGTCCCACGGCGCCGGCGGGTCGAACGGGTGGTGCGGCTTGATGAACGACACGTGCAGCAGGTTCCCGCCGGCCTCGTCCCACCGTTCCAGCTCGGCCAGCGCCCGCTCCGCGATCCACGTCGTGGAGTGCCACTCCTCCGGCAGGTCCGAGCGGCCCGCGCCGAAGTCGCGCCAGTACGCGGCGGGCGCGCTGGCCCGGGCCCACTCCTCCTGGTCGGTCAGGTCCGCCACCGGCGCCAGCCCGGCCTCGCGCAGCTCCCGGTGGTAGTCGTCCTCCCAGCGCCCCGAGCCGTGCTGCTCCGCCAGCGTCATCCGCGCATAGCCCACGTCCAGGTACGCGGGCGTGAAGTGCATCTTGCCGACCGCCGCCGTCCGGTACCCGGCCTGCCGCAGCGCGCGGGGGAATGTCCAGGTGGCGGGCGGCAGCGTGCAGTGGTTGGTCCAGCCGCCGTGCTGGTGCGGGTACAGGCCCGTCAGCAGCGAGTACCGCGACGGCGTGCACACCGGCAGCGGGCAGAACGCCTCCGTGTACCGCACCCCGTCGGCCGCCAGCTGGTCCAGGTGCGGCGTCGAGACGTCGGGGTGCCCGGCCGCGCCCAGGCAGTCCCACCGGAACTGGTCGGCCTGGACCAGCAGCACGCTGGGCCGCCGCCGGCCCGTCTCCCGGCCGCCCGTCACGCCGGTCCCTCCTCACCGCTGCGCTGGCTCTCCGGACTGCCCTGTCCGCCGTGCCGGTCCAGCAGTCCCAGCCACGCCAGGTCGGCCCGCAGCCCGTCCAGCCGGGAGGCGTCCAGCGCGGGCAGCGGCGGGCGGCACGGCCCGCAGTCCACCCCGGCCAGCGCCGCGGCCGCCTTGAACCCGGCCAGCTCGCCGCCGTAGCCGGATGCCGCGTCGATCGCGGCCTGCGCCCGCAGCTGGCAGCGGCGCGCCTCCTCCCACTCGCCGCGCTCGACGTGACGGATCATCCGCAGGTACAGCGGGGCCGCGAAGTTGTACACCGAGCCGATCGCGGCCCGCGCCCCCACCCCGATCGCCGCGAGCAGCAGCCGGGCGTTGCCCACGTACATCTCGTACTTGCCCTCGGCCAGCTCCAGGCAGCGCTGGAAGTCGGCCAGGTCGCCGTGCGCGAACTTCAGGCCCGCGAACGACGGCACCCGCTCCCGGGCCGCCGCCAGCACCTCGCTCGCCGGGATCGTCACGCCCGTCACCGCCGGGATGTGGTAGTAGATGAACGGCAGCCCGGGCGCCGCCTCGGACAGCCGCGCCAGGAAGTCCGCGAGCTCGCCGGCGTCCCGGGGCCGGTGGAAGTACGGCGGCACCGCCGAGATCGCCCGCGCCCCGGCCGCCGCCGCGTGGGCGGCCAGCTCCCGCGCCTCGCCCAGGCTGGTGTGCCCCACGTGGGCGATGACGTCCAGCTCCCGCCCGGCGGCCGCCTGGCACCACCGTTCCAGCAGCGCCCGCCGCTCCGCACCGGTCAGCGAGGCGCCCTCGCCGGCGGTGCCGCCGACGTACACCGCCGGGCATCCCCAGGCGGCGACGGCCTCGGCCTGCGCGTCCACGGTGTCCAGGTTGAGCGAGCCGTCCGGCCTGAACGGCGTGAAGACGGCCGTGAGCAGGCTCATCACCGGGCTGGCTGTCGAATAGTCCAACGCGTCCATGCGGGCCTTTCTGCCATGGGGTCGGGGAAGAGGGGGTCAGCCGCGGCGCAGGCCGGTCCACCGGACGTAGTCGCGCCGGTCGAAGCTGAGTCCGGTGACGTCCGGGTCGAGCGCGTTCAGCGACGGGGAGGTCGCCAGCCCGACGGCCCACGCCTCGTCGACGAGCACCTCGTTGAGCCGGGCGTAGGCGTCCCGCTGGGCCTCGGGGGTCACGGCGGTGGCCGCGGCCCGCACCGCCTCGGTGTAGGCGGCCGGGACGTCCGCGCCCAGCATCACGTTGTCCTCGGTAGGAAGCATCTGCCGGCCGCGCGCCACAAGCGAGGGGCTCTGGAGGTTGTTCGGCTGCGCGGCGACGGCGCACTGGAGCTCGCTGGCGAACAGCCGTTCCAGGAAGGTCGTCTGCTCCATCGGGTCGATGGTCAGGCGGAAGCCGATCCGCTCGAAGTCGTGCTGGAGGATCTGGAGGATCTCCACCGCGCCCGGCTCGTCGCCGACCCCGGCCGTCGCCTCCATGGGGCCGCCCGCCTCCCGCAGCATGGCCTCGGCCGCGTCCAGGTCGAATGACTGCCGCCGCAGGTACGAGGCGTCGAAGGCGGGGGAGTCCGGCGTGAACGCCGTGTACACGGGCTCGCCGAGGCCGAAGCCGACCTGCTCGATGATGCGCTCGCGGTCCACCGCCCGCGCCAGGGCCTGCCGCAGCCGCTTGTTGTCGAACGGCGGCAGGGTGGCGTTCATGAAGAACAGGTTCATGTGGCCGGGCCCTTCGACCACGGTGAAGTGCTCGCGCAGCCGCGCGTCGTGGCGCAGCGCCACGTACAGCGCGCCGTCCACGTCGCCCGACTCCAGGGCGCTGACCAGCGAGTCCTCATCCCGGAAGAAGCGGACCTCCACCTGGTCGAGGCGGGGCCGCTCGCCGGGCCACACGTCCGGGTTGCGGGTGAGGACCAGCCGCTCGTCGCGCTCGAAGGTCTCCAGGCGGTAGGGGCCGGAGCCGGCGGGCTCGTTGGCCAGCGACGCGGCGTCGTTCCGGTCGGCGGGCACCAGCGGGAAGGCGTACATCCAGTCCAGGACCAGCTCCTCGGGCGTGGGGCCGGTGAAGTCCAGCCGCACCCGGTGCCGGTCCAGCGCGGTGGCCGACGCGATGAACGCCGAGGGCTGCGCCATGGTGAACGCCTGCGCGGGGTCCTTGGCCCGTTCCACGCCGGCGACCACGTCCGCGGCGGTGATGTCGCGGCCCGAGTGGAACGTGCCCGGCCGCAGCGTGATCGTCACCGACCGGTGGTCGTCGGCGAACTCCCAGCTCTCCGCCCCCGACGGCCTCGGCTCGTAACCGCCGCCGTAGGAGATCAGGTAGGTGTAGAACGCGTGGATGTGCAGGCCCGTGTTGGTCTGGTACGGGTCGAACTGCATGATCTGCGTGGTGCCGAGCCTGACCCGGTCACCGGCGCTCGGCGTGCCGGAGCCGCACCCGGCCAGCAGCGGCAGGCCGAGCGCGGTCCCCGCCCCCGCGGCGCCCGCGGCTCGCAGGAACGAGCGCCGGGCGAGCCGGACGTGTGCCATGTCGGACTCCTGTTCTGGTGTTCTCGCGTGGTCCGCGCGGGCCGGCGCGGCCTGGCGGCGGCCCGGCCGTCCCGTGGCGTGGCGCGGCCGTCAGGCGAGGCGGATGCGCGGATCGAGGTAGGCGTACAGCAGGTCGACGAGCAGGTTGAGGCAGAGGAACGCGGTGACGGCGAAGAGCACGCCGCCCTGCACGACGGCGTAGTCCCGTTCGCCGATCGAGGTGTAGAGCAGCCGCCCGAGCCCCGGGTAGTTGAAGACGGCCTCGATGACGACCGTCCCGCCGAGGAAGCCGCCGAGCTGGAGCCCGACCACGGTGACGGCCGGCAGCGAGGCGTTCCGCAGCGCGTGGCGGCGGATCACGTCCCGCTCGGGCACGCCCTTGGCCCGGGCGGTGCGGATGTAGTCCCGGCCCATCACCTCGCGCAGCGAGGTGGCCAGGAAGCGGGCGACGATGCTGGAGGCGTGCGCGGCGATGGCGGCGGCCGGCAGGATGGACGCCTCCAGCGCCCCGGCCGGGTCGGCGGCGAGCGGCACGTAGTCGCTGGCCGCGGGCAGCGCCCCCATCCGCACCGCGAACAGGATGATCAGCAGCAGCCCGAGCCAGAACGCGGGGATGGCCAGCCCCGCCGTCAGGTACGCCTGCACCGCCCGGCCCGCCAGCGAGCGCGGCCACAGCCCGGTGACGATCCCGGCGGGCACGGCGATCAGCAGCGTCAGCGCCATGGCCAGCAGCGCGAGCTGGGCGGTCGCCGGGATCGCGTCGCTGAGCGCGGACGTGACCGGTTCGGCCGAGAAGTAGGAGACGCCGAGGTCGCCGGTGACGGCGTTGCGGAGCCAGATGACGTACTGCTCGACGACCGACCGGTCCAGGCCGAGCCGTTCGCGGGTCGCCGCCATCTCGCTGGGGGTGGCGTCCGGGCCGGCCAGCGTGGTCGCCGGGTCGCCGGGCAGCGCGTAGACGAACGCCCAGACCGCGACCGAGCCGAGGAAGAGCACGACGGCGAACTGGAGCAGCCGCCGTACCACGTACGCGTACATCAGAGGGTGCCCTCCCTCGCGCCGCTGGAGACCTCGGAGCCGACGGCCAGTTGCAGGCCGCGCCCGACCCGGTCAAGGCAGAAGACGGTGAACGCCAGGCACAGCCCGGGGAAGACGCCGAACCACGGGCTGAGGTACATGTACGACCGTGCCTCCTGGAGCATCGCGCCCCACGACGGTGCGGGCGGCGGGGCGCCGAGCCCCAGCAGGCTGAGCCCCGCCTCGATGACGATGGCAAGCGAGGCCGTCACGATGAGCTGGACGACGATGGGGCCGAGGATGTTCGGCAGGACGGTGCGGACCATGGTGTCCGGCGCGGAGGCGCCCATGCCGCGCGAGGCGACGACGAAGTCGCGTTCGCGGATCTCCAGCGTGGCCGCCCGCGTGAGCCGCCCGAACTCGGGGACGGCGCCGATGCCGATGGCCAGGATGAGGTTGAAGCGGCCCGGCCCGAGCAGGGCGATCAGCACCAGTGCCAGCAGGATCCCGGGCACGGCCAGCAGCAGGTCGAGCAGGCGCATCGCCACCGTGTCCACCCAGCGGCCCAGGTAGCCGGCGAGCAGGCCGAGCGGCACGCCGCCGAGCGCGCCGAGCGCGGCGGCGCCGAAGCCGACGACGAGGGAGGCGCGGGCGCCGTACACCAGCCGGGAGGCGATGTCGCGGCCGAGTTCGTCGGTGCCCAGCGGGTGCGCCCCCGAGGGGCCGAGCAGGGCCTCGGCGTCCTGGGCGTTGGGGCCGTACGGCGTGATCAGGGGCGCGGCGAGCGCCGCCAGCACCAGCAGCAGCAGGCCGGCCGCCCCGGCCACCGCCGAGCGGGACCGGGTGAACCGGCGCACCACCGCGGGGGTGCGCCGGCCGTCCGGCGCCGGCGGGAGGGCCTGGGGCCCGGGGCCCGTGGCGTCGTCGGCGGGGGAGGCGGGGGACGGTGCGCTCACGACCGGACCTCCTCGGCGATGTGGCAGGCCACCTGCCGCCCGTCCACCTGCTGCAGCACGGGTTCCTCCTCGGCACAGCGCCCCACCGCCAGCTCGCAGCGGGTGCGGAAGCGGCACCCCGACGGCGGGTCGGTGGGGCTCGGCACGTCCCCGCCGAGCGGCGCGCGCCGCCGCCGTTCCCGCCCGGCGGGGTCGGGGATCGGCACGGACGCCAGCAGCGCCCGCGTGTAGGGGTGGCGCGGCCGGGTGTACAGCCGCTCCGCGTCGCCGTGTTCGACGATGCGGCCCAGGTACATCACGGCGACCTCGTCGGCCACGTGCCGCACCACCGACAGGTCGTGGCTGACGAACAGGTAGGCCATGCCCGACTCGCGCTGGAGATCGGCCAGCAGGTTGAGGACCTGCGCCTGCACGGACACGTCCAGCGCGGAGACCGGCTCGTCCAGGATCAGCAGCTGGGGCTGGAGCGCGAGCGCCCGCGCGATGGCCACGCGCTGCCGCTGCCCGCCGGAGAACTCGGCCGGGTAGCGGCTGACGTGCTCCGGGAGCAGCCCGACCCGGTCGAACAGCTCCCGCACGCGGGCGCGCCGGGCCTGCCGGGAGTAGCCGCCCGCCAGCCGCAGCGGCTCGGCGACGTTGTCCCCGACGGTCAGCCGGGGGTTCAGCGAGGCGAACGGGTCCTGGTACACCATCTGCACCCGCCGCCGGATGCGCCGCAGTTCGGCCCGGCCGGCCGCTACCACGTCCCGGCCTTCGACCGTGAGCGATCCCTCGGTGGGGTCGGTCAGCCGCAGCACCATGCGCGCCAGGGTCGACTTGCCGCAGCCGGACTCGCCGACCAGGCCGAGCGTGCGGCCCGCCGGGATCTGGAGGGACACGCCGTCCACCGCCCGGACCCAGGAGGAGGCGCGCGCGAAGACACCGGAGCGGACGGGGTACAGCTTGTGCAGCTTCTCGGCCCGCAGCACGGTGACCGGCTCGGCGGGCGGGGCGGGGGCGGGCTGGCTGGGGGCGGGGTCCGGCGGGGCCAGCACCCGTGCCGCCTCCTGGGGGAAGTGGCAGGCGGAGCTGCCGGTCCCGGCGGCGCGCGGCTCCGGCCTGACGGTGCGGCACTCCTGCCGTCCCCGGCCCACGGGGCAGCGCGGCTCGAACGGGCAGCCCGGCGGCAGCCGCAGCGGGTCGGGCGGCTGGCCCGGGATCGGGATCAGCCGGTCCTGACGCGCGTCGAGCCGGGGAAGCGAGGACAGCAGCGCCGCCGTGTAGGGGTGGCGGGGCCGGGCGAACAGCTCGTGCACCGTGCCCGTCTCGACCACGCGGCCGCCGTACATCACGCACACCCGGTCGGCCGTCTCGGCGACCACGCCCAGGTCGTGGGTGATCATCACGGTCGCCGCGCCGGTTTCCCGGGCCGCCAGCCGCAGCACGTCGAGGATCTGGGCCTGCACGCTGACGTCGAGGGCGGTGGTGGGCTCGTCGGCGATGAGGACGCGGGGCTGGTTGGCGATGGCCATGGCGATGACCGCCCGCTGGCACATCCCGCCGGAGAACTGGTGCGGGTAGGCGTCGTAGCGGCCCTCGGGGTGGGGGACGCCGACCGTCCGCAGCAGCTCGATGGTGCGGGCGCGGGCGGCGCGCGCGGACAGCGTGCGGTCGTGTACCCGCAGCGTCTCGGCGATCTGGTCGCCCACCTTCTGCACGGGGTTGAGCGCCGAGACCGGGTCCTGGAAGACCATCGCGATCTCGCGCCCGAGGACGCGCCGCACCTCGGGCCCGGGCAGGGCCAGCAGGTCGGTGCCGCCCTCGCCGCCGAGGAGCGCCTGGCCGCTGACGCGTCGCACGTTTGACGCGCCCAGCAGGCCGAGCGCGGCCAGCACGGTCACGCTCTTACCGGAGCCGGTCTCGCCGACGACTCCCAGGGTCTCGCCGGGGTGGACGTCGTAGCTGACGTCGTCGGCCGCGCGGACCACACCCGCCGGGGTGGTGAACTCGACCGTCACGTTTCTCAGGCTCAGCGCCGCTGCTGCTGCCAACCGGGTCTCCCCGCGGGTGTCGCGGACCCCTTCGGATCTGATCATCCGATGAGCATCCTGACAGATATCCTACAGATTTTGGACCGTAGGATGAGCACGGCGCACTGTCAAGAAGTCAGGTAACCGGTGGACCAGAACACGAACGCACACGGGGGCAAGGCGGCACTCCCGCGCCTGGCGGCGCCCGCCCCGCTGCACAAGACCGTGCAGGACGAGATCCGGAACTACATCCTCAGCGAGGGGCTGCGCGCGGGTGACCCGCTGCTGCCCGAGGCCGAACTCGCCCGCCGCTTCGGGGTCAGCCGCAACTCGGTCCGCGAGGCGGTCAAGGCCCTGGAGTCGACCGGCGTGCTGGAGACCAGGCGCGGCAGCGGCGTCTATGTCAAGGACTTCTCCTTCGCGCCGCTGCTGGACCACCTCCCCTACGGTCTGATGCGCGGGCCCCGCGCGCTGCGGGACCTCGTGGCCCTGCGCAAGACCCTGGAGTCCGGCCTGATCGCCGACGCCATGAGCGCGCTGACGCCCCGGTCAGCGGCCGAGCTGCACGCGGTGCTCGACACGATGCTGGCGCGCGCCGAGCGCGGGGAGGACATAACCGACCAGGACCGGGAGTTCCACCGGCTGCTCTTCGCCGACCTCGGCAACGAGATGCTGCTCCAGCTCTTCGACCTGTTCTGGCTGGCCTACCACCGCGCCGCGCCCACGGTCCCGCGCCGGGCGCCCGTGGAGATCCACCGCTCGCACGCCGCGATCCTTGAGGGGGTCCTCAGCGGCGATCCCGAGCGCGCCCGGGATGCGGTGCGGGCGCACTACGTCGGCATCGAGGAGCGCATCAACGAGTCGCTGGCGTGAGGGACCGGGCGCAGCGGAAGCCCATGTTGCCCCCTGAGGAGTCGGGGGTGTTCCGGCTGCGAGCGGCGACGCGGTAGCGGTTGCAGTACGACTCGTGGCACATGTATGAGCCGCCGCGTATCACCCGGGCCTCGCCGCGCGGCGGGCCCGCCGGGTTCCGGCGCGGGCCGGTGACGTGCCAGTCGGGGCTGAACCAGTCGGCGCACCACTCCCAGACGTTCCCCGCGACGTTGTACAGGCCGAAGCCGTTGGGCTCGAAGGCGTCCACGGGGGCGGTGCCGAGGTAGCCGTCCTCGCCGGTGTTCTTGAACGGGAAGCGGCCCTGCCAGATGTTGCAGCGGTGCTCGCCGCCGGGCGTCAGCTCGTCGCCCCAGGGGTAGCGCGCCTGGGACAGCCCGCCGCGCGCCGCGTACTCCCACTCGGCCTCGGTGGGCAGCCGCAGGCCGCCGCCCGCCCACTCGCAGAACGCCGCGGCGTCTGCCCACGACACGTGCACCACGGGGTGGTCCCAGCGGTCGTCGATGCCGGAGCCGGGGCCCTCCGGCTCCCGCCAGGTGGCCCCCGGCACGCCGCACCACCAGGGGGTGTCGGCCGGGCGGCGCGACCGCTTGCGGTGCTCGGCGGTGACGAAGCCGGCATAGACGTACGACCAGCCGAACCGCTCGGCGTCCGTGACGTATCCGGTGTCCTCGACGAAGGCGGCGAACCGGCGGTTTGACACCGCGTAGGCGTCGATCTCGAAGGGGTCGACCCACACCTCGCGGACGGGGCCCTCGCCGTCGTCCGGGAAGCCGGCGGCCTCGTCGGTGCCCATCAGGAAGGAGCCGCCGGGCAGCCGCACCATCCGGCCGGACTCGGCTTCGCTCCAGGCCGCCTCGCCGCGGGCCGCCTCGCTCCGGGCCGCCGCCGGGGCCTCGCCGGACGCCGGAGCCGCGGCGGTCCCGGCCGTCTCGCTGGTCCCGGACGCCGCCCGCCCGGGAGCGCAGCAGCTGCCCGGGGCCTGCCGGGGCTGGAGGATCTCACCCATGCCACCGAGCCTAAGCCGTGGCACTGACAGCCGGCCGCGTCCCCCGCGCTTCGCGGTGCGAGCGGCCCGGCGGTTTCGGGCGCGGGCGCGGCGGGGGAGGAAAAACCCGCAGGAACCAGGTTGCCGACAGCGTATTGACACCCCCACAAATCCCTACATATGGTGTAGATCACACGCCTTGAATCGTTTCATAGCCGTGTTCATCGCGTTGTGCACCCCAAGGGAGGGCCATGCCCGCTGTCCCGGCTCAACCGCCTCCCCGCCCGTTCCTCCGACTCGACGCCGTCAGCAAGTCCTTCGGTCCCGTCGCCGCCGTCCGCGGCGTCACCCTCGAGCTGTACCCCGCGGAGGTGCACGCCCTCGTCGGCGAGAACGGCGCCGGGAAGTCCACCCTGGTGAAGCTGCTCTCCGGCGTGCACCAGCCCGACTCCGGCCGGATCGAGGTCGACGGCGCGCCCGCCGAGTTCGCCACCCCGGCCGACGCGCGGGCGGCGGGCATCGCGGTGATCTACCAGGAACCCGTGCTCTTCCCCGACCTGACGGTCGCGGAGAACGTCTTCATGGGCCGTCACCCCACCCGGAGCCTTGGGCGCATCGACCGCGCCGCCATGCACGCCGGGGCCGCCCGCCTCTTCGGGCGGCTCGGCGTGCCGCTCGACCCGCGCCGCCTCGCCCGCGGCCTGTCCATCGCCGACCAGCAGCTGGTGGAGATCGCGAAGGCGCTGTCCGCCGACGCCCGCCTGCTTGTCATGGACGAGCCCACGGCGGCGCTGTCCGGCGTGGAGGTGGAGCGCCTGTTCTCCGTGGTCCGCGCGCTGCGCGACCAGGGCGCGGCGGTGCTGTTCATCTCGCACCGCTTCGAGGAGATCTTCGCCCTCAGCCAGCGCGTCACCGTCCTGCGCGACGGCCAGCGGGTCTCCACCGGCCCGGCCAGCGCGCTCACCACCGAGACGCTGGTGCGCCGCATGGTCGGCCGCGAGGTCTCCGCCCTCTACTCCGGCTCTGGCCGCCGCGCCGGCGGCCCCGGCCCGGCGGCCGAGCCGGTGCTGCGGGTGCGGTCCCTCACCCGCCACGGCGCCTTCCGCGACGTCAGCTTCGACCTGCGCCCCGGCGAGATCACCGCCCTGGCCGGGCTCGTGGGCGCGGGCCGCAGCGAAGTGGTGCGCGCCGTCTTCGGCGTGGACCGGTACGACGAGGGCGAGGTGCTGGTGCGCGGCGAACCGCTGCCGCCCGGCTCACCCGCCGCCGCCATGGCGGCCGGGCTGGCACTCGTGCCCGAGGACCGGCGCCAGCAGGGCCTGGTGATGGCGATGTCCGTGGAACGCAACGCCACGCTCACCCGCCTGCGCGCCCTGACCCGGCGCGGCCTGCTCTCCCGCCGCCGGGAACGGGCCGCGGCCCGGGAGTGGACCGAGCGGCTCAGCGTCCGCCTGGGCCGCCTGACCGACCCGGTCGCCACGCTCTCCGGCGGCAACCAGCAGAAGATCGTGCTCGCCAAGTGGCTGGCGGCCTCGCCCGCCGTGCTCCTCGTCGATGAGCCGACCCGCGGCATCGACGTCGGTACCAAGGCCGAGGTCCACCGCATCATGGCGGACCTGGCCGGCAAGGGCATGGCCGTGCTCATGGTCTCCTCCGAGCTGCCGGAGGTGCTCGGCATGGCCGACCGCGTGCTCGTGATGCACGAGGGCCGCCTCACCGCCGAACTCCCCCGCGGCGAGGCGACGGAGGAGACGGTGATGCTCGCCGCCACCGGCC
The DNA here is from genome assembly GCF_016741785.1 of Streptomyces sp. 7-21. Classification (GTDB taxonomy): domain Bacteria; phylum Actinomycetota; class Actinomycetes; order Streptomycetales; family Streptomycetaceae; genus Streptomyces. The sequence continues at coordinate 84,472 of NZ_JAERRL010000001.1, forward strand.
AGCGGCCAGCCGCGCGCCAGCGGAAGGGGGCCCGATGACCACCGCGCGACCCGGCAGCGGCGCCGCCCCGGTCACCTCCCGGCTGCGGCGCGTGCGCGAACTGGGCGTCCTGGCCGCGCTGGTGGCGCTGACCGCCGCGACCGCCGCCGCCAACTCCCGTTTCCTGTCCCAGCAGTCACTGCGCGACCTGATGCTGAGCGCGGCGGTCCTCGTGGTGCTCGCCGTCGGCCAGACCGTCGTCATCATCAGCCGCAACATCGACCTGTCCGTCGGCTCGGTCCTCGGCCTGTCCGCCTTCGGCACCGCGACGCTGCTCACCGAGGCGCCCGGCACCCCGCTGCCCGTCGCCGTGCTGGCGGGCATGGCGATCGGCGCCGCCTGCGGCGTGCTCAACGGCGCGCTCGTCGCCAGCGCGCGCGTCCCCGCGCTCGTCATCACGCTCGGCACGCTGTACGTCTTCCGCGGCGTCGCCCACTCCTTTGCCGCGGGCGACCAGATCAACGCCGCCGACATGCCCCGGGCGTTCCTGGCGATGGGCACCGACCGGGTGCTGGGCATCCCGTGGCTGGCGGTGATCGCCGCCGTTGCGCTGGCGCTCGTCGCCGTCTTCCTGCGGGACTACCGGAGCGGCCGGGAGCTGTACGCGATCGGCTCCGAGCCGGCGGCGGCGCGGCTGGCGGGCATCCCCGTCGGGCGGCGCGTGCTGACGGCATTCATCGTCAGCGGCACACTCGCCGGGCTCGCGGGGGTGCTGTACGCGGCGCGGTTCGGCACGGTGGACGCCACCGTGGGCCAGGGCATGGAGCTGGAGGTGGTCGCCGCCGCCGTGGTCGGCGGGGTCGCCATCTTCGGCGGCAGCGGCACGGCCGCCGGCGCCGCCCTCGGTGCCCTGCTGCTCACCACGATCGACAGCTCGCTGGCGGTGCTGCGCGTCAACCCGTTCTGGCAGCAGGCCGTCGTCGGCGCGCTGATCCTCGCCGCCATCGCCCTGGACCGCCTGCTCGCGGTCCGCTCCGGCCCGCGAAGGGGGACGACGAACCGTGCCTGACACCTCCCGCCCCGCCGCCACGTCCGAACGCCCCGCCGCACGTCCCGCCCGGCGCCGCACCGGGAGCCCGCTGGCCCGCTGGGACACCGCCATCGGCCTGGCGCTCGCCCTCGTCGTCCTCGGCTCATGCCTGCTCGTGGACGGCTTCGCCAGCACCCAGAACATCCGCTTCCTGCTGCTGGACGCGGTCGCGATCGCGCTGCTGGCGCTCCCCATGACGATGATCGTCGTCACCGGCGAGATCGACCTGTCGGTCGCCTCCGTCCTCGGCCTGTGCAGCGCCGTGATGGGCCAGCTGTGGCTCAGCGGCTGGCCGCTGGAGCTGATCGTGCCCGCCGTCATCGTGCTGGGCGCGCTGCTCGGCGCGGTCAACGGCCTGTGCGTCACCGGGTTCGGGCTGCCCTCCCTCGCCGTCACCATCGGCACGCTGGCCGCCTACCGGGGCCTGGCGTACGTGGTGCTCGGCGACCGGGCCGTCGCCGACTTCCCGTTCGACTGGACCGACGCCGCCAGCGCCACCATCGCGGGCACCGCCCTGCCGTGGGCCATGGCCGGCGCGCTGCTGCTGGCCGCCGGCTTCGGCGTCGTGCTGCACGCCACGCCGTTCGGCCGCGCGCTGTACGCCATCGGCGCCAACGCGCAGGCGGCGGCGTTCTCCGGCATCGCCGTGCGCCGCTCGGCGTTCTGGCTGTTCGTCACCTCCGGCGCGGTGGCGGGCCTGGCGGGCGTGTACTGGACGCTGCGCTACGCCAGTGCCCGCGCCGACAACGGCGAAGGGCTCGAACTCGCCGTCGTGGCGGCCGTGCTGCTCGGCGGCGTGTCCATCTTCGGCGGCAGGGGCACGCTGCCCGGCGTGCTCGCGGGCGTCCTGCTGCTGGGCACCCTGCGCAACGCCCTCCAGCTGGCCGACGTTCCCGCCGAGCGGCTCGACGTGGTCACCGGCGTCCTGCTGATCGCCTCCGTCGTCGTCCCCCACGCCTGCGCCCAGGCCCGCTCCCGCCTGCGCCGACCAGCCCCCAACGCGAAGGAGTAGCCGATGCCCGCACGCACCTCAGCCCTGCGCGGTGCCGCGCTCGCCGCCACCCTGCTGTCCGCCCTGGCGCTGGCCGCCTGCGGGGGAACCACGCGGGGCGGCAACGACAGCGGGGCGCGCAGCGACCGCCCGGCCGGCGAGGCCGACCCCGACGCCCCCATCGAGGAGGGCCTGTCGGTGGCCTTCCTGCCCAAGCAGGTCAACAACCCGTACTTCTCGGTCGCCAGCGCCGGAGGACGGGCCGCCACCGAGGAGTTCGGCGGCGATTTCGAGGAGACCGGGCCCACCGAGGCCGGCGCCTCCTCGCAGGTCAGCTACATCAACGTGCTGGCGCAGCAGCAGACCGACGTCATCGTCACCGCCGCCAACGACCCGAACGCCGTGTGCGGCGCGCTGCGGTCGGCGAGCCAGTCCGGCGCCGCCATCGTCACCTTCGACTCCGACGCCAGCCCCGACTGCCGCGACGTGTTCGTCAACCAGGCCACGCCGCAGGCGATCGCGGAGACCCAGATCGCCGCCATCGCCGAACAGATCGGCGGCTCCGGCCAGATCGCGATCCTGTCGGCCACGCCCAACGCCACCAACCAGAACACCTGGATCGAGCTGATGCGCGAGGAGCTGGAGAAGCCCGAGTACCAGGACATCGAGCTGGTGACGGTCGCCTACGGCAACGACGACGACCAGAAGTCGTTCCAGGAGACCCAGGGCCTGCTGCGCGCCTATCCCGGCCTGGCGGGCATCATCTCGCCGACGACCGTGGGCCTGGCCGCCTCCGCCCGGTACCTGTCGGGCTCCGAGTACCAGGGCGAGGTGGCGCTGACGGGCCTGGGCACGCCCAACCAGATGCGGGAGTACGTCCACGACGGCACCGTCGAGTCGTTCGCGCTGTGGGACCCCGAGCAGCTGGGCTACCTCGCCGCCTACGCGGGAGCCGCGCTGGCCTCCGGCCAGATCACCGGCGCCGAGGGCGAGACGTTCACGGCGGGCGAGCTGGGCGAGTACACCATCGGCGAGGACGGCGAGATCGTGCTGGGGCCGCCGACCGTCTTCGACGCCTCCAATATCGACGACTACGACTTCTGAGCCTGGTTGTGCGGCGGCTGCCCGCCGCCCGGCACCGCGTCGACGGTCGACCTGGCGTGCAGGTCCACCAGCGTGCGGGCGGCGGGCGGCAGCCAGTCAGCGGTGCGGTCCGGCGCGAACGCGTCCCGCAGCTCGGCGGGCGACGGCCGGGCCGCCGGATCGTGCTCCAGGCAGCGGGAGATGAGCGGCGCCAGCGCCGACGGCAGCTGCCGCAGCGCGGCCGAGCGCTCCTCGCCGTCCTCGAACGGCGCCACGCCCGCCGCGTGGCAGACCACCATGCCGAACGCGTAGACGTCGCAGGCGGGCGTCACCGGCGCGCCCGTGAGCTGCTCGGGGGCCAGGAACCCGGGCGTGCCCACGACGTGGTGCGTCTGGGTCAGCGCCGTGCCGTCCAGGGGACGGGCGATGCCGAAGTCGATGACGCGCGGCCCGGTAGCCGAGACGATGATGTTGCTGGGCTTCAGATCGCGGTGGATGATGCCGCAGGCGTGGATGCCGACCAGCGCCCGCCCGACCCCGGCCGTGAGCGCGAGCAGCGAGCGCACCGGCAGCGGGCCGTGCCGCTCCAGCAGCTCCCGCAGCGTCGGCCCGGGGATGAACTCCGTGGCCAGCCACGGCGGATCGCCCTCCGGGTCGGCGCCGACGACGGTGGCGGTGTACTCGCCGCCGACGCGGCGCGCCGCCTCCGCCTCGCGGGCGAACCGGCGCCGGAAGGCGGGGTCCGCGGCGAACCGCTCCTGCACCACCTTCAGCGCCACCAGCCCGCCCTCGGCCGAGGCCGCGAGGTACACCGTGCCCATGCCGCCCTCGCCGAGCCGGGCGCGCGGCGTGAACGGGCCGATCCGCTCGGGGTCGCCGTCGCGCAGCGGCGCGGTGCCCGGCACGTCGGCGGCGGCGGTCTCCGCGCGCCGCGGCTGCCGGGCCGCTCCGTCCCCGGTGCCGCTCGCGACGCGCGGCGGCTGGTCCGGTTCGATGCGCTTGGTCTCCACGCGGGTGATCCGCATGCCGCACGGTTCGGCCATCGCCGTGAGCGCGGCCAGCAGCGCCGCGTCCAGCTCCTCGTACGCGCCCAGCGCCTCGGCCTGCGTCATGCGCCTCGCCGTCCGCTGGAGCGTGGTGTGCACCATGTGCTCCCGCTGCTGCGTGTACTCGTACCAGCGGGATGCCGCGGCCAGCGGATCGGCGACCCGCTCGTAGACCAGGACCTCAACCAGCACCCGCCCCTGGTCCCGCGTCACCACCGGGTGCGGCGGGAAGGCGGCGGTCTCCTCCCGCAAGGGGAAGCGGTAGGCGAGGCGCTCGGCGACCGGCAGCCGCAGCCGCACCCCCGGTTCCAGTGCCCGGGCGAGCCTGCCGAACCGCCGCGTGACGTAGACGAACCCCTGCGGCACGATCGTGACGGAGCGAGCCAGCAGGACCAGCGCGGCCAGCGCGGTCACGGCGGTGGCCAAGAGCGATACGGTCACACGTTCCCCCTGCGTCCGCTGTCCAGGGCGGTATGACCGGTCTGCCAGCCGAGCCCGTGCCCTTCAGACCCGTGCGGTCAGCGCCAGTGCCCGCGCGGGAAATGGGACTTGGGGATGCGGGCATGCACGCCGACGGTCCGGTCCACCACCTGCGAGACGTGGAAGTCTACGGCCGCCGACAGATACGCGTAAGCGGTGGCCCGGTCCATGCCCGTGTCGTGCTGGAGGAAGTCCAGCGCGTTGACCACGGCCCGGCGCATCGCCACGTCCAGGTCGCTGCCCTGCCCGTGCGCGCCGCCGTCCGGGTCGGACAGGCCGACCGGCAGCCACGCGTCACCGGTCTCGCCGAACGGGTAGCTGAACGCCACCCGCGGCGCGTCACCGGAGCCCGGCTTGCAGACGGTCAGGCGGAACGTGGCGCGCAGCGAACCCTCCAGCGCGGTGAGCGCCACCTCGCCGTCCCCCATGGCGAAGTGCGGGTCACCGGCGTAGAACAGCGCCCCCTCCGCGCGCACCGGCAGGTACAGGGCGGAGCCGTCGCCCAGCAGCGCGATGTCGAGGTTGCCGCCGCCCAGCGTCGGCGGGATCGAGTTCAGCTCGGGCGCGTTGACGGCCGGGGCCTCGGCGAACGCCACCCCCATCGTGCCCATGTGCGGGTTGAGGGGGAACGCCACCCGGCCCTGCCCGCCGAGCGGCAGCACCGCCTCGCCGCGCTCGACCGGCGTGAACACCGAGACGTTGCCGTACCGCAGCGGGTCGCCGGTGGCGCGGCCGTCGGTGCCGACCGGCGGCATGACCTCGCCGGGCGTGATCCCGTCCGGTGCCGAGCCGTCTGCCTGCCGCGCCAGCGCGCCCTTGCCGTGACGGCTGGAGATCACGCCGTACGGCACGCGCGGCAGCAGCGACAGCGGCTCGATCCGCAGCACGTCGCCGGGCTCGGCGCCCTCCACGAACACCGGGCCCGTGATGACGTGCGGGCCGTCGGCGTCGAAGTCCCGCGTGTGGCCCGCGTACGCGCGCGCGATCGCCACGGCGTCCTGCAGCACGTCCGCGCGGTCCACGCCGTGCCCGGTGAAGTACGCCTCCGGGTCGCGGCCCTGGTCCTCCAGCAGGCCCTCGTGGGAGACCGAGTCGACGGTGACGGTCTCGCCGGACCGCACCCGCAGCACCGGCTCGGCGCCGAGCGCGGGGACGTAGCCCCAGCGCACCTGGTCCGGCAGCGAGGGCAGGTAGTGCGTGCCGTGGATGGGGCCGCGGTGCGGCTGGAGCACCTGGCGCGGCCCGTGCCCCGGGCGCGGCGGTGCTGCCGGGGCCGCCTGGGCAGAGGGCGCCCCCGCCGTGAGGCCCGCGCCCGCCGCCGCCGTCACCGCCGTGGCCGCCGTCAGGAAGCCGCGCCGCCCGAACCGCGTCAGCAGCGCGTCCCGTATCCGTCCGGCCTCGTGCGCCGCGTCGTCCATGGCTCACCCTCCTGGCTGTGGTGCGTGTCGCAGGCCGGGCCTGGCCCGGCCGGACCGTCACATTAGGTGAGGGAAGCGCGGTACGGATCGGCGGAAACCCAAGGTACCCGGGACTTTTACGGCCCGGAAATGTCACGCTCCGTGGCGGCGGGAGGGCGGCGTGGCCCACCGGCGGGCCGTCACGGCTTGAAGCCGACGCCCGCCCAGAGGCCGACCTCCGCGTCGCTGACCGTCTCCTGGCCCGCGATCGACCGCAGCCGCACGTCCGTCTCGTTGGGACGCCAGCGGTGGGCGACCTCGATGCCCGGCTCGGCCAGCTCCAGCCCTGCGAAGAACCGCTCGATCTCCTCGCGCGTCCTGAGCTGCACCGCCGTGCCGCCCGCCTCGTACACCTCGACGACCCGCGACATCACCGCCATGTCGAAGTCGCCGGTGCCGTGGGTGAGCGCGAGCGCCGAACCGGAAGGCAGCGCGTCCATCAGCCGCTTGACGATGCCGTAGGCGCCCATCTCATCGGTGATGAAGTGCAGCAGCGCGTTCAGGCTCAGCGCCACCGGCCGGGTCAGGTCGAGGGTGTCGCGCAGCTCCTGCGAGCCGAGGATCGCCTCCGGGTCGGTGGCGTCGGCCTCGATGTAGGCGGTGCGCCCCTCGGGCGTGCTCGTCAGCAGGGCCTGGGCGTGGGCGAGCACGATCGGGTCGTTGTCGACGTACACCACCCGGGCCTCGGGGGCGACGCGCTGCGCCACCTCGTGCAGGTTCGGGCTGGTCGGGATGCCCGTACCGATGTCGAGCCACTGGCGGATACCGTGCTCGGCCAGCATCCGCGTCGCCCGGTGCATGAAGGCGCGGTTCTCCCGTGCGGTCACGAAGACCGACGGGTACACCTAAACCACCTTGACGGCCGCGTCGCGGTCTGACCGGTAGTTGTCCTTGCCGCCCAGGAAGAAGTCGTACATCCGGGCCGAGTGCGGCCGCTCCAGGTGCAGGTCGCGGTAGGGCGCGGCGTCGTCGGTGCCGGGCTGCGTGTCGTCCATACCTCGGATCCTAGACCCGGGCGCAACCCCGCCTCTGTCTCAACTAGGGCCGCACGCAGTTCTTTTGACCGGACGGCACGCCTCCGGGCGGGGCAAGGACCCGGCGGTCACACGGGGGTAGGCCGCGGCGAGGCCGCCAGCGCCCGCCGCACCGCCTCCACGATCGACCCGGCGTCGATGCCCGCCTCCCGCAGCTGCTCCTCAGGCGTGGCCGACCCGGGCATCGTCGTCACCCCGAGCCGCACCAGCCGGGGCACCGGCCGGCCGTCCGTGAACGCGTCCAGCACGGCATCGCCGAGGCCGCCCTCGGGCCGGTGGTCCTCCACGGTCACCAGGCAGCCCGTGTCCTCAGCCGCCTGGTGCAGCGTCGGCGCGTCCACCGGCTTGACCGAGTACAGGTCGATCACGCGCGCCCGCACCTCCTCGTGCTCCAGCGTCTCGGCCGCCGCCAGCGCCTCGGGCACGGTGACCCCGGCCGCGATGATCGTCACCTCGTCCCGGTCGGTCGCCCGCAGCACCTTGCTGCCGCCGATCGGGAACCGCTCGTCCGGCCCGTAGATCACCGGCGTCTTGCCGCGCGAGGTCCGCAGGTACCGCACGCCCGTGGCGTCCGCCATCGCCGCCACCAGGTACGCCGTCTGGTTGGCGTCGCACGGGTACAGCACCGTGCTGTCGTGCACCGACCGGAACATCGCCAGGTCCTCAAGCCCCATCTGCGACGGGCCGTCCTGCCCGATCGCCACGCCCGCGTGCGAGCCCGACAGGCAGATGTCCGCCCGCGAGACGGCCGCCATCCGCACGAAGTCGTGCGCCCGCGTCAGGAACGCCGCGAACGTCGAGGCGAACGGCACCCAGCCCAGCGCCTGGAGCCCGACCGCCGCTGCCACCATCTGCTGTTCGGCGATGTAGCACTCGAAGAACCGGTCCGGGTGCGCCGTCGCGAAGAACTCCGCCCGCGTCGAGTCGCTCACCTCCCCGTCCAGCGCCACGACGTCCTTCCGCGCGTCGCCCAGCGCCGTCAGCGCCTGCCCGTACGCGTCGCGCGTCGCCGCTTGCTCCCCCGGGGCGAAGTGCGGCAGCGCCACCTGCACCGGCTCGTGCCGCGGCGGGGCCGCCGTGGCGGGCGGGGGCGTGACGTCCACCCGCACCCCGCGGTCGCCGCCCAGCTCGTCGACGGCCTCCCGCTCGTCGGGCACCGGCTTGCCGTGCTTGCCTTCCAGGTTCTCCACCGCCGCCACGCCGCGGCCCTTCTTCGTCCGCGCGATGATCGCGGTGGGCCGGTCGGCCACGGAGATGGCCTCCGCGTACGCCTGGTCGATGGCGGCCAGGTCGTGCCCGTCGATCTCCACGGTGTGCCAGCCGTGCGCCCGCGCGCGCCGCGCGTACGCGCCGACGTCCCAGCCGAAGCGCGTCGGGCCGCGCTGTCCCAGCCGGTTGACGTCGATGATCGCGGTGAGCGTGGCCAGCTTCTCGTAGGAGGCGTGCTCGAACGCCTCCCACATCGACCCCTCCGCCATCTCGCTGTCGCCGCACAGCACCCACACCCGGTACGGCACGGGGCCGAGCCGCTGGCCCGCGAGTGCGAGCCCCACGCCCACGGGCAGACCCTGGCCCAGGGATCCGGTCGCCACGTCCACCCAGGGCAGCCGGGGCGTGGGGTGACCTTCGAGCCTGCTGCCCAGCTCGCGGAAGCCGAGCAGCTCCTCGTCCGAGATCGCGCCCGCCGCCTTGCAGAAGGCGTACAGCAGCGGCGAGGCGTGGCCCTTGGAGAACACCAGCCGGTCGTTCCCCGGATGGCCGGGCCAGTTGAAGTCGTACCGCAGGTACCGCGCGGCCAGCACCGCCATCAGGTCGGCGGCCGACAGCGACGACGTGGCGTGGCCGGAGCCCGCCGTGGAGGAGGCGCGGACGGAGTCCACCCGCAGCTGCTGCGCCAGCTCAGCGATGTACTGATCGGTCTGGGCGGTGGTCATGCGGTTCCTCCCGGAGATCGGCACCTGCGTCAGCGGCGTGCGCGCGCCGAGTACCCCCGGCACCGGGCTTCACGCGTGGGTGGGCGGGTTTCTCCCGGGAATGTCCGGGCAGGCGAAGCCGCATGCCTGAGCTGTCACGCCGTGCGCTGCCGGACGCGGCGGCACCGGCCAGGACGCTCGTCGCCCTCGCCGAGCAGGCCGCGGCCTGCGTGCCCGCGACCTGCGGTGCCGTCGCCACCATGACGCTGGACGCGTCCGGGGCGGGCGCCGGGCCGGACCCCGCCGAGCCGCCGCCCGCCGGGGTGACGCACCCCGACCTCGCCCCGCTGCTGCACGTGCAGTGGGAGCGCGACGAGGGCCCCATCCCCGCCGCCGTCCGCACCGGGGAGCCCGCGGGCGCCGACGACCTGCTCCGCGACGACCGCTGGCCCGCCTACCGCGCCGTCGCGCTCGACGCCGGGGTCCGCTCGTGCGCGACCCTGCCGTTCCGGTACGACGGGGTGACCGTCACCGTCACGCTCTGCGGCTTCCGCCCCGGCGCGGTCACCGGCGGCGCCCGGCGCGCCGCCGCGCTGATCGGGGAACTCGCCGCGCGCGGCCTCGCCAGCGACCAGCGGTACGAGCGGGCGCTGACGGAGGTGGACCAGCTGGACGCCGCGATGCGCACGCGGCCGGTGGTGGACCAGGCGTGCGGCATCCTGATGCACCTGACCGGCTGCGACGCCGGTGAGGCGTTCACTCTGCTGCGGCGCCAGTCGCAGCGGCGCAACCGCAAGCTGGCGGACGTTGCCGCCGAGCTGGTCGAAACGCGGGGGCAGCTGGCGGGCGGTGAGACCGCCGGACTCAGTGCTTGAGGTGCTCCACGAACGCCTGCCACGCGCCGGTGGTGACGAGGAGGGCAGGACCGGGGTTCTTCGAGTCACGGACGGGGACGGTGCCGGGGATGCCGTCGGCCACCTCAACGCAGTTGTTGGCTCCCCCGTTGCTGTAGCTGCTCTTGCGCCACGCCGCGTCGCTCAGGTGGTGCCGGGAGGAATGCATGATCACTAGCCGTCCTTCGACAGGGATTTGATGAACTCGTAGGAGTCCGACGGTGACAGTGCCAAGTCTCGTACCTGATCGTAGGACAGCTTGAGCATTTCGACCTCTGCCGGTTCCTCGAGGACTTCGCCTGATTTCCCGCTTTCCAGGTATGCCGCGATGGCTCCTTCGGGCAACCACAGGAGGGTCAGCGTGCCGCCCAGCAGGTCGTGGATGCCCGCAGAGAAGGGAACTACTTGTACTGTCACGTGCGGTAGTCGTGCGTCTGCGAGCAACTGTTCCAGCTGCCGGTGCCAGGCGACTGGGTCGCGTAGTGGGCGGCGCAGTGCGGCCTCGTCCAGAATGACCCTGAGATGGACGTGGCGGTCGCCGTTGCACAGTATCGAGCGGCGGCTCATGCGACCGACGAGCTGCTCCTCCAGGCGCCCTTCCTCGTCAGGGCGGTGCGGTGTGGACCAGAGCTGTTCCCGCGCGTACTCCTCGGTCTGCAAAAGCCCAGGAATCGTCTGCGGCACATACATCTGGATGACGTTGGCCTCCGACTCCAGCTCCATGAACCGCTGGTACCGGCCGAGGTAGACGTCTTCTTTGGCGAGGTGCCAGAGGTTCTGGAGCGTCCGCTTGGCGCCGTACACGGCGTCAAGCCGCTTGGCCGTCTCCAGGTCGCCGAGGCGTTCGCCGCGCTCCAGCTTGCTGAGGTACGAGCGGTCGTACGTGGAGCGTTCCGAGAGGTCGCCCAGTGACATGCCGGACTCCTCGCGGAGCTGAAGCAGCTCCTCCATGTATTTGCGGCGGGCGGGGGCGACCCGTTTCTGCTCGGACTTGCGAGGGGCCATCGGCCATCCCTTCTCGAACCGGCGTTTGAGGCCATCACGACCGGCCACACGGAGCCCCTGGCGAGGAGCTTCCGGTGCCTGAAACCTAGTAATTACGTGATGACGGACCGGAAAGGGAGAGCCGATGGCGACGCCCACTCATTCGTGTGACTGGTACGACCCGGCGGAGGCCGTACGGGACATCCTGTGTACCGAGCTGTCCCGTCTGGGGATTTCGGCACCCGTGTACGTGGCGACCGTCGCCATGCGGAAGTCGGTCGTGATTACCCCGCTGGGCGTCGGCGACGCGCGGCGGCTGGCGCTGGCTCTGCGGGCGGCTGGCACCGACGGGAGTGAACGGCGGCCGTGAGCGGGCAGGAGGCGTCTCAGCAGGGAGCGCAGAACGCGGCGGTGCCGCAGCCGGGCCGTCGGGAGCCCGGCAGTACGGACGACCTGAGCGAGAAGGTCCGGCGGAAGAACCACGAGAGCGCCACCATCGCGGAGCTGCGGGGCGGGCGGTGAGCCGACTGGCGGTGTCAGTACTCCGTCCAGCGGCGGCTGGAAAAGACCACGGCGGTGTAGTACTGGGCTGCTGTCGGGTAATCGGCGTCTGTGAGGTTGAGCCGCTGGTAGGCCGTGCGGTGATTCTCGTGGGCTTCTGGCCACTTGCCCTGTGCGGCGAGACAGTTCCCGAGAGCGAAGTATGTTGCATGCTCCAGCCGGTGGAGGTGCTTCATCCGCTCTGTCGAGCGGATCCGGGGAGCAGGACACTCCAGTTGGTCGAAAGCAGTGCAGGCTCCTGCTGCGAGGCACGGCCCGCCGTGCTCTCGGCGACCGCGGAATGTTCCAGCCGTCCGGGCCGCTTCGTCGACGTCCTGCGTTCCTGGGCGATGAGGTCCTGCAAGAGCCGCAGCGCCTGCTGGGCCAGCCGCTCGGCGCGGTCCGCTGCTCCTCCCGAGACCAGGAATTCGACCAGGACTGACCATGCAGAGACGCGGTATATGTTGATTTCGGCCTGGAGGTGATCCGTGACCTGGACTGGGGCCAGCGTCAGCACGTCGGTCAGCTGGGAGTCCTTCGTCTCCAGGTGGTACTCGAACAGGCGGAGCGCGGCCACGGTTTCGCCGGCATCCAGACACTCGAAGGCGCCCGCCTCGGCGAACGCGGAGGCTCTGGGATGCCTGTCGCCCAGGTATGTACGGGCCTCGGCGACCGTGCGTTCGTACAGTTCCGCCATGTCACGCAGGCGGAACGCCTTGCGGTAGCGGTCCGCCAGCCGGCGGGCCGCGGTGAGGGTCTGCTCGCTGGCGGGGCCTGTGTGGTGTCTGGCCCGTTCCAGCCGTCGCCGCGCCCTGGTGATGGCCCTGTGGTGGCGTGATGCCACGGCTTCGGCCGCGCGTTCTGTGGCGGCGCGCAGCCGCCGGTACGGTTCGCTGTCCGTGCCGAGGGACTGGTGAGCGAGCCGGAGAGCCAGGCCCAGTACGGGGCGCATGTGGCGGTACCGTCCGCTGCGCAGCATGACGGCCGCGTAGGCGGTCATGGCATCGACGGTGACCTCGTCACAGTAGGACAGCGACTTAAGTGCTTCGCCGATGGCGATCGTGGCGAGCCACCGCTGATTCCGGGACGGCCGCGCGTCCCTGTCCTCGTCCTCGCGCAGCGCCGCCACTCTCCCCGAGACCCTCTCCCGGACGCGGGCGTAGGCCGCGTAGGGGTACCACTCGTCGAAGACGCTCATGCCCGGTTCGCTCACGTGCCCCTCCCGCTTGCTTGTCCCCGTGCGCTTCCCATGAACCCACGTCTGCAGGGGACCGGTCCCGGGCGGCGGGCGGGCGGTGAGCGGACCGGCGGTGTCAGTACTCCGTCCAGCGGCGGCCGGAGAAGAGCACGGTGGTGAAGTAGCGGACCGCCAGCGGGTTCCTGGCGTCGGCGGGGTTGAGCCGCTGGTAGGCCGTGCGGTAACTGTCGTGTGCCTCAGGCCACTTGTCCTGTGCGGCGAGGCAGTTCCCGAGGGCGAAGTGCGCCTGGTGTTCCAGCTCGCCGAGCCATGCCATCTGCTCCCCGGCCCCCGCTTCGGCGACCAGCTCCGGCACGAGCCGCAGCAGCCGCCGGGCCTGCCGCTCGGCGCGGTCCACCGTGCCCTCGGCGAGCAGGAACTCGGTCAGGGCCAGCCACATCTGGGCGCGTTCCAGCCGGGCATCGACCGAGCCGGGGTGCCGCGACAGCTCCTCGGCCAGCCGGGAGTCCTCCGTCTCGTAGTGGTACTCGAACAGGCGGAGAGCCGCGGCGGTCTCCCCCGTTGCCAGGCACGCGAAGGCGCCCTCCAGGGCGAACCCGGAGGACCGGGGGTGGTCGTCGCCCAGGCGTGCGCGGGCCTCGGCGACCGTGCGTTCGTACAGTTCCGCCATGTCACGCAGGCGGAACGCCTTGCGGTAGCGGGCCGCCAGCCGGCGGGCGGCGGTCATGGCTTCCTGGCTTGCGGGGCCCGCACCGCGCTCGGCTTGCTCCAGCCGCCGCTGCGCCGCGGTGACGGCCCTGTCGTGGCGGGGCGCCACCTCCTCAGCCGCGCGCGTGCCGCAGGCCCGCAGCAGCCGGGACTGCTCGCAGTCCGTGCCGAGGGACTGGCGGGCGACCGTAACCGCCGGACCCAGGTGGCGGCGCACGCGGCGGTACCGTCCGCTGAGCAGCATCACCCGCACGTAGGCGGTGCGCATGCCGACGGCGATCTCGTCCCGCGGCGCCAGGAACCGGCCGGACTCGCTCCCGGCGCGCGTGGCGATCCGCCGCTGCCGCCGGGACGGCCGCGCGTCGTCGTCCTCGCGCAGCGCGGTGACCGCCGCCGCGACCCGCCGCCGGACGCGGGCGTAGGTCTCGTTGGCGGGCCGCCCGTCGAAGACGCTCATGTCCGGTCCGGTCATGTGCTGCTCCCTGCTCGCTTGTCCGTTCCCGCGGCACATGAACGCACACTGGGCGGGGACCGGTCCCGGGCGGCGGGTGGCTGGCTCGTTATTGTCCATGCGGTGCGCTGAACAGTGCTCTTCTCCGCCCGTACGCTCACAGGGCCTGGCCGGACCGGGGGACCCGCGGGCCTGGCACCCCCACCCGTACGCAGCGAGGCAGCGCCGGGAGCCGCTTGTGCCGTGCGCCGCCCGCGCAGGAGGAGACGAGATGAAGCGATCTGTGGCATGGCGGCTGCCGGGAGCCGTGGCCGCGCTGGCCGTCGTGGCGGCCACGGGCGTGGCGCTGTCGCTGCCGGAGACGGCGTCGGCGGCGGGCAGCGCCACCGGCTTCGCGGCCGAGAACGGCGGGACGACCGGCGGCGCGGGCGGCGAGACGGTCCGGGCCACCACCGGTACCGAGATCCACCAGGCGCTGTGCAGCCGTGAGAGCACGGACACGCCCCTGATCATCGAGGTCGAGGGCACCATCAATCACGGCAACACCTCGGATGTGGACGGCGACAGCTGCGACACCGACGACGACCGGATCGAGCTGAAGGGCATCAGCAACGTCTCGATCATCGGGGTCGGCAGCGGCGCCACCTTCGACCAGATCGGCATCCACATCCGGGATTCCAGCAACATCATCATCCAGAACGTGACGATCCAGAACGTCAAGAAGTCCGGCTCGCCCACCTCCAACGGCGGTGACGCCATCGGCATGGAGAGCGACGTCCGGAACGTCTGGGTGGATCACACCACGCTGATCGCGTCGGGCGGCGAGGACGAGGGCTACGACGGCCTGTTCGACCTGAAGAACAACACCCAGTACGTGACGCTGTCGTACAGCGTCCTGCGGGACTCCGGCCGGGGCGGGCTCATCGGCTCCAGCGAGAGCGACCGGTCCAACGGGTATGTGACGTTCCATCACAATCTGTACCAGAACATCGACTCCCGCACTCCGCTGCTGCGCGGCGGCGTCGCCCACATGTACAACAACTACTACGCGGACGTGCACGAGTCCGGTATCAACTCCCGTGCCGGCGGCCAGGCGAAGGTGGAGAACAACTACTTCCAGGACTCCAGGAACGTCCTGGGCACCTTCTACACCGACGAGCCCGGGTACTGGGAGGTCAGCGGCAACATCTTCGACAACGTGACCTGGTCCGAGCCCGGCGACGAGACCAGCCCGGCGGGCCCCGACCCGGAGTCGACCACCAGCGTGAGCATTCCGTACTCCTACGAGCTGGACGACGCCGAGTGCGTCCCGGCCATCGTGGCCCGGACGGCGGGCGCGGGTACCGGCCTGGCGGAGTCCGACGGCTCCTGCTAGGCGGCGTGTGCACGGCACGCGGCTGACCTGGCCGGGCCCGGTGGGGGCCCGGCCAGGGGCCGGGGGCGCGGTCAGCCGCCGGGCTTCAGTACGCGTTGCCCGCGCGGAGCCAGGCGAGGTAGTCGGCGACCGCCCGCTCGGTGTCGTACGCGGGCGCGAAGCCGGTGTCCGCCCGCAGGCGGCTGATGTCGAGGTACCGGGCGGGGGCGGTGCCGCCGGTGGGCAGGTCGACGCGGGCGCCGGGGACGTGCCGCTTCAGGGCGGCGATGATCTCGGCGTTGCTGGTGGCGCGGCCCGACGCGACGTTGTACGTGCGGTGGTTGAGGTGCCCGGCGGTCTGGAGCAGCGCGATGGCGCGGCCCGCGTCCTTGGCGTAGCACAGGTCGAGCGCGTCCTCGGCGTAGGCGGGCCCGGGGAGCGGGCTGAGGTCCGGCTCCCGGCCCCGCGCGGCGGCCTGCACCAGCTCGGGGGCGGCGAAGAAGATCGGTCCGTGCGGGTCCAGCGGCCCCCAGATGCCGGAGATGCGGAGGTTGAGGATCTCTATGCCGGTGGCGTCGGCGAGGTGGCCGTTGAGCAGTTCGCCGATCTTCTTGAAGGCCGGGATGGGGTGCGGCGAGGACAGCTGCACCGGCATGTCCTCGGTGAGCCGCCCCTCGGCGCGGAAACCGTAGACGCCGATCGTGCTCGCCACGCTCACGCGGCCAACGCCCCACTGCCGGGCGGCTTCGATGACGTTGAACAGCCCTCCGAGTGCCCGGCGGGCCGCATCGACGGGCTGCTCGACGGGCTGGTCCGGGCCGGGCGGCCAGGGCATGGAACCCGCCAGGTGCACGATGCCGGTGATCGTGTGGCGGGTGCCGATGGTGAGCAGCGCGTCCAGGTCGGTGATGTCGGCGCGCTCCACCGCGACCGGTGCGGCGAAGCGGCCGGGCGGCACCTCGGCCCGGCGCCGCTGCACCAGGACGCAGTCTTCGCCCGCGTCCTGCAGGGCCCGCACGGTGTGGGTGCCGATGAAGCCCAGTCCTCCGGTGACCAGAATCATGCCGCGTCGCTCCCTCATGGGTGGTAGGTGTGACGCCGGGTCCGCCAGAAAGCGGAGCGACGTTCCGCATGCACTGTACCGGAGCGTCGCTCCGCTTTGTCAACGGGCGCGGGCGCCGTCCAGGTCGCGCCTGCCGGGGCGCGCGGCGGGACAGATCACCGGAATCGAGCGGGCATCGCGCGCGTCCGCTCGCGGCCCGCAACCGGGAGCGGTGCATTGACGGCCCGCGGTGGGAGGTGACGCCGTTGAGGGAGCCGGGGCGGCATGACGCTGAGTCTGTTTTTTCGTGATGCTGAGGCGCCACGCCGCTGATGGACGGCGGCTGGACCGCCCAGTGACGCGGCCACCCCCGGGAGCCGGCCCCGCCCGGCTCAGTGCGCGCCCGACGTCGGCCTCACATCCCGGGGCGTCCAGCGCCAGGCGACGGCCGCGGCGAGCAGCGTCAGCGCGGCACCCGCCGCGATCGCCGGGGTCATGGCCCGCGTGAACGCCTCGGCGGCGTCCGCCAGCAGCCGCTGGCCCGCCGGTCCCGCCAGCTCCCCGGCCCGGTGCGCCGCGTCGCCGATGGAGTCACCGGTGGCGCCGGGGTGGCCCCGGTACAGCGCGGCGGCCAGGCTGCCGAGGACCGCGACGCCCAGCGCCGTGCCCAGCTCGTAGGAGGTCTCGTCGATGGCCGCCGCCCCGCCGACGTGCTCCCGGGGCGTGACGGCCATCAGCGTCACCGAGGCGGTCGTCGTCGCCACGCCCGCGCCCAGGCCGGACGCAGCCAGCGAGGCCGCCACGGCCGGGTAGCCCAGCGGGCCCGCCTGCTGGAGCACCCAGGGCAGCGCCAGTCCGGCGCTGGTCAGCACCAGGCCGCAGCCGAGCACGTGCCGCACCGCCCAGGCGTGCATCAGCCTCGGAGTGACGGCGGAGCTGACGATCAGCGCGACCGGCATCGGCAGCAGCCGGATCCCGGCCTCGAGCGGCGAGTAGCCCTGGGCGTACTGGAACCACTGCGTGACCAGGTACATCGCCGCGCCCAGCGCGACCATCGCCAGCACGATCGCGGCGACCGCGACGGTGAAGGCCAGGTCGCCGAAGAGCCGCACCGCAAGCAGCGGCCGGACGCCCGTACCGCCCTGCCCGAGCCGCAGCTGACGGCGCGTGAACACGGTCAGCGTCACGGCCGCGGCCAGCAGCAGCGCCCACACCGCCGGGGCGCCCGGGCCGTGCTCGCCCAGCAGCTTGATGCCCGCCACCAGGGCCACCATGCCCGTGACCGACTGCGCGACGCCCGGCCAGTCCCAGCGGCCCGGGAGCGGTGCCCGTGACTCCGGCAGCAGCCACCGGCCGAGGACGACGACCGCCAGCGCCACCGGCACGTTCAGCAGGAACGCCGAGTGCCAGCCCTGCCTTACCACCAGCAGCCCGCCGACCACCGGGCCCAGCGCCATCCCGCCGCCGATGACGGCGGTCCACACGGCGTACGCGAAGGCCCGCTCCCGGGCATCGGTGAACACGTGCCGCAGCAGCGACAGCGTGGCGGGCATGATCGCCGCGCCGCCGACGCCGAGGAACGCCCGCGCGGCGATCACCTGCCAGGCGGCGGTGGCGAAGACGGCGGCCAGCGACGCCGCCGCGAACACCGCGAAGCCGGTGAGCAGCAGGCGCCTGCGGCCCAGCCGGTCGCCGAGCGCCCCGGCGGTCACCAGCAGCCCGGCCAGCGCGAGCGCGTAGGCGTCGACGATCCACAGCTGCTCGACGGCGCTGGGCTGGAGGTCGTCGACCAGGGAGGGGAAGGCGACGTTGAGGATGGTGGTGTCCATCCCGATGAGCAGCAGGCTGCCGCAGAGGATCGCCAGGATCACCCAGCGGCGGTCGTGGACGCGCCGCTGTTCTTCCGTGACGGCGGTGCCGGTGGTGCGGGGGGTGCGGGTGCTCACGGTGCTTTCTCAGGAGTGCGGGGGCTGGTTGCCGGTGCGGTAGGTGAGGGTGACGAGCCGGCGCACCTCGCGGTGGCCGAAGTGGCCCTCGCGGACGCCGTAGGAGGCGGCTTCGAGCAGTCCCCACAGGCTGTGCCAGAGCCAGGCCGGAGGCATGTCCGAGCGGAGCCGGCCGAGCCGCTGGCCCTGGGCGAGGAGCCGCAGGGCCCGCTCGTCCTGCTCCGCGACGGCGGCGGTCAGCCCCGGGTCCGCCTGGAGCTGCGGCTCGTGGCTGGCGAAGCCGTAGAGGTGGATCGCGGGAGCGAGCCCTTCGATGAGCCGCTCCAGCGCGGCATCGAACTCCTCCGGGCCCGCGCCGTCGGGCAGGCGGGCGTCCGCGAGCAGCCGGTCGAGGACCTCGACGGCCCGCTGGCCGACCGCGCGCAGCAGCGCCTCGCGGGTGGGCCAGCGCCGGTGCAGCGTCGCGCGGCTGACCCCGGCGGCCTTCGCGATCTCGGCGAGCGAAGCGCTGCGGTTGCCCGCCAGGTGCTGGGCGGCGGCATCGAGGAGGCGGCATCGCTCGGCAGCATCTGCATCAGATCCCCTTCTCGTGAGACAGGAATGTATCAGCGACGGCGGGGATGCCGGACCGCTCGGCACGGACCGGGCGCCGGTCCGCACGGGGCAGGCGGACGGGCGCGGCGGCTGCCCTGGCGGGCAGGCACGTGCTGCCCCGAAGACCAGCACCATCCGGCCTCCCCGGCTCGCCCGCCGCCGTGAGAGGGTCCCGGGCGGAGAGCGGGAAGGGGCGGCTGATGAGGCAGCGGATACGCGAAGGGGATCGGCCGCCGGTTCCCGGCGCGGCCCCGCGCGTCGCTGGGCGCGGGGCCGCCGCTCCGGGCGTGCCGCACGCCGCCGCCGGGCCGGTCCTCACGCCCGCCGGCGTGCGCGCGCTCCAGCAGCACGCCGGGAACGCGGCCACCGCCGCGGCCGTCGCCCAGCGGCGCGGCGCGCCGGCCGCCGTCCAGCGCATGCCTGACCGGTGGGACCCGCGCGCCCAGGCCATCCGGAACATGGAGGCGCGCGGCTGGATCTACGACCCCGAGACCCAGGGCTTCACCCGCGCGCCCGAACCCGGCGACGAGGCGGGACCGGCCGAGCAGGCCCCGCCGGCACCGGCGGTCCCGCAGGCGGCGGGCGGCGGCGGGGGCCTGGAGCTGCCCCCCAGCGACGGCGGCACCATGACGCTCGCGCTGCACGCGCACAAGGAGGTCAGCTTCGACGACCCGCAGTACTTTGCCGACGGCCGGGTCGGCCACTCGTGGGTGACGTTCTACCGCGACGGCCGGTACCACTTCTCCGTCGGCTTCTACCCCGCCGGGCCCGTGGAATCGGTGTTCCGGAGCGTGCCGGGGCGCGTCATCAAGGACAAGGACCAGCCCCAGCAGGCCACCTCCTCCATGTCCGTCGAGCTGACCGAGGAGCAGTACCAGCGCGCCCTGGCCTACATCCGCAAGCACGAGCGCAGCGACTACCACGTCGGCCAGTACAACTGCACCGACTTCGCCCGGGGCGTGTACCGGGCCGCCACCGGCAAGAGCGCGCCGGGCGGCACCCTGCTGATGCCGGACAATCCCAACGACCTCCACGCCGGGATCAAGAAGCACAACCGCAAGCAGCGGGAGCGCGAACTCCAGGGCGCCTGACGCGGGCCGCCGTGTGACGCCGGGCACCGCGGGTACTCGCCGTCCGCCGTCGCACTGTGGAGGTGGAACGTGAGCAGGTCGCGCGTCGTCATCGTGGGCGCCGGGTTCGCCGGCTACCAGGCCGCCAGGACCCTCTCCCGCAGAGCGGGCAAACAGACCGAGGTCGTGGTGCTGAACCCCACCGACTACTTCCTCTACCTGCCGCTGCTGCCGCAGGTCGCCGCCGGCATCCTCGAGGCCCGCCGGGTCACGGTGTCGCTCACCGGCACGCTGCCGCGCGTCCGGCTCGTCATCGGCGAGGCCACCGGCGTCGACCTCGACGCGGGGCGCGTGCGGTACACCGACCCCGAGTGCGGCGAGCGCTCCCTGGGCTACGACACGCTCGTGCTGTCCGTCGGCAGCGTCAACCGGCTGCTGCCCATCCCCGGCGTCGCCGAGCACGCCACCGGCTTCCGGGGCCTGCCCGAGGCGCTGTACCTGCGCGACCACATGGTGCGGCAGCTCGAGCTCGCCGCCCAGGCCGACGACGAGGACGAGCGCCGCGACCGGTCCACCTTCGTCGTCGTCGGCGCCGGCTACACCGGCACCGAGGTGGCCGCCCACGGCCAGCTGTTCACCGCCTCGGTCGCCGCGCGCCACCGGGGCCCGCGGCCGGTGCCGCAGCCGCGCTGGCTGCTGCTGGACATCGCGCCCCGGGTGCTGCCCGAGCTGGACGAGCGGCTGTCGCGCACCGCCGACCGGGTGCTGCGGCGCCGGGGCGTGGACGTGCGCCCCGGCACCTCCGTGAAGGAGGCCATGGCCGAGGGGGTGCTGCTGGACACCGGCGAGTATGTCGGCACCCGCAGCCTGATCTGGTGCGTGGGCGTGCGGCCCGACCCGCTGGTCAGCGGGCTCGGCCTGCCGGTCGAGCGCGGCCGCCTCGTCGTGGACCGCCACCTGACGGTGCCGGACCACCCCGAGGTGTTCGCGTGCGGGGACGCCGCCGCCGTGCCGGACGTGACGCGGCCGGGCCAGTTCACGCCCATGACCGCGCAGCACGCCTGGCGGCAGGGCCGCACCGCCGCCGTGAACGTCGCCGCCCGCTACGGCATCGGCCAGCCGCAGGCCTACGAGCACCACGACAAGGGCTTCGCCGTGGACCTCGGCGGGTTCTCCGCCGCCGCCAACCCGCTGCACGTGCCGCTGTCCGGGCCGCTGGCCGGGCTCGTCACCCGCGGCTACCACCTGTCGGTGCTGCCGGGCAACCGGGTGCGCGTCGCGGCCGACTGGGCGCTGGAGGCGCTGCTGCCCCGGCAGGCCGTGCAGCTGGGCATGGTCGGCGCCGAGGCCGTGCCGCTGGACACCGACGCCCCTGAGCTGGCCCGGCGCGGCGGCCGGGCGGCGTAGCACGGGCGCGCGGCGCTGGCGCCCCGCCGATTCGGTGCGCGGCGGGCGGGTACCCGGCGGCCATCGCGAAAAGGCTGGTGCCGAGTCGGGAGCACAGGTGAACCAATGACGCAGAGCGAAAACACGCGGAGACTTGCCGACGAGGGCGTCGCCATCTGGCTCGACGACCTCAGCCGCGACCTGCTGGCCAGCGGCGGCCTCGACCGGCTCGTGCGCGAGAAGGGCGTGGTGGGCGTCACCAGCAACCCCACGATCTTCGCCAAGGCGGTGCGGGCCGGCGACGCCTACGACGGGCAGCTGGCCGATCTGGCGCGCCGCGGCGTCGGCGCCGAGGAGGCGGCGCGGCTGCTGACGGCGTACGACGTGCGCTGGGGGTGCGACCTGCTGCGCCCGGTGTACGAGGAGACCGACCGGCTCGACGGCCGGGTGTCGCTGGAGTGCGACCCGCGCGTCGCGCACGACACCGAGGCGACCCTCGCCGAGGCCCGCACCCTGTGGTGGCTGGTGGACCGGCCCAACATGTACGTGAAGATCCCCGCCACCCCCGAGGGGCTGCCCGCGATCAGCGCGGCGCTCGCCGAGGGCATCAGCGTCAACGTCACGCTGATTTTCTCCCTCGAGCGGTACCAGCAGGTCATCGAGGCCCACATGACGGGCCTGGAGCGCGCCCGCGAGCAGGGGCGCGACCTGTCCTCGCTGGGCTCCGTGGCGTCGTTCTTCGTCAGCCGGGTCGACGCCGAGGCCGACCGCAGGCTGGACAAGCTCGGCACCCCCGAGGCGCAGGTGCTGCGCGGCCGGACCGCGATCGCCAACGCCCGCCTGGCCTACCAGCTGTTCGAGCGGGCGCTGGCCACCGAGCGGTGGCAGTCGCTGGCGTCGGCGGGGGCCCGGCCGCAGCGGCCGCTGTGGGCGTCCACCGGCGTGAAGGACCCGTCCTATCCGGACACCCGGTACGTCGACGAGCTGGTCGCGCCCGGCGTGGTCAGCACGATGCCGGGGCCGACGCTGGAGGCCGTGGCCGACCATGCCCGCCTGCTGGGCGACACGGTGCGCGGCGGCTACGAGGAGGCGCAGCAGACGCTCGACGACCTGGCCGCCGCCGGCGTGTCCTACGACGACGTGGTGCGGGTGCTGGAGAGCGACGGCGTCGACCGCTTCGCCGCCTCCTGGCAGGAGTTCCTCCAGACCATCGGCGGGAAGCTGTGAACCGGGTGCCGCCGCCCGGCGTCCCGCCGGCGTTCACGCCCATGGAGAAGCCTTGAGGAACTCGTCCTCACCCCGCCCCGCGGGTCCCGGGCGTCGTACTGTTCGGGTATGGCCGATACCGAACGGATCGGCGCGGAGCTTGGCGGCTTCCGTGAGCGGGTGGCAGAGCTGCGGGCGGCACGCGCCCTGCCCACGGGAGACCGTGCGGCCACCCTCGACAGCGCGCTCATGGAGCTGGAGTACGTCGCCGGCGTGCTGTGGCCCCGCCTCGAACGCCTGGAGGCGGCCCACCGCTCCCGCTCCGGTCCGGGACCGGACGGAGGACGGGAGCGGCAGCTGCTGAAGACCGTCTTCCAGCGCCTGCCCGCCGCCGTCGTCGTCACCGACGCCGAGGGGGTGGTGCGGCGCCTGAACCACGCGGCCACCCGGCTGCTCGGCCTGCGCGCCGGCTACGCCACTGGCCGCCCGCTGTCCGCGTCGTTCCGTCACGACGCCCGCGCCGTGCTGCGCAGCCACCTCGCGGCCGTGGCGCGCGGTGAGGGCGACCGCAGCCTCGTCGCCCACCTCCACCAGGCCGGCCGCACGGGCGTGACGCTGACCGCCGTGCGGCCGTCCGGCGAGCGCCGCAGCGCCGTGCTGTGCGTGCTGAGCGCCACCCGCGCCGCCGTGCCCGCGCCCCGCCGGCCCGGCCCGGAACGCCGGCCGGACCCACCGGGCGATGCCGCCCGCCACACCGCGCTGCTGGACCTGCTGGACGACCTGACCACGGCGCTGCTGCGCGGCCCCGGCCACGGCGACGGGCCGGTGCTCGCCCGCGCCGCCGCGGTTCTGGCGGGCCGGTTCGCCGACTGGGTCATCGCCGACGTGACGCCGCCCGGCGGGCCGGCGCGCCGCGCCCTGGTGCTGCCGCCGCCGGGGGAGGAGTCCGCTGCCGCCGCCGTCGCCGCCCAGGACCCGGGCCGGGCCCCGCTCATCGGCGAGGCGGCCGGCACGGCGGCGTGCGTGCTGCGGGTGCGGCCCGAGGACCCGGGCGCGCTGGGGGAGACCGGCGCGGGCGCGCCGCTGCTCGCCCTCGTCGAGGGCACGTCCGTGCTGTGCGTGCCGCTGCCGGCCCCCGCCGGGAGCGGCGGCGTCCTGGGCGTGCTCACCCTCGTCCGCGCCGGGGACCGCGAGCCGTTCGCGCTCGCCGAGGCGGCCGTGATGGACCGGGCCTCGCGCCACCTCGCGCTCGCGCTCACGGCGGAGGAGGACGGCCGTCACCCCGCCGTCTGAGCAGGCGCGGCATCACGCCCCACAGCCCCAGGCACAGCAGCAGCGCCCCCGCCGCCGCCGCGATCCCGGCCGGGCGGGAGTAGATGACGTCCACCACCAGCAGCAGCGACCCCGAACGAGAGCGCCAGCACCGCGAGCCCCGCGCTCACCAGCCGCGAGGAGACCTCCACGAGCAGCCGCTTGGCACCCCGCCGGAACAGCGCCCGGTGCAGCGCGGCCGGCGCGGTGAACAGCACCGTCGCCGTGACCGCGAGCACCAGCGTCACCAGGTAGGTCGCGCGCTGCACGCCGTCGAGTTCCCCGAACCGCTCGGTGAACGCCAGCGTCAGCAGGAACGCGAAGAGGATCTGCACCCCCGTCTGCGTCACCCGCAGCTCCTGGAGCAGCTCCTGGAAGTTCCGGTCGTCACGCTCCCGGAGCGTCTCCCGGCGCGTGCCGTGCCCGTCGTCAGGCGGCACGGCCGGCTTCCACCCGCTGCCGGACCCGCGCGCAGGTGCGGCTCAGCAGCCGCGACACGTGCATCTGTGACACCCCGAGCTCCCCAGCGATCTGACGCTGCGTCAGACCGCAGAAGAACCGCAGGTACAGGATCCGCCGCTCCCGCTCCGGCAGCTCCCGCAGGCCGTCCCGGACCGACTCCCGGTCCACCACCCGGTCGTAGGCCGGCTCCGGACTGCCGAGGGTGTCCAGCAGCGAGTAGCCGCTGCCGGAGCCGGACAGCCCGGCGTCCAGCGACAGCACGCGGTAGCTGCGCAGCGCCGACAGGCCGGTCCTCACCTCCCCGGCCGTCAGGCCGGTGTGCGCGGCGATCTCGGCGACGCCGGGGCCGCGTTCGTCCAGCGACCGCGTCAGCTCGTGCCGGGCCGCGCGCACCCGGTTCCGCAGCTCCTGCACCCGGCGCGGCACGTGCACGTCCCACATGTGGTCGCGGAAGTGGCGCTTGATCTCACCCGTGATCGTCGGCACCGCGTAGCTCTCGAACGCCGGGCCCGCCGACGGGTCGTAGCGGCGCACCGCCTTCACCAGGCCCACGTGGGCGACCTGTTCCAGGTCCGCCAGGTCCTCGCCGCGGTTACGGAACTGCCGCGCGATGCGCGCGGACACCGGCATCCAGGCGCGCACGATCTCGTCGCGCAGCGCGTCCCGTCCGGTGCCCGCCGGCATGACGGCCAGGCGGCGGAACGCCGCCGCGGTGTCCGGCGCGTCGCGGTGCCGGTGCGTTCGCCGGGCGGTCCTTGCGGGTGCTGCTGGCATGGGAAACCACGCTCCCTTCTCGGTGACCGGATGTCTCACCGCGGGAGCCGGCCCCGGCGCGGCACGCGCCAGCGGGGAGCCACCGCTCCCGCGGACGTGCCTGCGATCCGAAGCACACGAGTCCGTGTGCCCGTGACGCCGCCCGGCAAACCCCAGGTTTCCGCGCCCCTGGCCAGGTAACCCGTGGCGCCATGACTGAGAAGGTGGCTGACTTCGTCCTCGCCCGGCTCCGCGACTGGGACGTCGAGCAGGTCTTCGGCTACCCGGGTGACGGCATCAACGGACTGCTCGCCGCCTGGGAACGCGCCGGCGACCGGCCCCGCTTCGTCCAGGCGCGCCACGAGGAGATGAGCGCGTTCGAGGCCGTCGGCTACGCCAAGTTCACCGGCCGGGTCGGTGTGTGCGCGGCGACGTCGGGCCCCGGCGCGATCCACCTGCTGAACGGCCTGTACGACGCCAAGCTCGACCACGTGCCGGTCGTCGCGCTCGTCGGCCAGACCGCCCGCTCCGCGATGGGCGGCTCCTACCAGCAGGAGGTCGACCTGCCCGCGCTGTTCAAGGACGTCGCCTCCGACTTCCTCCAGACGGTGACCGTCCCCGAGCAGCTGCCGAACGTCCTGGACCGCGCGCTGCGCACCGCCTACGCGCGGCAGGCACCCACCGCCGTGATCATCCCGGCCGACGTGCAGGCGCTGGACTACGAGCCGCCGGGCCACGCCTTCACTATGGTCCCCTCCAGCCTCGACCACAGCGAGTGGACCACCGAGCCCTCGCGCGAGGCGCTGCGCCGCGCCGCCGACGTGCTCAACGCCGGCGAGCGCGTCGCCCTCCTCGTCGGCCAGGGCGCGGCCGGCGCCCGGCAGGAGGTCACCGAGACCGCCGAGGTGCTCGGCGCCGGGGGCGCCAAGGCGCTGCTCGGCCTGGACGTGCTCAGCGACGAGATCCCCTACGTCACCGGCGCGATCGGGCTGCTCGGCACCCGCCCCTCCTACGAGCTGATGCGGGACTGCGACACGCTGCTGACCATCGGCTCCAGCTTCCCCTACAGCCAGTACCTGCCGGACTTCGGCGACGTGCGGGCGGTGCAGATCGACCGCGACCCGCACATGATCGGCATGCGCTACCCGTTCGAGGTCAACCTCGTCGGCGACGCCCGCGACACGCTGCGCCGCCTGCTGCCGGCGCTGCGGCGCAAGCGGCGCCGCGACTGGCAGGAGGCCGTCATCGCCAACGTCGAGCGCTGGCGCGAGGCGGTGGCGCGGCGCGCCCGGGTGGCGGCCGACCCGGTCAACCCCGAGCTGGTCGCCCGCGCACTCGATCCGCTGCTGCCCGAGGACGTGATCCTCACCGCCGACTCCGGCTCCGTCGCCAACTGGTACGCCCGCCACCTGACGATGCGCGGCCGGATGCGCGGCTCGCTCTCCGGCACGCTCGCCACGATGGGCTGCGGCGTGCCGTACGCCATTGGCGCCAAGTTCGCCCACCCCGAGCGGCCCGTGGTGGCGCTGGTCGGCGACGGCGCCATGCAGATGAACGGGCTCGCCGAGCTGATCACCATCGCCAAGTACCGCCACGAGTGGCAGGACCCGCGGCTGGTGGTGGCCGTGTGGAACAACCAGGACCTCAACCAGGTCACCTGGGAGATGCGGGCGATGAGCGGCTCCCCGCAGTTCCTGCCCTCCCAGCGCCTGCCCGACGTGCGGTACGCCGCGTTTGCGCGCACGCTGGGGCTGACGGGCATCCGCGTCGAGACACCCGGGGAGGTGACGCCCGCCTGGGAGCGCGCCCTGTCCGCCGACGGGCCCGCCGTCGTGGAGTTCGTCACCGACCCGGCGGTGCCGCCGATACCGCCGCACGTCACCTGGGAGCAGATGGAGGCGGCCGCCGCCTCGCTGCTGAAGGGCGACAGCGACCGCGGCGCCGTGGTCCGGCAGGGCCTGAAGGCCAAGGCACAGGAGTTCCTGCCCCGCCGGGGCCGCCGCCGCAAGCACGGCGGCGGGGCTGGCGGCGGGGACTGACGCCGCGCCGCGCCGGCCGCGCACCGCAGCCCGCACCCACCCGCAACCGGAGGGAAGCCGTCATGCGCATCGCGTTCCTCATGGCACACGAGGGAGTCGAGCAGATCGAGTTCACCCGGCCCTGGGAGGCGCTGTCCCAGACCGGGGAGACCCCGCAGGTCATCTCCACCAGGCCCGGCAGCGTCCAGGCGTTCAACCACCTGGACAAGGCGGGCACGTTCCCCGTCGACCAGACCGCCGCCGAGGCGTCGCCGGACGACTTCGACGCCCTGGTGCTGCCCGGCGGCGTCGCCAACCCCGACGCGCTGCGGATGGACGCCGACGCCGTGGCGTTCGCCCGCTCCTTCTTCGAGGCGGGCAAGCCCGTCGCCGCGATCTGCCACGCGCCGTGGACCCTGATCGAGGCCGACGTCGTCCGCGGCCGCACCCTGACGTCCTGGCCCAGCCTGGCCACCGACCTGCGCAACGCCGGCGCCACCTGGGTCGATGAGCCCGTCGTGGTCTGCGACGCGCAGCCCGCCACGCTGGTCACCAGCCGCAAGCCGGATGACCTGCCGCAGTTCATCGAGGGGATGACCCGGGTCTTCACGGCCTATAACCCCGCCGCCTGACGGAACGGCACCGGCGATGAGCACCCCGCACGCCGCTGACGGCGAGGAACTGATCACCACGGACGTCCCCGCCCGGCTCGACCGCCTCCCCTGGTCGCGCTGGCACTGGATGATCGTCGTGGGCCTCGGCACCGTGTGGATCCTCGACGGCCTGGAGGTGACGCTCGTCGGCAATATCGCCAGCCGCCTCGCCGAGGAGGACAGCGGCCTCGACATCACTACCGGCGAGGTCACCGGCATCGCCGCCGCCTCGTACGTGGCGGGCGCCTGCTCCGGAGCGCTGTTCTTCGGCTGGCTCACCGACCGGTTCGGCCGCAAGAAACTGTTCCTGATCACCCTGGCCGTCTACCTGGGCGCCACCGCCCTGACGGCCCTGGCGTTCTCCTCCTGGTGGTTCTTCCTCTTCCGGTTCCTCACCGGCTTCGGCATCGGCGGCGAGTACGCGGCGATCAACTCGGCCATCGACGAGCTGATCCCGGCCCGGTACCGGGGGCGGATCGACCTCATCATCAACGGCAGCTACTGGCTCGGCGCCGTCTTCGGCGCCCTGCTGTCCGTGCTGCTGCTCAACACCTCGCTCTTTCCCCCCGAACTCGGCTGGCGGCTGACGTTCGCCCTCGGCGTCGTGCTCGGCCTGGTGATCCTGCTGGTGCGGCGCAACGTGCCCGAGTCGCCCCGGTGGATGTTCATCCACGGCCGGGGCCACGAGGCCGAGGCGCTGGTCGCGGGCGTCGAGCGGAGCGTCACCGAGGAGACCGGCCGCCCGCTGCCGGAGCCGCGCGGCAGCATCACCATCAGCCCGCGCGAGTCCATCGGCTTCGTCACCATCGCCCGCACCGTCTTCCGCAGCTACCCCCGCCGCACCACCCTGGGGCTGTCGCTGTTCATCGGGCAGGCGTTCCTGTACAACGCCATCACGTTCGGCTACGGCGCGATCCTGACGACGTTCTTCGACACCGCCTCCGACCACACCGGTTACTACTTCGCCGTCATCGCCGTCGGCAACTTCCTCGGCCCGGTGCTGCTGGGCCGCTTCTTCGACACCGTCGGGCGGCGGCCCATGATCTCCGGCACCTACCTGGCCAGCGGTGTCCTCCTCTTCGGCACCGCCGCGCTCTTCGACGGCGGGCACCTGTCGGCCGTCACCCTCACCGCCTGCTGGTGCGCCGTGCTGTTCTTCGCCTCCGCCGGGGCCAGCAGCGCCTACCTCACCGTCAGCGAGATCTTCCCGATGGAGACCCGGGCGCTGGCGATCGCGTTCTTCTACGCCGTCGGCACCGCCGTCGGCGGCATCACCGGCCCGCTGGTCTTCGCGGACCTCACCGAAAGCGGCGTCGTCTCCGACACCGTGCTGGCGTTCCAGCTCGGCGCCGGCGTGATGACGGCCGCCGGGCTCGTGGCGGTGTTCCTGGCGCTGCCCGCCGAGCAGCGCTCCCTGGAGTCTCTCGCCAGCCCGCTGTCGGCCCGCCGCCGCGGCCCGCACCGTGTCTGACGTCCCCCGCCGGGTACCCGGCGGGGGAGCTAGCAGGAGGGACTCAATGGATCTCGCGTTTCTCGACCCGCTGCTGCACCGCCCGGGCCCGTGGGCCTCGGCGTACGCGGACACCGCGCACGACACGGAGGACGCCGCGCGCCAGCAGGAGCTGATCGCCCGCGACGCCCGCGACCGGCTCGCCGCGCAGGGCGCGGACCCGGCCACCTGCGAGGCGGTGCGGGAGTCGCTCGCCGCGCTGGAGCCGTCCGGCGCGCCCGGCCACGCCGTCTTCGCCACCGGCGGCGAGGCCGTGCTTCAGGTGCCGCTCGCCGCCGCCCCGCCGCCCGGCCTGGACACCTGGGCGCCGCTGCCGCACGTGGGGCCGCTCGCCGCGCTCGCCAGCCAGCGGCCGCCGTGCCTGGTGGCCTACGTCGACCGGCAGGGCGCCGACCTGGAGCTGCGCGGCCGCTCCGGCAGGCCCGGCCACGCCGGGCAGGTGACCGGCCAGACCTGGCCTCTGCACCGCACCGCCTCCGCCGACTGGTCAGAGCGCCACTTCCAGCTCGCCGTCGAGAACACCTGGGAGGAGAACGCCACCCGCATCGCCGAGACCCTCGCCGAGGAGGCGGCGCGCGCCGGCGCCGAGGTGCTGGTGCTGGCCGGCGACCCCCGCGAGCGCCGCGCCGTCTTCGACCGGCTGCCGCCCGAACTCCAGCAGGTCACCGTCGAGTCCCGCCACGGCGGCCGGGCCGCCGGCGCCCGCAGCCCCCGGCTGGAGGAGGACATCGAGGCCGCCCGCGCCGCGCACGCGCGGCGGAAGGCCGACGAGGCGCTCGACCGGTTCCTCGCCGCCCGTGTGCCCGACAGCGCCGAGGGGCTGACCGAGGCCGCCGAGGGCGTGCCGGCGCTGGTGGACGCGGCCCGCGAGCACCGCATCGCCGCGCTGCTGGTGCGGCCCGGCGGCGGCGACCTGCGGCACGACGTGTGGGTGGGGCCTGAGCCCGACCAGCTCGCGGTGCGCCGCAGCGAGTCGCAGTACCTGGGCGAGCCGCGGCCCGCGCGGGCCCGCGCCGATGATGCGCTGATCCGTTCCGCCGCCGCGACCGGCGCCGAGGTCATCCCGCTGCCGCCGGCCGGCGGCAGCCACGCCGGCGCGCCGGCCGGCGGGCTGGGCGCGCTGCTGCGCTGGCCGCAGGTCAGCGGCGGGTACCGGGCGGCCGGCTGACGGGGGCTTGGCATCCCCCGTGGCCGCGCCGGCCGCGCCAGCGCCGCCCGGTGCGGCGGCGGTGACGCGGCCAGGCGAGGGATGTTCCCCTGCGGCGGGCCCGCCCGGGGGCCGCGGCCGGCGGCCGCCTCAGCTGCCGGACTGCAACGCGCCCCAGGTCTCCGGGCCGACGGCGCCGTCAACGTCCAGGCCCCGGCTGTCCTGGTACGCGCGCACCGCCGCGTCGGTCTCCGGCCCGAAGATGCCGTCAACGGACACCGGTTCGCCGAGCGCCGCGGTCAGCGCCCGCTGGAGCCGGGAGACGGCCTCGCCGGTGCTGCCCTCGCTCAGCAGCGGCGTGGCGCCGGCCGCGAGCAGCGCCGTCCACGTCCGCTGGTCCACCTGGCCGCTGGGGCTCAGCCCGACGACGGCCTGGAAGGCGCGGACGGCCTCCTCGGTGCGGGGGCCGAAGTCGCCGTCGACCTCGCCCGCGCCGTACCCGTGCTGGTTGAGGAGGTACTGGAGCGCCTCCACCTCGGGCCCGGTCGCGCCGGAGGCGAGGTCCGGGTAGGCGTCGAAGTCCAGCGGCGGGGCGGGATCGCCCGCGTCACCGCCCACCAGCTGCATGTAGTAGTCCCAGTCCCAGTTCGGGCCCGGGTCGGTGTGGTCGTTGCCCGGCACCTCGACGTGGCCCAGGATGTGCTCCCGGTCCCGGGGGATGCCGTACCGCTCGGTCAGGTGCCGCGTCAGCGCGGCGGAGGAGCGGTACAGGGAGTCGGTGAACCACGCCGGGTCGTCGACCCAGCCCTCGTGCTCGATGCCGATGCTGTAGGCGTTGCCGGAGCGGGCGTGCCAGGCGGTGTCCTGGTCGCGGACCATCTGCGTGACCTCGCCGTCGGAGGAGCGGATCACGTAGTGGGCGCTGACCTGTGACTCCGGGTTCTGGAACCAGCTGATGGTGCCGGCGTACGAGCCCTGGGTGACGTGGATGACGACCGCGCTGATCTCCTGGGAGCGGCCCGTCTGGTAGTTCGCGGAACTCGCCGGGACCCAGCGGGCGGCGGGGTAGTCCTCGCTGAACACGCCCAGGTCCACCGAGGCGTACCGGCCCCGGTCGGGGTCGACCGGGCGCGGCGCGACGGTGACCGTGCCGCCGCCGTCGGCGGACGCGTGGATGCCGCGCTCCAGCAGGTCGTACACGGCGTCGGCGTACAGCCGTGCGGCGGCGTCGTCGCGGGCGCCGCTGTAGCGGGCGACGGCCTCGTACCAGGCGCCCAGGTCGTCGCGCTCGGCGGCGGACAGGCCCAGCTCGTCGGCGTACGCGCGGAGCACGGCCGCGCCGCCGCGGATATTGGCGGCGGTGTCCTGGCGCAGCTCGGCGGCGGGCAGCCCGGTCTCTTCGGCGGCCAGCGCCAGGGTCTGGTGGGTGGGGTTGCTGACGAGGTGCATCACGCCGTAGCCCCGGGCCTGGCTCGGCAGGCCGTCGTGGTCGTCGAGGCGGGTCTCGCCGTAGCCGACCGCGACCAGCAGGTCCCGGGGCACGTCGTACTCGCGGGCCGCGTCGCCGAAGGCGTCAGACAGCGGCGCGGCGGGGGTGTCGGCGGCGGCGACGGGCTGCGCCGTGGCCAGCAGCGCGGCGACGGCCGCGACGGCCGCGGCGGCCGTGCCCCGCCGCCCGGGAGGGACGAATCGCTTGAACAAGACTTCTCCGTTCGCAGCGGCGATGCGCGGCGCCCGCTGGCGGGGCGCCGCACGCGACGCGCCCTACCCTTCGGTAACGACATGCCCCTGTCAATAACAACACTCGGTCTCCCGCAAAGGCCCCCGTCCGGCAGCACACCGGGCTGCACTATGTCGTCGTTCTCCAGCACGGCAGTCGCCTGACGGTCCGCAGCATTCCAGGATCGGCAGACTCGCAGCTCGGCATGGATCTGACCGTGGCGGGGAACGTCATCACGGGTACCTGGGCAGAGCAGACCGCTGAGGACGGCTACTACCGAGGGGCCCGGTACCACGGGGCCGTACACATGCTCATCGAGCCGACCGGGCGGCGCAGGGCAGGAAAGCGGGTCGGTTCCGGAAAGGAAATGGACGTCAACACGGGCCCCTGGGAGGCCATCTGCCAGGACGCGTCAACGAACAAGGCCACGCTGGCCGCCTACCAGCGAGTCCCGGAATAGCCCCACGGGCTCGCCATTCCCTCGTGATCCACGCGGCGGCGGATGGCGGGGGACCTGCCCCGTTCGTTGCCCTTCAGCGGCAGGGCGAATCGGTGGGGTTCGGGTCCGGCATGGGGTCCGGGGCCGGGGGCGGCTTGGGGACGTCGGGGCCGGGTCCGGGCCCCGGCGGATGGCCGGGCTTCGGGCCGTCCGGCTGGGGCGGCGGCGTCGGCTTCGGGGGGATCGGCTCCGGCTGGGGCCGAGGCGTCGTCATCGCGCTCGCTCCTTTCCGCTGGAGGTCCGCTGGGAGGTCCACTGGGAGGTCCGCGCGCTCGCCTGGTGGTTCGCCCCGTACCGCGCCATGGGGCCGTCTGCGCCGTGCCACCGCGCCTCGTTCTCGAGGGTGCGGGCGCGCTGCCCGCCGTAGGCGGCGCGTGCCGTCAGGAGAGTGACGGCCACGTAGCCGAGCACGCCGGCCAGCAGGCCCCAGGCGGACATGACAGCGGGTCCTTTCCGGTGATGCGCCCTGCGGTGTCTCTTGCGTTCCTCCGGAGACCTGACGGGTTACCCGTTCCGGCCGGGGAATGCCTGGCACCCTCCGGCTCAGCCGCCCATGCCGGTGGTGTCGTGCGGCGCGCCCACCGGCTTGGACTCCGGCGAGCCGCGCTGCCGCAGGTACACGGAAAACACCACCATCGAGACCATCGCCAGCATCTCCGACTGCCAGTTCTGGAGGGTCCGGCCCCAGAACTCGGCCGACAGCACGTAGTCGCCCCAGGACTGCGGCGCCTGGAACCGCCGCAGCCGCTCCTCGTTGGACGCCGCCAGGCCGCTGACCGACTGGGCCAGCCAGCTCAAGACGAACAGCGCGCCCATCACCAGGCCCAGCGAGTTGGCGTACAGCACCTGCCGCCACCGGCCGGCGCGGGCCCAGCGCGGGGAGTCCGGCCGGGCGTGCGGCCCGAGCAGCTGCTCGCGCCCGGTCTCCCGGCCCGCCCGGTCCAGCGCCTTGGACTCCGGGGAGCCGCGCTGCACCAGCCAGACCGTCGCGTAGACGTACAGGAAGAACTGGAGGTACTCGGACTGCCAGTTCTCGGTGACGTCCACGGCGAAGTCGGACGTCGTCAGGTAGGCGCCCAGCGTCACCTGGTCCAGGCCGCCGGCCGCCCGGGTGTGGTTGTACTCGGCGTGCCCCGCCAGCGCCTGGGCCGCCAGGACCAGCAGGAACGCCGCCGCAAACGCCAGGCTGAGGCCGTTGTCGCGGAGCACCCCGGTCAGCCGCCGCACCCGCCTCACCTCACCGGTGCAGCAGGCCGAGCGCGGTGCAGTACGCCAGGCCGGCCACGACCAGCACCAGGCAGAGCGTGAACAGCGCGCGCACCGTGGCCATCGCCTGCTCAGCTCCCCTGGATCCCGCAGTCGTAGCCGGGCGCGGACGGCCGGGCCCGGCAGCCGGCGGCGGTCACCCGCCAGCCGTCGTCAAAGCGCGAGAGGAACAGCGTGTCCCCCCGCACCGTCACCCGGGCCTCCCGGCCCCACACGTCCACCTCCCGCACGGCCGCCTGCCGCACGGCCGAGGCGGGCAGCGCGCTGCGGGCCGCCTCCGCCAGGGCCTGCGGGCAGGGCGCCTTCGCGGCGCTCACCAGCGCCTGCCGGGCCCGCGGCGCCAGGGCGCGGCAGGCGGCGTCCTCATCGCCGTCGCGCAGCGCCCGCAGGAACGCCGCCGCGGCCAGGCCGGCCGCGTCCTCCTGGCCGCCGGGCGCGCATCCCGCCAGCCCCGCGAGTCCCGCCAGCACCGGCAGGGCCGCCAGCGCACCGGCGGCGAGCGGGCGCCGCCGGTCAGGCCGGCTTGAGCGGATCATGGCCCACGGCCATCAGCCGGTGGCGCCAGTGCGCCTCCCCGGCCTTGGGGGCCAGGTCCTCGCGCCGCTCGTCGTGCACCATCCGCACCACCTGCCGCATGGTGCGGATGTCCTCGCCGGTCAGGTCCCGGCGGCGCTTGCCGAGGATCTCCAGCACCTGGCGCCCCTTGCCGGTGAAGGCGTCCTCGGGCAGCTCCTCGCTGTCCTCGCCCGCCGGCCTCGTCCGCAGCCACTCGCTCAGCTCGCGGGACGTCATGTTCACCACACGGTGGAACTCGTTCCACAGTTCATCCGAGACCTCGTGCACTTCGCACCCGCCTCCCTTCAGCGGCTCACAGGGCGATCACCACGGCGTAGGCGAAGAAGAACGCCGCGACGAGGACGACCATCACCCCGATCACGGCCAGCGGCGCCGCCGCCCAGCCACGCTCCGGGTTATGGGTCTCCTCCGGACCCGCTCCCGAGGTGCTCGATTCGCTCGGCGGCGTCTCGCCCGGCGGCACCGAGCCGCCCCGCTCAAGGCCCGCCGTGGTGCCCGGGTCCGGGTCGGGCACCCCCGTCCTGTGGTGCCCACTGGCATGTCTCATGCCCGCCGAGTACACGCGCCCCGCCGTTTTACACCTGCCGCGCGGCGGTTTCCCGCCGGCCAGCGGGGGAAACCTGGGCAGCCGCGACCGGAGGATGCCGCTTGTCAGACCACGCAGACCACGCAGACCGCGCCGACCGCGACCCCGATTCCGGCCCCGGCCCCGCCGCGCCGGGCACCGGTCACCTCAGCGGCGGAAGCCTGAATCTGCCGGCCGACTCGCGGCGCCTCCGCGTGGCGCCGGCCAGCCTCCCGTCCGGCTGGGAGATGCTGGCCCCGGCCGGGCAGGCCCGCCGCGACGGCGGCCCGCTCGCGCTCGCCCGCCAGCGCCGCCGCCGCCCGCGGCGCCAGACGAGGCGGGCCGGGACCGATCCCGAGGAGACCGCCCCACAGACCCTGGTGACCTGACGCGATGCACACTCCACTTCCAGGCCGGAACGGCGCGTGGGCATGCTGACGCTGGTCGCCGCCCACCTCGCCGTCGCCGCCGCCCTGCCGCCGCTCTCCCGTCACGCCTGGTTCCGCGGGCCCGCCCTGTGGGCCGTGGCCGCGCTGCCGCCGCTGGCCGCCCTCGGCTACGCCCTGGCGCACGCCGGGCCCGTGCTGGACGGGCGGCCGGTCACCTCGCAGCTGTCCTGGGCCCCCGCGCTGGGCCTGCGCTTCGGGCTGCGCCTGGACGCGCTGGCGCTGCTGATGGTCTGCGTCGTCAGCGGCGTCGGCGCCCTCGTGCTGGCCTACGCCGCCGCCTACTACCGCGAGCAGCGCGGCCGGGAGGCGGGGCTGCTGCTGGCGTTCTCCGGCGCCATGCTCGGCCTCGTCCTCGCCGACAACGTCTTCGTGCTGTACGTCTTCTGGGAGCTGACGACCGTCGCCTCGTTCGCCCTCATCGCCGGACGCGACAGCGGGGAGGAACGCCACCGCGCCGCCGGGCAGGCGCTGCTGGTCACCACGGGCGGCGGGCTGGCGATGCTGCTGGGCCTGGTGCTGCTGGCGGAACGGGCCGGCAGCTACTCGCTCGCCGCCATCGTCGCCGACCCGCCCAGCGGCGGCGCGGTCACGGCGGCGCTGGCGCTCATCCTCACCGGGGCGCTGGCGAAGTCCGCGCAGTTCCCGCTGCACGGCTGGCTGCCCGCCGCCATGGTCGCGCCCACGCCCGTCAGCGCCTACCTGCACGCCGCCGCCATGGTGAAGGCGGGCGTGTACCTGGTGGCCCGGCTGTCGCCCGGCTTCGCCGACGCCGCGCCATGGCGGCCGGTGCTGCTGGCCGTCGGCACCGCCGGGCTGGTGATCGGCGCGTGGCGCGCGCTGCGGGAGACCGACCTGAAGCGGCTGCTGGCCTACAGCACCATCAGCGAGCTGGGCCTGCTGCTGGTGCTGTTCGGCGCGGGCACCCGCACCGGCGCGCTCGCTGGGGCCGCCATGCTGCTGGCGCACGCGCTGTTCAAGGCCGCGCTGTTCATGATCACCGGGCTGATCGACCACGCCACCGGCACACGCGACCTGCGGCTCCTGTCCGGCCTGGCCGGGCGGCTGCCCGGGGCGCTGGCGGCCGGGGCGCTGGCCGCCGCCTCGATGGCCGGGGTGCCGCCGCTGCTGGGCTTCCTCGCCGAGGACGCCGGGTTCGACGCGTTCCTGCACGGCGAGGTGCCGGGCGAGGCGTGGGTGCTGGCCGGCCTGGTGGCCGGGTCCGCGCTGAAGGCCGCGAACGCCGCCCGGTTCCTGTGGGGTGCCTTCGCCCGCAAGCCGGAGCGAGCACGGACCCCGGAGCCGGCGGCACCCGCCGGGCCGGGCCACGCCGGCGCCGGGCTGCTGCTCCCGGCGGCGGTGCTGGCCGCGCTGAGCGCGGCCGCCGGGCTGTGGACCGCGCCCGTGGCGGACCTCGTCGTGCCCTACGCCGACGCGCTGCCGCACGGCGCGGGCGCCGGATACGAGCTGAAGCCGTGGCACGGCCTGACGGTGCCGCTGGCGCTGACCGCCGTGGCGCTGGCCGGCGGCGCCGCGCTCCACCTGGGCCGCGGGCCGCTGGGCCGGCTGGCCGCGCGGCTGCCGCGCCTGCCGGACGCGCAGCGCGGCTACTCCCGGACCCTCAAGGGCGTCCGGATCACGGCGATCCGGGTGACGCGGGCGACGCAGGTCGGCTCGCTGCCGGTGTACCTGACGGCGATCCTGCTGACCGTCGTGCTGCTGCCCGGGGTGCCGCTGCTGGGGGCGCTCGCGCCGGTGGACGACCTGACGCTGTGGTGGTCAGTGGCCGAGCTGCCGCTGGCGGCCGTCGTGCTGGGGGCCGCCGCGGCGGCGGCGCTGACGCGGCAGCGGATGGCCGCCGTGCTGCTGACCGGCGCGGCCGGCTACGGGGTCGGGGCGTTCTTCTTCGTGGAGGGCGCGGTGGATCTGGCGCTGACGCAGTTCCTCGTGGAGTCGCTGACGCTCGTCGTGATGGTGCTCGTGCTGCGGCGCCTGCCGCCCCTGTTCACGCCCGTGCGCCGCGACCCGGCCTCGACCCGCTGGGTGCGGCCCGCGGTGGCCGCGGCGGTCGGGGTCTTCGCCACGCTCTTCGCGCTCACCGCCACCCACGCCCGGCAGGAGCCCGCGCTGTCGGAGGACCAGGTCGCTGAGACGGCGAAGAAGGGCGGCGGGAACGTCGTCGACTCGGTGATCAGCGACTACCGCGCGCTCGACACCCTGGGCGAGATCTCCGTGGTGTTCGTGACGGGCGTCGGCGTGATCAGCCTGGTGCGGGTGTGGCGCGGGCGGGGCGCCGGCCCGGCGCCCGCCCGCCCCGCCCTGGGGCCGGCGCGCCCGCCGCGGCGCGCCGCGGTCGGCCTGCCCGGCTTCCAGCGCTCCCCGGCCGCGCACTGGGACGAGCCGCGCGCCCAGTGGCTGCCCGGGGCGGCGGAGCGGCCGGCGGCGGAACGGTCGGTGCTGCTGGAGGTCGCCGCCCGGCCGCTGTTCTTCTCCATCCTGGTGCTGGCGGTGTACCTGCTGGTCGCCGGGCACGACCGGTTCGGCGGCGGCTTCGCGGCCGGCCTGGTCGCCGGGCAGGCGTTCGTGCTGCGGTTCCTCGTCGGCGGCCGGGCCGACCTGGGCCTGGCCGTGCCCATCGACCCCGGCGTGCTGGCCGGGGGCGGCCTCGCCGCCGCCGCGCTGGTCGAGACCGTGCCGCTGGCGCTGGGGAAGGAGCCGCTGACCAGCGCCACCTGGACGGCCGAGGTGCCGGTCATCGGCACCGTCGAGGCCAGCAGCGGCCTGCTGTTCGAAACCGGCGTGTTCGTGCTGGTCACCGGCGTGATCCTCAAGCTGCTCGCCGCCTCCGGCGTGGCCGCGGCCCACGACCAGCGCCTGGCGGACGAGGCGGCGGCCAGCCCCGGGGTACGGCACGGGGACCGCGGGGGCAACGGGGAGGGGCAGCGCGGATGACGACCCTGAACCTCGTGATGGCGCTGGCGATCGGCGGCCTGTTCGCCGCCGGCACCCACCTGCTGCTCCAGCGCTCGCTGACCCGGGCACTGCTCGGCGTCATCCTGCTCGGCCACGCCACCAACCTGCTGCTGCTCGCCGGCGCCGGCCCGCCCGGCCGCGCCCCGGTGCTCGGCGGCTACGCCGGCGGCCGCGGCGAGCCGCTCGCCGACCCGCTGCCGCAGGCCATGGCGCTGACCGCCATCGTCATCACCTTCGGCCTCACCGCCTTCCTCCTCTCCCTCGCCTACCGCTCCTGGCGGCTGACCGGCCACGACGAGGTGCGGGACGACCTGGAGGACCGCCTCATCGGCAGCGTCGCCGAGCGCGAGGAGGAGCACATCGAATGACCCCCGGCGCCACCCCCCTGGTCTCGCTGCCGGTGCTGCTGCCGCTTCTCGCCGCCGGCGTCTCGCCGGTGCTCTCCCGCCGCCCGGCCGCGCAGCGGCTGCTGACGGTGCTGGTGCTGCTGGCCGCGCTGGGCTGCGCGGTCGGGCTGCTGGCCGTCGTCGCCGCGGGCGACACGGTCGTGGTCGCGGCCGGCGGCTGGGGGGCCCGGATCGGCATCGCGCTCGTCGCCGACCTGCTCGCCGCGCTGCTGCTGACGGTGTCGGTGCTCGTCGCCCTCGCCGTGCTGCTGTTCGCGCTCGGGCAGGGCACGGGCGAGGACGCGGACACCGCGCCCGGCCCGTTCCACCCCGCCTACCTGCTGCTGATCGCCGGGATCGACCTGGCGTTCCTCTCCGGCGACCTGTTCAACCTCTTCGTCGCCTTCGAGGTGATGCTCGCCGCCTCCTACGTGCTGATCACGCTCAACTCCGGGCAGGCGCGGGCCCGCGCGGGCATGACGTACACGCTCACCAGCCTGACCTCCTCGCTGCTGTTCCTCACGGCGCTGGGCCTGCTCTACGCGGCCACCGGCACCGTGGGCCTGTCCGAGCTGGCCGCCCGCACCGGCGCCCTGGACCCCGGGGTGCGGACCGCGCTGAGCCTGCTGCTGCTGACCGTCTTCGGCATCAAGGCCGCCGTGGTGCCGCTGCACTTCTGGCTGCCCGACAGCTATCCCATCGCGCCCGCGCCGATCACCGCCGTGTTCGCGGCGCTGCTGACCAAGGTCGGCATCTACGCCATGGTCCGCACCCAGACGCTGCTGTTCCCGCGCGAGGACACCTGGACGGTGGTGGCGGTGGCGGCCGTGGTCACGATGCTGCTGGGCATCCTCGGCGCGCTCGCGCAGGACGACGTCAACCGGCTGCTGTCGTTCACGCTGGTCAGCCATGTCGGCTTCATGCTCTTCGGGCTCTCGCTGTTCGACGCGGCGGGGCTGGCCGGCAGCATCCTCTACGTCGTCCACCACATCATCGTGCAGGCGTCGCTGTTCCTGGTGGCCGGGCTCGTCATCGCCGTGACGGGCACGTCCGCGCTGCACCGCATGGCCGAGGGCGGGGCGCGCGGCCTGGCGCCGCGCGCCCTGGCCGCGCTGTTCCTGCTGCCGGCGCTGAGCCTGGCGGGCGTGCCGCCGTTCTCCGGCTTCGTGGCCAAGCTGGCGCTGCTGCGTGCGGCGGCCGCGGACGGCGGCGCCGCCGGGTACGTCCTGGCCGGGGCGGCGCTGCTGACGAGCCTGCTGACCCTGTACGCGATGCTCCGGCTGTGGCGGGCGGTGTTCTGGTCGGACGAGTCCGTGCCGCGGGCGTCGGGGCGGGCCCGCCGCCCGCCCCCGCTGACGGTGGCGGCCAGCGCCGTGATGGTGCTGTCGGGCGTCACGGTCGCCGTCTGCGCCGGGCCGCTGGCGGACGCGGCCGACCGCGCCGCCGGAGAGCTGCTGCGGCCGGAGCAGTACCGCGCCGCCGTCGAGGGAGAGGAAACCGGATGACCTCCTGGCACCGGCTGCCGCTGGTGGCCTGGCTGCTGCTGCTGTGGCTGCTGCTGTGGGGAACGCTGAGCGCCGCGGTGCTGCTCAGCGGCCTGGCGGTGGCCGTCGGGGTGGTGGCGGCGTTCCCGATGCCGCGCGTGGTGCCCCTGGTCGTGCCGCGCCCGCTGCCGCTGGCCCAGCTGGCGCTGCGGCTGCTCGCGGACGCCGCCGGCTCGGCGGTCGCCCTGGCGTGGGCGGTGGTGCGCCACGGCGACCGGGTGCGCTCCGCCGTCGTCGAGGTGCCGCTGCGCGCCGACAGCGACCTGGTGGTGACGATGACGTCGCTGCTCACGTCCCTCACGCCCGGGTCGATGGTGCTGGAGATCGACCGCGCCCGGCTGCTGCTGTACGTGCACGAGCTGCCCGCCAGCGGCGGGCGGGTCGCCGCGCGGCGGGAGAAGGTCCGCCGGGCGGAGCGGGAGGTGGTGCGGGCGCTCGGGTACCGCCCGCGGGATGCCGGGGCCGCCGGGGCTGCCGGGGCTGCCGGAGCTGCCGGAGCTGCCGGAGAAGGGAGCGGCGCGTGACCGCCGTGTACGTCACTGTGCTGGCACTGCTGTCGGCGGCGGGCGCGCTGACGCTGGTCCGCGCAGTGCGCGGTCCGGCGCTGCTGGACCGGATCATCGCCATGGACGTGGTGATCACGCTCATCGTGGGCGCCATCTCGGTGGGGCTGCTGGTGCTGGACGAGCCGCGGGCCGCCGTGCTGCTCGTCGTCGTCGCGCTGCTGGCGTTCGTCGGCACGGTCGCCGCCGCGCACCTGGTGGAGGAGCGGGAGGACCTGCGGTGAGCGGGGTGCTGGACGCGGTGCGTGACGTGGTCTGCGCCGTGCTGCTGCTGACCGGCGCGGTGCTGTGCCTGCTGGCGGCGGTGGGGCTGCTGCGGTTCCCCGACACCCTCGGGCGGCTGCACGCGGCGGCCAAGGGGCAGAACCTCGGGCTGCTGCTGATCCTGTTCGGCACGGCGGTGCGGCTGCCGCCCCGGTACGCCACGGTGCTCGTGCTGGTGGTGGTCTTCCAGATGGTGACGGCCCCCATCGCCGGACAGGTCGTCGGCCGCACCGCCTACCGGACGGGCGCCGTCCACCGCGCGGGCCTGGTCCGCGACGACCTCGCCCAGCGCCTCGCCGGGGAACGGGACCGCGGCGCGCGGTAACGGCGGGCGCCGGAGCCCCGCCACGCCGGGGGTTCTGTGCTGTTTTGTCCGTCAGGGGGCGGTTACCCGCCCTGCGTCGCCCCGCGCCGGGGCACCCGACAAGGTCACACGGAGAGACCCATGACGCAGAGCCCCAACACCCCCAGAAGCACAGAACCACCGCAGCCCCAGCAGTCCGGGCAGCCGCGGCCGGCCGGCGGTGAGACCGGGTCCGGCGGGCAGGAGCACTCCCCGCCCGGGGAGGCGCAGGCCCAGCAGGCCGCGGCGACCGTGCGGAAGTGGGCCGACGACCTGGCCGGGATGGCGGAGCGCGCGCCCGGCGACTCGCCCGCACGGGGCCTCGTCTCCCGTGCCGCCGACGGCGGCCACCGCGCCGCCGACTACCTCGAACAGCGCGGCACCGGCGGGGTCGCCGAAGACCTGCGCGGATTCGCCCGCGAGCGTCCGGCGGCGTTCCTCGGCAGCGCGGCCCTGGCGGGCTTCGCGCTCGGCCGCGTGGCCAAGGCCGGCCTGGCGCAGACCGCGCACCGGAAGGAGGAAGGCTGATGGCGACCACCGAGCAGCACACCCGCGAGGAGCGCCCGCACGACGGCTCGATCGGCTCATTGGTCTCGGCCGTCACCTCCGACGTCCAGGCGCTGTTCCGCCAGGAGATCGAGCTGGCCAAGGCCGAGATGCGGCAGGAAGCCGCGTCGGCGGGCAAGGCCGCCGGGATGTTCGGCGGCGCCGGGTTCGCCGGGTACATGGTCGCCGTCTTCCTGTCGCTGACGGCGTGGGCGGCGCTGGACAACGTCATGGACGCGGCCTGGGCCGCGCTGATCGTCACCCTCGTCTGGGCCGTGATCGGCGCCGCCCTGTACCTGATGGCGCGCTCGCGCATGCGGCGGGTGTCGCCCAAACCCGACCAGACCCTGGCATCCATGAAGGAGAACGCGCGATGGGCACGTCACCGCAGCAGCTGAGAGACGAGATCACCCGCACCCGCGAGCAGCTGACCGCCGACCTCGACCGGCTGGCCGACCGCGTCAGCCCGGGCAAGGCCGCGAGCCGCCAGGCGGACCGTTTCCGCGGCAAGGCCAGCCACCAGGCGGACCGTTTCCGCGGCGGCACGCACGGCCTGCGCGAGCGGATGTCCGGCTCCGCCTCGCAGGGCGGCGAGCAGGCCCGGCAGACCGGCCAGCACATCCGCGAGACCGCGCGCGGCGCACCGGGCCAGGCGGCGCGGCAGACCGAGGGCAACCCGGTGACCGCCGGGCTCATCGCCTTCGGTGCCGGAGTGCTGGCCGGCGCGGCGCTGCCCGAGACCTCCGCGGAGGAACGGGCCGCGGCCAAGGCCGCCGACCGCGCCCAGCCCTACGTGGGGCCCGCCAAGGACTCGGCGCGCCAGTCCATGCAGCACCTGCGCGAGCACACCCAGGAGAACGCCCGGGAGGCCGCGCGCGAGGCGGCGCGGGGCGTGCGCGAGCGCACCGGCGGCGCCCATGGGGACTGACGCCGCGGGCGCCCGCCCCGGCGGCGGGGCGGGCGCCCCGGGGCCGGCCTTTCCGGGCCGCCGCTCGTGGGGGCAGGCGCTGAAGCGGACGGGCAAGCGGTTCCGGGCCGACAACGTAACGGACTGGGCCGCCACCCTTACCTACTACGGTGTGCTGGCCGTCTTCCCCGGGCTGCTGGCGCTGGTGTCGGTGCTGGGCGTCATCGGCAGCTCGGCCATCGACCCGATGATCGACAACGTGGGCACGCTGGCCCCCGGGCCCGCCCGCGACACCCTCACCTCGATGCTGGAGCACATGAAGGGCCGGCAGGGCGCGGCCGGGGTGGCGCTCGCCTTCGGCGTGCTGCTCGCCCTGTGGTCGGCCTCCGGTTTCGTCGGCGCGTTCATGCGGGCCGCGAACGCCCTGTACGGGGTGGGGGAGGGGCGGCCGCCGTGGCAGACGCTGCCGGCGCGGCTCGCGCTGACGCTGACCGTCGTCCTGCTGTCCGGGGCCATCGCCGTCGGCGTCGTCTTCACGGGGACGCTGGCGCGCCGGGCCGGGCAGATCCTGGGGGTGGGCGACACCGCGGTGACGGTGTGGCAGACCGCCAAATGGCCGGTGCTGCTGCTGCTCGTCGCGCTCGTCATCGCCGTGCTCTACTGGGCGGCCCCGAACGTCCGGCACGGCTTCCGGTGGGTCACGCCCGGCAGCCTGCTGGCCGTGCTGCTGTGGCTGGCGGCCTCCGCCGCCTTCGGCCTGTACGTCGCCTCGTTCGGCAGCTACGACAAGACCTACGGCAGCTTCGCCGCCATCATCGTCTTCCTGGTCTGGCTGTGGATCTCCAACATCGCGATCCTGCTGGGCCTGGAGTTCGACGCGGAGCTGGAACGCGAGGCGGGCGGGGCCGAGGAGCGGCAGCCCGCCGGCTGACCCACGACGCACGCAGCGGCGTGCGGACCGCCCGGCAAACCGGCCGGACGGCCCGCACGCCGCTTGCGCCGCTTGCGCGGCCTGCGTCAGCGGCGGCGGGCGGAGCGGGTACGGGAGCGGTTCTCCTTCCTGATGGCCGCCAGCAGCCCGGCCTTGTCCATCCGCGAACGGCCCTGGATACCCAGCTCCTTCGCCACCCCGTACAGGTGCTGCCGGGACGCCTGCTCGTCGACGCCCTGGCCGCTGCGGCCGCCGCGCTGACGCGGCCGGGCCGACTGCGGATCCGACGGCCCCTTGCGGCCGCCCTCCTTGCGCTCCCAGTGGTCGCCGACCTTCTCGTAGCTGTGCTTCAGCGCCCCGTAGGCGACGCGGTGGGCGCGCTGGC
Source organism: Streptomyces sp. 7-21 (assembly GCF_016741785.1). Taxonomy (GTDB): domain Bacteria; phylum Actinomycetota; class Actinomycetes; order Streptomycetales; family Streptomycetaceae; genus Streptomyces. The sequence continues at coordinate 128,685 of NZ_JAERRL010000001.1, forward strand.
CCTCCCCGTACTGCCGCACGGCGGAGTCGTGCGCCTTGATCCACGTGCGCTGCGCCCCCGCCGGGGAGCGCTCCAGGGTGGACGGCAGTTCCTCGCGACCGGGCACCCTCCTCACCTCCTGCACCGTTCAGCACGGCACGTCGACGGCAGATCCGGCACCCCGGGTGCCCCGCCCCGCCGCCCGCGTAACCCCGCGCTCAGGCCGCGGGGAGCCCGTCGGCGGCATCGGGGGCGGCGGTGAGGGCGGACAGGCGGCCGGCGGCGGTGGCGGCGGCCTCCGGCGTCAGGCACCACCCCAGCCAGTCCGCCAGCAGCCGCTCGCCCGCCGCCGGGTCATCGGCCAGCGTCTCCCCCGGCACCACGGCGGGCCAGCCGCAGGCGCGGGCCTGCGCCGTGACCTTGGCGCCGCCGCGCACCGGATCGACGGCCAGCGGCGGCACCCCGGCGCGCAGCGCCAGGACCAGGCCGTGCAGGCGGCTGGTGACCACGGCGTCGAGCCGGCCCAGCGCGGACAGCAGCTGCCCGGGCGAGGCGCACAGCCGCCCGTCCCGGCTGTCCAGGCGCGTCTCCAGCACCACCGGGGCGCAGTCGGTGCGCGCCAGCCACGACGTCACGCGCCGCGCGACCGGCTCGTGCAGCCGCCGCCCGCCGTACTCGTGCTGCCCCTCGGTCAGCACCACGCCGACCACCGGCGTGCGCGCGGGCGCGGGGGCGCGCAGCGCGAGGTCCGGTCCCGGCTCGCGCGCCAGCACCTCGTGGAAGCCGGTCACCGCCGGGTCGGCGGGGTCGATCACCGAGGTGCCCACGGCGATCCGCCGGCAGTGCGCGAACCGCCGGTGCAGCGCGGCGATGCCCGGCCCGTGCAGCGGCCCGCACACGAACAGCAGGCGCCGGTAGGCGGCCGGGTCGGCGTCGTCCAGCGACATCCGCTCCGGCGCGAAGCCAGGGCTCCACGCCACGTCGTACGGCTCGCCCCGCGCGTCGAGCACGGCGCACACGCGCGCGAGCGCCATCACGTCCCCGGCCGTGGCCTCGCCGTGCAGGAGGCTGAACCAGCCGGTCACCAGGGTCCGGCCACCGGGGCGGTCAGCCGGGCGGTCACCTGGGCGTGTCACCGGCACCGGGTCCCCGCGCCCCGGCGCGGCCAAACGTTTCGCGCGCCGGGCCCGGGGCACCCGCAGCCGCGTGCCGCCTGTGCCCGCGCCCGTCGACGCGCCCGCCGGGGTGCCCGTCGACGTGGTCATCGCGACCCGCAACCGCGCCGCCGGACTGGCCCGCACGCTGGACCGGCTCGCCGGGCTGCCGGAACGCCCCGCGGTCACCGTCGTCGACAACGCCTCGGCCGACGGCACCGCCGCACTCGTGACCGCCCGCCACCCCGCCGCGCGGCTGCTGCGCCTGCCCGCCAACCGGGGCGCGCTGGCCCGCAACGACGGCGTGCGCGCCTCCCCGTACCCGTACGTGGCGTTCAGCGACGACGACTCCTGGTGGGAGCCCGGCGCCCTGGCCCGCGCCGTCGCGCTGCTGGAGGCCGACCCCCGCATCGGGCTGCTGGCCGCCCGCGTCACCGTCGCGCCCGGCGGCGCCCCCGACCCGCTCAACGACGCCCTGGCCGCCTCCCCGCTGCCCGCCCCCGGCCAGCCGCCCGCGCTGCCGGGCCCCCGCGTCCTCGGCTTCCTCGGCTGCGCCGCCGTGGCGCGGCGCGCGGCGTTCCTCGGCGTCGGCGGCTACCACCCGCTGCTGTTCTTCGGCGCCGAGGAGACGCTCCTCGCCTACGACCTCGCCGCCGCCGGCTGGCTGGTCTGCTACGCCCCCGAGGTGGTGGCCGTGCACGCGCCCGCCGGCGGCGAACGCCCCGGCCGCCGCGCCCTGGTACGCCGCAACGAGACGCTCACCGCCTGGCTGCGCCGCCCGCTGCCCGTCGCCGCGCGGCACACCGCCCGCCTGGCCCGGGACGCGGCCGGCGACGCGGCCGCCCGCCGCGCCCTGCGGCAGACCGCCGCCCGGCTCCCCGCCGCGCTGCGGGCCCGGCGGCCGCTGCCCGGCCCGGTGGAACGCGACGTCCAGCTCCTCGAACACCTGGAGGCAGCCCATGCGCACACCCGCGCCGATGCCCACGCCCGGCGATGACCGCGTCGCCGTCGTCCTCATCACCCACCGCCGGCGCGCCGAACTGCTGCACACGCTCGACCGGCTGACCGCCCTCCCCGAGCGCCCCCCGCTGGTGGTGACCGACAACGGCGCCGATCCCGGGCTGCCCGCCGCCGTCGCGCGCCGCCACCCCGGCGTCCGCGTGCTCACGCCGGGCAGCAACCTCGGCGCGGTCGGCCGCAACCTGGCGGTCCGTTACGTCACCACGCCCTACACGGCGTTCTGCGACGACGACACCTGGTGGGCGCCCGGCTCGCTGGCGCGCGCCGCCGACCTGCTCGACGCCCACCCGGAGGTGGCCGCCGTGACCGCGCGCATCGTCGTCGAGCCCTCCGGGGAAGAGGACCCCATCGTCGCCGAGCTGCGCGACTCGCCGCTGCCGCGCCCCGATGGCCTGCCCGGGCCGGCGCTGGGCTCGTTCCTGGCCGCCGCCACCGTCCTGCGCACCGGCGCGTTCCGCGAGGCGGGCGGCTTCTCGCACCGGCTGTGGCTGGGCGGCGAGGAGGAGCTGCTGGCCGCCGACCTCCAGGCGCGCGGCTGGTGGCTGGTGTTCGACGAGTCGCTGACGGTCCACCACGCGCCGTCCGCGCTGCGCGACCCCACCCGCCGCCGCGCCGACGGCATCCGCAACACGCTGTGGACCACCTGGCTGCGCCGCCCGCCCGCCGCCGCGCTGCGCCGCACCGCCGGGCTGCTGCGTGAGGTGCCGCGTGACGCCGCCACCGGCGCGGCGCTGCTGCGCGCGCTGGGCGGCCTGCCGTGGCTGCTGCGCGAGCGCCGCGTGGTGCCGCCGGAGGTGGAGGCGCGGCTGCGCCTGCTCGACGGGCCGCAGCGGGCCTCCCGCGCCCGCCGCTACGTCGGCTAGCCCCGCCGTCCCCCGGCGGTTACGCCGCGGCGGCGGGGCCGGGCGCGGGCGCGCCGAGCACGGCGCCGAGCGCCGCGAGCACCTCCGCCGGGGTGATGCGCAGCAGCCGGGGGTCGGGGCGGGTGCCGTGGGGGTCGCCGGGACGCGGTGCGCGGCCGGCCGGGCCGGGATGCCACAGCACGCGGTGGCGCGCAGCGGCGGGCGGCCCCCACAGCCGCGGCGACACCGGGCCGAACAGCACCACCGACGGCGTGCCCAGGGCCGTGGCCAGATGCGCGATCCCGGTGTCGCCGACGACCACGGCGCGCGCCGCCGCCACCAGGGCCGCCAGGCGCGGGAACGGCAGGCCGACGGCGGTGGTGACCTCCGGCCCCCGGCCGGCCAGGGCCGCGACCCGCCGCACCAGGTCCTCCTCGCCCGGCCCCCCGGTGACGGCCACGGGCAGCCCCGCCTGGCGCAGCGCGCCCCCGACCGCGCCGAAGCGCTCCGCCGGCCAGCGCCGCGCCCCCGCGTCCGCGCCCGGGTGGAGCACCACCGCGCCGGGCGCGGGGGAGCGGACGCCGGGCGGGGGCGCCAGCCGCAGGTCGCCCGGGTCGGCCGGGATGCCGTGCCAGGCCAGCAGGCGGCACCAGCGGTCCCGCTCGTGCTCGTCGGCCCGCCAGCGCGGCCCCGCCGGTGCCGCGTACGCCAGCAGGCGGCCGGGCCGCAGCGCCCGCAGCGGCGCGACGCTCGCGGGGCCGCTGCCGTGCAGGTCCACGGCCACCTCGGGCGGCCGGCCGTGCGGCCAGGGGAGCACCCCGGGCACGCCCCGGCCGGGTGCGGCGGCGGGCAGCAGCTCGTCCACGGCGCCGGTCGCCGCCGCGGCCTGGGCCAGCGCGGCGGGCGCCGCCAGCGCCAGCGTGTGCCCGGGGAACGCCCGCCGCAGCCCGCGCAGCGCGGGCACCGCCGTCAGCAGGTCGCCCAGGCCGAGCGCCCGCAGCACCAGGAGGCGGGGCCGGGCCGTCACTGGTGGGCGCCGGCGGCGCGGCGGGCCAGCTCGGTGGTGGAGCGGCCGTCCAGGTAGGGCAGCACCAGGGTCTGCCCGCCCCACTCCCGCAGCGCGGCGGCCTCCGGCAGGTCCCGCACGCTGTAGTCGCCGCCCTTGACCCATACGTCCGGCCGCAGCCGCCGCAGCAGCCGCTCCGGGGTGTCCTCGTCGAAGACCGCCACGGCGTCCACGCAGCCCAGCCCGGCCAGCACCCGGATCCGGTCGGCGGCCGGGTTCAGCGGCCGGCCGCGCCCCTTCAGCCGCCGCACCGAGGCGTCGGAGTTGAGGCACACGATCAGGCAGTCGCCGGTGCGCCGGGCGTTCTCCAGGAACTGCACGTGCCCGGCGTGCAGCAGGTCGAAGCAGCCGCCGGCCGCGACGACCGTGCCGCCGCGCGCCCGCACCGCGTCCACCAGCGCCCGCGCGTCGCCGCCGTGGTGGCGCGGCGCGGCCGGCCCGCCGCCGTCGCGGCCGGCGGGCCCCTGCTGCCAGGCGGCGGCCGCACCGCCGCCCGCGACGAACGCGGAGGCCGCCTCGGTGGCCCGCCCCACTGCCTCCGGCGGCAGCCCGCCGTCGGCGAGCACCCCGGCGGCCGTGGCGGCGAAGCAGTCGCCCGCGCCGCACGGGTCGCCGTCGCTGGCCGCCGTCACCGGCACGTACAGCGGGTCGTCGCAGCGGGCGCGCGTCAGCACCGCGCCCCGCTCGCCCAGCGTCACCGCGACCGAGGCCGCCCGCCAGCTCTCGGCCAGCAGCGCGCCGCGCAGGCTGTGGGCGCGCAGCGTGGTGTCGTCGTCGGCGACCGGCAGGCGGGTGCCGGGGCGGCGCTCCGCCAGCTGGCGCAGGAACGCCGTGGTCTCCCGCTCGTTCGGGGTCACCAGCCGCGCCCCCGGCACCGGCCGCCCGCCGCGCGGGTGCGGGTCCCACACCACCGGCACCCTGCGGGCCGCCTCCGCCAGCAGCGCCCGCACCGCCGCGACCGTGCCCTGCCCGTAGTCGGCGACCAGCACGGCGCGGGCGCCGAGCAGCGCCTCGCGCGCGGCGGCGCCGGGCGGGCCGGGGGTGCCGCCGCCGCTGTCCATCCGCACCACCGGCCGGCCGCCGGCCAGCACGCGCGACTTCACCGGCAGCGTGCCGTCCAGCGGCAGCGCCGCCAGCCGCACGCCCGGCGGCAGCAGGGCGCGGGCGGTCTCGCTCGCGCGGTCGGTGCCGAGCGCGGTGACGAGCACGACCTCGCGGCCGCCGCGCGCGGCGAGCGCGGCGGCGAGCCCGGCCCCGCCGGGGCGGGACCGCTCGCCCGAGACCGCGACGACGGGCACGGGCGCGTCGGGCGCGAGCCGGGTGGCGCCGCCCTCGACGTCCTGGTCGAGCAGCAGGTCGCCGACGACGGCGATGGGCTGCGGGGCGGACCCGCGGTCGGTGAGGGTCATGGCGCCTCCGTTCGGGACACGGCGGGGCGGGCGGGCCGGGCGGTGGGGCGCGCCGCCGCGGGCGTGCGCTCCGGCGCGCGGGTGGCGGCGAGCGCCTCGTCGAACGCCTCACACACCACGTGCACGGCCACCAGGTGCGTCTCCTGCACGGCCGCGGTGCTGGCCGCCTCGACGCTGAGCACGGCGTCCGCCTGCGCCGCCAGCGGGTTGGGCGCGGGTCCCGTGAGCGCCCACACCCGCACCCCGGCGGCGCGGGCGGCGGTCGCCGCGCCCAGCAGGTTGTCGCTGCGGCCGGACGTCGACAGCAGCATCAGCACGTCGCCGGGGCGGCCGTGCGCGGCGACCTGCCGGGCGAACACCTCGTCGAAGCCGTAGTCGTTGCCGATCGCGGTGACGCTGGAGGTCTCGGCGTGCAGCGCGAGGGCCGAGTACGGGCGCCGGTCGGCGGCGTAGCGGCCCACCAGCTCGGCCGTCAGGTGCTGCGCCTGCGCGGCGCTGCCCCCGTTGCCCGCCGCCAGCAGGCGGCCGCCCGCGGGCAGCACGCGGGCCAGCTCCCGCCCCCAGGCGGCGGCGTCCGCCAGGCCGTGCTGCTGGAAGCGCCGCAGCGCCTCCAGCAGCACGCGGCAGTGCTCCTCGGCGGCGGGCGTCGCGGCTGGGCGTCGCATGGCAGCTCCTCTCACGGGTCTCAGCGGGTTTCTCGCGGGTCTCGCCGGTCTCCGCCGGCCGGCGGCTCAGGCGGTGCCGCTGACGGGCGCGGGCCGCCGCGCGGCCAGGGCGCGGTAGACGTCCTCGGTGGCGGCCGCGACGTTCGCCCAGCGGTAGCGGGCCAGCACCCGCCGCCGCCCCGCCTCGCCGCGCGCGGCGCGCCCGGCCGGGTCGGCGAGCAGCGCGGCCGCGGCGCGCGCCAGCGCCTCCGGGTCGCGCGGCGGCACCAGGCGCCCGGTGACCGGGTCGGCGACGGTGTCGCGCTGCCCGCCCACGGCGCTGGCGACCACCGGCACGCCGCAGGCCATGGCCTCCAGCGGCACGATGCCGAACGGCTCGTAGTCCGCCGGGCACAGCACCAGGTCGGCCGAGCGCAGCAGCGGCGGCACCTCCACCCGCGGCACGCCGCCCCGGAAGGTGACCCGGTCGGCCACGCCGTGGCGCCGCGCCGCCTCCCGCAGCCGCCGGATCTCCGGGTCGGCGGCCGGCGGCCCGGAGCGCGGCCCGCCCGCGATGACCAGTTCGGCGCCCGGCAGCCGGGCCAGCGCGGCGATGGACACCTCGGCGCCCTTGCGCGGCACCAGCCGGCCCAGCTGCACCAGCCGGTGCGGGTGCGGCCCGCGCGGCTCGGCCGGGCCGACGGGCGTGAAGCGGCCGGTGTCGACGCCGCACGGCACGACGCTGACGCGGTGGACCGGCAGCCCCATGGCCGCCAGCTCGGCGACCTCGTCGCGGCAGGTGGCCACGATCCGGTCGCACGACAGCGCCACCCGCCGCTCGCAGGCGATGCGTTCGGGCGGGCTGGTGTCCGCCGCGCCCTGGTGGCGGCGCTTGACGGTGCCCAGGGCGTGGAAGGTGTGCGCGACCGGAATGCCCAGCGGCGCCGCCGCCTGGAGCGTGGCCAGGCCCGACATCCAGAAGTGGGAGTGCGCCACATCCGGCGGGTCGGCGGCCCACTCGCGGGCCAGCCAGGCGCCGAACCGCGGCATGTACGGCAGCAGCCGGTCCTTGGGCACGGGCGCGGGCGGCCCGGCGGGCACGTGCCGCACGGCGACGCCGTCGCGCAGCCGCACCGTGTCGGGCGGCTCGGGGGAGTCGCGCCGGGTGTAGACGGTCACGGCGTGGCCGCGGTCGGCCAGCGCCCCGGCGAGCTGCGCCACGTGCACGTTCTGCCCGCCGGCGTCCTCGCCGCCGAGCGCGGCCAGCGGGCTGGCGTGCTCGGACACCAGCGCGATGGCGAGCCCGTGCCGCGGCCGGTGGGCGGTCCTGCTCATCGGCGTCATCGGCGGATTACCTCCTCCAGCAGCAGGTCCCAGTCGGCGAGGAAGCGCTTGAGGCCGTAGCGTTCGAGCGCGGCCTGCCGCGCCGCCAGGCCCGCCTCGAACGCCGCGTCGGGGTCCCGCAGGAACGCGGCGGCGGCGCGGGCGAGCCGCTCCGGCCGCGTGGACAGCGTCCCGGCCTCGCGGGGCACGGCCTCGACGGCCTCGGTGGTGGCCAGGGCGACGACGGGCATGCCCAGGTGCATGGCCTCGATCAGGGACAGGCCCAGCGAGGTCCAGCGCACCGGGTGCAGGTACAGGCGGCGCCGGGCCATGGCCTGGTGCAGCTCGTGCTGCGGCAGGTCCACGGCGCGGCAGCGGTCCGGGGGCAGCCCGAGGTGCGCGGCCAGGCCGCCGGTGCCCATGCCGAAGACGTCCAGCGGGGCGGCCAGCGCCAGGCCGGGCAGCAGGTCGGTGCCGGTGGTGCGGCCGCGCCGCAGCGGCTCGTTGACGACGACGGCGGCGCGTTCCAGCTCCCCGGTGTAGCGGTGGCCGGGGTCCACGACGCCGTGCTCGACGACGGCGGTGGGGGTGGTGCCGCTGTCCCAGAACAGCCGGTTGAAGTGCGTGACGTGCACCAGCAGCAGGTCGTCGCGGTCGGCGGCCGGGTGCCGGGCGTGCGGCACCGGCCCGTCCGGCGCGTTGTGCTCGAGGTACACGGCGGGCACGTCCCGCCCGGGGCGGCGCCCGCCGAGCCAGCGCTCGGCCAGCCGGGCCTCGTGCGGGCGCTGGAGCACCACGACGTCCACGTGCTCCTCCCGCAGCTGCGCGGGCGTCACCTCGCGGGCGCTGGCGGGCCAGTCCCAGGTGCGGGCCCGGCCCAGGCCGTCGGGGCCGCGGCCGGGCAGCACCGGGATCAGGTAGGTGTGGGGCCCCTGGACGAACGCGGTGGTCCACGAGCCGTGCACGTGCCAGATCAGGATGTTCATGCGGGCGCCTTCCGGCTGGCGGTGCCGCGCAGCCGCCCCGGCGCGGTGAGCGCGGCGACGGCCGACAGCACCTCCTCGTCGGTGATGGAGTCCAGGCAGGGATGGCCCGCCACCGGGCACATCCGGGCGCGCGTCCCGGCGCACGGCGTGTCCTGGCGGCCGAGCCGCAGGTGCGGCACGCGGTACGGCAGCCAGCGGTCGGCGCTGACCACGGGCGCGAACAGGCTGATGACGGGCGTGCGCACGGCCGCCGCCAGGTGGGCGGGGCCGGTGTTGCCCGCGATCACGACGCGGGCGCCGGCCAGCACCCCGGCCAGCTCGGCCATGCCGGTCCGGCCGCCGAGGTCCAGCGCGTGCTCCCCGGCGACCCGGGCGGTGAGGGCCTCCTCGCCGGGTCCGCCGGTCACCACCACGCGGTGCCCGGCCCGGGCCAGGGCCGCCACCGCGGCCGCCGCCCGCGCGGGCGTCCAGGTGCGGGCGGGCACGGCCGCGCCCGGGTGCACCACCAGGTACGGCTCCGGGCCGGTGAGCGCGGTGGCGTCCGGGCAGGACCGCACGCGCAGCGCGCCGCCGTCGCCGGGCGGCAGCGTGTACCCGGCCGCCTCGGCCAGCTCCAGCGCGGCGGCGGCCTCGTGCCGGTAGGGCGCGCGGCGGTGGCGCAGCTGGAGCAGCGAGCCGGGGTAGTGCTCGCTGTCGGCCGCCACCCACGGCACGCCCGCCATCTTCAGCAGCAGCGCGGCGGGCAGCGGGCTCTGGTGGTGCGAGGCGAAGATCAGGGCCCGGTCGTACCGCCCGGCGGCCAGGCGGTCGACCAGCTCGTTGACGGACTCGCGCCGCAGCGCCGGCGGCGACAGGCTCACCCACGGCGCGTCGTAGACGGCGATGTCGTCGACGCCGGGCAGCAGCCGGGCCGCGGCCTCGCCGCGCGGGCCGCACAGCAGCGTGACGTGCGAGGACCCGGCGGCGACCGCCCGGATCGCGGGCCCGGCCAGCAGCACGTCACCGGCGCTGTCCAGCCGGACGACGAGGGTGCGCGGGGAACGGGTCATGCCGGGTCACCTCCGCCGGAGCCGCCCAGCGTGCCGTCGAGCACGCCGCGCACCGCCGCCAGCAGGTCGGGGGCCCACCGGCCGGCGGTGCGGGCGGCGCGTATCTCGCCGGCGCGGGTGGCGGGCGCGGGCACCAGCACCCCGCGCGCCCCGGCGGCGCGGGCGGCGGCCTGGTCGGCGGCGATGTCGCCGATCACGACGGTGCGGTGCGGCGGCACGCCCAGCCGCGCGCAGGCCGCCAGCACCAGCCCGGGGGCGGGCTTGCGGCAGGCGCAGCCGTCGTCCTCGGCGTGCGGGCAGACCGCCCACACGCCGAAGCCGCCGAGGAGCTCCTCGGCGCGCCGCCGCACCGCGTCGACGTCCGCGCGGGTCAGCAGGCCGCGCGCCACGCCCGACTGGTTGCTGACGACGCCGGTGGCCACGCCGCGGGCCCGCAGCAGCCGCAGCGCGGCGGCGGCGCGGGGGACGGGCCGCACCCGGGCCGGGTCGCCGTTGTACGGCACGTCGTGCACGAGCGTCCCGTCGCGGTCGAAGAGCACGGCCGCGGGCGCCGGAGCCGGCGGCGGCGGGCCCGCCCGGCGGACGGACGGGCCGGTGGCGGGGAAGATCCACGGCCCGTCCGCCCGGCGGGCGCCCCGCCGCGGACCAGTCAATGACATAGTGCGATAAGTCATATACGAGTTAGTTGCCCGATATGGCCGGATCAAACGGATCCGGAGGGGACAGTTCCGCACCGGCCGGGTCCGCATCGCAGCCCGTCCCGACCCGCTCCACCCCCCGGTGCACGACCTGCCCGGCCAGCCAGTACGCCGTCGCCACCGGCGGGATCGCCACGCTGCTGAGCACCATCCGGCGCACCTCATCCGCCGTGCGCGGGCCCGGCCAGATCCGCGCCAGCGCGAACTCCGCCGTCCCCGCCGCCCACGCCGCCGCGCACCCCGCCGCCAGCCGCGGCCGGTGCGCCGCCGCCGCGCCCAGCGCCGCCACGGCCGCCGCCGTCACCGCCAGGTGGCCGGGCAGCCGCCCCCGCGGCGCCTGCGCCCGCCGCCACCAGCGGCGGCCGTGCAGCCGCGCCATCAGCACGTCGTCGGCGTTCCCCGCCTGGCCGCGCACCGACACCCAGTCATCCGCCGGGCGCACCGGATGCGTCGTGCGCCGCTCACCCATCGCGAGCGTCCACCCGGCCGCGCTCACCCGCAGCGCCAGGTCGGCGTCCTCCCGGAATGCCCGCGGGAACCGCTCGTCGAAGCCGCCGACCGCCTCCAGTGCCGCGCGCCGGTACGCCATGTCGGCCGTAATCCACCGGGCCGTCGCCAGCCCCGCCGTGGTCCGCTCCCAGTCCGTCGGCCGCCGGTCCTCCGGCAACGGCACCATGATCCGGCCCTGGATGCCGCCCGTGCCGTCGTCCGCCAGCGCCAGGTCCGCCGACAGCGCCGCCGCCCACGCCGGGCCCGGCACCACGTCGTCGTCGAGGAACGCGATCCACGGCTCCGGCGCCCGCCGCCACCCCGTGTTCCGGGCGGCGGCCGGGCCCGCGCCCCGCCCCGGCACCACCTCCACCAGGTCCGCCAGCTCGTCGGGCACCCACACCACCAGCGGCGAGGGGTCACGCGGCGGCCGGTCGTCCACGATCACAATCCGCCGGGGCCGCGGCCCCGACCCCGCCGCCAGCGCCTCCAGCAGCCGCGACAGGCTCGGCCGCCCCAGCGTCGGGATCACCACGGCGTAGGGCACCGGCGCGCTCATCGGCCCGCCTCCCGTCCCCCGCCGCCGCCCGGCAGGAACTCCTGCCGCCGCACCAGGAACGGGCCCATCGCCAGCACGTCCACGGGCGCCGAGCCGAAGCACTCCAGCGCGTCCCGGGGATCGTCCACCATCGGCCGGCCCGCCGTGTTCAGGCTGGTGTTGACCACCACCGGCAGGCCCGTCAGCTGCTCGAACCGCGCCAGCATCCGCGCCACCAGCGGCTCCGCCGCCGCGTCGACCGTCTGGATCCGCGCCGTGCCGTCCACGTGCACCACGGCCGGTATCCGCTCCCGCCACTGCGGCCGCACGTCGTGCACGAACAGCATGTACGGGCTCGGCAGCGGCCCGTCGAAGATCTCCGCCGCCCGCTCCGCCAGCACCATCGGCGCCACCGGGCGGAACTGCTCGCGCCCCTTGATGTCGTTCAGCCGCTCCAGGTTCCCCGACCGGCCCGGGTGCGCCAGCAGCGACCGGTGCCCCAGCGCGCGCGGCCCGTACTCGGCGCGGCCCTGGAACCACGCGACCACCGCGTTGCCCGCCAGCGCCTCCGCCACCGCCTCCGCCACGTCGGGCGGCCGCTCGAACGGCACCGCCGCCGTCTTCAGCCACGCCTCCAGCTCCGCGTCCGACCAGCCGCGCCCCAGGTCCGTGCCGGGCGGCGGCAGCGCGGGCGCCGGATCCTGCTCGGCCGCGTGCAGCATCGCCCCGCCCAGCGCCGTGCCCGCGTCGCCCGAGGCGGGCTGCACCCACACCCGGTCGAACGGGCCCTCGCGCGCGATCCGGGAGTTGGCCACGCAGTTGAGCGCCACGCCGCCCGCCATCGTCAGCACCCGGTCGTGCGTGCGGCCGTGCAGCCACCGCACCAGGTCCAGCAGCACCTCCTCCAGCACCGCCTGCGCGCTCGCCGCCAGGTCCGCGTGGCGCTGCCCCCACGCCTGGCCGGGGCGGCGCGGCTCGCACAGCTGCGCCCACGGCACCCCGGAGGCGTGGAAGCCGCCGTCACCGGTCGGGTAGACGTAGCGCCGCAGCTCCGGCAGGAACCGCGGCGTGCCGTACGACGCCAGCGCCATCACCTTGTACTCGTCGCTGGAGCGCAGGAACCCCAGGTGCTCGGTCAGCTCCTCGTACACCAGGCCCAGCGACTGCGGCAGCTCCTGCCCGGCCAGCGGCTCGAGCTCCTGCCCGCCGCGCCGCGCCGCCAGGTGCGACGTCGCCTCGCCCCGGCCGTCCAGCACCAGCACCGAGGCGCGCTCGGCGTCCGGCGCGGCGAAGGCGGCGGACGCGGCGTGCGCCATGTGGTGCGGCACGAACCGGACGATGCCGGGGTCGAGCCCGGGCAGCGCGCTCGCCAGGAACCGCGGCGCCTCCCAGGCGTAGGTCTGCCGCAGGTGGTCCCACGGGTCGTGCAGCCCCATCTCCCGGGCCTGCCGGGCCAGCGACGGGTCGTAGGAGTAGGTGACAGCGTCCAGGTCCTCCGGCCGCAGCCCCGCCTGGCCCAGGCACCAGGCCGCCGCCCGCTCCGGCAGCTCCCAGGCGGCGAACGGCACCGGCCGCTTGCCGTGCTTGCGGCGGCTGAACCGTTCCTCCTCGGCGGCGGCGACGGTGCGGCCGTCGATGACGAGCGCCGCCGCCGGATCGTGGAACAGGGCGTTGATACCAAGGACACGCATGGGGCCTCCAGCGGGCAGACCGGGATTCGGGATCGGAGAACGGAAGGTCACTGAGCGGGGAGCGGAAAGAGGAGAGATAAGGAGAGATAAGGAGAGAGAGGAAGGACAGAGGAAGGGAGACACCCGGGGCGGATCAGCCCCCGGTCTCGCGGAACCAGGCCACCGTCGCGGCGAGCCCCTCCTCGGCCGGGACCCGCGGCTCCCACTGGAGCTTGCCGCGCGCCAGCGTGATGTCCGGGCAGCGCACGTGCGGATCGTCCGTGGGCCGCTCCACCATCCGCACCGGCGAGCGCGAGCCCGTCAGCCGCAGCACGGTGTGCGCCAGGTCGAGCATCGTGATCTCCACCGGGTTCCCGAGGTTCACCGGCCCGCGCAGCTCCGAGCCCGCCATCGCGAGGATCCCGCGCACCGTGTCCTCGACGTACGTCAGCGACCGGGTCTGCCGCCCGTCGCCCGTCACCGTCAGCGGCTCGCCCGCCAGCGCCTGGCGGATGAACGTCGGCACCGCCCGGCCGTCGTAGCCGCGCATCCGCGGGCCGTAGGTGTTGAACAGCCGCACGATGCCGGTGTCGGTGCCGTGGACGGCCGCCTCCGCCGTGGTCAGCGCCTCGGCGAAGCGTTTCGCCTCGTCGTACACGCTGCGCGGGCCGACCGGGTTCACGTTCCCCCAGTACGTCTCCGGCTGCGGATGCTGGAGCGGGTCACCGTAGACCTCCGAGGTGGACGCCAGCAGGAACCGCGCGCCGTCGCGCCGCGCCAGCGCCAGCGCGTTCCGCGTGCCGAGGCTGCCGGTGTCCAGCGTGTGCAGCGGCATCCGCAGGTAGTCGGCGGGGGAGGCGGGCGAGGCCAGGTGCAGCACCAGATCCGCGGGCCGCCCCGGCTCGAACGGCTCGCTCACATCCGCCCGCAGCATCGTGAAGCCCGGCCGGTCCCGCAGGTGGGCCACGTTCCCGCTCCGCCCCGTGCTCAGGTCGTCCACGCAGGTCACGGCCGTGCCCTCATCGAGCAGGGCCGCGCACACATGCGAGCCGAGAAACCCGGCTCCCCCCGTCACGACGGCGTGCCGGAAACGCATCGGGGTCTCCCTTCGTCGGTCGGCTCACGCACAACGGCACCCAAGTACCCCGGCCAAACGGCACAAAACGCATAAACGAAGCAATTGCCTACGGTCCGTGGCGCCGTTTCGGCCCCGGCCGCCCGGGTACCTGGCAAGCCCAGCCGCCGCCGACCGGGAGGGTGCCGATGCCCACGCCGAACTCCCCCGAGCCCGACCCGCCCACCGGACCCGGCGCGACCGCCAGCGGCAAACGCGTCGTCATCACCGGCGCCACCGGCAACGTCGGCAGCGCCCTGGTACGCGCGCTGGCCCTCGACCCCGAGGTCGCCTCCGTGCTCGGCCTGGCACGCCGCGTCCCCCACTGGACCATCGCCAAGACCACATGGGCCCCCGTCGACCTGCGTGACGGCGACGCCACCGCCACCCTCACCCGGTACTTCCGCGACGCCGACGCCGTCGTCCACCTCGCCTGGATGATCCAGCCCGCCCGCGACCCGGTCATGACCTGGCGCACCAACGTCCTCGGCACCACCCGCGTGCTGCGCGCCGTCGCCGAGGCCCAGGTGCCCGCCCTGCTGTACGCCTCGTCCGTCGGCGCCTACTCCCCGGGCCCGCAGGACCGCGCCGTCACCGAGAACTGGCCCACCCACGGCTGGCCCGAAGCGTCCTACACCCGCGAAAAGGCGTACGTCGAACGCCTGCTGGACGCCTTCGAGCCGCGCCACCCCGGCACGCGCGTGGTGCGGCTGCGGCCCGGCTTCATCTTCTCCCGCGAGGCCGCCTCCGCCCAGCGCCGCCTCTTCCTCGGCCCGCTCGTCTTCGGCCCCCTGGTGCGGCCTGAGCGCAGCCCCGTCGTGCCCGACGTGCCCGGCCTGCGCGTCCAGGTGATCCGCGCCTCCGACGCCGCCGAGGCGTACCGCCGCGCCCTGCACGCCCCGGTCACCGGCGCGTTCAACATCGCGGCCGACCCCGTCGTCGACGCCGCGCTCCTGGGGCGCCTGTTCGACGCCCGGCCCGTCCGCGTGCCGCGCCCGCTGCTGCGCACCGCCCTAGCCGCCGCCTACGGCGCCCACCTCGCCCCGGCGCAGCCCGAGCTGTTCGACGCCCTGATGCGGCTGCCCGTCATGGACTGCTCCCGCGCCGCCGCCGAACTCGGCTGGCGGCCCGCGTTCAGCGCCGAACGCGCCCTGCGCGACCTGGTGCACGGGCTGCGCGAGGGCACCGGCATGGACACCCCGCCGCTGGCCGCCCGGCTGCGGCACGGCCGCCTCAGCGAGTTCGCCACCGGCATCGGGCAACGGCCGTAACCCGCACGCCTTGTGACGCACCGCCGCACCGCGCACGGAGGGACACCCCGGCATGACCCGATACGGCTACTTCCTCGCCAGCGAGGACCACGGCCCGCGCGCCCTCGCCGAACAGGCCCGCATGGCTGAACAGGCCGGCTTCGAGGCGCTGTGGATCTCCGACCACTACCACCCGTGGCTCGACACCCAGGGCCACAGCCCGTTCGTGTGGACCACCATCGGCGCGCTGGCCCAGGCCAGTTCACTGCCGGTGCAGACCGCCGTGACCTGCCCCACGGTGCGGATCCACCCCGCCGTGCTGGCCCAGGCCGCGGCGACCAGCGGCGTGCTGCACGAGGGCCGCTTCCGGCTCGGCGTCGGCTCCGGCGAGGCGCTCAACGAGCACATCCTCGGCACCGCCTGGCCGCGCGCCGCCGTGCGGCTGGAGATGCTGGAAGAAGCCGTCGGCATCATCCGCCGCCTGCTGACCGGCGAACGCGTCAGCCACCGCGGCCGCTACTACACCGTCGAGAACGCCCGCCTGTACACCGTCCCCGACGAGCCCGTGCCCATCGACGTCTCCGCCTACGGGCCCGCCTCAGCGGACGTCGCCGCCCGCATCGGCGACGGCTTCGTCACCATGGGCCCCGAAGGCGGCCTGCTGCGCCGCTACCGCGACCACGGCGGCGGCGCACGGCGCACCTCCTGCGGCACCAAGGTCTGCTACGACACCGACCGCGACCGCGCGGTGCGCACCGTCCACCACCGCTGGCCCACCATGCTGCTCCCCGGCGAGCTCGCCGCCCAGCTCCCGGAACCGGCGCACTTCGCCCAGGCCACCCAGCTCATCACCGAAGACCACGTCCGCAGCGGCCCGTTCGCCCTCGGCGCCGACCCCGACGAACACGTCCGGGCCCTGACGGCGTGCGCCGAGGCGGGCTTCGACTACGTCTACGTCAACCAGATCGGCGAGGACATGCGCGGCTTTTTCGACCTGTACCGCACCAAGGTCCTCCCGCAACTGCCCCGCTGAGAGGAAGCCCTCATGTCCGACCGCCCCCAGCAGCCGCACCCGCGACCGGAGTTCCCCTCCCAGTCGCAGCCCACCCCCGGCGGCACCGGGGAGATGTCGCCGCGCCCCGACCACGGCGAGGACTCCTACACCGGCTGCGGCAGGCTCCGCGACCGGCGGACCGTCATCACCGGCGGCGACTCCGGCATCGGCCGCGCCGTCGCCCTCGCTTTCGCCCGCGAAGGCGCCGACGTGCTGTTCACGTACCTGCCGGAGGAGGAGTCCGACGCCGAGGAGACCGCCCGCCTGGTGCGCGACGCGGGCCGCCGTGCCGTCGCCGTGGCCTGCGACGTGCGCGAGGAGACGGAGTGCCAGCGGCTGACGGACCACGCCATCGCCGAGTTCGGGCGGGTCGACGTGCTGGTGAACAACGCCGCCTTCCAGATGTCCCAGCCCCAGGGCATCGAGGCGATCACCACCGAGCAGCTGGACCGGGTCATCCGCACCAACCTGTACGGCATGTTCTGGCTGTGCCGCATGACGCTGCCCCATATCCCCGAAGGCGGCAGCATCATCAACACCACGTCCGTGCAAGGCTTCCAGCCCCGCCCGCATCTGCTGGACTACGCCATGACCAAGGGCGCCATCGCCACCTTCACCCAGGGCCTGGCCGCCCAGGTCGCCGAGCGCGGCATCCGCGTCAACGCCGTCGCGCCCGGCCCGGTGTGGACGCCGCTGATCCCGGCCACGATGCCGGACACCTCGAAGTTCGGCGCCAACACGGCCTTCGGCCGCCCGGCCCAGCCCGCCGAGATGGCCCCCGCCTACGTTTTCCTCGCTTCGCCCGGGGCGTCCTTCATCACCGCCGAGATCGTCAACGCCACGGGCGGCGCGCCGCTGTGACCGTGCCCGACGCCTTTGCGCCCGCCGCAAAACCCGGGTGACGGCACGGAAGAACGCGGGCATGCTCTGCGGTCAGGTGCCCGCGGACAACGGGGGGACGGGCACCACCCCCTTGTGCCGTCCGTGCGGGCATCCGTCCGCAGCAGCACACGACCCAAGGGGGTTCGCTCATGACCGCACGCACGAGCACGGGCAGGAAAACGCGCAAGGGCCTCGCCGTGGCGGCGGCCGCGCTCGCCATCTCTGGCACGCTTCCCGGCCTCGGCCGCCACCGCGCCCGGCGACGTCAGCGCCTCCTCCTACCGGTGCAGCGGCGAGTTCACCAACGGGCGCTGGTACTACGGGTACTACGACGGCATGACGGTCATCCCCTCCACCTCCGGGGTGTCGGCAGCGGGCATCGAGGCCCAGTGCTCCCTCGTCCGCGCCAGCCGCGACCTCGGGCACGCGGGGATGAATCCGGGCACCGTCGACGGCATCTTCGGCCGCAACTCCCAGAACGCGATGCGCGAGTTCCAGCGGTGGGTCAACCGGACCTTCGGCGCGGGCAGCGTTGCCGAGGACGGCCTTCCCGGCCCCGAGTCCTGGCCCTATCTGCGCAGGTTCTTCTGACAGCCCACAGCCGTCCCGCCGCCCGGCCGGGTGGCCAGCGCCCGCCACGGCCGCGGTCACCCGGTCCCTGGCATGGCCCTCCGGCCATGCGCTTGTTGTGGCGCTGGCGCACAGCAGTTGCAGTGTCGAGAGGTGATTACCACAGGCGCTCTCGTCTAGTGGGCCTGCGGCGGCCAAGAGGGAAAGGTACTTCCTGCACTGGGTCGGCGGCGCCGTGAGGCGCGTCTGCTCACAGTTTATGAATCTCTGTATGGATGTGCTGCACGAATTCCTTTAGTTCTTCTTCGGTCATGTCGCCCTCTTCTCGGGTGGAGGGGTCGATGGCATACCGGTCGTCGAGCTCGTAGAAGACCTGGTTCAGCAGGTGCTCAAAGGCAATTCTTAACATTTCCCCTTCTTTGAGCCCTTGGCTTCGCACCCGGAACCACTGGCGAGCGAAGTGCGACCCATCGATACGCCCGCGCAGCAGATCCTCCATGAGTTGTAGCTGTTCGCTGGCGGCGCTGCCTGGAGCGACTTCGCTGACTGTTCGCCAGGACCTCTTGCGGGGAGCGTACTGCCGCGACAGCGCCAGTAGTTCAACGGGATGCTCCCGGTGGTAGCTAGCGTAGTATTCGAACCTTTCACGAGCCCAGTCCACTCCTATGACGGTGGCCCGCATGAAATCTTTGGATCCGGCCGCCAGCATGTACCCCAGGGAGCTGATGACCACGGCCGCGCTCAGGTCTGGAGCGGTGATGAGAGCGTCACCGCCGAGTGTTTCGAGCCGTTCGGGTAGTCGTGCCAGCTCCATGGGCGGCGACATGTCCACACGGACCCCCTCCGGGCCGGACGTGCCCACCTTTCCCGTCACGACGTGTGAGCAATCAATGCTTTCAAATCCGCTCCGGATGCGCCGCTGGATATATGAGTCCACCCCGTTGGGCGCAGGGAGCGGCGCGCCTTCTTTCCCGTCAATGCACAGCCAGGCGGGGTTGAAGATTCCGCGGTCATCTAAGATCTGCCGGTACCGATCATCCGGTGCTGCTTTGCTCACTTACTTCCTCCAGAGCTTGTGTAATATCGACTGGCAGAGATCCAGGATGCGTCTACTGCGATATCAGATCTCTTTCAATAAGGAAGTGCGCCGAATCGTCTCTTCGTTCCAGCGCCAGCCAGGGCTGCGGGAGAACATACTTATAGCTTATGAAGTTCGGTCAGGATATATCGAGCGAAGTTCTTCAGTTCTTCTCCAGGCATCCCTGCCTCCTCCTGCAAAGTGGACTCGATGGGATATCGGTTTTCGAGCTCCTGGGATACCAGATCCAGCAGGTGTTGCATAGCTCGGCTTGGGCTGTCTTTCTCTCTCAGTGCTCGCCTGCTTGTCTCGAACCACTGGCGAGCGAAGTACTCTCTTTCGATATCCCCCTGAGAGACGATCTCCAGCAGTCTGATATTTTCACTGGTGGCGCTACCTGCCGGAATCTCGCTGAGTGTTCTCCAGGACCTCCTGCGGGGGGCGTACCGAAGTGCTACTTCGAGTAGTTTACGGGGTGATTTTTTGAGGCTGTGGCCAGCATAGTGTTCGAAGTCTTCTCTGGCCCATTCCACATTCGGCACAACACTGGCCATGAACTGCTCCGTTCCGGCTACCAGAACGTAGCCCAAGGAATCGGTAACCACAGCCGCGCTGAGATCCGGAGCAGCAATCAGTGCGTCATCGCCGAGCTCCGCGATCCGTTGCGGAAGGCGTTCGATGGCCGTGGGCGGCGACACTTCAACTCGGATGTCGTCCGGGTCAACCTTCCGCACTGACCCTGTCAGGACGCTGAAGCAACGAATCGCTGCAAAACCGCGTGCAAGGCATGCCAGGGTAGACGAGTCAACCCCCTCAGGTGCAGGAAGTGGGGCGCAATCTTTTTGATCGATGCGCAGCCAGGACGGATTGAAGAGCCCGGAGCTATCTAGTATCTCCTGATAGCGCCTATCTGAGCCCATATTCATTCGTCACTCCGTACTTGTTTCACTTGGGAGTCAAGCAAGTGTGCGCGTGCACCGCTCCTCGACAGCTTCCTCATTCATAGCTTGCGAATCTTTGTCAGGCAGGCCCGAACTACATCTCTGAGCTGTTCATCTGTCATATCGTCCTCGTCTCGCAAAGATGGATCGATGGTGTAGCTGTCGTCTATTGCATAAAATAGCTCATCCAGGAAATGCAGGATCGCAAACGTCAGCATCTCCCTTTGATCAATCGCCTGACTGCGGTTGTTCAACCATTGCCGAGCAAAGGCTGCTCCCTCGATGCGACCGTGTATGAAATCTTCCATCAGTTGGAGCTGTTTTCCGGTGGAGCTATCCGGTGGGACTTCGCTTGCTGTTCTCCAGGACCGCTTACGCGGAGCATATTCCCGCGCAACTTCAAATAGTTTTGCAGAGTTTGTAGGATGCGTTCCGGCATAGTGCTCGAAGTCTTCTCGAGGGTAATCGACTCCAAATGAATCTACGCCCTTCATGAATTCCTCTACTCCAGCAATGAGCGCATAATCCATTCCGCTGATAAACATGCCCGCACTGAGGTCTGCGGTGGCAATCAGCACGTCTTTTTTGAGACTTTCGGTGTGCCGAAAGAGCTCTTCTATTGTCGCGTAAATCACGACGTCTGTGGAAATCCGTTCCGAACTTGACAATCGTACTTTCCCGACCAAGAGATCTTCGCATCCAATGCTTCGGCATCCATATTCGAGGTATCTCATAAGTTTTGCATTAATCCCGCCCGGAGCTGGATATGGCGCGCATGCTTTTGCATCCATAGCAAGCCAGGACGAATTGAAGAGTCCACTCTGATTTAGGATTTTTTTGTACTGTTCGATGATTACCTTTTGTGCCATTTCGTTCACCAATCCATTTCGCCGCCTGTCATGGCCTGACTTTGCTTTTTTCCAGGTTTCCAGCATGCCCGCGTGCAAGGCATGCCAGGGTAGACGAGTCAACACCCTCAGGTGCAGGAAGTGGGGTGCAGTCTCTGTCATTGATGCGCAACCAGGATGGATTGAAGAGCCCGAAACTATCTACTATCTCCCGATAGCGTCTATCTGATTCCATGTAATTCTTCACTCCGAATTTGTTCCATTTGGGAACCAAACAGTGTGCCTGTGAAGCTTTCTTGCAGCTTCCGTATCTATAGCCTGAAAATCTTTGTCAGGCTTGTCCGAACTACCTCCCTGAGCTGTTCATCTGTCATATCATCCTCGTCTCGCAAAGATGGATCGATGGTGTAGCTGTCATCTATTGCATAGAATACCTCACTCAAGAAATATAGGATCGCAAATGACAGCATTTCTTTTTCATCGATCGCCTGACTGCGGTTGTCCAACCATTGTCGAGCGAAGGCTGCTCCCTCGATGCGACCGTGGATAAAATCCTCCATCAGCTGAAGCTGTTTTCCAGTGCAACTATCCGACGGGACTTCGCTTGCCGTTCTCCAGGACCGCTTACGCGGAGCATACTCCCGCGCAACTTCAAATAGTTTTGCAGAGTTTGCAGGATGCGTTCCGGCATAGTGCTCGAAGTCTTCTCGAGGGTAATCGACTCCAAATGGATCTACGCCCTTCATGAATTCCTCTACTCCAGCAATGAGCGCATAATCCATTCCGCTGATAAACATGCCCGCACTGAGGTCTGCGGTGGCAATCAGCACGTCTTTTTTGAGACTTTCGACGTACCGAGGTAGTTCTTCTATTGTTGCGTAAGTTACGAGGTCTATGGCAGGCCGTTCTGAACCTGGCAATCGCACTTTTCCAACCAGGGTATGTGCGCACTCAATGCTTCGACATCCGCGTTTAAAGAATTTGATGAGTTCTGCATTAATTCCACTCGGGGCTGGATATGGCGCGCATGCTTTTACATTGATAGCAAGCCAGGACGGATTAAAGACTCCACTCTGATTTAGGATTTGTTGTTGATACTGATTGATGATCGCTTTTTGTGTCATTTTGTTCACCAAGCCATTTCGCCGTCTGCCATGGCCTGCCTTTGCTTTTTTCCAGGTTTCCAGCATGACCAAAATCTGCCGTCGTCGTGAAGCATAACCATGAGCCCTGTCTTCTTGTTGAAGAAAGCAAGCGCTTCGCCTTGGTTGCGCCAATTGAACCTGTGCATTGTTGTATCTGGGCTAGCGATGTGCTCGCGCATGGCTTGTTCAAATTCGCGCAACCTCTGATTGTTTCTGTTGCCCGTGATGCCGAAATCTTCAGCATGTCGGTCATACTTCTTGTTCATGGTGCGTCTGTCGCTGAAATCTGCCCGTTCGGCCCACTCCTGATTGGAGCATGGCGTCAGCCCGAGGGGGTCGGTCCAGGTGTGGGGGTTGTGGACGTAGGTCTGCGGGTTGGGGGCAGGGGCGAGGCCGAGGGGGTCGGGGGTGAGGTAGCGGGCGGTGGTGGGGTCGTAGTGGCGGTAGAGGTTGTAGTGGAGCCCGGTTTCTGGGTCGTAGTACTGCCCCGGGAAGCGCAGCGGGGTGTAGGCGGTGGCGTCGGCGGACCAGGCGGTGGTGCCCCAGAGGGTAGAGCGGGTACGCCATGCCGTGGTGCCGGACTCGTCGACGAGGTCGGTCGGGGTTCCGGTCAGGTCGGTGACGATGGCGAAGAACCGCCGGTCGATTTCGTGCTGGGGGTCGTCGGCGGCCGTGCGCCGTTCAGTCTGGGCCAGCGGGCGGAAGCCGTCGTGGTCCCAGGTGAGGGTGACCGGGAGGGGTAACTCCGGGGCTTCGGTGATCTGTTCTGCGAGTGTGACGTTGTCCCAGCTGAAGCGGGTGCGCTCGACGACGGTGGCGTCGTCGGCCGCGAGGCGTTCCTTGGCGATGCGGCGGCCGAGCGGGTCGTACCGGTACCGCCAGCGGGTCCCGTCCGGGGTAATGACGGCGGTGAGGCGGTCCTCGGCGTCCCATTCGTAGCGCCAGATGTCCGGCTTCTTCGACAGGCGGCTCTTCCGCCGCACCACGACACGCCCCGCCGCGTCGTACTCGTAGCGCAGCCGCCCGGCCCGGGTGAGGCGGTTGCCGGTGTATGCCCGCGGGCCCACGGCGTCCGGCGCGGCATGGTGGGAGGGCCAGACGGCGTGGGTCTGGTTGCCCGCCGCGTCGTAGGCGTAGGTCTCCCGCCAGCCCTCGGCCCGCACACCGGTGACGCGCCCGGCCGGGTCGAGGGTGAACGCCCAGTCACCGCTGGCGTCGTCGTGGAGCCAGGTGAGGTAGCCGTCCGGGCGGTAGGTGTACGTGCGGTGCCGCAGCCGCCGTGAGGACGGGCCGGTGAGTGTCTGGGCGGTGAGGCGGCCGGCCGCGTCCCAGTCCTGGGAGAGGGTGAGCACGTCCCCGATGCGGCGGACCGTCTCCCGCCCGCTCGCGTCGTGCGAGAAGGACAGCGCGTGGCCGGAGGCGACCAGCTGGGTGCGGCGGCCCGCCGCGTCGTACGACGAACGCGAGACGGCGCCGGACGGCGTGGTGCGGGTGACGATGCGGCCCAGCGCGTCGTACGCGTAGGTGAGCGTGCGCCCGGCCGTGGTCTCTTCCGTGACGCGTCCGGCCTCATCGCGGCGCAGCGTGAGCGTGGCGTCCGGGCCCTCGGCGGCGGCCAGGCGCCCGGCCGCGTCATAGGAGTAGGTCGTCACCTGCCCGTCGGCGTCCTTGCGGACGACGCGGCCCAGCGCGTCCCGGCCCAGCGTCACGGTCTGGCCCAGCGGGTTGGTGCGCGAGACCAGCGCGCCGGTGGCGTCGTAGGCGTAGCGCAGGGTGCGGCCGTCGAAGTCGGTCTCGGCGGCCAGCTGGCCCGCGGCGTCGTACTCGTACGTCCACGTCAGCCCGGCCGGGTTGGTGACCTGGCGCAGCCGCAGCTGGCTGTCGTGGGTGAACTCGTAGCGCGTGCCGTCCGGTTCGGTGCGGGCGGCGAGCAGGTCGAAGTGCGTGTACGCGAAGGTCGTCACGCCGCCCGCCGCGTTGACGTGGCGCACGCAGTTGCCCTCGCCGTCGTACTCCCAGGTCTGCTCCGCCCCGGTGCCGTCCACGTGCCGGGCGAGCCTGCCCTCCGGCGTCCACGCCATCCGCTCAGTCGCGCCCGCCGGATCGGTGACGGCGACGGGCCGGCCGAACGCGTCGCGGCGGCACACCGTCGTGCCGCCCAGCGGGTCGGTGATCTCCACCGGCAGCCCGGCGGCGTCGCACCGCACCCGCGTGGTGTGGCCGAGGGCGTCGGTGACGGCGGCCAGGTGCCCGCGCGCGTCGTAGGCGTAGCGCGTCGTCTGCCCGTCCGGGCCGGTGACGGCGGTCCGGTTGCCGCGCTCGTCATACTCCTGCCGCCAGGTGGCGCGCCCGCCCGGTTCGGTGATCTCCACCGGCAGGTTGAGGGAGTTGTAGGAGGCGGTGGCCTGGCGGCCGTCCGGGAGTGTGATGGCCGTGAGGTTGCCGCGCTCGTCGTACTCGTAGGCAGTGGTGTGGCCGAGGGCGTCGGTGCGTGAGGTGACGCGGCCGCGCGCGTCGTAGCTGGTGCGGGTGGTGCGGCCCAGCGGGTCGGTGGCGGCGATGACGCGGCAGTCGCGGTCGACGGTGTAGCGCGTGGTGTGGCCGTCGGCGGTGGTGAGGGTGGTGTGCCGCAGGCCGGTCAGCGGGTCGGGCTCGCCGTAGGCGATCCGCACCGCCAGGTGCCCCTCGGTACCGCCTTCCGCCACGCAGCGGTGCGACGCGTCGTAGACGTAGTCGTAGCGGCAGCCGTTGGTGTCGGTCCACGCCACCACGCGGTGCTGGTCGTCGTAGTCGAAACGCAGCGGCAGGCCGGAGGAGTTGATGACCTCGGTGAGGTCGCCGCCGGTGTAGCCGTAGCGGACGAGCACGAGGTCCCCGCCGCCGTCGGCCGCGCCCGCCAGTGACAGGGCCGTGACGCGGCCGTCCCGCACGGTCAGCTTCAGGTGGTAGCCGCCGGAGTGGACCAGGCCCAGGGGAGTGCCGTCCTCGTCGTACTCAAGGGTGACGCGGTCGCCGTTGCGGTCGCTGATCTCCGCCAGCGGCGCCTCGCCGTCCGCGCCGGTCTCGCCGCCGGGGCCCAGCGGCCCGGCGAAGCGGCGGGTGACGCCCGTGTCGGGGTGGGTGAGCATGTAGTCGCCGCCGGGCGTGCGCTCCAGCGGCCAGCCGGGGCCGCTCTGCGGCAGCGTCGGCACGCCGGGCGCCGGGTGCGGGTAGGTGAGGACCAGCCCGTCCTCGGAGAGGTAGACCACGCCCTCGGCGTCGATCTCCAGGCGCTCGTCCACCGTGCTGGACCAGGACGGGCCGAACCACCGCCCGGCCCGGTAGCCGGATTCCACGCGGCGGCGGAATGCCAGCGGCAGCGCGCCCGGCAGCTCGACGTCGGTCTGCGGCAGGAACATGCGGCCGGTGGCGAGGTCGACCGGGTCCGTGCCCTCGGCCACCCGGTCGCGGTCCGGGGTGGAGTGCGTCCCGGGCCCGTCCTCGCGTGCCTGCGCGCGGCCCCGCGACGGCGAGCTGCCCGCACGCCCGGCCGTGCCCGCGCCGCGCCCGGCCGTGCCCGCGCCGCGCCCGGCGGTGCCCGCGCCCCGCCCGGCGCCCCGCAGGCCGATGAGCTCAGGCACCAGGCGGCCCGCGCCCTCGGCCGGGTCGCCCTGGAACGACTCGGCCATCGCCGAGGCCGTGCCCACCGGGTTCTGCTGGGCCTCCATCAGCCCCAGCGCCGTGCTGTTCAGGTGGGTGAGGTACTCCGCCGGGTGCGTCAGGTTGTAGGGGTCCAGCGGGTTCACCCCGCGCACGGTGTTCACCAGACCCGACGCTCCCCGCAGCATGCCGCCCGCGAAGTGCGAGGAGGCCAGTTCCACGCGCGTGAAGGCGTCGCCGGCCTGCTCGCCGTAGGAGGGCTTCGGCGGCGCCATCTCCCGTGCGTCGTCGATCTCGCGCACCGCCCGCGTACGGGCCTCGTCCCGCTGCGCGCGTGCCTCGGTGAGGATCTCCTCCGCCTCCTGGCGCAGGCCCGGGCCCGGGTCCTCGAACTCGGTCGGGCAGGGCGGCAGCATGATCCCGGCACGCTCGTCCTCGGGCGTGTCGTAGTACTCCTCCACCGCCTGGTTGTAGGCCTCGACCCGCGCGTCGTGCTCGGCGCGCGCCTCGTCCGACACCCGCTGCGCCTCGTCGTAGAGGTCGATCGCCTCCTGGGCCCGCCCCTGCGCCCACTCCACGGTGTCGGCGAAGCCGGACAGCGCCTCCGCGGCCTTCCGGCAGGCTTCCTCGGCCGTGAACCACTTCTGCGGCTCGATGGAGATGGTCTCCTGGAACGCATCCGCCGTCAGGCCGCGTAACTCCCCGGTGTTCAGGCCGCGCAGCCCGGCGCCGACGTCCGCGAAGGCGTCCGCGAAGACGCGCAGATGGGCGGCGGTGGAGCGCAGCTTGCCGGGGCTGCCGTAGATCAGCTTCTTCGGGTCGTCCGTCTGGCCCAGGGACAGCTCGCTGACGTCCGCGCCGAGCCGGTTGGCCGCCGAGGTGCCGGTCTCGCGCAGCCAGTTGGCGGCGCCGTCCGCGCCGAAGTCCTCAAGGCGGTCCGCGCCCCAGTTCGTGAGCTCCTCGACGCCCTCGCCGATCAGCTCGGTGCCGAACTCGGCGGCCTCCTCGATGAAGTCGGGCGTGAGGTCGTCCAGCCACCCCACGGTGGTCTATCCCCCTCCGCGTCGCGCGCCTACTGCTGGCTGTCGCCGTTCAGATACGGGTCCAGGGCGAGGTCACCCGGGCCGCGGTTGTACTCGTCCCAGGTCTGGCGGATGTCCTGCCAGGCCTGCTGGAAGGACTCGGCGCTGTAGTCAGGGGCGTCCAGCGACAGGATGTCGCCGAAGCTCTGCCCGGACAGCTCCTCCTCGGTGGCGTGCGGATTGCCGGTGGGCAGCAGGGCGTTGGCCGCGATGCGGAGGTTGTCGGACCAGTACCTGTCTTCCTCGTACGTCATCCCGGCGGCCAGGCCCAGGGCCCTGGCGATCTCGTCGGCGTGCTGGATCAGCCCGCGCACGCCCCACTCCCACTGCTCGCAGAAGTCCTCGAACGACTCGGTCAGCGAGCCGCCGCCGGACTCCATCTCGGTGAGCGACATGTTCTCGAAGCCGCTGCCCATCAGCTTCTCCGTGTCGCTGGCGCCCACGTTGCCCAGCTCGTCGATGGCGCTGTTGATCCCGCGCGTGATCAGTTCGACCGTCTCCTGGCTCATTGCCAGGTCAGGCTGTTCCCCGGACACGTGCCCCCCTCGCTCGCTCCATGCGTCACCGCTCCTCACCGCCGCGGCGCGTCCACCGCCACCGCGTCCGGCACGATGCCCCGCACGGGCGGGAACAGCATGGCGCCGTCCTCGTCCGCCACGTTCAGGGCCACTCCCGTCGGCGGGCCGCCCAGCGACGGCACCACCACGTCCAGCAGCCGGGCGCCCAGCACCGCCGCGTACTCCCACTCCTCGCCGGGCGGGACGCCGCGTGCCGCCGCGAAGCGCGCCATCGCGGCCTCGTCGGTGAACGCGTAGATCCAGCGGATGCCGTCGCGTTCCGCCGACATCAGCCCGCCGCCGAGCAGCGGCACGAGTACGGCGGTGCGCCGGAGTTCACCGACCATCGCCGCCGGATTCCCCGATCCGGCACGTACTGCCGCGAGTTCTCCCCCCAACGTCACGCACCGTATCGTTCACCGAGCGGAGGGTTGGCGCAACTCATTTCGCGGAGCGAGCGTGACGATCTGGCCACCCGCCCGCGGCTACCGTGGACACCGCCCGCCGGCACCCGGCGCGGCGGGAAAGAGAGGAGACCGCCACCGTGCACGCCCTGGTCCTCGACCGCCCCGGCCCGCCCGAGAGCCTGCGCCGCGCCGAGCTGCCGCTGCCCGAGCCCGGCCCCGGCCAGGTGCGGATCCGGGTCGAGGCGTGCGGGCTGAACCCCGTGGACTACCAGCTCGCCGCCGCCGGCCACCCCGACTGGACCTGGCCGCACGTGCTTGGCCTGGACGTGGCGGGCACCGTGGACGCCGTCGGCGAGGGCGTGACCCGCGTCCGCCCCGGCCAGCGCGTCGCCTGCCACGGCGACCTGCGCCGCCACGGCGGCCTCGCCGCGTACACGCTGGCCGACGCGGCCGCGGTGGCCGGGCTGCCCGACGGGCTCGACGCGGCGTCGGCCGCCGCGCTGCCGTGCGCCGGGATGACGGCCTACCAGGCGGTGGTGCGGCGGCTGCGCGTCGCCGAGGGCGACACGGTCCTGGTCACAGGCGGCGCGGGCGGCGTCGGCGGCTTCGCCGTGCAGCTCGCCGCGCTGGCCGGGGCGCGCGTGCTGGCGACGGCCTCCGCGCCCAACGCCGCGCACGTGCGGGCGCTGGGCGCGCAGGAGGTCATCGACTACCGCACCGAGGACGTCCCGGCGCGGGTGCGGGAGCTCACCGGCGGCCGCGGCGTGGACGCGGTCGTGGACACCGTGGGCCCGGACTCGGCCACGGCGCTGCTGGCGTCGCTGTCCTTCGGCGGCGGGCTGGCCGCCGTCGCCGGGCGGCCGGACCTGGCGGCGCTGCCGCCGTTCACCACCGCCCCGTCCGTGCACGAGATCGCGCTGGGCGCGGCGTACGCGCACGGCGGCGAGCGCGACATCGCGGACCTCTCCGAGATGCTGTCCGCGCTGGCCGCCCTCGCCGCCGACGGCAGGCTCGCGCCGATGCTCGCCCGCACGCTGCCGCTGTCCGACGCCCCGGCGGCCCTGGCGGAACTCGCCGGGCGGCACGTGCGCGGCAAGCTGGTGGTGCGGCCGGACTAGCCGCCGGACTAGCCGGTCAGGCCCCAGGCGTGCTGCAGCCGGTCGGCCATGCTCTGGCTGCGCAGCCGCAGCGTCAGGTCGGTGCCGCTGCCCTCCAGGGCGTACAGCGAGTACCAGTCGTAGTCGGGCCGCTCGGTGTGCTTGCCGCCGAGCGCGGGCCAGTACACGGCGCCCATGCCCTCCTCGCGGACCGTGTCGGTGACGGCGCGGATGTACCGCACGAAGTTGTCGGCGCTGTCCGGGTCGTTGTAGTCGCGGCCGTCGTCCGTCGGCGCCCCGAACTCGTCAACGACCGTGCGGGAGCCGCAGCCGCCGACGCGGGAGCGGACGGTCTCGCGCCAGGCGCCGTAGTCCATCTCGCCGAAGAAGAACGTGTACACGTGCAGCGAGAGGTACGTGCCGTCCAGGCGGCTGTCCCCGCACACGGCCGTGACGTCCCCGTTGTAGCCGTGGCCGCTGACGAAGACCCGCTCGCGCGGCACCTCGGGCCGGTCGGCGAGCCAGGCGGCGGCGATATCGGCCCACTCCTGCGCGCTGTAGCCGTGCGGCTCGTTCATCGGCTCGAAGTAGACCCGGTCATCGGGCAGCCACCGGTCGACGACGGCGTCCCACATCGCGTTGAAGGCGGCCATGTCGTCGATGCGGCCGTTGGCGGTGGAGGAGCCCTCCCAGACGGAGAGGACCACGTTGAACCCGGCGTCCGTGGCGGCATCGACGGCCCCGGCGTAGGCGTCGCCCCAGGCCGTGCCGGGCACGGAGTCGGCGTTGATGGGCAGCCGGACGGTGTTGGCGCCGATGGTGGACTCGAACTCCCCGATGATGGCGGCCGCTTTGGCGTAGACCGTGTCGTAGTCGTCCGACCGGCTCAGCCCTTCGGGGACGACCGGGTCGTCGGTGAAGTTGTCGCCGGGCATCGCCCAGTTGACGCCGCGGAAGCCGGAAGCGTCCAGCTGCGCGGCGGCCGGTGGGGCGCCGGCAGCGGTGGCGGGCGGGGCCGCCGCGAGCGGAACGGCGGCGAACGCGGCCAGCCCGGCGAGGGACGCGGTCACCGCCGTCACGGGGCGGCTGCGGGGCTGGCGGGTGCTGCGGAAGGGGAACATGACCGTCCTTTCCGTGCGGTGCCGCGCCATGACGGGGGAGCGGCGCGGCGGTTCCGGTGGGGAGGGGAAGGAGCGGCGGGCCGTGCGCGGAACGGAAGCCGCGAGCCGAGACTGCGGCCTGGCGGCCCAACGGTCAACGACAGCCGCACCGTTCGATCACAGTCGATCGGGAACGATCGCCGCGCCCAGGGGGAGCGCCTGCTGGGCGCCAAAACCCGTGGTAACGCGGGGGCCGTCTCCCTACACTCGCCGGGCATGGCATGCCGCATCAGTGAGCTGGTCATCGAAGCCGCCGACCCTGAGCGGCTTGCCGCGTTCTGGAGCGAGGTCCTGGGCTACACCGAGATCGAGCGAAAACCCGGCGGCAGCATCGTCATCGGCCCGCCCGGCGCCGGCTCCGGCGGCCCCCAGCCGGTGCTGATCCTCAGCCCCAACCCCGAACCGAAGCCGCGCAAGCACCGGCTGCACTTCGACGTCAACGCCACCGACCGCGACCAGGACGCCGAACTGGAACGGCTCCTCGCCCTGGGTGCGCGGCCCGCCGACGTCGGCCAGACCGGCGAGGAGAGCTGGCACGTCCTGGCCGACCCGGAGGGCAACGTCTTCTGCCTGCTGCGCCGCCGCCTGGACCCGCTGCCGGGCGCACCAAGCTAGCCGCGCCGCGCCCGCTGCGCGCCGGTGACTGACGGAAAAAGTTCCGACGCCCCTGTAAGAACCGGGCTCTTGCGCACACAGACAGGGTGTGAGGCCACGCGGAGGGGCGTTGATGGGACAGCAGCGGTTTCGGGCGATGTACGCACAGCACTACGAGGCAGTGCTGCGGTATGCCCGGCGCCGGGTAGGGGCGGACGCGGCGCCGGACGTGGCGGCGGAGGTGTTCGCCACTGCCTGGCGCCGGATTGACGCCGTCCCACGGGACGCCCTGCCGTGGCTGTACGGCGTCGCGCGGAACACCGTGGCCAGTCACGTGCGGGCCGAGCGGCACGCCGTGCACCTGGCTGAGCGAGTGGCGCACACCCACCCGCCCGGGACCGGGCGTGACGCCGGTGACCAGGTGGCCGCGCGGCATCTGGTGCTCGCCGCGTGGTCGTCGCTGGCCGAGCCGGACCGCGAACTGCTCGCCCTGATCGGCTGGGAAGGGCTCACGGTCCGGCAGGCGGCGCGGGCGCTGGGGTGTTCCGCCGCGACGTGTTCGGTACGGCTGCACCGCGCCCGCGCGCGGCTGCGGAGCGCCCTGGCCCAGCAGGAACGGGGCGGAGCCGGCGAATTGCAGGGTGAGCAGGATGAGAAGGGGCAGGCATGGGTGTGACCAGGGACGTCAGGAAGCTGATGGCGGCGGCGGATCCCGCCGCTGACCTGCGGGTGGACGAGGAGCGGGCACGGGCCGACCTGGAGGCCATCCTGGCGCGGGCACCTCAGCCCGGGCCCGCCCGGCAGCCGTGGCGGCCGCCGCGGTGGCTGACGGTCGCGGCGGGCGCCACGGCTGTGGCCGCCCTCGCCGCCGTGCTGACGGTGCTGCCTGGAGACAGCGGCGGCACCGGCGACGGAGGGACCGGCTACACGACCGCGTCGCCGCTGCCGTACGAGGCCGCCACGGCGGAGCGGCCGGCGGACGAGCTGCTGGCGGAGATCGCGGACCGTGCCGCCGCGCAGCCGGAGCCGGACGGCCGTGCCGTGGAGATCCGCTACCTCGAATGGACGCTGGCGCAGACCTCCGACGAGCCGCTGCTGGGCATGGAAGCGGACGTCCGTAACCGGCTGAGCCCGGACGGGACGGTCACGCAGACGCGGAAGGTGCTGGGCGCCACGACGACGTCCGAGTACGGGCCGACGCCCTACATGCAGCCCGCACCGGCGGATCCGGAGGAGTTCCGGGCCTGGCTGGAGTCGGCGCACGGTGCGCCGGTCGCGGCACCCATCGACCTGACGGCGGCGATGCACGACCTGCTCACCGTGCAGGACCTCGGTCCGCAGCAGCGGGCGGCCTTCCTGCGCATGCTGGCCGACATGCCGGGACTGACGTACGACGGCGAGGCGACCGACCGGGCCGGACGGCACGTGCAGGCGTTCTCCCTCACCTCGTCGAAGAGCGGGGAGCCGACGCGCTACACCTTCCTCATCGACCCCGCCACGGGCCGCGTGCTCGGCCAGGAGGCCACCCTCACCGAGGCCGCGGACGAGCCGGACCTCCCGCTGCCGTTCGTCATCTCCTACCAGGTCTACTTCCCGGCCCTCCGGGACGGCTGACCCGGCGCGCGAGGGGCCAGGAAGCCGGTCTGCCACCCCAGCACGGGGCAACGCTGACCAACGCCGCCGCCACGACGCACTGCCGCGCCAGGGCAGCCGCTTCGCCCGGCTGTGGCCACTGGCCATCAAGTACGCCTGTCCGCCGTGGTTCCGGCATGACGTCGAGCTGGTGTGGATGGCGACGTCGATCCGCATGGTCAACCCCCGACTGGTTCCCGGACTCGTTCAGACGGAGGACTATGCCCGCACTGTCCTCGCGGCTGGTCGCCCGGAAAACCTGGAGGACCTGGTCACGGCGCGCCTACAGCGTCAGCATGTCCTGTCGAGGGACGAGAACCCCGCCGCGTTGTGGCTTGTCCTCGAGGAGTCAGTTCTGCGTCGGCGGGTGGGCAGTGAGGAAGTTATGCGCGCACAGCTGAAAAAGCTGTGTGCCATCGCTGAAACGCCTCGCCACGTCGTGCAGATTATCCCGAGCGGCACTCAGGTGGTTCACGATTCGGGTTGTCCGTATGGTGTGCTGTCCTTCGATGAGAAAGCCGAGGTGGTGCACGTGGACGGCTTCCCAAGAGGCTACGTGCTGGCTGAACCTTGCGATGTCAGGGAGGCGAGCCGCGCGTACATCTCCTCAAGGCCGCCGCACACGGCCCCGAGGAGTCCGCTCTTCTGATCGAGTCGGTCATCAAGGGACTGTCATCATGACCTGTCCGCGCATCCCTGAGACGGCTTGGCACCGCAGCAGCTATAGCTCCTCAAACGGCGGCGAGTGCGTTGAAGTGGCCTTCGGCCGCGCCGGGCTGGTGCCGGTGCGGGACAGCAAGAGCCCGGATCAGGTGGTGGCGGTGTCGGTACCGGCCTGGTCGGCGTTCGTGGCGGCGCTGCGGAGCGGCGGTTCCTGAGGCAGGTGGCGTTCCAGCCGCAGCATGAGGAGGGCGCCCAGGACGGCCAGGAGGCCCACGGCGAGCCAGGGGAGCAGCCGGTTCTGGCTGAAGAGCAGGCCGAACAGGCTGGGCGCGACGATGTTGGCGACGGCGAAGCTGTACTGGTAGGCGGCCAGGTACGTGCCGCGTGACCCGGGCGGCGCCGCGTCGGCGGCCAGCGCGTTCGTCGCGGGCCCGGAGATCATCTCGGCGGCGGTGTAGCACACCACCGTCGCCGCCAGGAACGGCACCAGCACCGCCGTGCGGGCCGGGAGCAGCACGGCCGACGCCGTGGCGGCGCACCACAGGGCCCACAGCCCGCCGGCGCAGGCCAGGGCGCGGGGCCGGGTCAGGCGGCGGCGGACGAAGCGGGTGAGAGCCGCCGTGCAGGTGGCCAGCAGCAGCGTGTTCAGCGCCAGCAGCGGCCCGGGCAGCCAGGCCGGCCCGTCGAGGCCCTGGACGACGTAGACCGGCAGCGACAGCACGAGAAACGTGCTGCACAGCGCGAAGATCGTGCACGTCCCGATCAGCCCGAGGTAGGGCCGGTCGCGCAGCAGGGCGCGGATGCCGGTCCGGCCCTCGGGCGGCGGCGGGGCCTGCGGGACGGACGGGACGGCGAGGACGACGACGAGCGCGGCGGCCAGGTACGCCACCGCGCTGCCGAGGATCAGCCAGTCGTAGACGCGGGCCGAGTCGAGGGCGAGCAGGCCGCCGGTGAGCAGCGCCCCGCCTCCGCCGCCCGCCTCGCGGATCATGCCGGTCCGGGCGAACCACTGGTCCTTGGCCTCGGCTTCCCCTTCGGCGTCGGCCTGGTCGGCGATCAGGGTGAAGATGGACGACCAGTAGACCCGCAGGCCCACCGACGTCACCAGCACGGCCCCCACCAGGGACGCCGCCCCGGACACTGTCAGGTAGCACAGGAAGCCGGCGCCTTGCAGTGCCTGGCCGGCCGCGACCACGAGCCGGGGCCCGAGCCGGTCGACCAGCCGCCCGGTGAGGAGCGGGAACGGCAGGGCCAGGGCGGTCGTCACGCTGACGAGCACGCCGATCGCCGCCACGTCCAGGTCGGTGGCGTGGAGGAAGTACAGCAGCGACAGCGGCAGGTACAGGCCCATGCCGAGGGCGTCGACCGCGACGGCCAGCAGCAGCGCACAGTGCCGTCGGCGGGCCGTCCGCTTGCTGTCCGCCGCTGTGCTTCCCGGCACCTTGTACACCGCCTTGTTCCGTCCGGCCGCCGATTCTCACAGCGCAGGCGGCGGCGCTCAAGCGCGTTTCGGTGCGCGGCGGCCGGGCGGAACCGCTGCTCAGCGGGTCGCGGCGGGCAGCGCCGACGGCGTGGGCAGCACCGGCGGGGCGGTGGCGGCGCGGGCCGGGGACAGCGCGTCCTCGCCGCACAGCGCCACGACGAGGTGGATGGAGGCGGCCTGGTCGGCCGGGTGCGGCACCAGCTCGCCGTCCTCGGTGACCTCCTGGTACTTCATGCGCGTGAGGCCCAGCGACGCCTGCCGCTCGCCGTCGGGCGAGGAGAAGGCGTAGGTGCCCGCGCCCCAGACGGCGCCGTCGTGGCCCCAGAACGTGCCGCAGGGCAGCTGGAGCGGGTAGAGGCCCAGACCGTAGGCGCCGACGATCTGGCCGGTGGCGTCCTCGACGGGCACGGTGGTCATCATCTCGGCCAGGGACGCGTCGCTGATCAGCTCGCCGCTGAACAGCGCGGCGTAGAAGGTGTTGAGGTCGTCCATGGTGGAGACCAGCGCCCCGGCCTCGGCGGCCCAGGACATGTGGTAGACGCTGAAGTCCCGTGGCGGGTCGAGGAGTCCGTGCAGGCCCTCGTACATCTTCGCGTGCGGGCCGCGCAGGCGGGGCCCGTCGGGGAAGTAGGTGTGCCGCAGCCCGGCGGGGCGGATGACGTGCTCGGTGAGGTAGTCCTGGGCGTCGGTGCCGGTGACCTCTTCCAGCAGCAGGCCCGCGATGACGTAGTTGGTGTTGGAGTAGGAGTGGCGCTCGCCCGGCTCGCCGGTGCGGGGAGCCTGGAGGCCCAGGGCCACGAGCTCCTCGCGCGTGATCTCGCGGAAGCGGTGCTCCTCCAGGCTGTCCCCGGTGCCTTCGAGGAGGGAGGGGAAGGCGAGGAGGACGTAGTCGCCGATGCCGCTGGTGTGGTTGAGCAGCATCCGGACCGTGACGGCCTGCCCGAGGTCGTCGGGGAGCAGGCCGGGCAGGTAGTCGGCGACGGGGGCGTCGAGGTCGACAGTGCCGCGTTCGGCCTGCTGGAGGAGGCCGACGGCGGTGAACGTCTTGGTGACGCTGCCGATGCGGTGCCGCATCTGCGGCTGGGTGGGGCGGCCGGTGCTGGTGTCGGCGACGCCGGAGGCGCCGTGCCACCGCTGGCCGCCGTCGCGGGTGGCGCCGTAGACGCCGGGTATGCCCGCTTCGTGTATCCGGGCGAGGGTCTCGTCGAGCGGTTCACCGGTGCCGGCGGGCCCGGCCGACGCCGGGGCGGGGGCGAGCGCGGCCCCGGCGAGGGCCAGGCCGGCGGCGCCGAGGGCGAGTGAACGGCGCCGGTTACGTGGGGGGTTGGGGGATGACACGTAATCGTCCTTGTGGGTCGGTGCTGGCGCCGCTGGTCGCGGCGCGGCTCCGTCCCATGGTGCGTGACGGTCACGCGGCGGGTGCCGGGCGGGGGTGCTGGACGCGGCGCGTCAGGAGACGTGCACCGTCACGCGGTGGTGGCCGGTGGCCCCGTCGGGCACGGCGCCGGACTCCTCGGCGGTCTGTGTCTCGCCGGTGCGGTCCGTGGCGCGGACCTCCAGCACGTGCGTGCCCGCCGTGGCCTCCCACTGCCAGACCCACTGCCGCCAGGTGTCGACGCTGGCCTCCTCGGCCAGCTCCGCCTCGTGCCACGGGCCGTCGTCGACCCGCACCTCGACCCGGTCGATGCCGGTGTGCTGCGCCCACGCCACCCCGGCGACCGGCACCGTGCCGGGCTGGACCGTGGCGGAGTGGCCGGGGGTGTCGATGCGGGACTGCGTCTTGATGGGGCCGTCCGGCGACCAGCCGCCGCGGATCCAGTAGGCGTCGAAGTCGGAGAACCGGGTCAGTTCGAGGTCCTGCAGCCACTTGCACGCCGAGACGTAGCCGTACAGGCCGGGCACGACCATGCGGACGGGGAAGCCGTGCTCGAACGGCAGGGGTTCGCCGTTCATGCCGATGGCGAGCAGGGCGTCGCGGCCGTCCATCACCGTCTCTACCGGGCTGCCGAGCGTCATGCCGTCCACCGAGCGCGCCACCAGCTGGTCCGCCGGGCCGCCCTCAGACGGCGGGCGGACGCCCGCCTCGCGCAGCAGGTCGGCCAGGCGGACGCCGAGCCAGCGGGCGTTGCCGACCAGGTTGCCGCCGACCGTGTTGGACACGCAGGTCAGGGTGATGTCGCGTTCCACGATCTCGCGGCGCAGCAGGTCGCGGTAGCTGAGGGTCAGCGGCTGCGGCACGCCCCGGCCGTGGATCGTCAGTTGCCACGCCTCGGCGTCCACGTGGGGCACCGACAGCGCGGTGTCGATGCGGTAGAAGCGGTCGTTGGGGGTGAAGTACGGGTCGAGGCCGCGCACGCTGAGCTGGGCGCCGCGGGACACGGGCGGCGCGGGGGAGTCGGGGGCGGGGAGCCGCACGGCGGTCCGCGCGGCCTCCGCCTGGGCGGTCTCGGCGCCGCGCAGGGTGCGGGCGAGGGCGCCGCCGCCCGCCGAGGCGGCGGTGGCGGTGGCGGCGGCGACAAGGAACGCGCGCCTGCCCGTCGCCGGTGCGTCGTCCGCGTCGCCGGGGGGTGTGGTGCCCGGGATCCGGCGGGCCAGCACCAGCAGCACCACGGCGGCGATGACCGAGCCGAGCAGGGACGGCCCGGCGTCGGAGGGCTGGGCGTCCGGACGGCTCCAGGCCGCCGCCGCGCCGACGGCGCCGAAGGCGAGTGCCCCGGCCGCCGCCAGCGGGCGGCCGGGGACGCGGCGCGCCAGCGTGAGCAGGCCGAGCCCGGCGGCGTACAGGGCGAGCAGGAGGACGATGCCGCACTGGAGGGCCAGCTTGTCGGCGGTGCCGAACGTCGCGATCGCCCATTCCTTCACCGCCGGCGGGGTGCGGTCGATGACGGCCTCGCCGACGGCGGTGACGGGGCTGGACTCGGGCCGCACGGCCACCGCCGCCAGCTCCGCCGAGGCCAGCCCGGCCGCCGCCGCGAGCAGCCCGGCGAGGGCGGCGAACGCCGGGCGGCGCGATGGGGGAGAGGGTCGGGCGTCGTCCACCCCGCCATTCGACTCCACCGGGCCCGCCCGCCGGTAGGGAAAAAGAAGAACGAAACGCTGACGGATCGCGGGCGGGCCGCTGGCGGCGGCGCGGACGGCCGGCGCCCTCGATCAGCGCGAGCGGCTCGGCGGTCAGGACCGGGTCGTGGCAGCCGTCGTAATCCCAGCGCCGGTTCCGCCGGGCGCGGCACCGCCGCCGTTCGTACACTTGTGCCGATGCTGCTGCCCGCCGACCTGCCCACGCCGCTGACACCCGTGGCGGACCCGGTGCTGGCGCGGGCCGGGGTGGAGGTGCGGCTGAAGCGGGACGACCTGCTCGGCCCGGACGTTCCCGGCAACAAGTGGCGCAAGCTCACGCCGAACCTGCGCGCCGCCCTCGATCAGGGCCACACCCGTCTGCTCACCTTCGGCGGCGCCTACTCCCACCACGTCCACGCGGTCGCTGCCGCGGCGGCGGCGCTGGGGCTGGAGAGCACCGGCGTCATCCGCGGTGACGAACTGGCCGGTGCGCCCCGCAACTGGCTGCTGGCGGCGGCCGAACGCAACGGCATGCGGCTGGAGTTCGTCGACCGGCGCACCTACCGGGCGCTGCGGGACGGGCTGGGCACGGCCGCCGTGCGGCGGGACATCGAACGCCGCTGGGGCCGCGCGTACGTGCTGCCCGAGGGCGGCAGCAACGCGCTGGCCGCGCGCGGCACCGCCGGGATCGCCGCCGAACTGCCCGGCCTGGGGCCGCGCGATCTCGTCTGCTGCCCCGTCGGCACCGGCGGCACGCTGGCGGGCATCGCCGCCGCCCTGCCGCCCGGCGCGCGAGCCTGGGGTGTCGCCGTCCTCAAGGGCGCCGAGGGCTACCTGGAGCGCGAGGTGGAGCGGCTGCACCGCGAGGGCTGGGGGCGGACGTTCGCCAACTGGCACATCAGCCACACCCACCACGGCGGCGGCTACGGCAGACTGCCCGCCGCGCTCACCGAGTTCGCCGACGCCTTCGAGGCGCGCCACGGCGTGCCGCTGGAGCGCCGCTACGTCGCCAAGGCCCTCAAGTGCGTGTACGACACGGCCCCTTCGCTGCCGCCCGGCACCCGCGTCACCGTCGTCGTCACCGGTCCGCCCACCACCGCGCTGCGCGCCGGGACCGTGCCCGTACCCTCCCGGTGAGCCCGCCGCCCCGCACCGGCGTAGCGTCGGGGCGAGGGGCGGAACCGGCACCCGGCCGCCCGAGGCGCGGCGAAGGGGGCGAAGGAGCCGACATGGAGACGGGCAGCACAGCGCCGAACGCGTGGGACGCGCGGGAGACCGCCGCGAGGCTGCGGGCGGTCTGCGCGGAGCTGTCGGACCGGTTCTACGAACGGGACGACGTGGTGCGGACGCTGGTGACCACGCTGCTGGCCGGGCAGCACTCGCTGCTGCTCGGGCCGCCGGGCACGGCCAAGTCCGAGCTGGCCCGGGAGCTGACCGGCCGGATCGACGGGGCCTCGTACTGGGAGATCCTGCTGTCGAAGTTCACCGCGCCGACCCGGATGTTCGGGCCCATCGACGTCGCCGCCCTCGCCCGCGGCGAGTACCGGCAGGTGTACGACGGCCGCGCCACGACCGCGCACGTCGCGTTCATCGACGAGATCTTCAAGTGCTCCACGGCCGCGCTCAACGAGACGCTGGGCTTCCTCAACGAGCGGATCTACCACCCCGAGAACGGCGGCGAGCCGATCCGCTGCCCCCTGATCAGCGCCATCACCGCCAGCAACGAGCTGCCCGGCGACGACGACGCGGCCGCCATCTACGACCGGCTGCTGGTACGGGTCGAGGTCGGCTACCTGGCCGACCCCGCCAACTTCGCCGCACTGCTGCGCTCCGCCGTCCGGCGCCCCGCCGAGCCCGCCGCCCGCACCACCGTCGAACTCGCCGCGCTGCGCTGGGCGGTGACCGAGGCGGTGCCTGCCGTGGCGGTTCCCGACCCGGTCGTCGACGCGCTGTGCACGCTGCGCGCCGCGCTGCGCCGCAGGGAACTCGTCGCCTCCGACCGCCGCTGGCGGCAGGCGGTCGGGCTGCTCCAGGCGTCCGCCTTCCTCGGCGGCCGCGCCCACGTCGCCGAGCAGGACCTGCCGGTGCTCACCCACGTGCTGTGGCACTCGCCCGCCGAACGCCCCGCCGTCGAACGCGAGGTGCTGCACCTGGTCAACCCCAGCGCCCGGGAGGCGCTGGAGGTGTCCGACGAACTCGACGAGCTGGAGGCGCAGCTCGA
Source organism: Streptomyces sp. 7-21 (assembly GCF_016741785.1). Taxonomy (GTDB): domain Bacteria; phylum Actinomycetota; class Actinomycetes; order Streptomycetales; family Streptomycetaceae; genus Streptomyces. The sequence goes on from NZ_JAERRL010000001.1 coordinate 168,026, forward strand.
CGCCATGGCCGGGCAGTCCCGCGAGGCGCTGAGCGAGTGGGTCATCAAGGTCGCCCACAGCCGGCTGGCCCGGGCGGGCACCCGGCTGGAGCGGCTGCGCGAGACGGCGGCGCGCGCCGGCCGCTCCACCACCGCCATCGACCGCGTCGCCGGCCGTCAGCGCGCCGTCCGCGCCCGCGTCCTCACCGAGGCGCTCGGCGTGGACGCCAGCGCGGTGCGGGCCCAGCCGTGACGGGCGGCCAGCCCGGCACCGGCCCCGGGCGCCACACCCGGGCCGTGCCCGCCGACCCGGCCGACCGCATGGCCTGGCGCGACACCCTCGGCCAGTCCGCCGGACTGCGGGAGCTGGCCGCGGAGCTGACGGCGCGTCACCCGCACGCCGCGGACCTGCTCGCCGATGTCTTCCTGGCGGCGTACCAGGTGCGGCCCCGGCTGCGCGACCGCGCCGGGATGGACGCCTCCCGGCTGGCCAACCACCGCGTCGTCACCGCGCTGGTGGCGTCCCGGGAGTTCGCGGACCTGCGCCGCGAGACCGCCGGTGACCCGTACGCCGCCGCCATGGCCGTGCTGGCCCAGGCCAGTGCGCTGCGCCGGATGCTGGAGCACGCCCGCGACGCCGCCGACCCGGCCGGGCGGGCGGCCCGGGCCCGGCGGCCGGACGGGGCGGCGGCGGGGCACGCGGCCGCGGCAGCCGCCGGGGCCGCTGCGCGCCAGGCGGCGTCCGCCCTGCGCGCCGCCGCCCGGACCGGAGCGGCGGCCGCCGCCGAGGCGCTGCGGCAGGAAGCCGCGCTGACCCGGGCGTGGGGCGTTGGCCCCGGCGAGCTGGCGCGGCTGCCGTTCGCCGAACGCGCCCGGCTGGCCGAGCGGCTGCGCACCTCCCGGCTGGCGGCCTGGGCCGATCTCATCGGCCGCTTCCGGCAGATGGCCAGCGGCGAGCGCGCCCGCCGGACCGAGCACGCCACCGGCGAACTCGTCGGCGTCACCCTGGGCGACGACCTGACCCGCCTCGTCCCCTCCGAACTGGTCCACCTTGGCCTGCCGCAGCTGCGCGCGGTGTTCGCCGCCCGCTACGCCGCCGGGGAGCTGATGCGCTACGACAGCCAGGGCGAGCAGGCCACCGGCCGCGGCGCCGTCATCGCGTGCGTGGACACCTCGCACTCCATGCTCGTCTCCGGGCCCGGCGGCGTCACCCGGGAGGCGTGGGCCAAGGCGTGCGCGCTGGCGCTGCTCGACCAGGCCCGGCGCGCCGGGCGGGACTTCGTCGGAATCCTGTTCTCCTCCGCTGACCGGCTCCGCGTCTGCCGCTTCCCGGCCGGGCAGCCCGCCGCCACCGCCGACGTGCTCGCCTTCGCCGAGACGTTCCTCGGCGGCGGCACCAGCTACCAGGCGCCGCTGACGGCCGCGAGCCGGCTGCTGGCCGAGGAGTTCGACGGCGCCGCCCGCGCCCGCGGCGACATCGTGCTGCTCACCGACGACGAGTGCGACGTGACCCAGGAGTGGACGCGCGGCTGGCAGCGGGCCAAGCGGCGGCTCGGATTCCGGCTGTTCGGCGTCGCCGTCGGCGCCCCGCGCGCCGCCGCGGCCGGATCGGTGCTGGACGCGCTGTGCGACAACCTCCGGTCCGTGACGGACCTGACGGACCCGCGCGCCGCCGCCGACCTGTTCCGGGTGATCTGACCGGTGCTCACGGCACCGGCTCGTCGAAGGAGGCGAGGAGTTCGGCCAGCAGCCGCGCCTGCGGGGTGCGCAGCCGGATCTCGCGCGTGCCCGGCCGGTCCGGGCGGAACAGCCCGGCGTCGTAGCAGAACACCACCCGGTCCGGGCGGTCGGCTGTCACGGTCACCAGGCGGCGCAGGCTGTGGCCGTGCGCCACGTCCAGGTGGCGGGCCACCCGGCCGGTCCACACCACCAGCCGCTCGCCCGTCACCGCGACGCCGCCCGCGAACGCGCGGGTGCTGACCGCGCCCGGCAGGCGGCACCGGTAGACGCCGAACAGCTCCTCTTCCAGGAGGATCAGCCCTTCGCGGGCGAGCAGGGCGCGCAGGTCGTCGGGGAAGCGGCCCCCGCCGTGCAGCCGCAGCGCCACCCGGCGTAAGCGCGACATGCGGCACAGCGTACGGCCCCCGGGCCGGGGCGCGCACGGGGTGCGCCAGTCAGCGGTTCCCCTTGGGCTTCCCGGACTGGTGCGGGGTGCCGTGCGGCGGCGGCGAGTGCGGCGGCGCGGCCGTCGCCGGGGACACCGGGGAGCCGTGCCGCCCGCCGGCCGGTGCCGTCTCCGCGGCGCCGCCAAAGGACTGCTCGGCGCCGGCGGCGAGGGCGTCCTCGCGTGCCGTGAGCATCATCAGCACCTGCGGGCGGGCCGCGTGCGCGCGCTCGTACTCGCGCACGCGCCGCAGGTCCTCGCGGCCCAGCGACCGGATGCGGTGGCCGAGGTCGCCGGTCCTGAGCTGGTCGTAGTCCGCGATCGGAAGGTCCTCACCATGGTGCGTCATGACCGCCGGGTACCCGCCCGCGCCGGGGTGTCCCCCGCCGGGTCATCCGGGCGCGACGGTGAAGCGCAGCGCGAAGTGGTCCAGCGTCACGGGCACGGGCGCCTGCGGCGTCAGCGGCACCGGGGGGCGCAGCAGGAACGTGTGGCCCGCCAGCAGCGCCGCCAGCCACGCGGCCGCCGCCAGCAGCACCGTGTGCGCTCCCGGGCAGTGGCCGGTGCCGCCGCCGAACGGCACGAACGCCGGGCTGGCCGCGGCCCGCCCGTCCAGCCACATCTCCGGCACGAAGGCATCGGCGGCCGGGCCCGCGGGCCCGTCACGGTGGAAGTAGGGGATGGAGGCGGCGAACACCGTCCCGGCCGGGATCAGCGCGCCCCGCCAGGCCGTGGCGCGGGTGCTCACCCGCAGCAGCAGCGGCGCCGGCGGCCACAGCCGCACCGACTCGCGCACGCAGGCCCGCAGGAACGGCGGCTCGCCGGTGCCCTCCAGGCCGCCGGCCAGCGCCAGCTCCCCCCGCACCCGCGCCGCGTGCTGCGGGCTGGCCGCCAGCAGCGCCAGCGCCCGCAGCGTGACGGGCCCGCCGGTGCCGAACGCGGACAGCCACTGCGGCACGAGATCCACCGGGTCGGTCCCGGCCTGCCGCGCGGCCCCGGCCAGCGAGTCCGGCGGCGCCTGCGCGGCCCGCTGCCGCACCCGGTCCAGGAACTCCGTGCGCGCGCGCCGCGGCGCCGGGCGCGGCACGGTCCAGCCGCCGGCGTTCCGCAGCAGGGCCAGCCGGTCCGTCAGCGCCCGGTCCCCGGCCGCCGCGTCGCCGAGCACGACGCGCCGCGCCGCGCGCCACCAGCCCTCGGCGAAGCCGTCCCACGTCAGGGCGCCGGCCGCGGCCGCCTGCCGCAGCGTCGCGCCGGCCTCCTCATGCACCCGCCGCGCCACGGCCAGCGCCACCTGGCGGGGCGGCGGCTCCGGATCGGGCGCCGCCGCGGTGACGCGGCGGCCTGGCGCGGGTGCCGGGGCGAGCGCCCGGAACCGGGCCCGCGCCCGCCGCTGCTCCGCGACGGCGGGCGCGAACGGCTCCGGCGTCTCGCGCCGCACCCGCGCCAGGTCGCCGGGGTCGAGCAGCAGCGCCATGGGCCTGCCGCCCGCGCGCAGCCGCAGCGGCCCGGGGCCGTACCGGTCGCGCAGGCCGCGCACCGTGTCGATGGCCGGCCGGTCCGCCTGCCGCCGCTCCGCCCGCGCCATCGCGCCGCGCCGCCGCTGGGCCAGGCCCCCGGCCAGCGCCGGGAGCAGCACGTGCGTGGCGACGAGCGCCTCGTCGGCGGCCGAGGCGCGCGGCAGGCCGGCCCGGGGACCGGCCCCGGCGGGCTGGGTGGGCATGCGGGCTCCTTCGGGTCGTCGTCGCGACGGGGCGGTGCCAGGGGCCCGCGGGCCGCGTCAGCCGGACGCGCGCTCGCCGGCGTCGCCGGCCGTGCCGTCCACCGCCTCCCGCACCCGCGCGCAGGCGCGGGCCAGCAGCCGGGAGACGTGCATCTGCGAGATGCCCAGGTGCGCGGCGATGCGGCTCTGGGTCATGCCGCGGAAGAAACGCAGGTAGAGGATCTGCCGCTCCCGCTCGGGCAGGTCGCGCAGCGGGTCGCGGACGGACTCGCGGTCCACGACCTGGTCGTAGGCCGGCTCGTTGCCGCCGAGCGCGTCCTTCAGGCAGTAGTCGCCGTCGGTGCCGGGCAGGCCGGCCTCCAGCGACAGCGGGCTGAAGCACTCCATGGCGGCGAGGCCGGTGCGGACCTCGTCCTCGCTCAGGCCGCTGTGGCGGGCGAGCTGGCCGATGTCGGGCGGCCGTTCGTCGACGCGGCAGTCGAGCTGGCGGACGCTGGCGCGCACCCGGTTGCGCAGCTCCTGGGTGTGGCGGGGCACGTGGACGCCCCAGACGTGGTCGCGGAAGTGCCGCTTGACCTCGCCGGTGATCGTCGGCACCGCGTAGCTCTCGAAGGCCCGGCCGCGGTGCGGGTCGAACCGGTGGACCGCCTTGACCAGTCCCAGCGCGGCCACCTGCTCCAGGTCCTCCAGCGACTCGCCGCGGTCACGGAAGGTGCGGGCGAGCCGCCCGGCCATCGGCATCCACGCGCGGACCACGTCCTCGTAGAGCCGGTCCCGCTCGCGGCAGGGCGGCAGCTGCGCGATGCGCGCGAACTGGCGGCTGGTGTCGGGTGCGTCGTGATGGGGGTGACGCCTGGGGCGCCGATGTGTGGGTGTGTTCATCGTGCTCTCCCTGGGTCGGTTCCCAGTCTGCGCGCCGCTGCGGGTCCCTACATCTCGAACATACACGCGCAAATCGGGCAGGGGAAACGGGTGGGCGAACCGGTTCACCTCAGGCGTTTCCGCTCCGGAACGGCCGGATACCCGCTCCTGGCACGCGGCGAGCAACGAGCGCACTGAGTGAGCACCAAGTGAGCACTAAGGAGGGACGACGACGTGTCCTACGGAGAATTCCTCGCGACCGTGCGCGAGCGCGGTGAGTATCCCGGTGACGAGGCGGAACGGATCGTGGGAGCGGTGCTGGAGACGCTCGGCGAGCGGCTGCCCCCGAGGTCGGCGCAGCACCTGGCGGACCAGCTGCCGACGCCGCTGGACGAGGTGGTCGAGAACGCCGAGGACGGCTCCGGCCGCAGCTGGGGCGTGGAAGAGTTCCTGCGCCACGTCGCCGAGCGGGCGGAGGAGGACGAGGAGACGGCGGAGACCGACACCCGCGTCGTGTTCTCCGTGCTCTCCGACCAGGTGACGGGCGGCGAGATGAACAAGGTGCTCAGCCAGCTGCCCACCGGGTACGCGGAGCTGTTCGGCTACTCGGAACTGACCTGATGCCCCCGCCCCGCCCGGCCGCTCCGCGGAGCGGCCGGGCCGGCGTGTGCCCCGGGCCGGGCCGCCGGCGCGCCCGCCGGGGTTTCCGCCGCCCGCTCGCGGCAACCCGGTCGGGCGTGAGCGGTCACCCCACGCCACCGCGCGTCGTCGTGGTCGGCGCCACCGGCACCATCGGCACCGCCCTGCTGCGGCGGCTGTCCGGCGGCCCGTACGCCGGGGCGGTCACCGGCCTGTCCCGCCGCCCGCCCGGTGCCACCCCGCCCGGCACCCGCTGGCGGCACGCGGACATCACCGCGGCCACGGCGGACGAGCTGGCCGCGCTGTTCGACGGCGCGGAGGCCGTCGTGCACCTCGCATGCCTGTTCCAGCCCTCCCACCGGCCCCGCGTCACCTGGCGCACCAACTGCGTCGGCGCCGCGCGCGTCTTCGACGCGGTGGCCGCCGCCGGGGTGCCGGTGCTGGTGCACGCCTCGTCTCTCGTGGCCTACTCGCCGGCGCCGAAGGACCAGGCGATCGACGAGTCGTGGCCCACGCACGCCTGGCCCACCGCCGCCTACCCGCGCGAGAAGGCGTACGCGGAGCGCCTGCTCGACGCCTTCGAAGCGCGCAACCCCGGCGTGCGTACCGTGCGGATGCGCCCCAGTGTCGTCGTCAGCGACGAGTCGCCCGCCCACCAGCGGCGGATGTTCGCCGGACCGCTGCTGCCGCGGGTGCGCCCGCCCCGCCCGCTGCGGCTGGTGCCGAAGCTGCCGGGGCTGCGCTTCCAGGTCACCCACGCCGAGGACATCGCCGAGGCGTTCGCCCTCGCCCTGACCAGGCCGGTCTCCGGGCCGTTCAACCTGGCGGCGGGCCCGGTCGCCGACCCGGAGATGCTGGCGCGCGCCACCGGCGGCAGGGCCGTGCCGCTGCCGTACCGGCCGGTGCGGGCCGCCGTCTCCGCCGCCTGGCGGCTGCGGCTGGTGCCCACCTCGCCGTACATGCTCGACGCGGTGACGACGTTCCCCGTCATGGACACCGGCCGGGCCGAGCGCGAACTCGGCTGGCGGCCGCGGCGCCCGGCCGACGAGACGGTCGCCGCGTTCGCCCGGGGCCTGGCGCGCGGCGCAGGCGGCGACACCCCGCCGCTGCGGGGCCGCCGCCCCGGCGGGCGGGCCGGCGAGATCGCTGCGGGACCGGGGGAGCGGGAATGACGGCGGCGGGACCGGCGGCACCGGTGGCGGGCACGGGCGGCGGCGGGACGCGCGACGCCGACGCCATCGTCATCGGCGCGGGCCCCAACGGCCTGGTCGCGGCGAACGTCCTCGCCGACGCGGGCTGGCGCGTGCTCGTGCTGGAGGCCGAGGCCGAGCCGGGCGGCGCCGTGCGCAGCGACGAGGGCGTCGAGCCCGGCTTCGTCAGTGACCTGTTCAGCTCCTTCTACCCGCTCGCCGCCGCCTCCCCGGCGCTGCGCGCGCTCCAGCTGGAGCGGCACGGCCTGCGGTGGTCCCACGCGCCGTCCGTGCTGGCGCACCCGAGGGACGGCGGGCGGGCCGCCGTGCTGCACCGGGAGCCGGAGCGCACCGCCGAGGCCCTGGAGCGGTCCGCGCCCGGCGACGGCGAGGCCTACCTGCGGCTGCTGGGGCTGTGGGACCAGGTCTCCGGGCCGCTGCTCGACGCGCTGCTCGGGCCGTTCCCGCCGGTGCGGGCCGGGGCGCGGCTGGCGCGGGCGGTGCACGGCGCGGGCGGGACGCGGCTGCTGCGGCTGCTCACGCTGCCCGCGCGGCGGCTGGGCCAGGAGTGGTTCCGCGGCCCGGGGGCGCCGCTGCTGCTGACCGGCTGCGGCCTGCACGCCGACTTTCTGCCGGAGTCGCCGGGCAGCGGCGCGTTCGGCTGGCTGCTGGTGATGCTCGGGCAGCGCCTGGGCTGGCCGGTGCCGGAAGGCGGCGCGAGCGCGCTGACCGGGGCGCTGGTGCGGCGCCTGGCGGCGCGCGGCGGCGTCGTGCGCTGCGGTGAACCCGTGGCCGGCGTCGTGGTGGCGCGCGGCCGGTGCGTGGGGGTGCGGACGGCGGGCGGCGAGACGCTGCGCGCCGGGCGCGCGGTGCTGGCGGACGTGCCCGCGCCCGCGCTGTACGGCGGGCTGGTGCCCGAGGAGGAGCTGCCCGCGAGGCTCCGGGCCGACATCCGGCGGTTCCAGTGGGACTTCGCGACGTTCAAGACGGACTGGGCGCTGGACGGCCCCATCCCGTGGGCGGCGCCGGAGGCGGCCGGGGCCGGGACCGTGCACGTCGCCGGCGGGCTCAGCCACCTCAGCCACGCCACGCTCGACGTCATCACCGGGGTGCTGCCCGAGCGGCCCTGCCTGGTGCTGGGCCAGATGACGACCGCCGACCCCAGCCGTTCGCCCGAGGGCACCGAGTCGGCGTGGGCGTACACCCACGTCCCGCAGCACCCGCGCGACGGCGCGGACTGGGGCCCGCGCCGCCGCGAGGAGCTGGCGGCGCGCGTCGAGGCAGCCGTCGAGCACTACGCGCCCGGCTTCCGCGCCGCGGTGCGTGCCCGGCGCGTGCTGGCCCCGCCCGACCTCCAGGCGCGCAACCGCAGCCTCGTCGGCGGCTCGCTCAACGGCGGCACGGCCGCCCCGCACCAGCAGCTGATCTTCCGCCCCGTCCCCGGCACCGGCCGGCCCGCCACCCCCATCCCCGGCCTGTTCCTGGCCTCCTCCTCCGCCCACCCGGGCGGCGGCGTGCACGGCGCCTGCGGGGCGAACGCCGCGCGGGCGGCGCTGCGGTCCGCCTGGCGGCCCGTCCGGCGCCGCCGTTCCCCCACCCGCACACCACAGGAGCACAGCTGATGGCGGTCAGACCCATCCTCATCCGGCGCCCGCCCCAGGACGTATGGCGCGTGCTGTGCGACGGGCGCACCTACGCCCGGTGGGTCGTCGGCACCACCGGCTCCCGCCCGCTGGACGACCGCTGGCCCGCCGAGGGCTCCGCGATCCGCTACACCGCCGGCGCCGGGCCGCTGCGCTTCAGCGGCCGCACCGTGGTGCGCCGCTGCGAGCCGGGCAAGCTGCTCGAACTGGAGGCGCAGTCGCGCCCGCTGGGCTCGGCCCGCATCGCCATCGACGTGCGGCCGTGGGGCGAGAACACGCTCGTCATCATCGACGAGCACCCGCTGACCGGCCCGGGCGGACGCATGCACAACCGCCTCTCCGAGGCGGTGCTCCAGCTGCGGCACCGCCGCATGCTGAAGAACTTCGCCCGGCTCGTCGAGGAAACGCCCACTGCGGAGTGAATTGCCCGCCTTCCGCCGTACCGCCGCTACAACGGGGCGGCGAAGACACCCCCCCAGCGACGGGATGACACGGCGATGGCGACAACCAACACCGACAGCGCGGAGCGGACCGAGCCGCCCGCCAGGATGATCCGGCCGCGGCGGCCCCGGGGCGAGGCCATCGTGGACTGGCTGACGACGACCGACCACAAGCGGATCGGCATCCTCTACATCACCAGCTCCTTCGGCTTCTTCCTCATCGGCGGCCTGCTGGCCATGGCGATGCGCATCGAGCTGGCCCGGCCCGGGCTCCAGCTGCTGACAGCCGAGCAGTACAACCAGGCGTTCACGCTGCACGGCACGATCATGATGCTGATGTTCGCGACCCCGCTGTTCGCCGGGTTCGCCAACGCCGTCATGCCGCTCCAGATCGGCGCGCCCGACGTGGCGTTCCCCCGTCTGAACGCGCTGTCGTACTGGCTGTTCGCCTTCGGCGGGCTGCTGGTCGTCGCCTCGCTGCTGACCCCGACCGGCGGCGCGAGCTTCGGCTGGTTCGCCTACGCGCCGCTCAACCGCGAGACGTTCTCGCCCGGCATCGGCCACGACATGTGGATCATGGGCCTGGCGCTGTCGGGCTTCGGCACCATCTTCGGCGCCGTCAACTTCGCCACGACCATCATCTGCATGCGCGCGCCCGGCATGACGATGTTCCGCATGCCGATCTTCACCTGGAACGTCCTGCTCACCAGCGTGCTGGTGCTGATGGCGTTCCCGGTGCTGGCGGCGGCGCTGTTCGGCCTCGCCGCGGACCGCACGTTCGGGTCCCACATCTTCGACGCGTCCAACGGCGGCTCGCTGCTGTGGCAGCACCTGTTCTGGTTCTTCGGCCACCCCGAGGTGTACATCATCGCGCTGCCGTTCTTCGGCGTCATCACCGAGATCATCCCGGTCTTCAGCCGCAAGCCGATCTTCGGCTACATCGGCCTGGTCGGCGCCACCATCGCCATCACCGGGCTGTCGGTGACGGTGTGGGCGCACCACATGTACGCCACCGGCGCGGTGCTGCTGCCGTTCTTCTCCATGCTGTCCTTCCTCATCGCGGTACCCACCGGCGTGAAGTTCTTCAACTGGATCGGCACGATGATGAAGGGCTCGCTGTCGTTCGAGACGCCGATGCTGTGGGCCGTCGGCTTCCTCGTCACCTTCCTCTTCGGCGGCCTGACCGGTGTGCTGCTGGCCTCCCCGCCGCTGGACTTCCACGTCACCGACAGCTACTTCGTCGTGGCCCACTTCCACTACGTCGTCTTCGGCACCGTGGTCTTCGCGATGTTCGCCGGATTCCACTTCTGGTGGCCGAAGTTCACCGGCACGATGCTCAGCGAACGGCTCGGCAAGATCCACTTCTGGACGCTCTTCGTCGGCTTCCACGGCACGTTCCTGGTCCACCACTGGCTGGGCGCCGAGGGCATGCCGCGCCGCTACGCCGACTACCTGGCCGCCGACGGCTTCACCGCCCTCAACACCGTCTCCTCCATCGGCGCCTTCCTGCTGGGCCTGTCCACCCTGCCGTTCCTGTACAACGTGTGGTGGACCGCCCGGCACGCCCCGAAGGTCACTGTGGACGACCCGTGGGGCTGGGGCCGCTCCCTGGAGTGGGCCACCTCCTGCCCGCCGCCCCGCCACAACTTCACCTCGCTGCCCCGCATCCGCTCCGAGTCGCCGGCCTTCGACCTGCACCACCCCGACGTCGTCCCCGGCGACCAGGCCCGCGAGACCGGCCGCCGCGACATCGGCGAGGGCGCGGCCGAGGCCCTGGGCGGGTGAGGGCCGGCATGGACCACGACGCCGCCCGCACCAGGCGGGTGCTGTGCGCCTGCCTGTGCGGGCTCACCGCCCTGACCAGCCTGACCGTCGCCTGGCTGTCCTATCTGGTGTGACTTCTGCCCAATCTGCCCGTGATCGGTCCGGGGTGACCGGGAAGGTAGGTTGCGGGTCATGAGCACTTCCGCCTTCCCCGACATCACCCTCAACAACGGCGTGCGGATGCCGCAGCTCGGCTTCGGCACCTACAAGGTCGGCGGCGAGGCCACCGCCGCCGCCCTGGCCGCCGGCTACCGCAGCATCGACACCGCCGAGATGTACGGCAACGAGGAGGAGATCGGCCGCGCTCTCGCCGAGTCCGGCATCCCGCGCGAGGAACTGTTCGTCACCTCCAAGGTGTGGAACGACCACCACGGCTACCAGGCCACGCTCGACGCCTTCGAGGGCAGCCGCCGCCGGCTCGGCCTGGACTACCTCGACCTGTACCTCATCCACTGGCCGCAGCCGCAGCTCGGCCTGCACGCCGAGACCTGGCGCGCCCTGGAGAAGCTGCTGGCCGACGGCGCCGTCCGCGCCATCGGCGTCTCCAACTTCACGCCCCAGGACCTCGACGAGCTGCTGCGCACCGCCGGGACCGTGCCAGCCGTCAACCAGATCGAGCTCAACCCCTACCGGCCGCGCGCCGCCGAGCGGGAGTACCACGCCCGGCACGGCATCGCCACCCAGGCGTGGGCGCCGCTGGCCCGCGCCGGTGACCTGCTCGCCGAGCCCGCCGTGCGGGAGGCCGCCGAGGCGCACGGCCGCACGCCCGCCCAGGTCGTGATCCGCTGGCACCTCCAGACCGGCACCATCGCCATCCCCCGCTCCTCCGACCCCGGCCGCATCGCCGCCAACGCCGACGTCATGGGTTTCCGCCTCAGCGACGAGGAGATGGCGCGGCTGACCGCCCTCGGCAACTAGCGGCAGGCGGGGGAGGCGTTCAGGCCGGCGGCGCCGCGTCCGGCAGCCTGACGTCGCCGGGCGCGACGTCGGGCCGCAGCCCCCGCCACACCGGGTGGCGCAGCCGCCGGTCGCGCGTCCAGGTCCGGAACGCCACCTCCCCGGTCAGCCGCGGCGCCACCCACCGCGCTCGCCGGGCCTGCGGCGCGGGCACGGCGTTGGCGAACGGGCTGCCGGGCCGGGCCAGCGGCGCCAGCTGCTCCGAGAGGCCAGCGAGCGCGCGGTCGCTGAAGCCGGTGCCGACGTGCCCGATGTACCGCAGCGCCCCGGCCGCGTCGTGCGCGCCCAGCAGCAGCGAGCCGATCGACGCGGCGCGGTGGCCCGAGCCCGGCTGCCAGCCGCCGATGACGACCTCCTGCGTGGCGAACAGCGCCTTCTTCACCCACAGCCGGGAGCGGCGCCCCGGCAGGTACGGGGAGTCCAGGCGCTTGGCCACCACGCCCTCCAGGCCGTGGCGCCGCGCCACGCCGAGCAGGTCGCCAGGGCCGATCTCCGCGCGCGGGTAGTGCGGCGGCACGGCCAGCGCCGGGAAGTCCGCGGGGGTGCGCGCCGCCAGCTCCGCCAGCCGCTCACGCCGCCGCCGGTATGTCTCGTCCAGCAGCGGCTGGCCGCCGAGCCGCAGCACGTCGAACGCGAAGTACGTCACCGGCACCCCGGCCAGCACGCCGGGGCCCGGGGAGCGCTGGTGGCGGCGCTGGAGCAGGCCGAAGTCCGGGCGGCCGTCGGCGTCGAGGGCGACGATCTCGCCGTCGAGCACCAGGTCGCCGCCGGCGGTCACCGCGCGGGGCAGCCGGGCCAGCTCGGGGTAGGTGGCGGTGAGGTCCTTGCCGCCCCGGCTGGTCAGCCGGGCCGTGCCGCTGGGCGCGGCGCACAGGCAGCAGCGGTAGCCGTCCCACTTGTACTCGTACGCCCAGCCCTCGGCGTCGGGCAGCGGGGCATCGGTGGCCAGCATCGGCGCCACCGCCTGGGGGACGTCCTCGCCGCCGTCGCCGGCCCGCCGTGCCATGCCGCCCGCCGTTCCTTTCCGCTCGCGGTCCGCTGGTTCACTCCGGCCAGTACACGCGCCGCCGGGCCGCCGGGCGGCGCGCCCGCCCGGCCCGGCGGCCCGGTGTGACCGGGATGGACCAGCGGGCGGGCGGCCGCCGCCGGCGGGTGTCACGCTGCCAGATGAGAGGGGCGCCCGGCGGGCGGGTGTCCCGCGGACCGGAAGGACCCAGCGTGATCACCACCGACTACGTCCCGGGCTCGCCGTCCTGGCTCGACCTGGGGACGCCGGACGTCGCGGCGGCCGCCGCGTTCTACGGAGGTGTCTTCGGCTGGGAGCTGCGCCCGATGGGGAAGAACCCCAGCGGCTACGGCGCGTTCCTGCTGGAGGGCAGAACCGCCGCGGCGGTGGGGCTGCTGACCGAGGAGGGCGCCGTCCCGGCCTGGACGGTCTACTTCACCACCACGGACGCCCAGGCCACGGCCCGCGCGGTGGTCAGCGCGGGCGGCTCGGTGCGGGTGCCGCCGACGAAGCTGGGCGAGGAGGCGACGTTCGCGCAGTTCAGCGACCCGGCGGGCGGCCAGTTCGCCGTGTTCCGGCCGGGACGGGGGCAGGGCGGCATCGAGGCGGTGGACGAGCCGGGTGCCCTGGTGTGGGTCGAGTACTGCACCCCGGACCCGGCCGCGGCGAGGGAGTTCTACGGCAGCGTCTTCGGCTGGCAGACCGACGAGATGACCGTGCCCGGCGGCGGGGGCTCATACACCATGCTGACCCCGGCCGGGGAGAGCCAGCAGCGCATGCACGGCGGCATCGCCGAGGCGCAGCCGGAGCACCTGACGCAGACCGGCGGGCGCCGGCCCTACTGGCACCCGGTGTTCGCCACGGCGGACTGCGACGCGACCGCGGCCAGCGTGAACGCCTTCGGCGGCACGGTGCGGATGGCCCCCAGCGACGCCGAGGGCGTGGGGCGCCTCGCCGTGTGCGCGGATGTGGCCGGGGCCGAGTTCGTGCTGCTGACGCCGGCACCGATGTGAGCACGCCGCCGGCAGCCGGGGACCCTCCCGTCCCCGGGGGAGCGCCACCCGGGAACGGGAGGGCAGCGTGGCGGCAGGGCGGCGGCCAGCAGCGCCCCAGGAGTCGCCGTCCGGCCGTCGCCGGCTGCGCCCGCAGAGCGACTATAGAAAGCTTAATTAGATTAGTGAAGTAACCTCACGGGCCCTTCTGCGGCGGCCTGTGCCGGCCCGTGCCGGGGAGAGCCGGCACGGCGCCGGGGGCCGGGCCTGCCGCCGCGTCAGGTGCGGACCTTGACCCGGTCCACCGCGGCGACGCCGACGATGGCCAGCACCAGCTGGAGGAGCAGCTCGATCCAGTCCACGCCGTCGGTGTCGGCCACGCCGAAGGCCGCCGCCAGGGCGGTGCCGATCAGTGCCGCCACGATGCCGACGACGACCGTCCAGATGATCCCGATGTGCTGGCGTCCCGGCAGGATCAGCCGGGCCAGCAGGCCGATGATCAGGCCGATCACGATCGCGCTGATGATCCCTGAAATCTCCACGTTCCTCACCTTTCGCGCGGTGTGGTTGCCCTGACGAGTGCCCCGCCGTGCCCGGCTCACTCACCGGCGGCCGGGCCACCCGCGCGAAGCGGCCGCATCATGGGAGGCATGCCCGAGGGAGACACCGTCCGGCAGGCCGCCGGCCGGCTGCACGCCGCACTGGCCGGACGCGTGCTCACCCGCTGCGACCTGCGGGTGCCGCGTCTGGCAACGGCCGACCTGCGCGGCCGCGCCGTCCTGGACGTCACCCCGCGCGGCAAGCACCTGCTGACCCGGATCGACGGCGGGCTCACCCTCCACTCCCACCTGCGCATGGAGGGCGCCTGGCGCGTCTACGCCCCCGGGGAGCGGTGGCGCGGCGGCCCCGGCCACCAGATCCGCGCCATCCTCGGCACCGCGGAGAACACCGCCGTCGGCTACCGGCTGCCCGTGCTGAACCTGGTGCGCACCGCCGAGGAACCGAGGCTGGTCGGCCACCTCGGACCCGACCTGCTCGGCCCCGACTGGGACCCCGCCGAGGCGCTGCGCCGCCTCACCGCCGACCCCGGCCGCGCCCTCGGCGCCGCCCTGCTCGACCAGCGGACGATGGCCGGGATCGGCAACGTGTACATGGCCGAGCTGTGCTTCCTCGCCCGGGTCACGCCCTGGACACCCGTCGGCGGCCTTGCCGGGCCCGGGGAGCTGGTCGCCACCGCCAAGCGGCTGCTGGAGGCCAACCGCGACCGTCCCGCGCGGACCACCACCGCCCCCGCCGAGCAGGCCCGCACCCGCCAGCGGCTGTACGTGTACGGGCGGGCGCGGCGCCCGTGCCTGGTGTGCGGCACACCGGTGCGGCTGGCCGAGGACAGCTTCGGCGCGCCCGGCCGGCCGCGCCCGGTCTACTGGTGCCCCCGCTGCCAGGACGGCCCGGTGCCCGCGGCGGCCCGGACCGGGAGCTGACCGCCCGCCCGACTTTGCCCGCCAGGCGTCCTAGATCTCACGGAAACTTTGCAAAGGGGGTTCCCTCGCCGGAGAAAGTGGTTACGGTCCTGCGTGGACATCCCACCCCGTCCACACCCAGGCCACCCGCCCGCGAGGGCCGGCCGGAAGGAGAGTGACCCCCGCATGCGGTCCCCCCATGACCGACGCCGTAACCAACGCCGCCACCGGATGCTCGCGGCCTGGGCCGCCTGCGGCCTGATCTGTGCCGCCGCCCTGCCCACCGCGTCCGCCGCGGACCGCCACCACCCCCACCACCCGGACACCGACTTCGACGTGCTGGTCTTCTCCAAGACCGCCGGCTTCCGCCACGACTCCATCGAGGAGGGCGTCGCCGCCCTCACCCAGCTCGGTGAGGAGAACGGCTTCACCGTCACCGCCACGGAGAACTCCGCCGCGTTCAACCGGCACAACCTCGCCCGCTACGAGGCCGTCGTCTTCCTGTCCACCACCGGGGACGTCCTCAACCCCGGCCAGCAGCGCGCGTTCGAGCACTACATCGCGCACGGCGGCGGCTACGTCGGCATCCACGCCGCCTCCGACACCGAGTACGACTGGCCCTGGTACGGCGGCCTGGTCGGCGCGTACTTCGACTCCCACCCCGAGATCCAGCAGGCCGACATCCTCGTCGAGGACCACGCCCACGACGCCACCGCGCACCTGCCGGACACCTGGACGCGCACCGACGAGTGGTACAACTACCGGGACAACCCCCGCACCGAGACCCACGTGCTGGCGTCCCTGGACGAGTCCAGCTACTCCGGCGGCACCATGGACGGCGACCACCCCATCTCCTGGTGCCACGAGTACGACGGCGGCCGGTCGTTCTACACCGGGCTCGGGCACACCGAAGAGTCCTTCCACGAACCCGAGTTCATGCGCCACGTACTGGGCGGCATCCGCTACGCCGCGGGCCAGGTGCAGGCCGACTGCCGCCCCGAGGAGGGGTACACGCCGCTGTTCGACGGCACCTCGACCGAGGGCTGGACCCAGGCCGGGCCCGGCTCGTTCGTCCTCGGCGAGGACGGCACCCTCACCAGCGAGGGCGGCATGGGCCTGCTGTGGTACGAGGCCGAGTCCTTCAGGTCCTACTCGCTGAAGCTGGACTGGCGCATGGAAGGCGACGACAACTCCGGTGTGTTCGTTGGCTTCCCGCCCTCTGACGACCCGTGGTCGGCCGTGGACAACGGCTACGAGATCCAGATCGACGCCACCGACGCCGACGACCGCACCACCGGCTCCGTCTACGGCTTCCAGTCCGCCGACCTCGAGGCCCGCGACGCCGCGCTCAACCCGCCCGGCCAGTGGAACACCTACGAGATCCGCGTCGAGGGCGAGCGCCTGCGCGTCTACCTCAACGGCACGCTCATCAACGACTTCACCAACACCGACCCGGCCCGCAGCCTGACCGACGGGCACATCGGCATCCAGAACCACAGCGACGACGACACCGTGTCGTTCCGCGACATCCGCATCAAGGAACTGCCCGCCCAGGGCTGACACCCCACCGCCGGCCCCGGCAGGGCCCCGGCCCCGCGCCCCGCGCGCGCCGGGGCCCTGCCCGCATCCGGCGGCACGCCGCTACGGCACGGGCAGCGGCACGCCCGTCAGCTCCGCGCAGGCCGCGAGCAGCTGGTCCTGCACCGTGGTGTCCGAGGCCGCCGGATGCGCCGCGACGGGCCGGCGGCGCGCGAAGAACCGCCCCGACACCCGCGCCGCCGGGTCGTCGCTGACGGCCAGCCACGCCGGGGTGTCCGCCCCCTCCGCGGCGTCCGCCGGCGCCCCCGGGCCGCCCATCCGCGTGCTGACCCAGCCCGGGTCCACGGCGTTGACCAGCGTGCCGCGCCACCGCCGGGCGACCGCGAACGCCAGCGCCACGCCGTACAGCGTGGAGTCGGCGTACGCCTGCGCGGCGCTCCACTCCCGCACCTCGTACTGGAGGTCGTCCAGCACCGGCTCGCCCGCCGCCTGGAGCCCGGACGACAGGTACACCAGCCGCGCGGGCCGGGGCATCAGCGCCGTCAGCAGATAGGGGGAGACCACGTTCACGTGGAAGAGGCGCTCGATGCCGTCCCCGGTGGCCTGCCGGTGCGGGCCGCCGCTGATCCCGGCGTTGTGCACCACCGCGTCGAAGGCGCCCGCCGACTCGCCCAGCGCCCGCGTCGACGCCAGCGACGCCAGGTCACCGACGAGCACCCCGTCCGCCCCCGGCACCGCGGCCTCCGCCTGCCGCGCCCGCTCCGCGTTCCGCGCGTGCAGCACCACCCGGTGCCCGGCCCGCACCAGGGCCGCCGCCGTGGCCCGCCCGATGCCGTCGGCCGACCCCGTGAGGAACACGCTCATCGCCATGGCGGCCTCACCTCCGGATCACCGCTGCCCGCCGCGCCCGCCACTGTAGGCGCGCGCAGCCGGGCAGGTGACCGGCGGTCAGGCCGTGTCCCGGCCGATCAGGGACGCGTAGACGCGCGGGTCGGCGTCCTCGTAGCCGCGCAGCCCGAACCGCAGCGACCAGTCGCCCGCCTCGACGCGCACGAACTCCCCGACCGTCGCCGCCGTGCAGCCGGCCACGGCGCTGAAGTCGTCCCGCGCCAGCTCGTCGTAGCCCTCCGCGAACCGGACCAGGGTGCCCGGAACGTCGCCGAACGTCTTGCGGCCCGCCCGCTGCTGGATGGTGACCCCGATGACCACGCGGCCGTACTCCGGTGCCAGGCGGTCGAGTTCGAAGACCATCACCTCGTCGTAGCCGAAGCCCTGGCCGGTGCGGCTGTCGCGGTTGAGCGTGATCGTGCCGTCGGGGGAACGGCTGTCGAAGTGCACCAGATAGGCGGGCTTGCCGGTGGGATCCGCCGCGCGGAACGTCGCGGCGATGAGATCCAGGTCGTGGTCGGGTTCACCCAGCGGGCTGGGATCCCACTTCAGCCCGACCTCGGCCTTGCTGATTCCTTTGCTGGGACCGCTCACGGTGGTTTCCCTCCGCCCCGCGCCGCTGACGATACGTCCATGGTGCCACGCAGCGCGCCGTCACCGCTGCCCCGCCGGCCCCCGCACCCCCACCGCCGGCGGCGATGTACAGGTTTTCTCAAGGGTTTCGTCCCCCTTGGCGGGCATGCCCCTCGCGGGACGGCTCCCACCTGCCTCCGACCGGGGCCGGCAGCCGTCCGCCCGCAGCGCCCGCCGGTCCCGTGGGCCGCCCTGACGGCGCTGCTGCGCCAGCCCGGCGTCCCCGGGCGGGAGCCCTCCGCCCCCGACCGCGGCGGAGGCGGCGGCCCTGTGGCGGACCGTCCTGAGCCGGTGCCGCCGGGTGAAACGGATGTGCGCCGTACACTCACGCCGTGATGTCGCCACGTATGCCCGCTGCCGAGGTCAGCGTGTCCGCCGGGGTGGTGCGGGAGCTGCTGGCCGCGCAGCACCCCGATCTGGCGTCCGCGCCGGTCGAGGTCATGACCAACGGCTGGGACAACCTGGTGTGCCGGCTCGGCGAGGAGCTGCTGGTCCGGCTGCCCCGGCGGGCCCTGGCCGCCCGGCTGGTGCGGAACGAGCAGCAATGGCTGCCCATCCTCGCGCCGCGCCTGCCGCTGCCGGTGCCGGCGCCGGTGCGGACCGGGAAGCCGGGCAGCGGCTACCCGTGGGCGTGGAGCGTGGTGCCGTACTTCCCGGGCGAGACCGCCGCGCACCGCGCCCCCGGTGACGCGCGGGCGGCGGCCGAGACGCTGGGGGCCTTCCTCGCGGCGCTGCACCGGCCCGCGCCGCCGGACGCCCCGGTCAACGAGTACCGCGGCGTCCCGCTCGCCCGGCGGGCCGACCGGGTCGCCGGGCAACTGGCCCAGCTGGACGGGCGGCCGGAGCGCGAGGCGGCCGCACGGGTGTGGCGGGAGGCCGTCGCGGCGCCCGGGTGGGACGGGCCGCCGCTGTGGCTGCACGGAGACCTGCACCCGGCCAACATCCTGGTCAGCCAGGACCGGATCAGCGCCGTCATCGACTTCGGCGACCTCACCTCCGGCGACCCCGCCTCCGACCTGTGCGTGGCGTGGATGCTGTTCCCGCCCCGGGAGCGCGCCGTCTTCCGCCAGGCGTACGGCGGGGCGGACGACGCCACGTGGGCCCGGGCGCGCGGCTGGGCGCTGGCGCTGGCGCTCGTGCTGATGACGCGCTCGGCCGACAACCCGCTCATGGCCGGCATCGGGGAACGGACCTTCGCCGCGGTGCTGGCGTGACCGGGGCGGCGCCCCCCCGGTTGCCGTCCGGCCTCACACACACGGCGGAAGGCCCCGCGCTCGATTCGCCGCCGGCGAGGTGCGCGGCCCGTCCCCCTAGGGAGAGGCCACGGCTGTCCCGGAACCGTTCCAGGTGTGCTACGTACGCCCACGGGATGACGACTGACCCCCCGGTCATCTCATAGGCTCGGCGTATGGACCACGTGATCATCGAGGCCGTCGAGGAGTTCATTTCGACTCCTTGGGTCTACCTCGCGCTCCTGGCCATCACCAAGCTCGATGGCTTCTTCCCCGTGGTCCCCAGTGAAACCCTCGTGATCACGCTCGGGGTCTTCGCGGCCTCGCACTCCGAGCCCAATCTCTTCCTCATCATCCTCATCGCCGCCATCGGCGCCTTCGCCGGCGACCACATCTCCTATCTGATCGGCTACAAGGCCGGACCCCGGGTGATGTCGAGGTTCAAGGAGGGCAGCCGTGCCCGCAAGGCGTACGACCGGGTCGGCGTCATGCTGAAGAAGCGCGGCGGCCTGGTGCTGATCACCGCCCGGTACATCCCCGGCGGCAGGACGGCGGCCACGCTGACCACCGGCGCCACCCGGTACCCGCTGCGCCGTTTCTCCGCCTACGACGCGGTCGCCGCCCTCAGCTGGGCGACGTACTCGGCGCTGATCGGCTACATCGGCGGCGCCACCTTTGAGGAGAACCCGCTGCTCGGCCTCGCCATGGGCCTGGGCCTGGCGGCGACCATCACGGGCGTGCACGAGGGCGTGCGCGTGGTGTACGAGCGCCGCAAGCGGCGCAGGGAACGCGCCGCGTCCGCCTCCGGAGGGTCACACCGGACCCCGGTAGCCTCGTGACCGGCCCGTTTTCCGGAGCGGAGGAAGACCGTATGGCGAGCGTCGTGAAGATCAATGTGCTGACCGTTCCGCCGGACCGGCGTGAGGATCTGGAGCAGCGCTTCGCGCAGCGTGCCGGGCTGGTGGAGGGCCAGGACGGCTTCGAGTGGTTCGAACTGCTGCGCCCCGTGGAGGGCACGGACCAGTACCTGGTGTACACGCGCTGGCGCAGCGAGGAGGACTACCAGGCGTGGGCGAACGGCGCGATGCGCCAGGCGCACCAGGGCCGCCAGGGCGGCGCGCCGGCCGCCTCGGCCGCCACGCTGTGGTCCTACGAGGTCGTGACGCAGGCGGGGCCCGCGCAGGACTGAGCCCGCGTGCGTTTGCGGGGCGTGCGGTCCGGGGCCAGGCTGGGGGAGAGGGAAGGAGCCCGGCCATGACCCAGGAACCGCCCGGCCCCGGTCCCGACCGGCCGGTCGTCGGGTCGTACCCCACGTACCCGGGAGCGCAGCGCGCGGTCGACTTCCTGTCCGACAGCGACTTCCCGGTTGACCGCACGGCCATCATCGGCTCGGACCTGCGCATGGTCGAGACGGTGCTCGGCCGCATGACGCGCGGGCGGGCCGCTGCCATGGGCGCCGGCACCGGCGCCTGGTTCGGGCTGCTGGTCGGCCTGCTGCTGTCCTTCTTCGCGCGTGAGGGCAACGACGTGCTGCTGCTGATCCTCAGCGGCCTGTTCTACGGCGCCGTCTTCGGTGCGGTCTTCGGCTTCGTCAGCCACGCCATGACCGGCGGGCGCCACGACTTCGCCTCGCGGAGCCAGATCGTGGCCTCGCGGTATGACGTGGTGGCGGATCCGGAGGTGGCGGAGGACGCCAGGAACATGCTGATCAAGCTGGCGTGGCGCGAGGGCTGAGAGGCGGGGCCGCCGCCCCGCCGCGGGGACGGCGGCCGGGCGCGGTCAGCAGCCGCTGAGGATGTCGCGCAGCGCGCTGGCCTCGGCGGAGTCGACGGAGAGGTTGTAGTGGTGCTTCACGTGCACCCAGGCGCGGGCGTAGACGCAGTGGTACGAGGAAAGCGGCGGCAGCCACTCGGCGGGGTCCTGGTCGCCCTTTGACTGGTTGACGTTGTCCGTCACGGCGAGCAGCTGCGGCCGGGTCAGGTCGTTGGCGAACGCCTCACGCTGCGAGGTGGTCCAGGAGCTGGCGCCGGAGTCCCACGCCTCGGCCAGCGGCACGAGGTGGTCGATGTCCACGTCCGAGGCGGAGGTCCAGGTCGCGCCGTCGTACACGGAGTACCAGCTGCCGCTGACCGCGGCGCAGCTGGAGTCGGTCTCCACGTTGCTGCCGTCACGCTGGAGCACGACCTCACGGGTGTTGCAGGAGCCGGACTGGGTGCTCCAGTGGGGGAACAGGTCGCGGTCGTAGCCGGTGCGGTCCTCGGCGCGGACGGGCAGCTCGGCCAGGTAGGCGCGGGCCGTCGAGGCGCTGACCGGGGTGGGGAGCGCCGCCTGCGCAGCGGGCGCGGTCAGCGTGCCGAGGCTGAGCAGAGTAACGAGGGATATGAGGCCGGTGAGGACGGTCACACGCAGGCGTCCACGCGCGTAGAGGCTGGTCCTGGTGCGAGCGCCGCGCTGTCGGTTCACGCGAACTCCCTTGCTGTGGGGGTGGGGTTACGGCTTCCGGTGCGGACCGGGAGCCGTGCGCCGTGCGCGGGTCATACTGTCGTGCAAACGTTTCATCACGGCATGCGTCAGGTAACGAGTCAAGGTCATGTTCACGTCATCCTGGCGCGTGCGCGGTGCCGCCGGCGGGCACGCGGGGAGAAGCGGGAAAGGCAGGGGAGACGGGAAAGGCGGGAAGGCGGGAGAGGCCGCGGCTGCACCGGAAACGAGGGCAGACGTAAGCAGCGCCCTCCGGTCCGGCGTCGTCGCCGGCCGTGGGCGCAGGGCGGTGACGCGGCGCGCGCGGAGCCGCGGGTCAGCTGATCAGCGCGACGGGGTCGTGGGGCAGTACTTGTAGCCCACGCGCCGCACCGTGACGATCGAGTCGCGGTACCGGGGGCCCAGCTTGCGCCGGAGCCGGGCGACGTGGACGTCGACCGTGCGCTGGTCGCCCACGGGGCCGTACCCCCACAGGGCCCGCACCAGCTGTTCCCGGGTGAAAACGCGGTTGGGGTTGCTGACGAAGTAGGCCAGCAGCTCGAACTCCAGGTAGGTCAGGCTCAGCGTCTTGCCGTCGACCATCGCCATCCGGCGGTCGGTGTCCACCGTGACGCCCTCCGGCGCGCGCTCCTGGACCGGCGCGGGCAGCGGAAACAGATCCTCGATCGGCATCCCGGCGGGCGCCAGTACCAGGTATCCGACCATGGGCACCGGGCTGTCAAAGCCGCTGGGGATCAGTTCCTCGGGCGCAAGGGTTACCGTGACCTCGGAGGCGTTGACCGCATGGCCGCCATTGCCCGAGGGCGTGTCGCGTGTCATGGACGTCAGCGCACCGCCTCACAGATCGTTCCCTATCTTTCCTACTGATTTAATAGGGAACACCGGCCACGGGTGTCCGTCAAGGGCGGTCACCGGCCGGAACCGGCCACCTGGCACCGACGAGCGGACGACCCATGACGTACACCGACAACGTCCGGACCGGCGAAGCGCCAGCGTCCCGGCGGACCGAGCCGATCGTGACCCCGCCGGCCGAACGCACGCCCCCCTCGCGGCCCGCCGGGCAGCCGAGACCGCGGCTGCGGGTCCTCGACGGGCTCCGCCTCGTCGCGGCGCTGATGGTGGCCGTCCACCACTATGTCGGCACGTTCCGCGTCAACAAGCCGGACTCGCCCTGGGGCCGCCCCGTCGAGGAGATATTCCCCAACGTCTTCCCCCTCGCGGCCTACGGCTGGATCGGCGTGGAATTCTTCTTCGTCATCAGCGGCTTCGTGATCTGCATGTCCGGCTGGGGAAAACGGCCGCGGGACTTCTTCATCTCCCGCGTCACCCGGCTGTATCCCGCGTACTGGCTGGGCGTCCTGGTCACCACCGCCGTGCTGATGGCGTACCCGGTGGTGCGCGAACCCCCGTCCTACAGCGAGATGCTGCTCAACCTCTCGATGCTCAACGAGGGGTTCGGCGTCCCCGGCGTCGACGGCGTGTACTGGACGCTCTGGTCGGAACTGCGCTTCTACCTGCTCTTCCTGCTGGTGATGGCCACCGGCCTCACCTACCGCAAGGTCGTCGCCTTCGTCTGCGTCTGGGGCACGCTCTCCGCCCTGGCGCCCGCCGCCGACTTCGCAGCGCTCACGCTGATCATCAACCCCGAGGCCTCCTGGTTCTTCATCGCCGGGCTGGTGCTGTACCTCATGCACCGGTTCGGGCCCGACGCGCTGCTGTGGGGCATCCTCGGCATGTCCTGGCTGCTGGGCCAGTACCAGCTCGTCGACCGCGTCGCCTACGAGAGCGTGTCGTCGTGGAAGGGCGCCGTCATCCTCTACACCGTCTTCCTCGCCGTGATGGCCGCGGTCGCCCTGGGCAAGCTCAACCGCCCCCGGGGCCGGTGGCTGACCACCGCCGGCGCCCTGACCTACCCCTACTACCTCATCCACTACGCGATCGGCCTGACCGCCATCTACTACCTGCACGACGACATCAACCCGCGGCTGCTCGTCAGCGGGCTGATCGTGACCGGCCTGCTGGCCGCCTGGCTCATCCACCGCCTGGTGGAGCGCCCGGCCGCCCGCCTGATCAAGCGGGAGCTGAACCGTTCCTTCGAGCGCCTGGACGCCCCGCGCGCAGCGGACGGGAAGCAGAGCAGCGCCAGCCCCGCGCGCTGAGCCGGGGCCCGCGCGCTGAGCCGGCCCCGCGCGGCGGGCCGCCGCCCTCCGCGCGGGGCCGCCGCATGCCAGGAGACGTCCAGCACCAGCCCCCCCTGCACCCCCCGGCCTCCAGCAGGCGGTGGGCCTCGGCCGCCTCCGCCGCGGGCAGCACCCTGGCGACGCGCTGCGTCCGGACGCCCCGCTCGGCCCGGCGGCGCGGCCGGTGCAGCCGCGCGGTGCCGGTCAGGGCGGTCACCACGAGGAGCGGATGCACCCGGATCCGGACGGTGCTCTTGCTCTCCGGGCTTCCGGGCCGGCGGGGCGCGTGCCGCTCTCCGCGTGCCTCACGCCGGCCGGACTGACGGCCGCCGCGGGCACGCGGACCAGGACCTCACCGGCCTCACCGGGGCCCGCCGGCGGTCCGGGGAGACCGAGCACGCGCAGCACGTCCGGCCCGCTGCACTCATACCCACCAAGAGCCTTCATACGGCGTGGTAACCCCACCCGCACCAGCGTCTTCCGCCCTGTTGCCAGAAAAGTTGACGGTAACGTCACGCCGGCTTTCCGGGACGTAATATACGGGCCTGGCCAGGCGGTTACCGCGACACATATGAACAGAAAACTGCCCGCTCGTCACCGGCTGCTTAAGGCCGTTGACCGCCAGCTGACCAGCACCTTGACCCGCGTTCCGGGCCCTCGGTACGTTCCCGGCATGCGGATCTCCCTGCGGTTCACCCGGCGAAGCGGCGCCTGTCGCATGCGCCCCGCCACGGCACTCTGTCGCTGAATTCACCTGCCTTCCCTCAGGTTTTCTCTTCCAGGCCACTCCGCTTTCCTCCCCCCCCCCCCCGGGGCGTTTCAGCCTCCCCGCGCTGGCGCGCGTCTGCGCGCGCTCCGGGGGGACGTCCCCCAGCCCTTACCGAAGTTCCAGGAACACACGCATGCCCCTCACCGGAACGCCGGTGCGTCCAGCGCGCCTGGCGGCCTTGGCCCTGCTCGTCCCGCTGCTGCTCACCGGCTGCGCCAACGAGACCCAGGACCCCCAGGCCGCCGCCGCCGAACTGGCCGACACCGAGATACCCACCACCGTCAACCCCGACGTCACGCTCACCATCGGCGCCCCCGACACCGAGGTGGCGCTCGAACTCTCCGGCCTCATCGACGAGCTCGACTTCAACGTCGAGTGGGCGGAGATGAGCGGCGGCCCGCAGTGCTCCGAGGCGTTCCGCGCCGACGCGCTCGACGTCTGCTCCGCCGCGGAGGTGCCGTCGATCCACGCGCACTGGACCGGGCTGGACACCAAGCTCGTCGCCGCCGAGTTCCGGCGCGACCCGGTCGAGCACCCGATCTACGAGCTGGGCATCGCGCCGGGCGCGGACATCCAGACCCTGGAGGACCTGCGCGGCAAGCGCATCGCGTTCAGCCCCGGGCAGGCGCAGGGCGCGCTGGTGCTGCGGATCCTGGACAAGGCGGGACTGACGACCGACGACGTCGAACTCGTCGAACTCCCCAGCACCGGCGACGTGTACCCCACGGCGCTCGGCAACGGCGAGGTGGACGCCGCGCCCATCGGCTCCGTGAACATCCGCCGCTACCTCGACCAGTACGGCCCCGACGGCGGCACCACCATCCACCACGGCCTGCGCGACGACCCCACCCACCTGTGGGTGCCGACGTCCGTCGTGGCCGACCCGGAAAAGGCCGCCGCCATCCGGCAGTTCGTGCAGGTCTGGGCCCGTGCCCAGGTGTGGATCAACGAGCACCCCGAGGAGTGGATCCAGGGCTACTACATCGAGGACCAGGGCCTGTCCTACGACGACGGCGCCTACCTCGTCGAGCAGGAAGGCGACCCGGACATCCCCGCCGACTGGTCCGACGCCATCGAACGCCACCAGCAGACCATCGACCTGCTCGCCGCCGAACTCGGCAACGAGCCCTTCGACGCCGAACTCCTCTACGACCGGCGGTTCGAGTCCGTCGGCGCCGAGGCCATAGGAGGCACGCCATGAGCACCGACGTCGGCGAGCGGGCCGCCCCCGCCGCCCCTCCCCACGACCAGCCGGAGGCAGCCGTGCCCGCCGTGCCGTCCCGGCGGCGCCTTGGCCCCGGCCGCCCCATCCCGCACGGCTGGGCGCTCGGCCCGGCGCTGCTGCTCGCCCTGTGGGCGGCCGGCTCCGCCGCCGGGCTGATCGACGAGCGCAGCCTGCCCGCTCCCTGGACCATCGCCAGCACCGCGGGCGACCTGATCGCCGAGGGCCGGCTCCAGGAGAACCTGTGGGCCTCCACCGAACGCGCCCTGGCCGGACTCGGGTTCGGGGTCGGCGTCGGGCTCGTCCTGGCCGTGATCGCCGGGCTCAGCCGCCTCGGCGAGGGCATCATCGACGGGCCCGTGCAGATCAAACGGTCCATCCCCTCGCTGGCCCTGATCCCCCTCCTCATCCTGTGGTTCGGCATCGGCGAGTCGATGAAGATCATCACGATCACGCTCGGCGTCCTGGTGCCCGTCTACATCCACACCCACCACGGCCTGCGCACCATCGACAGCCGCTACGTCGAACTCGCCGAGACCCTCGGCCTGAGCCGCCGGCAGTTCCTGCGCCACGTGGTCCTGCCCGGCGCCCTGCCCGGCTTCCTGCTCGGCATGCGTTTCGCCGTGACCACCGCCTGGCTCTCCCTGGTCGTCGTCGAGCAGGTCAACGCCACCAGCGGCATCGGCTACATGATGGAGCTCGCGCGGACCTATGGGCAGACGGACGTGATCATCGTCGGCCTCGTGGTCTACGGGCTGCTCGGCCTCATCTCCGACGGACTCATACGGCTCGCGCAGCGAAAGGCGCTGACATGGCAACGCACACTGGCGGACTGACCCTGACCGGCCTGGTGCGGGCGTTCGGCGACCGCCGCGTCCTCGACGGCCTCGATCTCTCCCTCGCTCCCGGCGAGTTCACCGCCCTCATCGGCCGCAGCGGCTCCGGCAAGTCCACCCTGCTGCGCGTCCTGGCAGGCATCGACCACGACGCCACGGACGTCGGCCAGCTGCACCTCCCCGACAAGGTGTCCGTCGTCTTCCAGGACGCCAGGCTGCTGCCCTGGAAACGGGTCCTGGACAACGTGATCCTCGGCCTGACCGGCCCCGACGCCCGCGAGCGCGGCCTGACGGCCCTGGCCGAGACCGGCCTGCGCGGCCGCGAACACGCCTGGCCCATCGAGCTGTCCGGCGGTGAGCAGCAGCGCGTCGCCCTGGCCCGCTCCCTGGTCCGCGAGCCCGAACTGCTGCTGCTCGACGAGCCGTTCGGCGCCCTCGACGCGCTCACCAGGATCCGGATGCACGCCCTGCTGCGGCGGCTGTGCGAGCGCCACCGGCCGGCCGTGCTGCTCGTGACGCACGACGTGGACGAGGCCATCGCCCTGGCCGACCGGGTCGCCGTGCTGGAGAACGGCCGCATCGGCGCCGACATCCCCGTCGACCTGCCCGCGCCCCGCACGCCAGGCACCCCCGACTACGCCGCCCTGCGCACCCGCCTGCTGGCGCTGCTGGGCGTCACCGGCACCGGAGAGCCGGAGCAGGACCCGAAGCTGAACGCCGCCACGGCGGAGAAGACACAGGAGAACGGACACCACCGCTCATGAGCCCACGCCAGCTGCACCTCAATCTGTTCATCTACCCCGGCGGCCACCACGAGGCCGCGTGGCGCTACCACGGCTCCGACCCGGACCGGCTGCTCGACATCCGCTACTACCAGGACCTGGCCCGCCGCGCCGAGGCCGCCGCGTTCGACGCGGTGTTCTTCGCTGACGGCCCCTCGCTCGCCGACAACGTCCGCTACGCCAGCCGGTTCCGGCTCGAACCGCTCACCTGGCTGTCGGCGCTCGCGGCGGCCACCGAGCGGATCGGCCTCATCGGCACCGCCTCCACCACCTACACCGAGCCGTACAACCTCGCCCGGGCCTTCGCCTCGCTGGACCACATCAGCCGGGGCCGCGCCGGCTGGAACATCGTCACCACCGCCGCCCCGCAGGCCGCCGCCAACTTCGGCCTGGACGCCCACCCCGTCCACGCCGAACGCTACGACCGCGCCCACGAGTACCTCGAGGTCATCACCCGGCTGTGGGACAGCTGGGAGGACGAGGCGCTCGTCGCCGACCCGGCCTCCGGGCTGTTCGCGGACACCGACCGCATCCACCCCATCGAGCACCGCGGCCGGCACTTCTCCGTGCGCGGCCCGCTCAACCTGCCGCGCTCGCCGCAGGGCTGGCCGGTGCTGGTGCAGGCCGGGTCCTCCGACGACGGCCGCGCCTTCGCCGGCCGGTACGCCGAGGCGGTCTTCACCGCCCACCAGACCCTCGCCAGCGCGCAGGAGTTCTACGCCGACATCAAGCGGCGGGCCGCCGCCCACGGCCGGAACCCCGACCACGTGCTGATCCTCCCCGGCATCAGCCCGTTCATCGGCTCCACCGAGGCCGAGGCACGCGCCCTGCACGACGAGTTCAACGAGCTGACCCAGCCCGAGTACAGCCTCGATCTGCTGCACCGGCTCCTCGGCGTGCGCCTGACCACCGCCGACCTCGACTCCCCGGTGCCGCGCCACCTCATCGACACCACCGGCGAACGCGCCAACGCCAGCCGCTTCCAGGTCGTGCTCGGCATCATCGAGCGCGAGAAGCCCACCGTGCGGCAGCTGCTGCACCGGCTCGCCGGGGCCCGCGGCCACCGCGTCGTCACCGGCACGCCCGAGAGCATCGCCGACCAGATCCAGCAGTGGTTCGAAGAGGGCGCCGCCGACGGCTTCAACGTCATGCCGCCCTGGCTCACCGGCGGCTTCGATGTCTTCGCCGACGAGGTCGTCCCCATCCTGCGGCGCCGCGGCCTGTTCCGCACCTCCTACACCGGCACCACCCTCCGCGAGCACTACGGACTTCCCCGGCCCACCAGCGTCTTCGCGTCCCGGGACGCCGAGGACGCTCCTGTCCCGACTCTCACAAGGAGCGCTTGATGACGACCCGCACCAGCCTCAGTCCCCGCCGCCTCGGCCTGCTGGCGGCCGCCACCGCGCTCGCCGCCGCGGCCACCGCCCTCGCCCCCGCCGCCGGAGCCGACCGCCCCGGCAGCCGGGAAGGCCGTGACGACGCAGCGCTGGCCTGGTACGACGTCACCGCCGAGACGATCGCCGAGGCCGGCGCTCCCACCCAGATCACCAACAACCGCACCTGGGCCATCGCCTGGACCGCCGCCGCCCGCGCCCTGCGCGACGACGCCGCCGGCGACCCCGCCTACGACGACGCCGCCCTGGCCGGCGCCGTCCACCACACCCTGACCACGCTCGTCCCCGAGCGCGCCGACGTGCTCGACGCCGAACTCGAGGCCGCCCTCGACCGGATACCCGACGGCGAGGCCGAGGACGCCGGGCTCGCCGCCGGCCGCGCCGAGGCCGCCGGACTGCTCGCCGAGCGCGAGGGCGACGGCCTCGACCCCGAGTCGGTCAACGCGCCCTTCCCCGTCCCCGACCCCGCCCCCGGCGTCTGGCAGCCCACGCCGCCCGACTACGGGCCCCCGCAGCAGGCCGGGAACCGCGACGCCCGCCCGTTCCTGCTTGACTCCGCTGACCAGTACCGCCTTGAGCCGCCGCCCGCCGTGGACTCGCCCCAGCACCAGGCCGACCTGGCTGAGGTCCGCGAGGACGGCGCGGCCGACAGCACCACCCGCACCGGGGAACAGACCGAAACCGCCGAGTTCTGGTACGGCTCCTCGCTGACGCTGTACACCGAGCCGCTGCGCGTCGCACTGGCCAGGTCCGACGGTCCCGCCAGCGAACGCGCCGCCCTCGTCGCGCTGTTCCACACAGCGCTGGTCGACACCCAGATCGCCACGTCCGACACCAAGTACGCCTACCTCGCCTGGCGGCCCGTCACCGCGCTGCGCGCCGCCGGTGACACCGACTGGACGCCGCTGCACGTCACCCCCTCCCACCCCGACTACCCCAGCGGCCACGGCACCTACGCCGGCGCCGCCGAGACCGTGCTGACCGAGCTCACCGGCCCCACCACCGAGCCGTTCGAGCTGACCAGCCCCACCGCCCCCGGCGTCACCCGCACCTACGACGCCTGGAGCCAGCTCACCCAGGACAACATCGACGCCCGCGTCTGGTCCGGCATTCACACCAGGACCGCGGATGAGGCGGGCGTCCGCCTCGGCGCCGACGTCGCACGCCACACCCTGCGGCACGCGGACGAACTCCTCGGCTGACCCCGCCGACCGCCCGCGCGTCCGCGAGAACGAAAGGACTGCCCGTGTCCCTCACCTTCCACTGGTTCCTGCCCACCAGCGGCGACAGCCGTCACGTCGTCGGCGGCGGCCACGGCGCCGCCGTCACCGCCGGGGACGCCCGGCCGCCGTCCGTCGCCTACCTGTCCCAGATCGGCTCCGCCGCCGAACGCCTCGGTTTCGAGGCCGTCCTGACGCCCACCGGCACCTGGTGCGAGGACGCGTGGCTGACCACCGCCATGATCAGCCAGCGCACCGAGCGGCTGAAGTTCCTCGTGGCCTTCCGCCCCGGCCTGCTCTCACCCACCCTCGCCGCCCAGATGGCCGCCACCTACCAGTGGCAGACCGGCGGGCGCCTCCTCCTCAACGTGGTCACCGGCGGCGAGAGCGGTGAACAGCGCTCCTTCGGCGACTTCCTCGGCAAGGACGACCGGTACGCCCGCACCGGCGAGTTCCTGCACGTGGTACGCGGCCTGTGGGAGGGCCGCACGGTGGACCTGGCCGGCGAACACCTGCGCGTCGAGGGCGCCCGGCTGGCGCGCGTGCCCGACCCGGTGCCCGACGTCTACTTCGGCGGCTCCTCGCCGGCCGCCCTCGGCGTCGCCGCCCGCTACGCCGACGTCTACCTGACCTGGGGCGAGCCGCCCGCCGCCGTCGCCGACAAGATCGGCCGCGTCCGCGACCTCGCCGCCGCCCAGGGCCGCACCCTCCGGTACGGCGTGCGGCTGCACGTCATCAACCGCGACACCTCCGAGGAGGCGTGGGCCGAGGCCCGGCGGCTCCTGGACGGCTTCAGCGACGAGGCCATCCGCGACGCCCAGGAGCGGCTGCGGCGCAGCGAGTCCGAGGGCCAGCGCCGCATGCTCGACCTCCACGGCGGCAGCCGCGACGGCCTGGAGATCTACCCCGGCCTGTGGGCCGGGATCGGCCTGGTGCGCGGCGGCGCGGGTACCGCGCTCGTCGGCAGCCACGCCGAGGTCGCCGACCTCATCGAGGAGTACCACCGGGTGGGCGTGACGGAGTACATCCTCTCCGGCTACCCGCACCTGGAGGCGGCCTACTGGTTCGGCGAGGGCGTCCTGCCGCTGCTGCGCGAGCGCGGCCTGTGGCAGGGCCAGGGCGCCGCCGCGCCGCCCGTCCCCGCGCTCGCCGGGTAGCGGCCCGCCCGCGTCCCGCCCGTGAGCGCCTCCCAGGCCCCCGCCGCACGATCAA
This sequence comes from Streptomyces sp. 7-21, assembly GCF_016741785.1. Classification (GTDB taxonomy): domain Bacteria; phylum Actinomycetota; class Actinomycetes; order Streptomycetales; family Streptomycetaceae; genus Streptomyces. Next base: position 199,289 of record NZ_JAERRL010000001.1, read on the forward strand.
CGATCCCGAGGTATCCCATGGCCCGTGTTCTGTCCCTGTCCGGCAGTCCCTCACCCACGTCCCGAACCGCCCGCCTGCTGCGCCACCTTGACGCCAGGCTCGCCCTGCTCGGCCACGACGTCGTCCCGCTCGACGCCCGTGCCCTGCCGGCTGAGGCGCTCACCGGCGCCGACCCGGGCCACCCCGCCATCACCGAGGTGGCCCGCCAGATCGAGGCCAGCGACGGCCTGGTCATCGGCACCCCCGTGTACAAGGCGGCGTACTCCGGGCTGCTGAAGTCGCTGCTCGACCTGCTCCCGCAGTACGCCCTCACCGGCAAGACCGTGCTGCCGCTGGCCACCGGCGGCACCACCGCCCACGTGCTGGCCATCGACTACGCGCTGCGGCCGGTGCTCTCCGCCATGGGCGCGGCGCACGTCACCCGCGGCTGGTTCGTCCTCGACCGCCACCTCACCCCGGCCGGCGACGGCACGCTGGTGGTCGATCCGGTGGCGGCCGAGCCGCTGCACGGCCTGCTGGATGAGTTCTCCGCGGCGCTGGCGCGTGCCGCGGCGCCGCTGACCGCCGTGGAGCCGTAGCCGGCACCGCGGCAGGGGCCCCGGTTCCCCGGCGGCCCGCCCGGTCCGTTGTCAGTGCCGCCTGCCAGACTGCTGGGTGACGGACACGCACGACGGACAGCACGGGGGACGGTGGCGGCATGGTGGCGTACGCACTGGTGGGTTTCGCGGGCACGGCGCTCGGCCTGGTCTGGGGTCTCGCGTCGCTGACGCGCGGCTGGGTGCCGCCCCGCGAGCGGCGGAAGGTGCGCCGCCCGGCCGTCTACGGCCTGAGCGTGCTGGCGGGCGCGGGGACCGTGGGCTGCCTGTCGGTGATGGCCCTGCTGGTGCCCGACGGGCCGTGGCAGACGCCGCTGACCGCGTCGTACGGCTTCCTGCTGGCGGCGGTCGTGCTGCGGCTGATAGCGATGACGGGCCCGCGGCGCCCCGCGCCCGGGCCGGGCGCGGGGCCGGGGGGCCGCCCGTGAGCGGCGGCCGGGCGCCCGTCCCGCCGCCTAGGCGCCGTCCCCGTCCCGCGCGGCCGGAGCCGGGTACTTCAGCGCGTTGAGCTCCATCTTCTCCCGCAGCGCCTGGGCGATGTCCAGGTCCAGAACGTCGGCCAGGCGCAGCAGGTACGCCAGCACGTCCGCCATCTCGTGGCTGACGGCCTCGGCACGCTCCGGGTGGTTCATCACGTCCGCCGACTCCTCGGGCGTGAGCCACTGGAAGACCTCCAGCAGCTCGCCCACTTCCCCGGCCAGGGCCATGGCCAGGTTCTTCGGCGTGTGATACCGCTCCCAGTCCCGTTCGCGGGCGAACGCGTCGAGCCGCTGCTGCAGTTCCCTGATCTCCATGCCCGTCATGCTCCCGTGCCCGCCGCCGCGTCCCCCGGCGGCGGGGACGGGGCCGGGCGGTTACTCGTACAGGGCGTCCTGGATTTCCGGATCGTCGATGTTCGACTGGTCGTACCAGTAGAAGTCGGTGTCGATGCGTTCCGGCAGCTCCTCGCCGTCCAGGGCCCGCAGGGCGGCGTCGACGAGCTGGCGGCCCATGTCCAGGGGGTCCTGGGTGACCGCGCCGAGCATCTCGCCGCTGGTGATGGCGTCGATCTGGGCCTGGCCGGAGTCGAAGCCGACGATGGCGAGGTCGTCCCGGCCGCTTTCGCGGACGCCGTTGATCACGCCGATCGCCGAGCCCTCGTTGGTGGCGTAGATGCCGTCGAGGTCCGGGTTGGCCTGGATGATCGACTTGGTGATGTTGGCGGACTGAAGCTGGTCGCCGCCGCCGTACTGCGGGTCGAGCACGGTGATGCCGGGGGCGTTCTCCGCCATCCAGTCCATGAAGCCGTCGCGGCGGTCGCGCCCGGAGAGGCTGGTCTGGTCGTGCGCCACCAGCGCCACCGTGCCCTCGCCGCCGAGTTCCTCGGCCAGGTGCTCGGCGGCCAGGGCGGCGGCGGCCCGGTTGTCCGTGGCGACCGTCGTCACGGGGACGTCGCTCTCGACGCCGGAGTCGAACGCGATGACCGGGATGCCCTGGGACCCGGCCTGCTGAAGCAGCGGCTCGGCGGCCTGGGAGTCGAGCGCGGCGAAGCCCACGGCGTCGGGGGAGCGAGCCAGTTCGTTGGTGAGCATGTTCATCTGCTCCTCGACGTCGGACTCGGTGGCCGGGCCGACGAACGTCACGTCCGCGCCGCGCTCCCGCGCCTCCTCTTCGGCGCCGCGCTTGACGGACTGCCAGAACTGGTGCTGGAAACCCTTGGAGACGATCGCGATCCGCGGGCCGCCGCCCTGGGCGCCCCCGCCGTTCTCGCCGCAGGCGGTGAGCGTCAGCGCCAGCACGGCGGCGGCCGCGGCGGCGAACGCCCTCGTCACCCGCCCCGTGCGCGGTTTCGGCGTGCCCTTCGCGGTCGTGCCTGGTGTCGTGCCCGTGGTCATCGTGTCCTCACAAGTCCTTCCTGCGGACGCGGTCGGTGTAGACGGCGAGGAGGATCACGCAGCCGAGGACCACCCGCTGCCATTCCTGCGCGATCGACATGATCTGGAGCCCGTTGTCAAGCACGGAGATGGTCAGCGCGCCGATGAGCGTGCCCAGGATGGAGCCCTTGCCGCCGGACAGCGAGGTGCCGCCGATCACCACGGCGGCGATCGCCTGGAGTTCGTAGCCCATGCCGGTGGCGGGCTGCGCCGAGCCGAGCCGGGCCGAGATCAGCACGCCCGCCAGGCCGGTGAACAGGCCCGCGAACGTGTAGATCATGATCTTCCAGCGCCGCACGTCGATGCCGGACAGCGCGGTCGCCTCCTCGTTGCTGCCGATCGCGTACGTGTAGCGGCCGAGGACGCTCTTGGTGAGCAGCAGGCCCGCCACGACGGAGACGGCGACGAGGATGAGCACCGCGTTCGGGATGTCCAGCCCGGGGATCAGGGTGCCGGTCGACAGGGCGGTGTACCCGGCCACGTCGGTGAAGTAGATGGGCGTGCTGTCGGACACCACCAGCGCCAGCCCTTCGGCGGCCATCATCATCGCCAGCGTCGCGATGAACGGCGGGATGCGCAGCAGCGCCACGTTGACGCCGTTGACCAGCCCCATCAGGCCGCCGAACAGGATCGTCAGCGTCAGGCCGACGGTGAGCGGCAGGCCCGCGTTGACGAGGAAGACGCCGGACATGACGGCGCACAGCGCCATGCCGGTGCCGATCGACAGGTCGATGCCCGCGGAGATGATGACGAACGTCGTGCCGACCGCGAGCGTGCCGATGACCACCGTCGAGTAGAGGATGGCCATGAAGTTGTCGTAGGTGAAGAAGTACGGGCTCGCGATGGCGAAGAAGGTGTAGATCACGATCAGGCTGGCGAACGCCAGCAGCTGCTGGAGCCTGCCCCTGAGCGTGTTCACGGCCCCGCTCGCCCACTGCCCCTGGCGCGGCGCCGCCTTGGTGACCGTCATGGCCGTACCGCTTTCTCGCCGGCCCCGGCGCCGGGGCCGCTGTCCGGCGCGCCGGGGCGCACGGTGGCGTAGTGCATGATCGTCTCCTGGGTCGCTTCGGCGGCGTCGAGGACGCGGGTGACCCGGCCCCCGCTCATCACGACGACGCGATGGGACATGCGCAGGACCTCGGGTAGCTCTGATGAGATCATGACAATTGACTTTCCCTGTGCCGCCAGGTCGTTGAGCAGCTCGTAGATCTCCTCCTTGGCCCCCACGTCGATGCCGCGCGTCGGCTCATCGACGATGAGGATGTCGCAGTCCTTCGCCAGCCACTTGGCCAGCACGACCTTCTGCTGGTTGCCGCCGGAGAGGTGCTTGGCCGTCTGCCGCGCGGACGGCGTCTTGATGCGCAGCGCCCTGATGGACCGCTCCGCTTCCGCCCGCACCCGGCGGTCGCGCACGAACCCGGCGCGCGTGAAGCGCTCCCGCAGCGCGCCGAGCACGATGTTGGAGGTCACGTCCTGCTCCAGCAGCAGGCCGTACCGCTTGCGGTCCTCGGACAGGTAGCCGATGCCGAGCCGGGCGGCGTCGGCCGGGCTGGCGATCCGGACCTCCTCGCCGCGCAGCGTGACGCGCCCGGACTCCTTCCGGTCCGCGCCGACGAGGGCGCGGGCCACCTCCGTCCGGCCGGCGCCCATCAGCCCGGCGAAGCCGAGGATCTCGCCCCGCCGCAGGTCGAACGACACGTCCCGCAGCAGCTTCTTGGTGCTCAGCCCGCGCACGCTCAGCACGGTCTCGCGGTCCGGGCGCACGCCCTGCGGCCGCGCGCCGTCACCCAGCGCCCGCCCGACCATCAGGGAGATGACCGTGGCGGTGCCGGCCGAGGCGGCGTCGAGTGTGTCGATGTAGGTGCCGTCGCGGATGACGGTGATGCGGTCGGCGATCTGCTTTATCTCGTCCATCCGGTGCGAGATGTAGATGACGCCGGTGCCGGGGCGCGTGAAGCGGCGGATCAGGCCGTGGAGCGTGGCGACCTCGGCCGCGTTGAGCGCGGCGGTCGGCTCGTCCATGATCAGCACGCGCGGCTCGTACGACAGCGCCTTGGCGATCTCCACCATCTGCTGGTGGGCGACCGTGAGCCTGCCGACGACGGTGCGCGGGTCCAGCGGCATCCGCAGCCGCTCCAGCAGCGCGGTGGCGTCGTCGTTGAGGCGGCGCTCGTCCAGCAGCAGCCCGCCGCGGCGCCGGGGCTCGCGGCCGATGAAGATGTTCTGGGCGACGGTGAGGTCCGGCACCAGGTTGAACTCCTGGTGGATGACGCTGATGCCCAGCGCCAGCGCGTGCCGGGGACTGGTGGGGCGGTAGGGCTTGCCGTCGAGCCGGAAGTGCCCGGCGTCCGCGGGGTAGATGCCGGACAGCAGCTTCATCAGCGTGGACTTGCCCGCGCCGTTCTCGCCGACCACCGCCAGCACTTCGCCGGAGTGGAGCCGCAGGCGCATGCCGTCCAGCGCGCGCACGCCGGGGAAGCTCTTGCTCACGCCCTCGGCCTCCAGTAGCGGCGGCGCCTCGCCGGCGGCGCTAGTCACGGCAGCCCTCCGGTTCCGGGCGAGGGCCGGGGCCGCAGCCGGGGCGGATGAGGTCGCGGTCGACGTGGGCGTGGGTCAGCATGCCGGTGCGACGGGTCACGGCGCACTCCCTTGTGTGAGCGACGTCATCGTGACCATGACATCCGACCTATGGGTCGTCAAGACGGCCGGTTACGTTCGCTGGGTCCGGGTGCCCGTGCGGGAAATCGATTCCATACACCCGACCACTGGCGCCGGTCCGGGCCTCCTCCTCACGGGTCAGGGCCGCTCGACCAGCGTCTGGCGCAGCCACTCCTCGACCCCGGCGATGTGCACGGCCGCGGCGGCACGGGCCACGTCGCTCTGCCGGCGGGCCAGCGCCCGCAGGATGGCGCGGTGCTCGGCCAGCGTCCGCTCCACCGCGCCCTGCTGCGTCAGGCCGCGCCAGGTCCGTGCCCGCTGGGTGCGGCCGGACAGGCCCTCGACGAGCGAGGCCAGCACCGCGTTGCCCGAGCCCGCGGCGATGCGGCGGTGGAACTCCAGGTCGTTCTCGACGAGTTCCTCCACCGTGGGCCGCTCGCCCAGCGAGTCGAGCAGGGCGGCCAGCGCCTCGATGTCCGCCGACGGCATCCGGGTGGCGGCCAGCTCCGTGACGGCGGGCTCCAGCAGGCGCCGGGCCTCCAGGAAGTCCAGCACCGTGCTGTCGCGGTGGAAGTCCACGACGAAGCCGATCGCGTCCATCAGCAGCGACGGCTCCAGGCTCGTCACGTACGTGCCGTCGCCGCGCCGCACGTCCAGCACGTGGATCAGCGACAGGGCGCGCACGGCCTCGCGCAGCGAGTTGCGCGACAGGCCGAGCCGCTCGGCGAGATCGGACTCGCGGGGCAGCCGGTCACCGGGCCGCAGTTCGCCGTCCACGATCATCTGCTTGATCGCCTCTATGGCGTCATCGGTCACCGACATCGCGCAGTCCCCTCTCCCCAGCAGGGCGGCATGGGCAGCGTACATCGGATCTTTCTGCCGCTTCGCGCCGTGATCCGGCCATGGAACCGCCGCGCGGCCGGGGAGCACCCGGCGGTCAGGTCCGACCTCCGCGCGGGCGGGGGAAGCCACGTGCGTTCCGTCCGGGTTTAGCATGTGAACGCCATGAACGACGCGCCACGGTTCCGCAGTTTCGTCGCCCTGGGGGACTCCTTCACCGAGGGCATGTCGGACCTCCTGCCGGACGGGTCGTACCGGGGCTGGGCCGACCGTCTCGCCCAGCGTCTCGCCGCCGAGCAGCGGGACTTCCAGTACGCCAACCTCGCGGTGCGGGGCAAGCTGATCGCGCAGATCGCCCGCGAGCAGGTCGAGGTCGCCGCCGCGATGAACGCCGACCTGGTGACGCTGGTGGGCGGCCTGAACGACGTGCTGCGCCCCCGCTGCGACCTGGACGCCGTCTGCGAACGGCTGGCGTGGTCCGCCGCCACGCTTGCGCCGACCTGCTCCCGCCTGGTGCTCATGCGCTCGCCGGCCCGGCGCGGCCCGGTGCTGGAACGCTACCGGGGCCGCCTGGACCGCCTGTACCGCTTCATCGATGACCTCGCCGCGCGGCACGACGCCCTGGTCGTGGACCTGTACTCCTCGCGCACGCTGGGCGACACCCGGCTGTGGGCGGAGGACCGGCTCCACCTGACGGCCGAGGGCCACCGGCGGGTCGCCGAGGCGGTGTGGCAGGCGCTCGGCTACCCGCCGCGGTTCGACTGGGACGCCCCGCTGCCGGCCCCCGTGCCGCAGCCTCTGACCGCCCGGATCAGCGCCGACGCCCGGTTCACCACCAAGCACCTGCTGCCGTGGATCGGCCGCCGTCTCACCGGCCGTTCCTCCGGCGACGGCCGGCCCCCGAAGCGCCCCGCCCTGGCCCCGCTCGACTGAGCCCTCCCGGCCGGCGCGGGCTGGCCGCGGGCCGCACGGTGGTGCCTGCGCGCGGAAAAGCGGCAGAAGGCCACGGCGGTGGCGCGGGCATGCGTCTGTGTGGCGGCTGAGAATTCCGGGGTGACGCACGGGTTCGCTGCGGCTGCGGTGACGCCAGCGGCTCGGGCCGCGGACAACACCAAAAATCCCGTGCCCTACCGACCTGGCCGTGCGGCTTTACTCTCGTGCGCATGAAGGCTTTGCGCGCCTACTGGGGCTACGTTGCCGCAGCTGCCCTGATCGTTGCCTGGGGAGAGGGGGCGCTGCCCGTGGTGTTCCTGCTGTCGCTCGCGGTCCTGGGGTACGCGTCCTTTTACGTGCCGGTGTGGTGCGGGGCGGTCAACCGCGATGGCGTGACGTACTGCCGCGACAACGCCTATGGAATTCTCATGGGATGCAGAAGGCGCCAGCATCGCTGGCAGAAACTCAAGATGATCGTGCTGCGAAACAAGGCGGGGGATTTCTCACGGGCTGTCTTTCCCACGGCCAAGGAGAAGTTTCATGCCTTTATCGCCGTCGGCGGCCTGGTGTCCGCTGTGGCCTCCGTGGTCGTCGCTGCCGTTACCGCATAAGACCGCCCGCGGCTCCGCGGAGGGCCGCCCGCCCGGTGCGCCGGTCCGTGACACGCGCACGGGAAGCGCACCCGGCGGGGCGCGTGCTTCTTCCGCGGCCTGGGAGGGCGTCAGCCGGCCGGGACGAACCGCACGCGGAACAGGTGCGGCCACAGCTTGCCGGTGATGAGGAACTCGTCCTCCTCCTCGGCCTTGGCTATGCCGTTGAGCACGTCGGCCTGCTGCGCCTCGGACTCAGTCAGCAGCCCCGAGGCGTCGATCTCGTGGGTGACCGCCCCGGTCTCGGGGTCGATGCGCAGGATCGTGTCCGTCAGCCAGACGTTGGCGTAGACCTCGCCGTCGACGCACTCCAGTTCGTTGAGGTTGCGGACGGACTCGCCGCCGGCGGTCACCTCGACGCTGCCGGTCTCCTCGAACGTCTCCGGGTCGCGGAACGTCAGCGTGCCCGAGCCGTTGCTCATCACCAGCCGGTCCTGCTCGGGCTGGTAGCACAGTCCCCAGCCCTCGCCCTCGTAGGTGACCGTCCGCCGCTCCTCGAGCGTCACCGGGTCGCGCTCGAAAGCAACCCCCTCAAGCCACGTCAGCTGCCACAGGGCGTCGTCGGTGAGGGTGATGCCCTCGCCGAAGTACTCGTCGTCCAGCTCCGCCCGCGCCAGCTCCTCGCCGGTGGCGAAGTCGGTGGCCGAGACGGAGGACTCGCCGTTGAGCCCGGTGCCCTCGTAGAGCACGCCGCCGGAGAGCTCCAGACCCTGCGTGAAGGCGTCGGTGTCGTGCGGCAGCGTCTCCAGGACCTCGACGCGCAGCTGCTCCACCTCGTCGCTCGCGGGGACGGCGGGCTCGCTGCCGAATGACGGGCCGCCGACGTTGAGCAGCACCCCGGTGGCACTGATCGCGACGACAGCCACGCCGGCCACCACCGTTCGCGGGTTGAGCCCGCCAGATTCCTTTGCCCGCAGCACGTTTGCCTCCCGGCGACAGACGAGACAGGGATCGGTCAGCGTTCCGCACACGCACGCTACGCGGGCGCGGCCCGCCCGTACAGTCTTTCTCTCGGTCAGCGGGCACGCAGAGGACGTCCCCGCGCGGATGACCGGCCGCCGGCCGGCCCCGCCGCCCGGGGCCGCCAGCGGCGGGCACGGTCAGCTGGGCGCCTTCTGGCGGCCGTCCCACGTGGGGGCGTCCGTCTCGAACGCGCTCAGCGTCGGGTCGTAGTCGGGCGCGCCGATGTCGTACATCGACGTCATCCAGTGGTGGAAGTTGTCGCCCCGCTCCCGCAGTAGGTCGTACAGCCGCCGCAGCAGGCGCCGCCGCACGCCCGCGAACTCCGGGTGCTCGTACCGGTTGGCCAGCTCGTGCGGGTCGGCCGCGAGGTCGTACAGCTCGTTGACCGACTCCGGGTTAACCACCAGCTTGTAGCGGCCGTCGCGGATCATCCGCTGCGGGTACGGGAAGTGGTGCCCGTGGAACTCCGCGACCAGCTCCTCGGGCCACTCGGGACGCTCGCCGCGCACCAGCGGCACCAGGCTGCGGCTGTCCACGGCCGGCGACGGGTCGCACCCCGCCAGCTCAAGCAGGGTCGCCGTGAAGTCCGTGAGCGTGACCAGCTCCTGGCGCACCTGCGGCGGTGCGCCCGGCACCCGCACCAGACCGGGGATGCGGTAGATGTCCTCGTACATCGCCGGGCCCTTGTCGTGCAGCCGGTGCGCCCCGGTGAACTCCCCGTGGTCCGCGGTGAAGAACACGGCGGTGTCCTGGTCCAGCCCCAGCTCCTCCAGCCGGGTGAGGATGCGGCCGATCTGCTCGTCGATCAGCGTGACGTACCCCCAGTAGACGGCGACCAGTTTGCGGGTCACCTCCAGCGGCATCGTGTCGAAGGCCCAGTGCGCGCTGTAGTTGCGCTGCACCGGCGGCTTGCCCGCGAACGTCTCGGCGACCGACGGCGGCAGCTCGACCAGCTCCGGGTCGTAGCGGTCGTAGTAGGCGTCCGGCAGCAGGTACGGCAGGTGCGGGCCGAAGAAGTGCGTGGCCAGGAAGAACGGTTCGCCGGTGGCCGCGTACCGCTCCAGCTGCTCGATGGCCCGGGTCGCCAGGTAGTACTCGAACGTCGCCTCCACCGGCTGGTGCAGCCGCGCAGCCAGCAGGTTGCCCTGCCCGCCGTGGGGGAACGTGCCGCGCACCGGGTCCGAGATCCGGTACGGCGGCAGGCCGTTCTCCTCCAGGTAGGCCAAGTAGTCGGGGTGGCCGACCGGGTTGTGCCAGCCCGGCAGGTCCGGGCCGTCGAAGCCGTAGGAGGCGGCGTTGCGCGTGCCGACGTGCCACTTGCCGATCAGGCCCCGCTGGTAGCCGCGCTCGCCCAGGGCGGCCGGGAAGGTGAACGTGCCGTCCTGGAGGTTCTCCTGGTAGCCCACGTTCCGCTCCTGGTTGGCCAGCAGCCGGTGGCGGAACGGGGCCTGCCCGGTCAGCAGGCTGGCGCGGGCGGGGGTGCAGATGGCGGTCGGGGTGTAGCACCGGTCGAACCGGGTGCCGGTCGCGGCCAGGCGGTCCAGGTGCGGCGTGGACACGTGCGGATTGCCGTAGCAGCCCAGGGTGTCCACCCGGTGCTGGTCGGTCATCAGGAACAGCAGATTCACTGGGCGAACACCTCGGAGTACAGGTCACCGGCGTAGTAGCTCGACACGTCGGGCGACTCCTCCAGGCTGCCCGCCGCGACGAAGAACTCGGCCAGCTGCTCCAGCCAGCCCGCGGCCGTGCCGTCCTCGGTGACGGCCACCAGCTCCTCGGTGGTCATCGTCTCCACGTGGGCGGCGTCCGCGCGGACCTCCTCCTCGCTGCGGTCCAGCATCGCCGCGGAGAGCGCGATGGCCTCGTCCTCGTGGCCGGCCCGGTAGTCGTTGGCGCGCTGCAGGACCCGCACGACCCGCTCGGTCAGCTCCCGGTCGGCGCCGTCCGCCGAGACGAACGCCGTCGGGAAGGCGGCGTCCTCGACGTCCTCGGTGCTCGCCAGCTCGGTGAGGTCGGGGACCTGCGCCTTGATCTGGTCAATGGCCGGGTACCACAGGCCGGCCGCGTCGATCTCGCCGGAGACGAACGCCGACACGATCGTGGCGGCGTCCATCGAGACCGCCTCGATGTCGTCCTTGCTCATCCCGGCCTCCTGGAGCGCCAGGTTGAGCACCATCTCGCCGCGGAGGTGCCGTCCACCACGCCGACCCGCTTGCCGCGCAGCTCCTGTATCGAGCCGATGCCGGGCTGGGCGATCACGCGGTCGGCGTAGGTGAGGGTGTTGAGCGCGACGATGTCGGCGCGCCCGGAGGCGGGCAGCCACATCGCGCCGGGGCCGATGTAGCCGAAATCCAGGTCTCCTGAGCCGAGAGCCTGCACCTGGATCGGGCCGGTGGTGAAGGTCTCGTAGTCGGCCGACAGGCCCTCCTCCTCCCACAGGCCCTGGTCCTCGGCGATGGCCAGCAGGCTGGCGCCGTTGAAGTCGGGGATGTAGCCGAAGCTGACGGAGTCGCCATCGCCTCCGCCTCCGTCGCTGCCGCAGCCGGTGGCCAGCAGCGTGAGGGCGGCGAGGACGGCGGTGACGCCGGTGGCGTGCCGTTGTGTGCGCATGACGGGACTCCCTGGGGGACTGCGGGCAAAGGGCGGAAGAAGCGGGAAAACCGGGAAAAGGAGAGGGGCGGCGGGGACTCTCAGCCGCCGGTGGCGGGGGCGGGCTCCTGGTGGTACACCGCGCGCCAGACGGTGTTGCGGATGCGGGCGAACTCCGGGGACAGACGGACCTCCTCGGTCCGCGGGTAGGGCAGGTCCACGTCCACGACGCGGTGGATCCGGCCGGGCCGGGCCGCCATGACCACCACCCGCCGGGCCAGGTAGACCGCCTCGTCCACGTCGTGGGTGACGAACAGCACCGTGCGGCGTTCCCGGCTCCACGTCTCCAGCAGCTGGTTCTGGAGCTGCACGCGGGTGAGGGCGTCCAGCGCCCCGAACGGCTCGTCCATCAGCAGCACCCGCGGGTCGGCCGCGTAAGCGCGGGCGATGGCGCAGCGCTGCCGCATGCCGCCCGACAGCGTCTTCGGCAGCGCGTCGGCGAAGTCCGTCAGCCCCACCAGCGCGATGGCGCGGTCCGCGCGCCGCCGCCGCTCGCCGGCGGGCAGCGAGGCCAGCTTCAGGCCGAACTCGACGTTGCCGCGCACCGTCAGCCAGGGGAAGAGCGCGTACTGCTGGAAGATCATGCCCCGGTCGGGGCCGGGCCCGGTGACGGGGGCGCCGTCCACCAGCACCTCGCCGGAGGTCGGCTCGTCGAGCCCGGCGGCCAGGTTGAGCAGCGTGCTCTTGCCGCAGCCGGAGGGCCCGACCAGGGTGACGAACTCCTCGTCGGCCACGTCCAGGGTCACGCCGCCCAGCGCGGTGAAGGCTGTCCGGTCCAGCGGGAAGGTCCGCGTAACGTCGCGGAAGGAGATCTTGGGGGTCATCGGCGCTCCTGCCAGCGGGTGAGGCGTCGTTCGGCGAGCAGCAGCACGCGGTCCATCGCCAGGCCGAGCACGCCGATGGTCAGGAGCCCGACAAAGATGGTGGGGAGGTCGTAGTAGATCTGCGCCTGCTGCATGCGGTAGCCCAGGCCCTCCTGGGCGGCGATCAGTTCGGCGGCGACCAGGGTGCTCCACGAGGCGCCCAGGCCGATGCGCATGCCGACGAGGATGAACGGCGCGGAGTAGGGGACGATGACCTTCAGGAAGATCGTGCGGTCCCCGGCGCCGAGCACGCGGGCGGCGTTGATCAGCGTCCGGTCCACGCCGAGCACGCCCTGGAGGGTCGCGACGACGCACGACAGGAACGCTGCCAGGAAGATCACCGTGATCTTGGGGGTCTCGCCGATGCCCAGCAGCACGATGGTCAGCGGGATCAGCGCCAGCGGCGGGATGGTGCGGAAGAACTGCACGTAGGGCTCCAGCAGGCCGCGCGCCAGCGGGTACCAGCCCATCAGGAAGCCGGCCGCCACGGCCGCGAGCGAGCCGAGCGCGAAGCCGGTCAGCACGCGCCGGACGCTGGCCAGGATGTCCTCGGCCAGGGTGCCGTCCCCGGCCAGCTCGCCCGCCTCGGCGAGCACGGCGGCCGGGCCCGGCAGGCCCTGCACGTCCAGCCATGCCAGCACCGCCCAGACGCAGACGCCCAGCACGAGCGCGGCCAGGTTCAGCAGCAGCGCGGACCGCCGTCCGCCGCGCGACCGCTGGGGGCCGCCGCGGGGGCGCCGCTGCTTTCCGGGCGGCGGCTGCGGGGTGAGCGTGCCGGGCGCCGCCTTGGTGCCGCTCATGTGTCCTCCTTCGCGTCCGCCGGTCCGGCGCCGGTCCCGGCGTCGGGGCCGGGGTAGTGGGCCAGCAGCGGTGACTCGCGCAGCACGAGGGCGATGCCGCCGTAGGCGCCCCCGGCGTCGCCGAGCGCCGCCCGGCGCAGGCTGATCCGGTCGCGCATCAGCGGCATCAGGTGCGCGTGAAGCGCCCGCCGCACCGGGCCGAACAGCGCCTCGCCCGCCTCGGTGAGCGCCCCGCCGAGGACGATGACGCTGGGGCCGACCGCGTTGCAGACGGCGGCGAGCACCGTGCCGACGTAGCCGCCGGCGGCCGCCAGCACCTCGCGGGCGACCGGGTCGCCGGCCGCCACGGCCGCCAGGAACGCGGGCATGCCGGGCGCGGTGCCGCCGCGGGACCGGTAGGCGTCGAGGACGGCGCCGACCGACGCGACGGTCTCCAGGCAGCCGGTGCCGCCGCATTCGCAGCGGCGGCCGCCCGGATCGGCCGTGATGTGGCCCAGTTCGCCGGAGAGCCCGTCCACGCCCCGGTGCAGGCCGCCGTCGGCGACGAGGCCGCCGCCGACGCCGTCGGACAGCCGCAGGTACAGCACGTCCTGGTGGCCGGTGGCCACGCCCCACGTCGCCTCGGCGAGTGCGGCCAGGCGGGTGTTGTTGTCCAGCAGCACCGGGGCGCCGAAACGCTTCTCCAGCAACGGCGGCAGCGCGGCGTGCGGGCCGCCGCTCCCGTCACCGCTGTCCTGCTGCCCGGGCCCGGCGGGCGGCCCCACCGGCCCGACGACGCCCACGCCCACGCCGCCCACGGCGCCGAGCGCGGAGAGCCGCACCGTGCCGTCGCCCAGCGAGACGGCGAGCCGTTCGGCCAGCTCCACCCGGCGCGGCCACGGCAGGTCCGGCGGGTGTGTCTCGCTCACCGCCCCGATGACCTCGTGCGCGACGTTGACGGCGGCCACGTGCACGGCGCGGCGCGCGAAGTCGATGCCGACCGCCTGGCCCGCGGCGGGGTTGAGCGTCAGCCGCTCGACCGGGCGCCCGCGCTTGCGGGGGCCGTCGCTGCCGGGGGCGGTGACGATGGCGCCGCTGGCGACCAGCGTGCCGACGATGTCGTACAGCGTGGTGCGGGACAGCGTGGTCCGCTGCCCCAGCTCGGCGCGGCTGAGGGGGCCGTGGCGCCGCAGCAGGCCGAGGACCTTCTGCTCGTGGCTGCGCCGGAGCCGGGAGAGAGGGCCGGGGGAGGTGCGCATGCGGCCGATGATGGGGGCGGCCAGATTTTTTCGTCAACAGCCCGGAAAAAAGTTCATGGCAGGCAACCGGATGTTCGCGAAACGCTGCCAGGCTGGGCGGGGGAGCCGCACCGGGAGGGCGGTGCGGGGGCGTTGCTTCCGGGACGCCTCGTTCCCGCGCGCGGTCCGGCGGGTGGCGTTGTCCGATCGTGATGTCGCGGCGGCGGCTGGTGTGTGCGCGTGACCTGCGCAGATGGCCAGTGCCACGGGTCTGGCGGCGCCGGCGCCGCACCGAAACGGATTTTTCCAGGTGTTGACGAAAATTTGCGGCCGTTCTCATGCTGTGCGGCATGCCATCCGGCCCGACGACCTCGAAGGAGGACGTGACTGGTGACCAGACCTGAGAACGGCGGCGGGGCCGCGAGCCGATCACCCCTGCACCGCCGGACCCTGCTGGCGGCCGCCGGCTCCCTCGGCGCCGTGGCGGCGCTGCCCGGCGGCCGGTACCCGGCCAACTGGCCCGCCCCTGAGCCCTACGGCCTCGCCGACACCCGGCCCGACCTGTGGCCGCGCGAGGACAACTCCTTCGTCCTGCCGCTGGAGCTGCGCCCCCGCGACGAGGACCATGGCCGGGTCTGGATGCGCGACACCTACGTCAACTGCTTCACGGTGGGCGGCCGTCCGCTGTACGTCGCCACTGGCACCACCCGGGTGCCGGGCCTGGACGTGGCCGCCCCGTGGAACGACGGCATCTTCGTGTGGACCGCGCCGGCGCTGCACGGCCCGTGGCGCCTGGCCGACACCACCGGCATCCGGCCCGGTGCCGAAAAGGGCAAGGTGTGGTCGCCGGAGTTCGCCGGCGAGAACCGTCCCGGGCGCACGGTCGTCGCGCCGTGGCAGGAGTACTGGTACGACGAGGAGTTCGGCAAGCGCGGCCAGGTGTGGGCGCCGGAGCTGCACTACTTCCGCGGCACCTGGTACCTCGTGGCCTGCATGGGCGACCACTCCCGGAAGGTCGGCTCGTTCCTGCTGATCAGCGAGGGCGGCGTCGAGGGCCCGTACCGGCTCGCCGCGGGCAACGCGGACAAGCCGTTCGGCGAAGCCTTCACCGGCGGGCCGGACTTCATCGAGCCCGGCGCCTACCACCACATCGACGGCAGCATGTACACCGAGGGCGACGACGCCTGGCTGGTGCTCCACAACCACCTGTACGCCCGGTTCCGGGACGACATGGAGGACATCGTCCCGGCGGTGAACCTGCCGGAGTTCCAGCAGACGCGGTACGAGCCCGAGCCGTACCTGGAGGGCGCCTACGTCTTCCGGCACGGCGGCAAGTACTACCTGCTGCAGGCCGCCTGGAACCGGGCCTCGGCCAACCCGGACGGCAGCACCCGCTACGCCTACGACAACCCCGGCCCGGGCCGCACCCAGTACCAGTACGACGCGGTCGTCGCCGTCGCCGACTCCTTCGAGGGCCCCTACTCCCCGCGCTGGACGGCGGGCGTCGGCGCGGGCCACAACAACTTCTTCCGGGACCACCACGGCGGGCTGTGGGCGACGTTCTTCCGCAACCCGGTGGCCGGTTACTGGTCCGATCCGGCCCGCGTGGGCGACGCCGCCGTCCCCGGCGTCGTCCGCGTCGAGTGGACCGGCCCGCGCGGCAACCGGCTCTACGTCCAGCGCCGCCCCGGACACCGGCCCGCTGCCTGACGCACCGTCGGCGACGCGCGCCGGGCCCGCGGCGGCGGGCCCGGCGCGCGGTGCCGCCAGGTTCCGGCCAGGCGCTGGTCAGCCGGAGTGGCTGACCTCGAGCGCGGATATGTGCACCTCGCCGTAGTTGTCCTCGTCGCAGGGGCCGGAGTTGCCGCAGTTGGCCTGCGTGTAGGCCCCTGCCTTGAAGTAGTTGCTGTCGTCCTCGTGCGAGATCGTCGTCTCCAGCTGCCCGTTGTAGTACACGTCGATCTCGCCGTCCTCCGCGACAAACGCGGCGTCGAACGGCGTGCCCAGCTCGTAGTCGTCGGTGACGAGGTGGTGGTTGGAGTCGTCACCGTCGGTGATGTACAGGCTGTCGCCCTCCAGCCGGAACGTCGTCACGTCGTCGTCCCCGCCGTGCACCTGCGCGCCGACGACCTCGGGCTTGTCGTTGGGCAGCGCCATGAACGCCAGGGTCAGCTCCATGGTGTGGGTGCCGTCCGTGGTGGACCAGCTCGCCAGGTCCTCGCCGTCCGCCGTCATCTCCCGCAGCTCCGAGCGCGGGTAGCTGGAGCCGCCCGTCGTCACCCCGTTGACGGCGGCGCGGAACTCCACCGCGCCGCAGTCCTCGCTGGCCTCGAACCACGGCGCCACCGCGAAGGTGTCCAGTTCGGGCTGCTCGATCTCGGTGGGGTCCTCCTCCTCGCCGGTGGGCAGGGTGAGCTTCCACCCCGTCAGGTCCAAAACGTCCGCCGGGTAGGCGCACTGGGCGGGGCCGGCCTGCCCGGGAGCGGGAGCGCCCGCCTGTGCGGGCAGCCCCAGCGCGGCGGTCACCGCGGCCGCGGCGACGCCCGCCAGAACGAGGGTCCGCATACGTGCCATCACAAGGGCTCCTTCCTCCGGTTCCCGGGTACCGTAGGCCGCTCGCGCCGAGACCCCTCTCACCCGTCACAGTGACGGAGCGTCAAATTTTGGCCATGGATCCGGGCGGTGAGGACGTGCGGTGAGAAACTGTGTACTGTCCGCCGTACGCAGCGAGGTCCGGTCCGGACGTGGTCGAGCGGCCGCGCGTGCCGGGCCAGGGGTGAGGGGAGAACCGTGCGTCCCGGAGACAGGTTCGCCGGCCGGTACGTGCTGACGGAGGTCATCGGCGCGGGCCGGAACGGCGACGTGTGGCTCGCGCACGACGAGGTGCTCGGGCAGGACGTCGCCCTCAAGCCGGCGCGCGCCGAGGGCGACCGCGAAGCGGCGTCACGGCGGCTGCTCGGCGAGCCCCGGGCCCTGGCCAAACTCCGGGACCACCCGAACGTCGTCACCCTGTACGACGTGGTGGCCGCGCCCTCGCCCGGAGAGCACGAGCCAACGCACTGGTTCGTCATGGAACGCGTCCCCGGCGGCGGGCTGGACCAGCATCCTCCGATGCCGCCGCGCCGCGCCGCCCGCATCGGCGCCGAGCTGGCCGACGCGCTCGCCGCGCTGCACGAGGAAGGCATCGTGCACTGCGACGTGAAGCCCGCCAACGTCGGCCTGACCCGGCGCGGCACCGCCAAACTGCTCGACTTCGGTGCCGCCTACCGCGTCGGCGGCACCGAAACCGTCACCGCCAACGGCCCGTTCAGCTTCACCCCGGACTTCGCCGCCCCCGAACTGGCCCGGGGCAGCATCCCCCGGCCCGCCTCCGACGTCTTCTGCCTGGGCGCCACGCTCTACGCGCTCGTCACCGGCTCGCCCCCGCGCGGCGAGGACCTGGAGGACCTGGACGACCTCGACGACCTGGACGACGAGACCGGCGAGGCCAGCGAAGACGACGGCGCGGACGAGGAGGACGCCGAGCGCCTGGCGCACTGGAAGGCCGAGCAGGGCATCGTGGAGATGGACGCCGACGCCGCCGGGCCGCTGTACCCGGTGCTGTCCGCCATGCTGCGGCGCGACCCGCGGCAGCGCCCCAGCGCCGCCGAGGCCGCCCGGCTCCTCGCGGCCGTCGCGGAACCCGCCCCCGGCACCGCCCCCGGCACCGTCCCCGTCCCGGCCGGCACCGCCGCGGACACCCCCGCGGACGCGCCCGCAGCCGAGGCCGGCACCGGCGCCGGCGGCGACGTCACCCCGGCACCCGGTGACGCCCAGGACCCGCCGCCCCGGCGCCCGGCGCGGCGGCGCTGGCTGCTGCTGGCCGCCGCCGTCGCCGCCGCGCTGGCCGCCGGCCTGCTCACCCTCCCCGGCGCCGGCCGCGACGGGCCGTCCGGCGCCGCCCACGAGCAGGACGACGGCCCGCCCTCGCTGTTCGGCGACCCGCGCACCGCCGACGTGTGCGCGCTGTCCGACGACTCCGTCCTGGAACGCTTCGGCCACACGCGGGTGGACGTCGACTACGGCAACTTCAACCGCTGCGACGTGCTGATCCGCCCCGACGACGAGACCCGCATCGACGTGGAGGTCTCGCTGCGCAACAGCGCGCCGTCCGAGCTGTCGCCTCCGGTGTACACGGTCGGCGGCGTCAGCGTCGTCGAGCTGCCGTCCGACGACGACGAGTGCGAACTGCTCGTGCTGCCGCCCGAGGACCGCGCCGACGGCATCGTCGTCGGCATCCGCGCCAACGAGGCCGAGGGCACGGTCACCGGCGGCGGCGTCGCGCTGTGCTCGGTCGCCGACGAGGCCGCCCGTGCCGCCGCCACCACGCTCGCCAGCGGCCCGCTGCCGCGCCGTTCCCCGCCCTACCCCGACTCCTCCCTGGTCTGGCAGAACGCCTGCGACCTGGTCGACGACGACGCGCCGTCCGCCGTACCCGGCCTGGCGGGGCAGGAACCGGAGACCGGCGTGGCCGGCTGGAGCTGCGAGTGGACCGGCGGCGAGCGCGGCCTGGAGGCCGGGGTGCGGTTCCACCGCGACCAGCTGGAGCAGTTCCCCAAGGTCGCGCAGGACCACTTCCGCTCCCACGGCTACGACGCCTACGTGGAAGAGGGCGGCGACGGCGACGAGACCTGCACCGTCTACGTCGTCTACCGCGAGTACGACGGCCGCGACGGCAAACCCGCCGCCGAGGTCGTGCGCGTGCATGTCAGAGGACCCCACGACCCCATGCCGGAGCTGTGCGGCATGGCCAGCGAGCTCGCCGCCTCCGCCGCCAGCGGCCTGCCCGCGCGGTGACGGCGCGGCACGGCCGGCGCCGCGGCAACCCCGGCGACCCGGCGACCCGGCGACCCGGCGATGCCGCCCGGGAGGGCTCCCGGGCACCGCGCCCCATACTGAAAGGCTGCGGTCAGCACCAGCCCGAAGGAGAACGGAGATGAGTGCCCGCCGTCCCCCCAGCCTGGCACGCCTCTCACCCGGCGACCGGCCGTCCTCCCAGCCCGGCACGCTCCACGCCCGCTCCCTGGCGGGCGGCATCCGCGTCGCCCCCGCCCCCGGCCGCACCATCCGGTTCGGCCGCGGCGGCAAACCCGACACCCACCTCCAGGTCGGCCGCGACGACACCCACGTCAGCCGCCGCCACGGCGAACTCACCTACCGGGGCCGGAACTGGTGGCTGCGCAACACCGGGCAGCAGCTGCTGCGCCTGCCGCGCGGCCAGCTCATGCACGCCGCCACCGAACCGATCCCGCTGTCCGCCGGGTACACGCCCGTCTTCGTGCGCGGCTCCGGCTACCGCGAGCACCTGGTCGAGCTGTACGTGACCGACTACGACGACGACGGCCCGGGCGCCAAGGAAACGGCCCTCACCGTCGCCCCGAAGCGGTGGCCGCTGTCCGACGACGAGCGGCTGGCCCTCATCGTGATCGGCCAGGAGTACCTGCGGTACGACCCCGAGCCGCGGCCGCTGGTGTACCGGCGGGCGGTGGCGCAGCTGCGGGCGCTCCAGCCCGAGTACGGCTGGACCAAGCGCAAGGTCGAGGACCGCGTCGCCGCCGTGCGCCGGCGGCTGCACGAGGCCGGGACCGTGCGCGCCAAGCTCGTGCGCGACGAGGACGACGACGCCTGCGACTCGACCCTGATGCACAACCTGCTGCGGGAGCTGGTGGAGTCCACCACGCTCGTGCCGCCGGACCTCGAAGTGCTGGACCGGGGCCTGGAAGCGGACTGAGACAACCCGGCCCTCCCCCGGCAGCGGCCCGGGGGAGGGGTCCCGCGCGCCCGCCGGACAGTGGTGGCTAGCCGCCACGTGAAGGAGTCCGGAGATGAGGCGTCCCCGCAGCCTGGCCCACGGCGTCCCGTGTTCCCGGACCGGCACGCTGCACGCCAGCTCGGCCACGTGCCGGATCACGGCGGCGCCCGCGCCCGGCCTGGTGGTGCGGTTCGGCCGCGGCGAGCGCCCGGAGACCGACCTGCGCGTCGGCGGTGACGACCGCCGGGTCAGCCGCCGCCAGGGCGAACTCACCTTCTACGGCGGCCGCTGGTGGCTGCGGAACACCGGCCAGGGGCCGCTGCGGCTGCCCGGCGGCGAGCCGCTGTGCCCCCTCGCCCGGCCGCTGCCGCTCGCCGACGGGTACACGCCCGTCTTCGTGCGCGGCTCCGGCTACCGCGAATACCTGGTCGAGCTGTACGTCAGCGGCGGGGTGTCCGGTGCCCGGCACGCCCGGCCGCTGTGCCGGCTCAGCGACGACGAACGGCTCCTCCTCGTCGTCCTGGGCCAGCGCTATCTGCGCTGCGAGCCCCGGCCGCGCCCGCTGCCGCGCCGCGCGGCGCTGCACCAGCTGCGGTTCCTGCGGCCCCGGACCGACTGGGAGTCGCCCGGCATCGACGCCCGGACCGCGTCCGTCGCTGCCCGCCTGGCCGCTGAGGCGGGCACGCCCGCCTCCCTGCATGACCTGCTGACCGCCCTGGTGACCTCGGCGACCCTGGTGCCCACCGACCTCGCCCTGCTCGACCGCGAGCTGCCCGGCTGACCGTATGCGCGGGCAAACCAGCGGGACAAGCAGGCAGTTCCGCTTCCCCGGGAGCTCCCTCCGGGCGCCCGAAAGGGCAGGGGGCAAACGGCGCATGCCGGGCGTCTGAACGCGCCGCAGATACCCGGTCAGGACAAAACCGCCCGCCGCCCGGCCCGGCTCACCAGCGCGGACGCCGCCACCGCCGGCCCCCAGCGCGGCCGTGCGGCCCGCGTTCCCGCAGCTCAGCGGCCGCGCCCGGCGCCCCGGAGGCCCAGTCCCCGCGCCGTGCCCGGAAATCGCTCTCGATTCGTTGACCGGCGGTCGCGGCGGCTGACATCTTCACGCCCACAAGCACATGTACGACAGTTCGCCATCGATCCGCCGTCGCACATCCACGACCGCAGTCGCTGGCCCGCCCGCGCGACCGCCGCCGACCGTCCCACGGGGGAACGCCGCGGCGCGAGCCGCGCACCCGTCTTCTGATCGCGCGCCCCGACGCCCGCGCGTACGGCGCTGTACCCCGCCGGCCGTGGCACCGCGATCCGCGGCCCGCCCACCTGAGCAGCCGGGCTCGCACCGTTACCGAACGGAGGTCCCGTTGCCTGTCGACCGGATGATCACGCTGCCCGACGTGGACCGGATCCGCACCCGCGATCCGAACAACCACCTCCACTGCCGCAAGACCCAGCTGCTCGCCTACGCCGGCAGCCGCAGCCCCTGGACCGACCTGCTGATGTACGGGGCGCTCGGCTCCACCAGCGCCATCTACCGCCACTGCTACCTGCACGGCGAGGACCGCTGGGCCTTCGAGACGCCGTACGTGACCGACGCGGACCTGCGGCTGCTGGGCTTCGAGGTCCAGACGGCCGGGCGCGTGGACCTGGCCCGCTTCGAGGCCGAGCTGCCCGAGTACCTCGCCGCCGGGCAGCCGGTGTTCTTCTATGCGCCCCGGCACCACTTCCCGCACTGGGTCGAGTTCATGCGCCGCGCCGGCACCCTGCCGGAGGAGTACGAGCTGCTGCACTCGTACCTCGTCTGCGGCGTCAGCGACAGCGGCGTGCTGCTGGTCGACAACACCACCGACGACCACGAGTACGTCCCGCTGACCGTCAGCTGGGACGTGCTGCGCGAGGGCTACGCCAGCGAACCGGCCCGCTGGTTCACCGGCTGCGCCACCGTCAGGCAGGTCTCCGGGCCGGACCGGTCGGCGTTCGAGGAGGCCTACCGCGACTTCCTGTCCCACTACCGCGACGGCTTCGAGCTCTACGACGTCATCGCCGACAACCTCGTCACCGAACGCGCGTCGGCCGCCGCGCCGTACCGCGCCCCCAGCGTCAACAGCCTGGCCCTGCTCGCCGGTTCGCGGACGCTGTTCAGCCGCTTCCTGGCCCACACCCGCCACGGCGAGCGGGTCAGGTCCGCCTACGCCCGCGTCGCGCAGCTCGCCACCGTGCTGTCCGACCGGGTCAGCGCCTACCAGGCCGGGCTGCCCGCGCTGCCCGTGGACCGCATCCGCCGCGGCCTGGCGCAGCTGAAGCTGCGCGAGCAGCGGGCGGCACGGCTGCTGGCCGCCGAGGCGGCCGGGCTGCCGCAGCTCCTGCCGGTCGCCGACGGCGTCCGGTAGCCGCACCCCCTCAGGAGAGACGTGCGACCGATCTACCTGTTCAGCGGACTGGCGGGCATGCAGGGCCCGCCCCTGGCCGCGCTCCGCGCCCTGTACCAGCGGCCCGGGAACGCCCGGTACTTCACCACCGCGGCCGACGCCATCGCCGGCGTGCTCGACCACGTCGGCGAGGACGCCTACCGCCCCGCACTGCCCGGCGGCATCCCGCTGACCGCCTGGCTGCGCGGCGCCGCGCCCGACCCGGCCGCGCTCCAGCACTCCATCATCGACGGCCTGTTCGCCCACCTCTACCAGCTGTGCCTGCTCCAGCCCGCCGCCGGCGGCGGCGCCGCGGCCCGCGGCCGGCTGGGACCGGTGGCCGCCATCGGCCACAGCATGGGACTGATCGGCGCCGTCGCCGCCGCGATGCGGATCACCAGCCGCCGGCGCTACACCGAGCTGTGCCGCGACCTGATCGCGATGACCGCCCTCACCCTGATCCGCTGCCACCAGCTCGCGCCGCCGCCGCAGGGCGACGCCACCCCGATGGCGGCCGTGCGGGGCGTGCCGGCCGCCGAGCTGCGCGCGATGACCGCCGGCACCGGCGTCCACCTGGCCCTGACCAACTCCAGCCGCTCCCACGTGCTGGCCGGCGACCCCGCCGACCTGGCCGCGCTGCGGGAGCGCCACGCGCAGCGGCTGGCCGGGCCGGGGGTGCGCTGGGCCTACCTGCGCGCCACCGCCGCCTTCCACACGCCGCTGCTGGCACCCGCGGTGCGCACGGCGCTGGCGGAGCGGCACCTGATGACGCACCCGCTGCGCGGCGAGGCGCTGGCCGTGCCGGTGTACGTCGCCGACGGCAGCGCCGGCGGGGTCAACCTCCAGCACCGCGGCGACCTGCTGCCCGACCTGCTCGGGCACGCCGTCTCCCGCCCGCTGCACTGGCCCGCCACCGTCCGCACCGCCGTCGAGGACGCCCGCCCCGACCAGGTCGTCGACTTCGGACCGGGCCCCTCGGCCCGCCTGTTCACCCGGGAATGCCTGCGCGGCAGCCACGACGGCCTGCGCTACCGCAGCGTCCCCGAACCCACCGCCGCCAGTTCAGGGCCGTCAGTCTAAGGAGCGTTGCACATGCACTGTCTGGTCTTCCCCGGCCAGGGCGTACAGCGCGCGGGCATGGGCGCGGAACTCTTCGAGCGGTACCCGCGGCAGACGGCCGAGGCGAGCGAGCTGCTCGGCTACTCCGTGGCCCGCCTGTGCCGCGACAACCCCGGCGACCGGCTCGCCGACACCCGCTTCGCCCAGCCCGCCGTCTACCTCGTCAACGCGCTGGCCTGGCTGGAACGCGAACGCGCCGGCCACCGCTACGACTACTTCGCCGGGCACAGCCTGGGCGAGTTCAACGCGCTGGTGGCCGCCGGCGTCCTGGACCTGATGGACGGCCTGGCGCTGGTGCGCCGCCGCGCCGAGCTGATGGCCACCATCACCAACGGCGCCATGGCGGCCGTGGTCGGCATGCCGCCCGAACGGGTCGAGGCCACGCTGCACGGCGCCGGCCTCAACATGGTGCACGTCGCCAACCGCAACAGCGACCAGCAGGTCACGGTCGCCGGCGAGCGGCGGCAGCTGGGCCTGGCCGTCAAGGCGCTGCGCGCCCGCGGCGCCCGGGTGCTGCCGGTGGCCGTCAGCGGCCCGTTCCACACCCCGCTGATGGCCCCGGCCGGGCGGGCGTTCGCCGCCGAGCTGCGCACCCGCGAGTTCCGCCCCGGCCACACCCCCGTGATCTCCAGCGTCACCGGCGCCGAGTTCGACCCGGCCCAGGCGGTCCGGCTGCTCAGCTCGCAGATCGACCGGCCCGTGGAGTGGGTGCGCACGGTCCGCGCCCTGCGCGCCGCCGGCGTCGGCCACTTCGACGAGGTCAACGGCACCACCCTGACCGCCTTCATCGCCCGCATCACCGCACCCACCACGCAGGAGCGCGTATGACCACGGACATCGCCGTCACCGGACTGTCGGTCGAGGTGCCGGACGCGGCCGACCAGCACGCCTTCTGGGACATCATCCGCACCGGCCGCAGCCTTACCCGCCCCTTCCCGGCGCAGCGCCGCCGCGAGGTCGAGGAATACCTGCGCTACTACTGGGAGTCGGCGCTGGTGCCGGATGACGAGGACGGCGTGGAGTTCCACGACGGCAGCTTCCTGGAACGCGTCGACCTGTTCGACCACGCCTTCTTCGGCATGTCCCCCAAGCAGGCCGCCGTCACCGACCCCCACCAGCGGCTCCTGCTGCGCACCGCCTACCGCGCGCTGGAGGACGCCGGCTACACCGGCGGCCGCCTCGCCGGCAGCCGCACCGGCGTGTACGTCGGCTACGCGGGCAACCCCGGCTGGTCCTACCTGGAGTACTTCACCCGCATCGACCCTGCGCTGGGGCAGCTGGGCCTGACCGGCAACATCGTGACGATGCTGGCCAACCGGCTGTCGTACCTGTACGACCTGCGCGGCCCCAGCATGGTGATCGACAGCGCCTGCTCGGCCTCGCTGGCCGCGCTGCACCAGGCGCGGGCCGGGCTGCTGCTGGGCGACTGCGACATGGCTGTGGTGGCCGGCACGCGGATCGTGCTGGCGCCGATGCGGCACCCGCACACCCGGATCGGCATCGAGTCGTCCGACGGCGTGACCCGCACCTTCGACGAGAGCGCGGACGGCACCGGCTTCGGCGAGGGATCGGGCGCCGTCGTGCTCAAGCGGCTGGACCGGGCGCTCGCCGACGGCGACCAGGTGTACGCCGTCATCAAGGGCAGCGCCGTCAACCACGACGGCCACTCCGAGATGATGACCGCGCCCGACGCCGCCGCCCAGGCGGATCTGCTGGAGGCCGCCTGGCGGAACGCGGGCGCGGACCCGCGCGGCATCGGCTACCTGGAGGTGCACGGCACCGCCACCAAGGTCGGCGACCCGGTCGAGTTCGAGGGCCTGCGGCGGGCGTTCGCCGCCCGCACCCGCGACCGCCGGTTCTGCGCGGTCGGCTCGGTGAAGGCCAACATCGGCCACCTCTTCGAGGGGTCCGGCGTGATGGGCGTCATCAAGACCGCCCTGGCGCTGCGCCACCGCACCATCCCGCCACTGGCCAACTACACCCGGCCCAACAGCGCGCTCGACCTGGCGGAGGGCCCGGTGTACGTGCCGCTCCAGGCACGCGAGTGGCCCGAGCCCGACGGCGGCGGGCCGCGCCGCGCCGGCGTCAGCGCGTTCGGCCTGGGCGGCACCAACGCCCACGTGGTGCTGGAGGAGTTCGTCCCCGCCGCCGCGGGCCCCGCGCCCGCGCCGGCCGGCCCGGCCACCGGCACGCCGCCCTACCTGTTCACGCTCAGCGCGGCCAGCGAGGCGTCGCTCGCCCGGCTCGTCACCCGCTACCGCGAGGCCCTCGACGCGGGCGAGATCACCGGCAGCATCCGCGACGTGTGCTACACGTCCAACGTCTCCCGCGCCGGGCACCCGCACCGCCTCGCCTACACCGTCGGCAGCCTGCCCGCGCTGCGGGCAGCGCTGGCCGCTACCGAGGCCGGCGAGGTGCCGGAGGCCGCCACCACCCCCGCCGCCCGCGACTGGGCCAGCGGCGCCGGCACCGACCTGCTGGCGCAGTACGAGGGCCCCCGGCCCCGCACCGTGCACCTGCCGCCGTACCAGTTCGACGAGACCCGCGCCTGGGTCGACTTCCCCGGCGACTGGCGCGACCGGTTCGCGCTGGCCGGGCCGCAGCAGACCCATCCCCGCACCCACGCCGTGGAGTTCACGCCCGCTGATCCGGCCCCCGCCGCGGCGGAGGCCGCCGGCCCGGACGACGGGCAGCCCGCCCGCGTGATGGCGCTGGCCGCTCCGGCTGCCGCCGCCACCCTGGCCGCCGCGCTGCCGCTGGACGCCGAGGTGCGCGTCCCGTGCACCACCGAGGAGCAGCTGGAGGAACTCGCCGACGAACTCGTCGACGGCGGCTACACCCACCTGGTGTACGCGGCGGCCTGGGACGCCGAACCGGCCGCGGACCCCAAGGAGCTGGACCGCCGCGTCGACGCCCACCTGCTCGGCCTGTTCCACGTGGCGAAGGCACTGATGCACGCCGGCGCCCGGCTCGACCTGGTCGTGCTGACCCGGCGGGCGCTGGCCGTCACCCCCGGCGAGGCGGGCACCGTCCCCGAACACGCCGCGCTCGGCGGGCTAGCCAAGGGCATCGCCCGCGAATACCCCTACGTCACCGTCCGGCTGCTCGACACCGACGACGAGGTGCCCGCCGACCGGCTGCGCGCCGAGATCCTCGCCCCGCAGGCCGGCGTGTTCGCGCTGCGCGGCACCGCCAAGTACCGCGAGTCCTTCGCCGAACTGCCCGAGATCCCGGCCGTCCGCGAGGCGTACCTGCGGCCCGGCGGCGCCTACCTGATCACCGGCGGCCTGGGCGGCATCGGCCTGGCCACCGCCCGTCACTTCGCGGCCGCCGCCCCCGGCATCCACCTGTACCTGCTCGGCCGCACCGCCGTGCCGCCGCGCGAGGAGTGGGACGCTATCGCCGCCGACCCGCAGCACCCCGCCGCCGAACGGGTCGCCGCCCTGCGGGAGATCGCCGCGCTCGGCGCCGAGGTGCACCCGGTGGCCGCCGACGTCGCCGACGAGGCCGCGCTGGCCGGCGCGCTCGATGCCATCTGCGCCGCGCACGGCCGGCTCGACGGCATCGTGCACGCCGCCGGGGTGCCCGGCGACAACCTCATCGCCTACCGCGACGCCGCCGGCTTCACCTCCGTGCTGCGGCCCAAGCTGCGCGGCGCGTTCCTGCTGCACCACCTCACGCGCGACGACCGGCCCGACTTCGTGCTCCACATGTCGTCCGTGGCCGCCGTCTTCCCCGCGCTCGGGCAGGCCGACTACGCCGCCGCCAACTTCTGCCTGGACCACCTGGCCCGCACCCTCGACACCCCTGAGCACCGCGTCGTCAGCGTCCAGTGGGTGTCCTGGCGCGAGACCGGCATGGCCGTCGCGGCAGGCACCAACGACGACCTGGCGTTCCGCTCGCTGCGCACCGACGACGGCCTGGCCCTGATCGACGCCGCGCTGCGCGGCGACCGGGCCGGGTTCTTCGCCGGCGAGGTCAACTACACCAGCGAGCTGATGAGCGTGCTGCCGTCGTACCCCGTCGCCCTCGAACCCGTCATCGAGCAGAAGATCGAGGCGGGCATGGCGGCCCTTCAGGAGCGCATCAACCGGCGGATCGCGCGCATCCGCGACGCCGTGGCGGCCACCGAGGTGAAACTCACCGGCCGGCCCGGCGGCGACTACACCGACCGGGAATGGCTCGTCGGCCGCTGCCTGGCACACGCGCTCGGCCACACCGAGATCGACGTGCACACCGACTTCCGCGACCTGGGCGGCGACTCGCTGATGGCGCTCACCATCGGCAGCAACATCTCCGCCTGCCTGGGCCGCCAGTTCGACACCGTCGACCTGATGAGCGAACGCACCGTCACCGCCGTCGCCCGGCTCATCGAGACCAAGTACGACGCCGCCGCAGACGGCTTCTTGGACGGAGACCTGGACGCGGATCTGGAGGCCGGCGCCGACGACGACGCCTGGCTCGACGACCTGCTGGCCGGGCCCGGGAGCTGACGTGCCGGACCTGACGCGGGGCCCGGTCCTGGCGGGCATCGCCGGCACCGCGGCCCCGCTGGCCCTCGCCGGGCTCCTCCAGCAGGCCTACCTGGTCGTCGACAGCGCCGTCGTCGGCCACTACCTGGGCGTCACCGGACTGGCCGCCATGGGCGCGGCGCAGCCGCTGTACGCCCTCCTCACCTCGCTGTTCACCGGCGTCTCCGGCGCGTTCGCGGTCCGGCTCGGCCACCTCGCCGGCGCCGGGCGGCGCGACGACCCCAGCGCGCTGACGGCGCTCGCCGTCTGCACCGGCGCGTGGTCCGTGCTGTGCGCCGCGCTCGCCTACCCGGCCGCCGGGCCGCTGCTGGCCCTCACCGGTGTCACCGGCGACGTCGCCGCCGAGGCCCGCACGTTCATGGTGACCCTGTGCACCGGCATGGCCGCCCTCTACGCCCTCGGCGCGGTCTGCGCGGTCCTCACCGGCCGCGGCGACGCCCGCCGCGCCACCGCCCTGATGATCACCGCCAGCGTCCTCAACGCCGCGTTCGCCTGGCTGTTCGTCGGCCCCGCCCGGCTCGGCATCGCCGGCGCCGCGCTGGCGATGCTCGCCGCCAACGCCGCGGCCGCCGCGGCCGGCATCGCCGGCCTGGCCCGCGAACGGCGCCGCCGGCCCGCCGGGGCGGAACCCGTCACGCCCGCCGCGGCCGCCGCCGAGATCCGGCGCGGCCTGCGGATCGGCACTCCCATGGCCGCGCAGTACCTGCTCATCGGCGCCGGCATCCTGGTGCTGGTGCGGATCGTCACCCCGTTCGGGGACACCGCGCTCGCGGCGCTGACCGTCGTCGCCCGGCTGGAGCTGCTGACCAGCGTCGTCTTCCTCAACCTCTCCAGCGCGCTGATGGTCTTCACCGCCCAGAACACCGGCGCCGGCCAGGCCGCCCGCGTCCGCGAGGGCGTGCGCCGCGCGCTGTGGCTGTGCGCCGCCCTCACCGCAGCGGTGACCCTGCTGCTGCTCACCGCGCGCGGCCCGGTCGCCGCGCTGTTCACCAGCGACCCCGGCACCCGCCTGCTGACCGAGCGGTACCTGCTCATCACCGCGCCGTTCTTCCTGTGCTACACGCTGACGGTCGTGCTGCACGGCTGGTTCAACGGCACCGCCCGCACCGTCGTGCCGCTGCTGAGCACCGCCGCCTCGCTGGGCGCGGTGCGGCTGCCGCTGTCCTACGGGCTGGGCCGGGCGTGGGGCGTCGACGGCGTGATGTGGGCCGCGGTCTTCGGCTGGGCCGTGGGCCTGGCCTGCACCCTGCTGGCCGCCCGGCGGGCAGCGGCCGCGCCCGCCCTGGAAGAGGTGACGTGATGCGGACCCTGTTCGTCAGCGACATCCTGCCGCGCCGCCCCGCCGGGGGCGCGGTGCGGCGCATGGACGTCGTCACCGGGGCGCTCGCCGGACTCGGGCCGGTAGACGCGCTGTTCGTGACCGCGCCGGACGCCACGCTGGACCCCCGGGAGGCCGCCCGGTTCGCACGCGCCGGCCTCGCCCCCGTACCGCCGTACACCGGCGCACGCGCCGGCGCGGAGATCGCCATGCGCGGGCCGTGCGCCGCGTACGCCGCGCACCAGCGGCGCGCGCTCGCCCGTGCGCTGCCCGCCTGGGCGACCGCGACCCGCTACGACCTGGTGTGGTTCAACCGCGAACGCGCCTGGCTGCCGCTGCGCGGCCGGTTCACCGGGCCCGTCGTGGTGGACGTGGACGACTTCGAGGACGTCCTGATCCGCCGCTGGGCGCGGCTCGGACGCGGCGTGTGGGGCGTGCCGCTGACGCCGTTCCAGCGCGTGCAGGCCCGCCGTGCGGCCGCCTGGTGGCGCCGCGTCCACCGGCGGCTGGCCCGGGAGGCGGACGTGGCCGTCGTCGCCTGCGCCCGCGACGCCGCCCGGCTGGACCCCGCCCGCACCGTCGTGGTGCCCAACTCCTTCCCCGCGCCCCCGCTGTCGCCGCCCCAGGAGGCCGCGCCCGGCGACGGCCCCGTGCTGCTGTTCCAGGGCTCCTTCGACTGGGAACCCAACGCGGACGCCGCCGCCTGGCTGACCCGGGAGATCCTGCCCCTGGTCCGCGCGAAGGTGCCCGGGGCCCGCGCCGTGCTCGCGGGCCGCGCCACCCCCGGCACCGCCGCGCTGGCCGGCCCGCACGTCGAGGTCACCGGCGCGGTGCCGGACATGACGCCCTACCTGCGGGCCGCCGCGCTCGTCGTCGTGCCGCTGCGGGTCGGCAGCGGCACCCGCATCAAGATCCTGGAGGCGTTCGCGCACGGCGTGCCGGTCGTCAGCACCACCGTCGGCGCGGAGGGCATCGACGCCGTGCCGGGGGAGCACCTGGTGCTGGCCGATACCGCCGAGGACCTGGCCCGGCACTGCGCCGGCCTGCTCACCGACCCCGGCCGCGCCGCCGCCATGGCCGCGGCCGCGCGGCGCCTGCACGCCGAGCGGTACCTGCCCGGGCACGCCGCGGCCCGCGTGCGCGAGGCGGCCCGGCGGGCAGCGCCGGCGCGGGAGGCGCCTCAGGACCTGACCATGCTGCAGACGAGGAAGGTGTAGCGCAGGTCCTGCTCCTTCCAGTGCACGCACCGCTGCGGCGACCGCAGGTCCACCGGCCCGGTCAGCTCCAGCCCGTACCGGGCCGCCAGCGCGAACGCCGCCTCCATCTGCGGCCGGTCAAACACCCGCACCGGCACGCCGTACGCCTCGCGGCCGGCGGTGCCGGTGGGCTCGGCGAAGTAGTCGGTCGAGGTCACCAGCACCCCGCCCGGCCGCAGCACACGCGCCATCTCCCGGAAGTACGCGTCCAGATCGACGCCGTGCTCGATGACGCTCAGGCAGGTCACCGCGTCAAAGTGCCCGTCGGGGAACCGGGTCGCGGTGATGTCCCCGGGCTCCAGCCGGATGGGGCCGCAGCGGACCCGCCGCTTGAACACCAGGTTGATCCCGGTCAGGTCGCGGTAGCCGTAGAGGTAGAGCCAGCGCAGGATCTGCGAGTAGTACTCGGCGCCCGCGTCCAGCACCCGCGCCCGGGTGTCCGTGCGGCTGAGGATCTCGTGCAGCGCCCCGAGCGAGTCCCACGACTTGGGGGAGTCCCACACCGGCGGCAGTCCCAGCCGCGCCACCTCGGCGACCGCCGCCTGGATCTCCTGCTCGTCGCGCAGCGCGGTGTTGACGGGGCGGACCCGCGGCGGCTCCCGGTGGCCGAGCCGCCAGCGCAGCGCCATGTACAGCGGGAAACCGAAGCGGGTGTACTCCAGCAGCGCCGTGGTCATGCCGCTCACGCTACGGGCGGCTTCCCCGCCCGCGCGGGCCGCGCGGGCACACCTCCGTACCCTCTTGGGTGCCCCCGCAGCCCTCGCCCGGCTCCTTCGGTGTACGTCCCCCGCCGCGTCTTACGGCGCCTCCCGGGGCGCGCAGTCGTCGCCGCTGTGGATGACGGCCTCGCGGGAGGTGTCCAGGCCGGAGGAGGTCAGCACGTCGTCGCCGCCGCCCAGGTCGATGTGGGCGAGCGGCTCGATGGCGCCGCTGACGCACACGGCGCGCGTCTCGTCCTCCGGGTCGGGGTGCTCGCAGCCCTTCCCGGTGACGAGCGGCACGCTGTCCTCGATGGTGTAGACGAGGTGCCGCTCCCGCCGCTCGTCGACCGTGATGTGGACGATGTTGTCGGCGTCCCCGCCGCTGTACCGCAGGCCCCGGTGGTCCAGGTACACGATGGCGTCCGCGACGGTGTCGGCCGCCGCCGGCGCCACCAGTGCCATCCCCAGCAGCACCGCGGCCCCGGCACCCCCGGCCAGCCCTCGCCTGCTGCTGACGCCCCGCATATTCGTGCCTCCTTCAGTACCCCGACACCCCATGTGATGCACAAAAGCCCTCAGAGGTTGCCTGCCCCCGCACGCCCCTTCCCCTGCCAGACGCCGTCGCCGCTGGTCCGAGATGACCGGAAGCGCGAAGTGAAGCTGCCCGTCAGGCACACGCCCTTCGGGTACTTCCGGACTTCACCCAGCAGCCCGGCAACTTACGGTAACCAGACGATCCTTAGGCGCAAGCGGCTCTCCGTGGTGTAGAACCTGGTCATGGGGACTGAGCGGCGGGAGCGGATGAAGGCGCTGGGGGTGCGTCTTCGGGCGCTGCGTGTAGAGGCTGGTCTGACGGGCTCCGCGCTGGCGCAGCGGGCCGGCGTCGGGCAGCCGGCGGTGTCCAAGATCGAGACCGGGCGTATGGTTCCGAGCCCTGGCGTGCTGGACCGGCTCTCCCGGGCCCTCGGTCTCAACGACGCGGCTGCGCGTGAGATGCGGGATCTCCTGGCGGCCGTGGAGGCGGCCGCGGACTCCGGCCCGGTATCCGGGAACGATGAGCCCGCCAGAGTGCCGCGTCTTCCCCGGCCTGGTCGAACAAGTCGTACAAGCCCGTCACTTCGTCGCTTCCCTCGTCGCCGAGAACGGCCCGGTCGAAGACGCCGTCCTGGTCGTCAGCGAGCTGGCGACCAACGCGGTGCGGCACTCACGGAGTGGCTCGGCCGGCGGCTGGTTCCTCGTGATCGTCGGTTTTGATACCGGCCTTGTACGCATCGAGGTCGTCGACCAGGGCGGCGAACACGTACCCCGCCTGTGCGACGTGGCCAGCCAGGAAGAAGGCGGGCGCGGGCTGCTGCTGATCGCTGCCTGCTCGAAGGACTGGGGTGTGAAGGACTGGCCCGGCGGACGTTCCGTGTGGGCCGAGCTGGCGTGGGAACGAGCCTGAGCTCTTCTGCTCGCTGGAACCGACGCACCCCTCGCGGGAGGACGTGCATTCCAGGAGCGTGAGCCCGGGGCGCTGTGTGCCGCCCGCCCCGTCCAGAGCCCTAGACTCCTGGATGCTTCCGGGAGGTGCGGTCATGTCGGACGAGCTGCGACGGATGAGGACGACCGATGATCCGTACCGCCTCCTCCACGAGCTCACGACGAGGCTGGCCGCCGCACAGCGGGAGGTGACCGAACTCGCCCGGCTCCGCCGCCGTGTCGTTCAGGATCTGCACGCCCAGGGGATGTCCTATGCCCAGATCGCAGAGAAGGCCGGTCTGAGCCGGGGGCGGATTCACCAGATCCGGCACACCGGCCCGGCGCCCGAAGGAGCCTTCCTCGGAACCGGCGCTGTCACGGTCGTGACTCCGCTGCGGTGGGACGACAAGAAGAAGCGACCGGTCGTCGCCGTGACGGACATGAACTCCGGCAAGCGGCTGGAAGAACTGGCGAAGTCGTACGGGCTGGACGTCAGCTCCGGTCACGTGCTGGTGAGCGGTGAGATCGATCTCAACCGCGACGGCCTGATCGTCGTCTGCGGGCCGGGCATGTCGCAGGCCATGCGCGACCTGTACGCCCAGGACCCAGTCATCCGCTGGGAGCATCCGGAGGACGGGGGGTGGATGCTGGTGGACCAGCGCACCGGCACGGCGTACCACGCCGGAGCGGACACGGAACCGCCCCGTCCGCACGACGTCGGGTATCTCGGCAGGCTTCCCCGCCCGGACGGCAACGGCTCCGTACTCGCCATCGCCGGTATCCACACGGCGGGCTCCCTTGGCGTGGTCCATCTGCTCACCTCAGACCTCGGCAAGCTCTGGGAAGAAGCGGGGGAGCAGCACTTCTCCACGCTGGTAGGCGTGGCGTACGACCCCCGGACGGAAGAACCACGGTCCGTCGAACTTCTCTGCCCCCTCTACCTCCACGACGAGGTGACGGCGTGAGCGTTGCCCTGTGCTCCCTGCCGGCCGGACCGGAACAGCCCAATGAGGACTTCGCGGCCGCCGCTCCCAGGGCGGCCGTCCTGCTCGACGGCGCAGGCGTGGCCGGGGCGGAGACCGGATGCGTACACGGCATCGCCTGGTTCGCCTCGACGCTGGGCGGGCTGCTGCTCGGCGGCATCACCGCGCATCCAGCCCGGCCGCTCACCGACTGCCTGGCCGACGCGATCCGGAGCGTTCGCTCCCTGCACGAAGACACCTGCGATCTGACCCACCGGGCCAGTCCAACCAGCACGGTCGTCGCGGTCCGGGTCGGCGAAGGAGGGCTCGAATACCTCGTCCTCGGTGACTCGACGCTTCTCCTCGCCGGGGCGGACGGTAAGCCGAACGCCATCACCGACCAGCGCCTGGACGAGGTCGGCGCACGGCTCCGCGCGCCGGTTGACGCACTGCCCACCGGATCGCCCGAGCACGCTGCCGCCCTGGCCCAGTACCGAGACGCCCTGACCGGGCTCCGTAACCGGCCGGGCGGTTACTGGATCGCCGGGCCCGAACCGCAAGCGGCCGAGCATGCTTACACGGGAAGGGCGCCGCTGCAGACGCTGAAGTCCGTCACGCTGCTGAGCGACGGCGCGACCCGCCTCGTCGACCAATTCGGACTCGCCGACTGGCGCGAAGCGCTGACTGTCCTCGGCTCCTCCGGCCCGCACGAACTGATCCGCCGCGTGCGGGAGGCGGAACACAGCGATCCCCATGGACGGCGCTGGCCGCGCGGCAAGGCACACGACGACGCGACGGTCCTTCACTGGCTGCTGCCGGATCCTTGATCAGGCAGTCGTCGGTGCTGTGGCTGCGACCACGCAGCCCGGGTGCAGAGGGGGCACGCCCCGCAGGTACACGAGAGGCGGGGGTTGGCGGTGCAGAATTGCGGCAGGGCTATTTTGTCGCCCCTGTGGTGCTAGGAGTGCATCCTTTTCGGTTCCGTAGGCGGTCTCCTGAAACGACCATCCACTTCGCGTAACACTCACACTGGCGACGTCTGTGGGGCGCTACATCAACGACGTTTTCAACTGTTTCTAGACTGTTCGTCTCTAACAGAGCGGTCCGTTGCTGTTTTGAATGGTGGTTAATTGTAGGGTCCTAGGAATCGTGCGCCATCGAAGTGGATCAAATGCGTAGGGTTGTCGGCGCACCACACATCTGTCTCCCAGGCGATGTCCTTCAGATACTTGCGCAATGTTGCACGGGAAGGCAGAGCAGAGATGAACACCAAGCCGGCCGTTGAGTTTCGGAACAACTCGGTCAACTCTCGATATCTCTTGTGGTCTACCGGGCCGTGACTTGATGCCGCCTCAATAAGGACAAGCCAGTTCTTTTTTCGAAGGTAGACCACTACATCCGGCATCTTTCCGTGGTAATCAACCTCAATGCCGAGCGATGCCAGGGTTTCCCGTTCGTAAACCGCCCACTTATCGTCTGCATCTCCGATGTACAGGACTTCGCCGTTTGGCGTGTACCGTTCACAGAATTCGTTAATAACCTGGCCGATTAGAATGTTCTGTCCGCCAGGACTGAGGGTGATCTCTTTGCCGTTAGGAAGCCGGAGGGGAAGCCTGCGCATCTCCCGCTCGCGCGCGTACATGGCTTGCAAACCGGGACGTGCGGCAAGGTACTCCTCGAGTCGGCGTTCGAAATTCTTGCGTTTGAAGGAGATGATCAGCGCAAAGGCCTCTGGCTCTATCTGGTAACACCACTTGGGTGAGTTTACAGGG
The DNA here is from genome assembly GCF_016741785.1 of Streptomyces sp. 7-21. Classification (GTDB taxonomy): domain Bacteria; phylum Actinomycetota; class Actinomycetes; order Streptomycetales; family Streptomycetaceae; genus Streptomyces. Next base: position 234,688 of record NZ_JAERRL010000001.1, read on the forward strand.
CGGTCTGGGTGGTCTGGATTCTGAACTACTAGTCCTGCTTCGGCGAACTGGTGTAGTGTGAACCGGCGAATCGTCTCCGTGGTGTTCGGCTTATAGTTCTTTCCGTACCTCTCTCGAAGCCACTGCATGATTTGGACTGTGCGCAACATAGGCCGCTGGGCTGCGTGCCAATCGTCCTCGGGCTCCAGCTCGAGCAGAGCGAGCAACACCAGGGCAGAGCGCTCGTTGGAGCGCTCGGCGTCAAAACCAAGCAACTGTAAAATGTGGCGAGCTTCAGCTACCTTCTCCGTGCGCATTGCGGCCTGATTGTCCATCCAGTTCACCTTCTTATTCGCTTGAAATTCAGTCATTTCTCATCCAACTTGTCGGCTGACTAGCTCGTCGATCTCTTCTTGGCTGAACCATGTGCCGGACTTCCAGGCGTGCCCCATTGCGGTGATCTGCTCGATGCTGGGGTATCGCAAATTTCGAAGATCGGTTGCGTTGATTTGGGTGTGGCCATTGAGGCGCCTGATGAAACGATCGAGAAGGGTAGAGTTTAGCCAAATGCACAACCCGCGCGCCATCGTCTCCGGGAGCCCTGATCCATCGATATGGAACACATTCACATGATTCTCGAATCCGATTCGATCGCAGGGAATATCAACCGGATCGAATACGGCAGCGACGACTCGTCGCTTCTCTTCTTTCGAAGATAGGCGTTTGACGACTACGTAATATCCCGAAGGGAATGTCAACTTCCTAGTTTCCTCATTCAGGATAATGGCGTTGTTTTTCTTTGCGCCAGAAACAGGCCAGATGATGACGCCATCGTGCATGTGGAGCGGATAGATAAGAGGTACTGCTCCGTCAATATGTTCCGGGCGAAGGTGCTCTTTGCTGCGGAAGTCAACTACCCGTCCAGTGGAAACTTGAAGTCTCAAGTCATGGAGAGTAGCTGGCAATCTTGCATGCACGGCGGCAAGTTGCGTGTCCCCCTCGTCTGCGCTGATGTGAATAAAGAACTCGGGGTCGTCAGGGTGTACCACCTCTGTATAGGGTACGGACCGTTGACGCACCTCGTCGGAGTAACTTTTACTAGTAGAGACCACAACCGGACCTCGCTCAGTATCGTTCGTTCGGGTTGCCGCGAAGATAACATTCTCTTGCAGTACGGCGGCGTCGGCGAAGACCTTGTTGCGCGCCTCGAACAAGTGCACTCGGTCGATATGCATCCGCTCGAGGAAGTACTGGCAGAAAAGCCGGAAATAGGGACCGTTTGCGAAGCTTCGGGGGGTGATGGCTGGAAGCTGACCACCGGGACGCAAGAGACGGACGCCAAGCGCCATGAATGCCGAGTAAAGGTTCGAGGTCTCGGTGCACACGGAGGCGACGAGCTTCCTCTCATGAGAACGCGCTGCGAGCTTCTTGTATGGCGGGTTCATGATGACCACGTCAAACGGCTCCGGCGGCTCTGCCAGAAGACTTTCTCCTTCGGCGGCCCAAGAGATGAAGTTGCCTGGTACCAGCTTCACCTCAACATGCGAGTTAAGACTATTTGCCGTGTTGACGCAGTCGTCGAGAGTGGCTTCCAGCGTGGGGTGCAGCTGCGGGTCTACCTCGCAAGCGGTGACACTAATTTTCACTCCCGGCCGTTCTGTAAGAAGCCTCGCGACGAGGGACGCGCTCAGGGAACCAACACCAGCGCCGGGGTCTAGGATGCGGACAGTGTCCGCTTCGGCCATGTCTGCTAGAGAGGCGATGAAATCAGCCGTTGGCGATGGAGTGAAGTACTGGCCGAGTCTGGCCCGCAGCTTCGGATCGAGCGCTGCTGAGCACGCCTGCCGCCGCGCCTCTGTCCTGCGGACAAGATCCGTTACTGCTGCGGGTGTTTCCGTTGCTATGCGCACAGCCTACGCATCTGGGAACACAGGCAGTTGCAGCTCTGCCCATCAAGCCGCTGAGCCTGGAGCGGCATGAACGCGGAAAGCGGTCGCTGCAAGAGGTCGACCGGAGCGTGGCGGTCAACCCTGCGAGTTGCTGACTGTGGTGACCTACGTGGGCGGCTTCGACCGGGAAGCGGGCGGAGGCTGCGGGCGTCTTCGGATGCCTGCACGGCTAGGCGTCCTGGTAAGGCACTCGAGTGTCGGCCCGACTGTACGCTTCCAACCTCGGGCTAGGGCCCTTCCGAGCTGTCGGAGACGCACCCCACGGCCGGGCAGGCGTGGACCGGGGTGGCCCGCAACCGGCGGGACTGAAGCAGCGGACTGAGTGGCAGGTGCGCGTCTCCTGCCGGATCGGCCTCCGCTGGTTTCGACTGCTCCACGCAGCCTCTAGGAGGAGCTCGGCATACGGTACGAGGGTGGGCGGCTGTGCTTCAGTGAGTGGGAAAGGTGGCGGCCCTCGTAACTCACGGGCGTGAAGCAGGCGCGAAGTCGGCGTTCACCCCGACCAGGTCGCCTCGTCTGGCGCTTGTCCGTACAACCTTCGCCGTGCGGGCGTCTCGCACCGCTCAATCCCAGGTGTCGGCGCCGGAGGTCTTGCGGGGCACTCGGTGGACGTTCTGCTAGGTCCACTCCAAGTGCATCGGCGTCCAGGAGGAGGTGAACGACCGCATCACGCAGGGCTACGGTCCGCATGGACACGCTCGCATCCTGGAAACGGGTTCTGATCTCTGTGAGCTCGCTCACAATTATGAGTTGAGCACTGGCGAAGGACTGCTTCCAGCCGCGACCGGCTGCATATAAGCGAAGACCCCGTCCTCAGCGTCTCCGCTGGCTGGCGGGGTCCGTCGGCACTCGGGAACCTACTTAATGAGTAGGTCATCCGGTGAGTGCCCCCGGCAGGATTCGAACCTGCGCACACGGCTCCGGAGGCCGGGGAACCCGCTGGGGCGGCTGGGCTCTGAGCTGCGGGGGAGCGGCGCGGAGTCGTCCCCTGGCCAAGATCATTACGCCATGATTACGTGAGAGCCTGCCGCGTGACCGCTCGACCGGGGTAGCGTCGATTGCATGATCTCAGGTGACGGCGACACGCAAGGCGACGCGGCACCCTTCACGGAGGAGAACGCCGGGGCGGTCCTGAGAGAGGCGTGCCGCGCGGCGGGGTTCGACGCCTCCGGCGCCGAGTTGCTGCGGCTGGGATCGAACGCCGTCTACAGGCTGGCTACCGTGCCGGTCGTCGTCCGGATCGCCGCCGATCCCGGTGTGCTGGATCAGATGGGGCGGGCCGTCCGGGTGGCGCGGTGGCTGGCGGCGGAGAGCTTCCCGGCCGTGCGGGTGGTGGCCGGGCTCGACCAGCCGCTGAGCGTCGGCGGGCGCGTGGTCACCTTCTGGGAGAACGCGCAGGACCGGACGGAGTACGCCCGGCTTGATGAGCTGGGCGACCTGCTGCGGGCGCTGCACTGGCTGGAAGAGCCGGAGTCCCTGGGGCTGCCGTACTACGACCCGTTCGCGCACGTGGCGAACTCCCTGAGCCGCTGCGACGGCATCAGCGCCGATGACCGGGAGTTCGTGGAGGAGCGGGCGGCGAAGCTTCAGAAGGACTACGACCGGCTGGACTTCGTGCTCCCGTTCGGCGCGATTCACGGTGACGCCAACGTGGGCAACGCCATCCGTCACCGGGACGGGCATGCGGTCCTGATAGACCTCGACGGCTTCTCACTCGCTCACCGTGAATGGGATCTCGTGCTGACCTCGCTCTATTACGAGCGGTTCGGCTGGCACACCCGGGCGGACTATGAGGAGTTCGTCTATCACTACGGGTTCGAGCTGATGAACTGGCCGGGCTACCCGGTGCTGGCGGACGTGCGTGAGCTGATGATGACGCTCTGGGTCGGCACGCAGGCAGCGACGAATCCGGAGATGGCGGCGGAGTTCTCCAAGCGGGTGCGGGCGATGCGGACGGGTGGAAGTCGCCAGGACTGGCGGCCGTTCTAGCCGGCGGCGGCCCACAGCCGGTGTTCTGCGGCCTGCTCGTAGAAGTCCCGGATCGCCGGCGTGGGGCCGATCCTCGCGAGGTGTTGACGGAACTCCGCGAGGTAGCTCACACATCGCGCCGACTTGAGCTGTTCGCCAAGGTCCAGCGCATCGAGCGCCACCCGGCACGCTTCCTCGGCTTCCCCCGCCCGGAGATGGGCGTCCGCCAGAACCATGGTGGCGAAGAAGTCGCTTCGGACGTGGCTGCCGCTCATGGCGTTCTGCGCGTACTCGACGGACTTACGCGCGCTGTTGACGTCCCGGAAGCAGTGGGCCGCCTCGGCGGCAAGCTCGGCCTCGTCAAAGTACGTGATCCACTCCGGCTCGTCGCCGCTGTTGCGGCTCTCCAGTGCCTTGGTCGCCTCGGACAGGGCCCGTTCACAGCCTCGGGTGTCGCCCATGCGGGCCAACGCACGGGCCTCCATCGCGTGGAACTGGGCGCGCAGGGTCGGCGTGGCGACGCCGGAGATTCCGAGCAGGGCGGCGCTGGCGAGTGTCTTGGCGTGTGAGTAGTGGCCAAGGAAGGTCGCCTGGTGGCTCATCGCGGACAGGATGCTCCCGGCAAGGCGCCGGTCGTCGCCGTCCTGGGCCAGGCGGAGGGCCTGGAGGAAGTAGCGCTGGGCCAAGCCGTGATGGCAGGCGTCGTAGGACATCCACCCAGCGAGAAGGGTGGATTCGGCGGCAGTGGAGAGGAGCGCGCGGCCGACTGCCTCCTTGTGCTGGCCGTCGAGGAGGGGCGACACCTCGCGTGACAGGTACTGAATGAGCGAGTGCCGGGCGTGGTCGCCGCCGAAGCGGTCGTCAAGCTGGGCGAAGAGGTCGGTCGTGGTCTTGATCGCCGCTACGTCGCCGAGCCCTACGCGTACGCCGTTGCTTCCGCCCACCCCCGTCAACGGCATGGGCTCGGGTGTGACGAGCCAGCGAACCGACGCCTCGTGCCAAGCGGGCTCCGAGGGCTGGGAGTCAAGCAGGGGCTCGTACCCGTTGAGGTCGGCGCGCCAGAGCTGGCCTACGGCGTTGGCTGCGTCCTGCGGCGTCGCCGGATAGCTGGTGTCCAGCAACGCCGCATCAGTCCCGGTGAGATGGTTCAGTCCGAGTTCCGCAGCACTCGTGTCCAGCGCCTTGCAGAGCAGGGGACCGTAGAAGTCATCGGGCACGCTGTGCCCGTTCTCCCAACTCGCGATGCGGCGCTTCACACTGGCGTCTTCCGGGAGCCGTAGACCCTGCTGTGCGGCGGCCTGCCGCATCTCGGCGATGAGCCGTTGCTGTCCCCACCCGCGTGCCTTCCGACCGGCGCGGATACGCTCGCCGATCATCTGCGCGTCGTTGGTCATGGCCACCCCCGTTCCCCGCGCCGCTGCTGTGGTGTCTGACTGTACGCAGTTGCGGGCTCACACGGAACTGATCGCCGGAAACCCCTCCCCGGGCCGGGCGGGTGACGGGTGATGACGCGGGCCGGGTGTCCTCGTCATCCCTCGTCACCCCTCGTCATCTCCCGCGCGCCGGGCAGTTGCCCGGAGGCTGGTCCCACGGCGGCCATCCGGTCGCCGGAGCGGCCCCGACTGAGGTGAGTTGACGTGGAGACGATGACGCGGCGGGCTGTCGCCTGGCTGTCCGAGGCGGCGGACGTGCCCGACCGCTGCCGCGAGGTGTGGGCGGATGACCCGCGCAGGCCCTATACCTTTCCCGCCGGTCGCCGCTTCGACGTGGTCGTTGTCGAGCTGCGGCTTGGCGTGGAGACGTTCGCTCAGCTCGAACGTCACCGGCTGCCGGTCGGCCCGGTCATGGCGGACTGGGGCACGCAGCACGTCGGCTTCTTCCTCCCGCCCGGGTCCCGGGAGCGCTTCGGCCGGATGCTGTCGGCCGAGTCGGATGACGCACCGGCCTACCGGTACCTCGATGACGAGAGCTCGCTCGTCGTCGTCCCGGGCCCGATGCCGCTCAGCGGCGACCGGTACACCTGGCTGCACGCCCCGTCGGCCGACACGCACGGCACGCCCGCCCGGACGGCCGCGCTCGCCGCGATGCTCGTGGCCGCGCACTGCGTGATCCTGCGCGCCGAGCAGTACGGCAAGGAGTACGGCCCGCACACCGACCAGCCGCGACGGGAGGCCAGCGATGCCGGGCGAGGATGAGCGGCTGCCGGACGCACCTGACGCGGCGCACTGGTCGGCGATCCACAGCCGTGAGTGGTACGCGGCCCGGGACGCGGTGGCAGCGCTGCGGGATGTGCTGATCGCGGCGGGCTTGGATCGGGAGTTCCCGTACCTGCGGGCCGACCTGAACGCCTTCGGCATGGGGGTGATCGAACTGGGCCGTATCTCACCGGAGACGGCGCAGCGACTCGCTGAGCTGCTGCGCCTGGCCCTCGGCACGGGCCGCGAACACGACCACGATGGGAGGAACGAGAGCGATGACTGATGCACGGGGAGTGTGCGCGGGAAGCGCCACCGGACTGGCACCCGGGGTCGGGTACGTGGGCGGCTGGGCGGATGCCAAGAAGGGGGCGGACGCCCTGGCCGAGCAGCTGCGTTCGCTGGACGTGGGTCACCTGTTCGCCGGGCTCAAGGCCGACGTGAACGTCAATGGTGACGGCGTCGTCCAGCTCGGCCAGATCCGACCGGCGACGGCTCAGCTGCTCGCCACGCTGATCATGCAGGGGCTGACCGTCGAAGTCCTGGGACGCCACGCGGCGGAGGCCATGCCCCACCCCACAGCCTGAACCGCCTCAAGACGCCCGGCCCGCTAGCGGTATGAGCCTGCTCCCGCACCGGCCCGGACCGGCCCCGTACGCCTCCGCTTCCTCCTCGACCTGCGGCGGGCGTACGGGGCCTTGGCGTGCATCCCTGGAACGGCGCGCTTGCGGTCGCGGTCGGCCGGAGAGTGTTGGGCCGGTGTCCTGCCCGGGTCGGGGTCGAGCATGGTCAGGGGGTCATACGCTGGCCCGGCAAATCGGGCAGCCCTGGCCTGCCCGCCAAAGTGCCCGATTGACCCCCTGGCCTTGCTCGACGCGGGCCCCGGCCCGGTCAGGTGGCTCAAAACTCGGAGGCCTTCCGCCCCAGCCACCGGCGCCAAGCGCCTATGGCCGTCCCAGAGGACGCCTCACTTATTTTCTCCGGAGTCCAGTTGCTTCGGATCATCGTCTTGAATGGGTAGAACGCGATCGGCCAAGCCCTCGGGCGCAGGGCTTATGTCGAGGGCCTGCATGGCCGTCACGGCATTTAGGCGGTCTTTCAGCTCGCGATCCTCAACCCGATCGATCAATGAGCGCGCCCTTTCGAGCTTGTGATCAAATTCGATCTTGCTATCCAGGCGCTGAGCTTGCTCAGTCAAGTGTTTACGTGCCCGGTTTGAGTGGAACGCAAGGGCCCCGCCGCCAGTTGTGATGAGCGCCCCCGTGAGGCTCGTGACCAGTGGGACGTAGCTGAGGTCAGGGTTACCCGCATGCACAAGGGCAAGTGCACCGCCAGCCAGAATGATGGCCGCGCCGCCTGACATAAAGAGCACGCTCAATCTGAAGGTGGTCTCAGCATGCTTGAGTGCTTGGCGGAAAAGTCAAAAAAGAGCCTCTGCCTCTCAGTGGCAAGAGAGTCTCTTCGACCTTCATCAGTCGGCCCTCCTGACACGTGGCCGCCGATGTTGATGCTGTGAACCGTCCCGCCGATGACCACCCCGGCAGCGACATCGCCGCTGTTGGCGTAGAACCGGGGTTTGTCTTCTTCGCCATCGGTCCCGCCCGTTGTTACCACTGTCATGGATGTCCCGTCCGGCTCGCTGACTCCTCTTGTGAGGCTACAGGCTCATCCTGTAGCCAATGGGGTGGAGCGCTGGGAGTCCGCCGCCCGGCCGGACCGGCGCGTCAGCGCCGCAGCCGGGCCGGGGCGGCAGGGCGCCGGGCGGCGCGGATGCGCCGCCCTTGATGGAGTAGAGAAAGTCTGAGCCAGGCGGGACGGCTGAGGCTGCGTCAGAGGCGGTACATGAGCTCAAGGTCGTCGCCGGGCAGGTGGAACTCCTCCATCGCGACGGGCCGTTCGTCGTTGCCGATGGCGATACGGAGGACGTGGAGCATGGGGACGCCTTCGGGGAGGCGGAGGGCCTGGGCCTGGTCGGGCAGGGGCATGCGGGTGCGGACGTACTCCGTGAAGTCAAGTACGTGGCCGAGCTCGGTCAGCGCTGCGTAGAGGTGAGGTGCCGGCGGTGGGGCCTGGTCCTCGTACTTGGTGCCGAGCAGCACGGAGAACGGGACGTGCGTGGCATGGAGCTGGCGCAGGCGGCCCCGGTCGGCGGTCTGTAGCGACTGGTAGGTGTACATCGGTTCGCCGGGCGGGATGCGCAGGAGGTCGGCCAGCGGGAGAGGGGCGTCCGTGCGGGTGGCTACCGGTTCCTCGGCGTCCGTCCACCGCAGGCCGTCGGCTTCCGTGAAGCGGCCGTCGAGCTCGTGACGCACGCCGCGCGGGCGGGTGATGCTGGGGCGGCCGTGGGGAGAGCGGACGAACATGCCCCGGCCCATGAGGACTTCAACCAGCCCGTTGGCCCTGAGCTCGGCGACGGCCTGACGGACTGTGGGGCGCGTCACGCCGAACTGCTCGGCTAGCGACTCCTCCGACGGGAGCGGCTGGCCTGCCGGGTAGGTGCCGTTGAGGATGCCTTCCCGCAGGTGATCAGCGATCTGCCGGTACTTGGGCGTCGTCTTCTTCGCAGGCATACGGGTCTCCGTGGCTGTGCTCTCTCGTCATCCCGTAGAGCCTCCCTCATTACAAGCCGCTTGACAACCCGTACTACGGGTCTCACTCTGGACATGCAGTACCCGTAGTACGGGTGGAAGCCACCCCGAAGCTTGCGCTTCGGGTCGAGTGAGAGGAGGTCCTGACAGTGGTTGCCCTGCCGATTGACACGACGAAGTACACGGGGATCATCTGCGCCGTTCCCCCGGTGCCCCGGCTGGTGAACCGGGAGACGGGACAGGTCCGGGTGGACCGGGAGACCGGCAAGACCGTGTATGCGGTCGGCCTCTGCCTGATGGCGGGCACGTCCGCCGACGTGGTCACGGTGAGCGTGCCCGGTGAGCCGACCGGCGTTCAGGTCGGCGCCCCGGTCCAGGTCCGTGACCTGGTCGCTACCCCGTGGGAGAACGACGGACGCCACGGCGTCGCCTTCCGCGCCGCCGAGATCAAGCCCCTGAGCGCCGCCCCGGCGGGGAAGGGGGCCTGATCGTGTCCGTACTGGCCTCCACGCCCACGACCGGCGAAACCGCGCTGTCCTGGGCGCTCGTGGTGGCCGCCGTGCTGGGGCTGGGCCTGCACTTCGCGGGCCCGGCCCTGCGCCGCCGCTACCCGGTGACCTGGTGGCTGTGCGTCGGCTTCCCGGCCGCCTGGCTGCGGGTGGTGCGCACCTGGCGGCCGTTGATGGCCGGGTGCGGGCTGGCCCAGAGCCGCAAGGCGGCGCTGACGGTGGTCTCCGGCCTGGTCGGCAACGGCGCGCCACCCCCGAGGCCGCGCGTTCCCCGGCGCGGCTGGGTGCGTCCGACACACGGCGGCTTCTGGTTCCTCGTCCGGCTGCTGCCCGGACAGGTCCCGGAGGACTTCGTCCAGGCGGGCCCGGCCATGGCGCACGACTGGCAGATGCACGCCGTACGGGTCACCACCTGGCGGCCCGGCATCGTGCGCATCGCGGCGACGTACGCCGATCCGCTGAAGGAACCGCGCCTGCCCCGGCAGCGTGAGGCGGCTCGCCTGCTCCGCGTGGCCGTCGGCGTGCTCGAATCCGGCGCGGCCTGGGTCATCGACCTGCGGAAGGTGCCGCACTGGCTGATCGTCGGCGCCACGCGCTCCGGTAAGTCCACGCTGATCAACGCCCTGGTGGCGGGCCTGGCCCGGCAGCCGGTCGCGCTGGTCGGTATCGATTGCAAGGGCGGCATGGAGCTGTCGCTGTTCGAACAGCGGCTGTCGGCGCTCGCGACCAACCGGCGCCAGGCGGTGAAGCTCCTCGGCGCGCTCGTGGAGCTGACGCAGGACCGGATGGCGCTCTGCCGGGCCGCCCGGGTGCGGAACGTCTGGGGCCTGCCGGATGACGAACGCCCCGTCCCCGTGGTGGTGATCGTGGACGAGATCGCAGAGCTTTTCCTCATCGCCAACCGCAACGAGAAGGACGAAGCAGCGGCGGCGGCAACCGCCCTGGTGCGCATCGCCCAACTCGGCGCGGCACTGGGTGTGTTCCTGATCGTGGCCGGGCAACGGGTCGGCTCCGACCTGGGCCCCGGCGTGACGGCCCTGCGCGCACAGCTCGGCGGCCGGATCTGCCACCGGGTCGCGGACTCCGGCACGGCGGAAATGGCGCTGGGTGACCTCAACCCAGAGGCACTGCAAGCGGCTCAGTCCATAGCCCCGGAGGACGCCGGGACGGCGGTCCTCGCCTCGGCGGACGGCTGGGAGCGTGCCCGCTCCCACCTGGTCACCGAGACCGACGCGGAGGACGTAGCGGCCGAGTGCGCCGCCCTGACCCCGCACCTGCCCGAACTGGCCGACGCCATCACCGGTGGCGGTCCCACCGAACTACCGACGCGCTGAAGGGAGGTGCCCCCTATGCCCCTGACCGTCTCCGCCGTGCTGCCGCTGGGCCTGCTGATCTTCCTCCTGGTCCGCCTCCGCAACCTCCGGCTCACGCACGCCGTGCTCTGCGCGGTCTTCGGCTTCCTGCTGGCCGAGACGGCCGCCGCGCCGGACATCGAAACGGCCCTGGAGGAGATCGCCGCCGCTCTCGGCCGGATCGAGATCTGACCCACCACGACCAGAAGGGAGATCAGCCATGTCCGATTACGCGATCAAGAACGGCGACCGTGACGCGGTCATCGCCGGACTGCGCGAGCTCGCCGACTTCCTGGCGGACAATCCGCGCGTCATGGTGCCCCGTTACCCGAGCCTGGCGCTCATCGTGACCGGCGCCGACGCGGCAACGCGCCGCAAGATCGCCGAACTCGTCACGGCCCCGCTCGGCGTCCCCCTGGAGGACCTGGGCCACGGCTACTACACCGCGCACCGGGACTTCGGCCCCGTGCGCTACCACGTCACGGCCGCACCCACCAAGGACGAACCGTGACCGCCACGAAAACGGGCTCCCGACGGGGCGCGAAGTCGCCAAACCCGACCCCGTCAGGCGCCCACTCCAACCCCTCCATGACGAGAGAAAGGAGCACATACACGATGTCCAGCGCGAACCGTTCGCGCAACTCCCGACGCCTCCCGCCCGTCCGGTGCGAGATGCGCGAGGAGGACCAGCCCACCTGCGCGGGCCGGGAAGAGGTCGTCCTGGTCAGTCCGGACGGGCAACGGCACCGGGTCTGTCCCGGGCACGGGGCGAACCTGTGGCTGACGCATCCGGCCTGGCACTTCTCCGCCGACACCCGTCCCAAGGCCATCGCGGCCGTGCTGCGCCAGGCGTTCGGGGGGTCACGATGAACGACCCCCTGTCGGCCCTGATCGAACGAGCCGCCCGGCCCGGGTTCGACGCCTGGCGGCGCGGAATCGTCAGCCTGGGCGGCTGCACCCACCCTGTTCACCTCGTCGGCGGCGGGAGCGTCGTGGACGCGGACACGGGCGAGGTACTGCACGCCTACAGCTCCGATGACGTGGGTGGGCGGCTGCTGACGGCGTGCGGCAACCGCCGTGCCTCCGTCTGCCCCGCCTGCTCCCGGGTCTACCGGGCGGATGTCTTCCACTTGATCCGGGCCGGGCTGGTCGGCGGCAAGGGCGTCGATGATGAGGTCGGCGAGCACCCTCGGGTGTTCGCCACCCTCACCGCCCCTGGCTTCGGACCGGTTCACTCCCGCCGGGAGAGGAATGGCCGGCTGCTGGCCTGCCGTCCTCGCCCGGCGGGGGAGCGGTGCCCGCACGGGATGCCGCTGGGCTGCCACGTCCGCCACGCCGAGGATGATGCGCGGCTGGGTGAGCCGCTGTGCCCGCGCTGCTACGACTACGCGGGTGCGGTGCTGTGGCAGGCATACGCCGGGGCCCTGTGGCACCGCTTCACCCTGGAACTCCGGCGGGAACTGGCTCGCCGCGTGGGCCTGTCCCGGATTGCCTTCGGCGAGGCGGCGCGGCTGTCCTACGCCAAGGTCGCCGAGTACCAGCGGCGGGGCCTGGTCCACTTCCACGCTGTCATCCGCCTCGATGGCCCCGACGGGCCGAGCTCGCCGCCGCCCGGCTGGGCCACGAGCGGGCTTCTGATGGAGGCCGTGCGGGCGTCAGCTGGCCTCGTCCGACTTGGCGCGCTCGGGGCCGGTGTCGTCGGGCCTCGGGTGCTTCGCTTCGGCGCACAGCTCGACGTGCGGCCGGTGGCCGGGTTCGGCGCGGGGGAGCGGCTGACCTCGGCGGCCGTCGCCGGGTACCTGGCGAAGTACGCCACCAAGGGCGCCGAGACAGCCGGGGCGGTGGACCGGCGGCTCCGCCACGCGGCCGAGCTCGCCGAACTGCCCGTACGGGACCACACCCTCCGCATGATCGGCGTGTGCTGGTGGCTGGGCGGCCTGCCGGAGTTCGCCCCGCTCGGGCTCCGGCGCTGGGCGCACATGCTCGGCTACCGGGGCCACTTCACCACCAAGTCACGCCGCTACTCCACCACCCTCGGTGCCCTGCGGGCGGCCCGTGCCGAGCACCGCGCGAAAGAGCAGCGGGCCCGGCTCGGCCTGGGCGACCGGACCACGGTCACCGTGGGCCAGTGGCGCTATGCCGGTCGCGGCTACGAGCCGGATGCGGCGCTGATCGCCGCCACGCTCCGGGATGGCGGTGATGGTCATGGCGCGCGATGAGCTGATGACCGTCTCCCAGATCCTCGCCGAGCTCGGCGGCATCTCCCGGCGCACCTTCTACCGGTGGCGCGAGCTCGGCACGGCCCCGGCCGCCTTCAAGCTCCCCAACGGCGAACTGCGGGTGCGTCGCAGCGAGTTCACGGCCTGGCTTCGCAGGCGAGAGGAGGCGGCGGCGTGAAGTCGTTCAAGGTCTCTGTCTGGAAGCTGAGCGTGAACCGCTCGGCGAAGAAACCCACCTACGTCGTGCGCTGGTCGGTGGACGGCAACCCCTTCCACGACGTGTACAAGACGAAGGCTCTCGCCGACCGTTTCCGGGCCAAGCTGCTGCGGGCGACGGAGAAGGGCGAGCCGTTCGACACGGTCACGGGTCTGCCGGACTCCCTCCGGGTCGGTCAGACGGCCGCGCTGTCGGTCCTGGAGCTGGCGCTGAAGTACGTCGAACACCGTTGGCCGGATGCCTCAGCCAAGCAGCGGGACAGCATGACCGATGCCCTGGCCACGGCCGTCCCGGTGCTGGTCAAGCAGGTGCGGGGGCGGCCGACCGGGGTGGCTGTCCGCAGGGCGCTGCGCTCGTATCTCCTGCCGCCGCCACGCCGGGAGAGGGAGCGGCCGGAGGAGATCGCGGCGGCCGTGCGGTGGCTGGAACGGGCGTCGCTGCCGGTGGCGGAGCTCACGGAGATCACGCACATGCACGCACTGGTGGATGGCGTGTCCCGGAAGTTGGACGGCAAGCCTGCGGCGTCGCAGACCTACCGGCGACGGCGGGCGGTGGCGTTCAACTGCTTGGGGTACGCCGTCGAGCTGGGGTTGCTGCCGTCCAATCCGCTGAGCAAGGTCAAGCGCACGGGCCGTACCGGTCGGCGCCCGGTTCAGGAGGTTGATCGCCGTGTGGTGGTCAACCCGAGGCAGGCGCGGGAGTTGCTGTCGGCGGTGACCTACGTGGGCGGCTATGAGCGGGCCAGCGGTCGGCGCCTGCGGGCGTTCTTCGCCGTGCTCTACTACGCGGCGGCGCGGCCGAGCGAAGCCCTGGGGCTGCGGCGTCAGGACTGCGTCCTCCCGGCGAAGGGCTGGGGCCGGATCGACCTGCAAGAGACCCGACCCACGGCCGGACGGGCGTGGACCGACTCCGGCGAAGTGCACGACCGGCGGGGCCTGAAGCAGCGGGAGAAGGGAGAGGTGCGTCAGGTGCCCATCCCGCCGCCGCTGGTGCGGATGCTGCGGGAGCACCTGGATGAGTTCGGCACGGCGGACGACGGGCGGCTGTTCCAGAGCGAGCGGGGGAACGTCATCGCAGCGTCGTCGTACTCCCGTGTCTGGAAGCGGGCGCGAGAGCTGGGCCTGCTGCCGGATCAGGTCGCCTCGGTGCTTGCCGCCCGGCCCTACGACCTGCGCCACGCCGGGGTCTCCCAGTGGCTGAACTCCGGGGTTCCGGCGCCGGAGGTGGCCGCGCGTGCGGGGCACTCGGTTGAGGTGCTGCTGAAGATCTACGCCAAGTGCATCGACGGTCAGGAAGCCGCGATGAACGAGCGGATCATGAAGGGCCTGGGGGAGGAGGACGACACGGAGGAGTGACGGAGCGGAGAGCGTGAGTGACGGTGTGGGCCCCGGGTTGTCCGGGGCCTTCGCCATGTTCGGGAGCGATGACGCGAGTGGCAGCGAAAACGGCCTGTGACGTGCGGAGATGGTCACCAAGATCATTACGCGGCCATTACGTGATCACTGACATGAGGCTGCCTCTGGCCGCTTCCGGCTGCGCACGCACAATGACCCCGGACCAGGCATACGCCCTGGTCACGGGGCCTTTCAGCACTTCATCTGGGGTGCCCCCGGCAGGATTCGAACCTGCGCACACGGCTCCGGAGGCCTCGTTCCTTCGTGCTCTGAGTACCGGTTTGAGCTGCGAGAACGCCAATCGGTAGCGCGCGACGCCTGAATCTCACGCACCACTCACTCACACACTGATGAGGCAGCGTCGGGCAAGCACAGGGGCATTGATCCCCGCCGTACCGTTGTCAAGACGGCTGTAACACCCCGGTGTTACAGCCTCAGGATCCGGACGGTCGGACACTGGTGTACGAGGGGTGTCCGGCCCACCTGAGGACGATTGGAGGGGTGGTCACGAGTCGGCGAGCCACACTTCCCGTAACCGGACTCAGTCCTGGAGCGCCCGGAACGCCGTTTGTCGCGCAAGCCATCTGTGCAGGTCAAACCCATGATCAACGAGAATGTGACACGCGACACACAGATCTAGAGCGGCTGGCGCCCGCCGTCGCGCATCGGGCATCATCAGCGCAGGCCACAGCCCCCTCCAGACGGGAAGGGTTCCCCGGGAGCTGAAGCCCGAAGGGCATAGAAACGAGAGAGGACTAGGAGCCAGCAGCCAGCTCCAGGATGCGTTCCCCTGGAGCTGAAGCCCGAAGGGCATAGAAACGCGGCGGAGTGTACTTCACTCTTTACCCAGCCACTCTCGTTCCTCTGGAGTTGAAGTCCGAAGGGTGGAGAAACGGCGAGATGATGATTTCGGCGGACGGGAAAACCGCGCAATGGTGACATCACCGTGGGTTCAAACCCCGCCGACTCTGCTCCCTCGCTGCGGCAGGCTGAAACGCCCTCCAGTGTTCCAGTCTCGGAACCCGGACAGTCGGACAGTTGCCTTCATGAGGTGTCCGGGGCATTCATGCAGGTCAGCGCTCTAACCGGACAGTCGGACACATGGGACACTGTTTGCCGTGCGAGGTGCTGCCGACCGCGTGGCACTCTTGGCAGCACGCAAGAGGAGACGGCGAGAGGAGCCCAATGCCGGGAGCCAGTCCCCGCGGTACTTACTTGGTCATCTCAGAGAAGCTGCGGCAGCGGATCAAGGCGGATGCGTCCGGTGAAGCGCTGCCGTCCGAGGCTGACTTGATGCGCGAGCATGGTGTCTCCCGCAATACGATCCGCAGGGCGCTGAAGGTGCTCGAAGCTGAGGGCTTGGTGCGGCCGCTCCCGGGGGCCGGCTGGCGCATCGTGCGGGGCGGTGACCGCCGCTCCCTTGCTGAGCGGATGAGTGACCTGATCACCGAGGAATCCCTGTCTGTCGGCGATCCGTACCCCTCAGAAGCGCAGCTCTGCGAGCGGTTCGGTGCATCTCGTACGGCAGTACGCCGCGTCTTGGCGCAGATGGAGGGAAACGGCGTGCTCGACACCGTTCACGGCAAAGGGCGCACCGTGCGCGCTCTCCCGACCCGAGCCGTCCGGCCGTAGCCTTGACCACCATGGAACTCACTGAGTGGGCGTATGCGCTCTCCGAATCGTTGCTGTCCGGGCCGCTCCCGCGTCGGTGGGCGCACTCCCTGGGGGCTGCCAAACGCGCCCGCTCTCTGAGCCCGATCTTGGGGGATGACGCCGAGCTGCTGGAAGCCGCTGCCGTGCTGCACGACATCGGCTACGCGCCGGCCATCGCCGTTACAGGGTTTCACCCGCTCGACGGAGCACGGTTCCTCCGGGATCACGAACACGCCGACGACCGAGTTGTCCGCCTCGTGGCTCATCATTCATGCGCTCTTCTTGAAGCCGAGGAACGCGGACTGAGGCATGAGCTGGAGGGGGAGTTCAGCCTGGAGCGCCCCGACCTCGTTGACGCACTCCTCTATTGCGACATGACGACCACGCCGGACGGGGAGCAGACCAGCCCGGCCGATCGGATTGACGAAATTGTGCGGCGATACGGTCCGGATACGATTGTCGGCCGATTCATTCAGCGTGCGGCCCCGGAGATTCACGCTGCTTCACAGCGTGTCGAGGAGCGTTTGGCCAAGGTATCGGGCAGTGATCAGCCGATGTAGGGCTCGGTCCGTGAAGTGTCAAGACCATGCCTGATGCGCATCATCATGGACGGGTGAATATTGAGGCTGTCAAGGTCCGCTGGGTAGACCCAGCGGACCTCTTTTGATTCGCTGCTGGTGCGGAGAGAACCGCCGACAGGGTGGGCGCGGAAACAGATGGAGAACTGCTGTCTGACCTCTCCGTCGTCGTACGCCATGACGTGTTCGGGGTCGGTGTAGAGGCCGACGATGTTGTCGACCTCGACTTGGATGCCCGTCTCCTCGAACACCTCGCGCACGACCGTGTCACTGATCCGTTCACCGATGTCGTGGCCCCCACCCGGCAAGGCCCACAAGTCGTTGTCGGCTTTGTGGATGAGGAGAAGCCGCCCCGAGTCGTCGCGGACGACTGCCGTCACCGAGGGGACCACGGAATTAGCCTTTGGGGCATTCGGGTCACGGAAGTAGTCGACACGGCCCATTAGTGCGCCCCTTCCCAGTCGGCAGGTGAGGAGATCGGTCGGGCGGTTTCCCAGACTCGTTCGATGCTTTCAGCGTATGTGTCGAAGAGTTCACCGCCCGGAACTCGTTGCAGGTGCAGCACTGGGGCCATGTAGGCGCCGACGCCGTAGATGTGGCCGTTCGTCAGCATCTCGTCATCCGCCCGATAGATGGAGTTGTAGAGGGTCGTGCTGTGGAGGCGGAACTCCACACCGGGAAGACCGAAGAGCGGACCGTAGTTGATGAGGGCGTTTCGGATCTTCCCTGCCATGGCAGAGCCGATTCCCTCGTCCTCTCCGCGGACAGCAACCGCCGGCGACGTCGGCTCGCCGAGCATGAACCGGATGGGCACCCCGTCCGCTGACTTCTCCTTCACGATCCTGTGGAATGTCGCGTCCTCCGTCAGCCAGAACCCCGAGTACACGAGCACGTCAAACCGTCGCCTGGCCTTGGCGTAGACGTCCGTCCAAAGCGTCTGCGGCACCACAGAGCGGTGCGGGTAGAGCCTGACCAGCTCAGCATTGCTGGAAGCTGTGACGTCGGCGGACGTGCGCTCATCCGGCCACAGATACGACACCTCGCGCTTCAGGAGTGAGGCGGTCGCGTACTGGAAGCGCCGGTATGGCTTGCGGTTGGGGTCGTTGATCCAGCGTTCGACTGTCTTCGCGGCGACACCAAGCCGCTCTGCCACTTCGTCCAGGGTCAGGCCCGAGTCCACGATGGCGGCGCGCAGTCGTTCGTTCGCCACATCAACCTCCGCCTGTGGGGGACGACTTGGTACGACTTCACGCTAGCCAAGACGGACTCAAGTCGTACAGGTGCGGGGTCGAGTGTCGCCCTGGCCAGGGCGAATCTGGTGGTGCATCAAGCGCGGGGGCTCACCGATCTCCACGAAGCCGAGGGGCTTGACGGAGCAAACCCCTCTCTGCAAGATGAGGAACAGGTATTACATGTACCTCTCGCCCGGCACTGCCGGAGCGGCTGTGCATTGACAACTCCATGGGGATCACGCCGCCTCTCCTCGGCCAAGTAGGCGGCCACGCGGGACATCTGTCCCGGGTGAGGTACAGCGCAACCAAGTCCTGTGGCGCTCGTGCGCCACGGCCCCGGTCAGCCACGAAGGCGGCGGATCGAATCCGCTCCGGGGCACTGCGGGACGACTGCCTCTCACCGCCTCAGGACCACAGTCGCCCCGTTCAGCACACTTCCCGTGCTCTATCCGATCCTTCGCGCAACCGCCCCGATGGTCGCAGGCCAGGTTCGACTCCTGGTCGGGGCGCTCACCCCGCCGTCAGCGTGGCGGGGCCACCCGCCGGACCCGGTCGCCTCTCACCACCAGGCCACGACTGTCCGGCCCCCTGTCCCTTCAACAGCAGGAGCGCGTCATGCGTGTCTATGTGGGCGGCCATCAGGCCGTCTCCGTCGACGACTTCATCGAACTCGCTTTGGGCACTCCGCCTGAGCTGTGGCTGGGCGTGGAGGGCGAGAGCGAGGAGGAGCGCGCGGCTCGGCTGGACGCCGCCCGTGACATCCTCGCCTGCCACCCCGGCCTCCCCGACGACGTCGCCCGCATCGCCGCCGAGGTCATCGAGGCCCAGGCCCCGGAACTGTTCAACGTTGTCCCGCTCACCCGGCCGCCCGCCCGCCGCCGTACCTCCCGGAAGGGAGCAGCGGCATGAGCACCGCGACCGAGGCCCTGAAGGCCGCGCATGCCGAGGTGAGGGCGGAGATCGCGCGGACCGACAACAAGACGGCCCTGCTGCTGGCGTTCGTCGGCGCGGTGCTGGCCGGTGCCTGGACAGTCGCCAAGGATGTGCCCCTCACGCTTCCCGCCCGCATCGTCGGTGGGTTCGGGATGGCGCTGCTGGTGGCCGCCGTCGCGCTGCTGCTGCGGTCGGTTCGCCCGAATCTGAGCTGCCGCGGTGAGCGCTTCGGCTTCCCGCTGTGGGCCACTCTCACCGCCGAGGAGATCCCCGCCGCCGTCTCCGGCGACCTGACTACCAACATCGTCGGGCTGTCCCGGCTCGCGGTGGCGAAATACACCAGCCTGCGCCGCGCAGTCGACCTGACGTGCACAGGCGGTGCCCTGCTCGTCCTGGCCGTCCTGCTCGCGATCGGAGGTGCGGCGTGAACAACACCGACCCCGCGCACACCGCCGAACACCCGGCGGTGCCACCACTGACGAAACCGGAAAAGGGGCTTGCCTGGTTCGGTGCAGTCGCCGCCGCAGCGGTGGGCGCCCTCGGCCTGGTCTCCTCCTTCGACTCGGTGTCAGCCGCCGCTGCCCGATGGGGTTTCAGCAACCCGCAGATCCTCCCGGTGGCCATCGACGTCGCCATCCCCGTGTTCACCTTGGCCAACCTGCTGCTGATCCGGCTGGACATGGCGCTTGCCTGGGTGCGGTTCGTGCCGTGGACGCTGACGCTGGTCACGTGCTGGCTGAACATCGCGGCCGGGGACTCGGTGTCCGCCAAGGTGGCACACGGCACGATGCCGCTGCTGTGGGTGGTGTTCTCCGAGATCGGTGCCCACGTCTACGCCGTGCGCATCGGCGCCGCGACCGGCCGCCGTATGGAGCGGATCCGCTGGTCACGGTGGCTGCTCGCCCCCGTCTCCACCTTCACGCTGTGGCGGCGCATGACGCTGTGGGAGATCACCTCCTACGCGGACGCGCTCACCCGGGAACGGAAGCGGCTGCTGACCCGTGCCGAGCTACGCGAGCGCTACGGGCGAGGCTGGCGGTGGAAGACCCCGCGGCGTGAGCGGGTGCTGCTGCGGATCGGCGAACTCGCCCCCGCCGACACCGCCCCGCTGCCCGAGCTGCGGCCCGCTCCCGAGCCGGAGCAGACACCGGAAAAGCCCGGGCACCGGGCCCCGAAGCCCTCGCGCAAGCGACAGACCAAGAGCAGGACCAGGGCGGTGCAGCGCACCCCGGCGGAACTGCTCACCGAGGCACGTGCGCTCACGGCCGACTGGCCGGACGGGCAGATCAACGCCGAGGCGCTGCGCAAGGCCCTGCGCTGTGGCGCCGGCCCCGCTCGACAAGTGCGCGATGCCCTGCTTGCCGAGCGGACCGACAGGCGCATCCTGCACCCGGTGGACGCTGCCAACGCCCCGGCGACCGGCGGCGAAGCCGAGGAGGTGGCCGCGTGAACACCCTGGCCACGGTTCTGGTACCGGCTTTACCCCTGGCAAGCGGGTGGGCGCTGCACGTGTGGTGGCTGCGCCGCTGCCTGAACACTGCCCGCCGCGACCCGCTCACCGGACTGCACACCCGCGACGGCTTCACCCGCCGCGCCACCACGCTGCTGAGGAAGAACCCGCGCGCAGTCGTGGTGCTGGCCGACGTCGACAAGTTCAAGCACATCAACGACACCTACGGGCACGCCGCCGGAGACGCGTTGCTGAGGACGACCGCCGCCCGGCTTGCCCACCACGTCGGTTCCTCCGGGATCGTCGGACGCCTCGGAGGGGATGAGTTCGCCGCCGTCCTGCTCGACGAGCGTGGCTCGGTTAGTGACGAGCTCGCCGTCCTGCATCGCGTGCTCGCCCGCCCGGTCGACGGCCAGAACCCGGACGTGCGTACCACGGTCTCCCTCGGCTGGGTGCGCGCCGCGGACTTCCCCGGCGCCGACCTCTCGGACTTGCTGCGGCGAGCGGACGAGGCCATGTACGCGGCCAAACAGGCCCGTACCGGAACCCGCCGTGCCGGACTGGGGCGGCTGTTCGCCACCGTCACCGGCCGCCGTGCCGGCCGTACCGGCGCCCGTGCCGACACCTCGGCCGTGGTGGAGGTGACGGCATGAAATCGCAGCCCATCGTCGCAGCCGCCCTGTTCAACCGGGTCATGAAGACCGCGGGATACCGGTGCCAGTGCACCGGGCAGTGCGGCAACCCGCATGCCAAGGACGGCGGACGCTGCCCGCGCGAGCACGACGGCTACACCAGCAAGCACGGACGCCGGGTGCGACTGTTGGCCGCCCCCGCCGACCCGCTGACCACCGATGCCGCCGCCGCTCGCCTCCCGGCCGACGCGCTGCGCGCCTGGTGCGCCGACTGCCACACCACTGCCGCACGCCTGGCCAGGGGTCGGCTTCCCGCGGTGCCCGCGGGACAGGACGGCCTGTTCGAGCTGTAGCTCCTTCCCCCTCTGAGAGGACTCTCCGTCATGATCGGTCCGATCACGGATTTCCCCTACCTGCTGTCGCAGGTCAGCGACCACATGAGCGCGGACAGGACACTGCCCGGCCTCAACGGCGTCTACTTCGAGGCCTGCGGTGCGTACCTGTACGCAGTCGCCACCGACCGCTACACCCTGGCTGTCGCCCGGCGCCGCCTGGACAAGCGCCCCTCCCGGCCGTGGGCCGTACTGGTGGGCGAGCAGGAGTTGAAGCCGCTGCGCGCGTTCGCCGGCTTCAACCGTCACACCCCGCTGATGCTGACTCACCACCACGGCGACGACGGGCCGGTCCTCACCGTCCGGGCCGGCGCCCAGTCGCTCGCAGTGCCCGGCGCCACCTTCCAACTGCCGGGCCTGTGGGCACGCGGCGAGTGGCGCACCCTGCTCGCCGAGCACATCCACAACGCGCCGGATCTGCGACAGGAGATCGCACTGAACCCGACGCTGCTGGCCCGCTGGGGCCGCTCCGGCGGCGCCGACCGGAACACCCCGATCACGGCCTGGACGAACGGCCCCGGCAAGCCGCTCGTCATCGCCTGCGGCACCGACTTCCTCGGCCTGCACATGCCCGTCCGCGTCAGCGCCGACGCCCCGCAGCGCGCCGACATCGTCGCCGGATGGGGCGACCTCGCCCCCACGCTCTGCGCCGCCTGACACACGCCGGCAAACCACTACGGGCCCGGCCGCCCACCTCCTACAGCGTCGGCCGGGCCCTCCCTCCCGCGATTCCGGAAGGAGCTTTCAGTGAAGCATCCCGACAACGACAGTGAACTGTTTCCTCGACTGGAAGCCGACAGGACGGCCGACTCCGGCGCCGAGGTGGTCGACCTCAGCAAGGCCCGGTCGGCGCGCGAGCAGTCGGCCGACTCCGGATCCGACTCCCGGCCGACCGAATCGGCCGACTCCGCCGCCGACCGGTCGGGCGGCTCGGTCGACGACGGCGCGGACGGCGAGTCGGTGGTGATGGTCGACGGTCCGGCCCCGACCGGTCCGGGCCTGATGGACCGGCTGCGCTCCGGGCAGCGGCGTGAGGTGATCCCGGCCTGGGCGAAGTCCAAGCCGGAGTTCGTCAACGCACTGGGCTGGCTGGGCGGCTACGTCTGGCACACCACCGCCTACCACGCCGTACGGCTGCCCTGGTACTCCGCCCGGCTCGCCGTCCAGGCCCCGGCCGGGGTGGCGAAGTTCGTGGGCGGCACCCTGCGGTGGGTGACCGATGCCGAGGGCGAGCCGCTGCGGCAGGTCGCCGCCCGCCGCGAGAACGTCGAGGAGTACCTGAAGCTGTCGCGGCAGCGCGACAACCGGGTCAAGCTGCGCAGTCTTCTCCTGCTGCTCGCCCTGATCGTCGGCCCGGTGCTGGCCATCACATTGTTCGTGCTCGCTCCGGCCTGGCTGGAAGCTTTGACGCTGGCGCTGCTGACGGCCGGGTTCGGCTTTCTGGGGGCGCCGGCCGACAAGCCGGTCGTCTCCCGAGCCGTCGTCACGACCGAGGTGGAGCTGCTGACTTCCACCATCGTGGAGCGAGCCCTGGGATCACTCGGTATCGCCGAGATCAACAAGGCGCTCGCCAAGGGCGGGGAGGGCATCAAGTTCCCCGCCCCGATCACCCGCGACGGCCCCGGCTGGCGCGCGGACGTCGACCTGCCCTACGGCGTCACGGTCCCGGACATCCTGGACCGGCGCGAAAAGCTCGCCTCCGGCCTGCGCCGCCCGCTCGGCTGCGTGTGGCCGGAGCCGGTCCCGGACGAACACGCCGGCCGGATGATGCTGTGGGTGGGCGACCGGCCGCTGAACAAGGTGCCCCCGCCCGTCTGGCCGCTGGCCAAGTCCGGCACGACGTCGCTGTTCAAACCGCTGCCGTTCGGCACCGACCAGCGTGGCCGGCGCGTCGACGTCACGCTGATGTACGACAACATGCTGATCGGCGCTATGCCCGGCATGGGCAAGACGTTCTCCCTGCGCACGCCGCTGCTGGCCGCCGCCCTGGACCCAACCGCGGAACTTCTGATCTGGGAGCTGAAGGGCACTGGCGACCTGGACTGCCTGAAGCGGGTGGCGGCCGACTACGGCTCCGGCCCGAACGACGAGACCTGCGCCGCGGCACTGGAGTCGATCCGCTACGTGCACAAGGACCTGGAGCGACGGGCCAAGGTGATCGCCTCACTGCCCAAGGACAAGTGCCCGGAGAACAAGGTCACCCCGTCCCTGGCCGCCAACCGCTCGCTCGGGCTGCACCCACTGGTGCTCGCCATCGACGAGTGCCAGGAACTGTTCAGCCACGACAAGTACGGCAAGGAAGCCGGGACGCTGTGCACGGCCATTATCAAGCGCGGTCGGGCGCTGGGAGTGATCCTGCTGCTGGCCACGCAGCGCCCCGACAAGGACTCCTTGCCACCCGCGATCAGCGCGAACGTGGGCACGCGGTTCTGCCTGCGGGTCATGGGCCAGATCGAGAACGACATGATCCTGGGCACGTCGATGTACAAAAACGGCATCCGCGCCACCTCGTTCACCAAGTCCGACAAGGGCATCGGCTACCTGGTCGGCGCCGCCGACGACCCGCAGATCGTGCGCGGCTACTACATCGACGGCCCGTCCGCGGACGCCATCTGCGAATGCGCCCGCAAGGCCCGCGCGGAGGCAGGCACGCTGCGCGGCATCGCCGCCGGCCAGACCCCGGAGCGGCCCCAGGCGGCCGATCCGCTGCTGGAGGACATCCTCGCCGTCGTCCCCGCGGACGAGGCCAAGCCGTGGAACGACGTCACCGTCGACCGGCTCGTCGAACTGCGCCCCGAGCGCTACGGCGCCTGGGGCGAGCTGGAGCCCGCCGACAAGGCCCGCCAGCTCACCGCGGCACTCAAGCCCTATGGCGTGAGCACTGGGCAGGTGGCCCGGCGGATCAACGGCAAGACCGTCAACCGCACCGGCTTCGAACGCGCCCGCATCGCCGATGCGATTGCGGAGCGTGACAGAAAGCGGGACGCGGGCTGACGCCGAAGGGGCTCTAGCGCTAGAGCCGAAACCCTCTAGCGCTAGAGACCCCGCTAGCACCTCATATCGCCGCTGATCAGCGCGTTAGCCGCTAGCGGCCCGCTCGCGGAAACCCCTGAAACGGCCCCGGGAGGCCCTTTGTGACCCCGATCCTGCTCGCTATCACCTTTCCGCTCTTCGTCACTCTCGGTTACATCTCGGTGTGTGTGGCCAGCCCGTTCGGCACCTGCCGGAAGTGCAACGGCTTCGGCTTCCACATCACCACCGACCGCAAGGGACGGCCCAAGCGCGGCAAGACCTGCCGCCACTGCAAGGGCCACGGCAAGCGCATCCGCGTCGGCCGCTGGCTCTACAACCGCTGGGCCCGCATCCACCGCGCCGGCACCCGCTGACCCCCAACTCTCCGCCCCCGGAAGGAGAACCGCGGCATGGCCGTGACCGTCTCCCTGCTGCTCGTCTTCGGCGCCTTGCTCGTCATCCTGCTGCGCTCCAAGGCGCTGAGCTTCGGCTCCGCGTTCGTGGCCGTGATGTTCGGCTTCTAGCTCGCCTCCAGCGGCGCCGCCCCCACCGTCAACCAGCTCATGCGCGCCGTCGTCGACGCGCTGCCCAGCCTGTGAGGAGCACCACCGTGACCGAGCCCACCAACCCGTGCACCCCGCGCCCTGGACTGGGGGAGCGGCCCGTGGAAGTCCGCCGGCCCACCCTCATCACCCCCGCCACGGCGTCGCTCGTTGCAGCGCCGCCCGGCGGCATCCCCACCGTGGCGAGCGTCATCCTGTCGGACGGCAGGGTCGTCACCGGCTACGCCATCGAACCCGTCAAGCCCGAACCGGCCGCCGTCAAGCCGCCCGTCTCCCGCACGGCGGTGAACATCGCCCTCGGCGGCGTCGGCTTCCTCGCCGTGTGCGGCGGGCTGTTCCTGCTGACCGCGTTCATCACCGCCCTGACCGCGCTGATCACCCAGCTCATCATCCTCGCCGCCGTCATCTTCGGCGGCTGGATCGCCGCCCAGGTGTTCACCACCAGCAGCCACAAGGACGGGACCACGGTTCACATTCGCCGGGCCGTCTTCAAGCGCAACCACTTCCACGGCTGAGAAAGGACTGCACTCCATGGACCTCGAGGACTACTGCGACGACTGCGCCGACTTCGGATGCCCCGGCCACTACCTGTGTGACGAGTGCTCCGAAGACATCTGCACCGAGTGCGGCGGCTGCGCCTGCCCCGACAGCTACTGCCCGGACGCCCACTACGCCTGACCCAAGGAGAGCAGTGTTCGAGATCCGCGTCATCTGCGAGCCGGACGACGCCGACCGCGTCAGCACCGCGCTGGCCGTCGCGTTCAACACCGGCCCCGTACGCCTGTACCCGACCCGCGACGGCCGACGCACCCGGCTGTACGTCACCGCCGACCACCGCCCGGAACTTGAAGCGTGGCCCACGCCGGACGAGGCGTACGCATTCGCCCCGAACATCCTCTGCGAGATCGGATGGACCGCCCAGACAGCCACCGACACGCCGTTCGGCTGCGACCTGGGCCGCGAGTACTGGCTGCGCAAAGCCGCCGTGCTGGACCGCATCGCTCTGCGCACCGAGGACGATGGCCTCACCAGCGACGCCACCGACGCAGCCATCGAGGCCGCCCGCCAGCTCATCGCCCACGACCGGGACCGTGAAGGCGGCTGCCACGGCACCCCGTACCGGCCCGAGCACCCGGCTACCGCCGCCAACCCGCGCGGCTACGTCCGCCAGGAATACGCCCACTGGGCCAAGACCCACCCCTAGCAACGCCCGGGGCGGCCGCCTCTCACCACAAGACCACGGCCGCCCCGGCTCTCCTTGTCCCTTCGACAGAACAGGAGACCTTCAGAATGCCCCATCCGGACGGTGATGCACAGCTCACCGCTGCCCTCGCCGCGGCGTCGCGCGGCTGGCACGTCTTCCCTCTCATCCCCGGCGACAAGCGTCCCGCCATCCGTAACTGGGAGACCCGCGCCACCACCGACCCCGAGCGCATCACCCGGTGCTGGACGCACGCCCCCTACAACGTCGGCATCGCCACCGGCCCCTCCCGCCTGGTCGTCGTCGATCTGGACACCCCCAAGCACCCCGGCGACACGCCGCCCGCCGAATGGGCCGAACCCGGCGTCGTCGACGGCGCCAGCGTGCTCGCCCTGCTCTGCGACCGCCACGGCCAGCCGCTCCCGGTGAACACCCACACGGTGCGCACCGGACGCGGTGGGCTGCACCTGTACTTCGCCGCCCCCGAAAGCGAGGAACTGCGCAACACCGCGGGCAAGCTGGGCTGGAAGATCGACACCCGCGCGGCCGGCGGCTACGTCGTTGCCGCAGGAAGCGTCGTGGCCGGGCGCGAGTACACCACAGCCCACGACGGTCCGGCGGATCCGCTGCCGGGCTGGCTGGCCACCCTGCTGCGTCCGGCACCGCTGCCCCCGCAAAGGCCCGTCAGGGTGCCGCTGACAGCCCGTAACCGGCGCGGCAGGTTCCTGGCCGCCGCGCTCAACGGCGAGTTGGCCCGTATCACGAACTCGGGGCCGCACCAGCACAACAACGCCGTGTATCTCGCGTCCGTCGCCCTTGGCCAGCTCGTGGCAGGCGGAGAGCTGGACTCCCACGAGGTGACCGAGAGGCTGCTTCAGGCGGCGCTCAGCGTCGGCCAGGGCGAGCGCGAGGCCCGCCGCACCATCGCCTCCGGGCTCAAGGCCGGAGCCAACCGCCCCCGGACGGTCGCCGCATGAGCACCAACCCCATCCCTCCGCTCCACCTCTACTCCGTCCCCACCGACCCCGGCGTGACCCCCGGTGCGCCGGTCAAGAGAGAGCGCCCGCGCACCGCATGGACCGCGGATCAGCTCATGGCTGCCGAGTTCCCCGAGCCGAAGTGGGCTGTCCCCGGCATCCTCGCCGAGGGCGTCAACCTGCTCGCCGGACCCCCGAAGGTCGGCAAGTCGTGGCTCTCCCTCGGGCTCTCCCTCGCCGTCGCGGCCGGCGGGTACGCCTTCGACTCCGTGCCCGTCCAGGGCGGCCCGGTGCTCTACCTCGCCCTGGAGGACACCCCGCGCCGTCTCCAGACCCGCATGCGCAAGATCCTGGGCGGCCAGGCGGCCCCCTCGCAGCTCACCCTGGTCACCGAGTGCCCGCCCTTCCCCCAGGGCGGCAGCGACGCCATCGCCGGATGGCTGAAGCGCAACCCGGACGCCCGCATGGTCGTCATCGACGTCTTCGCCAAGATGCGCGGCCCCGCCCCGCAGGGCGTTTCGCAGTACGACGCGGACTACGTCGCCGTCGGTTACGCCAAGCGGATCGCCGATCACTACGGCATCGCCGTGGTGCTCGTCCACCACGTCCGCAAGCAAGGCTCGGACGACTTCCTGACCGAGGTGTCCGGCACCAACGGCATCGCCGGAGCAGCGGACGCCACGCTCGTGCTGAAGCGCGCCCGCGGGCAGGCGGACGGCATCCTGCACGTCACCGGCCGCGACGTCGACGAAGCCGAGTACGCCCTGAGGTTCCAGGCCGCTTCCGGCGCCTGGCAGATGCTGGACGGACCGGCGAGCGACCACACCATCGGCGACACCCGAGCCGCCATCCTGCGGTACGTCCGGGAGAACCCGGGGGTGCGACCGCGAGACATCGCAGCCGCGCTGCCGGACATCGACGCGGACACCGTGCGCCGCTACTGCTCCCGCATGGCGGGGGTGGGACAGCTCGCCAAGGACGCCGGGGGCCGCTACTACCCGGACACCCCACCCCGGGAGGTGTCCTAGGTGTCCGACTGTCCGATCACCCCGTCCCACCTGCATAAACGGACCGGACACCCCCGAACCCCCAGTGTCCGACTGTCCGGTCTTCCCAGCATCGACGGCCGGCAAGGGAGGAACTGACGTGGCCCGAGACGAAATGCTCACCATCTCCCAAGTCATCACGGAGATCGGCGTTCCTCGCGCGACGTTCTATCGCTGGCGTCAGCTTCGGAAGGGACCGAAGTCCATCAAGCTCCCGAACGGGGCGGTACGCATCCGCCGTTCGGAACTGGAACGCTGGATTGAAAGCCTGGAGGAAACGGCGTGACCCGCCGCGCTGTCGGCCAGGATTCGGGCGCCCGTCGCATCGGGCGCCCGGTCCCGAAACCTGAAGAACTCAACCTCTCCACCGATGTCCGGGTCTGGAAGGTGGGCAAGGTCAAGAGCAAGAAAGCGCCCCATCAGTTGCGGTGGAAG
This sequence comes from Streptomyces sp. 7-21, assembly GCF_016741785.1. Taxonomy (GTDB): domain Bacteria; phylum Actinomycetota; class Actinomycetes; order Streptomycetales; family Streptomycetaceae; genus Streptomyces. Next base: position 263,162 of record NZ_JAERRL010000001.1, read on the forward strand.
GTCGCGGGAAAGGTCCACACCGCGAGTTTCACCACCGTAGCTCTCGCGGAAAGCCGCCGCTCCGAACTCTGGCAGGCCATGCGGAGGGGAGAAGCATTCGACATCGCCACCGGGTTGCCCGAGTCCGAACTCCGAGCCGCCGCGGAAAAGGAACGGGCGAGCACGAAGCGGGATCCGTCCTGGTGGGAATTCTGCCGGGAATACATGGTGTCCCGATGGCGCACGTCGGCAGGCAAGACCAGGGAGAGCATCGCGGACAGCCTTGCCACCGTCGCGCTTGCCATGAGGGAGGCCGGCCCGAAGGCGCCGAGCCCCGAGGAGACACGCCTGGCGCTTCGGTGGGCCTGCGTGCCTGCGCACAGGGGAGAGGAGCCGCCACCGGAGCTGAAAGCCTCGTGTGCATGGCTGGAGACGCGTTCGCTCCCTCTCTCGGCTCTCACAGACCCTCGCGTCCTTCGGGACGTCCAGTACCGCCTCTCGTTCAAGCTGGACGGAGAACCGGCCGCAGGAGACACCGTGAGACGGCGCCGCCGCGGGCTCAATACCGCCATGGAATACGCCGTCGAAGCGGGCTACCTGGAAGAGAACCCGCTCACCCGCCTGAAGAAAAGCGCGACCAGAGGAGACGACACGGTCGATCCGCGCGTCCTGGTCAATCAGGTGCAGGGGGAACAGCTTCTCGTCGCGGTCTCGTACGTCGGCTCCATTCACCGCAACCGCGGTCGGCGACTGACGGCATTCTTCGGCTGCATGCTTCACGGTGCCCTCCGGCCGGCGGAAGCCGTCGGACTGCGGGAGGAGGACTGTTATCTCCCCGAGAAGGGGTGGGGAACCCTGACTCTTCGCGAAACGCGCCCGGTTTCTGGGAAGAAGTGGACGGATTCCGGGGAGCGGCACGATGTCCGCGGCCTGAAAGCCCGGGAGGCCAACCGGGACCGTCCGGTGCCCATCCCACCCCTGCTCGTCAGGATGCTCCGCGAGCACATCAAAGAATTCGGCACCGCCGAGGACGGCAGGCTCTTCGCCAACGAGCGCGGGGGAGTCCTGGGGACTTCCAGTTACTGGCGGGTCTGGCAGGAGGCCCGGCTGATCGCGCTGCCGCCCGACCGGGTGGCCTCTCCGCTCGCCCAACGGCCGTACGACCTGCGGCACGCGTGCATCACGAACTGGCTGAACGCCGGGGTGCCCGTCGCCGAGGTGGCTCGCCGTGCAGGCAACTCACCGGAGGTGATCCTCCGCCGCTACGCGGGCTGCATCGACGGGCATGAGGAGCTGAACAACCGGAAGATCGAGAAAGCCATGGGATGGGGCTGACGTCCGGGACGAAGCAGGGGAGGGGGAGCCGACAGCACGATCGCTCACGCGCCACTCACGCGTGAACCGTGATCAGCAGCACGAAAGAGCGGGACCCAGTGAGACTGGGTCCCGCTCTCTCATGTCGGCATTCGCCCTGGTCAGAGCCTAGTTTTTGCTGGCTGACCGGCGAGTGCCCCCGGCAGGATTCGAACCTGCGCACACGGCTCCGGAGGCCGTTGCTCTATCCCCTGAGCTACGGGGGCGCGACGGGAAGAACATTACCAGCTCGGCGGACGGGGTTGAGACCGGGTGCCCGAACGGGGACCGGATCCGTAAAACGCCGGACACGGGAGGCGGGGCGCGCCTAGGCTGGCGCTGTGCCAGGCACCGCGGGCCGGGTCCTCGTCGTCGACGACAGCCAGGTCATCCGGCAGTTGATCACGGTCAACCTCGAACTCGACGGCTTCGAGGTCATGACCGCCGCCGACGGCGCCGAGTGCCTGGAGGTCGTCCACCGGTTCAAGCCCGACGTGATCACCCTCGACGTCGTCATGCCGCGCCTGGACGGTCCCCGGACCGCCACCCGGCTGCGGCTCGACCCGCGCACCCGGCACGTCCCCGTGATGCTGGTGACCGCGGCCTTCGCCGGACGGCTGGACCTGCCCGGCGGGATCGACGCGGTGCTGCCCAAGCCGTTCGAGCCCGACCGGCTCGTGCAGCTCGTGCGCAAGCTGCGGCGCGAGGGGCGGCGGCACACCGTTCAGCTGGTGAAATCGCTCGCAAACCGGGGCCGGGTCTCTCGTACGCTTGCTCCGTGACCCCCTCCCAGCTGTCCGACGCCGTGCTGCGCGCCGCGCGCGGTGCCGCCGAGGACGGCGAGCTCGGCCAGGCGGGCCCCGACGCGGTGCCCGCCCGCTTCCCCCTGCGCCGGCCCCCGCACGACGGCGGGGACGGCGGCGCCGCCGGGGAGCGGTGGGCCACCGGCATCGCCCTGAAGCTCGCCGGACCGGCGGGCATGGACGCCCGGCGCGTGGCCGAGGTGCTGCGTGCCCGGCTGCGCGCGCTGCCCGGCGTGCGCGGCGTGGAGATCGGCGGCCCCGGCTTCCTCACGGTCACCCTGCCCGAGGAGGCGGCGAACGACCTGATCAGCGCGCTCCTCGCCCGGCCGCGTCCCGTCCCGCACCCCGAGGACACCGCCCGGGACATCGCCCGCTGGGCCGCCGCGACCGGATGGCGGCCGGACGACCCGCGCCTGCTTATACAGCGGGAGCCGGACAACCCCCTGTTCCTGGTGCGCTACGCCCACGCCCGCGCCCGCGCCGTCGAACGGGGCGCGGCCGCCCTCGGCGTGCGCCCCGAGCCCGGCGCTGGTGCCGGCGGCAGCGCCTACGGCTACCCCTACCGGTCGGAGCGGGCGCTCCTGGCTGCCCTCGGGGAGAGCGACGGGGGCCGCGAGGCCGTCCCCAGTGTCCTGACCGCCGTCGGCGACGCCCTGCTGGAGACGGAGCGGGAGCGCCCTGCGCTGCCGTGCGGTGACGAGAAACCCCAGGCCGCCCACCGCGCCCGGCTGGCCCTCGCCCAGGCCGCCGGGACGGTGCTCGCCGGCGGCCTGCACCGGCTGGGCGTCTGTGCCCCTGAGCTGCTGTAACACCCCGCGACGCCGAAGAGAGCCACCATGAGCCGTTCCGCCCACCCCGCCGGGCCCCGTCACGCCGACGTGCTGCCCGAGGGCCACTACAGCCCGCCGCCCGCCGACCTGAACCACCTCGACCCCCGCATCTGGTCCGGCACCGTCAGCCGCGGCCCGGACGACGTCGTCACCGTCGGCGGAGTCGACGTGCGTGACCTCGCCGAGCGCCACGGCACGCCGCTGTACGTGCTGGACGAGGCCGACTTCCGCGCGCGCTGCCGCGCCTGGCGCGAGGCGTTCGGCCCGGACGCCGACGTCTACTACGCGGGCAAGGCGTTCCTGTGCCGCGCCGTCGTCCGCTGGCTGCGGGAGGAGGGCCTCAGCCTGGACGTGTGCACCGGCGGTGAGCTGGCCGTCGCGCTCGGCGCGGGCATGCCGCCCGAGCGGATCGCCCTGCACGGCAACAACAAGTCGGCCGACGAGATCGAGCGGGCCGTAGCGGCGGGCGTCGGCCGCATCGTGCTGGACTCCTTCCAGGAGATCGACCGGGTGGCCGCCACCGCCGCCCGCCACGGCGTCAGGCAGCCGGTGCAGATCCGCGTGACCGTGGGTGTGGAGGCGCACACGCACGAGTTCATCGCCACCGCGCACGAGGACCAGAAGTTCGGCCTGGCGCTCGCGGACGGCACCGCCGCGCGGGCCGTGCGCCAGGTGCTCGCCCAGCCGTCGCTGGAGCTCACCGGGCTGCACTCCCACATCGGCTCGCAGATCTTCGACCTCGCCGGCTTCGAGGTCTCCGCCCGCCGCCTCGTCAGCCTGCTGGCGGCCGTGCGGGACGAGCACGGCACCGAGCTGCCCGAGATCGACCTCGGCGGCGGCCTGGGCATCGCCTACACCGCCAGCGACGACCCGGCCGAGCCGCACCAGATCGCCAAGACGCTGCGGGAGATCGTCGCCCGCGAGTGCGAGGCAGCCGGGCTGGCGGTGCCGCGCCTGTCCGTGGAGCCGGGCCGCGCCATCGCCGGGCCGACGACGTTCACGCTGTACGAGGTGGGCACCGTCAAGCCGCTGGCGGGCCTGCGGACGTACGTCAGCGTCGACGGCGGCATGTCCGACAACATCCGGACGGCCCTGTACGACGCCGAGTACTCGGTGGCCCTGGTCTCCCGGGCCTCGGCCGCGCCGCCGATGCTCAGCCGGGTCGTCGGCCGGCACTGCGAGAGCGGTGACATCGTGGTGCGCGACGCCTACCTGCCGTCCGACACCGCCCCCGGCGACCTGATCGCCGTGCCCGCCACCGGCGCCTACTGCCGCTCCATGGCGAGCAACTACAACCACACGCCGCGGCCGCCGGTGATCGCCGTCCGCGACGGGGAGTCGCGAGTGCTGGTGCGCCGGGAGACCGAGGAGGACCTGCTGCGGCTCGACGTCGGCTGAGTCCGCATACTGAACGGACGGCGGGCGCCAGGGCGTCCGTACGTGAGACTACAAACCCCACGGATGACTGAAAGGCGAGGACGTATGGTGCGCGCTCGTCCCCTGAAGGTGGCGCTGCTGGGCTGCGGTGTGGTCGGCTCCCAGGTGGCCCGCCTGATGACGGCGCACGCCGGCGACCTCGCCGCGCGCGTCGGCGCCCCGGTGGAGCTGGCCGGGGTGGCCGTGCGCCGCCCCGACCGGGTCCGCGAGGGCATTGACCCGGCGCTGGTCACCACCGACGCCGAGGGCCTGGTGACGCGGGGCGACATCGACGTGGTCGTGGAGATGATCGGCGGCATCGAGCCCGCGAAGACGCTGATCGAGGCCGCCTTCGCCCACGGCGCCAGCGTCGTCACGGCCAACAAGGCGCTGCTGGCCCAGGACGGCCCGGCGCTGCACGAGGCCGCCGAGAAGCACGGTGCCGACCTCTATTACGAGGCCGCCGTCGCGGGCGCCATCCCGCTGCTGCGCCCGCTGCGGGAGTCCCTGGCGGGCGACACGGTCAACCGCGTCCTCGGCATCGTCAACGGCACGACCAACTTCATCCTGGACCGGATGGAGTCCACCGGCTCCGGCTACGGCGAGGCGCTGGAGGAGGCCAGCGCGCTGGGCTACGCCGAGGCCGACCCGACCGCCGACGTCGAGGGCTTCGACGCCGCTGCCAAGGCCGCGATCCTGGCGGGCATCGCCTTCCACACCCGGGTCCGCCTGGATGAGGTGCACCGCGAGGGCATTACGGAGATCACCGCCGGTGACATCGCGTGCGCCCGCGACACGGGGCGGACGGTGAAGCTGCTGGCGATCTGCGAGCGCGCCGCCGACGGCCGGTCGGTCACCGCCCGCGTGCACCCGGCGATGATCCCGCTCAGCCACCCGCTGGCCTCGGTCCGGGGCGCCTACAACGCCGTGTTCGTCGAGGCGGACGCAGCCGGGCAGCTGATGTTCTACGGCCCCGGCGCGGGCGGCGTGCCCACCGCCTCGGCGGTGCTGGGCGACCTGGTGGCGGTGTGCCGGCACAAACGCGACGGCTCGCGCGGGCCGGGGGAGTCGGCCTACGCCCAGCTGCCGGTCAGCCCGATGGGGGACGTCGTCACCCGCTACCACATCAGCCTGGACGTGGCGGACAAGCCGGGCGTGCTGGCGCAGTGCGCCACGGTCTTCGCCGACCACGGCGTGTCCATCGACAGCGTGCGCCAGTCCGTCAAGGACGGCGAGGCGTCGCTCGTCGTGGTCACCCACCGCGCCACCGACGCGGCGCTCAGCGCGACGGTGGAGGCGCTGCGGCGCCTGGAGACGGTGCACGGCGTGGCCAGCATCATGCGGGTCGAGGGCGAGTACGGGCAGTGACCGGGCGGTAGGGCGGTGCGGCGGGCGCCGGCCGGGGAGACCGGAGGGCGGGCCGCGGCGGCGAGCGGGGACAATGGCCGGTATATGGCCGGTATGGGGACCATGGGGACCGAGGGGTACCAGGAGAAATCATGGGCATGACCGAATCGGGCGCACGACCGGGCGGCGCGGGGGCGCCCGTCACCCACCAGTGGCGCGGGCTCATCGAGGAGTACCGTGACCGGCTGCCGGTGACGGACGACACGCCCGTGGTGACGCTGCGTGAGGGTGGCACGCCCCTCGTGCTGGCCCAGGAGGTCTCCGAGCGCACCGGCTGCGAGGTGTACCTCAAGGTCGAGGGTGCCAATCCGACCGGCTCCTTCAAGGACCGGGGCATGACGCTGGCCATCTCGCGCGCCAAGCAGGACGGCGCGCAGGCCGTGATCTGCGCGTCCACGGGCAACACCTCCGCCTCGGCCGCGGCCTACGCGGTGCGCGCGGGGATGGTCTGCGCGGTGCTGGTGCCGGAGGGCAAGATCGCGCTCGGCAAGATGGGGCAGGCCCTGGTCCACGGCTCGCGCATCCTCCAGGTCGACGGGAACTTCGACGACTGCCTGACGCTGGCGCGCGGCCTGTCGGAGAAGTACCCGGTGGCGCTGGTCAACTCGGTCAACCCGATCCGCATCGAGGGCCAGAAGACGGCCGCGTTCGAGATCGTGGACATGCTCGGCGACGCCCCCGACATCCACGTGCTGCCGGTGGGGAACGCGGGCAACATCACCGCCTACTGGAAGGGGTACACCGAGTACGCCGCCAGCGGGCCGGCGACCCGCACGCCCCGCATGTGGGGGTACCAGGCGTCCGGCGCCGCACCGATCGTGCGCGGCGAGCCGGTGAAGGACCCGACGACGATCGCCACCGCGATCCGCATCGGCAACCCCGCCTCGTGGGCGCTGGCCGAGCGCGCCCGGGACGAGTCCGGCGGGCACATCGACGAGGTGACTGACCGTCAGATCCTCGCGGCCTACCGGCTGCTGGCGGCCCGTGAGGGCGTCTTCGTCGAGCCGGCGTCCGCCGCCTCGGTGGCCGGGCTGCTCAAGGCCGCCGAGCAGGGGCAGCTCGACCCGGGTCAGCGCGTGGTCTGCACGGTCACCGGCAACGGCCTGAAGGACCCGGACTGGGCGGTGGCGGGCGCGCCCCGGCCGGTGACGGTCCCGGTCGACGCCGACGCCGCGGCGGCGAAGCTGGGCCTGGCCTGACCGCACTGCCTGACCAGACCGCTGACCGTGCTGCCTGACCGTACTGGCGGAATTTCGCCCATACCGACACCGGTCCGCCCTGTATCGCGTCAGAACCTTCCTTCGATAGGCTGGTATTCGTTCCCCGTGGTGGGCGCGGGTTGACCGACGACGACCACCGCACCGCGAGCCCGGCGGGGACGTGCCGCACATCTCACCAAGGAGAGTCATCGAGCGATGGCCCATCCCGCCTTCCGCGCCGCCGCCGTCCGGGTCCGGACACCCGCGACCAGCGCCAATCTGGGCCCCGGCTTCGACGCCCTGGGCCTGGCTCTGGGGCTGTACGACGACGTGGTCGTCCGGGTGGCCGACGAGGGGCTCCACGTCGACCTGGCGGGGGAGGGCGCGGACACGCTGCCGCGGGATGAGGAGAATCTGCTGGTCCGCAGCCTGCGGGCGGGGTTCGACGCGCTCGGCGGGCAGCCCAGGGGCCTGGAGGTGGTCTGCGCCAACCGCATCCCGCACGGCCGGGGCCTGGGCTCATCGTCCGCCGCGATCTGCGCGGGCCTGGTGGCGGCGCGGGCGGTGACCACGGGGGGTGAGGCGCGGCTGAGCGACGCCGCGCTGCTGGAGCTGGCCGCGGAGCTGGAGGGGCACCCGGACAACGTGGCGGCGTGCCTGCTGGGCGGGTTCACCGTGGCCTGGAGCGACACGGGCGCGGTGCGGGCCGTGCGGCTGGACCCGGCGCCGTCGATCGTGCCGGTGGTGTTCGTGCCGGCCAGCCCGGTCTCGACGCAGACGGCGCGCGGGCTGCTGCCGCGCACCGTGCCGCACGCCGACGCGGCGGCGAACGCGGGCCGTGCCGCGCTGCTGGTGGAGGCGCTGTCGCGCCGCCCTGAGCTGCTGCTTCCGGCCACCGAGGACCGGCTGCACCAGGAGTACCGGGCCCCGGCGATGCCGGAGAGCGCCGACCTGGTCGCGCGGCTGCGGGCGGACGGGGTGGCCGCCGTGATCTCCGGCGCGGGCCCGACGGTGCTGGCGCTGGCGGCGGACGGCGAGGCCGACAAGGTCGCCAGGCTGGCGGGAGAGGGGTGGACGGCCAACCAGCTGGAACTGGACACCACGGGGACGTGCGTGCTCCCGCTGACGGGGGCCGCTGAATGAGCCACCGGTCACCCGCGGCCCCTGGGGGAAAACATCGAGGGGAAGGCGGGTGAATGAACGACGAGAGGGGGAATGAGGGCAGTATCCGGTAGTGTTAACCTCAAGTCTGCACGTACCGGCCCGGTGGGGCCTGGTACTCCAGGTGCCCATTCTGGGACCGATTCTTCCGGGAGCCTCCTCTCATCTGCCTGAGCAGCCTGCCTGGTAGCGCCGAGCACGCTCCGGAATGGTGCGGCGATGCGCGGGCCGTACCCGCGATAGGCCGGACCACTGAGAATCACCTTCAAATGATCTTCCGCCGCTAGACAGCGGGCGGATTACCGCACCGGCAGGTCCGAACGGACATCGGGCCGCAGCCGGACAGCACGACCGGTCGCCGAGCCAGACAGGCCGACGTCCGCTCCAGGGAAGGACCCTTCGTGAGCGACACCACCGATCTGATGGGCGTGAGTGCCGACAGCGCCGACAAGACTGCCGGTGATGCCACCCCGTCTGCCACGGAAGCCCCCGCCGCCAGCGCCGCGCCGCGGCGTCGGCGCTCCGGTACCGGCCTCGAGGGCATGGTTCTGGCTGAGCTTCAGCAGATCGCCTCCGCGCTGGGGATCAGGGGGACCGCGCGCATGCGCAAGAGCCAGCTGATCGAGGTCATCAAGGAGAAGCAGGCCGCCGGCGGCGGTGCCTCCTCCGCCGAGGCGGCGAACGGCGCGCAGCAAGCGGAGAAGCCGAAGCGCCGGGCCACCTCGCGGGCCAGGACCGGTGAGGACAGCGCCGCCCAGCAGCAGATCGACATCCCCGGTCAGGCGGAGTCCGCCGCGGGCAAGGGCGGGGACCGGGCCGGCGCGAAGGCGGCGTCCGGGCCGTCCGGGCCGTCCGAGACCGCCGCCAAGGCCGAGCCCGCCGGGGACAAGGGCGGCAAGGCTGCTGCCAAGTCCGCTGCCAAGTCCGATGACGCCGCGTCTGACGCCAAGGCTGACGCCGGCAAGGGGGACTCCGGGAAGGCTGAGGCAGCCAAGGGTGACGGCGGCAAGGCCGAGGGCCAGCAGAACCAGGGCCAGAACCAGCAGGGCGGCCAGGGGGGCAAGGACAGGTCCGAGGGCGGTCAGCAGGGCGGCAAGAGCGACAAGTCCGACGGCGGCCAGGAGCGCCAGTCCAAGCGCGAGCGCAACCGCGGCAAGGGCGGCAAGGGCGACGGCCAGAACCAGGGCCAGGGCGGCGGCCAGGGCCAGGGCGGCCGGGGTGATGACTTCGAGGGCGGCCGCCGGGGCCGCCGGAGCCGGTACCGCGACCGCCGGGGCCGCCGCAACCGCGACGACCTCGCCGAGCCGCAGATCGCCGAGGACGACGTCCTGATCCCCGTCGCGGGCATCCTCGACATCCTCGACAACTACGCCTTCGTGCGCACCTCCGGCTACCTGCCGGGACCGAACGACGTCTACGTCTCCCTCGCCCAGGTCCGCAAGAACGGCCTGCGCAAGGGTGACCACGTCACCGGCGCCGTGCGGCAGCCCAAGGAGGGCGAGCGGCGCGAGAAGTTCAACGCGCTGGTGCGGCTCGACTCGGTCAACGGCATGCCGCCCGAGGCCAGCCGGTCCCGGCCCGAGTTCACCAAGCTGACGCCGCTGTACCCGCAGGAGCGGCTGCGGCTGGAGACCGACCCGGGGAACCTGACGGGCCGGATCATCGACCTGATCTCCCCGATCGGCAAGGGACAGCGCGGTCTGATCGTGTCCCCGCCCAAGGCGGGCAAGACCATGATCATGCAGTCGATCGCCAACTCGATCACGCGCAACAACCCCGAGTGCCACCTGATGGTCGTGCTCGTCGACGAGCGGCCCGAAGAGGTCACGGACATGCAGCGCTCGGTCAAGGGCGAGGTCATCTCCTCGACGTTCGACCGGCCGTCCGAGGACCACACCACGGTCGCCGAGCTCGCCATCGAGCGGGCCAAGCGCCTGGTGGAGCTGGGGCACGACGTGGTCGTGCTGCTCGACGGCATCACCCGTCTGGGCCGCGCCTACAACCTGGCGGCGCCCGCCTCCGGCCGGATCCTCTCCGGTGGTGTCGACTCGGCTGCGCTGTACCCGCCGAAGAAGTTCTTCGGCGCCGCGCGGAACATCGAGGACGGCGGCTCCCTGACGGTCCTGGCCACCGCGCTCGTCGAGACGGGCTCGCGGATGGACGAGGTGATCTTCGAGGAGTTCAAGGGCACCGGCAACATGGAGCTGAAGCTCGACCGGAAGCTCGCGGAGAAGCGGATCTTCCCCGCGGTGGACGTCGACGCCTCCAGCACCCGCCGCGAGGAGATCCTCATGGGCGGCGAGGAGCTGTCCATCGTCTGGAAGCTCCGCCGCGTGCTGCACGCCCTGGACCAGCAGCAGGCCATCGAGCTGCTGCTGGACCGGATGAAGAAGACCAAGTCCAACGCGGAGTTCCTGCTCCAGATCCAGAAGACGACGCCGACGCCGGGCAACGGCAACGACTGACCCCGCACCGCAGCCCGCCGTCACACCGGGGCGCCCGCCGGCCACCAGGCCAGCGGGCGCCCCGTGCGCGGTGCGGCGGCGCCGGCCCGCCCCGCTCCCGGCAGGCGTCATCCGGCATATCAGGGCAAAATGGGTGAATGACCCGGATACGTCCCCGTCGCCGTCGTCTGCTCTGGGCCGCCGCGGTCGCCGTCCTCTCCGTGGTGCTGCTGGCCGCGACCGGCGCCGTGATCCTCTACCACCGGCTTGACGGCAACATCGCGCACGTGGACATCAACGCCGCCCTCGGCGGCGACCGCCCCGAGGACAGCCCCAACGGCTCGCAGGACATCCTCGTGCTCGGCTCCGACGCCCGCCCCGGCGCCGGCGGCGCCCACGGCAGCCCCTCGGGCGAGGCCCGCGCCGACACCGCCATGATCGTCCACCTCAACGAGGACCGCGACGGCGCGACCCTGGTCTCCATCCCCCGGGACACGCTCGTCCCCCGCCCCGCCTGCCAGCGCCCGGACGGCACCACCGCGCCGCCCGCCCGGGCCGCGATGTTCAACGAGGCCTACGCCATCGGCGGCCCCGCCTGCGCGGTCAAGACCGTGGAACGGTTCACCGGCGTACGGATCGACCACTACATCGAGATCGACTTCCAGGGCTTCGAGAAGCTCATCGACACCCTCGGCGGCGTCGACATCACCACCCGTGAGCCCATCGACGACGCCGACAGCCACCTCAGCCTCCCCGCCGGCAGCCACACCCTCGACGGCGAGCAGGCGCTCGCCCTGGTCCGCACCCGGAAGGCCATCGGCGACGGCAGCGACCTGGGCCGCATCGGGCTCCAGCACGAGTTCCTGCGGGCACTCGCCGAGCAGATCGGCAGCATCGGCCTGCTCGCCGATCCCAAGCGGCTCTACGATCTCGCCGCCGCCGCCACCTCCGCCGTCACCACCGACTCCCAGCTGGCGTCCGTCAGCGCCCTGACCGCCCTCGGCCGCACCCTCCACACCATCGGCCCCGACAACATGCGCATGCTGACCGTGCCCGTGCGCTACGACCCGGCCGACGGCAACCGCGTCCTGCCGCTGGAGCCGCAGTGCGCGCAGGTCTGGCACGCCCTGCGGCGCGACGAGCCCGTGCCCGCCTCGGCCACCAGGGGCTCCGCCGCCGAGGAGGAGGGCACCCCCGGCGTCGTCACACGCGCCCGCTGAACCGCGCCGCGCGCGGGGAATACCGGGGAACCCGGGACCGTTTTGGAGGGCGAGCACCAGTGCTGGCACACTGGTGCGCTGGCTCCGGTTCACGGCACGCATCCGGCGATGCCGACCCGGCGGCTCCGCGATCCAAGGAGTAACACCGTGAAGCGCGACATTCACCCCGAGTACGTCGTGACCCAGGTGAGCTGCACCTGCGGCGCCTCGTTCACCACTCGCAGCACCGTCACCGAGGGCAGCATCCGCGCTGACATCTGCTCCGAGTGCCACCCCTTCTACACCGGCAAGCAGAAGATCCTCGACACCGGTGGCCGCGTGGCCCGCTTCGAGGCCCGCTTCGGCAAGAACGCCGGCTCGACCCGGAAGTAGCGACGCGCGGGGCGCCGGACCTCGGCCGTGCCGTTCCAGGCTTGTGTCCTGGGCGCGCAGCGGCGGGGACCGGCGCTTTTCGCGTCCCCCTCCGACTTCTCCGCTAGCGTCCCAGGAGCACCCACCATGTTCGAGGCGGTCGAGGAACTCATCGGCGAGCACGCCGACCTCGAACGGCGGCTGGCCGACCCGGCCGTGCACGCCGACCAGGCCACCGCGCGAAAGCTCAGCCGGCGCTACGCCGAACTGACCGGCGTCGTCACCGCCTACCGTGCCTGGCGCCAGAACGCGGAGGACATCGAGGCGGCACGCGAACTCGCCGCCGAAGACGCCGAGTTCGCTGGCGAGCTCAAGGAGCTCCAGGCCCGCCACGAGCGCCTCACCGACGAGCTGCGGCTGCTGCTCGTCCCGCGCGACCCCAACGACGCTAAGGACGTCATCCTGGAGATCAAGGCGGGCGAGGGCGGCGAGGAGTCCGCGCTCTTCGCCGGCGACCTGCTGCGCATGTACCTGCGCTACGCCGAGCGCTCCGGCTGGCAGACCGAGATCATCGACAGCAACCCCTCCGACCTCGGCGGCTACAAGGACGTCTCCGTGGCGATCAAGTCCCGGGGCACGCCCCGCCCCGGCCAGGGCGTGTGGGCCCGGATGAAGTTCGAAGGCGGCGTCCACCGCGTGCAGCGCGTCCCCGCCACCGAGTCGCAGGGCCGCATCCACACCTCCGCCGCGGGCGTGCTCGTGCTGCCCGAGGCCGAGGAGGTCGAGGTCGAGATCAACCCCAGCGACCTGCGCGTGGACGTCTACCGCTCCTCCGGCCCCGGCGGCCAGTCCGTGAACACCACCGACTCCGCCGTGCGCATCACCCACCTGCCCACCGGCATCGTCGTCTCCTGCCAGAACGAGAAGAGCCAGCTCCAGAACCGGGAGCAGGCGATGCGGATCCTGCGCGCCCGGCTGCTCGCCGCCGCCCAGGAAGAGGCCGACCGCGAGGCGTCCGACGCCCGCCGCAGCCAGGTGCGCACCGTGGACCGCTCCGAGCGGGTGCGGACCTACAACTTCCCCGAGAACCGCATCTCCGACCACCGGGTCGGCTACAAGGCGTACAACCTGGACCAGGTGCTCGACGGCGAGCTCGACGCCGTCATCCAGGCGTGTGTGGACGCCGATTCGGCCGCCAGGCTGGCGGCGGCGCACTGAGCCGGAAGGACCGTAAGGTGGGCCCTGTGACTGTGCCATCCCGGTCCCCGTCGTCCCCGCGCCCGTCGTCCCGCCGGTCGCTGCTGCTCGCCGAGGTGGCCCGGGCCACCCAGCGGCTGGCCGACGCCGGCGTGCCCTCACCGCGCTACGACGCGGAGGAGCTGGCTGCGTTCGTGCACGGCACGGACCGCTCCCGGCTCCACACCGTCGCGGACGCCGACTTCGACGCCCGCTACTGGGAGGCCGTCGCGCGCCGCGAGGCCCGCGAGCCGCTCCAGCACATCACCGGGCGCGCCTACTTCCGCTACCTGGAACTCGCGGTAGGCCCGGGCGTGTTCGTCCCCCGGCCGGAGACCGAATCGGTCGTCGGCTGGGCGATAGACGCGGTGCGCGCCATGGACGTGGCCGAGCCGCTCATCGTCGACCTGTGCACGGGCTCCGGCGCCATCGCGCTCGCCCTGGCACAGGAGGTGCCGCGCGCCACCGTGCACGCCGTGGAGCTGGACGAGCGCGCCCTGGAGTGGGCCAGGAAGAACGCCGAGCGCGTCCCGGAGGCCAGCCGCGTCACGCTCCACCAGGGCGACGCGCGCACCGCCCTGCCGGAACTGACCGGCCAGGTCGACCTGGTGATCTCCAACCCCCCGTACATCCCCCTCACGGAGTGGGAGCACGTCGCCCCCGAGGCCCGTGAGTACGACCCCGGCATCGCGCTGTTCTCCGGCGAGGACGGCCTGGACGTCATCCGGGGCCTGGAGCGCGCGGCCCACCGGCTGCTGCGCCCCGGGGGACTGGTCGTCATCGAGCACGCCGACACCCAGGGCGGCCAGGTCCCCTGGATCTTCACCGAGGACCGCGGCTGGGCCGACGCCGCGGACCACCCGGATCTCAACAACCGGCCCCGCTTCGCCACCGCCCGCCGGGTCGCGCGGTAACGCGCCGGCGGCGCAAGCAGAGGCTCATCGAGGAGGACGTTCCACCATGGCACGGCGATACGACTGCGCGGAGGAAGCGGACCGCAGGCACGGCCTGCGGGAGGCGGCGGCTGCCGTCCGCCGGGGCGACCTGGTCGTGCTTCCCACCGACACCGTGTACGGCATCGGCGCCGACGCGTTCAACAAGACGGCCGTGGGCGATCTGCTCCAGGCCAAGGGACGCGGACGCGGCATGCCCTCCCCGGTGCTCGTCGGCTCCCCCAACACCCTCCACGGCCTGGTCACCGGCTTCCCGGAGAAGGCGTGGGAGCTGGTCGACGCCTTCTGGCCGGGCGCGCTCACGCTCGTCGCCCGCCACCAGCCGTCCCTGACCTGGGACCTGGGCGAGACCCGCGGCACCGTCGCCGTCCGCATGCCGCTGCACCCGGTGGCGCTCGAACTGCTCAAGGACGTCGGCCCGATGGCCGTCTCCAGCGCCAACCTCACCGGCCGCCCCGCCCCCCAGGACTGCGCCGCCGCCCGCGAGATGCTCGGCGACGCGGTCGCCGTCTACCTCGACGGCGGGCCCACGCCCGATGCCGTGCCGTCCGCGATCGTCGACGTCACCGGCGCCACTCCGAAGCTGCTGCGCGCCGGTGCCGTCAGCGAGGACGAGCTGCGCAAGGTTGTCCCCGACCTGGAGATCCCCCATTGACGGCGCCGTTGGACACCTCCGCCGACACCCACATACCCGGCCTGGCCGGCATGCGTGAGCCGCACGGCCTGCCGGCGACGCCGCACCGCGTCCCGGCCCCCCGCGCGCCCCAGGCGCCCGTCTTCCGGATCCTGTACGTCAGCACCGGCAACGTCTGCCGCTCGCCGATGACCGAGCGGCTGACGCGGCAGGCACTGCGGCAGCGGCTCGGCGACCAGGAACCGGGCGGCGGCCTCATCGTGGAGAGCGCGGGCACCTGGGGCCACGAGGGCGCGCCCATGGAGGAGCACGCCGCGCAGGTGCTGGCCGAGTTCGGCGCCGACCCGCACGGCTTCCACGGCAGAGAGCTGCTGGACGAGCACGTCATCGAGGCCGACCTGGTGCTGACCGCGACCCGCGAACACCGCGCCCAGGTCATCTCGATGGGCCACTCGGCCGGGCTGCGCACGTTCACGCTCAAGGAGTTCACCCGGCTGGTCGGCGCCATCGACGCGGCGACCCTGCCCGCGCCGCGCCCCGCGCCGGGCGGCCTGGTGGAGCGCGCCCGCGCGCTGGCCAGGGCGGCGGCGGCGCTGCGCGGCTGGCTGCTGGCGCCCAGCGCCGAGGCGGACGAGGTACCCGATCCGTACGGGGCGCCGATACCGTACTTCCGGTCCATCGGCGAGGAGATCCGCACCGCGCTGGACCCGGTGATCACCGCGCTCACCGGTGTGCCCGCGGGACGGTAACGCGCCCGCCGCCGCGCTGGCTTAGCCTTGGGGCCAACGGCACCGGGGCCGTCACCGCCGCACCGGGCGCGGGCATGAGAAGGTGTTGCGCGGTAGACCAGCGAGACCTCTGGGGCAGCTTGTGCGGGAATACCTGTTGACGCTCTGCGCCGCCGCGGCCGTGACCTATCTGCTGACCGGGCCGGTGCGGAAGTTCGCCATCGCGATCGGCGCCATGCCCCCGATCCGCGCGCGGGACGTGCACCGGGAGCCCACGCCCCGCCTCGGCGGGATCGCGATGTTCGGCGGGCTGTGTGCGGGGCTGCTGGTCGCCTCGCAGCTCACCAACGTCAGCGAGGTGTTCCGGCTCTCCGACGAGCCGCGGGCGCTGCTGACGGCCGCCGGGCTGATCTGGTTCATCGGCGTGCTGGACGACAAGTGGGGCGTGGACGCCCTGGTCAAGCTGGGCCTCCAGATGATCGCGGCGGGCGTCATGGTGCTCCAGGGCCTGACGATCCTGTGGCTGCCCATCCCCACCGTCGGCATGGTCGCCGTCACCCCGTTGCAGGGCACGCTGCTGACGGTCGCGATCGTCGTCATCACCATCAACGCGGTGAACTTCATCGACGGGCTCGACGGCCTGGCGGCCGGCATGGTCGGGATCGCGGCGGCGGCGTTCTTCCTGTACGCGTACCGCATCTGGTACGGCTACGGCATCGAGGCCGCCGCGCCGGCCACGCTGTTCTCGGCGGTGCTGGTGGGCATGTGCGTGGGCTTCCTGCCGCACAACATGAACCCCGCCCGGATCTTCATGGGCGACTCGGGGTCGATGCTGCTCGGCCTGGTGCTGGCGGCGGGCGCCGTGTCCATCACCGGGCAGGTCGACCCGGACGCCATGGCGCTGTTCGCCGGGTCGGAGCGGGCCGGTGTCGTCGAGATGGTGCCGGTGTACATCCCGCTGCTGCTGCCGCTGATGATCATCGCGGTGCCGTTCGTCGACCTGGTGATGGCGATCGTCCGCCGCACCTGGAACGGCCGGTCGCCGTTCAGCGCGGACCGCGGCCACCTGCACCACCGGCTGCTGGAGATCGGGCACTCGCAGAGCCGCGCCGTGCTCATCATGTACTTCTGGTCGGCGCTCATCGCCTTCGGCACCGTCGGCTTCTCGGTGCGCTCCGGGTACGGCGCCGCCTGGCTGGTGCCGGTGGTGGTCGTCCTCAGCGCGGTGGGGCTGGTGATCCTGCTGATGCCGGCGTTCACGGCCCGCCGGGTGGCCTGGGCGGAGCGCCTGCTGCCGCCGCGCTACCGGCTGCGGCGCCGCCGCCTGGCCGGCCGGGCCTTCCGGAGGAACGCCGGGACCGGCGGCGGTGACGGCGGTGACGGCGGAGCCGAGGGGGCAGACGACCAGGTTGACCAGGACAGCACGGACGGCACGGACGGCGGCGAGGGCGGCGGCGGGGCCGGGCAGCCGCGGCGGGAGGCGGCCGGCCCGGCACCCGGGCCAGGGGAGCCCGGGCCGGGACAGCCCGGCACAGCGCCCGGTCCGGCGCCCGGCACGGCGCAGCGCCTGGGTACCGGCCGCAGGCCGCACGGGGCGACGGCGGTGGGCAGCCGGCACCGGTTCGCCCCCCGGCGCAAGATCGATACACGGTCGTAAGAAAGGCGCCGCGGCAGCCTCCTCTACCAGGCAAAGCGCTGTTCGTCAGCACGCAACGCCGAAAGATCACCCACTCGTGTGAGTTCCTCCACACGGTCGAGGTAAAGACCTCATCAAATAGTTTGTGATAGCGTTCACGAGTCGGCGCCCACGCTCGGGGCGCCAGCGATTTCGCTCGTCAACGACGACAGTCCCCAAAGCCGCCGGAGAGCACATCACATGCAGTCCAACGACGCCCGGATCATCCGCGGCGCCGCGATTCCCACTGCCGTGGCCGGTGCGCTCGCCGTCGTCGCCGGCGCGGTGACGGCGGGGGCGGACGGCGCGGTCGGAGCGGGGCTTGGCGTGCTGGTCGCCGCCGCCTTCTTCGGTTTCGGCCTGCTCACCCTCAGCTACGTGGGCAAGCGCTGGCCCGACCTGTTCTTCGGCGCGGCTTTCGTCATCTACACGACGCAGATGGGCCTGTTGCTGCTCCTGCTTCTGATGCTGCGGGACGCCTCGTTCCTGCACGGGCGAGCCTTCGCCGTGGGCGTGGTCGTGGGCACGGCAGCCTGGCTGGGCGGCCAGGCCCGCATGCACATGACGCTGAAGACCCCGTACGTCGAGCCGCGCTCCTCGGCCGCCGCCCGGGGCGGCTCGTCATGAACCGGTCCCGCCTGGCTGCTCATGGCCCGGGGGCCGGTATACGGAACGTCGCGGCGGGCTGCTATCGTCCGTCGCCGGGAGCCGCTGACCTCGGTCCCGCGCGCCTAGCGCGCCGCTTGCGACGACCGGTTCTTCTCCCGCCCACCCAGTCCAGTGCCGTTCCGTGGCGGCCCGCCACGCCGACACACGAGGTTGCCGTATCCATGCGTCACGCCGAGGGAGCACACGGTGAATAGCGACCAGACGCTCGCCTTCGAGACCGACTGCCATCTGTTCCAGGACTGCGGCTTCCCCGCCCCGTCTGAGTGGTCGTTCATCTTCGAGCCGCTCTTCACCATCGGCTCCTTCGAGTTCAACAAGCCGATGGCACTGGTGCTCCTCAGCACGCTGGTGGTCATCGGTTTCTTCTGGAAGGCGTTCGCCAACCCCAAGGTGGTGCCGGGCAAGTTCCAGCTCCTCGCCGAGGTGCTGTACGACTTCGTGCGCCGGGGCATCGCCCGGGAGACGATCGGCAAGAAGGCCGAGCCTTATGTGCCGCTGCTCGTCTCACTGTTCTTCTTTGTCTGGATTATGAATCTCTGGGCGGTCATTCCGTTCGCCCAGTTCCCCGCGACCTCGGTCATCGCCTACCCCGCCGCGCTGGTGCTGATCGTGTGGGTCACCTACATGACCCTCACGTTCAAGAACAACGGTTTCGTCGGCGGCCTGCGGAACCTGTGCGTCCCCAGCGGACTGCCCAAGGGCATCTACGTCATCCTGACGCCCATCGAGTTCGTCTCGAACGTCTTCCTGCGGCCGCTGACCCTGACCGTCCGGCTCTTCGCCAACATGTTCGCCGGGCACCTGCTGCTGCTGGTCTTCATCATCGGCACCTGGTACATGCTGGGGTCGGTCGTCGGCACGTTCTACTCGGCGACGTCCCTGATCATGACCCTGCTGCTGACCGTCTTCGAGATGTTCATCCAGGCGCTGCAGGCGTACGTCTTCACCGTGCTGACCGCGACCTACATCTCCCAGGCGCTCGAAGAGGCGCACTGACCGACAAGACTTCCGGTGGCCAACCCCCACCGGGCCCACCATAGAGAAGGATCGAAACGGACATGTCCAACGCTCTCGACACCCTCGCCCAGGTCGAAGGCAACCTCAACACCCTCGGCTTCGGCCTCGCCGCCATCGGCCCCGGTGTCGGCATCGGCATCATCTTCGGTAACGGCGTCCAGGCCATCGCCCGCCAGCCCGAGGCCGCCGGCCTCATCCGCCAGAACATGCTGCTCGGCTTCGCCGTGGTCGAGGCCCTGGCGCTGATGGGCTTCGTGCTGGCGTTCGCCATCTGACGCCCGCAGCGACGGCAGCGACGCCACTACGGACGGGAGTCCCACCATGCTGAATCACCTGGCGGCGGAAGAGCCCCAGAACCCCGTGCTGCCGGTGGTGCCGGAAATCGTCATCGGCCTGATCTGCTTCGGCGTCATCTTCTTCGTCTTCTACAAGAAGCTCGTCCCGTCTATTAACAAGGCGCTGGAGGAGCGGCGGCAGGCCATCGAAGGCGGCATGGAGAAGGCCGAGGCGGCGCAGGCCGAGGCGCGGCAGACCCTGGAGAGCTACAAGGAGCAGCTCGCCGAGGCCCGCCACGAGGCGGCCCGCATGCGCCAGGAGGCGCAGGAGCAGGGCGCCGCCCTCATCGCTGAGATGCGTGAGGAGGGCCAGCGGCAGCGTGAGGAGATCATCGCCGCCGGCCACGCGCAGATCGCGGCCGACCGCAAGCAGGCCGCCGAGCTGCTGCGGCAGGACGTCGGCAGGCTGGCCATCGAGCTGGCCGGGCGGCTGGTCGGGGAGTCCCTGGAGGACCACGCCCGGCAGAGCCGCACCATCGACCGTTTCCTCGACGAGCTGGAGGCAAAGGCCCAGGCCGCTTCCGCCTCGTCGTCGGAATCCGAGGCCCGGGCATGACCCGTGACCTGGGCAACGGCGAGCGGAAAGGAGCGTGACCGCACGTGATCGGCGCAAGCCGTGAGGCGCTGGACGCGGCGCGCGAGCGCCTGAACGCGCTGACGGACAACACCAGCGTGGACGCGGCCGTCCTGGCCGAGGAGCTGGCGGCCGTCACCGCGCTGCTCGACCGCGAGGTCGCGCTCCGGCGGGTGCTCACCGACCCGGCGCAGCCGGGCGAGGCCAAGGCCGAGCTGGTCGGCCGGCTGCTGGGCGGCAGGGTCGGCGGCGAGACCACCGACCTGGTCTCCGGCATGGTCCGTTCCCGGTGGTCCGCCGCCCGGGACCTGGTCGACGCGATCGAGGAGCTGGCGGACACCGCCGACCTCATCGCCGCGGACCGGGACGGCACGCTGGAGGCGGTGGAGGACGAGCTGTTCCGCTTCGGGCGGACCGTCGCCACGTCGGCCGAGCTGCGCGGGGCGCTGACCCTCCGGGACGACAGCGACCAGGCCAGGGCCGCCAAGACCGCCCTGGTGCGGGAGCTGCTCGAGGGCAAGGCGCACGCCACCACGGTGCGGCTTGTGACCCGCCTCGTGGAACAGCCGCGAGGCCGTAGCCTTGAGGGTGGCATCGACGCACTGTGCACGCTGGCCGCGGCCCGGCGGGACCGGTCCGTCGCCGTCGTCACCACCGCGGTGCCGCTCAGCGACACCCAGCGGGAGCGGCTCGGCGCGGCGCTGGCACGGCTCTACGGCCGCGAGATCCAGCTGAACTGCGACGTGGACCCGGCGGTGCTCGGCGGGGTCTCGGTGCGGATCGGCGACGAGGTCATCCACGGCACCATCGCCGACCGCCTCGACGAGGTGAACCGGCGGATGGCCGGCTGACGGTCCGGCGCGGCCGCGCCCTGTAACCAGGGCGCTTACCAACTCAACATGCACGAAGCGGCCCGAGTTGGGCCGTAGTGGACGAACTTACGGGCCCAACAAGGAGAGCAGGGAACCCAGATGGCGGAGCTCACGATCCGGCCGGATGAGATCCGGGACGCACTGGAGAACTTCGTCCAGTCGTACACGCCGGACGCGGCCTCGCGGGAAGAGGTCGGGACGGTCAGCGTTGCCGGTGACGGCATCGCGAAGGTCGAGGGGCTGCCCTCGGCGATGGCGAACGAACTGCTGGAGTTCGAGGACGGCACCCTCGGCCTCGCCCTCAACCTCGAGGAGCGGGAGATCGGCGTCGTCATCCTCGGCGAGTTCAGCGGCATCGAGGAGGGCCAGTCGGTCCGCCGCACCGGCGAGGTGCTGTCCGTCGGCGTCGGCGACGGCTACCTGGGCCGCGTCGTCGACCCGCTGGGCAACCCGGTCGACGGCCTCGGCGAGATCAAGACCGAGGGCCGCCGCGCCCTGGAGCTCCAGGCTCCCACCGTCATGCAGCGCAAGTCGGTGCATGAGCCGATGGAGACCGGCTACAAGGCCGTGGACACGATGACCCCCATCGGCCGCGGCCAGCGCCAGCTGATCATCGGTGACCGGCAGACGGGCAAGACGGCCCTCGCGGTCGACACGATCATCAACCAGCGTGACAACTGGCGCTCCGGCGACCCGGCCCGCCAGGTCCGCTGCATCTACGTGGCGATCGGCCAGAAGGGCTCCACGATCGCCAGCGTCCGCAGCGCGCTGGAGGAGTCCGGCGCCCTGGAGTACACGACGATCGTCGCCGCCCCGGCGTCCGACCCGGCCGGCTTCAAGTACATCGCGCCCTACGCCGGCTCGGCCATCGGCCAGCACTGGATGTACGGCGGCAAGCACGTGCTGATCGTCTTCGACGACCTGTCGAAGCAGGCCGACGCCTACCGCGCTGTCTCGCTGCTGCTGCGCCGCCCGCCGGGCCGTGAGGCCTACCCGGGTGACGTCTTCTACCTGCACTCCCGCCTGCTGGAGCGCTGCGCGAAGCTGTCGGACGACATGGGCGGCGGCTCGATGACCGGTCTGCCGATCGTCGAGACGAAGGCCAACGACGTCTCGGCGTTCATCCCGACCAACGTCATCTCCATCACCGACGGCCAGTGCTTCCTGGAGTCCGACCTGTTCAACGCCGGGCAGCGGCCGGCGCTGAACGTCGGTATCTCCGTCTCCCGCGTCGGTGGCTCCGCCCAGCACAAGGCGATCCGGCAGATCACCGGTTCGCTGCGCGTGGACCTCGCCCAGTTCCGTGAGCTGGAGGCGTTCGCCGCCTTCGGTTCCGACCTGGACGCGGCCTCCAAGGCGGCCCTGGAGCGCGGTCGCCGCGTGACCGAGCTGATCAAGCAGGACCAGTACAACCCGTACCCCACCGAGCACCAGGTGGTCTCGATCTGGGCGGGCACCAACGGCCTGATGGACGACGTTCCGGTCGAGGACATCCGCCGCTTCGAGCGGGAGATGCTCGACTACCTCGGCCGGGAGCACAAGGACCTGCTGACCTCGATCCGCGAGGGCGGCAAGATGTCCGACGAGACCATCGAGGCCATCCGCAGCGCGGTGACCGAGTTCAAGAAGCAGTTCGAGACCTCGGACGGCAAGCTGCTGGGCGAGGGCTGATCCATGGGCTCCCAGCTCCGTGAGTACAAGCGCCGCATCAAGTCGGTCGGCGCGATCAAGAAGATGACCAAGGCGATGGAGATGATCGCGGCTTCGCGCATCATCAAGGCGCAGCGGCAGGTCAACGCCTCCACGCCCTACGCCACCGCGCTGACGGACGCGGTGACGGCCGTGGCGCACGGCACCGACGTCAAGCACCCGCTGACGACGGAGGCCGAGCGGCCGCGCCGCGCCGCCGTCCTGGTGCTCACCAGCGACCGCGGGCAGGCGGGTGCGTACTCCGCCAACGCCATCAAGGCGGGGGAGCACCTGATCAGCCAGCTCGTCAGCGAGGGCAAGGAGGTCGACACCTACGTCGTCGGCCGCAAGGGCGTGTCGTACTTCTCCTTCCGCGAGCGCCCCGTCGTCGAGTCCTGGACGGGCTTCACCGACAACCCGCAGTACGCGGACGCCAAGCGGGTGGCGGCGCCGCTGATCGAGGCGGTCGGGCGTGACAGCGCCGACGGCGGCGTCGACGAGCTGCACATCGCCTTCACACAGTTCGTGTCGATGATGACGCAGACGCCGGTGGAGCAGCGGATGCTGCCGCTCACCTTCGACAAGTCGGCGAAGGAGTCGGCGGAGGTCTTCCAGCGTGGTGAGCAGCCGCACGCGCTGTACGAGTTCGAGCCGTCGGCGGAGCAGGTGCTCGACGCCCTGCTGCCGCGGTACGTCGAGAGCCGTATCTACAACGCGCTGCTCCAGGCCGCCGCGTCCGAGCACGCTGCCCGCCGCCGCGCCATGAAGTCGGCGACGGACAACGCCGAGGAGCTCATCAAGTCGCTGACGCGGCTTGCCAACCAGGCCCGCCAGGCCGATATCACCCAGGAAATCAGCGAGATCGTCGGTGGCGCCAACGCCTTGGCCGACGCGACCGCCGGGAGTGACTGACAACCATGACTACTGCTGCTGAGGCGGCCACCACCAAGGCTCCTGCGACTGGCCGCGTCGCTACCGTGAGGGGCCCGGTCGTCGACGTGGAGTTTCCCGTCGACGCGATGCCTGACATCTACAACGCACTGACGGTGGAGGTCGCCGACCCCGCCGTCAAGGGGCAGACCAGGACGCTGACGCTGGAGGTCGCGCAGCACCTCGGCGACGGCCTGGTGCGCACCATCTGCCTGGGCCCGAACGACGGCCTGGTCCGCCAGGCCCCGGTGACGGACACCGGCAAGGGCATCACCGTGCCGGTCGGTGACGTCACCAAGGGCCGGGTGTTCGACACCCTGGGCCGCATCCTGAACGAGCCGGAGGCCGAGGCCGAGGTCACCGAGCGGTGGGAGATCCACCGCAAGGCCCCCGCCTTCGACCAGCTCGAGTCGAAGACCGAGATGTTCGAGACCGGTCTGAAGGTCATCGACCTGCTGACCCCCTACGTCAAGGGCGGCAAGATCGGTCTGTTCGGCGGCGCGGGCGTCGGCAAGACCGTGCTCATCCAGGAAATGATCATGCGTGTGGCCAAGCTGCACGAGGGCGTTTCCGTCTTCGCGGGCGTGGGCGAGCGCACCCGCGAGGGCAACGACCTGATCGTCGAGATGGAGGAGTCCGGCGTTCTGCCGCAGACCGCGCTGGTCTTCGGGCAGATGGACGAGCCCCCGGGCACCCGTCTGCGCGTCGCCCTGGCCGGCCTGACGATGGCGGAGTACTTCCGCGACGTGCAGAAGCAGGACGTGCTGTTCTTTATCGACAACATCTTCCGCTTCACGCAGGCCGGCTCCGAGGTGTCCACGCTGCTGGGCCGCATGCCCTCGGCCGTGGGTTACCAGCCGAACCTCGCCGACGAGATGGGCGTGCTCCAGGAGCGCATCACCTCCACGCGCGGCCACTCCATCACCTCGATGCAGGCGATCTACGTCCCGGCGGACGACCTGACGGACCCGGCGCCGGCGACCACCTTCGCCCACCTGGACGCCACCACGGTGCTCTCCCGGCCCATCTCCGAAAAGGGCATCTACCCGGCGGTGGACCCGCTGGACTCGACGTCGCGCATCCTGGACCCGCGGTACATCTCGAAGGAGCACTACGAGTGCGCCTCCCGGGTCAAGGGGATCCTGCAGAAGTACAAGGACCTCCAGGACATCATCGCGATTCTCGGTATCGACGAGCTGAGCGAAGAGGACAAGCTCACCGTCCACCGTGCCCGCCGGATCGAGCGCTTCCTGTCGCAGAACACCCACGCGGCGAAGCAGTTCACCGGCCTCGACGGCTCGGACGTGCCGCTCGACGAGTCGATCGCCGCGTTCAACGCGATCGCCGACGGGGAGTTCGACCACTACCCCGAGCAGGCGTTCTTCATGTGCGGTGGCCTGGACGACCTGAAGGCCAAGGCCAAGAAGCTGGGCGTCTCCTGACGCGCACCGGGGGCCGGGGCGCGGCTGCCCGCGTCCCGGCCCCCGCCCGCGAGTACCGCGCCGGTACCCACTATCCTTCGACCGAGAATCCAGGGGTTACCCAGGGGATGAGGAGCCATCGTGGCTGAGCTGCACGTCGAGTTGGTCGCCGCCGACCGGCAGGTCTGGTCCGGTAAGGCCAGCCTGGTCGTGGCGCGTATCACCACGGGCGACATCGGCATCATGCCCGGCCACCAGCCGGTGCTCAGCGTGCTGGAGTCGGGGCCTGTGACCATCCGGACCACGGGCGAGAGCGGGGAAGGCACGGTCATCGCGGCTGTGCACGGCGGCTTCCTGTCCTACACGGACGGTAAGCTGACGCTGCTCGCCGAGGTCGCCGAGCTGGCCGAGGAGATCGACGTGGAGCGTGCCCAGCGCGCCCTGGAACAGGCGAAAGCCGCCTCAGACACGGCCGCCGAACGGCGTGCCGAGGTGCGCCTCGGCGCCGTCACGGCGGGCAGCTGACACCGCGCCCCCGGGCCTGCAAGGCCCGGGGGCGTTTTCTGCACTATCGCAGGGGACATACCGGAGCAGGACGAGGCGAGGAGGTCGAACGGAATGGTCCTCGCCTTTCTTGCCGCGGCAGGAGCCGTGCTGGGGCTGCTGGTGCTCGGCCTGTTCGGCTTCGGCGTGCGCCGCCGGGTGATCCAGCGCTCGGGCGGCACCTTCGACTGCAGCGCCCGGTTCCGGCCGCCGCGCGCGGGCCAGTCGCCCGGCAAGAACTGGCTGTACGGGGTGGCCCGGTACAACGGGGACCACGTCGAGTGGTTCCGTGTCTTCTCCTACTCCCCGCGCCCGCGGCAGACGCTCCAGCGCGACCGCATCCAGGTCCGCGACCGGCGCCGCCCGCACGGCGATGAGGAGCTGGCGCTGCTGCCCGGCGCGGTGGTCCTCAGCTGCCGCCACGACTCGCACGACATCGAGCTGGCGATGAGCGAGGACGCGCTGACCGGGTTCCTCGCCTGGCTGGAGGCGGCCCCGCCCGGCCAGCGCGTCAACGTCGCCTAGTCACCGCACCACCCAGCCGGGTACCCACACCCCGCCCTCGTCCGCCTCGGGCCGTGGCCGCGCGGCGCGCAGGCAGGCACGCAGCGCGGCGAGCACCGGGTGCGGGTCCCCGGCCCGGGAGAGCAGGACGTGCGGGTAGACCGGGGCCGGCTCCCGCAGCGGGATGCGCCGCAGGTCGTGGGAGTGCGGCCACAGGTACCGGTCGCCGCTGCCGACGAGGGTGGCCAGCGCGCCGGAGTCGGCGAGCGCGTCCATCAGGGCCTCGTCGCCGAAGCTGGGGCCGAGCGCGTCGATGCTCAGGCCGAAGTCGTGCGACAGCGCCTCGTAGAAGGCCGCCCATTCCGTGCCCGGCCTGATGCCGGGGATCCAGATCCGGTGGCCGGCCAGGTCCGCGGGCCGCACCCAGCTGGCGTCCGCCAGCGGGTGGCGGGGGCCGACGAGCAGCTCCAGGGGCGTGTCCAGGAGCCGTTCGGCGCGCAGCCCGGCCGGCACCTGCGCGGCCGCCAGGGCCCGGAACGAGGCGTCGAGGGCGCCTTCCCGCACGGCGCGCGCCGCCTGTGCGGCGTTCTCGCCGTCCAGGGTGACCGCGTCCAGGGCGGTGCCGGGATGGTCGCGGTAGAACCGGTAGACCGCCTGGGCGGGGGCGATGCGGGGGTTGAGGACGTCCACGCGCAGCGGGCGCTGGCCGGGGCGCACGGCCCGCTCGGCCCGCTCGACGGCGGCCAGGACCTGCCGGGCGTGCGGCAGGAAGACCTGCCCGTCCAGCCGCAGCCGGGAGCCGCGGGGGGTGCGTGCCAGCAGGGTGACCCCCAGGTGCCGCTCCAGGCGTGCGAGGCGCTTGGAGACCGCCTGCTGGCTGATGCCGAGTTCGTCGGCGGCGGCCTGGAACTGGCCGGTCTCGGCCACGGCCACGAAGGTGCGCAGGGCGTCGACATCCACGGCGGTTCACCCTAGTGCCACAACCAGCGGTTGTGGCAGGGCGGCAGGGAGCGTTGTTTGCTCGCCCGTCCGGCGGGGTGCTGGGATCGGCGCATGTCTACCCGCACCGACGAGATCATGTATGTGCACAGCACCGAGTTCACGCGCCACGCGGAACGGATCAGGGAGGTGACCGACGCGACCTCCCGGCTGAACGTGCTGCCGTTCAGCGACAGCGAGGCCCGCGCGGAACTCCTGTCCGTTGTATTCGGCGGCCCGCTGCCGGACTCGGTGACGATCTATCCGCCGTTCTACACCGAGTACGGGCTCAACACGACGTTCGGAAAGAACGTCTTCGTCAACCAGGGCTGCACGTTCATGGACCGGGGCGGGATCCGCATCGGCGACGGCGTCATGATCGGGCCCCGGGTCAGTCTCATCACCGGCGGGCACCCGCTGCCGCTGGCCGAGCGCCGCGAGTACCTCTCCTTCGCGCCGGTCGTCCTTGAGGACGACGTGTGGATCGGAGCGTGCGCCGTGGTCACCCAGGGCGTGACCATCGGGGCGGGCTCGGTCGTCGCCGCCGGTGCGGTGGTCACCCATGACGTGCCGCCCGGGACCATGGTCGCGGGGGTGCCCGCCCGGGTGGTCAAGCCCACCGGCTGAGCCGCGGCCCCGGCCAGTCCCCGCCGTCCCCGCTCAGTCCCCGCCCAGCGACCACTCCTGGGCGAGCACGGCGGCCTGGACCCGGCTGCGCAGCTCCAGCTTGTGCAGCACCCGGCTGACGTGGGACTTCACGGTGGCCTCCGCCATGTCGAGGCGGGCGGCGATCTCGGCGTTGGACCTGCCCGCGGCCAGCTCCGCCAGCACCTCCCGCTCGCGCGGCGTCAGCAGCGCCAGCCGCTCCGCTGCCGCGCCGGTCCCGCCCCCCGCCGCTCCCGCCGCCGCGGCGGGGCGCGGGGCCGGGCCGCCGCTCCGGGCGAACTCCGCGATCAGGCGGCGGGTGACGGCCGGGGCGATGATGCCGTCGCCGCGCGCCACCGTGCGGACGGCCTCGATGAGGGTGGCGGCGTCGCTGTCCTTGAGCAGGAAGCCGGCGGCACCGGCGCGCAGCGCGCCGAAGACGTAGGCGTCGAAGTCGAACGTCGTCAGCACCAGGACGTCCGCCAGGCCCTCGCCGGTGATGGTCCCGGTGGCCGTGATGCCGTCGAGCCGCGGCATCCGCACGTCCATGACCACGACGTCCGGCCGGAGCGCGCGGGCGCGCGCCACGGCCTCCTCGCCGTCCGCCGCCTCGCCTGCCACCTCGATGCCGGGGGCGCTGCGGAGTATGAGGACGAGCCCCTGGCGGACGGCCGCCTGGTCCTCGGCCACGAGTACGCGGATGGTCACTGCTGTGCTGTTCCTTCCGTGGTGGGGAGTTCGGCCCGCACCCGCCAGCAGCCGTCCGCCGGGCCGGCCTCGAAGGAGCCGCCGAGGAGGGCGACGCGTTCCCGCATGCCGGTGACGCCCGCGCGGGCGCCGGGGGCGCGCGGGCCCGCCGCGCGCCGCGCGTCGAGAGGGCTGGTGACGGTGATGGCGAGCGCGGCCTCGTGCTGCCGCAGCTCGACGGTGACCTCGCCGGGGGAGGCGTGCTTGACGGCGTTGGTCAGCGACTCCTGGACGATGCGGTAGGCGGCGAGCTCGATCGGGGCGGGCGGCTTGGGGGCGTCGCCGCGCTCGTCGCGCAGGGTGAAGGTGAGCTGGCTGGCGGCGCCGCTCTGTTCCGCGCGCCGCACCAGGGCGTCCACCCCGTCGAGGCTGGGCGCGGACTCGGGGACCTCCTGGTCCTCGCCGCTCTCGCGCAGCAGCCCGATCAGGCGGCGCATCTCGGCGAGGCCCTGGGTGCTGTTCTCGCGGATGACGGTCAGCGCGGTCCGGGTGGCGTCCTCGTCCCCCGGACCGCCGTCCGTGCCCTCGCCGGCGGCGGCGCGGTCGTGCAGGGAGAGGGCGGCGGTGGAGTGGATCGCGATGGCGGTCAGGTGCCCGGCGATGACATCGTGGAGCTCGCGGGCCATGCGGGAGCGCTCGGCGGTCACGGCCTGGACCCGGTCCATCTCGGCGAGCAGCGCGGTCTGCTCGGCGCGCAGCCGCTCGGCCGCAGCGGCCTCCCGGTGGTCGCGGACGATGACCGCGGTGCCGGCGGGGACGACGGTGATGCCCGCGCAGAGGGCACCGAGGATCAGCCCTTCCGGCTGCCGGGTCGCCGCGAGGAAAGCCACGGTCGCGCCGACCGTGGTGACCACGCTGAGCACCAGCACGTTCCGGGAGGCGCGGGCGCCGCCGTAGAGGACGGCGGCGTAGACCACGTCGGTGAACATCACGACCACCGCCAGCAGACCGCCGGTGAGCGTGTCCGCGACGAGCGCGGGCACGGCCACGCACAGGGCCAGCACCGGTGCCGACCGCCGCATCAGTTCGGCCGCGCACATCGCGGCCAGCCCCAGCAGCACCCAGCGCGGATCGCCGTGGGGGCGGAAGGTATACAGGTCCAGCGCCAGGCCGAGCAGTCCGCCCGCGAGTCCGGCCACGGCGATCCAGACGTCGTGGCGGTGAGGGCGGAGAAGGCGCATGGTCCCATCTCAGCATGTGCCGGGCGCTGTCCGGTTCCCCCGCGGGGGCACGGCGGCTCCGCCGAAGGATGCAGGCGGCCGCGGGGCTGAATCGTCCTGGGCGACGACGACCGGGGCGGGCAGGGCAGGCACGCTGAAGGGCGGGCCGGAGAGCTCGCAGGAGCCTGGAGGAGGAGACCGGGATGATTCTGGCGCTGATCGCGGCCGCCGAGATCGGCTTCTGGGTGCTGCTGGCGGCTGGCCTGGCCGTGCGGTACCTGCTGCGCCGGCGGCGGGCCAGCACGGTGCTGCTGGCGTGCGTGCCGCTGGTCGACGTGCTGCTGCTGGCGGCGACCGCGCTGGACCTGCGGAACGGCGCCGAGCCGTCGTTCGGGCACGGCCTGGCGGCGCTGTACCTGGGGTTCACCGTGGCCTACGGGCACTACATGATCCGGTGGGCGGACGGGCACGCCGCGCACCGGCTGGACGGGGCGCCCCGGCCGCCGAAGCCGCCCCGGTACGGCAAGGCGCGGGCGCGGCACGAGTGGCGGCTGTGGCTGATGACGCTGGTGGCCGTGGCGCTGGCGCTGGCCGTGCTGGAGGCGATGGCCGCCATCGTCGGTGACGCGGACCAGGCGGCGCCGCTGCGCGGCTGGCAGGACACGGCGGTGAAGGCGCTGGTCATCCACGGCATCGTGGCGCTGACGTACACGATCTGGCCGAAGAAGCCACCGGCGCAGCCGGCACAGCCGGCGGAACCGGCGGTGCCGGAGGCGTCCCGGCCCGCCGCGGCGGCGGGCCGGGAGGATCCGCCCGCGGCCTGACGCGCGGGCGGTCAGGGGGTCAGCGGTTCTCGCCCGGGACCCACAGCACGTCGCCGCGCTCGGCGTTGGCGGTCCTGGCGAGGATGAACAGCAGGTCGGACAGGCGGTTGAGGTACGTGGCCGTCAGGGCGTTCATGGTCTCGCCGTGTACCTCCAGCGCCGCCCACGTCGAGCGCTCCGCCCGCCGCACCACGGTGCACGCCTGGTGGAGCAGGGCGGCGCCGGGCGTGCCGCCGGGCAGGATGAAGCTGCGCAGCTTCTCCAGGCCAGCGAGGAAGCGGTCACAGTCCGCTTCCAGCCGGTCGATGTAGCTCTGCTCGACGCGCAGCGGCGGCACCGCCGGGTTCTCGGTGACCGGGGTGCTCAGGTCGGCGCCGACGTCGAACAGGTCGTTCTGCACGCGGACGAGGACGGCGCTGACGTCCTCGGGCAGGTTGCCGAGGGCCAGCGCCGTCCCGATGACCGCGTTCGCCTCGTTGGTGTCGGCGTACGCGGCGATGCGCAGGTCGGTCTTGGCGGTGCGGCTGTTGTCGCCGAGCGCCGTCGTGCCGTCGTCTCCGGTCCGCGTGTAGATCCGCGTCAGGTTCACCATGGCAGCGAGGCTACTCCCGCGCCCGCCGCCCGCACCGCGGGTGAGGACCGGCCGTCAGGCGCCGGCCCTGCGGAACAGCCGGGTGCCGAGGAAGAGGGAGATCAGGGCGAACACGCCGGCCACGGCGGCGCCGACGGCGAGGTCGCCGTCACCGTACTCGCCGACGAAGGCGGCGCGGACGGCGTCGACGATGTAGCGGAACGGCACGAAGTGGGAGATCGTGTCCAGCCAGGCCGGGGCCAGCGCCATGGGCAGCAGCACGCCGGAGAGCAGCATCGCCGGCAGGTTCAGGGAATTGATGACCGGCGCGAACTCCTGCATGGTCTCCACGCGCATCGCGAAGGCGTAGGACAGGGAGGCCAGGGAGATGGCGAGCACGGCGACGAACAGGAAGCCGATCAGCACGCCCACCACCGGCGCGCGCAGGCCGAAGGCGTAGCCGAGCAGCACCAGGATCGCCGACTGCACCACCAGCTGGACGACGTCCCGCAGCACCCTGCCGAGGAGGAGGGCGAGGCGGCTGACGGGCGTGACCCGCATCCGCTCGATGACGCCCTGCTGCTTTTCCATGATGAGGCCGAAGCCCACGAACGCGGCGCTGAACAGCCCGAGCTGCACGAGCAGTCCGGGCACCAGGACCTGCCAGGAGTCGCCGGAGTCGCTCAGCCGGATGTCCTCCAGCAGCGGGCCGAAGAAGACCAGGAAGAGGGTGGGCTGGAGCAGCCCGAAGATGACGCCGACCTTGGACCGGAGCGTCTGCCGCATGTAGCGGCCGAAGATCAGCCCGGTGTCGGAGAGGGTGGTGGACAGGGAAGACATGGTGTGCGGAGAGATCCGTTCCGTGGTGAGGGCCGTGGTGAGGGGGCCTGAAGGTCAGACGGCGACGGGCTCGGCCTCGTGCTGCTTGGGGCCGTGTCCGGTGATGGCGATGAACGTGTCCTGCAGCGAGGCGTGGGGGGAGCCGCAGTAGCGCATCTTCAGGTCCTGCGGTGTTCCCTCGGCGACGATCCGGCCGCCGTCGACGATGATCAGCCGGTCGGCGAGCGCGTCCGCCTCGTCGAGGTAGTGCGTCGTCAGGAACACGGTCGTGCCCTGCTCGGCGCGGACGCGGCGGACCAGGTCCCACACGTCGGCCCGGCTGCCCGGGTCGAGGCCGGTGGTGGGCTCGTCGAGGAAGAGGATCGACGGCCGGTGGGTGAGCGCCATGGCGATGTCCAGGCGCCGCCGCTGGCCGCCGGACAGCTCGGAGCACTTGCGGTCGAGCAGCTCGACGAGGTCGAGGTCCCGCGCCAGCTGCTCGGTGCGGCGCCGGGCCTGGGACTTGGACAGCCGGTACAGGCGGCCCTGGAGGGTGAGTTCGTCGCGGACGGTCTCTTCCGGGGAGACGCCGCCGGACTGGGCGACGTAGCCGATGCGCTGGCGTACGGCCTCCGGCTCGCGGGCCAGGTCGTGGCCGGCGACCATCGCGGTGCCACGGGACGGGGGCAGCAGGGTGGTCAGCATGCGCAGGGTGGTGCTCTTGCCCGCGCCGTTGGGGCCGAGGAAGCCGAGCGTCTCCCCTTGCTCGACGGACATGGTGATGCCGCGTACCGCTTCGACGGTCCCGTGCTTGGTCTCGAAGGTGCGGGCGAGCCCGCTGGTGGACAGGATCGGAGCCATGCACCCTACACAACAAGAGCTGACCCCAAAAATGCAATGGGTCCAAGTTTTCAGTTTGATCAACTCTGGTTAGAGTGAAGAGTATGGCTGGTCTGAGAGAACGGAAGAAGCGTCGGACCAGGCAGTTCATCTCCGACGTCGCCACGGCCCTGTTCATGGAACGAGGCTTCGACGACGTCACCGTCGCCGAGATCGCGGAGGCCGCCGACGTCTCCGTCAACACCGTCTACAACTACTTCGCCTCCAAGGAGGACCTCTTCTTCGACCGGGAAGAGGAGACGGTGGACTACCCCTCCCGCTGCGTGCGCGAGCGTGCCCCCGGGGTGTCCGCCGCCGAGGCGCTGTTCGCGGCGCTGCGACGGGACATCGAGGAACGCAACGCCCGCTCCGGGCTGGCCGAGGGCTTCGACCGCTTCGTGCACGTCGCGCAGTCCTCCCCGACGCTGCGGGACCGCCTGGTGCGCATGCAGTACGAGATCGGCAAGCGCCTGACCGAGACGATGCGCGAGGTCTCCGGCGCCGCGCCGGGCGACCACGTGCCGGAGATGGTCGCCATGCAGCTCGTCGCCGTCAACAGCACGGTCTTCAGCACCGTCGTGGAGGGGCTGCGCAGCGGCATGGCGGTTGACGACATCGCCGCCCTCGCGCTCGGGAAACTGGACGCCGCCGAGCAGCTGCTGAGCCCGCGGGTGCGCGACTACGCGCGCCGTCCGCTCGCCGCCTCGGCGTGACGCGTGTCTCTTTACCCGCGACCCGCCCACCGCGCCGGGCCGACGAGGACTAGGGTCCGTCCTCACAGGGAACACCGTTCACGGCGCGCCCGGCCCGGCGGGAAGCCGCGGGCGGGACGGTGCCCGCCTTCGCCGCCGCGGCGGCCGCGGTGCCCCCTGTGAGGACGGACCCTTAAAGTGTTCGCCCCGGGCGGGCCCGCCCGGAGCAGGACCCCGGCATGGATCAAGGGAGATCACACGTGGCCAGGAAGCTTGCCGTCATCGGGGCCGGACTGATGGGGTCCGGCATCGCGCAGGTCGCCGCCCAGGCGGGCTGGGAGGTCGTGCTGCGCGATCTGACGGACGAGGCGCTGGCGCGCGGCAGGGCCGCCATCGAGTCGTCCTGCTCCCGCTTCGTGGCGAAGGGCACCATGACCCAGGCCGACGCGGAGGCAACGTTGTCCCGCGTCACCACCACGACCGACCTCGGCGCCGCGGCCGGGGCCGAGATCGTCGTGGAGGCCGTCTACGAGGACGCCGACGTCAAGCGCGACCTGTTCCGCGCGCTCGAGGACATCGTCAGCGACACCACCGTGCTGGCCTCCAACACCTCGGCCATCCCGCTGACCAAGCTGGCCGCGGCCACCCGCCGCCCCGAACGCGTCGTCGGCACGCACTTCTTCTCGCCGGTGCCGGTGATGCGGCTGTGCGAGCTGGTGCGGGGCCACAAGACCAGCGACGAAACGCTCGCCGCCGCCCGGGAGTTCGCCGAGTCCACCGGCAAGACCTGCGTGGTCGTCAACCGGGACGTCGCCGGTTTCGTCACCACCCGGCTCATCTCGGCGCTCGTGGTCGAGGCCGTGCGGCTGTACGAGTCGGGCGTCGCCAGCGCCGAGGACATCGATACGGCCTGCCGCCTCGGCTTCGGGCACGCCATGGGCCCGCTGGCCACGGCCGACCTCACCGGCATCGACGTGCTGCTGAAGGCCACGGAGAACATCTACGCCGAGTGCCGGGACGAGAAGTTCTCCCCGCCCGAACTCATGCGGCGCATGGTGGACGCCGGGGACATCGGCCGCAAGAGCGGCCAGGGCTTCTACCCCTACTGAAGGGCCGCGGCCCCGGCCCGGCGCCGGTCCGCCGCCGGGCCGGGGGCCCGTTGCCGCGCGCGTGCCCCGCGCGCACGGCGGCCACGCCCACCGCCGTCAGCCGTCACGGGCTGAGCCCAGCCATACGGACAACCAGGAGCGGAGCACCTATGCACATCACGGGCGACCACGCCGAGCTGGTCGTCGTCGGCGGGTGCCTCGACGTCCGCAGCGCAGCGGACGTCCGGGCCGTCTTGCACGAGGCGGTGGACGCGGGGGAGGGGGACCTCGTGCTCGATCTGCGAGGGCTCGACTCGTGGGACGCCACCGGGCTCGGCGTCCTCATGGGCGCGCACCGCCGCGCGGGCCGCTGCGGCCGCAGACTCGTGCTGCGCGACGTTCCGCCGCGCATGCACCGGGTGCTCGTCGCCACCCGGCTTCACAGAATCCTCACGATCGCCCCGTAACCGCCCGCCTCCCCCACGCACGCGGGCCGAGGGAGAGTACCGTTGCTCCGGCCAGGCGGTGCCGCGGCACCGAGCCGTTCACGTCTCGAGACAACGGACCGAGGACATGGATCCCAACTTCCCGGCGCCTCACGCCCAGGGCGATGACGGCCCCCGCCGGGCCGTCGAGCTGGTGGCGGGCGACTTCCTGCTCACCGTCAATCCCGTGGACGGCAGTGAGATCGAGCCCTGCCCTCCCGGCCGCCGTCCCGGCGTCACCCGCCGGCCGCCCGTCCGGCCCGGCCAGGACGAGCGGGCCGCCGACGAACCGCTGCTGCTGGAGCGCCAGGAGGTCATCCAGCGGCTCACCCGGCTCCTCGCACGCGGCCGTTCAGTACGGCTCGTCGCCGCGCCGAGCACCGGGCGCACGACCGTGCTGGACGAGGTCGCGCGCGCCACGGCCGACCTGGCCCCCGACGGCGTGGTGCGCCTGAGCGGGCGGCAGCGCACCGCCGACGACCTGCTCCACGCCCTGTACGCCGCCACCCACCACTCCCCGGGCTACCGTCCGGCCGGCCGGGAGCTGGCCGCCGCGCTGCGTGAGGTCGGCGCCGTCGTCGTGGTCGACGACCTGGAGACCGGCGGCGAGGCGCTCGACGGCCTGCTGGACGCCACCCCCGAGTGCGCCTTCCTCTTCGCCGTGTCCCCCGGGGTGCCCGCCCCCGCCACGGCCGGACGGGTCGAGGAGCTGACCCTCACCGGGCTCAGCCGCACCGCCTGCCTCGACCTGCTGGAGAGCGCGGCCGGGCGCCCGCTCACCACGGCCGAGACCGACTGGGCGGGCGACCTGTGGCTCGCCAGCCAGGGCCTGCCGCCGCGGTTCCTCCAGGCCGCCGCCCTGCTGCGGCAGCGCGATGCCCAGGGAGTGTCCGGGGCCGAGGGACCGCCGCTGCCGGACGCCGCCTCGGTGGTGCCGCGCCTGGCGGCCGGGCTGCCGGGCCCGGCCCAGGAGATCCTGCGCTACGCCGTGGCCCTCGGCGGCGAGATGCCGGGCCCCGACCACCTCGCCGCGCTCACCGGCAGCGCCGAGGCGGCCGCGCACCTGGCCGACCTGAGCGACGCCGGGCTGCTCGCGGGATCCGGCCCGGGCCAGCGGCTGGCGGACGGGGTCGCCGCCACCCTGGCGCGGGCGGGGTACGCCGAGGGCGCGGACGGCCGCATCCGCACCGCGTGCGCCTACTACGCGCGCTGGCTCTCCGAGCCGTCCGCCGCGCCGGCCGCCGCGTACGACGAGGCGCTCGCGCTGCTCGCCACCGCGCGCGCCGCCCAGCGCGACGGGCAGGCCGCCGACGCCGTCCGGCTCGCGCGTGCCGCCGCGCCGCTGCTGGCGGCCTCGCCGCTGTGGGGTGCCTGGGAGTGGATGCTGCGCTGCGGCTCCGAGTCCGCCCGGGCCGCGGGCGAGGTCTCGCAGCAGGCGTACTTCCACCACGAGCTGGGCGTGCTGGCGCTCTGCCGCGGCCAGCTCGACCGGGCCCGCACCGAACTGGAAGCGTCCACCGCGCTGCACGGCGTGCTCTCCGACACCGGCGGCACGGTCGTGGACCGCCGCGCGCTGGCGCTGGTCGCCGACCTGGAGCGCCAGGCCGCGCCGACCGGGCCCATGACCGCGCCGGTGCCGGTGCTGCCGGAGACGACGCCGCGGCTGGGCTCGCCCGCCGCCCCGCCGTCGCCCGTGCCGCCCCACGAGCCCGCGGCGCTGGCGGCGGAGGACGAGCCGACCCAGCTCATCGACCGCGGCGCCGGTCACGAGCCCGGCACCCGCGAGGCCGCCGGCCGCGGCCGCCGCAACGCGCTCACCGCCGGGGCGGCGGCGCTGCTTGCCGTCGTCCTCGGCACGGTCGTCACCCTCGGCATGACCTCCGAGGAGGACGAACCGGAGGACGCCAACGACACCGGTCCGGTCGTCACCGACACCCACACCCCCCGCGACGAGCACACGCCCGCCTCGCCCGAGGACACCCCCAGCGACCCGCCGGAGAACTCGCCGGAGGAGGAGTCTGAGGGCCCCGGCGACCCGTCGGCCAGCGAGAGCGACGGCACCGGAGCCGGCTCCAGCGAGCCGGCCGACGAGGAGACCGGCTCCGGCACGCCCGGCACCACCGGACCCGGCTCGCCCAGCGAGACCGGGAGTGACGGCGGCGGTTCCCCGTCGGGGAGCCCGTCCGGCAGCCCGAGCGAGGGCAGCAGCGACGGGGACAGCGACGGCGGCGGTTCCCCGTCGGGGAGCCCGTCCGGCAGCCCGAGCGAGGGCAGCAGCG
Organism: Streptomyces sp. 7-21; assembly: GCF_016741785.1. GTDB lineage: Bacteria > Actinomycetota > Actinomycetes > Streptomycetales > Streptomycetaceae > Streptomyces. The sequence goes on from NZ_JAERRL010000001.1 coordinate 300,272, forward strand.
ACGGGGACAGCGACGGCGCCGGTTCCCCGTCCGGGAGCCCGTCCGGCAGCCCGAGCGAGGGCAGCAGCGACGGGGGAAGCGGCGGGGACAGCGACGGCGGCGACCCCGCCGGCGGCACCTCGGAAGGGGCTACGGGGGGAGACCCAGGCGGCACGGTGGAGGGCGGCGAGACCGGCGACGCCACCGGTACCCCCACGCTCTGACCGGCGCCCGGGCAGCGGCTGACCGGCCGTCAGAACAGCCGCAGCTTGTCGTCGTCCGTGCCGCGCAGGGCGTCGTAGTCGAGCGTCACGCAGCGGATGCCCCGGTCCGTCGCCAGCGTCCGCGCCTGCGGCTTGATCTCCTGCGCGGCGAACACCCCCACCACGGGGGCGAGCCGGGGATCGCGGTTGAGCAGCTCCAGGTAGCGGGTGAGCTGCTCGACGCCGTCGATCTCGCCGCGCCGCTTGATCTCGATCGCGACGGTCGTGCCCTCCGCGTCCCTGCCGAGGATGTCGACGGGGCCGATCGCCGTGGGGTACTCGCGCCGGATCAGCGTCCAGCCCTCGCCCAGCGTCTCCATGCGGTCGGCCAGCAGCTCCTGGAGGTGGGCTTCCACACCGTCCTTGATCAGGCCGGGATCGACGCCCAGTTCGTGGCTGGAGTCGTGGAGCACCTCTTCCATGGTGATGATCAGGCGCTCACCCGCCTTGTTGGTCACGGTCCACACGGCGTGCCCCGTGCCGCCGTCCGCACCCTCCGTGGCCGGTTCCTCCTTGAGCGTGCACGGCGGCGACATCCAGTTGAGCGGCTTGTATGCCCGGTCATCGGCGTGGATGGACACGGAGCCGTCGGCCTTGACGAGGATCAGCCGGGGCGCCGAGGGCAGGTGGGCGGTGAGCCGTCCGACGTAGTCAACGGAGCAGCGGGCGATCACGAGACGCATGGTCCGCCACGCTACTGGACCGGCGGGCGCGGGCGCCAAGTGGACGGCGAGGAGGTCGAAATGGGCCGAATCGCCGGATTCGACAATGGCCAGTTATGTGCCCATTCCGCTGACATGCACGCGCCCCGCACCCTACCGTTGGCCAACGAAGCCCGCCGCCTTAGCGGGGTGGCTATCGGCGGTGGCATCCCGAAGGCTCGTCCGCTTGATCCCCTGCGCAAGGGGGTCGTGAGAGGAGATCTCATGTCGCTCGACGTCCCACCAGCGCTGCTCCAGCAGGCGGAGCGAGGCGAGGTCGATGAGGCGGAGTTCATCGACTGTGTCCGGACGTCCCTGCCTTACGCCTGGGACATGATCAGCAATCTCGTCGCCCAGCTCAAGGTGGACGGCGGACCCTTCGCCGACAACACCACGCCCCCGCCGGACGAGCAGGCCCGCGGCCAGCTGCTGCGCGCGCTCGCCAGTGACGCCATCCGCGGCGCGCTCCAGCGTCACTTCGGCGTGCGGCTGGCCTTCCAGAACTGCCACCGGGTGGCCGTCTTCCCGTTCGACGGCCCCCAGGAGACTCTGGAGCAATTCACCTCCGTCCGCAGCCAGATCCTCAACCAGTCGCCGGAGCTGCGCGACTGCTGAAAGGTTCAGCCGCGGCGCCGCCGGGACCGGTGCCCGCTGATGCTGCCGCCCTCCCCGCGTGCCCGGGGAGGAGCGGCAGCACGTCCTCGGCGAGGCGCCGCACGTTCCGCTCCGTGGCCGCCGCGCCTCCCGACCCCTCGACCATGAGCGCGAAGCGGCTGATCCCCGTGCGCGCTGCCGTCCTGGCCAGCCGCTCGGCGCACAGCGCCGGATCGCCCACCGGATGAAGCTCGCTCAGCAGCTCGGTGTAGGCCAGCGGGTCCCGCATCCGGCGCTCCCGGCCGTCCACGGTCTGATGGGCGGCCAGCCCCTGGCGCAGCCAGCCGGGCAGGGCGCCGCGGAGCGTCTGCACCGCCTCGCTGTGGCTGTCGGCCACCTGCGCCACGCCCGCCGAGACGTGCAGCCCCGCCGCCGCCTCGATGCGTTCCTCGCTCAGCCCCGCCTCCCGGGCCGCCGCGCGCCACTGCGCCACCGCCTCCGCCTTCTCGTCGTCGCCGACGTGCATCCCGAGCAGCATCGGCAGGCCGCGCTCGCCCGCCAGCCGCACCGTGCCGGGGGAGGTGCAGGCCACCACGACCGGCGGCGCGGGCAGCCCGGCTCCGCCGCCAGCGCCGGCCCCGTCCCTCCCGCCGTTCCCGTCGTCTGGGGCGGGGGCGGGACGCGGCACCACCGGCACCTCGCGGAAGCGGTACCGCTCGCCGTCCGCCCCCACGCGCGGCTCCCGCAGCCAGCGCAGCAGCAGGTCGAGCGCCTCGGGGAAGCCCTGCTCGTACGCCGCCAGGCCCGTGCCGAAGACCTCCAGGTCCACCCACGGCCCGCCCCGGCCCACGCCGAGCGTGAACCGGCCGGAGGAGAGCACGTGCAGCAGCGCGGCCTGCTCGCCCAGCGCCACGGGATGGGCGGTGGACATCACGCTGACCGCCGTGCCGACGCCGATGCGGCGGGTCTGGCCCAGAAGCAGCGCCGCGAACGTGGCCGCCGACGGGCACACCCCGTACGGCACGAAGTGGTGCTCGGCCAGCCACACCGAGTCCAGCCCGGCCTCCTCGGCCGCCGTCGCCGCGCGCAGCGCCCGCCGCAGCGGCTCGTGCTGCCCCTGGCCGGGGAACTGCCCCGCCAGCAGGAACGCTCCGACGCGCAGCTTCTGGCCGCCCGCTGCCATCCGCCCTCCCTCTCGCCGCCCGCGCGGCATCCGCCCCGTGTCCCACGCGTCCCTGTGGTACGTCCCCGGGAACGCCCCCGCGGAAGCCCGTCGTCAGGTCCGTGCGGACGCGGAAGATGTTTTCTTGTGTAACGCGTGGCACGTGACAAGGGCACGGGACAGCGGCAGTTTTTTCCGATGATCTGGGTCGCGGGGCGCCGCCGGGCGCACGCGGCCGGACGTGCGGGGGCCGCCAGAACGGGCGGAAGCGTGACTAGACTCAGATAAATAGGTTGACAAACCGGCAGGTTCCCCGCCCCTCCCAGCCCCTGATCCCAGTCCCCGATCCCAGTCCCGAGGTGTCCCGTGTCCCCGCGTCGCAACCGCCCCCGCGGCCAGAAGCCGGACCGCCCCGACGCCAGCGCCGCCCGGTACGGCCTGGAACACACCGCTGACTGGCGGGGCGAGCAGTGGGTAGTGCGCGGCATCACCGCCAGCGCGGCCGTCAAGCACTACCGGTGTCCCGGCTGCGACCAGGAGATCCCGCCGCGCGTGCCGCACGTCGTGGCCTGGCCGGCCATGGGGGACGTGGACGAGCGCAGACACTGGCACCGCCCGTGCTGGAACGCCCGGGACCGCCGCTCCGCCCGGCCCCGGCGCTCCGGGCGGCCCACGTGGTACTGACGACCCGGCGGGCCGACCGGGCCGGAACGCCGCCACCGGACCCCGGACCGTGCAGCGCCACGGCAGCGCCCCGGAACCCGCGGGTCCCGGGGCGCTGCCGTGCGGCACGCGGGCGCCGTCAGACGTCCGTAGCCGTCAGCTTGGCGTAGGCGGCGACCAGTGCCGCCACGGTGACGGCGGCCAGCAGTCCCAGCAGCGGCCAGCCGGTGTCCGTGCCGCCCTGGAACGGCAGGCGGTACAGCGAGGCCAGGCCGTTCAGCGGGGAGTACTCGATGAGCGCGTCCCTGAGCCCGGACAGGCTGTCGACCATCATGAACAGCGCGAGCACCAGCGGCAGCAGCACCAGGCCCACCATCGTGGTGATCGCGCCGGCCGAGTGGCGCAGCAGCGCGCCGACGGCCAGGCCCAGCAGGCCGAGCAGCGCGACATACAGCGCCGCGCCCACCGTCGCGCCCAGCCAGTGACCGCTGGAGGCGACCAGCTCGCCGTTCTCGACCGAGTCCTTCATGACCGGATCGTCCCAGTCCTCCGGCGGGACCGTCTGGCCGCTGAGCAGCGACGAGGTGAAGAGCGCGGTGAGGGCGGTCGCGGCCAGCGTCATCGTGAAGGACAGCAGGAAGAAGACCACGGCCTTCGCCAGCAGCACCCGGCCCCGGTGCGGGCAGGCGGTCAGCGTGGTCCGGATCATGCCGGTGCCGTACTCGGAGGTGATCACGAGCACGCCGAGGGTGATGATGCACAGCTGGCCGAGCATCAGGCCGAACAGGCCGCTGGAGAGCAGCGGCATGCCGGTGTAGTCCTCGCCGCTCAGCGCGGCGGCGACCAGCAGGCCGATGCCCACGGTCAGGACGAACATCAGCACGAGCGTCCACATCGTCGAGCGGACCGTGCGGATCTTCGTCCACTCCGACAGCAGCGCGTGCCCGAAGTGGCTGCGCCCGGCACCGGGGACGGCGGTGCCCGGCGCCGGCTGCGCGGACGGGGCCGGCGGCTGGCCCGGGTGCCCCTGCGGCGGCGCGTACTGCTGCTGAGCGGCGTACTGCTGCTGCGGCGGGAGGTGCTGCTGGTGCGGCGGGTACTGCTGCTGCGCGGGCTGCGGCGGCATCTGCGGCGGCATCTGCGGAGTGGGGGGCGTGCTCATCGGGCGTCCTCGGGGCTCGGCATGGCGGTTCCGGGTGCGTGGGCCGGGGCGTGCGGCGGCGCGGCTGGCGGCTGGCCCGGGTGCCCCTGCGGCGGCGTCATGGGCGCCGCCATGGGCGGCTGGCCCGGCACAGGCTGGCCGGGCGGCATGCCCGGCACCGGCGCCGGGCCCGGCTGGCCGGCCGTGGAGCGGTAGTCCACGGCGCCCTGCGTCATGCGCATGTACGCCTCTTCCAGCGACGCCTGGTGCGGCGACAGCTCCCACAGCCGCACGCCCGCCGCGTGCGCCAGGTCGCTGATGCGCGGCAGGTCCAGGCCGGTCACCCGCAACGCGCCGTCCTCCTCCGGCTGCACCTGGCCGCCGGCGCGGGTCAGCTCGCCGACCAGCTTCTCGCGCTGGCCCGGGTCACCGTCGGGGGTACGCACGCGCGCGAAGCCGGTGGAGTTGCGCTCGATGAACTCCCGCACCGGCATGTCCGCCATCAGCTGGCCGCGGCCGATCACGATCAGGTGGTCGGCGGTCTGCGCCATCTCGCTCATCAGGTGGCTGGAGACGAACACCGTCCGCCCCTCTGAGGCCAGCTGCTTCATGAGGTTCCGCACCCACAGGATGCCCTCGGGGTCGAGCCCGTTGACCGGCTCGTCGAACAGCAGCACCTGCGGGTCGCCCAGCAGGGCGGCCGCGATCCCCAGGCGCTGGCCCATGCCGAGCGAGAAGTCCTTGGCGCGCTTGTTTGCGACGTTGGTCAGCCCCACGATGCCGAGGACCTCGTCCACCCGCCGCGACGGGATGCCCGCGAGCTGCGCGAGGCACAGCAGATGCGCCCGCGCGCTGCGCCCGCCGTGTCTGGCGCCCGCGTCCAGCAGCGCGCCCACGTGGCGCGGCGCGTTCGGCAGCTTCCGGTACGGGTAGCCGCTGATGGTCACGGTGCCGCTCGTCGGCGCGTCCAGGCCGAGGATCATGCGCATGGTCGTGGACTTGCCCGCCCCGTTCGGGCCGAGAAAGCCGGTGACTTTGCCTGGCTGCACCTGGAATGACAGGTTGTACACGGCCGTCTGGGAGCCGTAGCTCTTCGTCAGGCCGACTGCCTCGATCATCCGTTCTGCCCCTGGTCGGTGCTTAGGGCGTACTCCGTATGGACTCGAAACCGCCCCCGTTCGGCCTATGACCATAGCGGCTGGCGGCATAGCGGCGGGCGGCGGGCGGCGCGGTGAGGGCCCGCCGCGCGGGCGGGGCCCGCGTCAGGCGTCCCGCTGCCGGAGCACCAGGTAGCCGGCGAGCACGGCGGCGGCCACCCACAGCACCATGATGAGCAGCCCGGTCCACGGCCCGTAGGGGCGGTCCCCGGTCTCCACCACGGCCATGATCCTCGAGCCGGCGACGTCCGGCAGGTAGTCACCGACCCGTTTCGTCGCCTCCACATTGGCCAGGATGCTCGAAATCATGAAGAAGAAGGGGATCAGCACCCCGAACGACAGCATCGCCGAGCGCAGCGTCCACGCCACGCCCATCGCGAAGAGCGCCATCAGCCCCATGTACAGGCCGCCGCCGACGACCGCCCGCGTCACACCCGGCTCGCCCAGCGACGTCCGGTACGGGCCCAGCATGGCCTGGCCGAGGAGGAACGCCAGGAAGCTGGTGGCCATCCCCACCAGCAGCGCCAGCGCCGTCGCCACCAGCAGCTTGGCGGCCATCAGCGTCCCGCGCTGCGGTACCGCTGCCAGTGAGGCCCGGATGGTGCCGGTGCCGTACTCCGTCGACACCACCAGGACGCCGAAGGCGATCATGGCCAGCTGGCCCAGCGAGGTGCCTGCGAAGCTGGTGTACGTCGGGTCGAAGGTGAGCCGGTCCTCGCGGGAGAGGTCGTCGAAGGAGTGCCGGACCAGCCCGCTGATGAGCATGCCGAGCGCCACGGTCACCACCAGGGCCGAGGCCAGCGTCCACACGGTGGACCGCACGGACCGGATCTTCGTCCACTCCGACCGCAGCACCCGCCGCATGCGCGCCACGTTCAGCCACCGTCCCCGGGCCGTGCCTGGTGCGCGTGGTACTCGACCGCGGCCTGCGTCAGCCGCATGAACGCCTCCTCCAGGGAGGCGCGGCGGGGGCTCAGCTCGTGGAGGGCCAGGCCGTGGCCGGCCGCCAGCTCGCCGACGCGGGCCGCCACCTCGCCGCCGCCCTCCACCTCAAGGCCCGGCCCGTCCGCCTCGGGCGCCACGGTCAGGCCCGCTCCGGTGAGCACGTCGCGCAGCCGCTCCCGCTCCGGGGCGCGCACCCGCACGAACGACCGGGCGTTCTCCTCGATGAAGCGCCGCATGGAGGTGTCCGCCAGCAGCCTGCCCTGCCCGATGACGACCAGGTGGTCGGCGGTGAGCGCCATCTCGCTCATCAGGTGGCTGGAGACCAGCACCGTGCGGCCCTCGGCCGCCAGGCGCTTCATGACGTGGCGGATCCAGTGGATGCCCTCGGGGTCGAGCCCGTTGACCGGCTCGTCGAACATCAGGATGCGCGGGTCGCCCAGCAGCGCGCTGGCGATGCCCAGGCGCTGGCCCATCCCCAGCGAGAACGCCTTCGGCCGCTTCTTGGCCACGGCCGTCAGGCCCACCAGGTCCAGCACCTCGCCCACCCGCCGCTCGGGGATGCCGTTGCTCTGCGCCAGCCACAGCAGGTGGTGGTAGGCGGTACGGCCCGGGTGCACGGACCTGGCCTCCAGCAGGGCACCGATGACGCGCAGCGGCTCACGCAGCTCCTCGTACCGCCGGCCGTCGATGCGCACGTCGCCGCTGGTGGGCCGGTCCAGGCCCAGGATCAGCCGCATCGTGGTCGACTTGCCGGCGCCGTTGGGGCCGAGAAAGCCCGTCACCATGCCGGGCCGCACGGCGAACGTGAGGTCCTCCACCGCCGTCCGCGCGCCGTAACGCTTGGTCAGCCCCGACAGCTCGATCACGCCATCGACGCTAGGACGGCGCAGGGGTCGCCGCCCGGTGAGGCGGCCACCCCTGCGCCGTTCGAGTGAAGCAGGTGCCGTACGCGGCGGTTCAGCGGGACTGCTGCGCCGGCACGCCCTTGCCGAGGCCCTCGTCGGAGTCGTCCGAGTCGCCGAGGGAGGCCGCGGCGACCTGGGCGCCGGTCAGCGTGGCCAGCATCTCGCGGACGTTGGTCAGCTGGGCGTTGATGCTGTCGCGGCGGTTGGTCAGCGCCGCCAGCTCGCGCTCGGACTCGCTGCGGATGCGGTCGGCCTTGGCGTTGGCGTCCGCCACGATGTCCTCGGCCTGCCGCTGCGCCGTCTCGACGGTCTGGCGCGCCCGGCGCTCGGCGTCGGTGCGCAGCTTCTCCGCCTCCAGGCGCAGCTGCTCGGCGCGGTGCTCGATCTCCGCCAGCCGCTTCTCGGCCTTGGCCTGCCGCGAGGCGAGGTCACGCTCGGACTGCTCGCGCCGCTTGGCCAGGTTGGTCTCGAAGTCGGCCGCCGCCTGCGCCGCCTTGGCCCGGGTCTCCTCGAAGAGGGAGTCGGCCTCCTCGCGCTTGGCCTGGGCGTCCTTCTCGGCCTCGGCCAGGGCCGCGGCGGCCTCGCCCTTGGCCTTCTCGATGATGCGGGCGCCCTCTTCCTCGGCCTTGGCCTTGCGCTCGGCGGCGTACGCCTCGGCGTCGTTGCGCACCTGCTGGGCCGCGCTCTCGGCGAGCTCGCGGTGCTGCTCGGCCGCGCGGCGAGCCTCCTCCCGCAGATCCTTCGCCTCCTCCTCGGCGAGACGGAGGATCTTCTCGACCCGGGCCCCGAGGCCGGCGTATGACGGTTCGGCATCCGCGATCTGGGCCTGGGCGTTCTGCGACTCGAGGTGCAGCTCCTCGATCCGCTTCTCCAGGGACGAGATACGGGCCAGTGCGCTGTCGCGGTCGGCGATGAGCTTCGAGATGCGGTCGTCCACCTGCTCACGGGCGTAGCCGCGCCGCACGAGATCGAAGCCGAAGGGGGAGGTGGAAGTGTCGCTCATGGGGTTCCTGTCGCTTCAGACGGATGAGTGAGTTTGGTGACCTGGGCCTGGGCGTTCAGCGCTTCGAGGTCGAGCTCCTCAGCTTTGATCAGCCTTCGGGATTTCTCAGACGGGTTCTCAAGCAGGGTCCGCCCTCGGCAGGCAATCCTAGGGGGCGACCGGCGTGTCTTCGAGCGGTTCGCCATTCTGTGTGGAGAATGCTCCCCTGTTTCTTCGCCGAACGGCGGAACGGTGACGTAACCCGGGGTCAGCGGCCGGACTTCTTGGGCCCCTGACGGGACCCGCCCGCGCCCGCTGCCACGGCGCCCTTGTCCCGGGAGCCGTCCTTGGCACCGCCCCCGGAGCCGGCGGCAGACCCGCCGGCCGGCTTGGGTGCCTCGAACGTCTCCAGCGCCTCCAGCACGTCCTGGACACGGGAGATCTCAGCGTTGATGTCCTCGCGGCGGCGGGCGAGCTTCTCCAGCTCACGCTTGCCCTCCTCGACCATCCGCTTGGCCTCCCGTTCGGCGGCGTCCCGCTGCTCCCGCGCCTCCCGCAGGATCTCGGCCCGCTGCCGCTCGGCCTCCTTCAGCAGGCTCTCCGCCTTCTTCACCGCGGAGATACGTACCTTACTCGCCTCGGCGTTGGCTTCCGAGATCGTGGTCTCGGCCGCCGCCCGCGCCTCGGCGCGCTGCTCCTCGGCCGCCTTGACCAGCTTGTCCACGCGCTCGCCCGCGGCCCGCGACAGCTCGGCCGCCTCCCGCCGGGCGCGGTCGTGCAGCTCCTCGATCTCGGCCTCAACGCGGGCGCGGTGCTCCTCGGCGCGCTCCCGGATCGACGCCGCGTCACGCCGCCCCTCTTCCAGCAGCTGGTTGGCGTCGCTGCGGGCGTTCTCGACCAGCTCGCTGCCCGCCTCCTGCGCCTCACTGACGATGCGGCTGGCCTCCTTGCGCGCCGCCGCGACCATGGTGTCGGACTGCTCCTCGGCCGAGGCGGCGATGCGCAGCGCCTCCTCCTGCGCCTTGGAGATCAGCTCGTCCGCCTGCGCAGCGGCCTCGCTCCGCTTGCGCGCCGCCTCGCGCCGCGCCTCGTCCTTGATCTCGTCGGCCTCCGCCCGCGTCCGCTCGGCGGCCTGCTCCGCGGCGGCGCGCAGCCGTTCCGCCTCCGCGATCGCGTCCCTGACGGTGCGTTCGGCCAGCGCGGAGGCGGCCTCCTTCTCCTCGGCGGAGGCCCGCAGCACGCGCTCGGCCTCGCGCTGCGCCTCGGCGCGGCGGGCCGCGATCTCCGCCTCGGCCTCCTCCCGCAGCCCGGCCACGGAGTCCCGCACCTGCTGCGCCTTGTGCTCGGCCGCGGCCACCAGCGTCTCGGCGCGCCGCTCCGCCTCGTCCAGGCGGGCACGGGCCGTGGCCAGCATCTCCTCGCTCTGCTCCCGGGCGCTGGCGCGCTCGCGGTGCGCCTCGTCCCGGGCCTCCGCCAGCAGGCGGTCGCCCTCGGCGCGCAGCCGTGCGGCCTCCTCCTGTGCCGCCGCCAGCGCCTGCGCCGCCTCGTTCGCCGTGCGCTCCGCCGCCGCGGCGGCCTCGGCGCGCACCCGGTCGGCGGCCTCCTGCGCCTCCTCGCGCACCCGGGCCGCCTCGGTGGTGGCCTCGCCGCGCAGCCGGACCGCCTGCTCCTCGCCCTCGGCGCGGAACCGGGCGGCGTCGGCCGCCGCCTCGTCCCGCATCTCCTGGGCGGCGCGTTCGGCCTGCTCTGTCAGCGACTTGATGCGCTCGGCGGCCTCGGCGCGCAGCCGCTCGGTCTCGGCGCTGGCGTCGGCGCGCATCCGGTCCGCCTCGGCGCGGGCCTCGATCAGCGACTCCTCGGCCTGGACGACCCGCTGCTCGGCCTCCTCGCGCAGCCGCGTCAACTCGGCCGTGGCGGCCTCGCGTTCGGCCGTGATGGCCGCCTTGGTCTCCTCGCGCAGCCGCTCGGCCGCCTCCTCGGCCTCCCTGGTGACGCGCTCGGCGTGCTCCGCGGCCTCGTCGCGCGTCTTCTCGGCCTCGGCGCGCGCCTTGCGCAGCGCCTGCTCGGCCTGGTTGCGCAGGGTCGTGGCGCGCTCGATGGCCTCGGTGCGCACCCGCTCGCTCTCGGAGACCGCCGCGGCGCGCGTCTCCTCCGCCTCGGACTTGGCCTGCGCCAGCAGCTCCTCGGCGCTGGCCGCGGCCTCCTCGATCTGCTGCACGGACTCGCGGCGCGCCTCCGCCCGCAGCCGTTCGGCCTCCTCGGCGGCCTCGGCCCGCAGCTGCTCGGCCTCGCCGCGCAGCCGCCGCGCCTCTTCCTGGAGTTCGACGGTCTTGGCCCGGTACTCCTTGGTGTCGTCCTGGGCCGCGCCCTTGAGCTGCTCGGCGACGTCATGCGCCTCGGCGCGCAGCCGGTCGGCCTCCTTCTCGGCCTCGGCGCGCAGCCGTTCGGCCTCCTCCGCGGCGGCCTTCTTCGTGGCCTGGGCCTCCTCGGACGCCTTGTTCAGCACGTCCTCGGCGGTGCGGGCGGCCTCGGCGATCTGGGCGGCGTACTCCTCGGCGGACTTGGTGCGCGCCTCCTCCGTGGCCTCCGCGATCAGCTGCTCGGCGCGGGCACGCGCGTCGGCGAGCACCTGCTCGGCCTCGGCCCGGCGGCTGTCGGCCTCCTCGGTGGCCTCCCCGACCAGACGGGCGATCTCGGCCTTGGCGGTCGCGGTGCGCTGCTCGTACTCGGTCTCAGCCGCCGCCCGCCGCTTCTCGGCCTGCTGGCTGGCCTCGCTGACGAGCCGCTCGGCCTCCTCGCGGGCGGCGCGCAGCGCGGCGTCGGCCTCGGCCTTGCGCTCCTCGGCCTCGCGGACCATGCCGGCCGCCTCGCGGCGGCCCGCCTCCGCCTCCTCCGCCGCGCTGGCGCGCAGCCGCTCGGCGTGATCGGACGCCTCCTGCGCCTGCGCCGAGGCGGCGTTCAGCAGCCGCTCGGCGTCGGCCCTGGCGCGCCGCAGCACGTCCTCGGCCTCGGCACGGGCCGCCTCGGCCTCGGCGGCGGCGCGCTGGCGCGCCTCCTCGGCCAGCCGCTGCGCCTCGGCCCTGGCCTGCGCCAGGGCACGCTCGGACTCGGCGCGGGTGTCCTCCAGCAGCCGCCGGGCCTGCGCCTCGCTGCGGGCGCGCAGCTGCTCGGCCCAGGCGACGTTCTCGTTGACGTGGGATTCCACGGTGGAGCGGCGCTGCGCCAGCTCCTCGTCGAGCTGCTGGCGGCGCCGGACCGCCTCGGCGTGCAGCTCGGCCTCCAGGCGCGCCCGCCGTTCCGACTGCTCCTGGAGCGCGCGCTGGGACCTGATGCGGGCCTCGCGCAGCTCGCGCTCGGCGTCGGCGCGCATCTGGTCTGCCTGCATGTGGGCGTTGCGCAGCAGCTGCTCCGCGTGGGCCGTGGCGTCGCCGTAGGCGGGGCGCAGCGCCAGCGCCCGCCTGGCCTCGTGCAGCTTGGCGCGCAGCACCTCGACCTGGTAGCCCAGGTCGTCGGCGTGATCGACCGCCTTGTCCCGCTCCTTCTTGAGCCGCGCCATCTCGGCTTCGAGTCGCGAGAGGTGGTCGTCAGGCTCGTAGGCGTCGTAGCCCCGCACTGCGCGGTCCCATCCGTCCCCTGGTCGTGGAAATGCTGATCCGTGTGGTGCCTGGCCCGCGAGGGGAACGCCTCGCGGGCGTGTCGGATCACCGGCCGAGCCCGGGACGAGGGCGTGACGACGGCCCATGCCCCGGCTGGGCCACTCTACCGGCCGGGACTGTCCGCGTCAGTGGCCGGAGCCTCGTCCTGGCCGGTCGCGGCGGTGACGATCTCGGTCAGCACGCCGTGGCAGTCTTTCGGGTGGAGGAAGGTGATCCGCGATCCCATCGAGCCGCGGCGCGGGGTGTCGTACAGCACCCGCACGCCCTTGCCGCGCAGCGACGCGGCCTCGCCGTCGACGTCGTCGGTGCCGAAGGCGATGTGGTGGACTCCCTCGCCGTGCTTCGCGAGCCACCGGCCGACCGGCGAGTCCTCGCTGAGGGGCTGGAGGAGCTGGAGGTAGGTCGCGCCGCCGTCGTCGGTACCGTTGATCCGGAGCATGGCCTCGCGCACGCCCTGCTCCTCGTTGGTCTCGGTGTGGGTGACCTCGAAGCCGTACGTCTCGCGGTAGAACGCGACGGTGGCCTCAAGGTCGGCGCAGGCGATGCCCACATGATCGATGCGCGTCAGCATGTCACCAGTGGAGCGCCGGGCGTGAGCGGGCGCAACGTGCCTGCGGTCACATGTGCGCAACGGTGACGCGGGGTAGGACGCTCAGTACGCTGGCGGTGTCCCGCTTAACCTTCGTTAACTCCTGATCCGCGAGGAGTGATCCGCATGACTGCGAGCAACGACGCTTCGCCGGTGATCGTCGCGGGCGCGCGCACGCCCATGGGCCGCCTGCTCGGCTCCCTGGCCCCCTTCTCCGGGGCGGAGCTGGGGGGCTTCGCCATCAGGGCCGCGCTGGAGCGCGCCGGGATCTCCGGCGAGCAGGTGCAGTACGTGATCATGGGTCAGGTGCTCCAGGCCGGGGCGGGGCAGATGCCGGCGCGTCAGGCCGCCGTGCACGCCGGCATCCCGATGACGGTGCCCGCGCTGACCGTCAACAAAGTCTGCCTGTCGGGACTTGACGCCATCGCGCTGGCCGCCCAGCTGATCCGGGCCGGGGAGTTCGACACCGTCGTGGCCGGCGGGCAGGAGTCGATGACCAACGCGCCGCACCTGCTGCCGAAGGCGCGGCAGGGCTACAAGTACGGGGCCGTCGAGGTCCTGGACTCGATGGCGCACGACGGCCTCACCGACGCCTTCGACGGCGTCGCCATGGGCGAGTCCACCGAGCGGCACAACGCGCGGCTCGGCATCGGCCGCGCCGAGCAGGACGCCGTGGCCGCCGCCTCCCACCAGCGGGCCGCGGCCGCCCGGAAGAACGGCGTGTTCGACGAGGAGATCACGCCGGTGGAGATCCCGCGGCGCAAGGGCGACCCGGTCACCCTCGCCGAGGACGAGGGAATCCGCCCGGACACCACCGAGGAGACGCTGGCGCGGCTGCGCCCGGCGTTCGCGCCCGACGGCACCATCACCGCCGGGTCGTCCTCGCAGATCTCCGACGGCGCGGCGGCCGTGGTCGTGATGGCCCGGTGGCGGGCCGAGGAGCTGGGCCTGCCCTGGCTGGCGGAGGTCGGCGCGCACGGCGTCGTCGCGGGGCCGGACAACTCCCTGCACTCGCAGCCCTCGCGGGCCATCGAGCGGGCGCTCGCCCGGGAGTCGCTGTCCGTGGCGGACCTGGACCTGCTCGAGATCAACGAGGCGTTCGCCGCCGTCGCCGTGCAGTCCATGCGCGACCTCGGGGTAGGCCACGAAAGGGTGAACGTCAACGGCGGCGCGATCGCGCTCGGTCACCCGATCGGCGCCTCGGGGGCCCGGATCGTGCTGCACCTCGCCCTGGAGCTGCGGCGGCGCGGCGGCGGGACGGGCGCGGCGGCGCTGTGCGGCGGGGGCGGGCAGGGCGACGCGCTGATCCTGCGGGTGCCCGCGGCGTAGCGGGCGGCCAGAGCGGCGAGAGCGGACCGGCGAGAGCGGGAGTGAGGAGCGGTGACGGACGACGTGCCACGTCTCGTGGCGAAGGCCAGGGAGGGCCATCCCCGGGCAGTGGCGAGGCTGATCTCCCTCGTGGAGAACGCCTCGCCGCGGCTGCGGGAGGTGATGGCCGCGCTCGCCCCGTTCACCGGGCAGGCCCGCGTGATCGGCCTGACGGGCGCGCCGGGGGTGGGGAAGTCGACGGTCACCTCGGCGCTGGTGTCGGCCTACCGGGCGCGCGGGATGCGGGTGGGCGTGCTGGCCGTCGACCCCTCGTCGCCGTTCTCCGGCGGGGCGCTGCTCGGTGACCGGATCAGGATGGGGCAGCACGCCGGCGACGACGGCGTGTACATCCGCTCCATGGCCACGCGCGGCCACCTCGGCGGCCTGGCCTGGGCCGCGCCGCAGGCGGTCAGGGTGCTGGACGCGGCGGGCTGCGACGTCGTGCTGGTGGAGACGGTCGGGGTGGGGCAGTCGGAGGTCGACATCGCCTCCCAGGCCGACACCTCGGTGGTCCTGCTGGCACCCGGCATGGGCGACGGGGTGCAGGCGGCCAAGGCGGGGATCCTGGAGATCGGGGACGTCTTCGTGGTGAACAAGGCGGACCGTGACGGCGCCGACGCCACGGTCCGGGAGCTGCACCACATGCTGGGACTGGGCGAGGCCCGCGCCCCCGGCGACTGGCGGCCGTCGGTGGTCAAGACGGCCGCGGCCAGGGGCGAGGGCGTGGCGGAACTGGCCGAGGCGCTTGACAAGCACCGTGCCTGGCTGGAGGAGCACGGCGTGCTGGCCGAGCGCCGGGCCGCCCGCGCGGCGCGTGAGGTGGAGACCATCGCCGTGACGGCGCTCAGGGAGCGCATCGGTGACCTGCGCGGCGACCGCCGCCTGGGGGCGCTCGCTGAGCGGATCACCGCGGGCGAGCTCGACCCCTACGCGGCGGCGGACGAGCTGGTCCGAGGGCTGACGGAGAGCTGAGCGGGGCCGCGCCGCCCGTTCTCAGCCGTCGTGCCGGTCGTCATCCCGGTCGTCGTCCCGGTCGTCCCGGTCGCCGTCCCGGTCGCCGCTGGTGATCTCGCCCGTGGCCACGTCGACGTGCAGCTCGTACTCCGCGCCGTCCTCGCCGCGCAGCTCCGCCTCCCAGTGAGTTGCGTCATCGTCGAGTTCGAGTTCCCGCAGCGAGGCGGAGGTGTAGTCCTGGGCCAGGGCGATGGCCGCCGCCGCGCTGACGCCGTCGCCGGTCAGGAGCGCGGCGAGCGCGTCCCGGTCGTCATCCCGGTCGTCATCCCAGTCGTCGTCCCAGTCGTCGTCCCGGTCGTCGGCATCGTCGTCCGCCGCGACACCGCTGCCGAGCACCCGCTCGCCGTCCTCGGAGACCGCCACCCAGTGGAAGCGGCCGTCCTCGCCCCAGACACCGACGTCCCAGCCGTTCTCGCCGTCGTCGTCCTCGCGCTCGACGCCGGTCACCACGCCGGGCACCTCGGCCAGGGCCGTCGCCGCCGCCCGCTCCGGGGCGCTGCCGTCCGTGGCGGCCGGGTGGCCGTCGCCGGTGCCGTCCCCGCCCTGCGGCGCGCCGCCGGGCTGGGCGCCCGGGACGCTGGCCGGGGCGGAGATCTCCTCGGTGCCGCCCTCGCTGGAGCCGAGGGCGATGCCCGTCAGGGTGCCGCCGCCGACGACGGCCGCGGCGGTGGCGACGGCGATGATCACGTTGCGCTTCATGGTGCGGGTCCTCCCGAGTCGTTGGGGCAACGGTCACGACGGTGGCTGACCGGAGCTGAAGCGGAGCTGAAGCAACCTGAAGCCGTCTTCAGGAACGCTCTGGGAAGCTGGTCGTCATGCGCGTGCTGATCGTGGAGGATGAACGCCGCCTGGCCCGCTCGCTGGCCCAGGGGCTCACGGCCGAGGGCTTCGCCGTGGACGTGGTCCACAGCGGGACCGACGGCCTGCACCGGGCGACCGAGGGCAGCTACGACCTGATCATCCTCGACATCATGCTCCCGGGCATGAACGGCTACCGGGTCTGCGCCGCCCTGCGCGCCGCCGGTGACGAGACGCCAATCCTGATGCTGACCGCCAAAGACGGCGAGTACGACGAGGCCGAGGGCCTGGACACCGGCGCCGACGATTACCTGACCAAGCCGTTCTCCTACGTGGTGCTCGTCGCCCGGGTCCGCGCCCTGCTGCGCCGCCGCGGCGGGGGAGCGGCACCGAAGCTGACGGTCGGCGACCTGGTGATCGACCGCGGCACGCGCCAGGTGACCAGGGGCGGGGTGGAGACACCGCTGACCGCCAAGGAGTTCACGGTGCTGGAGTACCTGGCCTCCCGCGCCGGCGAGGTCGTCTCCAAGGCCGAGATCCTGGAGCACGGCTGGGACTTCGCGTACGACGGCGACCCCAACATCGTCGAGGTCTACGTCAGCGCGCTCCGCAGGAAGCTGGGCGCGGGCCTGATCGCCACGATCCGCGGTGCCGGGTACCGGCTGGTGGCGCCGCGTGGGTAGCGTCCGGGCGCGCGCGGCCTTCGGCGCCACGGCGGTGGTGGCGTTCGCGCTGATCGCGGCGGGCGTGGCGATGGTGACGATGCTGCGCGCGGACCTGACCGAGCAGGTGCGGCTGCGCGCCGAGGTGGCGGCGCGCGACATCGCCGCCCAGCTGGCCACGGACACCCCGTTCGACGAGCTG
The DNA here is from genome assembly GCF_016741785.1 of Streptomyces sp. 7-21. Classification (GTDB taxonomy): domain Bacteria; phylum Actinomycetota; class Actinomycetes; order Streptomycetales; family Streptomycetaceae; genus Streptomyces. The sequence goes on from NZ_JAERRL010000001.1 coordinate 317,053, forward strand.
CGCCTGGAGGGGCAGGGGCCCGTGCAGGTCGTGGACGAGGAAGGGCGGGTCGTCGCTGTCAGCGAAGGGCTGGAGTCCATCACGGGCACGGCCAGCCGCGAGGTGACCCCCGAGCCGGTGCCCGGGCGGAGCCCCGCGCCGCCCTCGGAGCGCCCGGACGACGACCAGGACGACGACCCGGACGACGACCAGGACGACGACGATCAGGACGACGACCCGGATGACGACGACCCGGATGACGACGACCGGGACGACGACGAGAACGGCGCCGGTGGCTCCCGGATCGTCCCCGGCGAGGTCGGCGAGGACATCGCGACCGTGGAGGGCTCGGCGACCGTGGCCGGGCAGCACGACGAGTACCTGTTCGCCGTGGTGCAGGCCGTCACCACGCGCGGCGAGGAGGTCACCGTCTACGCCGGCGCCCCCCTCGGCGTGGAGCGCACCGCCCTCGACACCGTCCGCACCTCGATGCTCGTCGGTATCCCCGCCCTGCTCGGCGTCGTCGGCCTCGTCACCTGGCTGGTGACGAGGCGCGCGCTGCGCCCGGTCGAAGGCATCCGCCGCGAGATGGCCGCGATCACGCGCTCCGAGGACCTCTCGCGCCGCGTCCCCGTGCCCGTCTCGCAGGACGAGATCGGCCGCCTGGCGCGCACCACCAACGAGACGCTCGCCGCCCTGGAAAGCTCCGTGGAACGCCAGCGCCGCTTCGTCGCCGACGCCTCGCACGAGCTGCGCAGCCCCATCGCCTCGCTCCGCACCCAGCTGGAGGTCGGCGAGGCGCACCCCGAACTGCTGGACGTGTCCGGCGCCGTCAAGGACACCATCCGGCTCCAGGACCTCGCGGCCGATCTGCTGCTGCTGGCCCGCCTCGACGCGGGGGAGCGTCCGCTCGCGCACGCCGTGGACCTGGCCGGGCTGGTCACCGCCGAGCTGGCAGACCGCACCGGGGACCGGATCCGCGTGCGCGCCGACGAGCTGGCGCACGTCACGGTGAACGGCTCGCGTGGCCAGCTCGCGCGCGTCCTGCGGAACCTGCTGGACAACGCCCAGCGCCACGCCCGTTCCCGGGTGCGCGTCACGCTCCGCGAGGACGGCGGCGAGGCCCGGCTGGAGGTCGCCGACGACGGGCCCGGCGTGCCCGAGGCCGACCGGGAGCGGATCTTCGAGCGCTTCGTCCGCCTCGACGACGCCCGCAGCCGGGACGACGGCGGCGCCGGCCTGGGCCTGGCCATCGCGCGGGACGTGGCCACGCGGCACGGGGGTTCGCTGACGGCCGGCCGGGCCCCCGAGGGCGGCGCGCTCTTCGTCCTCCGGCTCCCCGTCGCCGGCGGCTAGGGCGCCGGAGGCGGCGCAGCGGCGGCTACTGGCGCCCGCGTTCGGCGCGCAGGTGCTCGGCCACCGGCTCCAGCGCGCGCCGCAGCGCGGCCAGCTCGCTGGGCGCGAGCAGGTCGATGAAGTGCCGCCGCACGGACGCGACATGGTGCGGGGCCACCTGGAGCATCGTCTCCCAGCCGGCGTCGGTGAGAACGGCGAACAGCCCCCGCCGGTCGGAGTCGCAGTGCTCGCGGCGCACCAGACCCGCGTTCTCCATGCGCGTGATCTGGTGCGAGAGCCTGCTCTTGGACTGGAGCGTGGCCGACGCCAGGTCGGTCATCCGCATGCGGCGCTTCGGCGCCTCGGAGAGGTGGACGAGGATCTCGTAGTCGTGCATGGTCAGCCCGAACGGCTGGAGGTCCCGCCCGAGCTGGTACGTCAGCAGCCTGGTGACGTCCAAGTGCGTGCGCCAGGCGCGCTGTTCCGCCTCGCTCAGCCAGCGGGTGCCCGTGTCCGGTTCCATACCGTGAAGCCTAACCACCCGCCCGGTTGTGCCCGGAACCCCGGTGAACGGGGGGCAGGGAAGCGGCATCCGGGACGGCTGCGACAATCGGGAGCATGGATCTCAGGACCGCGACCGCGCTGCGACGGCTCCGGCTGGTGTCCGCCCCCGAGGCGGTCTCCTTCCTGGTGCTGCTGGTCTGCTCCGTGCTGCGGCGCACTACCGACTTCGACGCCGTGCCGGTGATGGGCGCCGTCCACGGCTTCCTCTTCGTCCTCTATGTGCTGTTCTGGCTCGATGCCTGGAACCGGGCACGCTGGCAGCTGAAGACGGGCGCCTGGTACGTCGTGATGGCCGTGCTGCCCGGCGGCGGCTTCTTCGCGGAGCGGCGGCTGCGCCGTGAGCAGGACAACGCCGTCATCGCCGCCCGCGCCCGCCGCGAGGGCATCGTCAACGCCCGCGAGGTCTAGGCCCGCCGGCGCTCGCGGCGCGCGGGTGTGCGCGGGTGTGCGCGCCCGGTGGGGCGGCCGAACGGTGAGACGCCCGGCCCGTGGCGGCTGACCAGCCGGTAGGGTCGCAGACGTGCCGAAACCGCTCAGCCTTCCGTTCGATCCGATCGCCCGCGCCGACGAGTTGTGGCAGCGGCGCTGGGGTCCCGCGCCGGCGATGGCCGCGATCACCTCGATCATGCGCGCGCACCAGATCCTGCTCGCTGAGGTGGACGCCGTCGTCAAGCCGTACGGCCTGACGTTCGCCCGGTACGAGGCCCTGGTGCTGCTGACCTTCAGCAAGGCCGGCGAGCTGCCCATGTCGAAGATCGGCGAGCGCCTGATGGTCCACCCCACCTCGGTGACCAACACGGTGGACCGCCTGCTGCGCGCCGGATACGTCACCAAGCGGCCCAACCCCAACGACGGCCGCGGCACCCTGGCCGCGATCACCGAGGAGGGGCGCAAGGTCTGCGACGCCGCCACCCGGGACCTGATGGCCATGGACTTCGGCCTGAGCGCCTACGACGAGGAGGAGTGCCGGGAGATCTTCGCGATGCTGCGGCCGCTGCGGGTCGCGGCCCGCGACTTCGAGGACGACTGAGCCCGGGGCGCGTGAAGATCGCCCGGAATGAACCGATAGGCTCTCCGCCATGAAGCGGAGTGTGCTCACGCGGTACCGGACCATGGCCTACGTCACCGCGGTGATGCTGCTGGTCCTGTGTACGTGCATGGTCTTCAAGTACGGCTTCGACACGGGTGAGGACGTCACGCTCGTGGTCTCGCAGGCCCACGGCCTGCTGTTCATGGTCTACCTGGTCTTCGCGTTCGACCTCGGCCACAAGGCCCGCTGGCCGTTCGGCAAGCTGCTGTGGGTGCTGGCCTCAGGCACCATCCCGCTGGCCGCGTTCTTCGTGGAGCGGAAGGTGGCCGCGGAGGTCCGGCCGCTGGTCGAGGCCGAGCCCGCCCAGGAGCCGGTCAGCGCCTGAGCGGCCCGGCCTGCCGCGTCTCTCGCGCCCGGCGCCCGCCGGGTGCGGCGCCGGGCGCTGTGCTCGACGATTAGTTGGACGTCCAAGTAAATTGGACGCATGGACGCAGACGCCATCGCAGAGGGCCGCCGACGCTGGCAGGCCCGGTACGACGCGGCCCGCACCCGGGACGCCGACTTCACCACGCTCTCCGGTGACCCCGTGGAGCCCGTCTACGGCCCTGCCCCCGGCGACACCTACGAGGGCTTCGAGCGGATCGGCTGGCCGGGGGAGTTCCCCTTCACCCGCGGGCTGTACCCGACCGGCTACCGGGGCAGGACGTGGACCATCCGCCAGTTCGCCGGCTTCGGCAGCGCGCGGCAGACCAACGAGCGCTACCGCATGATCCTCAAGGCCGGGGGCGGCGGTCTGTCCGTGGCCTTCGACATGCCGACGCTGATGGGCCGCGACTCCGACGAGCCGCGCTCGCTCGGCGAGGTCGGCCACTGCGGCGTGGCCATCGACTCCGCCGCCGACATGGACGTCCTCTTCGACGGCATCCCGCTGGGCGAGGTCACCACCTCGATGACCATCAGCGGGCCGGCCGTGCCGGTCTTCTGCATGTACCTGGTCGCCGCCGAGCGCCAGGGCGCCGACCCCGGCGCCCTGAACGGCACGCTCCAGACCGACATCTTCAAGGAGTACATCGCCCAGAAGGAGTGGCTCTTCCCGCCCGAGCCCCACCTGCGGCTCATCGGCGACCTGATGGAGTACACCTCGCGCCACATCCCGGCCTACAAGCCGCTGTCCGTCTCGGGCTACCACATCCGGGAGGCGGGCTCGACCGCGGCGCAGGAGCTGGCGTACACGCTGGCCGACGGCTTCGCCTACGTGGAGCTGGGCCTGAGCCGGGGCCTCGCCGTCGATGACTTCGCTCCAGGGCTGTCGTTCTTCTTCGACGCCCACATCGACTTCTTCGAGGAGATCGCCAAGTTCCGCGCCGCCAGGCGGATCTGGGCCCGCTGGATGCGCGACGTGTACGGCGCGCGGACCGAGCGGGCGCAGTGGCTGCGGTTCCACACCCAGACCGCCGGGGTGTCCCTCACCGCGCAGCAGCCCTACAACAACGTGGTGCGCACCGCCATCGAGGCGCTGGCCGCCGTGCTCGGCGGCACGAACTCCCTCCACACCAACGCCCTCGACGAGACGCTCGCGCTGCCCAGCGAGCAGGCGGCCGAGATCGCCCTGCGCACCCAGCAGGTGCTCATGGAGGAGACCGGCGTCACCAACGTGGCCGACCCGCTGGGCGGCTCCTGGTACGTCGAGCGCCTGACCGACCGCCTGGAGGAGCAGGCGGAGCGGATCTTCGAAGAGATCCTCGACCGCGGCCGCCGCGCCGCCGCCCGCTCCGGCGGCGAGCACCCCATCGGCCCGGTGACCGCCGGGCTGCTCAGCGGCATCGAGGACGGCTGGTTCACCTCCCAGATCGCCGAGGCGTCCTTCCGCTACCAGCAGGCCCTGGAGAAGGGCGAGAAGAAGGTCGTCGGCGTCAACTGCTACACCGGCTCGGTCACCCGCGACATCGAGATTCTGCGCGTCAGCCACGAGGTGGAGCGGCAGCAGGTGCGCGACCTGGCCCGGCGGAAGGCGGAACGCGACGACGCGGCGGTGCGTGCCGCCCTCGCCAGCCTGCTTGAGGCGGCCCGGAGCGACCGGAACATGATCGAGCCCATGCTGGAGGCGGTGCGCGCCGAGGCCACCCTGGGCGAGATCTGCGGTGCGCTGCGTGAGGAGTGGGGCAGCTACACCGAGCCGCCCGGCTTCTGACGTCCGGCCCGGGAGCGGCGCCGCCGAGGCGCGTTCCCGGGCGGGCGCGTGAGGGGGGAGACTGTATGCCATGCAGCCACGCAACATGTCCATGAGCGGAGCCGTCGACCTCTCCGCGGTGAAGGCGGCCGCAGAGGCCAAGCAGAAGGCCGAGCAGGCCAGGGCCCAGCGGGCGGCCCAGCAGGGTGGGCAGCAGGCGGCTGCCGCGCCGCGGCTCGTGATCGACGTCGATGAGGCGGGCTTCGAACAGGAGGTGCTCCAGCGCAGCACCGAGGTGCCCGTCGTCATCGACTTCTGGGCGGAGTGGTGCCAGCCGTGCAAGCAGCTCAGCCCGGTCCTGGAGCGCCTGGCCCAGGAGTACGCCGGCAAGTTCGTGCTGGCCAAGATCGACGTCGACCGCAACCAGATGCTGTTCCAGCAGTTCGGCGTCCAGGGCATCCCGGCGGTGTTCGCGGTCATCGCGGGCCAGGCCCTGCCGCTGTTCCAGGGGGCCGCGCCCGAGCCGCAGGTGCGGCAGGTGCTCGACCAGCTGATCGAGGCCGCCGAGCAGCGGTTCGGCGTCGCCGGGGCGCCCGTCGGCGACGGCGCGCAGCAGGCCCAGCAGCAGCCGCAGCCGCCGTCCAACCCCGCGCTCGCGGCCGCGCACAGCGCCCTGGACGCGGGCGACCTGGGCGGCGCCATCCAGGCGTACAAGAACGTGCTGGCCGACGATCCGGCCAACCAGGAGGCGAAGGTGGGGCTCGCCCAGGCCGAGCTGCTCCAGCGCGTGCGAGGGCTCGACCCGCAGCAGACGCGGCAGGCGGCGGCCGACAACCCCAAGGACGTCGCCGCCCAGCTCGCCGCCGCCGACCTCGACATGGTGGGCGGCCACGTGGAGGACGCCTTCGGGCGGCTGGTCAGCACGGTGCAGCGGACGGCGGGCGAGGACCGCGACACCGCCCGGCTGCGCCTGCTGGAGCTGTTCGAGGTGGTGGGACCGGAGGACCCGCGCGTGGTGTCCGCCCGGGGTGCCCTGGCCCGCGTCCTGTTCTGACCAGCGCTGGTTTTCCGCAGCGTCGCTGGCACGGGCCACTGCCTCAGAAGTTGACGACGGCCGCCTTTACCAAATCTTAGTAAAGGCGGCCGTTGTGACGTTCGGTTAACCATAAGTGGGGGGTTTACGGGGGTTTTCCCGTCTTGTAAGCCGCAGGTTTCTGCGGCTATCTTTCACTCTCTGTATGCGATCGTGGGCGCGCGGCAGTGTCCTGGCACATTCGCATTACCGACTGGTAACGAACCCCTTGTGTGCGGACGTGAGATGGACCACGATCGGCCAAGCCGACTCTCGCCACGTGTCGGCGCCGGACCAGGGGGGTGCCCGTCTGCCGGGGCCTGGTCCGGTGCGAGCCGTGCAACCAGCCGCGGTCAGTGGCTGTCGCCGGGGTGCAGACCGGGGACAACGAGCTTCTCCCTCCGGGTCGTGGCTGGCTTGGCGACCACTGGGCGGGCCGGTCCGGAGATGTTCGTCCGAGAAGGAGGAAAGTACATGGAGTCACAGGCTCGCGGCGGCACCAGATGGCGGCGATTCGGCCTGGTCATGGTGCCGAGCGTGGCCGCTACAGCCGCCATCGGCATCGCACTCGCGCAGGGGGCTCTCGCCGCGTCGTTCGCCGTCTCCGGTCAGCAGTTCAAGGTGTCGGCGGACCGGCTGGTCGGTGAGGGCTTCGTCCAGTACGGATCGGTGGTCGATCCGTCGGGCAAGAACGAGCAGCCCGTGTCGATCTCGGCGTTCGACAGCGCCGACATCACCAATCTCTGCCAGTCGGTAGTCATACCGGGGATCCCTGTCATAGGTGACGTCACGCTCCAGCTGGGGGCGGGCAGCGATCCGGACAACCCGGTGCGGGCGGAGAACCTCTTCATCGACATCGCGCAGCTCGACGCCTCGGAAGCGGTGTTCAGCAACGTCGACATCGGCGTCAGCGTCGACAGCACCACCAAGGGGCCTGACCCGACCGGCGACACGCTGCCGGGTTCGTTCGCCCAGCAGGCCGACGAGGTCGAGCTGAGGAACATCGAACAGACCGCATGGGCCACGTCCGCGGGATCGTTCCGGCTGACTGACTTCAGCCTGGACCTGTCCCTCGGCCGTAACGAGTGCTTCTAGCGGCCTGAACCGCCCCTGGGGCAGGGGGAATGGCGCCTCTGCCCCAGGAGCACCGCACGTATCGTGCATCCCGCCAACGTAAGCGCCACCAGGGGAGTACGTGCCGTGAGCACTCAGACCGACGAACGCGCAGCGACCTCGCGCTTCACCCGGGGCCGTCTGGCCTTCCGGTACTTCAGATGGCGGCGCCCCTTCTGGGCGGGCCTGTTCACCATCCTGGCCGGCGGCCCCATCCTGTACTTCCCCTACGCGCACGTCACCCTGGGCGACCTGACGATCCGCATGTCCACGACGGCCGGAGCCGGATCCCTGGTGATCGGCGTGCTGCTGATCGTCCTCGGCCTGACGATGTGGTTCCAGCCGCACGTGAGGGTCTTCGCCGGGGTCGCGGCCATCATGCTGGCGCTGGTCTCGCTGGTGGTCTCCAACTTCGGAGGCTTCTTCCTGGGATTCCTGTGCGGACTCGTAGGCGGGGGGATGGCCATCGCCTGGATGCCGGGACAGCCGGCGTCCAGCACGGAGCAGGACAAGCAGGCGGACGGGCAGCCGCCGACCGCGACGCCCGGCACCGGCAGCGCTCTGGCCGACTTCGACAGCCGGGCACCGGAGCGCGACCCGGTACCGGGGAAGGGGGCACAACGTGCCGATTAACAAGCCCGGCGGGGCCATACCGGGCGCCGGCGGCAGCCGGGGCAGCGGCAAACGGGGAGGACACGAGCGGGGCGGCGCCGAGGCGGACGCCCGCGAGGACGGCCCGGTTATGCGGCCGGAGGGGCGGCACGCCGCACCGCGCCGGACCCTCCTGCGGCGTCTGCAGATGCCGGTGGGCAAGGCGGTCGCGCTGGCGGCCATGCCGTCGGCCGTGTTCCTCGGGACGGGGTTCACCTCGCCGCTGGCCAAGGCTGACCCGCAGCCCGAGGACCGCTACCAGCCAGGGGCCTGCGTCGAGATGCCGGATGCGGCACCGGAGCAGGACGAGGAAGACCGCCAGGACCAGCAGGACCGGGACGAGCAGGAGACAGCGCAGGACGACGGGGAGTCCGGCGGCGGCCAGGACGGTGCGGACAGTGACGACCCCGCCCGCACCCGGCGGTCCGGTTCCGCCAGTGAGTCCGGGGCGTCGGAGGAAACCAGCGGACCGGACGGGGACCAGGACGCGGCGGACACCGGCGCCGGCCGGGACGGCACGGGCGACAGCTCCGGGCAGGACCAGGCCACGGGCGGGACGGACACCACCGGCGAGAGCGCGTCCGGCGACGAGGAGCCCGGGGACGAGGACGACGACGAGTCCGGCTCCGGCTCCGGATTTCTCGGCCTGCCCACCCTGGAGGAGATCGGCCAGGGGCTGATCGACTTCTTCACTCCGGGCAGCGGCCGGGAAGAGGAGGCCAGCGGCGAGGAGAGCGCCGGCGACGCCCAGGACGACGGAGCGGACGACGGCGGGGACGACAGCGGGGACGACAGCGGGGACGACAGTGCCGGCCAGCAGGACCCCCTCGGCGGCGACGTGGAGGCCCCCGAGCCCGGCCAGGCGCCCGCGGAGAACCGGCGCGGCGAGCAGGCCCGCCGCGACGAGGAGGCCGAACCGGACGAGGAGGACGACGACCCGGACGGCGAGAGCGACGAGCCCGAAGAGCCCGGCGACGACACCGGCGAGAACGCCGCGGACGGCGACCAGGAGCCGGACCGCCCCGCATCACCGGAGGAGGACCCCTTCGCCCCCGACGAGCAGGGCCGCGTGCCCTTCCCCTGCCCCCTCGAGGGAGCCGTCGCGGGCACCGACGAGCAGACGCCGGTCACGCTGCCCAACGACCCCTGGTACCTGGAAGCCAGCTCTCTCACGCTCTACGGCCTCGACTACCACGGCGTCGTCAACGTCACCACGGCGGACGGCACCGTCAAGCAGGCGCTGAAGTTCACGGCCGAGCGCATCGACATCGGGGACCTGCACCAGATCGTCGACGCGCCCGGCGGCGTCCGGCGCCACGTGGGCACCGAGCCCGGCTCGACCTCCACGTTCCGCAACGGCACGGTGACCATGTACACCGAACGGCTCGAGGGCAAGCTCTTCGGCATCGTCCCGATCGTCTTCGACCCCGAGCACCAGCCGCCGATCGACCTGCCGATCGCCCACTTCACCGATGTGTTCGTGACGCAGGCCGGGCAGTTCGGCGGCGAGCTGACGATGACGGGCATGAGCTCCTACCTCACCGACGACGGCCCGACGGTCCCGGCCGGCTGACCGGGGGCGGGAGCCAGCGGCACGGGGCCGGCCGCCGGGGCGCCGGCGGCCGGCCCCGGCCATGGCGCCGGCGGGTGCGGCTCAGACGCCGCCCGCGGCGCCGTTGAGGTGGTGCACCCGCACCATGTTGGTCGTGCCCGGCACACCGGGGGGCGAGCCGGCGGTGATGATCAGGGTGTCGCCCGGCTGGTAGCGGTTCAGCTTGGTCACCTCGGCGTCGCACAGCTCGACCATCTCGTCGGTGTGGTTGGCGTACGGCACCACGAACGTCTCCACGCCCCACGTCAGCGACAGCTGGTTGCGGGTGGCCGGCTCCGTCGTGAACGCCAGGATCGGCTGGACCGCCCGGTACCGGGAGAGCCGCCGCGCCGTGTCGCCGGACTTCGTGAACGCCACCAGTGCCCTGGCGCCGAGGAAGTCCGCCATCTCGCACGCCGCACGGGCCACGGACCCGCCCTGGGTGCGCGGCTTCTTCTCCTCGTCCAGCGGCTGGAGGCCGCGCGAGAGCAGCTCCTGCTCGGCCGCCTTGACGATCTTGGACATCGTCTTGACCGTCTCGATCGGGTAGCGGCCCACCGAGGACTCGGCCGACAGCATCACCGCGTCCGCGCCGTCCAGGATCGCGTTGGCCACGTCCGACGCCTCCGCGCGCGTCGGACGGGAGTTCTCGATCATGGACTCCATCATCTGCGTCGCCACGATCACCGGTTTGGCGTTGCGGCGGCACCGCTCGATGAGCTGCTTCTGCACCATCGGGACCTTCTCCAGCGGATACTCCACCGCCAGGTCCCCGCGAGCGACCATGACGCCGTCGAAGGCGGCCACGACCTCGTCCATGTTCTCGACCGCCTGCGGCTTCTCCACCTTGGCGATCACCGGCACGCGCCGCCCGACCCGGTCCATCACCTGGTGCACGTCGCGGACGTCCTCCGCGTTGCGGACGAACGACAGCGCCACCATGTCGCAGCCGAGGCGGAGCGCGAACTCCAGGTCCTCGACGTCCTTCTCCGACAGCGCCGGGACGTTCACGGCCACGCCGGGCAGGTTGATGCCCTTGTGGTCGGAGATCACGCCGCCCTCGATGACGATCGTGCGCACCCGGGGGCCGTCCACCTCGGTGACCTGGAGCGAGACGTTGCCGTCGTTGATGAGGATCGTCTCGCCCTTGGCCACGTCGGCCGGCAGGCCCTTGTAGGTGGTGCCGCAGATGGTGCGGTCCCCGGGAACGTCCTCCGTGGTGATCGTGAACTCGTCGCCGCGCTTGAGCTCGACCGGGCCGTCCTTGAACGTCTCCAGGCGGATCTTCGGCCCCTGGAGGTCGGCCAGCACGCCGACGGCCTTGCCGGTCTCCTCGCTCGCCTTGCGGACCCGGTGGTAGCGCTCCTCGTGCTCCTGGTGGGTACCGTGGCTGAAGTTGAAACGGGCGACGTTCATGCCGGCGTCGATGAGCATCTTCAGCTTGTCGAACGAATCGACGGCGGGGCCCAGGGTGCAGACGATCTTGGAGCGGCGCATGGTGGCGATCCTATCGGTTTGTTCCGAGGCGGAATAATGGCGGTCGCACGCCCGCCATCTCGACCGTACTCGCCCTCCCGGGGGCGGCGCGCGGCGGATCCGCGAGCGCCGTTCGTACGCGCCCGCGAGGCGTGAAAGAATTCCCGCGGCCCCGACGGTGAGGCCCGCGCCACACGCGTCCACAGCGAGACAGGAGACCTACGCCATGCGTATCGGCGTTCTCACGGCGGGCGGTGACTGCCCCGGCCTCAACGCTGTCATCCGCTCGGTCGTCCACCGGGCCGTGGCGGACCGAGGCGACCAGGTGATCGGCTTCGAAGACGGCTTCAAGGGCCTGCTGGAAGGCCGGTACCGGGAGCTCGACCTCGACGCCGTCAGCGGCATCCTCGCCCGTGGCGGGACGATCCTCGGCTCCAGCCGGCTGGAGCGGGCGCGGCTGCGGGACGCGTGCGAGAACGCTGAGGCGTTCCGCCGCAAGCTGAGCCTGGACGCCCTCATCCCGATCGGCGGCGAGGGCACCCTGACCGCCGCGCACATGCTCGCCGAGGCGGGCATCCCCGTCGTCGGCGTGCCCAAGACGATCGACAACGACATCTCCGCCACCGACCGCACCTTCGGTTTCGACACGGCGGTCGGCGTGGCCACCGAGGCCATCGACCGGCTCAAGACCACCGCCGAGTCCCACCAGCGCGTCATGGTCGTCGAGGTCATGGGCCGTCACACCGGCTGGATCGCCATGGAGGCGGGCATGGCGGGCGGCGCCCACGGCATCTGCGTGCCCGAGCGCCCCTTCCAGGTGGACGACCTGTGCAAGATGGTCGAGGACCGGTTCGCGCGCGGCAAGAAGTTCGCGGTCATCTGCGTCGCCGAGGGTGCCCGGCCCGCCGAGGGCTCCATGCCGTACGAGCGCGGCGAGATCGACCAGTACGGGCACGAGCGGTTCGCCGGCATCGGCAACCGGCTGGCCGGGGAGCTGGAGAAGCGCCTCGGCAAGGAGGCCCGCGCCATGATCCTCGGCCACATCCAGCGCGGCGGCACGCCGACGGCCTACGACCGGGTGCTGGCCACCCGCTTCGGCTGGCACGCGGTGGAGGCCGCGCACCGCGGCGAGTTCGGCAAGATGACCGCCCTGAAGGGCACGGAGATCGAGCTGGTGCCGCTGGCCGACGCGACCGCCGAGCTCAAGCGCGTGCCGCAGTACCGCATGGACGAGACCGAAGCGGTCTTCTGACCGCCCACGGCATACCGGCCCGCGCTGACAGCCAGCTGACACGGGCCGCACCCCGCCGCACGGTCCGCTGACGGCCTGTCGTCAGCGGACCGTGCGCGTGCTGCCAGCGCTCCCTGGCAGCGTCCCCTCCTGTCGCGGCTGCCGCGACGCACCACCGGCACCACCGACAGGAAGGAGAAGCCGCCGTGAGCTATGCCATCCAGGCCGAGGGCCTGGTGAAGCGCTTCGGCGAGACCACGGCGCTGGCGGGGACCGACCTGGCCGCCCGGCAGGGCACCGTGCTCGGCGTCCTGGGGCACAACGGGGCGGGCAAGACCACGGCCGTCCGCATCCTGGCCACCCTGCTGCGCCCCGACGCCGGCCGCGCCCGCGTCGCCGGCTACGACGTGCGCCGCCAGCCCGCCGAGGTGCGGCGCCGCATCGGGCTCACCGGACAGTACGCCTCGGTCGACGAGGACCTCACCGGCACCGAGAACCTCGTGATGATCGCGCGGCTGCTCGGGCTGCCGCGCGCCGAGGCCCGCGCCCGCGCGGCCGGCCTGCTGGAGCGGTTCGGCCTCACCGGGGCGGCGGGCCGCCGCGCCAGCGCCTACTCGGGCGGCATGCGCCGCCGCCTGGACCTCGCGGCCAGCCTCGTCGGCCGGCCGGAGGTGATCTTCCTCGACGAGCCGACCACGGGCCTGGACCCCGCCGGGCGCGACGAGGTGTGGGCGATGGTCCGCCAGCAGGTCGCCGAGGGCGCCACCGTGCTGCTGACGACCCAGTATCTCCAGGAGGCCGACGCGCTGGCCGACGACCTGGCGGTGGTCAGCCGCGGCACCGTCATCGCCCGGGGCACCCCGCAGCGGCTGAAGGCCGTGGCCGGCGGCCAGACCCTCCAGGTGCGGCCCGCCGACCCGGAGCGGCTGCCCGAGGCGGCGGCCCTGCTGGAGCGGATCAGCGGCCACCCGGCGGCCTTCCCGGGGCAGGGCGTGGCCAGCGTGCCCGTAGCCGGCGACGGCGCGCTGGCCGAGGCCGTCGCGGGGTTCGCGCAGCGGGGCATCACCGTGACCGAGCTCGCGCTGCGGCTGCCCAGCCTGGACGAGGTGTTCGCTTCGCTCGCCGGTGACGGCCAGCGGACCGCCGTGCCCGGCCCGTCCGCGCCGAAGGAGGCGACCCGCGCATGACCGCAACCGCCCCCTCTGCCACGGCCGCCGCGCCGCGCCTGCGCGTGGCCGCGCACAGCCTGACGCTGGCCCGGCGCAGCCTCACCAAGACCCTGCGGACGCCGGAGCAGCTGATCGACGTCACGCTCCAGCCGGTCATCTTCCTGTCGCTGTTCCTCTACCTGCTGGGCGGCGCCGTGGCCGGCTCCCGCGGCGAGTACCTGACGTTCCTGCTCCCCGCGGTCATGGTGCAGACGGTGGTGTTCGCCGCCACCGCCACCGGCATCAACCTCAACAACGACATCAGCAAAGGCGTGTTCGACAGGTTCCGCAGCCTGCCCATCGCCCGCTCCGCGCCGCTGCTCGGCGCCGTGCTGGGCGACATGATCAGGTCCGTCGTCTGCGTCACCGTGCTGCTGGGCTTCGGCTACGCGCTGGGGGTCCGCGTCGCCACCGGCCCGCTGTCCGCCCTGGCGGGCTGCCTGCTGGTCCTCGCCTTCGGCTTCGCGGTCACCTGGGGCTCGGTGCTGCTGGGCGTCCTGGCGCGGGAGCCCGGCAGCGTGCAGGGAATCCTGTTCCTGGCGATGTTCCCGCTGACCTTCGGCACCGACATGATCACGCCCGCTGAGACGATGCCGGGCTGGCCCCAGTGGTGGGTGAACGTCAACCCCGTCACCGACGTCATGGCGGCGGCGCGCGCCCTGCTCACCGGCGGGCCGGCCGCCGGGCCGGTGCTGCGGGCCCTGGCGTGGTCGGCCGCCCTGTTCGCCGTCCTGTTCCCGCTGGCCGTCCGCGCCTACCGGCGCAAGACCTGACGGCGCCGGCCCCCGGGCCGGGGCCGCCGCCTTCACTCCAGGGCGTCCGCCAGCGCGGCCACCGCCTGGTCCCGCGGCAGCGCAGCACCGGTGGCGTAGGCGGCGGCATAGGCCGCCTCGCCCAGCCGGTCCCGCAGCCGCGCGGCGACCGCGCCGGCCTCGGGGCCCGGCTCCGCCATGCCCGCCAGCGACTCCACCGCGCCGAGCACGCGCGCGGCCCGTTCCGCCTGGCCCCGGGCCGCGCACAGCGCCGCGACGCCGACGCCGACCGCGGCGGTCACCGGCATGTCCTCCTCGGGCCCCACCTCCGCCAGCGCCTGCCGGAGCAGGGCGGCCGCCTCGTGCGGCGGCCGGGTCAGGCTCGCCGAGGCCCGGGCCAGCGCGCTGAGCTGCGGCTGGACGTACGGGCCCCGCTCCAGCTGCGCCAGCGCCGCCGCGTACCGCCGGCCCGCCTCGTGGCGCTCGCCTCCCCAGCGCAGCACGTCCCCCAGGACGAGGTTGCCGTAGACCGCGAGGTAGACCGAGCCCTCCCGCTCCGCGCGGGCGGTCAGCTCCCGCAGCCGGGCGCGGGCCGCCTCGCTCTCGCCCTGGCGCGCCCGCACGGCGGCCAGCCGGATGTCGGTGCTGCTGCCGTCCTCGTCGGCGCGCAGCTCCCGCAGCAGGCGGCGCGCCTCCTCCAGCGCCGCCCGCGCGGCGCCCAGGTCGCCGCGCCGGGCCGCCAGGTCCCCCAGCGAGGTAAGCGTCATCGACAGGCCCCACCGGTCGCCGACCCGCCGGAACCCCTCGGCCGCCGCCTCCAGTTCGGCCCGCTGCTCCCCGGGGCGGCCGTCGTTCTCGCACATCGCGCCCCGCAGCAGCCGCACCATGGCCCGCGACCACGCGTCCGGCTGGCGCGCCACGGCCTCTTCGCCCAGCGCCGAGTCCCGCGCGCCGCGCCCGGTGAACAGCGCCAGCGCCGACTCGGCCACGGACAGCACCGGATGGCGGGCCAGCTCGCCGGCGGGCGCCGCCCGCCGCGCCTCGGCGATCGTGCGGCGCAGCGCCGCGGCCGACTCCTCGCTCTTCCGCGGATCGCCGCCCGCGCCCTGGTTGCTCACGTAGTACACGGTGCACATCAGCCGGGCACCTGGCGGCGACTCGCCCGGCACCGCCAGCGCCGTGCCCAGCCAGCTGGCCGCCTCGCGGTGGTTGCCCCGCATCGTCCAGAACAGCCCGAGCGCCGCGCCCAGCCGGACGGCGGTGGCGGCGTCACCCACGGCCGCGGCGTGGCGCAGCGCGGCCAGCACGTTGTCCCGCTCCGCGACCAGCCGCATGATCCACCGCACCTGGTCCGGGCCGCGCAGCCGCGGCTCGGCCTCCTCGGCCAGCGCGAGGAAACACGCCGCGTGCGCGTCCCGCGCCGCGCGGAGCGCGCCCCGCGCGGCCAGCCGCTCCGCGCCGTACTCGCGCAGCGTCTCCAGCATCCGGAACCGCGGCTCCTCGTCGTCCTCGGCGGCGTCGCCGGCGTCGTCGGCGAGCTGGAGCAGCGACTTGTCGGCCAGCGACACCAGCAGGTCCAGTGCCCGGACGGCGGACACCCCGGCGACCGGGGCGGCCGTGGCGGGCGTGATGCTCCCGGCGAAGACGGCCAGCCGCTCGGCGAAGCGCCGCTCGTCGGGGCTGAGCAGCTCCCAGCTCCAGGCCACCACGGCCCGCAGCGTCTGGTGGCGGGGTGCGGCGGTGCGTCCGCCGCCCGTCAGCAGGCGGAACCGGTCGTCCAGCCGCGCCACGAGCTGCGCGGGCGTGAAGGTCCGCAGCCGCGCCGCCGCCAGCTCGATGGCCAGCGGCAGCCCGTCGAGCCGGCGGCACAGCTCTACGACGCTGGCGGCGTTGGCGCCGGTCACCGCAAAGCCGGGGCGCACGGCCGCGGCCCGGTCCGCCAGCAGCCGCACGGCGGGGCAGGACAGCGCCTCGGCCGCCCCGGCGCCGGGCCGGGGCAGCGGCAGCGGCGGCACCGGGCACAGCGCCTCGCCGGGGACGCCCAGCGGCTCGCGGCTCGTCGCCAGGATCCGCAGCCGGGGAAGCGCGCCGAGCAGCCGGTCGGCCAGCGCGGCGACCGCGTCGATGAGGTGCTCGCAGTTGTCCAGGACCAGCAGCGTGGGGGTGGCCGGCAGCTCCCGCAGCAGCACGGCCAGGGGGTCGCGGTCCACCGGGACGCGCACCGGCGACTGCGTGACGTGCCGCACCCGCTGCCCCAGCGCCTCCAGCACGGCCTGCGGCACGCCGCTGGGGTCGGTGACCGGCGCCAGCGAGGTGAACCACACCCCGCCGGGGTGGTCTCCGGCGGCCGCGGCGGCCGCCGTCGTCGCCAGCCGCGTCTTGCCGGCGCCGCCGGGGCCGACGAGCGTGACCAGGCGGCACTCAGCCAGCCGCTTGCCGATCAGCCGCAGCTCCTCGTCGCGGCCGACGAAGCTGGTCAGCGGCGCCCGCAGGTTCCCCGGCACCTCGCCGCGGGAGGCGCCGGCCGCTCCGGCCCGGGCGGGCGGCACCGGGGACAGCGCCGGGTCGCCCCGCAGCAGCGCCAGGTGCAGCTCCCGCAGCCCGGGCGAGGGGTCGGCCCCCAGCTCCGCGGCCAGCAGCACCCGGTACTCCTCGTAGGCGGCCAGCGCGTCCGCCTGCCGGCCGGTCGCGTACCGCGCCCGCATCAGCAAGCCGCGCGCCCGTTCCCGCAGCGGCTCCTCGGTGACCAGCGCCTCCAGGTCCGCCACGGCCGCCGTGACCCGCCCGGCGGCCAGCTCCGCCTCGGCGAGGTCCTCGCGCGCCGCGAGCCGAAGCTCGGCCAGGCGCCTGGCGGGCGCGGCGGCGAACGGGGCGTCACCGGCGTCGGCCAGGGCGGGGCCGCGCCACAGCTGAAGCGCCTCGCGCAGCAGCCGGGCCGCCGCGGGCGCGTCACTGGCGGCCAGCGCCCGCCGCGCCTGGGCCGCCGCGTCCTCAAAGCGGAGCGCGTCGACGGCGTCCCGCGGCACCGCCAGCGTGTAGCCGCCCGCGACGGAGCGCACGAGCCCGGCGTCGGGCAGGGCGCGGCGCAGCCGCGACACCAGCGACTGCAGGGCGTTGGCCTGGCCGGCCGGGGCCGCGTCGCCCCACAGCCCCGCCGCGAGGGCCTCAGCGGGCACCGGACGCCCGGCGTCCAGCGCCAGGCGGATCAGCAGCGCCCGCACGCGCGGCCCGCCGATCTCGGTACGCCGTCCGTCCTTCGCGGTGACCGCCAGCGGCCCCAGCACGCCTATTCGCACGACGGCCAGTGTCCCTCCGGGTCAGCCCAGGTCGGCGGGGTCGGTGTTGGCGCCGCACAGCAGCACGCAGGTCACCTCGTCCGGCTCCCGGACGTAGGCGCCCGAGAGCAGCGCGGCGTACGCGGTCGCTGCCGCGTGCTCGACCACCACCCGGTGCGCCTGCCACAGCTGGCGCCTGGCCGCGCGGATCGCGCTGTCGCTCACCAGCACCGACCGGGTGTGCCCGGCGGCGGCCAGGCGCACCGCGTCGGCCGAGGCCCGCCGGGCGCCCAGCGAGTCAGCGGCGACCGAGTCGACCGGCACGTCCACGGGGCGGCCGGCCGCCAGCCCGGCGTGCAGCGCCCGGCTGCCCTCCGGCTCGACGGACACCACGCGGATGCCGTGCGCGGCGGCCGCGGTCGCCATCCCGGCGAACAGCCCGCCGCCCCCGGTGGCGACGACAACGGTGGTGACGTCCGGCCGCGCGGCGCGGATCTCGTCCAGCAGCGTGCCCGCGCCCGCCGCGATCAGGGGGTTGTCGTAGGCGTGCGAGGCGAGCGCGCCGGACTGCTCCGCGAACTTGTGGGCCGCCTCGGCCGCTTCGGCGTACTCGCGGCCGCTGAGCCGGACGTCGGCGCCTTGCGCGCGCAGCGCCTCGACCTTGACGCGGGGGGCGGTCTCGGGCACGAACACCGTGGCGGGGACCTGGTGCTGGGCGGCGGCCCAGGCGCAGGCCAGGCCCGCGTTGCCGCCGGAGGCGATGACGACGCCCGCGTCGGGCATGTCACCGGCCTGGAGGTGGGCGGCGGTGAAGTTCAGCGCGCCGCGGGCCTTGAAGGAGCCGGTGTACTGGAGGAACTCCAGCGCGAACCACAGCCGTTCGCCCTCGTCCCCCGGTGCGGTGCTGGGCGGCGTGGCCGGTGTCACGGCAACGGGCCGCACCCGCCCGGCGATCCGGGACGCGGCCGCCCTGACGTCGTCATAGCTGAGCATGAGGCCAGCCTACGGACGCAGCGGTGAGATAGATTCACTGCCCATGGATGTCGCGATCAAGTCCGGATATGTCGTTCCCCTCGCCACCGCGGACGGCGGCGGTGAACCCATCGACGGCGGCACGGTGCTCATCACCGGCGGCCGGATCGCCGCTGTCGGCCCGGACGCCGAGGTCGAGGTGCCCGAGGGCGTGCGCGTGGTGGACGCCGCCGGCCGCTGGGTGCTGCCCGGCTTCGTCGAGGCGCACGCGCACCTCGGCGTGCACGAGGAGGCCGAGGGGTGGGCCGGCCAGGACACCAACGAGATGACCGACCCCAACGGCGCCCGGATGCGCGCGCTCGACGCCATCAACCCGGCTGACACCGGCTTCGGCGACGCCCTCGCGGGCGGCGTGACGACGGCCGTGGTCAAGCCCGGCTCCGGCAACCCGATAGGAGGCCAGACCGCCGCGGTCAAGTGCTGGGGGCGCAGCGTCGACGACATGCTGCTGCGGCATCCGGTCAGCGTGAAGAGCGCGCTCGGAGAGAACCCCAAGCGCGTATACGGCGAGAAGAAGCAGCTGCCGTCCACCCGGCAGGGCGTGGCCGCCGTGATCCGCGACGCCTTCACCCGCGCCCAGGACTACCGCGCCAAGCGGGCCAAGGCGGCCGAGGAGTCCGCGCCGTTCGACCGCGACCCGGCGCTGGAGGTGCTGGTGCGCGTGCTCGACGGCGAACTGCCGTGGTGCCAGCACAGCCACCGCGCGGACGACATCGCCACCGCGCTGCGCCTGGCCGACGAGTTCGGCTACCGGGTGATCCTCAACCACGGCACGGAGGCGCACCTGCTGGCCGACGAGATCGCCCGCCGGAACGTGCCGGTGATCACCGGGCCGCTGTTCACCACCCGCTCCAAGGTCGAGCTGCGGCAGCGGACCCTGGCCAACCCCGGCATCCTCGCCCGCGCCGGCGTCACGGTCGCGCTGACCACCGACCACCCGGTGGTCCCCATCAACTTCCTGGTCCACCAGGCCACGCTGAGCGTCAAGGAAGGGCTGGACCGCGCCGAGGCGCTGCGGACCATCACGGTCAACCCGGCCGCCATGATGGGCCTGGACGACCGCGTCGGCGCGCTGCGTCCCGGCCTCGACGGCGACGTGGTCATCTGGTCGGGCGACCCGCTGGACGTGATGAGCCGCGCCCTGACCGTCTTCATCGAGGGGCGCGAGGTGTACTCGTACGACGAGGAGCGGCGCGAGGGCCAGGTGCGCGACCCGTACTACCGGGAGTCCTGACCCGCCGCCGGCCGCGCGGTCACGCCGGGCGCAGCCACACGGTGGCCAGGGGCGGCAGGGTCAGCACGATGCTGGCCTGCCGCCCGTGGCAGCCCACCGGCTCCGCCTTGACCGGCCCGGCCGCGGTGGCCACGCCTCCGCCGCCGTACCCGGGCGCGTCCGTGTTCAGCGTCTCCTCCCAGGCGGGCACGTCCTCCGGCACGCCCAGGCGGTAGCCGTGCCGGACCAGGGGCGAGAAGTGGCAGACCACGAGCAGCGGATCGCCGTCCGGCGCGTGCCGCAAAAACGCCAGCACGTTGTCCTCGGCCGCCGTCGCCGTCACCCACGTGAAGCCCCGCGGCTCGCTGTCCCAGCGCCACAGCGCGGGCGTCGCGCGGTACGCGGCGTTCAGGTCGCGCACCAGATCGCGCACGCCGCGGTGGTCCGGCTCCGCGGCGTAGCCCGGATCCAGCACCCACCACTGCGGGCCCTCGGTGGCGGACCACTCCGCGCCCTGGGCGAACTCCTGGCCCATGAACAGCAGCTTCTTGCCCGGGTGCGCCCACATGTAGGCCAGGTAGGCGCGGTGGCTGGCCCGCCGCTGCCACCAGTCGCCCGGGATCTTCGACACCAGGGCGCCCTTGCCGTGGACGACCTCGTCGTGCGACACCGGCAGCACGTAGTTCTCGGCGTACGCGTACACCAGCGAGAACGTCATCTCGTCGTGGTGCCAGGCCCGGTGCACCGGGTCGCGCCCCAGGTACTGCAAGGTGTCGTGCATCCAGCCCATGTTCCACTTGAAGCCGAACCCCAGGCCGCCCTGGTCGGCCGGCCGCGTGACGCCCTCCCAGGCGGTGGACTCCTCGGCGACGGTGAGCACGCCGGGGCAGTGGCGGTAGACCGTGGTGTTCATCTCCCGCAGGAACGCCACCGCGTCCCAGTTCTCGCGCCCGCCGTCCGCGTTGGGCGTCCACTGGCCCTCGCCGCGCGAGTAGTCCAGGTAGAGCATGGAGGCCACGGCGTCCACCCGCAGCCCGTCGATGTGGAACTCCTCGCACCAGTACAGGGCGTTGGCGACCAGGAAGTTGCGCACCTCGCGCCGCCCGTAGTCGAACTCCAGCGTGCCCCAGTCGGGGTGCTCGGCGCGGCGCGGGTCGGGATGCTCGTAGGCGCACGTGCCGTCGAAGCGCGCCAGCGCCCAGGCGTCCTTGGGGAAGTGTGCGGGCACCCAGTCCAGGATCACGCCGATGCCCGCGCGGTGCAGTGAGTCCACCAGGAACCGGAAGTCGTCGGGGGAGCCCAGCCGGGCCGTGGGCGCGTAGTAGCCGGTGACCTGGTAGCCCCACGAGCCGCCGAAGGGGTGCTCCGCCACGGGCATCAGCTCGACGTGGGTGAAGCCGGTCGCGGTCACGTAGGCGGTCAGCTCGCGGGCCAGCGCGCGGTAGTCCAGGCCGGGGCGCCAGGACGGCAGGTGCACCTCGTAGACCGACATCGGCTCGGCGTGCCAGCGCCGCCGGGCGCGGGCCCGCATCCACGCGCCGTCTCCCCACGTGTACGAGCTCTCCCACACCACGGAGGCCGTCGCCGGCGGGCACTCGGTGCGCCGCGCCATCGGATCGGCGCGCAGGGTGCGCCTGCCGTCGCTGCCGTGCACCTCGAACTTGTACCGTGCGCCGGGGCCCACGCCGGGCACGAACAGCTCCCACACGCCGCTGGTGCCCAGCGAGCGCATCGGCAGCGCCGCCTGCTCGTGCCAGCCGGTGAAGTCCCCGGTCAGCCGCACCCCGCGCGCCGCCGGCGCCCACACCGTGAACCGCGTGCCCCGCTCGCCCTGGTGGCACCTCACGTGCGCTCCCAGCGCCTGCCACAGCCGCTCGTGCCGTCCCTGGCGGATCAGCTCCAGCTCCGCCGGGCCCAGTGAGGGCAGGAAGCGGTACGGATCGGCCGTCTCCTGCCGGCTGCCGTCCGGCCACCGCGTCACCAGCTGGTACGCCGGCGCCTGCGGCAGCGGCAGCACGGTGCTGAACAGCCCGTCGCCCTCGGGCCGCAGCGGCACACGCAGCCCCGCCGCGTGCAGCGTCACCCGCTGCGCGCCGGGGCGCAGGGCCCGCACCCGCACGCCCCCGCCGGGCTCCGGGTGCGGGCCGAGCAGGGCATGCGGGTTGCGGTGGACGCCCGCCAGCAGGCGGGCCCGGTCCTCGGGATTCAGCGGCACGGTGGCTCCTTTCGCGTCGTGCTCCGGCTGGGGCCGGCGGTCACAGCCGCGCCTGGGCGAGCCGGCGGATGGCGGCCATCGGCACATGCAGCCAGGCGGGACGGTGCCGGGCCTCGTACAGCACCTCGTAGACGGCCTTGTCGGTCTCGTAGGCGAGCAGCAGCTCCCGCTGCTCCAGGGGGTCGTGGCCCGAGGCCTCGGCGTAGCCCTGGCAGTAGGCGGCACGGCTGGCCCGGGACCAGGCGGCGGCCCACGCGCCGCCGGTGCGGTCCTGGCAGGCGGCGTAGTCGAACGAGCGCAGCATCCCGGCGATGTCGCGCACCGGCGGGCCGGGTTCCCGGCGCGCGGTCAGCGGCCGGGCGGGCTCGCCCTCGAAGTCGATGACGGACCACGCGCCGCCGGCCGACTCGGCGGCCGGCGCGTGCAGCACCTGCCCGAGGTGCAGGTCGCCGTGGAGGCGCTGGACGACGCAGGTGCCGCCGCGCCGGGCGTAGTCGGCGAGCGCGGCGTAAGCGCGGCTCAGCCCGTCCCGGTACGGGCGCAGCGCGGGCACGGCGCGCGCGGCCTCGGCCAGCCGCCGCGTCATGGCCTCGGCCATGCGCTCCAGCTCGTGCCGCCCCAGCACCGAGGTCGGCAGCGCGGCGGCGAGCGCGGTGTGGACCTCGGCCGTGGCGCGGCCGAGCGAGCGCGCGGCGGCGGAGAAGTCCGCCCGGTGGCTGAGGGCGGACAGCGCCAGCTGCCAGCCGTCCCGCGAACCGACGAGGTAGGGCTGGAGCACCCCCAGCGTCAGCGGCTCGCCGTCGGCGAACGCCGCCTCGAACCAGGCCGACGGCGCGGGCACCCGGGAGCAGCCCGCCTCGGCCAGCGCCAGCGGCAGCTCCAGGTCCGGGTTGATGCCGGGGCTGACCCGCCGGAAGAGCTTGAGGATCTGCGCCTCGCCGTAGACGACGGAGGAGTTGGTCTGCTCGCCGGTCAGCAGCCGGGCGGTCAGCCCGGAGGGAATGGCCGAGCCGGGGGCGCGCCCGAAGCGGAGGCTGCCGAGCCGGCCGGGTGCGCGGAACCGTTCCAGCAGCAGGGCGGCGAGCCGCGGGTCGTGGAGCGCCTCGTAGACGGCCCGGCCCCGCAGCGGCCCCTCGGCGGGATGGCCGACGAGGGCCGGGGCCAGGGCGGGCGGCAGCAGTCTGCGGACCCCCAGCAGCAGTTGGTAGCAGTCGCCGGTGGCGCGGTCGGCGCCGGGCGGGCGGGTGCGCACCAGCAGGTGCAGCAGGCCGGGCGCGTGGCCGGCGGCGGTGCAGGGCAGCAGTTCGGTGGCCGCGACGAGCGTGAGGCCGCCCAGCGGACGGCCCTTGCCGGCGAACCACCGCTGCCGGGGCAGCCAGCGCGCGAGCAGGCCCGTGAGCGAGCGGAGCAGCGCCCTGCCGTCGGGTGAGGCGGTGAGGAGCGGAAGCCGGCCGGATACCGTCCGGGGCGAGGCGCTGTCCGACATGGCGTCCTTTCCCCGGGCACAGGCACAGAATTATGTGACGAAGTGTCCCGTATGGGGGGTGCTCCGCGCGCGGTGGCGGCGGACGTGTCGTCCAGGAACGGCCGTGCGGGTGAGGACGGTAACGCGGATGGAGCCAGGCCGCCGGCGGTGCGCGGCGCGGCTGCGAGGGGTGCCCCCGGCCGAAGGCCGGGGGACGGTAAGCCTGTTGAGCCGGCCGGACGGCCGGCGATGCGGTGCGGCTTCAGACCGCGGTGGGCCGGCAGAGCCGGAACCAGTAGAAGCCGTGTCCGGCCAGCGTGAGCAGGTAGGGGAGTTCACCGATGGGCGGGAACCGGACGCCGCCGATCAGCTCCACCGGGATACGCCCCTCGTACGCCCGCAGGTCCAGCTCGGTGGGCTGGGAGAAGCGGGAGAAGTTGTTGACGCACAGGACCAGGTCGTCCCCGTGCTCCCGGAGGAAGGCGAGGACGGCCGGGTTGGACGACGGCAGCTCGGCGTAGGAGCCGAGGCCGAAAGCGGGGTTCTGCTTGCGGATTTCGATCATCCGCCGTGTCCAGTGCAGCAGCGAGGAGGGCGAGCTCATGGCCGCCTCCACGTTGGTCACCTGGTACCCGTAGACCGGGTCCATGATGGCGGGCAGGAACAGCCGCCCGGGGTCGCAGGTGGAGAAGCCCGAATTGCGGTCCGGGGTCCACTGCATGGGGGTGCGGACGGCGTCGCGGTCGCCGAGCCAGATGTTGTCGCCCATCCCGATCTCGTCGCCGTAGTACAGGATCGGCGAGCCGGGCAGCGACAGCAGCAGCGCGGTGAACAGCTCGATCTGGTTGCGGTCGTTGTCGAGCAGCGGGGCCAGGCGGCGGCGGATGCCGATGTTGGCGCGCATCCGCGGGTCCTTGGCGTACTCCGCATACATGTAGTCGCGTTCCTCGTCGGTGACCATCTCCAGCGTCAGCTCGTCGTGGTTGCGCAGGAAGATGCCCCACTGGCAGCCCGAGGGGATTTGCGGGGTTTTGGCCAGGATTTCCGAGACCGGGTAGCGGGATTCCCTCCGGACGGCCATGAAGATCCGCGGCATCACCGGGAAGTGGAACGCCATGTGGCACTCGTCGCCGCCCTTGTCGTAGTCGCCGAAGTAGTCGACGACGTCCTCCGGCCACTGGTTGGCCTCGGCCAGCAGCACGGTGTCGGGGTAGTGGGCGTCGATTTCCGCCCGGACCCGCTTGAGGAAGGCGTGCGTGGCGGGGAGGTTCTCGCAGTTGGTGCCCTCCTCGGCGAAGAGGTAGGGCACTGCGTCGAGGCGGAAGCCGTCGATCCCCAGGTCCAGCCAGAACCGCAGCGCAGACAGCACTTCTTCCTGCACCTTCGGGTTCTTGTAGTTGAGATCCGGCTGGTGGGAGAAGAACCGGTGGAAGTAGTACTGCTTCCGCACCGGGTCGAAGGTCCAGTTCGACATCTCGGTGTCGACGAAGATGACGCGGGCGTCGGCGTACTGCTTGTCGTCGTCCGCCCAGATGTAGTAGTCGCCGTACGGGCCGTCAGGATCCCTGCGGGATTCCTGGAACCACCGGTGCTGGTCGCTGGTGTGGTTCATGACGAAGTCGATGATGACCCGCATGCCGCGCTGGTGGGCGGCGTCGACGAAGTTCACGAAGTCGGCGAGGTCGCCGAACTCCGGCAGGACGTCGGTGTAGTCGGAGACGTCGTAGCCGCCGTCGCGCAGCGGCGACTTGAAGAAGGGGGGAAGCCAGAGGCAGTCCACCCCGAGCCACTGCAGGTAGTCGAGCTTGGAGGTGAGCCCTTTCAGGTCGCCGATTCCGTCTCCGTTGCTGTCCTGGAACGAGCGGACCAGCACCTCGTAGAAGACCGCGCGCTTGAACCACTCGGGATCCCGCTCGCGGGCTGGCGTGTCCTCGAATGTATCGGGGACCGGCTCATTGACGCTCATGGTTGGGTGACCCTCCGGTCTGTGAGGACGGTCGCAGGGCCAAGATGTGAGCGGAGGAGGCGTACGCGTCCGTACGGCCCGGCTCAAGCCGCACATAGTTGTCCCTGCCCCAGTAGTAGGTCTCTCCAGTGAGCTCGTCGCACACTGGGAAGGGCTCGGCGCCACTTTCCTGAGCGGGGGTGAGGCCGCACCCTTTGAGTTGCGACATATCCAACGAGACGGTGGCTTCCTGGGTGTGGTGCGGATCGAGGTTGACCACGATCAGAACGCAGTCTTCGTGAGGTGTCCGCACGCGCTTCGAGTAGGCAAGGATGTGCTCGTTGTCAGTGCGGTGAAAGGCCACATTGCGCAGTCTCCGGAGGGCGGGGTGGCGGCGGCGCAGTCCGTTGAGCCGGGTGATGAGCCCGGTGATGGTCTCGCCCCGCTCCTCGGCCCCCGCCCAGTCGCGCGGGCGCAGCTGGTACTTCTCGGAATCCGCGTATTCTTCACTTCCCGGCGCGGCCGGCGTGGCTTCGCACAGCTCGTATCCCGCGTACATTCCCCAGCTCGGGGACAGGGTGGCGGCGAGCACCGCCCGGGTCTCGAACGCCGCCCTGCCGCCGTCCTGGAGATAGGCGTGGAGGATATCGGGGGTGTTGACGAAGAAGTTGGGGCGCATATATGTCGCCGCGGTGCCGCTGAGCTCGGTGACGTATTCGGTCAGCTCGGCCTTGGTCGTGCGCCAGGTGAAGTAGGTGTAGGACTGCTGGAAACCCACCTGGGCGAGCGTGTGCATCACCGCGGGCCGGGTGAACGCCTCGGCCAGGAAGATCACGTCCGGGTCGGTGCGGTTGATCTCGGCGATGACCTTCTCCCAGAACGCCACCGGCTTGGTGTGGGGGTTGTCGACGCGGAAGATGCGCACGCCGCGGGCCATCCAGAAGCGCAGCACCCGCAGCGTTTCCGTGACCAGTCCCCGGAAATCCTGTTCGAAGGAGATCGGATAGATGTCCTGGTACTTCTTGGGCGGGTTCTCGGCGAACGCGATGGAGCCGTCCGCGCGCCGGTGGAACCACTCCGGGTGCTCCTTCACCCAGGGGTGGTCCGGGCTGCACTGGAGCGCGAAGTCCAGCGCCACCTCCAGGCCCAGGGCGCTGGCCTCGGCGACGAAGGCGTCGAAGTCCTCCAGGGTCCCCAGGTCCGGGTGGACCGCGTCGTGGCCGCCGTCGGCGGAGCCGATCGCCCAGGGGCAGCCGACGTCGTCGGGTCCGGCCGTCAGCGCGCCGTTCGGGCCCTTGCGGTACGACTGGCCGATCGGGTGGATGGGCGGCAGGTAGACCACGTCGAAGCCCATGGCGGCGATGGCCGGCAGCCGCTTGGCGGCCGTGCGGAACGTGCCGGAGACCGGGGGCGCCCCCGGCTTGACCACCGCGCCCTCCGAGCGCGGGAACATCTCGTACCAGGCACCGACGAGGGCGCGTTCGCGCTCCACCAGCAGCGGCAGCGGCCGGGAGGAGCAGACGAGCTCCCGCAGCGGGTAGCGCCGCAGCAGGTCGGTCACGGGCTCGGTCAGCGCGGCGGCCAGGCGGGCGGCCGGCGGCACCGCGCGGTCTCCGAGCGCCTCGGCCGCGGCGGTCACCAGCGATCTGCCCGCGTTCCGCGGCACCCCGGCGGCGGCGCGGCGCAGCAGCTCGGCGCCCTCGGCCAGCGTGAGTTCGGCGTCGTCGGTGCCGGCCGGGATCTTTACGCGGGCGCTGTCGATCCACGTGGTCACCGGGTCCGCCCACGCCTCGACCGCGTAGGTCCAGCGCCCCTCGGTGTTCGGGGTCACCTCGGCGCCCCAGCGGTCGGTGCCGGGGGCCAGTTCGTGCATCGGCAGCCACCCGCCGCGGCGCCCGTTGGGGTCGCGCAGCACCACGTTCGCGCCAACCGCGCCCGCCCCCTCGCGGAAGACCGTCGCACTGACCAGGAAGGTCTCGCCGGGAACGGCCTTGACCGGGCGGCGGCCGCAGTCGATGCGCGGCTGGACGTCGAGGACGGGAATGCGACCGATCATGGGATCACCTGGTGACGTTGAGAACAGGGGGACTTGTCCTTTGTATCGGTTTAGACGCCATATGACCGTTCTGTTCTGCGACCGCCTTCCGACGCGTTCACCCGCGTGGGGGTTGGGAGCCGCCCGCGGCACCGGCGGCCTGGCGGCCCCGCGGGAGAAGCGCCGGAACCAGCCCGTCAGTTCGTCAGGTGATGCGATTACCGCTGTGCGGCGCGGGGCCGTTGCCCGTTGCGGCCGGGGCTGTTCCCCGTGGCGGGCGCCGCCGCTGGGCCGCAGAAAACCCCCGGTGCGTGCGGCTGCTGATCGCAGGCGGCTGGGTGTGCCGCCACCGTCCGCCGGCCAGCGTGCGGGCGTCCGCCGGCACGCCGCCGGTGGCGCCCGTCTCCGCGGTGTCCGGCCCCGGTGCGCTGATCACACCCCCGCGTGCGGGATGTGGGGGAAATAACACTTCTGTGGTGCCGCCCGAAAAAAGAGGGGTCGCCGGGGCGGGGAAACCCGGCGCGCGTAGCCGGGGGATAACGCGGGAAAGCTCGCTACTGGACCGGAATCGGGCAGAGAAGTCCGGGTTTACCGGCTGTCCGCCGAGCCGTTCCCCGCGTGGGGTCTCAGGTCGGTATCGCCGTTCAGGCCGAGGTTCACAGCTATCTACGCGCGCAGTATCGTGACCTGCCACCGAAACGCCCTACCACCACCGCCGAACCCACTGAGGTGGACGATGCGCATAGCAAGACCAAAGGCCGCCCGAGCGTTCGCGGCCGTCCTCGCCATTGGCGTGATCGCCACGGGATGCGCCGAGAGCGAGCGCGATGGCGACGGTTCGTCGAACGGCTCCGACACGTTCATCTTCGGCGCCGCCGGCGACCCCTCGTCGCTCGACCCCGCGCTGGCGAGCGACGGCGAGACCTTCCGCGTGACGCGCCAGGTCTTCGAAACGCTGCTGGACCACGAGCCGGGAGGCACCGAGCTGGTCGGCGGCCTTGCCGAGGAGTGGGAGTCCAACGAGGAAGGCACTGAGTGGACCTTCCACCTCCGCGAGGGCGTCACCTTCCACGACGGCGGTGAGCTCACCGGCGAGGTGGTCTGCCAGAACTACGACCACTGGTTCAACTGGTCGGGCACCTACCAGAACAGCGCATTGTCCTACTACTGGCAGGCCATCTTCGGTGGCTTCGCCGAGAACGAGAGCGACGAGACGCCCGAGCCCCTCTACGTGGGCTGCACCGCGCCCGACGAGCACACGGCCGTCATCGAGGTCGAGCACGCCACCGCCAATCTCCCCGGCGGCTTCTCCCTCCAGGCGTTCGGCATCCACTCGCCCGATTCCATCGCCGTCATGGAGGAGCAGCAGGCCGGCGGCGAGGGCGAGAACATCACCTACCCCGAGTACAGCCAGGAGCCCGGCACGCTGGCCGGCACTGGCCCGTTCCGCATCACCGGCTGGAACAAGGGCAACCAGGAGATCACCCTGGAGCGGTTCGACGACTACTGGGGCGACCCGGCCGGAGTCGGGACGCTGGTCTTCCGCACCATTCCGGAAGAGGACGCCCGCCGCCAGGCGCTGGAGGCCGGCGACATCCACGGCTACGACCTCGTGGCGCCCGCCGACGTCGAGGACCTGGAGCGGCAGGGCTTCCAGGTGCCCGTCCGCGACGTGTTCAACATCTTCTACGTCGGCATGACCCTGGAGCGGAACCCGGCGCTTGAGGAGCTCGAGGTCCGCCAGGCCATCGCGCACGCCCTGGACCGCCAGTCGCTCGTCGACCGGCAGCTGCCCGAGGGCGGCCAGGTCGCGACCCAGTTCGTGCCGCACACCGTCGACGGGTACTCCGAGAACGTCACCACCTACGACTACGACCCCGACCGGGCCCGGGAGCTGCTTGCCGACGCCGGATACTCCGACCTGACCGTCGACTTCTGCTACCCGACCGAGGTCACCCGGCCCTACATGCCGGCGCCCGCCGACATGTTCGAGCTGCTCCGCGCCGACCTGGAGGCCGTGGGCATCACCGTCGAGCCCCGCCCGATGCAGTGGAACCCGACCTACCTCGACACCGTCGAGAACGGCGGCTGCGACCTGCGCCTGATGGGCTGGACCGGCGACTTCAACGACGCCTACAACTTCCTCGGCACCTGGTTCGCCGGCTACTCCGCCGAGTGGGGCTTCGAGCACGAGGAGCTGTTCGAGCTGCTGGACCGGGCCGAGACCGAGCCCGACCTGGAGACCCGCGTCAGCCTCTACCAGGAAGCCAACGAGCTGATCATGGACTTCCTGCCCGGCGTGCCCGTCTCCAGCTCGCCGCCGTCCATCGCCTTCGCTGAGAACGTCAACCCGCCGACCGTCTCCCCGCTCACGCAGGAGAACTTCGCGGAGGTCTCCTTCAAGTAATCCCGCCCGCCGACCGCCCGGCTCGCGCCACCCCGCGCCGGCCGGGCGGTACGGTGCGGCCCGCCGAAAGACGAGAGAGGGGAATTTCCCCGCCGTGATCCGCGTGATCGTCCGCAGGCTGCTTCAGCTCATACCCACGCTGTTCGGCCTGACGGTCCTCCTCTTCGTGTGGGTGCACTCCCTGCCGGGAGGCCCCGCCTCCGCGCTCCTTGGCGAGCGCGCCACCGACGCCGACCGCCGCCAGATCGAGGCGGCCCTCGGCCTCGACGAGCCCTTGTGGGTGCAGTACACGCGCTGGCTGAAGCGGCTGGTCCAGCTCGACCTGGGCAGCTCCGTGCAGACCGGCCAGCCCGTGTGGGAAGAGTTCACCCGCCGCTTCCCCGCGACCGTCGAACTCACCCTGGCCGCGATGCTCCTCGCCATCGCCATCGGCATCCCGCTGGGCTACTTCGCCGCCCGCCGGCGCGGCGGCTGGCTCGACGTCACCGCCGTCTCCGGCTCCCTGATCGGCATCTGCATCCCGGTCTTCTTCCTCGCCTTCCTGCTCAAGCAGCTCTTCGCGGTCGAACTCGGCTGGCTGCCCAGCTTCGGACGGCAGACGTCCAACATCGGCGCCACGGAAGTCACCGGGTTCGCCGTCCTCGACGGCCTGCTCACCCGGGAATGGGACGCCTCCTGGGACGCGGTGCAGCACCTGGTGCTCCCGGGCATCGCCCTGGCGTCCATCCCGCTGGCCGTCATTGTCCGCATGACCCGGGCCAGCGTCCTTGAGGTGCTCGGCGAGGACTACGTGCGCACCGCCGAGTCCAAGGGCCTGACGCGCAACACCGTGCGCACCCGGCACGTGATGCGCAACGCCCTGCTGCCGGTGGTGACCGCGATCGGCCTCCTCACCGGCCAGCTGCTGTCCGGGGCGGTGCTCACCGAGTCCGTCTTCTCCTTCGGCGGCATCGGCTCCTTCATCAGAGACGCCATCGAGACCCGCGACTATCCGGTCCTGATGGGCTTCATCCTCTTCATCGCCTTCACCTACGTCGTGATCAACCTGGTGGTCGACATCTTCTACAGCCTCATCGACCCGAGAGTGCGGGTGAACTGACGATGAGCACCGGCTCGTTCCTCACCAAGAAGGCGGACACCATCGACCGCCTCGCCGAACTCACCGCGAAGCGGGACACGACCACCGGCTCCAGCCTGTGGGTGGAGGCGCTGCGCCGCCTGCGCGGCAGCAAGATGGCGCTCATCGGCGGCGGCATCATGGCGGTGTTCGTCCTCACCGCCCTGATCGGACCGCTGCTCGCCCCGCACAACCCGACCGCGCAGCTGTGGCGCGACGAGGTCTTCATCAACCGGTCAATCTTCGTCGGCCCCCGCGCCGAGAACTGGCTGGGCCTGGACCACCTCGGCCGCGACCAGTTCTCCCGCATGCTCGTGGGCGCCCGCCAGACCCTGCTCGTCGGCGTCGTCGCCACCCTCCTCGGCTTCACCGCCGGCGCCCTGCTCGGCGGCCTGTCCGGCGCCGCGCTCGCGTTCGGCGGCAAGGCCGGGCGGCGCCTGGACACCGTCCTGATGCGGTTCACGGACATGGCGCTGGCCATGCCCTCGCTGCTGCTGGCCGTGAGCATCGCCGCCGTGCTGGGGCAGAGCCTCACCACGGTGATGATCGCCGTCGGCGTCGTACAGATCCCGATCTTCGCGCGGCTGCTGCGCGGCTCCATGCTGGCGCAGGCCAACGCCGACTACGTCCTCGCCGCCCGCTCGCTGGGCGTGCGGCGGCGGCGCATCGTGCTGGCGCACGTGCTGCCCAACTCCCTCGGGCCGGTCATCGTGCAGGCCACGCTGGCGCTGGCCACCGCCATCATCGAGGCCGCCGCCCTGTCCTACCTGGGCCTGGGCAACCCCGACGCGTCGCAGCCGGAGTGGGGCGTCATGCTCGCCCAGGCGCAGCGGTTCTTCGACGCGGCGCCGATGATGTCCGTCTACCCCGCGCTCGGGATCATCATCACGGCCCTCGGCTTCACCCTGCTGGGAGAGGCCATGCGCGAGGCACTCGACCCGAAACTGCGGAGCTGATGCTCATGTCCCAGCCCCTGCTGTCCGTGGACGAACTGACCGTCACGTTCGCCCCGCGCGGCGGCCGCGGCGCGCCCGTGCGCGCGGTGGACGGCGTGTCGTTCACCATCACCGAGGGCCAGGTCACCGGCCTGGTCGGCGAGTCGGGGTGCGGCAAGAGCGTCACCTCGCTCGCCCTGATGGGCCTGCTGCCGTCCAAAGGCGTCACCGTGGGCGGCCGCGCCGACTTCGCCGGCACCGACCTGCTGTCGCTGCGCCGCAACGAGCTGCGCGACATGCGCGGCACCCAGCTGGCGATGATCTTCCAGGACCCGCTGTCCTCCCTGAACCCGGTGGTCCCCATCGGGGTGCAGGTGGCCGAGATCCTCACCCGCCACCGCGGCCTGCGCGGCAGCGCCGCCCGCGCCGAGGCGGCCACGCTGCTGGACCGCGTCGGCATCCCCGACCCGACCAGGCGGCTGCGCGAGTACCCGCACCAGCTCTCGGGCGGCATGCGGCAGCGGGCCCTGATCGCCATGGCCGTCGCGTGCGCGCCCCGGCTGCTCATCGCGGACGAGCCCACCACCGCCCTGGACGTCACCATCCAGGCGCAGATCCTGGAGCTGCTGCGCGAGCTGGTGGACCAGCAGGGCACGGCGCTGCTGATGATCACCCACGACCTTGGCGTCGTCGCGGGGCTGTGCGACACGGT
This sequence comes from Streptomyces sp. 7-21, assembly GCF_016741785.1. Taxonomy (GTDB): domain Bacteria; phylum Actinomycetota; class Actinomycetes; order Streptomycetales; family Streptomycetaceae; genus Streptomyces. Next base: position 349,576 of record NZ_JAERRL010000001.1, read on the forward strand.
GAACGTCCTGTACGCGGGCAAGGTCGTCGAGACCGCCGAACGGCGCCCGCTGTTCGCCGCCCCCGCCCACCCCTACGCCCACGGCCTGCTCGGGTCCATCCCGCGCCTGGACGCCCCGCGCGGCGAGCCGCTGAACCCGGTGCGCGGCTCCATCAACGACACCATCGCCTGGGCCGACGGCTGCGCCTTCGCGCCCCGCTGCGACCACGTCACGATGGACTGCCTCACCGGCACGCCCGCCCTCGGGCCCGTCCCCGCCGGCGCGGCGGATCAGGCCGGCGGCCACCTCGTGAGGTGCGTCAACCCGGTCGTCCCGGCGCCGGAACCCCAGAACACGGAGGCCCCCGCATGAGCCTGCTCAGCCTGGACGACGTGAAGGTCCACTTCCCCGTCAAGCGCGGCGTGCTGTTCGACCGGACCGTCGGGCACGTGTACGCGGTCGACGGCGTGTCCCTGTCGATCGACTCCGGCCAGACCTACGGGCTGGTGGGGGAGTCCGGCTGCGGCAAGACGACGCTGGGCCGGGCGGTGCTGCGGCTGACCGACATCACCAGCGGCAAGGTCGTCTTCGACGGCACCGACCTGGCGCAGCTGCCCGCGGAGGAGATGCGCCGCGCCCGGCGCCGCCTCCAGATGGTCTTCCAGGACCCGCTGGGCAGCCTCAACCCCCGGCAGAACATCGAGTCGATCCTCGCCGAGGGCATGGCGGCGCACGGCATCGGCGCCAACCGGGCGGAGCGCCGCGCGAAGATCAGCGAGATCCTCGAACGCGTCGGCCTGCCGTCCTCGGCGCTCTCCCGCTACCCGCACGAGTTCTCCGGCGGGCAGCGGCAGCGCATCGGCATCGCCCGCGCGCTCGTGCTCGAGCCGGACCTGGTGATCTGCGACGAGCCGGTCTCCGCCCTCGACGTCTCCATCCAGGCGCAGGTGCTCAACCTGCTGGAGGAGCTCCAGGAGTCGATGGGCCTGACCTACCTGGTCATCGCCCATGACCTCGCCGTGGTGCGCCACATCTCCGACCGGATCGGCGTGATGTACCTCGGCGGGCTGGTCGAGGAGGCGGCGAGCGACGAGCTGTACGAGAACCCGCGCCACCCCTACACCCGGGCGCTGATGTCGGCTGTCCCCGTGCCCGACCCGGACAAGGAGGACACCCGGGAGCGCATCCTGCTCTCCGGCGACCTCCCGTCACCCGCCAGCCCGCCCGCCGGGTGCCGCTTCCACACCCGCTGCCCCTGGCGGCAGCCGGAGCGGTGCGACACCGAACGGCCGGTGCTGACCGATATCGGCGGCGGGCACCGGGTGGCCTGCCACTACGCGGCGGGCATCGCGGACGGCAGCATCCGGCCCACGCAGGAGCTGGCGCCCCGCGTCCTGCGCGCCGCCAACGGCGGCAACGGCACCGGTGGCACGGGCACGAAGGCCGAGCCGGTCGGCCCCGTCAAGCGCTGACGGGGCCGCCGCTCCCGCGGCCGGCCGCCGTCAGACCAGCGACTCGCGCCACGCCTGGTGCAGCGTGGCGAACCGGCCGGTGCCGCCGATCAGCTCGGCGGGCGTGCCGTCCTCGACGATGCGCCCGCTCTCCATCACCAGCACCCGGTCGGCGACCTCCACCGTGGACAGCCGGTGCGCGATGACCAGCGCCGTGCGGTTGCGCAGCACCGTCTCCATGGCGTGCTGCACGGCCTTCTCGCCGGGGATGTCGAGCGAGGACGTCGCCTCGTCGAGGATCACCACGGCGGGGTCGGCCAGCACCACCCGGGCGAACGCCACGAGCTGCCGCTGCCCGGCGGAGATGCGGCTGCCGCGCTTGCGCACGTCCGTGTCGTAGCCGTCGGGCAGCGAAGCGATGAAGGGGTGCGCGCCGATGGCCATGGCGGCGCGCTCGATCTCCTCCCGGGTGGCCTCGGGGCGGCCCAGCGCGATGTTCTCCGCGATCGTCCCGGAGAACAAGAACGCCTCCTGCGTCACCATCACCACGCCGCGCCGCAGCTCCGGCAGGCTCAGCGTGCGCAGGTCCGTGCCGTCCAGGAGCACCCGGCCCTCGGTCGGGTCGTAGAACCGCGCCAGCAGCTTCGCCAGCGTGGACTTGCCCGCGCCCGTCGCCCCGACCAGCGCCGTAGTCTGGCCCGCGGGGATCCGCAGCGAGAACCTGGGCAGCACCTCGCCGCCCGTGCGGTAGGCGAACCGCACGTTGTCGAAGACGACCTCCCGGCCCCGCGTGGACCCGGACAGCTCAGGCAGCCGCGCCGGCCGCTCCGGCTCCGGCACGTCGGGCCGCTGGCAGAGCAGGCCGGCGATCTTCTCCAGCGAGGCGGCGGCGGACTGGTAGTTGTTCAGGATCATGGCGAAGCGGTCGAGCGGGTCGTACAGCCGCCGCACGTACAGGGCGCCCGCCGCCAGCACGCCGAGCTCCAGGTCGCCCGAGGTGACGCGGTGCGCCCCCCACAGCACGATCGCGGCCGTGGCGCACGCCACGATCAGCCGGGAGAGCGTCACGAAGCGCGCCAGCTCCAGAATGCCGTCGCCGTTGAGCCGCTCGTGGCGGTGGTTGAGCACCGCGAACGCCTCGTCGTTGGCCTTCTCACGGCGGAACGCCTGCACCGGCCGGATGCCGCCGATCGTCTCGGAGAACTTGACGATCACCTTCGCCATGGCCGTGGACCGCTTGCTGAACCGCTCCGACGCGCGCCGCCGGTAGTCGCGCACCAGCAGGGACAGCGGCACGAACGACAGCAGCGCCGCCGTGCCCAGGCCCACGTCCAGGTAGAACAGCAGCGAGCTGATGTAGACGACCGAAACGGTCATCATCAGCAGGTCCTGCAGGCCCTCATCCAGCAGTTCGCGCAGCGACTGCACGTCGGTGGTGGCGCGCGAGATCAGGCGGCCCGAGGTGTAGCGGTCGTGGAAGTCGAGGCTGAGGGCCTGGGCGTGGCGGTAGATGCGGCTGCGCAGGTCCAGCAGCACGCCCTGGTTGACGCGGGCCGCCACCTGGATGAAACAGAACTGGAGCAGCCCGCCCGCCAGCGCGCAGACCAGGTAGGCGCACGCGACGGCGATCAGCGGCCCGTTGTCGTCCTCCCGCAGCGCGGGCACGCCGCGGTCGATGCCGTAGGCGACCAGCAGCGGCACCGCCTGCACGGCTGCCTGCTGGCTCAGCAGCAGCAGCGCGCCCAGCGCGACGCGCGCCTTGTGGGGCCGCAGCAGCGAGCCGAGCAGCCGCCGGGAGGCACCCGGGGGCGTCGGCAGCGTGTCCTGATCGAAGGGGTCGGACGCCTCAGACGGACCGGACGGACTGGAGAGACCGGACGGGCCAGCCTTCCCGGCCGGCCCCTCCTCGCGGGGCACCGGCGGCTCGTCGGGCGAGGACGGCAGCGTCGGGGTCGTGGTCATCGGACGGGAACCTCCCTGCCGGTGGTCCCGCCGGTACCGGTCTCCGCGCCGGCCTGCGGCGAGGTCCCAGACAGCGGCTCACCGGTCATCAGGTGCCGGTACTCGGCGCTGCGCTGGAGCAGCTCGGAGTGGGTGCCCACGTCGGCGATCCGGCCGCCGGAGAGCAGCGCCACCCGGTCGGCAAGCTGCACGGTGGAGGGGCGGTGCGCCACGACGAGGGCCGTGGTGCCCGCCAGCACCTCCCGCAGCGCCGCCTCGACGCGCGCCTCGGTGTGGACGTCCAGGGCGGAGAGCGGGTCGTCGAGGATGAGGAACGGCGGCCGGCCGATGACGGCGCGGGCCAGGGCGAGCCGCTGCCGCTGGCCGCCGGACAGGCTCAGCCCCTGCTCGCCGACCTCGGTCTCCGCGCCCTGGGGCAGCGCGGCCACGAAGTCGGCCGCCTGGCTGACCCGCAGGGCGCGTGCGAAGCTGTCGGCCCCGCCGCTGGCGGGGTCGCGCAGCCCCATCTCGACGTTCTCCCGCACCGTGGCGGAGAACAGCGTGGGCTCCTCGAAGGCGGCGCCGACCAGCTCGCGGACCCGTCGGCGGGGGAGCGTGGCGATGTCTGTGCCGTCGAGCGTGATCCTGCCGGAGGTGACCTCGTACAGCCGGGGCACCAGCGACAGCAGCGTCGTCTTGCCGCTGCCCGTGCCGCCGACGAGCGCCATCGTCTCGCCGTGCCGCACGTGCAGGTCGATGCCGTTGAGCACCGGTGTGGAGTTCTCGGGGGCCTCGGGGTACCGGAAGACGACGCCGTCGAAGCGCAGCCCTCGCTCGCCGCCGGCCGTGGGCGCCGGCGCGGGCGCGGCGCGCTCGGCGGGGGCGTCGGGCGGGATCTCGGTGTCCATCACCTCGAAGAAGCGGTCGGTGGCGGTGCTGGCTTCGTTCGCCAGGGCCAGCAGGAAGCCGATCGACTCCACGGGCCAGCGCAGCGCCATCGCGGTGGTCATGAACGCCACGAGCGTGCCGGCCGTCAGGTCATTGTCGGCGACCTGCGCGATGCCCAGCACCAGCGCCGTGCCCAGGAACAGCTCGGGGAGGACCAGGATGACCATCCAGATGCCCGCGAGCAGGCGGGCCTTGCGCAGCTCGGTGCCGTACAGCCGCCGCGAGAGCTGCTGGAAGGCCCGCGCCTGGCTGCGGTGCCTGCCGAAGCCCTTGATGACGCGGATGCCGAGGATGGACTCCTCCACCAGCGTCGTCAGGTCGCCCATCTGGTCCTGCGCCCGGCGGGCGGCGACCGCGTACTTGGTCTCGAAGACGGCGCACACCAGGATCAGCGGCAGCACGGGGGCGATGAGCACCAGGCCCAGGCCCCAGTCCTGCACCAGCAGCACGGCGCAGCCGATGAGGATGGTCGCGCTGTTGACGATCAGGAACGTCAGGCCGAACGCCAGGAACATCCGCAGCAGCTGGAGGTCGCCCGTGCCGCGGGAGAGGAGCTGCCCGGTGGCCCAGCGGTCGTGGAACGCGACGGGCAGGCGCTGCACGTGCTGGTAGAGCGCCCCGCGCATGCTGGCCTCGACGCCCGCGAGCGGCCGGGCCACGAGCCACCGCCGCAGGCCGAAGAGCAGCGCCTCGACGACGCCGACGGCCAGCAGGACGCCGCCGCCCAGCCAGACCCCCGCGGTGTCGCCGTCGGCGACGGGGCCGTCGACGATCCACTTGAGGATCAGCGGCATGATCAGCGCCATGGAGGCGGCGATGATGGCCACGGCGGCCGCGCCGAACAGACGGGCGCGCACGGGCCGTACGTAGGGCCACAGCCGGAGCAGGGAACGGACGACCGAGCGTTGTCGGGGCTGGCTGGTGGCGGCGGGGGCTTCGGCTGAGGCAGACATCATTACCGAGGTTACGGACTGGCTCGGACAGTGCCCACCCGGTTTTCCGGCGTAGGTCCTGGGGCCTGGTCCCGCCTGGCGCGGCCGTCGCCGCTGGCCGGGACCGGTTGTCGGTGCCGCCTTCTAGGCTGGCAGGCATGGACTCCGCGAGTGACCTCAGGGAGCTTCAGTCCGCCGTGCGGGTGGCGTCCGACATCGCCTTCGACCAGCAGCCGCCGGGGCCCGAGGAGGCCGAGGCGCTGGTGGCGGCGCTGCGGCGCGCGCTGGCCGCGGCACAGGCGCTGAGCGACGGGCCGGGCACGACCGGCTGCCCGGAGCACCCGCGCGGTGCGGTGGACCCGCTCTACTACGACAAGGAGAGCCCGCTGCCGCCCGGCTGGGGCAAGTGCCTGCTGTGCAATGACCGGCGGCGCCGTGCCAGTGCCCGGCGCCGGCCGCTGCGCTGAGACGCCCGCCGGATGCCGTGCCGCTCAGGTGCAGGTGCGGCCGGGCACCCGCATCTCGAACCAGGTGGACTTGCCGTGCGGCAGCAGATCGACGCCCCAGCGGCCCGCCAGCATGTTCACCAGGTGCAGGCCGCGGCCGCTGACGTCCAGGTCGCGGACCGGCAGGCGGCAGGGCAGGGCCCGGGACGGATCGCGCACCTCGCAGCGGATCCAGTCGCGGCGGCGCCTGATCCGCAGGCCGAAGACGTGCGCCCCGGCGTGCTGCACCGCGTTGCCGACCAGTTCAGAGGTGAGCAGCACGGCCGTGTCGGTGACGTCGGGCGGCAGGCCCCAGCGGTGGTGGAGCATGCTCCGCACCAGGCGGCGGGCGACCCCGGCGGACTCGGGGCGGGACGGCAGCCGCGCTTCGCCCGGCCAGGCGTCGTGGGTCAGCTCCCACGGCGCCGTGGGCGGCCCGTCCATGCCGTGTTCGTGACTCGCCTCGCGCGGAGGCCCTGCCGTGCTCGCCATGCCCTCATGATGGACCGTATATGCCGCCCATGAGGGTGAATTGAGGGTAGTTGGCCCGTGTGGGGTACGTGGGGCTTCCGTGACGGGCCTCATATGCCCAGGGCAGGTGGCCCGGGCGGCGCCGCGTGCCCCCGGTCACTTCCGGGGGCACGCGGGGAGCGCGGGCGTCACTCGTTCGCGCCCCAGTCGCTCCAGTCCATGTTCCAGCCGCTGAGCCCGTTGTCCGGCGCGATGATGTCGTCGTTGGAGTTGACGACCTCGACCACGTCGCCGATCAGGGAGTTCTCGAAGAACCACGCCCCCGGGGTGGAGGGGTCGCCCGCGCCCTGCACGTCCTCCAGACCGATGCAGCCGTGGCTGGCGTTGACGTTGCCGAACGTCGACGAGCCGGACCAGTAGTTGCCGTGGATGAACGTGCCGGAGGTGCTCAGCCGCATCGCGTGCGGCACGTCGGGGATGTCGTACTCGCCGCCGTACCCGACCGTCGCGCCGTCCATCCTGGTCTCGGTCAGGCGCTCGGTGATCACCATCTTGCCGTTCCAGGTGTCGTACCCGGGAGCGCCGGTGGTCACGGGCAGGGTCCGGATCGTCTCACCGTCCCGCACCACGTCCATGGTGAGGGTGTTGACGTCGACGGTGCTGATCTGGCTGCGGCCGATGGTGAAGCCGATGTCCTCGTGCAGGGTGCCGTAGACGCCCTCGGCTCCCTCCACGCCGCGCAGCCGGAAGCTGACGGACACCTCGGTGCCCGGCTCCCAGTACTCCTGGGGGCGGAAGTCCAGGCGCTGGTTGCCGAACCAGTGGCCCCGCACCTCCACCTCCGGGTCGGCGCTGATCCGCACGGCGTCCTCGACGGCCTCGGTGTTCTCGATCGGGGTGTCGAAGGTCAGCGACAGGATCATGCCGACCCCGGTGACCGACTCGTCGGGGATGTTCCAGTTGGTGGTGAAGGTGGCGTCGGCCTCGACCGTGGTGAAGGTGGAGGTTGCCGTCTCCTCCTCGCCGTCGCCGTTCTCCGCGACGGCCTCCACGGTGTACTCGGCGCCGTTGGCCAAGTGTTCCGAGGGCTCCCAGCGCGCGCCGTCCTCGGACAGTTCGCCGGGCACTTCCTCGCCCTCGTCGCTGGTGACCGTCACGCCGGTGAGGGAGCCGCCCTCGGCGGTGACCTCCAGCTCGCCCGAGGTCGCTACGCCGGTGGCGCCGTCCTCGGGCGTGATGGTGACCTCGACCGGCCCGCCGTTCCCCGCACCGTCCCCGCCGCCGCGGTCGTCCGCCTCGCTGCTGGTGCACGCCGCCAGGCCGAGCAGCAGTACCCCCAGCACCGCCGCGACGACGGAGTCCCGTGCCGTTCTCCGGTCATTGCCTGTCCGCACTGCGTGTCCCCTCCATGTCACCCGTGCGCGCGGCACTGCTCATATATGACTAATTGGAAGGTAATCACACTGGTGAGACGGAAGAGGGGCGGGATTGTCACTGTTCCGTCCCAGTCCGAGGCGCGTGCGCCCCGCCTGGCGACGGCTGCCGTGGCAAAATTCGGGAAATCCCGGCGTCACTGTCGTTTCTGACGTGCCGTGGGCCGCGGACGAGGCCGGGACCCGCGCGACCGGGCACGGGACGTGGGAGGCCAGCGTGCCCCAGTCATCCGAGGTGTGGCCAGGCGAACCGCACCCGCTCGGCGCCTGGTTCCAGCGGGCACCGCAGGGACCCGAGGGCACCAACTTCGCGCTCTGGGCGGGCGGAGCGGAGGCCGTCGACCTGTGCCTCTTCGACGACGACGGCCACGAGACGCGCTACCGCCTCGAAGAGCTGACACCCGAGATCTGGCACGGCTTCCTCCCCGGCGTCCGCCCCGGCCAGCGCTACGGCTACCGCGTCCACGGCCCGTGGGACCCGGGCAACGGCGCCCGGTGGAACCCCGCCAAGCTGCTCATCGACCCCTACGCCCGCGCCATCGACGCCGGCCAGGACGCCTGCGTCACCACGGAGAACGGCACCACCTGCCTGCCCGCCGAGGTCTACGGCCACGTCCGCGACTGGCACCGCCAGGACGCCGCCGACACCGTCCGCGACGACCGCGACTCCGCGCCGTTCGTCCCCAAGGGCGTCGTCGTCGACGACGAACTCACCGGCGGTGCGGGGCAGGACGACCGCCGCCCGGCCACCGACTGGGCCGACTCCGTCATCTACGAGCTCCACGTGCGCGGCTTCACGATGCGTCACCCCGGCATCCCCGAGCACCTGCGCGGTACCTACGCCGGACTCGCCCATCCCGCCGCCGTCGAGCACCTGACCTCACTCGGTGTCACCGCCGTCGAACTCCTGCCGGTCCACCAGTTCGTCCACGAAGACCACCTGCTCCGCCGTGGCCTGCGCACCTACTGGGGCTACAGCTCCATCGGCTACTTCGCCCCCCACGCCGCCTACAGCGCCAGCGGCAGCCGCGGCCAGCAGGTCAGCGAGTTCAGGCAGCTGGTCCGCACCCTGCACGCCGCCGGTATCGAGGTCATCCTCGACGTCGTCTACAACCACACCGCCGAGGGCAGCCACCTCGGCCCCACCCTGTCGCTGCGCGGCATCTCCAACACCGGCTACTACCGCCTGGCCGACGACCCCCGCTACTACGCCGACTACACCGGCTGCGGCAACACCCTGCACGTCGTCCAGCCGCAGGTGCTCCGCCTGATCACCGACTCCCTGCGGTACTGGGTCACCGAGATGGGCGTCGACGGCTTCCGCTTCGACCTGGCCGCCGCGCTCGCCCGCGCCATGCACGACGTCGACATGCTCTCGCCGTTCCTCGCCGTCATCGCCCAGGACCCGGTGCTGCGCCGGGTCAAGCTCATCGCCGAGCCCTGGGACGTCGGCAGCGGCGGCTACCAGGTCGGCGCGTTCCCCCCGCTGTGGACCGAATGGAACGACCGCTACCGCGACACCGTCCGCGACTTCTGGCGCGGCGCGCTGCCCGACGTGCGCGACCTCGGCTACCGCCTGTCCGGCTCCAGCGACCTGTACGCCTGGGGCGGCCGCCGGCCGTACGCCTCCGTCAACTTCGTCACCTCGCACGACGGGTTCACGCTGCGGGACCTCGTCTCCTACGAGCGCAAGCACAACGAAGCCAACGGCGACGGCAACCGCGACGGCACCGACGACAACCGGTCCTGGAACTGCGGCGCCGAGGGCGAGACCGACGACCCGCGCATCACCGCGCTCCGCCGCCGCCAGCTGCGCAACCTCCTCACCACGCTGCTGCTGTCCACCGGCGTGCCGATGCTGGTCGCCGGCGATGAGATGGGCCGCACCCAGCGCGGCAACAACAACGCCTACTGCCAGGACAACGAGATCAGCTGGCTCGACTGGTCCCTGCGGGACGACCCCGGCTGGCGCGCCCTGCTGGACCTGACGCGCCGCCTGATCCGGCTGCGCCGCGCCCATCCGGTGCTGCGCCGCCGCGCGTTCTTCTCCGGCCGCCGCCAGGGCCCCCACGGCATGCGCGACCTGGGCTGGTTCGCCGCCGACGGCAAGGAGATGACCGAGGAGGACTGGTACGCGCCCGGCAGCACGCTGGGCATGTTCCTCTCCGGGCGCGACATCCCGCAGCGGGACGACCGCGGCCGGCCCGTCACGGACGACAGCTTCCTCGTGCTGCTGCACGCCGGCGCCGAGGACGTGGCGTTCCCGCTGCCCGGAGCGCCGTGGGCGGACGCGTACGAGCTGCTGGCCGACACCTCCCGCGAGGACCAGGCCGGGCCGCCCGGGTCGCGCCACCCGGGCGGCTCCGTCCTCACGCTGCCGGCGCGTTCGGTGCTGCTGCTGCGCGCGCTGCCCCCCGGGGCGGGGTGAGCGCGCTCCGCCCTCGGCCAGCCAGGGTTTCCCCGCCGGGCCAGCTAGCCGCCGCCGGCGGCCTCCGGCAACGGCGGCGAGAGCGGCAACGGCCGGGACCAGCCCGAGGATGGCCGCCAGCGCGGCCGGAAAGCCACGGGTACGACTGCTGGTTCCCGCGCCTCTCCCAGCCTGCTCTCATGGCGCACCTCACGTCTCATCTCACTTTCTCTCTCTGGGAGTTGGGCGGCGAGCGGCGCCTTCCGGGGGCGGACGGCGGCGGAGGCCGGGCAGCCTCCGGCCCCCGTTCCTCCTGGCGAGTGGTACCCGGGACCAGGAAGGCCGCGGTGAACCGCCGGTTATCCTTGGCGGCCAGCCAGTGCCGGAGGGAGCGAGGGACTCGTGGGTGTGGAGTTCACTCTGCTCGGCGGCTTCGCCCTCCGGGCCGCTGGCGGCGAGGAGATCGATCTCGGCCACGCCCGGCAGCGCTGCGTGCTGGCGGCCCTGCTGATGAGCGCCAACAGCCTCGTCACCCACGAGAAGCTGGCCGACCGGCTGTGGGGCCCGGAGCCGCCGGAGCGCACCCACGCCACCCTGCGCGCCTACGTCTCCCGGCTGCGGAGCGCGCTGCGCGAGGCGGGGGACGAGGCCCGCATCGAACGCGGGCAGGGCGGCTACACGCTGACCGTGCCGCGCGACGCCGTCGACCTGCACCGCTACCGGCAACTGCTCGCGCGGGCGCGCCGCGCCCGGGACGGCGCCGAAGGCACCGCGCTGTTCGAGGAGGCGTTCGCGCTGTGGCGCGGCGAGCCCTTCACGGGCCTGGAGTCCGCGTGGCTCGACGGGGTGCGCCGGACGCTGCGCGCCGAGCACGACCAGGCGCGGCTGGACTACTTCGCCCTGCGCCTGCGGCGCGGCGAACACGCCGCCGTCCTGGCCCCGCTGACCGCCCACGTAACTGAACACCCGCTGGACGAACGGGCGTCCGCCCAGCTCATGCGCGCGCTCTACGCCAGCGGTCGCCAGGCCGACGCGCTGCGGGAGTTCGAGCGGATACGCGGCCGGCTGGCCGAGGAACTGGGAGCCGATCCCGGGCCGGAGACGCGCCGCGTCCACCAGCAGATCCTCACCGGCGGCCTCGGCCAACCGGCCGTGCCCGCCCCGCCGAAGGCGCCCGCCGCGCCCGCCGCCCCGCCAGTCCGGGTGCCCCGGCAGCTGCCTTCGGACATCCCGGGTTTCGTCGGCCGGCAGCACGACCTCGCGCACCTGGACGCCCTCCTCACCGAGGACCGGGGCCCGGACGGTCCGGACGCCTCACGGCCCGTCGTCATCTGCGCCATCGACGGCGCGGGCGGCGCGGGCAAGACCGCGCTCGCCGTGCACTGGGCGCACCGCGTCAAGGGCCGTTTCCCCGGCGGGCAGCTGTTCGTGAACCTGCGCGGCTACGGGCCCGGCGAGCCGGTGTCCGCGGCCGACGCGCTGGAGTCCATGCTGCGTTCGCTGGGGGTGCCGGCCGGCGCCATCCCCGGTGACCTGGACGAGCGGTCGGCCCTGCTGCGCAGCGAGCTGGCCGGCCGGCGGGTGCTGATCATCCTGGACAACGCCCGCGCCAGCGACCAGGTCCGGCCGCTGCTGCCGGGCGGCGACGCGCTGGTGCTGGTCACCAGCCGCCGCAAGCTGCGGGCCCTGTCCGCCCGGCACGGCGCCCGCCACCTCACGCTCGGCACGCTGCCGCTGCCGGACGCGCTCGCCCTGTTCGACGAGGCCACCGGGGGCCACCGCGCCGGCCGCGAGCCGGAGGCCACCCGGACCGTCGTCGAGCTGTGCACACGCCTGCCGCTGGCGCTGCGGCTCGCCGCCGAGCGGGCCACGCGCCAGCCGGACGCGCCGCTGAGCGCCCTCGCGGCCCAGCTTGCCCACCAGCGCGGCCGGCTGGCGGCGCTGTCCATCGACGAGAGCATCGACACCGACCTGCGGTCCGTCTTCGACTGGTCCTACGGGGCGCTCACCCCCGAGGCCGCCGCCCTGTTCGACTGCCTGGGCCACCACCCGGGCAGCGACACCGACGCGTCCGCCGCCGCCGCACTGGCGGGCACGACGCCGGAACGGGCCCGCGCCCTGCTGGGGCAGCTGTACGAGGTCAGCATGGCCGAGCAGCCCGTGCCCGGCCGGTTCCAGCTGCACGACCTGCTGCGGGAGTACGCCCGCGACCAGGCCGCGCGCCACGGCGTCGGCGCCCGGGAGACGCTCGGGCGGCTGCTCGACTGGTACGTGCACTCCGCGGCGCGGGCGCGGGGGCATCTGCTGCGTCTCGCGCACCGGTTGCCGCTTCCCGACGCGCCGCCCGAGGGCATCGTCCCGGCCGTGCCGGCGGACCGGGCGGAGGCACTGGCGTGGTTCGCCGCGGAGAGCGACACGATTGCCGCGCTCGTGCCCCGGGCCGGCGAGCTGGGGCACCACCGGTCGGCGGTGCTCCTCGCGCAGCTGAGCTGGCCGTACTTCTACATGCGCGCGCAGTGGGGGCGGCTGGTGGCCACGGGTGAGGCGGCGCTCGCCTCGGCGCTCGCGCTCGGCGACCCGTTCCTGGAGGCGAAGTGCCGCAACGGCCTGTCCGGGGCCTACGGCCACGTCGGCCGCTATGAGGAGGAGCTGGCCACCTGCCGCCGGGCGCTGGAGCTGTTCGAGCGGCTCGGCCACGTCGAGGAGCAGGCGACGGCGCTGCTGAACATGGGCTCGGCGCTGGAGAAGCGGCAGCGCTACGCCGAGGCGCGCGAAGTGCTCCAGCGCTCGCGGGACCTGTACCTGGAGGCCGGTGACGTCACGTCCGCCGCCATGGCGCTGAACAATCTCGCGATGGCGTACCGGGGCCTGCGCCGCTTCGACGAGGCGCTGGGGTGCGGCCTGCGGGCGGCCGGGATCTTCCGCACCGCGGGGGAGTACATGCGGCTGGTCGCGGTGCTGGACACCCTCGCCTGGGTGCACGCCGAGCGGGGCGACCACCGCTCGGCGATCCGCGTGTACGAGGACGCGCTCGCGGTCGAGCGGCGGCACGGCGCCGACTCGTCCGCCACCAGCATCCGCGTCGGCCTGGGCCACCAGTACCTGGCGCTCGGGAACCGCCAGGCGGCCCGTGAGGCGTGGTGCGAGGCCCTCCGGTACGCCCTGGCGCAGGAGGACCGGGAGGCCGCGGCGGAGGCCGCGCGGCTGGTGGACCAGCTCGACGGGAACGACTCTTCCGCCGCGCGTCGCCCGTCCGCGGTCTGACCGGCAGCCGCCGGCAGACGCCCACAGACATCGACGGAATACGCCCAACAACTTTACGAGCAAGTCAAGTAACCGGGGCTACGCTGGGCCTCCGCAGTCACGTCCCCCCACACCGGTCAGCGGAGAAAGGTTTCCTCATGACCGAGCTGATCAGCGCCTCACCCGTCCGCCGGGCGGCCCGCCGCCTGGGCGTCCTCTCCGTCGCCGCCGCCCTGGTGGGCGGCTTGCTCAGCGGCGCTGCGGCCCGCGCCGACACCGCCTCCTGCCAGCGGGGCCCCGACCCGACGCCGGAGAGCATCACCGAGGACGGGCCGTACGACGTCGGCGAGTACGAGGTGCGCCTGGCCACCGGGTTCGGCGGCGGCACGGTCTACTACCCCACCGCGACCGGTGAGGGCACCTTCGGCGCCGTGGCCATCGCCCCCGGTTACACCGCCAGCCAGACGAGTATGGCCTGGTACGGCCCCCGGCTGGCGTCCCACGGTTTCGTGGTCTTCACGATCGACACCCTCAGCCGGCTCGACCAGCCGTCCTCCCGGGGCCGCCAGCTGCTGGCCGCGCTGGAGTACCTCACCGAGGACAGCCGGGTCGCCGACCGCATCGACCCCGGCCGCCTGGCCGTCATGGGGCACTCGATGGGCGGCGGCGGCGCGCTGGAGGCGGCCGAGTCGGACCCGTCCCTCCGGGCCGCGATCCCGCTCACGGGCTGGAACCTCGACAAGGACTTCTCCGGCGTCGAGGTGCCCACCCTCGTCATCGGCGCGGAGAACGACAGCATCGCGCCGGTCCGCACCCACTCGGAGCCGTTCTACGAAAGCCTGCCCGGCACCGGCGGTAAGGCCTACCTGGAACTGGCCGGCGCCTCCCACTTCGCGCCGAACCTGCCCAACGACACGATCTCCGCCTACACCGTGAGCTGGCTGAAGCGCTTCGTGGACGACGACACCCGCTACGAGGAGTTTCTCTGCCCGGGGCCCGTGGCCGACCGCGCCGTCTCGGAGTACCGCGAAACCTGCCCGTTCTGACGGCGGTACGCCCGCACGGCCCGTCCGGACAGCCGCGGAATGCGGCGGCCGGGCAGCCAGGCGGGCAGGAAGCCGACGTGACGACGGCCCCCTTGGTGGAAAGGGGGCCGCTGCACGGCAAGCGAGGAGAATGGCCGCTTCAGTGTGCCTTCTCGTAAGCCTCGCGCACGTGCGACGGCACCCGGCCGCGCTCGCTGACCTGGAAGCCGTTCTCCTTGGCCCACTGGCGAATTGCGGCGGTATCCTCTTTGCTCTGCTGCCGCTTGGCCGCCGCACCCGCACGCCTTCTCCCGATCTTTCGCCCCTTGTCCATGAACGGACCAAGGGCTTCAAGGAGCTTGTCAAAAGACTCCGGCGTCAGGTCGATCTCGTACTCGACACCATCAAGGCTGAAGCGATGCGAGTCGATTTCAGTCGACTCCTCGCCGGTCAGGTCATCCGTATAGATAGTGACAACTTTTTGCGCCATGTTGCGGAGTATACGGCCCCCGCGCTGCGCCCCGTCGCACGAATCGGCGCCCTCCGCATGCTGGTTGTCCGTGCTTTCCGGAAAAAGCCCACCACCGCGCCGCCGTTGCCGCCTTGCGCGCCTGACCGCGCGGCGCCCGGGGAGGAACCGGGAAACCCGGCAGAGGGTGTCCGTTATCCCTGCCCGGGGTGACCGCCATGCGGACAACTCACTACGTCACAGCGGTCAGCGCCGACGGCTACGTAGCGGACGCCGCGGCTCGTTGGACCGGCTGACCGGATTCCCCGCCACGCCCGCCACACAGCAGCGCTCCGCGGGCATCGGCGCGGTGGTCATGGGCGCCACCACCTGGGAGTGGCTGCTGCACCACGCCGGCATGCTCGATGAGCCGGAAGCCCGGCACCAGGCCTGGGTGTTCACGCCACCGCGAGTTCGCCCGGCGCGGAGATCACCTTCATCCGCGGCGACGTGGCCGCCGCCCACCCGGGCTGCTGGACGCGGCGGGGAGAAGGACGGGTGGCTGGCCGGCGGCGGGACACTCGCGGGCCAGCTCGGGTGAGGTCGTAGGTGAGGCAGACGACGTCCTCGTCATGGGTGACGCCGGCCAGGCGGAACGGGCGGGCGGCCCGGTGGGGCAGCACCGGGCCGCCCGCGCCGAGCGTGAGGGGCGCGACGGCCAGGTGGACGCGGTTGGTCCGGGGGCACGCGGCCCTGGCGCTCGGCGTGCGGGGCGAGGCCGAAGCCGCTCCGGTGCTTCTGGAGATGTTCTGGAGATGATCGTGGCGGGGCGGAACGACACCGACGCGGCGGACGCCCTGAGCGTGCTGGCTGCCGACGCCGCCACGGCCGACCGGATCGCGGGCCGGGTCGCCGGCCTTCTCGCGGACCCTGCCACCGGGCCGCCCGCACGCGGGCGGCTGCCCCAGGCCCTGGCGTCCCTCCCGGGCGACGCGGCCACCCGCGCGCTGGCCGGGCTTACCCGCGACGACGACCCCGCCGCCGCGCTGACCGCCGTCTCCCTGCTCCGGTTCCGCGGGACCGGCGGGCCGCCGTCCTGACGCAGCCGCAGCGGCCACCGGCTTCCCCGGCGGGGCGGGCGAGCGCTGCCCGGCAGCGCCCGGGCGCCACCGGACCGGGAGGAAGGGCATGCCGACGCGACGCACCCCATGGAGGCGGCAGCAACGCCCGGGTCAGGAGTTATGCGGAACTGCCCGGACAGCAAGCCGCACCGCGCAGCAGTTCGGCGGGCGAACACCGTGGCCATGGGACCGCTCTCTCACCGGCGGCGTCCGGGCGCGGCGCACCCTGATCCGCGGGACCAAGGCGGCCAAGGCCGGCCACCCGCCTCAGGACACTGGCACGGTCATGGCCGTGCGGGCACCGCGCAACAGTGTCAGCCGGCTGGCGTCCGCCTCTCCAGCGCGCCGGTTACGCCTCCGGGGCGGCCGCTCCGGCGGTGACGATGTCGGCGCGCAGGGGGGCGAGTTTGTCCGCGATGACGCCGATGGTGTCCGTGTCGACCCCGGCCTCGGTGAGCGCGGCCGCCAGATGGGTCACCACGCGGTCGAAGTCGGCGTCACTGATGCCGAGGTGGCCGTGGGCCTTGCGCATTGAACGTCCGCTGTAGGGGCGGGTGGAGCCGAGGGCCTGGCCGATGAAGCGGCGCTGGTGGGTCTTGAGCCGTTCGAGGTCGACGCCGTCGAAGTAGGGCTGCAGGCTCTCATCGGCGAGGACCTTGCCGTAGAAGCTGTCGACCACCGCGGCGACGGCGTCGTCGCCGCCGAGCTGCTCGAAGAGCGTGCCGCTGTCCGTGTGCTGGTCTGCCGTGGAGGGATGAGTCATGCCCCTCACTGTGGGAGGGGTTTTTGGCCCGCTGATGACCCGTGGGTTCCTCTGGTGTCGCGTTCTTCTCAGGCGTGTGCGCGCGGCGCTGTGAACGTTCCGTCACTCTCGCGTAACACCGTGTGGCCACTGAGAGCGGTGTGACGTACGGGTCACCTGGGGCGGGTGGGACGGCTGTCGCTGGAGACGGCAGCCGCGCGCGTCCGCCGGACGGCCCGCGGCGCGCCGGAGCCGCTGGTGAGAACGTTTCTCCGCGTGAGGCGGAGAGTGGGGCGGGTGGGACTCGAACCCACGGCCGACGGATTATGAGTCCGTTGCTCTAACCGGCTGAGCTACCGCCCCAGTACGGCGTGCCGCGTACACGTGTGCGCGCCGTCTGCCGCAGCATAGCTGCTCATACGATCTCCCGCCCGGCTCGGGGCAGGTTCTTCGCAGGCAAGGACTGCGGGCACGGGTTGATCGGTTCCCGGTGTCGCAGCGGTGATGCACGGAAAACGACGAAGGGCCCCAGACGGGGCCCTTCGTGTGATGCTCCCCCGACTGGACTCGAACCAGTAACCTGCCGGTTAACAGCCGGCTGCTCTGCCAATTGAGCTACAGGGGAATGCTCCGCTCGGGTCCGCCCCCCAGATGCTGGGGGCGTGACCGCTTGGCGACCTCTACATTAGCGCATACGAGGGGGTGCTTCGAAACCGGTATCTGGGCACCCAGGGAAGACGGCAACAGCGGACCGGTGAACGGAAGGACCCATCGATGCGACGCAAGCTGACGTTCCTGGCCGGAGCGGCCGTCGGTTACGTCCTTGGCGCCCGTGCTGGACGGGAGCGGTACGAGCAGATGTGCCGGGCGGCCGAACGGGCACGCGCCAACCCCGCGTTGCGGAACGCCGCCGAGTCGGTGGCCCTGACGGGGCGCCAGGCGGCGGCCCGGGCGGCGGGCGCGGTGGCTGACCGGGCGGGGGACCGGCTGCCGCCCGTCGTCGCTGACCGGCTACGCTCGGTGCGGGAGCGGGGGTCAGCGGCCTGAAAGGTCTTCCGGCGGCCCATTGCCCGGGGTGACTGATGACGGTTACCGTTAAGTGGCAAGCGTTCGGCATTCCGTAAGCCGATCGGCATATCGAACGGGGAGGCGTGAGGGGATGGGGCGTCGCGTACCGGCGGTCACCCGGGCGCTGGACATCTTGGAGCTGTTCCTCGACGGGGACGGGACGCTGTCCGCCCCTGAGATCACGCGCAAGCTCCAGCTGCCGCGTACCACCGTCCACGAGCTGGTCACCACGCTGGCGGCGAGGTCGTACCTGGTGCCCGTGCCCGAGCAGCCGGGTCGCTACCGGCTCGGGGTGCGGACCTACCAGCTCGGCAGCCGCTACGCCGAGCAGCTGGACCTGGCCGCCGAGGGCCAGCAGGTCGCCCGCTCGGTCGCCGAGACCTGCGGCGAGACGGTGCACGTCGCGGTTCTGGAAGACGCCGATGTGATCTATATCGCGAAGGTGGACAGCACCCACGCCGTGCGGATGGTCTCCGCGGCCGGGCGGCGCCTGCCCGCGCACTGCACGGCGGTCGGCAAGATGCTGCTCGCCTCGCTGCCGCCGGAAGAGCTGGACGCCCGGCTCCCCGAGGACGGCAAGCTGCGCGCGATGACGCCGAACTCCTTCACGGACACCGGTGCCCTGCGCCGGGCCCTCACCGGCATCAGGGAGCGCGGTGTCGCGTTCGAGCAGCGCGAGTCCAACCCCGACGTCAGCTGCGTCGCGGCCCCGGTGCAGGACCGCTCCGGCCGCGTCGTCGCCGCGCTGTCCATCTCGGTGCCCATGATCCGGTGGAGCGAGGAGCGGCAGGAGGAGCTGGCCGCCCTTGCGGTCAAGGGTGCGCGGCAGCTCTCGGAGCGCCTCGGCCACCACGTCGGCCCCGCGGAGAGAGGAGCATCGTGAGCAGCAGTGCGAGTGGCGGAAGCGGCCTGGAGGTCGCCGTCCGGGCCCAGGCCGAGCTGGGGGAGGGCCCGACCTGGCACGTGCGGGAGCAGCGCCTGATATGGGTGGACATCCTCTCCAGCCGTGTCCACGGCTACGACCCGGCAACGGGGCGGCGCTCCGTCCGCGTCACCGAGCAGCACGTCGGAGCCGCCAAGCCGGCTGCCGGCGGCGGGCTCGTGGTCAACCTGCGCGACGGCGTGGGCCAGTACGACGCCGGCGGTACCTTCCGCTGGCTCTGGCACGACCCGGTGCCGGGGCGCCGCGGCAACGATGCGGCGGTGGCGCCTGACGGCTCCCTGTGGGCCGGCACGATGCGCTACGACGAGGGGCAGGGCGGCGGCTCGCTGGTCCGCGTCACGCCTGACGGCGAGGTGAGCACCATCCTTGCGGAGGTGACCGTCAGCAACGGCACCGGCTGGAGCCCCGACGGCAAGCTGGTGTACTACATCGACACCCCGACCCGCCGCGTGGACGTCCTGACGATGACGGACGACGGCGGTGCCGCGGACCGCCGTCCGCTGCTGTCCACCGAGGACGTGGCGGGCTACCCCGACGGCATGACCGTGGACGCCGACGGCTGCCTGTGGGTGGCGTTCTGGGAGGGCGGGGCCGTGCGGCGCTACACGCCCGACGGGCGCCTGGACCGCACGGTGGCGGTGCCCGTCTCGCGTCCCACCGCGTGCGCCTTCGGCGGCCCGGACCTCACCGACCTCTACATCACGTCGGCGCGCACCGGCGCGGACCCGGCGGCCGAGCCGCTGGCCGGATCGGTGTTCGTGCTCCCGGGCGCGGGGCGCGGACTGCCGCAGCCGGAGTTCGGCGGCGCCGCGTAGCCGGCGGCGGGCCCGCTGTCCTTCTTTTCACCTGTTCGCGTTTCTTTCCGTTCCTTCGCCTCCTTACGTTCTGTCTGATTTTCCGCCGCGGCCCCTTTGCTCCGGGGTCGCGGCGGTCTGCTGTCTGCGCCTGCCCTGCGATGTCCGCTCCGGGTACGGAAAAACGGATCGTTTCTGTCTCAACCGTTGACGCTGACCGCGCCCGCCGCCTACGTTCACGTTCGTATTACCGGCCTGCGTTCGAAATTACGAATGCGCAGCGAAAGAGGACGGACGAATGCATCGATCCGTGTTCCCTTCCCTGCCGCCGCCGCAGGGTCCGAGCCGTCGCCGGGTGCTGGGGGCCTTCGCAGGGCTTGGAGCGCTTGCTGCGTCCTCCGCGGTCGCGGGCTGCGCCGCGCCGTCGGGCGTCAGCGGGGACAGGACGCTGGTGCGGTACTGGCACCTCTTCGGCGGCGGAGACGGCGTCAACATGCAGGGGATGCTGGACGACTTCCGCCGTGAGCACCCGGAGATCCAGCTCCAGGACGCCACGCTCCAGTGGGGCGCGCCGTACTACACCAAGCTCGGCATGGCCGGCGCCGGCGGGCGGGCGCCCGAGGTCGCGGCGCTGCACCTGGCGCGGCTGCCCGGCTTCGCCCCCGGGCGGCTGCTGGACGCCTTCGATCTCGACCTGCTCGCCGAGCACGGGGTCGGCCCCCAGCACTTCACCGAGGACCTGTGGCAGCGCGGCTCCGTGAACGGGCGGCAGTACGCCATCCCGTTCGACACCCACCCGATGGTGCTCTACTACCAGACGGAGATCTGCGAGAGCGCCGGCCTGCTGGAGAACGGGCGGCTGCGGCCCATCGAGGGGGCCGACGCCTTCGCCGACGCGCTCCGCGCCGCCCGCGACGTCACCGGCAGGCCCAGTCTGGTCACCGAGACGCTGGGCAGCGAGACGGTCGGGCCCTGGCGGCTGTTCTCGACGTTCTACTCGCAGACCGGCGGGACGCTGCTCAACGAGGACGCCACCCGCATCACGATCGACGACGACAAGGCCCTTGAGGTGCTGCGCTTCATGCGCATGCTCACCGACGAAGGGCTGGCGGTCCGCAACATCGACGTCAACGCCGTCGTGGGCAGGTTCAGCGCGGGTGACACCGCGTTCGCGCTGCACGGCGACTGGGAGGTCACCACCTTCACCAACAACGACGTGCCGTTCTCCATGACCCGGGTGCCCAACCTGTTCGGCCGCCCGAGCACCCAGGCCGACAGCCACTCGTTCGTGCTGCCGCACCAGACCGGCCGCGGCGGCGCCTCGAACGAGGCCGCGCACGCCTTCGTCGCCTGGATGGTCACGCACTCCGTGGACTGGGCCGCTGGGGGCCACGTGCCTGCGTACCTGCCCACCCTGGAGAACCCGGACTACCTGGCGCTGGTGCCGCAGTCGGAGTACCGCTCCGTCATCAACGACGTGGCGCTCGACCCGCCGGCCTGGTTCGCCGGTTCCGCATCCTCGCTGTGGCTGGAGCTCGGCGCCGTCTTCTCCGGCGTGCTCACCGGCTCCCGCACCCCGGAGAACGGGCTGGCCGAGGCCAAGGCCCGGCTGCGCCAGCTCCTCGACACCCCGAGCCCCTTCGGAGAGACGGCATGACACTCCCCGCACCGACCACAGCGGCGCCCGGGAAGCCGGACGCGGCCCGGGCGGACCGCGCCGCGCCGGGCAAGGCCGTGCGCCGCTCCTGGCTGGAGCACGGCCTCGTCTTCACCGCTCCCTTCCTCATCATGTACGGGCTGTTCCTGGTCTGGCCGCTGGTGTACGGCATACGCATCAGCCTGACCGACCGGGACATCGCCGGCACCAAGGAGAATTTCGTCGGCTTCGACAACTACGCCGAGGCGCTGCGCGATCCGGACGTGTGGTCGTCGCTGTGGAACACCGTGTGGTTCACGCTGCTCTCCACCGTGCCGCTGGTCGTCGTCGGGCTGGTGCTGGCGCTGCTCGCGCACCACCTCCGGGTCGTCAGCTGGCTGTGGCGGCTGAGCTGGTTCGCCCCGTTCCTGCTGCCCTCCGGCGTCGTCTGCCTGCTGTGGGCGTGGGTGATCTACCCTCCCGACTTCGGCTTCGCCGACCAGCTGCTGGCCCGCTTCGGGCTGGAGCCCGGCATCGGGTGGCTGACCGATGAGCGCTACGCGATGCTGTCCATCGTCCTGACCACGGTGTGGTGGACGGTCGGCTTCAACTTCCTGCTGTACCTGGCGGCGCTCCAGGCCATTCCGCAGCACCTGTACGAGGCGGCGGAGCTGGACGGCGCCGGGCCGCTGCACCGGCTGCGTCACATCACGCTGCCGATGCTCAACCGCACCACGGGCCTGGTGCTGATCCTCCAGCTGCTCAACTCGCTGAAGATCTTCGACCAGGTGTACATCATGACCGGCGGCGGTCCGGACGAGTCGACGCGCCCGATCCTGCAGTACGTGTTCCAGGCCGGCTTCACCGGCTACCGGATCGGCTACGCCTCGGCCATCTCCTACATCTTCTTCGTCCTGATTGTGGTGGTCTCCCTTCTCCATCTGCGATTCACCCGCCGGTCCCGAGAGGAGAACAGCCGATGAGTGCCATGACGGCCGTGCGCGCGGTGAAGCGGGTCTTCGCGCCGGAGAACGAGGAGGACGGCAGCGGCCGCAAGCTCCGGTGGACCCCCGGCCGGATCGCGCTGCTGGCCTGCGCGCTGCTGCTGGCGCTGCTGTGGGTGCTGCCGCTGGCCTGGGCGCTGGCGACGTCCCTGAAGCCCGAGAACGAGACCACCGACACGCCGCTGCACTGGATCGGCTCGGAGATCACCTTCGACGCCTACCGCCAGGTCTGGGCGTCCGGCGACCTGACGCGGTGGATGCTGAACACGGCTTACATCGCCTCGGTGACGACGGTGCTGACCGTCGTGCTGTCGGCGATGGCGGCGTACGGCTTCTCCCGCACTCAGTTCCGCGGGCGCAAGGTGCTGTACGGCCTGGTGCTGGCGGGGATCATGGTGCCGCCGCAGGTGCTGATCGCCCCGCTGTTCGCGGAGATGGTGGCGCTGAACCTGGTGGACACCTACTGGGGCGTCATCCTGCCGCAGGTCGCGGTGCCCGCGATGGTCTTCATCCTTGTGAAGTTCTTCGAGGCGGTGCCGCGCGAGCTGGAGGAGGCCGCCTATGTCGACGGAGCCGGCCGCTGGCGGGTGTTCTGGCAGATCGTCATGCCGCTGTCCCGGCCGGTGCTCTCGGCGGTGGGCATCTTCACGTTCATCCAGACCTGGAACAACTTCCTGTGGCCGTTCCTGGTGACGACCGACCCCAACGGCATGACGCTGCCGGTGGGTCTGGTGAACGTGCAGTCCACCTACGGCGTCCGCTACGCGCAGGTGATGGCGTCGGTGATCATCGGCGGTCTGCCGCTGCTGATCGTCTTCGTCTTCTTCCAGCGCCAGATCGTGCGCGGCGTCGCGCACACCGGTATCGCCGGGCAGTAGCCTCCGCCCGTCCCGCCGCCGGGTTCCCTCCGGGCGCTGCCCGCCCCGGAGGGAACCCGACAGCCGCTTTCCGGCGCTCGTCCGGGGCAGCCCTT
The DNA here is from genome assembly GCF_016741785.1 of Streptomyces sp. 7-21. Taxonomy (GTDB): domain Bacteria; phylum Actinomycetota; class Actinomycetes; order Streptomycetales; family Streptomycetaceae; genus Streptomyces. The sequence continues at coordinate 372,621 of NZ_JAERRL010000001.1, forward strand.
CGGTCCGTGCCCGCGGATCGCGGGGCCGTGAACACCGTTGACGGGCGACTTCTTCCGTCCTACCGTTCTGTTCGAAGTCGCGATCGTCGTTCGAAATAACGAACGATTTCTGATCGCTGTGACCGGCCGGCCCTTCCTTCCGCACCAACTCACTCCGGGACGACCTGCATGAGCTCACCGCACACCGCCCGCTTCGCCCTTCACCCCGCCTTCACCGTCTCGGCCGTCGACCCGCGGCTGTTCGGCTCGTTCGTCGAGCACCTCGGCCGCTGCGTCTACACCGGCATCTACGAGCCCGGGCACCCCAGCGCCGACGAGGCCGGGCTGCGCACCGACGTCCTCGATCTGGTCCGCGAGCTGGGCGTGACCGTCATCCGCTACCCCGGCGGCAACTTCGTCTCCGGCTACCAGTGGGAGGACGGCGTCGGCCCCAAGGAGAAGCGGCCGCGCCGCCTCGACCTCGCCTGGCGGTCGACCGAGACCAACCAGTTCGGGCTCAGCGAGTTCATCGACTTCGTCCGCAAGATCAACGCCGAGCCGATGATGGCGATCAACCTCGGCACCCGCGGCGTCGCCGAGGCCATCCAGCTCCAGGAGTACGCCAACCACCCCGGCGGCACCGCGCTGTCCGACCTGCGCGTCGCGCACGGCGACAAGGAGCCCTACCACATCAAGCTGTGGTGCCTGGGCAACGAGATGGACGGCCCCTGGCAGACCGGCCACAAGACCGCCGCCGAGTACGGCCGCCTGGCCGCCGAGACCGCGCGCGCCATGCGGCAGATCGACGACTCCGTCGAGCTCGTCGCCTGCGGCAGCTCCAACCAGGGCATGGAGACCTTCGCCGCCTGGGAAGCGGAGGTGCTCACGCACTCCTACGACCTGGTCGACCACGTCTCGCTCCACGCCTACTACCAGGAGCACGACGGCGACCGCGACTCGTTCCTGGCCTCCGCCGTGGACACCGAGTCGTTCATCGAGAACGTCGTCGCCACCTGCGACCACGTCGGTGCCAAGCTCAAGTCGAAGAAGAGGATCAACCTCTCCTTCGACGAGTGGAACGTCTGGTACCAGCGCGGCGGCTGCCCGCAGCTGGCCCCCGACGCGCCGCCGCACCAGGACTGGGACGAGGCGCCGCGCCTGCTGGAGGACAACTACAGCGTCACCGACGCCGTCGTCTTCGGCTCGCTGCTCATCGCCCTGCTCCGCCACGCCGACCGCGTCAAGGTCGCCTGCCTCGCCCAGCTCGTCAACGTGATCGCCCCGATCGCGACCGAGCCCGGCGGCCACGCCTGGCGGCAGACCACGTTCTACCCGTTCGCCCAGGCCGCGAAGTACGGGCGCGGCACCGTGCTCCAGGTCAACCCCGAGTCGCCGGTCCACGAGACCAAGCGGTTCGGCGAGGTGCCGCTGCTGCACGCCACCGCCGTGCGCGACGAGCAGACCGGCGCCGTCACGGTCTTCGCCGTCAACCGCCACCAGACCGAGCCGCTGCCGCTGGAGGTCACGCTGTCGGGCCTGGGGCTCAGCAAGGTCGCCGAGCACAGCGTGCTGTCCGACGCCGACCCCGACGCGCGCAACACCAGCGCCCAGCCGGACCGCGTCACCCCGCACGCCGCCACCGGCACCGAACTGGCCGACGGCACCCTGCGTGCCACGCTGGAGCCGCTGTCCTGGAACGTGATCCGCCTGGCCTGACGCGCCCCGGACCGGGGGCCGCCCCCGCCCGTGCGGCTTCCGGGCGGCGGCGGTCCCCCCGCAAACGCCGCCGCCGCGGGCCCGTCCGGCGCCCGCGGCGGCGCGGCCCCCTGGCAGGGCCTTCGGTCTGCTCCAGCCCCATCCGGGGCATCCCCGGGCAACGGCCGGGCTCAGCCAGCGGCGGAGAGACCGAGCACGGCGCGCGCGGTGTAGCCCCGCTCACCGGGAGCACGCTCCACGGTGAGCAGGCCGCCGCGCGCGCCGCCGCCCGGATAGACGCGGTCCTCGGCCAGCCGCGCGGGCCCGTCGCCGCCATGCCTGCGGTAGGGCTCGCGCCCGCGCACCTCGTCGGCGACTTCGTCACCGACGAAGAGCTGGCCCGTGTGAGAGAACCCGTCCTCGTGCACCACGACGTGCACGTGCGGCGCGCGCCGCCCGTACCAGCCGGGCACGATCGTGCGGAACACCACCGTTCCGTCGCTTCCCGTCCGCTGCGCGCCCCGCAGGTACGTCTCCGGGTCGGCTCCGCAGCGCTCCGCGCCCGCCGCGGGCACCTCCCCGCCGGGACGGCCGCTGGGGCAGCCCGCGTAGTAGCCCCAGGCGTCGCAGTGCCACACCTCGACGCCCGCGCCCGCCACCGGGCCGCCGCCCTCGCGGTGCACCGCCAGCCGCAGCTCCATCGGCACGCCCGGCTTCCCGTCGGTGATATCCCGCCGTACCAGGCCCGGTTCGGGCAGCCAGGTGGCCCCAGCCGGGCTCGCCGCCAGCACGTACGTCTCGCCCGCCAGATGCCGCGTCACCCCCGCCGCCTCGCCGCCGTGCACGCCGAGAACGGCCCCCGCGATCCCGGCCCCGCCGAAACCGATGACAGTACGGCGGCTGAGTTCGCAATTGGTCATGCGCCCACGCTACGAACGGGGCGTGATGATGAAATGACAGACGGGCCGTATGTCCGCGGGTGCCACCTCAACGGCCCACGCGCCCGGCGCAGGCACGTCCGGAAACCCTGGCGCCCTCACGCCGCCGGAGGCATCCCCTCTTCCTCCGCGTCCGACTCCGCCTCCGCCGCCGCCACCGAGCACACCAGCTGCCCGTCGCGCGCGTCCGCCGTGAGCGTGTCCCCAGGACGCGCCTCACCGCTGAGCAGCAGCGAGGCGATCCGGCCGTCCAGCTCCGTCTGGATCGTCCGGCGCAGCGGGCGCGCCCCGTACTCCGGCTGGTGCCCGTGCTCCACCAGCAGCTGCCGGGCCGCGTCCGTCACCTCCAGCCTCATGCCCTGGGCGCGCACCCGCCGCCGGCTCCGTTCCAGCAGCAGATCCACGATCTGGTCCAGCTCCGCGGCGCCGAGGCGGTGGAAGACGATCGTCTCGTCGATCCGGTTGAGGAACTCCGGCGGGAACCGCCCGCTGAGGTCCTTCATCAGATCCGCCCGCACCTCCCTGGCGTCGCCCCGGTGGGCCAGGATGCGGTGCGCCCCGATATTGCTCGTCATGATCACCACGGTGTTCCGGAAGTTCACGGTCCTGCCGTGCACGTCCGTCAGCCGTCCGTCGTCCAGCACCTGGAGCAGGGTGTGGAACACGTCCGGGTGCGCCTTCTCGATCTCGTCGAACAGCAGCACGCTGTACGGCTGCCGCCGCACCCGCTCCGTCAGCTGCCCCGCCTCCTCGTGCCCGACGTACCCCGGCGGGGCGCCCACCAGCCGCGAGACCGTGTGCCGCTCCTGGTACTCACTCATGTCGAACCGCACCAGCCGGTCCTCATCGCCGAACAGCAGCGCCGCCAGCGCCTTCGCCAGCTCCGTCTTGCCCACGCCCGTCGGCCCCAGGAAGAGGAACGAGCCGACGGGCCGGTCCGGATCGCCCATGCCCGCGCGGTTGCGGCGCACCGCCTCGGCAACCGCCGTCACCGCCTCGTCCTGACCGACCACCCGCTCGTGCAGCGCCTCCTCCAGCCGCAGCAGCCGCTCCCGCTCGCTCTCGGTCAGCTCCGCCACCGGGATCCCCGTGCGCCGCGACAGCACGTCGGCGATGTCCGCCGCCGTCACCTCCCGCACGCCCTCGCGCCGCTCCGCGATCGCCGCCAGCTCCGCCTCCAGCTCACCGATCCGCCGCTTGATCTCGGCCGCCCGCTCGTACTCCTCGCCCGCGATCGCCTGGTCCTTCTCGCGGTTGAGCTGCGCGATCTCGTCCTCGCGCCCGACCACCTCGGTCGAGCGCCCCAGCGAGCTGAGCCGCGCCCGCGCGCCTGCCTGGTCCACCAGGTCGATCGCCTTGTCCGGCAGGAACCGGTCCGTCAGGTACCGGTCCGACAGCTCGGCCGCCGCCGCCAGCGCCTCGTCGGAGAACCGCACCTGATGGTGCGCCTCGTAGGAGTCGCGCAGGCCCTCCAGGATCCGCACCGTCTCGTCCACCGTCGGCTCGGGCACCGTCACCGGCTGGAAGCGGCGCTCAAGCGCGGCGTCCTTCTCCACGTGCCGGCGGTACTCGTCCAGCGTCGTCGCCCCGACGACGTGCAGCTCGCCGCGCGCCAGGGCCGGCTTGAGGATGTCGGCGGCGTCCATCGTGCCGCCCTCGCCGCCCGCACCCGCCCCTACCACGGTGTGCAGCTCGTCGATGAACAGGATCACGGCGTGCTCGGCCGCCTTCACCTCCTCGATGACGTTGCGCAGCCGCTCCTCGAAGTCACCCCGGTAGCGCGAGCCGGCCACCAGGCCCGTCATGTCCAGCGCCACGACCCGCCGGTCCCGCAGCGACCGCGGCACGTCGCCGCTCACGATGCGCTGGGCGAGCCCTTCGACGATCGCCGTCTTCCCGACACCCGGCTCGCCGACCAGCACCGGGTTATTCTTGGCGCGGCGGGAGAGAATCTCCACGGTCTGCTCGATCTCCTCCGCCCGTCCCACCACCGGGTCCAGCTTCCCGGCACGCGCCTCCTGCGTGAGATCGCGCCCGTACTGGTCGAGCGTCGGGGTCTGGCTCGCCTCCCCGCCGCCCCCGGACGCCGCCGCCCGGCCGCGCCCCCGGGCCTCGCGTCCCTCGCGCGCCACCCGGCCGGTGTCGACCCGCAGGTCCTGGAGGATGCGACCGGCGCCGGAGCCCGGGTTGTCCGCGAGCGCCGCGAGGATGTGCTCGGGCCCGATGTATGACTCCCCAGCCGCCTGCGAACGACCGTGCGCCGCAATCAGCGTCCGTTTCGCGGCGGGGGTCAGCCCCGGCTGGGCCGACGGCACCGCCCCCTCGGCGGGCAGCACCGCTTCCACGGCCTCCGCCACCGCGTCGGGATCTGCGCCGGCCCGCTCCAGCAGTCCGCGGGCCGGCTCCACCTTCGTGCTGGCCCAGAGCAGATGCTCGGTGTCGAGGTCACCGGTGCCGGCCTCGGCGGCTCGTTCCGAGGCGAGAGAGATCAGTTCGCGCCCGGCGTCCGACAGCAGCCGTCCGATCGGTACCCGCTGCACGGCTGGCGGCGCCGTGCCCGGGGACATGCCGAAGAAGCGGTTGAGCAGCTCGGAGAAGGGGTCGGGAGACGGCCCGAACGGTGACATCGTCATGTGTCCATAACACCAATGGCCGCTATTGCCCGCAAATGGGGTCAATTGCGAGTTTGTGGGAAGGGCTGCTGATCAACGGAGCGCATCGGTAGTGTGACCGTGTCCAGCCGGACATGTACCCATCGCGACGATCACGACGACGAACGGGGCCCGCATGCCGATCCGCCGTTTCCGCACCGCCCTTCTCGCCACAGCCGCCGTCACTGCCCTCGCCGTCACGGCCTGCGGAGGCGGCGGATCGGATGGCGCCGACGACGAGATCGAGGGCGTGGACCAGGGCAACAGCGAGCAGCAGGACGCATCCGCGTCAGAGGAGCCGCAGGACGACGGCGTCGACCGCCCGGAGATCGTGCTGCCGGAGGACCTCGAGCTGGTCTTCGAGGGCTGGGAATCGAGTGACGCACTTGAACAGGAAGTCCTCAACGATGGCCGGGAACGCCTGCGTGCGATCTTTGCTGCGGCGGCTGAGGAACGAAACCCAGAAGCCGAACCTGTGCTGTTTTATCACGCGGAGGGGGAAGGGCTGGAAAACGCGATCTACTGGATCGAGGGCTTCACGGAGTATGACCTGACTATTGAGGGAACGATCCGGTACGTTGCCCCAGAGGTGACCATTGAGGGGCAGACGCAGGCGCTTCTCACCTACTGCGCGGACGAGCGGGATGCCCGGGCGGTCAACTTGGAAACAGGGGAACCCGAACCCGCGCCCGAACAGACCGATCTCTTCTACACGACGAATCTTGAGAAGGATGACCGGGGCGTGTGGATGACGACGAATGTGCACACCGACAGGAGGGACTGCTCATCATGAGCCGGGCGTTGAGCCTCGCCCGGGTCATCGCGGTGCTGGCGGGGGGAGCTCTCCTGGCAGGGGCTTCCACGACGACAGCAGGCGCGCTTGGTGGTGGGCATGGGGATGAAGGCAGCGGAACGGGCAGCCATGACGGCGCCGGGGTGCTGTCCGCAGAGGCCACGGCCACGGAGATCGTGGTCACGGGGGACACCGGGGGAGACGGGGGGAACCTCGAACCGCTCGACACGTCTTGGACACCACCGGTCTGCTGGTACGAACCCTGGCTGACCGCGCAGGAGTTCGCCGACGCGGTCGAAGCTATGGCGGCGGAGAACGGCAGAGCCAACCGCGCACTGAACATCAACTCGCCCCACGAGGCGTTCACGGACATCTACCGTGACAACAACCCCGAGGACTGGGCGTATAACCTCGACAGCCGCTACGCCATGCGCGGTTACGACAACTACAACCTCGACGCCGAAGAGGACGGCCTCTGGTGGCGCCCGGTGATCAACCCCAACCGGGAGGACGAGTACCGGGCCGGAACCGACTGCGTGGAGCCCATCTTCTGGGGAGATCCCGTCGAGGTACCGGACCTCGACGAGGCCATCACCGACGAGATGCTGGCGGAATACGCCTACGACGAGATCGACATCCCCGAGACGGAAATCGAGCTCAGTCCCAGCGGAGACCAGATCGTCAATCTTCCCACCTGGATCTGGATGCAGGCGGCCGACCTCGAACCCAGGACCGTGCGCGCCGAGTTGCCGATCAATGGGGTGTGGGCCGAGACCACGGCTGAGCCGGTCTCGCTGACGATCGACGCGGGCACCGAGGACGCCCAGCTGTTCCCGTCCTCCGGCGAGTGCGCTCTCCGCGACGACGGACGCATCGGTGAGCCGTGGGACGAGAGCCGGGAGGGCGAGGACCCCCCGTGCGGACTGACGTACCTGCGTTCCACGCACGGCACCGGGCCGTACGAACTGACGGCGAGCCTCACGTGGGAGGTCTACTGGACCGGCTCCCAGACCGAAGGGCGGAACCCCCTCCCCGGCGGCACATTCGAGACGACGCAGACGATCGTGGTCGAGGAGTCGCAGACCATCGTCAGGTGACGGCCCGAACAAGTATGCCGTACCTCCGGCGGGTGGCACCGGCGTGGAGCCGCCCGCGCGCTTCCGCGTAACGTGACGGAAAGTCGTGAATCCGTCACTAGCGGCAGTCGGAGGTTCCGCCGTGCGCGACGTCCGCAGCGCCAACCCTGCTGACCTGGAGCAGCTCGCGGACCTCCTTGACCACCAGGACGGCGGCACAGGCGTCGTGGCCGAACTCCAGCGGCTGTTCGTGCGTGCCAGTGACCTCGGGGCGCGCGATCTGCTGCGGCCGCTCGACCCGCTTCAGAGCTGGGCCAGCGAGACCGCCGCCGACCTGCGCACCCGGGCCTGCCTGCTGCGGGGCTGGACAACGGCAGGTGACATCTACGGGGTGTATGAGGACGCGAGCGTGCCGCTGGGCGCCGCGTACTACGGTCTCAGGGGCCTGCTGGCCTGGCGCCCGGGCAGCCCGCTGTCGGCCCCGCTTGGCATGGGTCCGACGTATCTCGCGCACTACGGCTCCACTGGCCGTGTCCCCAGCCGCTGGGCCGCCCGCCGTGCCACGTTCGGCGTCAACCAGCAGACCGCCCGCCTCCTGGGCGGCGACAACCGGCTGGCGCGGCGCATTTACCGGGCCGGAGCGCTGGGAAACATGCGGAACGCCCAGCAGGTCAGCTTGTTGCGCCTGGGTTCCTTCCAGTACTCAACGGCCCGCACGGCAGGCGCTCACCGGCTCGCGTCGTTCGTGTCGGCGCTGAGCGAGACGAGCCGCGTGGCGGGCTTCATCCGCGGTGCGGGGATCGTCGGCAGCGCCTACAGCGTGCTGTCCGGAACCGCGGGCCTGCTCGCTCGGGGCAGTCCTGAGGAAGCCTTCGCGCAAGACGCTTCCGGCTATATGACCGAGGTGACGTCCGTAGCTTTTCAGTCCGCTCTAACGGCTGCCTTGCTCGCTCCTAACCCGTTTACGGTCGGAGCGACAGTGGGAATGGGTGTCGCTCACGGAATCGCCGTCGTGTGGAATGAGCGGGAGCGCCTGACCGACCCCCAGACCTATGCACGCGTCGGCGAAGCGGCGTGGAGCGTGGTCACCGATCCCGTGACAGCGGTGACTGTGGCTGGGGAAGCCGTGGTGGGAGCCGCTGAAGATGCCGCACTAAGCGTGCTGGACGCTGTGGAGGATCTGCTGTGAGGCGCCCGCTGTACAAAGAGTCCGGCTCACTCGCCTGGCCAGCTCTGTGGTTCTTCGGATACCTCTCCTTCGTGGCATGGTGCGCCGCTGACGAAGAAATGCGTCGACGTATCGGCTTGTTCATCGTCTTCTGCGGTGCTGTGCTGCTTTGCTTCCTGATCCCCGTGCTCGGCTCCCTGCACGTCTTCTTTTTCCACCGGATCAGGCTGACGAAGAGCGTCCTGCGGGTCGGGTTCCAGCGGATTCCCGTATCCGAAATCGATCCCGGATCTGTGGCGGAGGAGCAGGAGTTTCTGGCGGACCTCCACCGGGGTCCAGGGCCGCCCATTGTCCGCAGCGAGCGGGAGACGATGACCCGGCGACGCCTGCACCGCGAAGGCCGGGCCCTTTTCGTCGGCGGGTCATGGGCCATTCCGCTCGGGCGGACGGCCGTTGTGGTAGCGCTTCGGTCTGGCGAGCCGGTGCAGATCGCCTCGCGGGACCCGCTGGCGTTCATCGCGGCGCTGGCCATGCTCACCGGAGCGGGGGCGACGGCGGCTCCCGTCGCCCCTCCGGCGACTTCGCCCCCGCCCGTTGCCGACGGCGTCACAGGGTGACTGCGGCCGTGGGCGGGGCGCTCACTCCTGCGTGAACTCCTCGTACTCCTGGGCTGACATCAGCGTCTCGGGCACTCCCTCGCTCTCGTCGACGCGCACCCGGAACAGCCAGCCGGAGCCGAACGGCTCCGAGTTGATCAGGGAGGGGTCGTCGACCGCGCTCTGATTGATCTCTGTAACCTCGCCCGAGACCGGCGAGTACAGGTCGCTCACGGACTTGGTCGACTCCAGCTCCCCGCACGGCTCACCCGCGGTGACGCGCGACCCGGCCGCGGGCAAGTCGACGAAGACGACGTCGCCGAGCGCGTCCGCCGCGTGCGCGGTGATTCCGACGGTGGCCACACCGTCCTGGGGGGCCGACAGCCACTCGTGCTCCTTGCTGTACTGGAGTTCGGCCGGGTTGGTCATGACGGTGACTCTCCTTCGCGCGTGTCGCGTTCGGGTGTGTTCGGGTGGTTGCTCACGAGTCGCGCCGGTAGAACGGCAGTGCAACCACGTCGTACGGTTCCCGCGTGCCGCGGATGTCCACGGCCACATCCTGTGTCCCCGGCTTGGCGTGCGCCGCGTCCACGTACGCCATCGCGATGGGCTTGCCCAGGGTCGGCGAGGCCGCCCCGGACGTCACCTCGCCTACGACGGCGCCGTCCGCGTCCACCACCGGGTATCCGGCGCGCGGCACCCTCCGGCCCCGGCTCACAAGGCCGGTCAGTACGCGCCGTCCCCCCGTCCCGTCCCCCTCCGCCTCCGCGGCGGCCTTGGCGGCCGACAGCTTGTCACGCCCGACGAAGTCGCCGTCCTTGTCGAAGCGGACGACCCGGCCCAGACCGGCGTCGAACGGCGTGAGGCGGTCCGTCAGCTCGTGCCCGTACAGCGGCATCCCGGCCTCCAGCCGCAGCGTGTCCCGGCACGCCAGGCCGCACGGGACCAGGCCGTCGTCGCGCCCCGCCTCGGTCAGCGCCCGCCACAGCGGCTCGGCGTCGGCAGGCGCACAGAACAGCTCGAAGCCGTCCTCGCCGGTGTATCCGGTGCGCGCGATGAGCGCCTCGCGCCCGGCGACCGTGCCGGGCAGGCCCGCGTAGTACCGCAGCCCGTCCAGGTCGGCGTCGGTGAGGCGGCCGAGGATGGCGGGGGAGGCGGGGCCCTGCACGGCGAGCAGGGCGTACGCGTCGCGGTCGTCGCGCACCGTGGCGTCGAAGCCGCTCAGCCGCTCGGACAGCGCCTCGAGGACGGTTCCGGCGTTGGCGGCGTTGGCCACGATCAGGTACTCGTCCTCGGCCAGCCGGTAGACGATCAGGTCGTCGAGGATGCCGCCCGAGGCGTCGCAGATCATGGTGTACCGGGCACGGCCGGGACGCAGCGCGGCGAGCTTGCCGACGAGCGCGTAGTCCAGGAAGGCGCCCGCGCCCGGCCCCGTGACGGTGATCTCGCCCATGTGCGACAGGTCGAACAGGCCCGCCGCCGACCGCACGGCCTGGTGTTCGGCGCGCTCGCTGCCGTACCGCAGTGGCATGTGCCAGCCGGCGAAGTCGGTCATGACGGCACCCAGCTCGCGGTGGACGGCCTCCAGGGCCGTGGCGCGAGGGGCACGTTCGGCATCGGGCGTGACGGACATGGGCGCTAGCTCCGGGGGGTGACTGCCAGGTGCGCGGCCCATCATCGCACGCCGGGGGCTAGGGTGCCGGGGAACGATCCGTGAGAAGGAACGGTGGTGGCGACGGTATGGAGGGGGCGCGATGAGTACCGAGCGGCCCGCTGGGCCCGGTTACGGCGGCGGCTGGCCCAGCAACGAGCTGGAGGAGGCGCTTGCGGCTTCGCTCGGCAGGCCGGAGGCCGCCCCCACGCTGCTGAAGGTGCTGGCGCGCAGTTCGGTGTGGGTGCCGCTGCCCGAGGGCGGCGGCCCGGAAAGCCGCACGCTGCGGCTGCCGACGACCGAGATCAACGGCGGGGCGTACGTGCCGGTGTTCAGCTCGGCTGAGCAGTACCACCTCGGTGGCGCCTCGCACCTGTCGTTCGCCGTGGCGCCCGTGCCGGAGCTGGCGCGCGGCATGCCGCCGCAGCTCGGCATCGCGGTCAACCCCGGCGGCACGGTGGGGCTTCCGGTGCCGCCCGCTGCCGTCGCCGAGCTGTGCCGCGACACCCCGGGCGAGCGGGTGCCCGGCGTGCCCTCCGGAGCGCGGATGCGGCTGTTCCAGCCCGACTGGCAGGACGAGCCGCTGGACTTCCTCGCGGCGTGCTCCCGTGAGCTGGCGCCGCTGTGGTTCGTCAGGAGCGGGCGGCGAGGGCTCGCCAGCGCGGAGGGCGGGCCCCCGTCGCTGTTCATCGGGGTGGAGACCGACCAGCTCGACGAGGACAGCCGGATCGCCGTCAACGAGGCGCTCGGTCGTGCGCTCGCGGCGCATCCGGTGGCGTGGCCGGTGCAGATGGTGCTGCTCGACGCCGCCGAGGACCCGGTCGTGGACTGGCTGCGTCACTGTGTGCGGCCGTTCTACACCCGGGAGGCGTGACGCGGCGGGGGAGGGACCCGGGCGCTGGCTCCTAAGCTGGTGGGGATGTCCGCAGACGCGAGTCGCGAGGAGGGCCGTCCCACGTGAACGCGGGGAGTGGCGTTGAGGACCTGCTGCCGCGGGTCACGGCCGACCGGCTCGACACGTACGAGGCCCTGCTGGCCGCGCTGGCCGAGGGCGAGGTGTGGATGCTGCTGTGGCACGGGCGCCCCGGCGATCCCGACGCCCAGTACGGGGCCGTCGAGGTCAACGGGCACGGCTACGCCCCCTGTGTCACCTCGGAGCACGAGCTGCGGGCCAGTGGCTGGACCCGGGACTACGAGGTGGTCAGCGGCCGCGACATCGCCGCCGCGCTGTACCCGGACCACTGGGGGCTGTGGCTCAACCCGCACGCCCCGGGCGGGGGCCTGGGCGTGCCGTGGCTCGACCTGCGGCGCATCGCCGGCGGGCTTGACCGTCTGCCGGCCGGTCCGCTGCGGATCAGCGAACCGAGCATCAGCGCCGACGCGTTCTACGAGCAGCTGGCGCTGCACGCCCAGCGCACCCCGGTGCTGCGCAGCCTGCGCCGGGCGTGGGTCCAGCCCGCGCTGGGGCCCGCCTACCTGGTGATCGGGCTGGACGTGGACGAGCCGGGGGAGCGCAGCGCGGAGGCCGTGCGGCAGATGATGCGCCAGGCGCTGCCGGCGGTGCCCGAAGGACTGGCGGTGGGCACCGTCGCCATGGCGGACGCGTACGACCCGGTCGCGATGTGGCTGCGGGCCAACACCCGGCCGTTCTACGACCGCGACGCTCCGGCCGGGGCCGTGCCGCCGCAGCATCCCGGAGCGCTGCGGCAGCACGGGTACGGCTATCCGCGCCCTTACTAGCGCGCCTCCCCGTTCCTTGTCTCTGCCTGATCACTTCCTCCACGCGGTTCTCCGCCGTTCGTGGCCAGGGCCGGTCGCCGGTCTGCGGCTCGATTGACCATGGCCGCAAGGAGACGTGCCCGTTGCGCACCCACCGCCACGCGCCGCCGGGCGGGCGTACACCGGCGGAAACGGGGCACCCGGAGGCGAGACCGGGAGCAGGAACGTCGAAAGGTGCGTCGCATGCACGCCGTGAAGAGCACTCTGCCCGACACGACGGTGAAGGTGGTGGGTGAGGCTCTCCAGGGGGCCCTGGTGGACCTCGTCGACCTTTCGCTGGTCGCCAAGCAAGTGCACTGGAACGTCCTGGGGCCCCGCTTCCGCTCCGTCCACCTGCAACTCGACGAGGTCGTCACCACGGCCCGCGGGCACGCCGACACGGTCGCGGAGCGTGCCGCCGCCCTCGGCGTTCCGCCGGACGGCAGGGCGGCCACCGTGGCGGCGTTCACCGGCATCGGCACGGTCAGCGAGGGCTGGCTGCGCGACACCGACGCCGTCCGCACCATGGTCGAAGCCCTCGGCGCCGTCATCGTCCGGATGCGTGAGCGGCTCACTACGGTCGGCGAGGTGGACTCAGTGACGGAGGACCTGCTGATCCAGATCACCGCCGAGCTGGAGAAGCACCACTGGATGTTCCAGGCCGAGCACACCGGCTGAGAACCGCCGGTGCGGCATGGCGCGGGAGGTGACGCACTCCTGCGCGCCGCTCAGGCGTGCGGTGCCTGCGCGCCGGTACCGGCGCCGGCCGTGGTGTCCGCGGCACGGGCGGCCGGGGCGGCGGCGCCGTGGCGCGGGGCGGTGGCCGGAGCGAGGAAGACGGCCGCGGCGACGAACACGAGCACGGCGCCCATCGCCGCGCGCAGCCCGTAGTGATCGCCGAGGAAGCCGAGGCCGGGCGGCCCGACGAGGAAGGCGACGTAGCCGAGCATCGCCACCAGGCTGACGCGCGCTGCCGGGTCGGGGCCGGAATCACCGGCGGCGGACAGCGCGACCGGGAAGCCGAGCGAGGCGCCCAGCCCCCAGAACAGCACGGCCGCGCTGGCGGCCACCGGGGAGTCGACGAAGACCACCAGCGTCAGCCCGAGCGCCGCGGACACCGCGCTGGCGCGGACGACGACGGCCCGGCCGAACCGGTCGATGAAGAAGCCGCCGCTGAACCGGCCCAGGGACATCGCTGCCGCGAAGCCCGCGTAGACGACCGACCCCAGCGTGTCGTCCAGGCCGTGGCCGTCGACCATCAGCAGCGGCAGCCAGTCGTTCGCGGCGCCTTCGGCCAGGGCCATGGCCAGGATGATCCCGCCGATCATGAGCAGCCGCGGGTCCTTCCACACCGGCCCGGCCGGCGCGGCGGTCTCCGCCTGGCCGTCGCCGCTCTGGCCGCCGTCCCGGCCGCCTCCGCCCGCTGCGCCGCGTGTCTTGCCCACCCCCGCCGGGATGGCGCGGATGGCGTGTGCGAACAGCCCCACCGCGGCGGCGGCGATGGCGATCAGGTGCCACTGCACCGGAAAGTCGACGGCGGTGAACAGGATGCCGAGGCCCGCGCCGGCCACCGTGCCGAGGCTGAAGAACCCGTGCAGCGTCGGCAGCACCGCCCGGCCGGTGATCCGCTCCACGTCGGCACCGTCGATGTTGATCGCGACCTCGCCGCCGCCCACGCCCAGGCCGAACAGGAACAGGCCGGCCGTCACCACGGGCGCCGAGGAGACCAGGGTGCCGCCGCCGATGGCCGTCATGCTGACGATCACCAGCAGCGTGCCGCCGGCGGTGACCGGGCGCGTGCCCAGCCGGGCCACCAGCGCTCCGGAGCAGAGCACCCCGAGCATGGAGCCGACCGACAGCCCGAACAGCACCAGTCCCATCTGGGCGGTGGAGACGTCCAGCTGGTCCCGGATGTCGGGCGTCCTCGTCACCCAGGAGGAGATCGACAGCCCGGGCAGGAAGAAGAACACGAACAATGCCCGCCGGCGGCGGCGCGTGGCGATGTCCATGGCAGGTGCTCTTTCGACGGGAGGAGCCGGCCCCCGCGGCGGGACACGCACTCTGGCGGGGCACAGGAAACCGGGAGCCTGCGCCGGCCCCCGGAAGTCAAGGACCAACGTACAGGCCCGGAAGGGCGCTGGGGCAGGAGCCAGCACCGTGACGGGGCGCACACGCGGCTCGGACGGCCCGGATCAGCAGCGGCCGAGCATCTCCTCCAGCGCCTCCCGTTCGTCGTCGTCCACCGTCAGCTCGTACGCGTGCTTGACCTCGATCCAGCTGGTCGCGTACGTGCACCAGTAGTCCTCGCGCGGCGGGCGCCAGTCGGCCGGGTCCTGGTCACCCTTGGAACGGTTGGACGAGGCGCTGGTGGCCAGCAGCTGCGGGGCCGTCAGGTCGTTGGCGAACTCCTCCCGCCGCTCGTCCGTCCATGAGGCGGCGCCGGAGCGCCACGCCTCGGCCAGCGGCACCACGTGGTCGATGTCGACGTCGGAGGAGTCCGTCAGCGTCTCTCCGTCGTACGGGCTGTACCAGCTGCCCGAGACGGGGTCGCACTCGTCGTCGGTCTCCACGCCCTCGCCGTCCCGGCGCAGCACCAGCTGCCGGGTGGTGCAGCCGTCGCTGCTGCTCCAGTGCGGGAAGCGCTCCCGGGAGTAGCCCGACATGGACTCCTCGGGGGCGGCCGTCAGGCCCTCCAGCAGCTCGCCGGCGTCCCCGGACGGCGACGAGGACGCCGGCGGCGGCGACGCGGCCCGCTCGTCGTCCGCGGTCTCCTCCTCACCTCCGCACGCGGAAACGGCGAACAGACACGGGATGATCCAACTGGCCGTCACTATCGCGGCGCGCGGGGCAGTTCTCACGCCACCGAGGGTAGGCAACGCCGCGGCGGCGCGGTACCGGGCCTCCCGGTGGCCGGGTGGTCAGAAGCGATGCCCGCAGGAACGGCAGACGTCGCGGGCGTCGGGGCAGGTCGCCCCGCACTGCGGGCACTGCTTGAGCGCCATGGGCCTGGCCCGGAGCCAGAGTGCCGCTGCCTGGACTGTGCGTGTCACGGTCGCGTCCCTCCTGTGCGTGATCCCTGCTCCTGCCGGGGATTACCCAGATAGCGCCCTCCCAGGTGCCCGCTCGGGCGCGGCCGGATGCGTGCGCCGGGGCGCACGACGCTCACGCGGTTGCGAGCCGATCCGCCCTTGCGCTCATCGTGACCGTGGGCGTACACATCGTGATATCGCGTGTTCGCCGATCCCGGACGGGAGTCCCCATGGCATCACCGCTTTCCGCCGACCGCCTGGTGCGGGCGCTCAAGGACGAGGGCGTGAAGGTCGTTGAGTACAAGTCCTGGCGCACGCACAACCGCAACTCTGCGGGCGCCTGGGGCCCGGTGCACGGCGTGATGATCCACCACACCGTCACCACCGGCACCGACTCCTCCGTGGCGCTGTGCTACAACGGCCGGTCCGACCTGCCGGGCCCGCTGTGCCACGGCGTCATCGCCAAGAACGGCACGGTCTATCTCGTCGGCAACGGCCGCGCTAACCACGCCGGAGCCGGGGACGGCGACGTCCTCGCCGCCGTCATCGACGAACGCGCGCTGCCCGCCGACAAGAAGGCCAATACCGACGGCAACGCCCGGTTCTACGGCTTCGAATGCGTCAACCTCGGCGACGGCAAGGACCCGTGGCCCCCCGAGCAGGTCGAGGCCATCGTCCGCGCCTCCGCCGCCATCTGCCGCGCGCACGGCTGGGGCAAGAAGGGGAACACCTCGGTCATCGGCCACCTGGAGTGGCAGCCGGGGAAGATCGACCCCCGCGGCCCCGGGATCTCGATGGCCGACGTGCGCCGCCGCGTCGCCGAGCGGCTGAAGCACCCCGCCGGGTGGAACCCCGGCACCACCCCCGAGGAGGACGACATGCCCAAGCGGTCGCTGTACGAGACCCGGGACTACACGCGGCGGGTCAAGCCCCGCACCTGGACCACGATCCACTTCAACCGCCGCTACATCGACGGCGACTGGCAGGACAAGGAGGCCGAGCCGAGCTTCCTGTTCGGCTCCTGCTACTACACGGCCTCCGTGGGGGTGCGCGTCAGCGGGCTGAAGAAGGGCCAGCAGATCCAGCTGCGGCTGGCCAACTACCGCAACAAGGACGACGGCAAGGGCTTCTACCGCTCGGCCGGCATGCCCGCCCACGCCGTGACCCACGACGGCGGCGAGGGCAAGTTCGTCTGCACCTGGACCAGCTTCATCAACTCCGCGGACAAGGGCCGGGTCCGCGCCGAGGTCTGGCACGACGGCGACGAGGACATCACCGTCGAGTGGGCCAGGGCCGAGGCACTGTACTGGGAGCCCTGATCCCGCTTCTGCATCCCGCCCGGGCCCCCGCCTCCCGGCCCGGGCGCCACGCCTGTAACGCTCTCCTCGTCTCCCGCCAAGAACAGTCGTACGGCACGGCAGTGCAACGGACGACGAGGAGAGCGTGCGCGTGAAAAAGACAGCCAGGGGCTCCGGACCGGCAGCAGCCGCCCGCGATCCCGCGGCATTCGAGGAGTTCTACCGCCGGCACGTCAACGAGGTCACGCGGTTTGTCGCGCGCCGGTCGGAGGACCCGCACGACGTCGCTGACCTGACGGCCGAGGTGTTCCTCGCGGTGATCGACTCCGGGCACACCTACCGGAAATCGCGCGGCAGCGAGACCGCCTGGCTGTACGGCATCGCCCGCAACGTGGTCTCGGCGGAGCGCCGCCGGGCTGCCCGAGAGGCGCGTCTCACCAGCCGCGTCGCGGGCCGGCGGCTGCTGGAACCGGACGACATATCCCGGCTCGAGGACAAACTCGCCGCCGAGCACGAGGGGCGCGCCGCGCTCGCCGCCATGGCCGACCTGCCCGAGGGGGAACGCGCCGTGCTCGAACTCGTCGCCGTGGACCAGCTCAGCATCGCCGAGGCGGCCGCCGCGCTGGGCATCAAGCCCGTCACCGCGCGGGTCCGGCTTCACCGGGCCCGCAAGGCGCTGCGTGCGGCTGCCGCGCCGCGAGTGGCGCGGCGCGATGAGGAGTGGGAACCACGCCGGCGCGCTGCCGCCCAGCTGTCGGTCACAGGGAGCGCAGGGAGTGGGAACTAGGACATGAAAGACGATTTCGAAACGCGCCTGCTTGAGGAACTGAAGCGGGAGGTGACACTGGCCGCCGCCCGCGACCAGGCGGAGGCGCCCGAGCCCGCCTGGCGGCGCCTGCTCACCGGCCGCCGCCTGGCCATCGCCACGACGGGCGTGGCGGCGGCGGCCTGCGCCCTGGTGATGCTGCCGGGCGGCGCCGACAGCCCGGCGTACGCGGTCGAACGCCACGAGGACGGCACGGTCTCGGTGGAGCTGAACGCACGGGAGCTGTCGCGCGAGGAGCTCGACGGTCTCGTCCTGGACCTGCATGAAGCGGGACTGACCACCCTTGTCACCCCCGTGGACGAAGTGTCGTGCATGGACGACGAGGAGCTCGCCGAAAGCCTCGACAGTCTCTTGTCCGATACCCTCGACGGCACCTTCCTTCCCCCGGACCCGGACGGTGTACTGGAGGACGGGACGCCCGTGACCCTCATCCGCGTCATGCGTGCGGATGGCACTCTGGAGGACGGGACTCCCGCGCCCATGAGGCCCGTGCTTCGCGAGAATGCCGATCGAATCGCTTCCACGTGGGGCGATGACGGCCCGATTCTTACGGAGTCCGTGGAAGTCGGCGACTCGGTGGTTTTCAGCGTGGAGGATGGGAGGATCACCGATCTCATCTTCGCGCCCGGCACCTGCATGACGGAGGCACTCCAGCACCGACTCCTTGGAGAGGCCGGCGAGGCTGAGGACGGTCAGGGCGAGGCCGGCGAGGCTGAGGACGGCCGGGACGAGGCCGGCGAGTCCGGGGACGGCCAGGGCGAGGCCGGCGAGTCCGGGGACGGCCGGGACGAGGCCGGCGAGTCCGGGGACGGCCGAAACGAGGCCAGCGAGTCCGAGGACGGCCTGGGCGAGATTGAGCCCGCCCTGCCCGTCGAGGACTGACCGGTCCCCGTTCCGGCCCGGAACAGCGGAGGCGGCGGGCGCTCAGCCCGCCGCCTGCCGCCGTGAGGCCCGCCGCAGCAGCCCCATGTACCGGTCCCAGTCCCAGTGGGGCCCCGGGCAGATGCGCGCCACGTCCGGCACCTCGTTGTGCCCCAGGATGTGCTCCCGGTCGACCGGTATGTGGTAGCGCCGGCAGATCCCGGCCACCAGCTCCGCCGAGGACTCGTACATCACGTCCGTCAGGTACGAGGGATCGTCCGCCCAGCCCTCGTGCTCGATCCCTATGCTCCGCAGGTTGTAGTCCCAGTTGCCCGCGTGGTACGCCACGTCCAGCTCGCGCGCCATCTGGGCGATGTGCCCGTCGGAGGACCGGATCACGTAGTGCGAGGCCGCCCCGTGCGACGGGTCCTGGAACACCTGGAGCGTGACCTCGTACGTCGCCTCCGGCATGTGAATCACGACACGGTCGATCGCGTAGTCCCGGGGCCGGTTCGCGTGGCGGTAGTTCGCCTCTGAGGCCGGCACCCACTCCGCGCCCGGATGGTCCACCTCGCCCTGCTCGCGCGGCACGTCACTCCCGGAAAGCCGCCACCACCAGCGCCGGAGGGTGTCCTGCGCCGCGAGCCCGCCCGCGCCGAGCGCCGTCACCGCTCCCCCCGCGATTCCCCCCGCGATCAGCGCGCGCCGTTTCACCGAGCCGCTCCGCGCCGGGGCGTCTGGATCTTCCGGGTCTTCAGCCATCGTGTCCTCCCGCTCGCCTCGCGGCCATACGCCGTGGGACAACGCCATCGGCCCCGGGCCGGTTCCCTCCCCACCCGTAGAATCGCCCTGTCATGCCATACCTTGACCACGCCGCGACCACGCCCATGCTGCCCGAGGCCATCGAAGCGATGACCGCGCAGCTGGGCCTCACGGGCAATGCCTCTGCCCTCCACGCGGCGGGGCGCCAGGCCAGGCGCACGGTCGAGGAAGGACGCGAGGCGCTGGCCGCCGCGCTGGGAGCACGCCCCAGCGAGGTGGTCTTCACCTCGGGCGGGACCGAGGCCGACAACCTTGCCGTCAAAGGACTCTACTGGGCGCGCCGGGACGCCGATCCACGGCGTACCCGGGTCCTGGCGAGCCCCGTCGAGCACCACGCCGTGCTGGACGCCGTCACCTGGCTCGCCGACCACGAGGGCGCCACCGTCGAGTGGCTGCCGGTCGACCGCCTCGGCCGCGTCCACCCGGAGGCGCTCGCCGAGGCCCTCGCGCGCGACCCGGACGACGTGGCGCTGGCCACGGTCATGTGGGCCAACAACGAGATCGGCACCATCCAGCCCGTCGCCGAACTCGCCGCCATCGCCGCCGAGCACGGCATCCCGCTGCACGCCGACGCCGTCCAGGCGGTCGGCCAGCTGCCCGTCGACTTCGGGGCCTCCGGGCTGGCCGCGCTCTCCGTCTCTGGCCACAAGATCGGCGGCCCGTACGGCATCGGCGCCCTGCTCCTGGGCCGCGAGTGGACGCCGACGCCCGTGCTGCACGGCGGCGGTCAGGAACGCGACGTGCGCTCCGGCACCCTCAACGTCCCGGCCGTCGCCGGCTTCGCCGCCGCGGCCACGCACGCGGCCGCCCGGCGCGCCGAGTTCGCCCGCGACATCGGAGCGCTGCGCGATGAGCTGATCCGCGCCGTCACCGCCGCCGTGCCCGACGCGGTGCTCGGCGGGGACCCCGACCCGGCCGGGCGCCTGCCCGGCAACGCCCACTTCGCCTTCCCCGGCTGTGAGGGCGACGCGCTGCTGCTGCTCCTCGACGCGCAGGGCATCGCCTGCTCCACCGGCTCCGCCTGCACCTCGGGGGTGGCCCAGCCCAGCCACGTGCTGCTGGCGACCGGCGCCGGACCCGAACTGGCCCGCGGCACTCTGCGGTTCTCCCTCGGCCGCACCAGCACCGCCGAGGACGTCGCCGCGCTCGCCGAGGCCATCGGCCCCGCCGTCGCCCGCGCCCGCGCCGCCGGTCTGAGCTGAACCGCGCGGGGCCGTACGCTGGTGCGGTGAGCACTCAGACCACCCGCCCGATGCGCGTCCTGGCCGCCATGTCCGGCGGCGTCGACTCCGCGGTCGCCGCCGCGCGTGCCGCCGAGGCGGGCCACGAGGTGACGGGCGTCCACCTCGCCCTGTCCGAGAACCCCAAGTCGTTCCGCACCGGGGCCCGCGGCTGCTGCACGATCGAGGACTCGCGTGACGCCCGCCGCGCCGCCGATGTCATCGGCATCCCGTTCTACGTGTGGGACCTCGCCGAGCGGTTCCGCGAGGAGGTCGTCGACGACTTCGTCGCCGAGTACCAGGCCGGGCGCACGCCCAACCCGTGCCTGCGGTGCAACGAGAAGATCAAGTTCGCCGCGCTGCTCGACCGTGCCCTGGCCCTCGGCTTCGACGCCGTGTGCACCGGCCACTACGCCACGATCGTGCGCCGCGAGGACGGCACCAGGGAGCTGCACCGCGCCGCCGACCGGGCCAAGGACCAGAGCTACGTCCTCGGTGTGCTCGACGAGCGGCAGCTCGCGCACGCCATGTTCCCCCTCGGCGACACCCGTTCCACCAAGGAAGAGATCCGCGCCGAGGCCGAGCGCCGGGGCCTGGCCGTGGCCCGCAAGCCCGACAGCCACGACATCTGCTTCATCGCCGACGGCGACACCCGCGGCTTCCTGGCGCGGCGGCTGGGCTCGGCCCCCGGCGACATCCTCGACGAGGACGGCCGCAAGGTCGGCACCCACGACGGCGCCCACGGCTTCACCGTCGGCCAGCGGCGCGGCCTGCGGCTCGGCCGTCCCGCACCCGACGGCAAGCCGCGCTACGTGCTGGACATCTCGCCCGCGACCAACACCGTGACCGTCGGGCCCGCCTCCTCGCTCGACGTGACCGCGCTGACCGCCATCCGCCCCCGCTGGTGCGGCCGGCCCCCGGCCGGGCCGGGCTCGTACACCGCCCAGCTGCGGGCGCACGGCGCCGAGACGCCGGTCACGGCCGAACTGGCCGGCGGCGAGCTGCGGGTACGGTTCGCCGAGCCCGTGCGCGGCGTCGCGCCCGGCCAGGCGATCGTGCTCTACGACGGCACCCGCGTCGTCGGTTCCGCCACCATCGCCACCACGACCCGGGCCGACGCCGCCGCCTGACGCCGCGCCGCGGTCACAGCACGTCGCGGCGCCGGTTGGCCAGCACCGGCACCGCGGCGCGCGCCCGGTCAGCCTCGTCCGGGTCCAGCTCCGCGACCAGCAGGCCGGGCCCGGCCCCGAGCCGGGCCCGCACCTCGCCGAGCGGCGAGACGACCATGCTGTGCCCGATGCCGGTGGGCGCGCTCGTCGCGGGCGGCTCGCCGACCGAGGCCGGATCGGCCTGCCCGCACGCCACCACCCAGCACGTGGCGTCCAGCGCCCGCGCCCGCACCAGCAGCTCCCACTGCTCGCGCTTGCCGGGGCCCGCGCCCCAGGAGGCGGGCAGCAGCACCACGCGCGCCCCGTCGTCGGCGAGCCGCCGGAACAGCTCGGGGAAGCGCACGTCGTAGCAGGTGGCGAAGCCCAGGCCGACCCCGTCCGCCTCGGCCGTCACCACCCGCGTGCCGGGCGCCACCGTGTCGGACTCGGCGAAACCGAACGCGTCGAACAGGTGCAGCTTGTCGTAGTGGGTGTCCACGCCCCGGCCGGTGATCAGCAGGGTGTTGCGCACCCGCCCGCCAGGCGCGGGCGTGAACATCCCCGCCACCAGCAGCACTCCCGTCCGCTCCGCCAGGCGCCGCACCGCCGTCGCCCACGGCCCGTCCAGCGGCTCGGCCACCGGGCCGAGCGGAATGCCGAAGCGGGCCATCGCCGCCTCGGGGAAGACCACAACCGTGGCGCCGTCCGCCGCCGCCCGCTCGGTCTGCGTGGTCAGAGCCGCCAGGTTCTCCTCCGGCGAGGTGCCGGACACCAGCTGCCCGATCGCGATCCGCATCACGCGCCTCCTCGTGAGCCGTTTACCGCCCGTGGCCTCCGCGCGCTCGCGCCGCCGGCCCCGCCCGGCGTGCCCGGCGTGGTCGCGCCGTCGTCACGGTACCCCGCCGCCGCATCCGGCGTGGATCATGGACACATGACCGCACACCTGATCACGGGAGCCGGGTCCGGCATCGGCCAGGCGCTCGCCCGGCGCCTGGCGGACCGCGGCGACGAACTGTGGCTGTGGGCCCGCGACGACGACCGCGCCCGCCAGCTCGCCGAGCGGTTCCCCGGCGCCCGGACGCTCGCCGGCGACCTCGGGCAGCCCGACCGCCTCGCCGCCGCGCTCGACGGGCAGCCGCTGCCCGACCGCCTCGACTCCCTGCTCCACGTCGCCGGAGTCGTCGAACTCGGCGCGGTCGGCGACCTCACGCCCGCCGTCTGGCAGGAGACGCTCGCCGCCAACCTCGTCGCCCCCGCCGAGCTGACCCGCCTGCTGCTGCCCCGGCTGCGCGCCGCCCGCGGCCACGTCGTCTTCGTCAACTCCGGCGCCGGGCTGGCCGCCCACCCGCGGTGGAGCGCCTACGCCGCCAGCAAGCACGGGCTGCGCGCCCTGGCCGACGCGCTGCGCGGCGAGGAACGGGAGCACGGCCTGCGGGTGACCACCGTCTACCCCGGGCGGACGGCGACCCCGATGCAGGAGAAGGTGCACCGGCAGGAGGGCAAGGACTACGACCCCTCCCGCTGGGTCACGCCCGAGGCGGTGGCCCAGACCGTGCTCACCGCGCTGGACCTGCCGCGCGGCTCGGAGATCACCGACCTGTCCGTGCGGCCCGGCGGCTGAACCGGCTTACCCTGCATGCGTGAAGATCAGCGACAGCAACCGCGAGGACCAGCCGGCCGGCCAGACCGCACCGCAGCCGGCGTTCCCCTGGGGGCCGGCCGCCGCGACCGGCGTGGGATCCCTGCCCGGCGACGATCCGCGGGAGGCGGCGCGGGTCGCCACCGGTGAGCTGCCCGCGCTGCCGTTCCTGCCGGAGCTGCCCGCCCGCGGCCCCGGCGCGGACATGACCGGCCGCACCACCGGGCTGCTCGTCGAGCTGTACGCGCGGGTGGAGCCCAGCGGCTGGCGCGTGGCGGACCGGCCGGGGCGCGACACCCGGCGGGCCTGGTCGTTCCTGCGCCACGACCTCGACGCGCTGGAGGAATTCACGCAGGGCTACGCCGGGCCGCTGAAGGTCGCCGCGGCCGGGCCGTGGACCCTGGCGGCCACGCTGGAGCGCCGCAACGGCGAGGCCATGCTCGGCGATCCGGGCGCCCGCCGCGACCTCGCCGCCTCGCTGGCCGAGGGGCTGCGCGCCCACGTCGCGGAGGTCCGGCGCCGGGTGCCGGGCGCCACGGTCGTCCTCCAGCTCGATGAGCCCTCGCTGCCGGCGGTGCTGCGCGGCCGGGTGCCGACCGCCAGCGGCTACCGCGCCCACGCGGCCGTGGACGGCGCCCTCGCCGAGGAGACGCTGCGGCAGGTCATCGCGGCGGCCGGGGACGGGCCCGTGGTGGTGCACTGCTGCGCGGCGGGCGTGCCGTTCGGGCTGCTGCGCCGCGCCGGCGCGGCCGCCGTCTCCTTCGACGCCGGGCTCCTCACCGAACGTGACGACGAGGCGATCGGTGAGGCCGTCGAGGACGGGCTCGCGCTGTTCGCCGGCGTGGTGCCCGCGACCGGCGTGACGCCGGCGGCGTTGTCAGACCCTGCCGGTACTGTCAGGGGAGTCAGGACGCTGTGGCGCAGGCTGGGGCTGTCCCCGGAGCGTCTGGCCGACACGGTGGCCATCACCCCGGCGTGCGGGCTCGCGGGCGCGTCCCCGGCGTACGCGCGGGCCGCGCTCGGTCACTGCGTCCGGGCGGCGAGATCCCTCGCGGATGACCCTGAGTGACGGATGACGGGAGACGAGACGGTGTCGGAGCAGGTGCCCGCCGAGGCGCGGGAGAGGCACAGGCGGCTGGCCGAGCAGGTCGAGGAGCACCGCTTCCGCTACTACGTCAAGACCGCGGTCATCAGCGACGCCGAGTTCGACGAGATGTTCCGCGAGCTGCAGCGGCTGGAGGAGGAGTACCCCTCGCTGCGCACCGCCGACTCCCCGACGCAGAAGGTCGCCGGCTCCTACGAGACGGAGTTCACCGCCGTCGAGCACCGCGAGCGGATGCTGTCGCTGGACAATGCCTTCGATGACGAAGGGCTCCAGGCGTGGGCGGACCGCATCGCCGAGGAGCTGAGCGGCATCCCGTACCACTTCCTGTGCGAGCTGAAGGTGGACGGCCTGGCGGTCAACCTCACCTACGAGCACGGCAGACTGACCCGCGCCGCCACCCGCGGCGACGGCCGCACCGGCGAGGACATCACGCCGAACGTCCGCACCATCGAGGAGATCCCGCACCGCCTGCGCGGCCCGCGGGTGCCGGAGCTGGTGGAGATCCGCGGCGAGGTCTTCTTCCCCATGGACCGCTTCGAGGAGCTGAACGCCCGGCTCGTCGAGGCCGGGGAGCGCCCCTTCGCCAATCCGCGGAACGCGGCGGCCGGCTCGCTGCGGCAGAAGGACCCGAAGGTCACCGCCTCGCGGCCGCTGCAGATGGTGGTCCACGGCATCGGTGCCCTGCGCGGCCTGCGCCTGGAGCGGCTGTCGGAGGCGTACGCCCTGCTCGCCGAGTGGGGCCTGCCCACCGCCCGGGCCAGCAAGGTCACCGACTCGCTCGACGGCGTCCGGGAGTTCATCGCCTACTACGGCCAGCACCGGCACGCGGTGGAGCACGAGATCGACGGCGTGGTCGTCAAGCTGGACGAGATCCCGCTCCAGGGGCGCCTGGGCAGCACCTCGCGCGCGCCGCGCTGGGCCATCGCGTGGAAGTTCCCGCCGGAGGAGGTCAACACCAAGCTCGTCGACATCCGGGTGGGCGTCGGCCGCACCGGCCGCGTCACGCCGTACGCGGTGGTCGAGCCCGTGACGGTGGCCGGCTCGGAGGTCGAGTTCGCCACGCTGCACAACCAGGAGGTCGTCAAGGCCAAGGGCGTCCTCATCGGCGACACCGTCGCCCTGCGCAAAGCGGGCGACGTCATCCCCGAGATCCTCGGCCCCGTCGCTGACCTGCGGGACGGCAGCGAGCGGGAGTTCGTGATGCCGTCCGAGTGCCCCGAGTGCGGCACGCCGCTGCGGCCGATGAAGGAAGGCGACGTCGACCTGCGCTGCCCCAACGCCCGCTCCTGCCCCGCCCAGCTGCGCGAGCGCATCTACTACCTGGCGAGCCGCAAGTGCCTGGACATCGACCACTTCGGGTACGTGGCCGCCGCCGCGCTGACGCAGCCGGTGGAGCCGGAGGAGCCGCCGCTGAAGGACGAGGGCGGCCTGTTCGACCTCACCGTCGAGCAGCTGCTGCCCATCAAGTCCTACGTGCTGGACCAGGACACTGGCCTGCCCAAGCGCGACCCCGAGACGGGCCAGCCGAAGATCGTCACTTTCTTCGCCAACCAGCAGGGCGAGCCGAAGAAGAACACGCTGGCCATGCTGGAGAGCATCCGCGCCGCGCGGCAGCGCCCGCTCGCGCGCATCCTGACCGGCCTGTCCATCCGGCACGTCGGGCCGGTCGCGGCCGAGGCGCTGGCGCAGGAGTTCCGGTCGCTGGACCGCATCGCCGAGGCCAGTGAGGAAGAGCTCGCGGCGACGGAGGGCGTCGGGCCGACGATCGCCGCCTCGCTGAAGGAATGGTTCGCCGTCGACTGGCACCGGGAGATCGTCGAGCGGTGGCGCGCCGCCGGGGTCCGGCTCGCCGAGGAGGACGGCGAGGAGAGCGGCCCGCGCCCCCTGGCGGGCCTGACCGTCGTCGTCACCGGCACCCTCAGCGGCTACACCCGGGACGGTGCCAAAGAGGAGCTCCAGCGGCGCGGCGCCAAGGTGACCGGGTCCGTGTCGAAGAAGACCAGCTTCGTGGTGGTGGGGGAGAGCCCCGGCTCCAAGTACGACAAGGCCCTGGCGCTGAAGGTCCCCGTGCTGGACGAGGAGGGCTTCGGCGTGCTGCTCAGCCAGGGGCCCGACGCCGCGCGCGAGCGCGCCCTCGCTCCGGCGGCGCCCGGGAAGGCCGCCGGGGCCGGCGGGGATTCCGGCGCCTGACGGAAGCGGGTGCGGGCGGCGGCATATGCCGCGGGTACGGGCCGGGCTGACACAGTTTCGGCAAACCGCGGGCTTTCCGGCACCTGGCGGCGCCGAGCGTCCTAGTGTGGGTGCTGTGCCTGCGCCAGGTGCGGGCGACGATGCCGTGAGAGGGACCTTCGGATGCAGCCAGCCCGCCAGGTGAGACTCGTCGCGCTCCCCGACCGCGCCTGGCAGTCCCGGGTCCTGCGCGCCGCCGTACTGGGCGGCGCCGCCACCGCCCTCCTCATCGGCGTGCTGCGCGTCCTCAGCAACGGGCACGCACTGTTCCCGCACGGCAGGACCGGCTGGGGCTTCGCCGTCCTCACCGGCCTCATCGTGACCCACCTGGTCGCCATCGGCCGGGGCCGCTGGTGGGGCGGCAGCGGCTCCGGCGCCGCGCTGGCCCTGGCCATGATGCTGCTCTACGGCTGGGTCCCGGCCGCGCTGGTCAGCCTGACCACGGTTGTTCTTGTCAGCGTCTTCCGCCGCGACCGCTTCCAGCATGCCGTCCTCCACGGCGCCATCGACATGCTCAGCATCGGGGCCGCCGCCCTGACGCTGCTGCTGTGGGGCCAGCGGCCCAGCGTCGAGCACCCCTGGGACCCGGGCGACTGGCAGGCCGCCACCCTCCCCCAGCTGCTGCTGGGCGCCGGCGCCTACCTCCTGGTCTCGCGCGGCCTGCTGTGGCTGTGCACCGCGCCCCCCGGTGGCCTGCCCGCCCGCGCCGTGTCCGGCCTGCTCCGCCAGTGCCTCGTCGCCATCGCGCTGCTGTGCATCGCGCCGCTCATCGTCGTCGTCGCCGCCCATACGCCCGAGACCCTGCCGCTGTTCGCGGTGCCGCTCATCTCCCTCGACTACACGCTGTGGATGGCCCGGGCCCGTGCCGAGGAACAGCTGCGCGACCCGCTGACCCGGCTGCCCAACCGCCAGTGGCTGCTGGCCCGCACCCGCGCCGCTCTCACCGCCGCCGAACGCGACGGCACCCGCAGCGCGCTCATCCTCATCGACCTCGACAGCTTCCGGTCCGTCAACGACACCCTCGGCCACCTCACCGGCGACGAACTGCTCCTTAAGATCTCCGAACGCGTCCAGCGCGAGATCGGCGCTTCGCTCCCCGCCGAGGCACGCGCCGCCCGCCTCGGCGGCGACGAGTTCGCCGTGCTGCTGCCCCGTGTCGACTCCGCGACCAGCGCGCAGCGGGCCGCCCGGGCGATCGTCGCCTCCCTCGGCGCCCCGCTCGACCTCGACGGCCTCAGCCTCGTCGTCGAGGCCAGCGCGGGCGTGGCCGTCTTCCCCGAACACGCCCCGGAGGCCGAGGGCCTGCTGCGCCGCGCCGACGTCGCCATGTACGCCGCGAAGCGGGACCGCAGCGGCGTCGAGGTGTACGAGCCCAGCCGGGACGGCAACACCCCCGACCGCCTCGCCCTCCTCGGCGACCTGCGCCTGGCGCTCGACACCGGCCAGGTCCAGCTGCACTACCAGCCCAAGGTCCGCTTCGACGGCACCGTCGCCGGGCTCGAGGCGCTGCTGCGCTGGGAACACCCCGAGCGGGGCCGCGTTCCGCCGGACGAGTTCATCTCCATCGCCGAGACCTCCGGCCTGATGCCGCGTCTGACCGAGTACGTCCTGGACGTCGCGCTGCGGCAGGTCGCCCAGTGGCGCGCCGAGGGCCTGACCGTGCCGGTGGCCGTCAACGTCTCGCCGCGCGACGTGTTCACCCCCGGCTTCGCCGGCACCGTCGCGGCCCGTCTCGCCCGCCACGGCGTGCCGCCGGCCGCGCTCCAGCTGGAGATCACCGAGCGCGTCATGCTCCAGGACCCCGGCCAGGCCGCCGACGCCCTGGCCGGCCTCATCAGCCACGGCGTGCGGATGTCGCTGGACGACTTCGGCACCGGCTACTCCTCCCTGGTGCACCTGCGGAACCTGCCGGTCAGCGAGCTGAAGATCGACCGTTCCTTCGTGGCCCGGCTTCCCGTGGACGGCGAGGACGCCGAGATCGTGCGCTGCACCGTCGAACTGGCTCACTCCCTGGGGCTGGTCGTCGTCGCCGAGGGCGTCGAGGACGACGCGACCTGGGAGCGGCTGCGCGACCTCGGCTGCGACGCCGTCCAGGGCTGGCTGGTCGCCGCCGCGATGCCGCCGGCGGAGACCACCGCCTGGCTGCGCACCCGCGCCAGCGGTGCCCCGTCCGGGCCCGCTGCGGCGGGCGGGACGCCGGACGCCGGCGACGTCTCCGGTGACACCCCCAGCGATGTTCCTGGTGAGATTCCTGGTGAGGTTCCCGGTGACGTCCCCGCCGGCGCCTGAGCCGGGCCGCACGGGCGCGCCGCCGCCGCGCGGCACCCTAGGATGGCTCCGTACTCAAGTAGCCACCTGCGCACGGGCCCCGCCTTCCCGGTACGGGCCCTGCGAGCCGACGAGCAAGAGGATCGCCGCATGCCAGGCATCACGCGCGAGGAGGTCTCCCACCTCGCTCGGCTGGCGCGTCTGGACCTGACCGACGAAGAACTCGATCACTTCGCCGGTCAGCTCGGCGACATCATCGGCGCGGTCGCCCGCGTCTCCGATGCCGCCACCGAAGACGTGCCGCCGACCTCCCACCCGCTGCCGTTGACCAACGTCATGCGCCCGGACGAGGTCCGGCCGAGCCTGACCCCGGAGCAGGCGCTCTCCGGCGCCCCCGCACAGGAGCAGCAGCGTTTCAAGGTGCCGCGCATCCTGGGGGAGGAGTGACCGCGATGACAGGCACGGCAGATCTCACCCGCCGCACCGCCGCCGAACTGGCCGGGCTGATCGCCGACGGCAGCGTCAGCGCCGTCGAGGTCACCGAGGCGCACCTGGCCCGCATCGAGGCCGTCGACGAGAAGGTCCGCGCCTTCCTGCACGTGGACCGCGAGGGCGCGCTCGCCCAGGCCCGCCGCGTCGACGAGGCGCGGGCACGCGGCGAGAAGACCGGCCCGCTGGCCGGCGTCCCGCTGGCGCTGAAGGACATCTTCACCACCGAGGGCATCCCCACCACCTGTGGCTCGAAAATCCTGGAGGGCTGGATCCCGCCCTACGACGCCACGGTGACGCGGCGGCTGAAGGAGGCCGGGGTCGTCATCCTCGGCAAGACCAACATGGACGAGTTCGCCATGGGGTCGTCTACCGAGAACAGCGCCTTCGGCCCCACCGCCAACCCCTGGGACCTCACCCGCGTCCCCGGCGGCTCCGGCGGCGGCTCCTCCGCCTCGC
This sequence comes from Streptomyces sp. 7-21, assembly GCF_016741785.1. Classification (GTDB taxonomy): domain Bacteria; phylum Actinomycetota; class Actinomycetes; order Streptomycetales; family Streptomycetaceae; genus Streptomyces. The sequence goes on from NZ_JAERRL010000001.1 coordinate 402,319, forward strand.
TCGCCTCGTTCCAGGCCCCGCTGGCCATCGGCACCGACACGGGCGGCTCGATCCGGCAGCCCGCCGCCGTCACCGGCACCGTCGGCGTCAAGCCCACCTACGGCGGCGTGTCCCGCTACGGGATGATCGCGTTCTCCTCCTCGCTCGACCAGGGCGGCCCCTGCGCGCGCACCGTGCTGGACGCCGCGCTGCTGCACGAGGTGATCGCCGGGCACGACCCGCTGGACTCCACCTCCATCGACGCCCCCGTGCCGCCCGTGGTCGAGGCCGCGCGCAACGGCTCGGTCGAGGGCCTGCGGGTCGGCGTCATCAAGGAGTTCCGCGGCGAGCACTACCAGGCGGGCGTCATGAACCGCTTCGACGACTCGGTCGCCCTGCTGCGCGAACTCGGCGCCGAGGTCGTCGAGCTGTCCTGCCCGTCGTTCGACGCGGCACTGGCGGCCTACTACCTGATCGCGCCTTCTGAGTGCTCCTCCAACCTGGCGCGGTTCGACGCCATGCGGTACGGGCTGCGCACCGGTGACGACGGCTCCCGCTCGGCCGAGGAAGTCACCTCCCTCACCCGCGGCGCGGGCTTCGGCGCGGAGGTCAAACGCCGCGTCATGCTGGGCACCTACGCCCTGTCGTCGGGCTACTACGACGCCTACTACGGCAGCGCGCAGAAGGTCCGCACGCTCATCGCCCGCGACTTCGAGCGCGCCTTCGCGGACGTGGACGTCATCGTCTCCCCGACGACCCCGACCACCGCCTTCCCGCTGGGCGAGCGCGTGGACGACCCGGTCGCCATGTACTACGCCGACCTGTGCACCATCCCGGTGAACCTGGCCGGCATCGCCGCGATGTCCCTGCCGTGCGGCCTGGCCGACGAGGACGGTCTGCCGGTCGGCCTCCAGATCGTCGCCCCGGCGATGGCAGATGACCGGCTCTACCGCGTGGGAGCGGCCGTCGAGGCGGCGTTCCAGGCACGCTGGGGGCATCCGCTGCTGGAGGAGGCGCCCGCGCTGTGAGCAAGAAGACCAAGCCCAAGTCCAAGGCCAGCCTGTACCTGTCCATCGGCACGACGCTCATCGGCACGGTGGGCGTGGCCCGGCGGCTGAAGGAAGCGCGCGCCGAGCAGGACACCCTGCGGCTCGCCGACGCCGTCATCTCCGCCGCCTCCATCGCCACCAGCCTCGCCCTGCTGGTGCGGGAGCTGCGCCGGCTGACGCAGGACGGCTCCGACGTGACCATCGACGACGTCCGCGACTGACGCGGCTGAGAGGTACCCCGTGACCGTCACCGACCTGGTGCCGTTCGACGACGCGCTGGCGTCCTACGACCCCGTCATGGGCCTGGAGGTCCACGTCGAACTCGGTACCAAGACCAAGATGTTCTGCGGCTGCTCCACCGCGCTGGGGGCGCCGCCGAACTCCCAGACCTGCCCCACCTGCCTCGGCCTGCCGGGCGCGCTGCCCGTCGTCAACGCCGCGGCCGTGGAGTCGGCCGTGCGCATCGGCCTGGCCCTCAACTGCCAGATCGCCGAGTGGTGCAGGTTCGCCCGGAAGAACTACTTCTATCCGGACATGCCGAAGAACTTCCAGACCTCGCAGTACGACGAGCCGCTGGCGTTCGACGGCTACCTCGACGTGCAGCTGGAGGACGGCGAGGTCTTCCGCATCGGCATCGAGCGTGCCCACATGGAGGAGGACACCGGCAAGTCGACGCACGTCGGCGGCGCGGCCGGCCGCATCCACGGCGCCTCGCACTCCCTGCTCGACTACAACCGGGCGGGCATCCCGCTGATCGAGATCGTCACCAAGCCGATCACGGGCGCGGGCGCGCGCGCCCCCGAGGTGGCCCGCGCCTACGTGGCGGAGCTGCGCGAGGTGATCCGTGGCCTGGGCGTCTCCGAGGCCCGCATGGAGCGGGGGCAGCTGCGCTGCGACGTCAACCTCAGCCTCCGCCCCCAGGGCACCGAGGCGTTCGGCACCCGCAGCGAGACCAAGAACGTCAACTCGCTGCGCAGCGTTGAGCGCGCAGTCCGCTACGAGATCCAGCGCCACGCCGCCGTGCTCGGCTCCGGCGGCACCGTCGTGCAGGAGACCCGGCACTTCCACGAGGACAACGGCACCACCACCTCGGGCCGCACCAAGGAGGAGGCCGAGGACTACCGCTACTTCCCCGAGCCCGACCTGGTGCCGGTGGCGCCCGAGCGGGAGTGGGTGGAGCAGCTGCGGGCCAGCTTGCCGGAGCAGCCGCTGGCCCGGCGCAACCGGCTGCGCGAGGAGTGGGGCATCTCCGGCCACGAGATGCAGTCCGTCCTCAACGCCGGGGCCCTCGACCCGATCGTCGCCACTATCGAGGCGGGCGCCGATCCGGCGGCGGCCCGCAAGTGGTGGATGGGCGAACTCGCCCGCCGGGCCAACGAGCAGGGCATCGAGCTGACCGAGCTGCCCATCACGCCCGCGCAGGTGGCGCGCGTCGCCGCGCTGGTCGCTGAGGGCGCGCTCAACGACAAGCTGGCGCGCCAGACCATCGAGGGCGTCCTCGCGGGCGAGGGCGAGCCCGACGAGGTCGTCGAGAAGCGCGGGCTGCGCATCGTCTCGGATGAGGGCGCGCTCGGCAAGGCCGTCGACGAGGCCATCGCCGCGAACCCGGAGATCGCCGACAAGGTGCGCGGCGGCAAGGTCGCTGCCGCGGGCGCGCTCGTCGGCGCGGTCATGAAGGCCACCCGGGGCCAGGCCGACGCGGCCCGCGCCCGGGAGCTGATCCTGGAGCGGCTCGGCGCCGGCTGAGGCACCCGGCGCGTTCCTCACAGGTCCCCTTGGCCCGCCGCGCGGCGGGCCAAGGGGACCGCGTCGTTGTGCGTCGTTCAGTGTTGTTGAGCGTCGTCGCGCCGTGGGGCCGTTGCGCGTCCCGCCCGCGCACCGGGTGCGGGGGCGGCGGGTCACTGACGCCGCCCGCGAGCGGCACCAGACCGGCCGGAACCCGCCGGCCCACCGCCTCAGGCCGGCGCTTCCGGGGCCCGCTCAGGGCCGAGCACGACCACGACGCGGCCGGAGTCCAGGTCCACGGGCAGCGTGCCCGTGGCGCCCTGGCCCTCGTCCGCCCGGTCGTACTCCTGGCGCCGCTGCTCCTGGTGGGAATGGCGGGCGGAGGGATGGAACAGCGCCTCCATGAGGCTGAACGGACCGAGCACGGCTGCCTCGCCTTCCTCCCCCGTTCTCCTCGTCCCTAACGACCAGCGACCGCCCCGCGTTCCCGCCCGGGCCTTACGGACCCGCGCCGGCCGCCCTAGCCGGACGGCGCGCGGGCGCGGCCGCCGCTGCCCTCTGCGTCCCCCTGGCCGGCGGGAGATGCGGCAGGCGTCCGATGCGGCTCCCCTGCCTTGGTCACGAGCCTGGAACCGGCAGCGAGGCGAGTGACGACGACCATCTCCACAGGGAGCGGCGATGAGTTTCTACGCGGACCAGGCGGCGGTGCGGGAACGGGTCGGCGAGCTGCTGCGGGCCGCCGAGAACGAGCGGCTGGCGCGGCGGGCCCGTGCGGCCCGCCGGGAGCGGGGACGGGACACCGGCGCGGGGGATGCCGCCCCCGCCGGGCGGCCGCGCCGGGGGACGGACAGCTGAGGAAAACCAAGGGTCACGTGTCAGTGGCGTGTGCCATGCTGCGGGACATGCAGGTGCGAGCGGCGAGCCCGGTATTCGTCGGGCGCGGTCCCCAGCGGGCCGTGCTCGCCGGAACGCTTCGCGGCGCCGACGAGGGCCGGCTGGGGGCGGTCCTGGTCGGCGGCGAGGCGGGCGTGGGAAAGACCAGGCTGCTGGAGGAGTTCCTCGCACAGGCGCAGCAGAGCGGGGCGTTGACCGCGCTCGGCTCCTGCGTGGAGGCGGGCGCGGACGGCCTGCCGTTCGCGCCCGTGGCGACCGTACTGCGGGCGCTGCACCGCCAGCTCGGGGACGAAGTCACCCGCGCCGCGGCTGGCTTCGGCTCCGAGCTGGCGCGGCTGCTGCCCGAGCTGGGCGCCGGCGCGCCCCGGCAGGCGCACGACGAGGAGGCCCGCGGCCGGCTGCTGGAGATGACGGCCCGGCTGTTCGAGGCGCTCGCCGCGGAGCGGACGGTGGTCGTCGCCGTCGAGGACCTGCACTGGTCCGACCGCTCCACGCGCGAGCTGCTGGGGTACCCGGTGTGCACCGTGCGCCACTGCCGTCTGCTGCTGGTCGTCACCTACCGCTCGGACGACATCCACCGGCGCCATCCGCTGCGGCCGTTCCTGGCCGAGGCGGACCGGCTGAGCGCTGTGCGGCGGCTGGAGCTGCCCCGGTTCACGCGCGAGGAGGTGCGCGACCAGCTCGCCGGGATACTCGGCGCCGACCCGGCCCCCGGCCTGGTCGACCAGATCTACCGCCGCTCCGACGGCAACGCCTTCTTCGTCGAGGAGCTGGCCAGCGCGGCGGACGGCGGCACCCCCGGCGCCATCAGCGACTCCGTCAGGGACCTGCTGCTGCTGCGGGTCGAGGCCCTGCCGCAGCAGGCGCAGCGGGTGGTCCGGTGCGCCGCCGAGGGCGGCTCCCGCGTGGAGCACGGCCTGCTGCGCGCGGTTACCGGCCTGTCCGACGACGAGCTGCTCGGCGCCCTGCGCGCCGCCGTCGCCGCCCGCGTCCTCCTCGCCGCCGACGACGGCTGCTACCGCTTCCGCCACTCCCTGGTGCGCGAGGCGGTGGACGACGATCTGCTGCCGGGCGAACGCACCCGGCTCAGCCGGCGGTACGCCGAGGCGCTCCAGCACGACCCGCGGCTGGTCCCGGCCGAGGAGCTCTCCGCCCGCCTGTCCAGCTACTGGTACCACGCGCGCGACGCCTCCCGGGCGCTGCCCGCCGTACTGGGCGCCGCCGCCGACGCCCGCAGCCGCCACGGCTACGCCGAGCAGCTGCACCTGCTGCAGCGGGCGCTCGAGCTGTGGGACGAGGCACCGCCGGAGGTCATCGCCGGGCTGCGCCCCGGTCAGGACGCCGAGTCCTATCCGCTGTGCGACTGCGACGACGCCCGGCTGCGCTGCCTCGACGTGCTGGCCGAGATGACGCTCGCCGCGAAGCTGGCGGGCGAGCCCGAGCGCGGCCTGTCGGTGGTCAACCGCGCCCTGCGCTCCCTCCAGGACATGGGCCACCCGGTGCGCGCCGCGTGGTTCTGGGTCCAGAAGTCCCGCCTGGTGCGGCACCTCGCCCGGGGCAACGGCTGGCAGGAGCTGGCCCGGGCCCAGGAGCTGCTGAGCGGCTTTCCCGACTCCCCGGTCCACGCCCGGGTGCTGACCGAGGCCGCGGGCTGGGGCTGCGTCTTCGCCCCCGGCCCCGGCAGCCTGGCCACGGCGGAGCGGGCGGTGAAGCTGGCGCAGGCGATGGACGACCTGGACTCCGAGCTCCAGGCCCGCGTCAGCCTCGCCGGACTGCTCGCGGACACCGGGCACGGCGACGCGGCAGCGGCCGGGCTGCGGCGGGTCGCCGAGCGGGCCGCGGCCGAGGAGATGGCGGGCGCCATCGCCCGCAGCCACGTGAGCTGGCCGTGCGTGCTGGAAGCGATAGGCCGCTCCGAGGAGGCCCTCGCCGCCGCCGGGAGGGCCTGCGGACCGCCCACCGCTTCGGGCTGCGCGACGCGTGCTCCTTCATCCACGGCAACCACGGCGAGTCGCTGTTCGCGGTGGGGCGGTGGGACGAGGCGGAAGAGGCCTGGCGACACGCCCGGCTCCTCGCCCAGACCCCCGTCTCCCGGGCCCTGGCCGCCGAGTTCCTGGCGCGGCTCGCGCTCGCCCGGGGCGACGTGCCCCGCGCGGCGGCGGACATCACCGTTATGCGCGAGGAGTACCGCGAGTACGGCGACGCCGTGCAGTACTCCCACACTGCCGCCCACTGCCAACTGGCCTACGCGGTCCTGACGGGCCGTTACCTCGACGCCCGGGACGTCTTCGCGAGGACAGCCGCCAAGAACCTGCCGCCGGGCAGCGGCCGCTACTCCTGGCCGCTGGCCTACGCGGCCGCCGCCGCGGAGTCGGCGTCGCGCGGCCTGCCGGCCGCCGGGCCCGGCCGGGACGAGGCGCTGCGCCGGATCCGGGACTTCGCGGACGGCCTGCCGCGCTGGTACCCGCCGTGGCGGGGGTACGGCGTGATGGTGGACGCCGAGCTGCGCCGCGCCGCCGGCGAGGACACCCCCGGGGACTGGCAGGACGCGGCCGAGGCGTTCGCCGGGGTGTGCCGCCCGGCGGAGCTGGCCCGGGTCCGCCTCCGCTGGGCCGAGACGCTGCTGGCCGCGGGCGAACGGGACGACGCGCGGCGGCTGCTGGCCCAGGCCCGGGAGACGGCCGGCCGGCTGGGCGCGCGCCCGCTGGCCGGGGAGGCCGAGCGCCTGGCGCGCCGCGCCCGGCTCGTGCTCGGTGACCGGGCCGCGCCCGCGGCCCGGGAGCGGTCGGGCACCCCGGCCGGCTGCCTGACCCGGCGGGAGCGTGAGGTGCTGGCGCTGGTGGCGGCGGGGCGGAGCAACCGGGAGATCGCGCGGGAGCTGTTCATCGCGCCGAAGACGGCCAGCGTGCACGTGTCGAACATCCTGGCCAAGCTGGAGGTCTCCGGCCGCGGTGAGGCCGCCGCGCTGGCCCAGCGCCTCGGTCTCGCCGGCCCGGAACAGCCCTGAGCGGGTCCCCTGAGGAAAACCCCTGAGCAGACCGGCCCTAGCTGACCCGCAGGCGGAGGATCCGGTCGTCGCCCGCCCCGGGAGAGCCGCGCGAGTCCGTCTCGTTGGTGAGCACCAGCAGCTCGTCGCCGCCGGGGGCGAGCACCGACCGGAGCCTGCCGTACTCCCCGTGCAGGAACGCCTGCGGCTCGGCAGCCGGCGCTCCGCCGTCCAGCGGCACGCGCCACAGCCGCTCGCCGCGCAGCGCCGCCAGCCACAGCGAGCCCTGGCTGTAGGCCAGACCGCTGGGCGAGGCGTCGGCCGGGGACCACCACAGCACCGGGTCGGTGAAGCCGTCCGCTTGGCCACCGGGCCCCTCGTGGAGGGGCCAGCCGTAGTTGCCGCCCGGCTCGATCCGGTTGAGCTCGTCCCAGGTGTCCTCCCCGAACTCGGTGGCCCACAGCTGGCCCGAACCGTCCCAGGCCAGGCCCTGCACGTTCCGGTGGCCCAGCGAGTAGACGTAGGAGTCCGGGTCCGGGTTGCCGGGCGGCGGGGGACCGCCGTCCGGGTCGAGGCGCAGGATCTTGCCGGCCAGCGACTCCTCGTCCTGGGCCTGGGAGCGGGCGCCGGTGTCGCCGGTGGCGGCGTACAGCATGCCGTCCGGGCCGAACGCGAGGCCGCCCCCGTTGTGGAGGGCCTCGCCGCGCGGGATGCCGTCCAGCACCGTCTCCCCGTCGCCGAGCCGTTCACCGGGCGGCGCGGCCGGGTCGTACCGGAACCGGCTGATGCGGTTGTCCCCGGCGGTCGTGGCGTAGACGAAGAGCGCGGGCCGCGGCCCCGGGTCCGGCTCCAGGGCCAGGCCCAGCAGGCCGCCCTCGCCGCCGGGGGAGACGCCGGGCACCGCGCCGACCAGGGTGACCTCTCCGGTGCCGGCGTCCACGTGCTGGATGGTGCCCTCGTCCCGCAGGCTCACCAGCAGGTCGCCGCCGGGCAGCTGCACCATGTCCCAGGGCGCCGCCAGGCCGCGGGCGACGGTCGCCACCACCTCGGCGCTGCCCTCGGCGGGTGCCGCGCCGGCCGAGGCGGGGGAGCGGCCGGGGTCCGGCTCCCGTGCTGTGCCGCGGTCCGTGCCGGCCGGCCCGCAGCCGGCGAGCAGCACCGTCATCGCGGCAGCGGCCGGCAGCAGCCGCGCCCGCACCCGTGCCAGCGTCCGTCCCGGCCCGTGTCCACGCGTCATCAGGCGCCTCCTGTGGCGACGGCCGGCGAGCCGCCGCCTTAGCCTGGCGGGCATGAGCACATCCACCACAGCGTCGGACGTATGGCTGCCCATCCCTCCCGGCGACCTTCCGTCACTCCCCTCTACCCTCACCTACCGGTACTGGAACGGCGAGGGCGGCTTTCCCGCCGATCCCGCCGACTGCGTCTTCTACGTCGTGCCCTACATGAAGGGCCAGGAGACGGCGCTGCGCCCGCTGCCGCGCATGACGCGGGTGCGGGTGGTGCAGACGCTGACCGCGGGCATCGACCACATGCTCCCGGGCATCGAGCTGCTGCCGCCGGGCGCACGGCTGTGCAACGCGGGCGAGCTGCACAACACCAGCACCGCAGAGCTGGCGCTGACGCTCACGCTCGCGTCGCTGCGCGGCATCCCCGACGCGGTCAGGGCCCAGGACGAGGGCCGCTGGGAGCCGGGTTTCCGCACGTCGCTCGCTGACCGGCGGGTGCTCATCGTGGGGTACGGCAACATCGGCGCCGCCATCGAGGACCGGCTGCTGCCGTTCGAGGTCGCCGAGGTCATGCGCGTCGCGCGGTCGGCCCGCGAGACCCCCCGGGGGCCGGTGCACCCGGTGTCCGAGCTGCCGCGGCTGCTGCCGGAGGCGGAGATCGTCATTCTCGCGACGCCGCTGACGGACGCCACGCGGGGACTGGTTGACGCCGGTTTCCTCGCGCGGATGCCCGACGGCGCGCTGCTGGTGAATGTCGGCCGGGGTGCCGTGGTGGACACCGACGCGCTGGTCAGGGAGCTGGAGTCGGGGCGGCTGCGGGCGGCACTCGATGTGACCGACCCGGAGCCGCTGCCGCCGGCGCATCCGCTCTGGCGTGCGCCGGGCGTTGTGATTACCCCTCATGTGGGGGGTCCTACGAGTGCATTCTGGCCACGGGCCGAGAAGCTGATTACCCGTCAGCTAGAACGTTTCGTCGCTGGAGAACCCGTGGCACATGTGAGGGCGGAAGGCGCATAAGGGGCATCCTGTCGCTGCTGGAACTCTCCCCATGCCGTCACTGACGGTAGTTCCAGTATGTCAATGAGTCACAGTTCTGGTGTATCGTCCGTGCCGGGCAAGCCCAGGACGAGAGGGGGCGACTCGCGGATGCACGGCGCAGGGACGCACTGCCGGACCCGCAGCTTGCAGGCCGGCCACTCCACCACGACGCCGGAGCGCACGTGGATCCCCGGGCGGGCCGGTCGGTGAGCGGGCCCGGGACCGAGGTCCCCGGTCCGCCGCCCCGGCCCCTCGGCGGCCAGCTGGCACAGTCTTCCGTCGCCGCCGCCTGCGGCGGGTACGCGCTGGGCGCCGCGCTCGGCTGGGGATCGCCCACGGCCGCCCGCGTCATGGGCGACTTCGGGCTCAGCGCCGCCGCGCTGCTGGCCGCCGTCTCCTGCCTGCGGTTCGCGCGCACGCGCGCAGGCGACCACGCGCCGGCCTGGGCCTTCTTCGGCCTGGCGTCGCTCATGATGGCCGCGGGCAACGCCGTCTGGGGCTGGTACGAGGTCGTCGAGGACGAGCCGGTGCCCCGGAATTCGGCGGCCGACCTGTGCTTCCTGCTCTTCCCGCCCCTGGCCATCGTCGGCCTCCTCATGCTCGCCAAGCGGCCGGTCACCCGCGCCGGCTGGATCTGCCTGGTCCTGGACGCCTGGCTGATCGGCGGGTCCCTGATGACGCTCTCCTGGAGCGTCGCCCTGGCGCACACCGCCGGCCGGGAGGGCATGGACGTGACCCACGCGGCGCTCTCCCTCGCCTACCCCCTGCTCGACATCGCGCTGATCAGCATGGTGCTGGTGCTCCACTTCCGCCGCAGCGCCGCGCAGCGCTCCGCGGTCAACACCGCGATCGGCGCGCTGGCGCTGATCGTGCTCTGCGACGCGCTGTTCACCGCACCGGGGCTGCGCGAGCGCTACAGCTCCGGCCAGTTCCTGGACGCCGGCTGGTTCGCGGGGTCGCTGCTGCTGGCGTGCGCCCCCTGGACCGTCGGGCGCCGCGGCGGACAGAGCGGACCCGAGCGCACCGCGCCGCCGCAGGAGCCGAGCCGCCCGCTGGCGGGCTCACTCGCCGCCCTGACCCCCTATCTCGCCGCAGCCGTGTGCACGCTGGGCATCCTCATCAGCACGGTGAGCGGCCGGCGGGTCGACCAGATGGTGATGCTGACGGCCTGTGCGGTCGTGCTGGCGCTGCTGGTGCGCCAGGGCATCATGCTGGCCGACAACGTCACCCTCACCCGCGAACTCGCCCAGAAGGAAAGCTACTTCCGTTCCCTGGTGCAGGGCTCCAGCGACGTCATCATGATCGCCGCGCCCGACGGCAGGCTGCGCTACGTCAGCCCCGCCGCCGCGGGGGTGTACGGGCGGGAGGCCGACCGCCTCATCGGCGGCGATCTGTCCGCGCTCATCCACCCCGAGGACGCCGGCCGCGTGCTGCACGAGCTGCGCCGCTTCCTGGCGGCCTCGCCGTCCCGTGAGCCCGCAACGCGCATTGAGTGCCGGGTGCGCCACGGCGCCGGGCACTGGCTCAACGTCGAGTCCAGCGTCAACCGCTACCAGGGCGGCCTGATCCTCAACAGCCGGGACGTGACCGAGCGGGTGCGGCTCCAGGCCCAGCTCCAGCACAGCGCCTCGCACGACTCGCTCACCGACCTGCCCAACCGGACGCTGTTCACGGAGCGGGTCCGGGTCGCTCTCGCCGCCGGCCGCGGCAGCGCGGACATCGCCGTGCTCTACATCGACCTCGACGGCTTCAAGGCGGTCAACGACTCCGCCGGCCACCAGGCGGGGGACGAGCTGCTGGTGCAGGCCGCCCACCGGCTGCGCGCATCCGTGCGCACCGGTGACACTGTGGCCCGGCTCGGCGGCGATGAGTTCGCCGCCCTGATCCTGGGTGCCCCCGGCGAGGAGACCCGGCCGCGGGAGTGCCGCGTGATGGAGATCGCCGAGCGCATCAGGAGCGCCCTCTCGCGCCCCTACCAGGTGGACGGCCACGAGCTGCGCGTGGCGGCCAGCATCGGCATCGCCTTCGCCGAGCCGGACAGCACGCCCGCCGCCCTCATGCGCAACGCGGACGTCGCGATGTACCGGGCCAAGAAGTCGGGCAAGGCGCGCGTCGAGCTGTACGTGCCGCACTCGCACGCCGAGACGCTGCCGCCCGCCGCGCGGGCGGATCTCGTGCGCGGCGCGCTGCGCACCGAGGAGTTCACGCTCCTCCACCAGCCGGTCGTCGACCTGGCCGACGGCCGGGTGGCCTCCGTCAGCGCGCTGGCCCGCTGGCGCTCCGCCTCCGGCCTGCTGTCCACCCCGCTGGAGACCCTGCGCGGCGGCCGGCGCGACGCCGCCGCCACGGTCGTCGCCGCCATGCCGCCGCCCCGGCCGGGCGACCGGATCGACGTGGCGCGGTGGCTGATCGAGGAGGCTGTCGCCGAGGCCGGGCGGCGCCGCCGGGCAGGGCTGACGGTGCCGGTCAGCGTCCGCCTGCCCGTCGGCCGGCTGGCCGACCGCTCCTTCGGGGCGGGCGGCGTCGAGTCGCTGCTGGCCCGCCACGACGTCCCGCCCGAGGCGCTGACCATCGAACTGGCCGAGGCCGAGCCGGTGCTGGCCGCCGAGGAGCCGCGCCGCCGGCTCAACGACCTCAGCGTCCTCGGCGTCGGCATCGCCCTGGGCGGGTACGGCGGCTCCGGCACGGCCGTGACCGCGCTGCACCGGCTGCCCGTGGACGTCGTGCGCCTCGACCGCGACCTCGTGGACGGCCTGCTCGACTCGCCCGCGGTGCGCACCATCACCGCGAGCCTGGTGCGGCTGGCCGAGGATCTCGGCATCGCCTCGCTCGCCGACGGCGTCGACGCGCCGGACCAGGTCGCCGCCCTGCGGGCTCTGGGGTGCCGCCGGGCCCAGGGGCTCGCCGTCTGCGAACCGCTGGAGAGCGACCGCCTCGACCGTGTGCTGGGCCGCGGCACCCTGCCCGTGCCTCCGGCGGCGGGCTCAGCCCCCGTGGTGACCACCTGACACGGCCCCCGGGAGCCGGTGACCACATAGTGAGATGAGGATTCTGCTCGCTTGACAGGCGAAGGGGGAGGGGAGCAATGTTCGTGCCATGCGGACCCAGATCCTCGTACTTGGACGGCGCGTCGGCTGACCCGAGCACTCTCGGACAGCGACGCGCTCCCCCTCGCATGCCCTTCAGGGCACGAGGGGTTTTTTGTTGCACGGACACCGACTCAGCGCCGAGTCACCGACGCCCCACCCACCGACAGCAGCTCACCCGACTACCCGCACGCGTCAGCACCCTCACACCGCGAGAAGAGACCGCCGATGACCCAGCAGGCCACCGGGGCACCGAAGCCGCAGCCGCGGGCCCCTCGCAGCAGCAGCCAGCAGCAGGCCGCCACCGTCACCACCCAGCTCACGGGCGCCCAGTCCCTCATCCGTTCCCTCGAGGCGGTCGGCGCCGACACCGTGTTCGGCATTCCCGGCGGCGCGATCCTTCCGGCCTACGACCCGCTGATGGACTCCACCAAGATCCGGCACGTGCTCGTGCGGCACGAGCAGGGCGCGGGCCACGCGGCGACGGGCTACGCCCAGGCCACCGGCAAGGTCGGCGTCTGCATGGCCACCTCGGGCCCCGGCGCGACCAACCTCGTCACGCCCATCGCCGACGCCCACATGGACTCCGTGCCGCTGGTGGCGATCACCGGCCAGGTGGCCACCAGCCTGATCGGCACCGACGGCTTCCAGGAAGCCGACATCTGCGGCATCACGCTGCCGATCACCAAGCACAACTTCCTGGTCACCGACCCCGCGGACATCCCGCGCACCATCGCCGAGGCGTTCCACCTCGCCGCCACCGGCCGCCCCGGCCCCGTCCTGGTGGACATCGCCAAGGACGCCCTCCAGGGCCAGACCACCTTCTCCTGGCCGCCCACCCCCGACCTGCCCGGCTACCGCCCGGTCAGCCGCCCGCACGCCAAGCAGATCCGCGAGGCCGCCCGCCTGATCGGCCAGTCCAGGCGCCCCGTGCTGTACGTCGGCGGCGGCGTGCTGAAGGCCGGCGCCTCCGCCGAGCTGCGCGAGCTTGCCGAGCTGACCGGCGCCCCCGTCACCACCACCCTCATGGCCCTGGGCGCGTTCCCCGACAGCCACCGGCAGCACCTGGGCATGCCCGGCATGCACGGCTCCGTCGCCGCCGTCACCGCGCTGCAGAAGGCCGACCTGATCATCGCCCTCGGCGCCCGCTTCGACGACCGCGTCACCGGCCGCATCGACTCGTTCGCCCCGCACGCCAAGATCGTGCACGCGGACATCGACCCGGCCGAGATCGGCAAGAACCGCGTCGCCGACGTGCCGATCGTCGGTGACGCCAAGGACGTCATCGCCGACCTGATCACGGCCCTGCGCGGCGAGGGCACGCGCCCTGACCTGTCCGCCTGGTGGTCGCAGCTCGACCGCTGGCGCGAGACCTACCCGCTGGGCTACGACCTGCCCGAGGACGGCACGCTCTCGCCCCAGCAGGTCATCGAGCGCCTCGGCCAGCTCGCCCCGGCCGGCACCATCTACACCGCGGGCGTGGGGCAGCACCAGATGTGGGCCGCCCACTACCTGCCGTTCGAACGCCCCGGCACCTGGCTCAACTCCGGCGGCCTGGGCACGATGGGCTACGCCGTCCCCGCCGCCCTGGGCGCCAAGGCCGGCCGGCCCGACGCCACGGTCTGGGCCATCGACGGCGACGGCTGCTTCCAGATGACCAACCAGGAGCTGGCCACCGCCGCCCTGAACGGCATCCCGGTGAAGGTCGCCATCATCAACAACGGTGCCCTGGGCATGGTCCGCCAGTGGCAGACCCTGTTCTACAACCAGCGCTACTCCAACACCGTGCTGCGGGAGGGGCCCGGCGCCGACGGCGCCGCCACCAGCACCGGCACCCGGGTGCCCGACTTCGTCAAGCTCGCCGAGGCCATGGGCTGCGTCGGCCTGCGCTGCGAGGAGCCCGGACAGCTCGATGCCGTGATCGAGAAGGCGAACTCCATCAACGACCGGCCCGTCGTCGTGGACTTCATCGTCCACGAGGACGCGATGGTCTGGCCGATGGTCGCGGCCGGCACCTCCAACGACGAGGTCATGGCCGCCCGCGGGGTGCGCCCCGATTTCGGCGACACCGACGACTGATCCCGGACGACTGATCCCGGACAACACCGCCCCCGCGCCCACCGCCCCGACGAGGTACCGAACCCATGTCCAAGCACACCCTCTCCGTCCTGGTCGAGAACAAGCCGGGCGTGCTCTCCCGCATCACGTCGCTGTTCTCCCGCCGCGGCTTCAACATCGACTCGCTCGCGGTGGGGACCACGGAACACCCTGAGGTCTCCCGGATCACGATCGTCGTCAACGTGGAGGACCTGCCGCTGGAGCAGGTCACCAAGCAGCTCAACAAGCTCGTCAACGTGCTGAAGATCGTCGAGCTGGACCCCGCCGCCGCCGTCCACCGCGAGCTGGTGCTGGTGAAGGTCCGTGCCGACAACGACACCAGGTCCCAGATCGTCGAGATCGTGCAGCTGTTCCGCGCCAAGACGGTGGACGTCTCCCCGGAGGCCGTCACCATCGAGGCCACCGGCAGCAGCGACAAGCTCAACGCCATGCTGCGGATGCTGGAGCCGTTCGGCATCAAGGAGCTGGTGCAGTCCGGGACCATCGCCATCGGACGCGGCTCCCGCTCCATCACCGACCGCTCGCTGCGCGCCCTGGACCGCAGCGCCCAGACCGCATAGCGAGACCGGCCGCCATCCGCCCCACCGACCCCCCTACCGTGGTCCGTACGCCGCGGACCCCGCCCGCGCGCCGCGCGGGCGGGAAGGGAACGCATCTTGTGAAGGAGAAAACCCAAGTGGCCGAGCTGTTCTACGACGACGACGCCGACCTGTCCATCATCCAGGGCCGTAAGGTCGCGGTCCTGGGGTACGGCAGCCAGGGGCACGCCCACGCCCTGTCGCTGCGTGACTCGGGCGTCGACGTCCGTGTCGGCCTGCACGAGGGCTCCAAGTCCCGGGCGAAGGCCGAGGAGCAGGGACTGCGGGTGACCACCCCGGCCGAGGCGGCGGCTGAGGCCGACGTCATCATGATCCTCGTCCCGGACCCGATCCAGGCGCGGGTCTACGAGGAGTCCGTGCGCGACAACCTCAAGGAGGGGGACGCGCTCTTCTTCGGCCACGGCTTCAACATCCGCTTCGGCTTCATCAAGCCTCCGGCCGGCGTGGACGTGTGCATGGTCGCGCCCAAGGGCCCGGGCCACCTGGTGCGCCGCCAGTACGAGGAGGGCCGCGGCGTCCCGTGTATCGCGGCGGTGGAGCAGGACGCCTCGGGCAACGCCTTTGCGCTGGCGCTGTCGTACGCCAAGGCCATCGGCGGCACCCGCGCCGGCGTCATCAAGACGACCTTCACCGAGGAGACCGAGACCGACCTCTTCGGCGAGCAGGCCGTGCTCTGCGGCGGCACCGCGGCGCTGGTCAAGGCGGGCTTCGAGACGCTGGTCGAGGCCGGGTACCAGCCGGAGATCGCCTACTTCGAGTGCCTGCACGAGCTGAAGCTCATCGTCGACCTGATGTACGAGGGCGGCCTGGAGAAGATGCGCTGGTCCATCTCCGAGACCGCCGAGTGGGGCGACTACGTCTCCGGCCCGAGGATCATCACCGACGCCACCAAGGCCGAGATGAAGAAGATCCTCTCCGAGATCCAGGACGGCAGCTTCGCCACCAGCTGGATGGCCGAGTACAACGCCGGCCTGCCGAAGTACAACGAGTACAAGAAGGCCGACGCCAACCACCTGCTGGAGACCACCGGCAAGGAGCTGCGCAAGCTGATGAGCTGGGTCGACGAGGAGGACTGAACCGCCTTGCGGGGCCGGGCCGCCCTGGCCCGGCCCCGGCCCCGCCGCGGGCTCACGACCGCGTCCCTTCGGCCGCGCGCGGCGCCGTTACACTGCACACCAAGCGCGTCACAGGCCCACAGCGTCGTGAGTCTCCACGTGGCTGCCCAACTCCCTCCACCGCCGTTGGCCGTCGGGACGCGGCCTTCCGCAAAGGACCAGTGAGACTCCCGTGAGCAAGCCGAGCAAACCCGTCGTACTCATTGCCGAAGAGCTCTCCCCGGCCACGGTCGACGCCCTCGGGCCGGACTTCACCATCCGGCGCTGTGACGGCGCCAACCGTGACGAACTGCTGAGCGCCATCGCGGACGTGGACGCCATCCTCATCCGCAGCGCCACCCGCGTGGACGCCGAGGCCATCGCGGCCGCGCGCCGTCTGAAGGTGGTCGCCCGCGCTGGCGTGGGCCTGGACAACGTGGACGTCCCCGCCGCCACCAAGGCCGGCGTGATGGTCGTCAACGCGCCCACCTCCAACATCGTGACCGCCGCCGAGCTGGCCTGCGGCCTGATCATCTCCACGGCGCGCAACATCCCGCAGGCCAACGCGGCCCTGAAGCAGGGTGAGTGGAAGCGCAGCAAGTACACGGGCGTCGAGCTCGCCGAGAAGACGCTCGGCGTCGTCGGCCTCGGCCGCATCGGCGTGCTGGTCGCGCAGCGCATGGCCGCCTTCGGCATGAAGGTCGTCGCCTACGACCCCTACGTCCAGGCGGCCCGCGCCGCGCAGATGGGCGTCCGGCTGCTGTCCCTGGACGAGCTGCTTCAGGTCTCGGACTTCATCACCATCCACCTGCCGAAGACGCCGGAGACGCTGGGCCTCATCGGCGACGAGGCGCTCCACAAGGTCAAGCCCTCGGTGCGGATCATCAACGCGGCCCGCGGCGGCATCGTGGACGAGACGGCGCTGCTGAGCGCGCTCAAGGAGGGCCGCGTCGCCGGCGTGGGCCTGGACGTCTACGCCAATGAGCCGTGCACGGACTCGCCGCTGTTCGAGTTCGACAATGTCGTCTGCACCCCGCACCTGGGCGCCTCCACCGGCGAGGCGCAGGAGAAGGCGGGCATCGCGGTGGCCCGTTCGGTGCGGCTGGCGCTGGCGGGCGAGCTGGTGCCCGACGCGGTCAACGTGCAGGGCGGCGTCATCGCCGAGGACGTGCGTCCCGGGCTGCCGCTGGCCGAGAAGCTCGGCCGGATCTTCACCGCGCTGGCGGGTGAGGTCGCCACCCGGCTCGACGTCGAGGTGCGCGGGGAGATCACCCAGCACGACGTGAAGGTCCTGGAGCTGTCGGCGCTCAAGGGCGTCTTCGAGGACGTGGTGGCCGAGACCGTCTCCTACGTCAACGCCCCGCTGTTCGCGCAGGAGCGCGGCGTGGAGGTGCGGCTGACGACCAGCTCCGAGTCGCCCGACCACCGCAACATGATCACCGTGCGCGGCACGCTCACCAGCGGTGAGGTCATCTCGGTCTCCGGCACGCTCGCCGGCCCGAAGCACCTGCAGAAGATCGTGGGCATCGCCGAGCACACCGTGGACCTGGCCATGGCCGACCACATGGCCTTCCTGCGGTACACCGACCGGCCCGGCGTCGTCGGCACCCTGGGCCGCATCCTCGGTGAGGCCGGGATCAACATCGCCGGCATGCAGGTCGCCCGCGCGGAGGAGGGCGGCGAGGCCCTGATCGCGCTCACCGTGGACGACGCCATCCCGGTGCCCGTCCTCAACGAGATCGCCCAGGAGATCGGCGCCACCTCGGCGCGCGGTGTCAACCTGGGCGACTGATCCGGGCAGCTGGCCTGGCTGGGACAGCCGCCCGCGCCACGACATAGGACGGGGCCCGCCACCGGCCCCCGCCCGCAAGGGGCGGGGCCGGCCGGCGGGCCCCGGTGCGTTCTGGTTCCGGAAGCCTTCCAGGCCGCGGGAGACGGTGACCGGTGCCGCCCGGGAAGGCGGGGGCGGCACCGGACCGGACAGACGCCTGACGCTGGGTGTGAGATGGGGGGACGCGTCAGCCGCCTGCCAGCTCGTACGCCTTGTCCGGCGAGAACTGGCCCGCCGGCCCGTCGCAGCCGTCCAGCTCACCCGGACGCTTGATCCACAGGTAGGCGTCGATGCGTTCGCTGCCGGTGTTCACCGTCGGGTTGTCGCCGACGAGACGCCCCGGCGGGTCGCACCACTCGCCGTCGGGGGCCGGGCCGTTGCCGTTGCGGCTGGTGTCCACCACCGCGCCGAGCTCCGGGTCGCCGAGCTCGGCGAGCACAGCCTCGGCGAAGGCCACCTCGCTGCCGGTGGTGTTGTAGTTCGAGGCGTTGGTGTAGATGCCGTCGCCGCTCTCAAGGACGCCGGCGTCCCGCAGCTCCGCGGCGATGCCCGAGGGCTGGTGCCACGTGGAGTGGCCGGCGTCGAAGTAGACCCGCGCCTCGGGGTTGGCCGCGTGGATGATGTCGGCGGCCTCGGCCAGCGCGCTGAACCGCTCGGCGCGCTCCGCCTCGTCCAGGCAGGTCGTCAGGGCGATCGAGTCCGGCTCCAGGATCACGACGGCCGGGTCGCTGCCCAGGCCGGCGGCGAAGTCCTCGGCCCACGCCAGGTAGCTGGGGAAGTCGGGAGCGCCGCCCGCGGAGGCCCCGCCGCAGTCGCGGTTGGGGATCATGTACGACACGAGCACGGGGACCTGGCCGGCGGCCGAGGCGGCGGAGGTGACGGCGGAGACCTCTTCGGTGACGGTCTCGGGCTCGTAGTTCGAGATCCAGGTGGCCTGCGGCTGGCTGGCTATCCGCTCCTGGATCAGGGGGGCCCGGGGATCATCCGGGTTGGCGGCGAGCCACTCGTGGATGGCGCCGGGGTGGTCGTAGAAGACGGTGTCGTCGGGAAGGTCGGCCGTGGCCGCGCCCTGCGCCGGGGCGACGGCGAGCCAGGCGGCCATGGAGCCCAGAAGCGCGCCGGCCGCCAGCGTCGCACGGGTGCGGGCCGGGCGGTGGCGGGTGGGGGGCTGCGCGGCTTTTGGGGTGCGCACGGTGGATCGTTCCTCTCACGGGACGATGCGTTCAGTGGGTTGGGAGCGCTCCCACCTCCGGGAACATAGCCGCTCGCGACGGGGGAGTAAACCACCGCGCACCGACCTTCCCTCGCATCACTGCCGCACGAATGCTGTCCGGGACGGCACGGATGAGCGAATATGGGGGTCCGCCGGCACCACCGTGCCGGAAACGTCCCGAGGAGGTACCCCCGATGCTGGGACCGGTGCTTCTCGCGGCGGCGCGCAGCGACACCCTGCGGCGCGTCGTCTCGAACACCTCGCTCACCCGACCGGTTGTCGAGCGCTTCGTCGCTGGCGAGAGCCTCTCCGACGCCCTGGCGGCCGTGCGCGCGCTGACGCGGCGGGGCCTGTGTGTCACCCTCGATCACCTCGGCGAGCACGTCACGGACCCCCGCGAGGCCAAGCGCAGCCGCGACGCCTATCTGGCCCTGGCGGACGCGCTCGCGCGTGAAGGGCTGGGAACCAGGGCCGAGCTGTCGCTGAAGCTGTCGGCCTTCGGGCAGGCGCTTGACGGCGGCGACGACCTGGCGTACGAGAACGTGCTGCCCGTCGTGGAGGCCGCCGCGGCGGCGGGCACGACGGTGACGCTCGACATGGAGGACCACACCACGGCGGACTCGACGCTGGCGGTCCTCGCCCGGCTGCGGGAACGCTTCCCGCAGACCGGCGCGGTGCTCCAGTCGTACCTGTACCGGACCGAGCAGGACTGCCGGACCCTGGCCGCCTCGGGCGCCCGGGTCCGCCTGGTCAAAGGCGCCTACCGCGAGCCGGCCGCCGTGGCCCGCCAGGACCGGCATGAGACGGACCTGGCCTACGTCCGCTGCCTGCATGTGCTGATGGCGGGCCAGGGCTACCCGATGATCGCCACCCACGACCCCCGGCTGGTGGCCATCGCCGAGTCGCTCGCCGCACGCTACGGGCGCAAGCCCGGCAGCTACGAGTTCCAGATGCTCTACGGCATACGCGCCGCCGAGCAGCGCCGGCTCGCCGACCGGGGGCACCGGGTCCGGGTCTACGTGCCCTACGGCACCGACTGGTACGCGTACTTCATGCGGCGTCTGGCCGAGCGCCCCGCCAACCTCGCCTTCTTTGTCCGGTCCCTCGTCAGCCGGGGCTGACCCGCCGGCGGCCGGCACCGGACCAGCACCGAACCAGCAACCGAACCCGCAACCAAGGAGCCCACCGCCATGGACGCTGTGACCCAGGTCCCCACGCCGGTGAACGAGCCGGTGCACACCTACGCCCCGGGCTCGGCGGAGCGCCTTCGCCTGGAGCGCAAACTCAAGGAGCTCGCGGAGAACCCGATGGAGCTGCCGATGACTATCGGAGGCGTCCGCCGGATGGCGGCGGGCGAGCCCTTCGACGTCGTCCAGCCCCACCGCCACGCCGCGCGCCTGGGCACCAGCGCGCACGCGACCCGCCAGGACGCCCGCGACGCCATCGACGCGGCGCTCGCCGCTGCTCCTGCCTGGCGTGCCCTGCCGTTCGACGACCGCGCCGCGGTCTTCCTGCGCGCGGCCGAGCTGCTCGCCGGGCCGTGGCGCGAGACCATCGCCGCCTCCACGATGCTGGGCCAGTCCAAGACGGTCCAGCAGGCGGAGATCGACGCCCCGTGCGAGCTGGTCGACTTCTGGCGGTTCAACGTCCACTTCGCCCGGGAGATTCTCGCCGAGCAGCCGCCCGTCCAGCCCAGGGGCGTCTGGAACCGCCTGGACTTCCGCCCGCTGGAGGGGTTCGTCTACGCCATCACGCCGTTCAACTTCACCGCCATCGCGGGCAACCTGCCGACCGCGCCCGCGCTGATGGGCAACGTGGTGGTCTGGAAACCCTCCCCGACGCAGACGCACGCGGCCGTGCTGCTGATGCGGCTGCTGGAGGAGGCGGGGCTGCCGCCCGGTGTGATCAACCTGGTGACGGGCGACGGCCGGGAGCTGTCCAAGGAGGCCCTGCCGCACCCGGACCTCGCCGGCATCCACTTCACCGGCTCCACGGCGACGTTCCAGTATTTGTGGCGCGGCGTGGGGGAGAACATCGCGCGCTACCGCAACTACCCCCGCGTCGTGGGCGAGACGGGCGGCAAGGACTTCATCGTGGTCCACCCGAGCGCGGATCCGGACGCGGTGAAGACGGCGATCACGCGCGGCGCCTTCGAGTACCAGGGGCAGAAGTGCTCGGCCGCCTCCCGTGCCTACGTCCCGCGCTCGCTGTGGGAGGGCGGGCTGCGCGACGCCGTCGCCGCCGAGGCCGACGGCCTGTCCATGGGCGACCCGCGTGATCTGAGCAACTTCATGGCGGCCGTCATCGACGCGCGCGCCTTCGCCAAGGCCAAGGCCGCCATCGAGCGGGCCAAGGCCGACCCCTCCTGCGAGATCATCGCGGGCGGCACCTATGACGACTCGGTCGGCTACTTCGTGCGGCCCACGGTGCTGACCTGCTCGGATCCTGGGAACGAGGTCTTCACCACCGAGTACTTCGGGCCGATCATCGCGGTGTACGTCTTCGACGACGGCGACTTCGACGCGGTCGTCGACCAGATGGAGTCCGTGGCGCCCTACGCGCTGACCGGGGCGGTCTTCGCGGGCGACCGTGCCGTGGCGTCCTCGGTGTGCGAACGGCTGCGGTACGCGGCGGGCAACTTCTACATCAACGACAAGCCGACCGGCTCGATCGTCGGCCAGCAGCCGTTCGGCGGGGCCCGCGCCTCGGGCACCAACGACAAGGCCGGCTCGAAGTTCAACCTGCTGCGGTGGACCTCGCCGCGCTCCATCAAGGAGACGCTGGTGCCGCCGACGGACTACCGCTACCCGCACATGGGGTGACGCGCCGCGCGTCACGGGCGTCCCTCCCGTCCCGCGGGGCAACAGCCGTCACGCGGGACGGGGGTGGCCGTCTCAGATAGTAGGACGGTCAACTATATGGGGAGACAGCACGTCTCCCGGCGGTTATTTTTGTAGGGCCGAACGGTCCGCTCCATCAGCGACGGGCGCCGAGCGGCGGCGCAGCGCGGGTGACCCCCCGGTGCCGCCCCCGCCCCCGGCGGCATCCCACCGGCCTTCCTTGGGGAGCTGATCGTCATGCCCACAACGCAGCACGCCGCCGCGCGCCCCGCCGCCCGGCCCGCCTCCCGCCGCCGTTCCGCCGCCCTGCGCCGCGAGCGGGACGACGCCCGCCGCCGCGCCGCGCTCGCCGTGCAGCGCTCGCTCGACCGCCGCGACAACGGCGGGGCGTTCGGCCACTGAGCGGCTGTCGCGCGCCTGTCCGGATCGTGGACGACGGCGCCCGCGAGCCGGGCCAGCGGCGTAGGGTCCCCCCATGGCTCCGAGTATCGATCTTGCGGTGATTCCCGGTGACGGCATCGGCCCCGAGGTGGTGGCGCAGGGCCTGAAGGTCCTGACCGCCGTGCTGCCCGAGGACGTGAAGCTGGAGACCACCGAATACGATCTGGGCGCGCGCCGCTGGCACGCGACGGGCGAGACGCTGCCCGACGCCGAGCTGGAGCGCCTGCGGGGCCACGACGCGATCCTGCTCGGGGCCGTCGGCGACCCCTCGGTTCCCTCCGGCGTCCTGGAGCGCGGACTGCTGCTGAAGCTCCGCTTCGCGTTCGACCACTACGTCAACCTCCGGCCCAGCCGGCTGTTCCCGAACACACCGACGCCGCTGGCGGGCCGCCCGGACATCGACTTCCTCGTCGTGCGCGAGGGCACCGAGGGCCCCTACGTGGGCAACGGCGGTTCCATGCGCACCGGAACCCCGGCCGAGGTCGCGACCGAGGTCAGCGTCAACACCGCTTACGGCGTGGAGCGCGTCGTCCGCGACGCCTTCGCGCGCGCCGCCGCCCGCCCGGCGAAGAAGCTGACGCTGGTCCACAAGAACAACGTGCTGGTCCACGCCGGCCACCTGTGGAAGAACACGGTCGACCGGGTGGCCCAGGAGTACCCCCAGGTCACCACCGACTACCTGCACGTCGACGCGGCCACGATCTTCCTCGTGACCCAGCCGGAGCGCTTCGACGTCATCGTCACCGACAACCTCTTCGGTGACATCCTCACCGACCTCGCCGCCGCCGTCACCGGCGGCATCGGCCTGGCGGCCTCGGGCAACATCAACCCGTCCCGCGCATACCCCTCGATGTTCGAGCCGGTCCACGGCTCGGCCCCGGACATCGCGGGGACCGGCAAGGCCGACCCGACGGCAACCGTGCTCTCGGTCGCCCTGCTGCTGCGCCACCTCGGCTACGAGGCCGAGGCCACCCGCGTCGAAGAGGCCGTCACCGCCGACCTCGCGGCGCGCGAGGCGCAGACCTCCCGCGACACCGACACCATCGGCGACGACCTGGCCGCCCGCGTACGCGGCTGACACGGCAGGACGTCAGCGGACGCCAGCCTGCCGCCCGGCCCCGGCGCCCGCGGGCCGGGCGGCAGGCCGTCACGGCTGGGCAGAACCCCGGCCGGGTGCCACGATCTGCTCACAGGACAGTGCCCACGGACCGCCCGCCCTTCCGCGCGCGGCAGCCCCGGACGGCCGCCGTCCGGCGGGGCCGTTCCGCTCCCCGATGCTCGGATGTCCTAGTATCCGGCTTCCCGGCGGGACCTGGTCCGCCACACCACGGAAGCGAAGGACGCGCTCACCATGACCACCACGCCCAGCATCGACTTCGATCTCAAGCCCTCGGCCCATCCGCTGCCCGCCGCCGAGCGCGAGGCCGTGCTGGCCGATCCCGGCTTCGGCCGCCACTTCACCGACCACATGGTCACCATCAGGTGGACCGAGGGCAGAGGCTGGCACGACGCGCGCCTGACGCCCTACGCGCCGCTGCCGATGGACCCGGCGACCATGACGCTCCACTACGGCCAGGCGATCTTCGAAGGGCTGAAGGCGTACCGCCAGCCCGACGGCTCGGTCGCGGTCTTCCGCCCCGACGCCAACGCCCGGCGCTTCCAGAACTCCGCCCGCCGCCTGGCCATGCCCGAGCTGCCGGTCGAGACCTTCATCAAGGCCATCGACGTCCTGGTCGCCCACGACGCGGCCTGGGTGCCGGGCGGGGGAGAGCAGTCCCTGTACCTGCGCCCCTTCATGTTCGCCACCGAGTCCGGCCTCGGCATCAACCGGCCCGCCAACGAGTACCTGTTCATGCTGATCGCCTCGCCCGCGGGCGCGTACTTCGCCGGCGGCATCAAGCCGGTCTCCGTGTGGCTGAGCACCGAGTACGTCCGTGCCGCCCCCGGCGGCACCGGCGAGGCCAAGTGCGCCGGCAACTACGCCGCCGCGTTCCTCGCCCAGGCCGAGGCGGTGCGCCACGGCTGCGACCAGGTCGTCTGGCTCGACGCGGCCGAGCGCCGCTGGGTCGAGGAGATGGGCTCCTCCAACCTCTTCTTCGTCCGCGGCCGGGGCAGTGACACCAAGGTCGTCACCCCCCGGCTGACCGGCACCCTGCTGCCCGGCATCACCCGCGACTCGCTGCTGACGCTCGCCGCCGACCTCGGCTACGCCACCGAGGAGGTGCGGCTGACCACCGACGACTGGCGCCAGGGCTGCGAGGACGGCACCATCAGCGAGGTCTTCGCCTGCGGCACCGCCTCGGTCATCACGCCGGTCGGCTCGGTGAAGTCCCCGGACGCCTCCTGGACCATCGCCGACGGCCAGCCCGGCGAGGTCACCCTGCGGCTCCGTGAGGCGCTCGTCAACCTGCAGACCGGCCGCGGCGAGGACCGGCACGGCTGGATGCACCCGGTGGGGTGACGCGCGGCCGGAACGGGGCGCGCGGGGCGGGTGCGCGCCGTCACCGCGAGGTCTCGCATCGTGAGACGGAATGGGCAGTCTGGGACGGGTGTGCCAGACTGCCGCCGTGCTTGTGTGCACCATGATTATTGGTGACAAGCGCGCCGGTCCGTGAGTGACCGCCGCCCTGGCCCATCCGTCCGCGGGCCGCGTCGGCCACCGCGCCCCGACCCGCGCGCAGACCTCTCGCATCCCGCGAGGGGTCTTTTCGTTTTGCAGAAGCAGGAGACACCGTCATGACAGCGTTGCCGACGGACGACTTCCACGTTTTCGACACCACCCTGCGCGACGGCTCCCAGCGTGAGGGCATCAACCTCACGGTGGCCGACAAGCTTGCGATCGCGCGCCACCTGGATGAGTTCGGCGTCGGCTACATCGAAGGCGGCTGGCCGGGGGCGGTCCCGCGTGACACCGAGTTCTTCCGGCGGGCGCGCGAGGAGATCACCTTCCGGCACGCCAAGCTCGCCGCCTTCGGCGCCACGCGCAAGGCCGGCACGACGGCCGAGGCCGACCCCCAGGTGCAGGCACTGCTGGAGTCTGAGGCGCCGGTCGTCGTGCTGGTCGCGAAGTCGCACGACCGCCACGTCGAGCTCGCGCTGCGGACGACCCTGGAGGAGAACCTCGCCATGGTCCGCGAGACCGTGGCCTACCTGCGCTCCCACGGCCGGCGCGTCTTCGTCGACTGCGAGCACTTCTTCGACGGGTTCCGCGCCCGGCGCGACTACGCCCTGGAGGTGGTGCGCACCGCCCACGAGGCCGGCGCGGAGGTAGTGGTGCTCTGCGACACCAACGGCGGCATGCTGCCCTCCCAGGTCGCGGACGTGGTGCGGACCGTCGCCACGGAGACCGGGGCGCGCCTGGGCATCCACGCGCAGGACGACACCGGCTGCGCGGTGGCCAACACCCTGGCGGCCGTCGAGGCCGGCGCCACGCACGTGCAGTGCACCGCCAACGGCTACGGCGAGCGCGTCGGCAACGCGAACCTCTTCCCGGTCGTCGCCGCGCTGGAGCTCAAGCTCGGCAAGCGGGTGCTGCCCGAGGGCGCGCTGCGGGAGATGACGCGGATCTCCCACGCCATCGCCGAGATCGTTAACCTCACGCCCGCCACCCACCAGCCGTACGTGGGGGTCTCCGCCTTCGCGCACAAGGCGGGCCTGCACGCCTCTGCGATCAAGGTCGACCCCGACCTGTACCAGCACATCGACCCGGAACGCGTCGGCAACTCCATGCGGATGCTCGTCTCCGACATGGCGGGACGCGCCTCCGTCGAGCTGAAGGGCAAGGAGCTCGGCTACGACCTGGGGGGCGACCGCGAACTGGTCGGCCGCGTCGTGGAGCGGATCAAGGCCCGGGAGCTGAAGGGCTACACCTACGAGGCGGCCGACGCCTCCTTCGAGCTGCTGCTGCGTGAGGAGCTGGTGGAGGGACCCCGGCGGTTCTTCCGCCTGGAGTCGTGGCGCACGATCACCGACCAGCGCGCCGACGGCTCCGTCGAGAACGAGGCCACCGTGCGGCTGTGGGCCAAGGGCGAGCGCATCCTGGCCAGCGGCGAGGGCAACGGCCCGGTCGACGCCCTCGACCGCGCCCTGCGTGTGGCGCTGGAGCGGATCTTCCCCGAACTGGCCCGGCTGACGCTGGTCGACTACCGTGTCCGGATCCTGGAGGGCACGCAGGGCACGCAGTCCACCACCCGGGTGCTGATCACGACCAGCGACGGCACCACGGAGTGGTCCACCGTCGGCGTGGCCGACAACGTCATCGCCGCGTCCTGGCAGGCGCTCGACGACGCCTACACCTACGGCCTGCTGCGGGCCGGGCTCCAGCCCACTGACTGACCGCTGCCACCGGCGGTGCTGTAGGAACCCGACAGCGCCGCCGGGGGCGGCTGTGTGACTTCGCTGCACGGCGGGGAGCGGCCGCCGCGGTTCTGTTCAGCGCCCCCATGAAATGACGGCGGAGACTGTACGGAACTGACGAGGGCCTCGCCCGTCCGGCTTTCATAGGGTCTGTACATGACCGATCAGGCCGGAACGGATCAGGCCGCGGCCACGCCCGCGGCCGACACACGGGGGCGCGTGGAGGAACTGCGCGCGATCCGGGACGAGGCGCTGCGCGGGCCGAGCGAGAAGGCGACGCAGGCGCAGAAGGCGAAGGGTAAGCTCACCGCGCGGGAGCGGATCGACCTCCTGCTCGACGAGGGCTCCTTCCGCGAGGTAGGGATGCTGCGGCGCCACCGCGCCACCGGCTTCGGGCTGGAGGCCAAGCGTCCCTACACGGACGGCGTGATCACCGGCTGGGGCACGGTCCACGGCCGCCAGGTGTTCGTCTACGCCCACGACTTCCGGATCTTCGGCGGCGCGCTGGGCGAGGCCCACGCGGCGAAGATCCACAAGATCATGGACATGGCCATCGCGGCGGGCGCCCCGCTGGTCTCGCTCAACGACGGCGCGGGCGCGCGCATCCAGGAGGGCGTGGCGGCCCTCGCGGGCTACGGCGGCATCTTCCAGCGGAACACCCGGGCCTCCGGCGTGATCCCGCAGATCTCCGTGATGCTCGGCCCCTGCGCGGGCGGCGCCGCGTACTCGCCCGCGCTGACCGACTTCGTGTTCATGGTGCGCGACACGGCGCAGATGTTCATCACGGGCCCGGACGTCGTCCAGACCGTCACCGGTGCCCAGGTCACGCACAACGAGCTGGGCGGCGCCGACGTGCACGCGGGCACCTCGGGCGTGGCGCACTTCGTCTACGACGACGAGGAGTCGTGCCTGGAGGAGGTGCGCTACCTGCTGTCGCTGCTGCCCTCCAACAACCGCGAGAACCCGCCGGCCGTGCCCGCCGAGGACCCGGCGGACCGGCGCTGCGACGCGCTGCTCGACCTGGTCCCCGCCGACGGCAACCGCCCCTACGACATGCGGGCGGTCGTCGAGGAACTGGTCGACGACGGCGAGTTCCTGGAGATCCACGAGCGCTGGGCGAACAACCTCATCTGCGCCCTGGCCCGCCTCGACGGCCAGGTGGTCGGCATCGTCGCCAACCAGCCGCAGTCGCTGGCCGGCGTGCTGGACATCGCCGCCTCCGAGAAGGGCGCGCGCTTCGTCCAGATGTGCGACGCGTTCAACATCCCCATCGTGACGCTGCTGGACGTGCCGGGCTTCCTGCCCGGCGTCGACCAGGAGCACGGCGGCATCATCCGCCACGGCGCCAAGCTGCTGTACGCGTACTGCAACGCCACGGTGCCGCGGATCTCCGTCGTGCTGCGCAAGGCGTACGGCGGCGCGTACATCGTGATGGACTCGCAGTCGATCGGCGCGGACCTGACCTATGCCTGGCCGACCAACGAGATCGCGGTGATGGGCGCGGAGGGCGCGGCTAACGTGATCTTCCGGCGCCAGATCGCCGCCGCCGAGGACCCCGAGGCGATGCGCGCCCGGATGGTCAAGGAGTACAAGGCGGAGCTGATGCACCCGTACTACGCGGCCGAGCGCGGCCTCGTGGAGGACGTCATCGAGCCCGCCGAGACCCGCGAGGTCCTGATCAGGTCCCTGGCGATGCTGCGCACCAAGCACGCCGACCTGCCCGCCAGGAAGCACGGCAACCCGCCGCAGTGAGGGCGGGGCGAAGGAGAACGCGATGAACACGGATCCCCGTCTGGTCCGCGTGGAGAAGGGACAGGCCAGCCCGGAGGAGCTGGCCGCGGTCACCGCGCTGCTGATGGCGCGTGCCGCCCGGCCCGAGAGTGCCGCTGCGGGCGGCGCGGTGCGCAGCACCGCGCCCTGGAGCCGGCTGGAGCGTGTCCGGCCCTACCGGGCCCCGCATGACTGGCAGGGCCCGGCCTGACGGCGCCGAAGCGCGAGCGGTAAGGGTCAGGAACGCTCGCCGGACAGCACCGTCCGGCGAGGGTTCGCCGTCCGCACCGGGAGCCGCTCGGTGCGGGGCTTCGGCGTGACGGGCGGAGCCAGTTCCGAGGTGTCCCGCAGGTGTGCGAGAGTGGTACGCCTGGGATTGGCGAGGGAGCGCACGGTCAGGGTGCTCTTCACGGGTCGTCTGCCTTAGCTCGTTCTGTCGCTTGTCCGGGCACCGCTTGGCATGCCATGGTGCCCTGCCAACGACATTAGGGGCCGGCCTGACGGCCAGCCACCAGCGTCCGGGCCCGGCTTCCCTGTGAGGTTGCTCACGGCAAGGGGGGCACAGGTGGCGGGAAGCCGTCCCTGCTGGGCGGCGCGAAAGCGGACGTATGAACCATAACGCCGCGATGCGCGCCCGCGCGGGACGGTCACGTTTGGGCGGAAGTCGCAAGGAGATGGTGGTGAGTTGCGCAATTTGTGGGCGTGTTCCTTCACCTTGTCGTGACACCCCGCCTGCGGAGCGTCATGCCAGCAGCCTTGCTCTCCCGGGCCCTTGTTGCGAGTTCCGCCGCTGTGCTGGAATTCCACGGACCGCCGCGCAGCAGCAGCTGGCGTACGAGACGCGCCCCAGGCGTCACGCACCGGCTCGCCGCCGTCCGCCGCGCCGGTCGCACAACGACAGTGAAGGGGCCCGTGTGCCCTCGTCCGACACCGTCACGCCGCCCCCGGGGGTGCGGCGCCTGGTCCACATAAGGTTGCGACGCTAGTGCAGGGACGTTTCAAGAGGGAAAGCAGCGCCGCGGACGACGGGAAGCCCGGCGGCCAGAAGGACCGCGGCTCCCTCGCCGGGGCGGCTCTCGGCGGCGGTCCGGCCGCGCCCGCGGCCGGACCCGGCGATCCCGCGGAGGAACGCGCCAGCCGCGACGACGGCGCAGCCGAGCCCGAGCCGAAGCCCGAGGCCGGCCAGAAGCCCGAGAAGGACGCGGGGCTGCCCACCGAGTACACCGGCTCCCGCATCGCGCTGCGCAACTGGCGCATCAGCACCCGGCTGGTCTCCCTGATCGCGCTGCCCGTCGTGGCCGCCACTTTCTTCGGGGCCCTGCGCTTCAAGGACTCGCTGGAGGACATCGAGCAGCTCGACAACATGCAGCTGCTCACCGAGATGACGCAGCACGCCACCGAGCTGGCCGGCCGCCTCCAGGAAGAGCGCGACCGCTCGGCGGGCCCGCTGGTCAGCGGCCAGTCACCGAAGGCAGACGAGGTCGCGGGCGCCCGCGAGCGCACCGACGCCGCCCTCGCCGCGTTCGAGGACGCCACCCTGGCGATCAATACCGACGACCCCGACATGCGCGGGGTCCACGCCACGGTGCTGGACATCAGCCGCCAGCTCCGTGAGCTCGGGCAGATCCGCGAGGAGGCCTACGGCGACCCGGAGTACGTCTCACAGACGATCACCCGCTACAGCGAGCTGATCAACTCGCTGCTGTCGCTGTCGATGGACATGGCCCAGGCGACCAGCAACAGCGAGATGATCCGCAGCACGCGCGCGCTCGCGGCGTTCTCCTCGGCCAAGGAGAGCGCCTCCATCCAGCGCGCCGTCATCACCGCGGGCCTCGCCCGCGCCGAGCGGGACGGCGGCGAGGCCGAGCTGTCCCGCAGTGACTGGCAGTACGGCAACTCCGCCGTCCGCTCCGAGTACGCCTCGCTCCAGAGCTTCCAGCAGATCTACGGCAACCAGGCGGAGGAGCTGCTGGAGCAGCTCGACTCCGGCATGGTCAGCATCGTCGAGGCCAACCAGTACATCGGGCGCATCTTCTCCGAACAAGACCGCATCCAGGCCGAGGCCCGCTCCTACCAGGAGTGGTACGACGAGTCCCGTGCCAAGATCGAGACCATGGACCGGATCGAGCAGACGCTGCTCGACTCCATGGACTCCCAGGCCCACGCCCTCCAGGAGGACGCCCGGCGGGACGCCATCGTCAACGGTGCGATCACCGCGCTCGTCCTCGGCGTCTCGCTCGTCGGCGCCTTCGTCGTCGCCCGGTCCATGGTGCGCTCGCTGCGGCGGCTCCAGCGCACCGCCCAGGAGGTCGCCCGCAAGCGCCTGCCCGAGGTCGTCCGCCAGATGTCGGAGGCCGAGCCGCAGGACATCGACACCTCCGTCGAGCCGGTGGGCGTGTACACCAGGGACGAGATCGGCCGCGTGGCCCAGGCGTTCGACGACGCCCACCGCGAAGCCGTCCGCCTGGCCGGTGAGCAGGCACTGCTGCGGGGCAACGTGAACGCGATGTTCACCAACCTCTCCCGCCGCAGCCAGGGGCTCATCCAGCGTCAGCTGTCCCTGATCTCCGAGCTGGAGTCGCGCGAGGCCGACCCCGACCAGCTGTCCTCGCTGTTCAAGCTCGACCACCTCGCCACCCGCATGCGGCGCAACGGCGAGAACCTGCTGGTCCTCGCGGGCGAGGAGCCCGGCCGCCGGTGGACCCGGCCTGTCCCGCTCGTGGACGTGCTGCGCGCGGCCGCGTCCGAGGTGGAGCAGTACGAGCGCATCGAGCTGAGCGCGGTGCCGAAGACCGACGTCGCCGGGCGGGTGGTCAACGACCTCGTGCACCTGCTCGCCGAGCTGCTGGAGAACGCCACCTCGTTCTCCTCGCCGCAGACCAAGGTCAAGGTCACTGGCCACGCGCTGCCCGACGGGCGCATCCTCATCGAGATCCACGACACCGGCATCGGCCTGTCGCCCGAGGACCTGGCGGAGATCAACGAGCGCCTCGCCAACCCGCCCACGGTCGACGTCTCGGTCTCCCGCCGCATGGGTCTGTTCGTCGTCGGCCGGCTGTCGCTGCGCCACGGCATCCGGGTCCAGCTGCGCCCGTCCGACCAGGGCGGCACCACGGCGCTGGTCATGCTCCCCGCCGACGTCGTGCAGGGCGGCGGCCGTCCTGGCCGCCCCGGCCAGGGGCAGGACAAGCCGGGTGCCTCCGGCGCGCCGGGCACCGCGACGCTCCAGCGCGAGCGTCCGCCCGCCCCGCGGCGCACGCCGGGGCCGCGCCCGGCCGTGCCGCAGGCCAAGGCGCCCGGACTCACCGGCGGCGGCCCCCGGCCGCCCCAGGAGGTGTCCCCGGGCACCGGCCGCCCCGCGCTGCCGTCCCGCCCGGTGGCCTCCGGACCGGACGCCGGACCGCCGCGGCCGCCGGCCCCCGGCCCCGCGCCGCGGCCGGCGCCGCGCGACGACGAGACGGCCACCGGGCCCGTGCCGCGCGTGCCGGAGCCGCGACCCGCGGAGACCCGCCCGAGCTGGGCGCGTGACGAGGACAGCCGGCCGGCCGCGGTGCCGCCCGCCGCGTCCCCCGCCCGCGCCGAGGCCGAGCGGCCACGCGGGCACGACGACGCCGAGTCCACCGGCACGATGCCGGCGGTGCAGGACACCGGTGCGATGCCGGCGGTGCAGGACACCGGTGCAATGCCGGCGGTGCAGGACACCGGCGCGGTGCCGCCTGCCGGCCCGGCACCGGCGCGCAAGCCCGACGCGCTCAGCGATCCGCTGCCGGCGGGCGCCGCGGAACGGGCGCCGGAGCGGACGCCCATCTTTGAGGAGATGGAGTCCACGTGGTTCGGCACGCGCCGCGCCGTGCAGCAGCAGCCCGCCGCACCGCGGCCTGCCGAGCCTGCGGAGCCCACCGGACCCGCCGGGCCCACCGGACCCGCCGCCGGGGGCGGTTCCCCGGCGCCCGCCCCGGCGGCACGCGCCGAGACCTCCCCGCGCGAGCCCGCCGCCTCCGGCAGCGGCACGGCGGCGGACACCGGTGCCGGCCGCTGGCGTCCCTCGCCCAACGACGAGCGCTGGCGCCAGGCGGAGCAGGTCAGGCAGCCGAGCGCGGGCGGCGTGACGACGTCGGGCCTGCCCCGGCGTGTGCCGCGCGCGAACCTCGTGCCGGGCGCTGCGCAGCCGCAGCGGGACGACACCCCGGCGGGACCACGTGTCTCGCGCGCCCCCGCCGACGTGCGGGGACGTCTGACCAACCTGCGGCGGGGTATCCAGCAGGGGCGCCAGGCCGGATCCGCGGCCGGGCGGACGGACCGGGACTTCGGTTCCACGTACCAGCAGTAGGAGCGTGCT
>NZ_JAERRL010000010.1 GCF_016741785.1 Streptomyces sp. 7-21
GCCATCCCCCTGTACGAAACCACCCTCACCCAATGCGAACAGATCCTCGGCACCACCCACCCCCACACCCTCACCAGCCGCAACAACCTCGCCTACGCCTACCAAGCGGCGGGAGACCTGAAACGCGCCATCCCCCTGTACGAAACCACCCTCACCCAGCGCGAACAGATCCTCGGCACCACCCACCCCGACACCCTGGCCAGCCGCAACAACCTCGCCGGCGCCTACGAGTCAGCGGGAGACCTGAAACGCGCCATCCCCCTGTACGAAACCACCCTCACCCAGCGCGAACAGATCCTCGGCACCACCCACCCCGACACCCTCACCAGCCGCAACAACCTCGCTCGTGCTCGCCGAGCCGACCAAGTCAGATAGCAGAGAACTACAGCAAGCCCACCGCCCGCAGTTGCCTCGCAGCAGCTGCCTCGCAGCAGCCGTCCTCGACCGATTGCCCATCCCAGGCCCAGCAATGGCTGCCCAGCCGAGTTCGGGAGGAAAAGGTCGTGGACGCGAGTTCCACCACCCCCGGCGCAGACCGGAAGTCTCCTGCGCCTTCGAGCAGGAGCCTTCCGTCGTCTGTGCGGCAGCCGCCGGAGCCTCGGCCGTGTCCATCTTGGGGCGTGACCGGCCCGCATGCCGTCAGCGCAGCGTGCACGCTTGCCCTCCATTGGCCGGATCGCCCTCTTGTGCACGCTTCGTAGCGATGTCACACAGGTATAGGCGGTGTCCGGGCAGAGGGGAGAAGCTGCGTGCCTGCGCCGACAAGGGAGGGAGCCGCGCCCTCCAGCTGGGCGGTCCAGCGTTTCGGACGGCTGGCGGGCCAGCTCACGGCGGCGGTGCCCGTGCAGCTCGTCCGTGCCCACGTGCGGGCGCGCGCCGTGCATATGGAGGCGCGGCTGAAGAAGCGCAGTCCTTACGGCTCCACGCTGGCGGAGGCGGTGCGTGAGAACCTGGCGGAGACCGCACGCGAACTCGGCGAGACCGTACGGGACGTGCGTGGTTATGAGTACGCGGTCATCAACGATCACGCGCTCTTTCCCTTCAAGTACGCCAGCAGGCCGCGACCGCTCAGCGCCGCCCGGCTGCCCTCCAACGCCTCCCCCACCCGCCGCCGGCTGCTGTGGGGGCACGGCCCCAGCCCGCAGGAAGGGCTGTTCGAGCTCGACGACGACCTGACGACCGAGGAGTACGTGCGGTTACACGACAGCTTCGAGGAGCTGGGGGCGTCCACCCGGCTCGTCTGCGTGTTCTTCACGGCGGCTCCGGAGGACGGCATCCACGCCATCTACTGGGGAGACGCCCGTCTGGAGCCGGACCGCACCTTCACCTGGCCCTACAGCGAGCCGCTTCCGGTTCCGCCCGAGACGGTGTGAGCGCCCGCGCAACGGCTGCGGGGCCTCGCGGCGTCATGGCCGCAGCGCGCCAGGGGTAAGGCAGTTACCGGGAGTGCAGTCGCCGGATGGGGGACGCATGGCGCGGGAGTCGGCGGTGGGGCGGGTGGTCGGAGGACGCTACCGGCTGGTGGAGCGGCTGGCGTCCGGCGGGTTCGGGTACGTCTGGAAGGCGCACGACCTGGCGCTGGACGTCGGCGTGGCGGTGAAGGAGATGCGGCTGCCGCCGGGGCTGCCGGGTGCCGAGCACTCGGAGCGCGTCGCCAGGGCCGTGCGCGAGGCGCGGCACGCCGCGACGCTGCGGGACCGGCCGAACATCGTCGCCGTGCACGACGTGGTGACCGAGCGGGGCGTGCCGTTCATGGTGATGCGGCTGGTGACCGGCGAGTCGCTGGCGCAGCGCCTGGCGGCAGGACGGCCGCTGCCGCCGGCGGAGGCGGAGACGGTGGCGCGCGGCCTGCTCACGGCGCTGGAGGCGGCGCACGAGGCGGGTATCGCGCACCGGGACGTGAAGCCGTCCAACGTGCTGATCGACGCCAGCGGCGAGGTGCTGCTGACCGACTTCGGCATCGCGGTGCACGAGACGGACGAGACGCTGACCGCCGAGGGCCTGCTCGTCGGCACGCCGGGTTTCGTCCCGCCGGAGCGGGTGCGCGGCGCGGGCGGTGATCCGAGCGCCGGTGACCTGTTCGCGCTCGGGGCGACGCTGTATCAGGCGACGGAGGGCGTTCCGCCGTTCGGGGCGACGCCGCGCTCCGTCCTGGACGACGAGCCGCCGGCGCCCCGGCGGGCCGGTCATCTCGAACCGCTGATCACGCTGCTGCTGCAGAAGGACCCGGGCAGGCGGCCGACCGCGGCCCAGAGCCTGGCGATGCTGGAGACGCTGACGGTGACGCGGCCGGTGCCCCGGAACGCCGCCGGGACGCAGGCGGTCACGGCGCTGCTGGCGCGGACCCGCACGGGCGCCGGCCGGGCCGGGCGGCTGGCCGCCCGGTGAGGCGTCAGGGCTCTGTCCGCGCTCGGCGCCGGGCTGCGGCGGGTGCGCGGGAGGCATCTGCGGCGGCTGCTGATGCTCGCGGTCCTGGCCTGGTGTCTGCGGGTGTTCGGGCCGGGCCTGTGCGACGCCGCGTACGGGCACGTCAGCGTGTACGACGCGGAGACCGGCGACTGCGTGTGGCAGGACCAGGACGACCCCTACGTCTGGGGTGTCGCTCCCTGTGCCTTCCCGAAGCTGGACGCGCACAACTACAAGGTGCTGCTGCGCGTCGACGGGTCCACGGACCCGGAACGGTGCGCGCGGGCGGGGCTTTCGGCCGAGAACGCGCGGGCCTTTCCGGCGGCGGAGATGGTGCTGTGCCTGGGCGGGAAGTGAGTACCGGACGCCTGCCGGACGCGGCGCCGGGGTCCGCCCGGCGGAAGCGCGGCGATACTGCTACCCGCCTGGTTACTGGGCGGTCGGCCGTGAAGTAGCGTTTCCGGTATGCCACATTCCGCTGAACAGCGCCTCGGCCACCTGATCAAGAAGGTGGAGCACGAACTGACCTCCGCGAAGCACATGGCGCTGCGTCCTCTCCAGGTGAATGTCCCGCAGTACAACGTGCTGCGGGCGCTGTCCCAGGAATCGGGCCTGTCCGGCGCGGCCCTGGCGCGGCGGTGCATGGTCACCCCGCAGACGATGTCCTCGGTGCTCTCCACGCTGGAGGGCCGCGGGCTGGTGGAACGGAAGCCGCACCCGGTGCACGGCCATGTCGTGGAGGTGCATCTGACGCCAGAGGGGCGGTCGCTGCTGACCCGCGCTGACGAGGTGGTGGAGGCCATCGAGGCGCGGCTGGCCGCCGCCTTCTCGCCCGAGGAGACCGAGACCTTGCTGTCCTATCTCGGCCGGGGTCTTGAGGCGTTGGCCAAGCCGGAAGAAGCGGCTGCACGGAATTAACCATTCCGTCAAGAGTGCAGGCCGATTTCCGGCCACTCTCGCTTTGGCGCGAAGACAACCAGGGGACGCCGGGGCCGCCCCCTGGAGCGCCCTCCAGGCCGTGAAGGAAGTTTTACATTCTCTTGGGGTTCGGCGAGCCGCCGCGTGACGCCGCTGTCACCAGCGGCGTTTCAGTTTTCGCTGCTCACCAGTGCGGCTGCGGTGAAGGGAAACACCGGGGAAACACAAGTCCGTCTAGCAATGATCTTCTTCGCACGAACTTCATCGTTTCACCATCGCGTTGTGCGCTTCTTGCATGTATGTTCTTCGCATCGGGCGTGCGGGACCGGTCCTGACCTGACCGGTTCTTGACTCTCTCCTTCTTGGAGGTCGCACAGAAGATGGCGTTCACCACGCAGCCGAAGGAACGCGGAGCGATGGAGAGCTCAGGGGGAACCATCTCGCCCACGGTTTTACGACGCCTCCTCAGCGGTGCCGGTTGCATCCCCGCCCTGCGGCGGAAGTACGCGGGCTGGCTCGAGCCGGACGCCCTCCCGGCCCTGGGGAGCCTGCCCGTGCTGACGCGGTCCGAGTACGCGGCCGCCACCAGCGAGCTGCTCCGCGCGCGCGCCCAGGACACGGGCTCCGTCGTCTACGCCGGCGGGGGCACGACGTCCCAGCCGAGCCTGACCGTGCTGCCCGGCAATCTCTTCGTCGACGAGATCTGCGGCAGCTGGCGGCCCCTCGACGCCACCGATGTCGTCGCCAATCTCTTCCCGGCCGCCGCTCTCTGGCCGACGCACTGCTTCTACAACCGGCTGACCATCCGCTGCGGCGCCACGGCCCTGCCGCTGGGTGACCTGTCCGACGACAAGCTGGACCGCCTGCTGGCGTCCCTGGACGAGTTCGGCGTCACCGCGCTTGTCGCCCCGCCGTCGCGGGTGCGGCGGCTGCTGCGCCGGTTCGCCGCGGGCCGGCCGCCGCTGCGGTCGCTGCGGAAGCTGATCACCGGCGGGCCGTTTCACGACCCCACGCCACGGCACGAGATCCTCAGGCACCTGCCGGACGTCGAGGTCTGGCAGCTGTACGGCTCGTCCGAGGCGTGGATCGTCGGGCACCAGGGGCCCCGCTGCGACGAGGGGGTCTACCACCTGCTGCCGCACCAGCACGCCGAGATCGCCGAGGGGCGCGTGCTGGTCACCACCACGGGGGTGCGGCGCACGCCGCCGCTGATCCGCTACGCCATTGGCGAACGGGGGGAGTTCACCGTGTGCGGGTGCGGCCAGGCCGCACCCGCTCTGCGACTGGAGGCCGAGGCGCCGGACAGCGCCACCGTCAACGGCCGTCCTGTGCTGGAGAACGAACTCGTCCGCCTCGCCCGGGAGACAGGGGACGTGGCCGACGCCGACGTCGTCACGGAACCGGCCTTCATGGGAGGCGAGCGGATGAAGCTCCGCGTCCGGCTCGCGGACGGTGTGCCCAACGACGAGCACACCCTGGAATGGATCAAGTACCACGTACTGAGCAGCCATCTGGCCCTGGACCCGGCCTCGGCTGACCACTCCGACCTGCTCCAGGTGGTCACCGTCGACCACTGCTGACCCGTCCCGTCTCGGATAGTTCCCGGATAACGGCGTCCGGGAAAGCGGAGCGCCCCGCCGATCGTGTGCCGCACGGCCCTGGCGGGGCGCCGTCGTCGTTTCAGGCCGCCACCGCCTCGCTGGCCTCCCCCGCCGCGCGCGCAGCCCGGCGCTGGCGCTGCGCCGGTTCGCCCAGCGCGGCGACGAGTTCGGCCCGCAGCCGGCCGCCGTCACCGGCGTGCCCGTGCGCCGCCGTGTGGCCGTCGGGCCGCACCAGGTAGTAGCCCTGCTCGGCGCAGCCGGTCGCGCGGCGCACCTCGGCGGCGGAGACCGCCGCGAACGACACCTGCGGCCAGGCCGCCGCCACTTCGCGCAGGTCCTCCCGCAGCCGCGCCGAGGCGCCGGTGACGGCGACCAGCGTCCACGCCCTGGGGTCGGCGTCCGGTCCGGCGAAGCCGTGCCGGAGCGCGATCTCCCGGGGGAAGACGGCGCCCGTCCTGGCCCGTCCCGGCAGCCTGCCGAGCACGCGGCACGCGGCGCGGCCGCCGGGCCGCTGGGTGTCGCGCCGCACCGGGTAGGCGATCCGGCGCCCGGCCATGACGGGGGCGTAGAACCGCGAGGCGACGCCGGTGCGCGCGGCGGCGCGGAAGGCGGCGTTGCGCACCAGCACGCCCTTGCGGCTCTTGACCATCCAGGCCCGGGTCTGGATGTCGGTGTCCCGCACGACGCGCTCGGCGACCGCCTTGCGCTCCGGCCCGTAGCTGGCGAGCAGCTCGGCCGGGGCGTCGCCGTGGATGACGGCCGCGAGCTTCCAGGCGAGGTTGTGGGCGTCCTGCATGCCGGTGTTGAGGCCCTGGCCGCCGGCCGGGCTGTGGACGTGCGCGGCGTCTCCGGCGAGGAAGACCCGCCCGAGCTGGAAGTCCTGGGCGTGGCGGGCGTGCACGCGGAAGACGCTCTCCCAGACGGTCTCGGTGAAGCGGATGCCCTTCGGTCCGCGCTGCTCGACGATCCGCTGCATCCGCTCGGCGCTGACCTCCTCGCCCGGGGCGAGGCTGCAGAAGAAGCGGTAGACGCCGTCAGGCAGGGCGACGATCACCAGCGCGCCCGCGGGCGACTGGTAGTAGAGGGCCTGGTCGGGCGGGAGGTCACCCTCGATGCGGGTGTCGACCAGCGCGAACGCGGACTCGTAGGTGAGCCCGCTGAAGCCCGTGCCCATCAGGCGCCGCACCGTGCTGCCCGCGCCGTCCGCGCCGATGACGAAGGGCGCGCGGGTCCGCTCGATGCTGCCGTCGGGGTGCTCCAGCACGGCGGTGACCCCGTCCGTGGCGTCGATCCGGCCGGAGAAGTCGAGGTCGTCCAGGGTCAGCAGCCGGACGCCGCGCTCCACGGTGCCGCCGAGCTTGTCCAGCGCGCCGCGCAGGACGCGTTCCGTCTCGCACTGCGGCGCGCAGAGCGGGACGAGGGGGCGGGGGAAGGGGAACGTGGCCAGATGCTCGCGGTCGGAGAAGTAGCTGAAGGCGTTGATGCCGAGGCTGGCGGCGCGCAGCTCGTCCAGGACGCCGAGGTCCTCGAAGAGGTCGAGGCTGCGCGGCCACACCAGCAGGGCCTTGGGGAAGGGGGAGGGCTCCGGCGCCCGGTCGATGATCCGTACGTTCACGCCGCGCCGCAGCAGTTCGCAGCCGGCCATCATGCCGACGGGGCCTGCCCCGACGATGAGGACGTCGTACGTGCGGTCCGCCTCAGTGCGCATGCCCGCGACTCCCATCTGTGGAGGGTGCTTGACCTTGTTTGACGCTGAAGCATCAGATCTCTTATATTTAGCAGAGATGATAGCAGTGTTCGACGGCTGACAATAAGCACGCAAGGAGCCACGCCTCATGCCACCGATACCGGCGCCCGCGGCTTTAACTCGTGAGGTCCCGAAGCTGGACTACAGCCGCACCGTGGACCGCTG
Organism: Streptomyces sp. 7-21; assembly: GCF_016741785.1. Lineage (GTDB taxonomy): Bacteria > Actinomycetota > Actinomycetes > Streptomycetales > Streptomycetaceae > Streptomyces. The sequence goes on from NZ_JAERRL010000010.1 coordinate 6,838, forward strand.
CCTCGTCCACCGCGACGCCCTCGGCGAGGTCTTCCTCACCGACCTGCGGCCGCTCGACGACGACACCTACGCGGCGGCCGCGCAGCTCCCCCGCTCCCACGCCTACTACGGGGAGCACCTGCTCCGCCCCAGCCGCTACGACCCGCTGCTGCTGCTGGAGGCGTGCCGCCAGGCCGCCATCGCCGGCGCACACCGCTTCTGGGGTGTCGCAGAGGAGGAGAAGTTCATCCTCACCCACCTGCGGCTGCGCCTCGCCGACCCGGTCGCCGTCCTGGTGGGCTCCTCCCCGCTCCCCCTCGCCATGCGCGTCACCGCGCTGCGGCGCAAGGTGCGCGACGGCAGGACCACCGGTGTCGACTACGACATCGACCTGTCCGCCCACGGCAGGCCCGTCGGCCGCGCCGAGACCGGCCTGCGCTTCAAGACCCCCACCGACTACCTGGCACTGCGCCTCTCCCACCGCGACGGCCGCGCGCTGCCGTCCTCCGCGGAGCTGCCGCGCACCACGCCCGGCACGCCCGCCGCCCCGCACCTGGTCGGCCGGACCTCACCCGACAACGTCGTCCTGGTCAACGCCCTGGCCGCCGGCGGCCGGGGCAGGGCGCTGCTGCGCACGCCCGTTGACCACCCCAGCATGTTCGACCACCCGCAGGACCACCTGCCCGGCATGGTGATCACCGAGGGCGCCCGGCAGCTGGCGCTCTTCACCGCCCACGAGGCGCGGGGCCTGTCCCCCGCCAAGGCCCTGCCCACCACCCTCGACGTCCGCTTCGAGCGCTTCGGCGAGCTGGAGGAGGACACCCTGCTGACCGCCACGGCCGAGCCGGCGGCCAGCGCGGCCCCGGCGGAGACCGCCGTCTCCTACACCCAGGCGGGGCCGCTGGACCTCGACGAGCCGGCGGCGGACGGCTCACCCGAACGCGTCGCCCTCCGGGTCGAGGCCAGGCAGCGCGATGAGCGCCTGTGCACGTTCGCCTTCACCCTCACCCGCGTATCCGACCAGTAGGCACGCAGGAAAGGCAGCTGACCATGAGCCAGACGAGAACGACGGGCAGCCCGCTGGTCTTCTCCGACGTCGACGAGACGCTCATCAAGGTCAAGAGCATGTTCCGGTTCCTGTCCTTCTACCTCGAGCGCCGGGGGGAACCGCCGGCCACGTACGAGCGGCTCACCGGCGAGCTGCGCCAGGCCGCCCGCAGCGGCGCCCCCCGCGCCGAGATCAACCGCCGGTACTACCGGCTGTACGCGGGTGAGGAGGCGGCGGCGCTCGCCGCCGCGGGCCGCGACTGGTTCGCGGCCGAGAACGAGTCGCCCGGCGGCCTGTTCCACGACGGCGTGCGGCAGGCGCTCGCCGCGCACGCCGCCCGCGGCGAGACCGTGCTCCTCATCTCCGGTTCCTTCTTCGCCTGCCTCGACCCCATCGCGGAAGCCACCGGCGCCGACCGCGCGTTCGGCAGCCGGCCCGTCATCCGCGACGGCCGCCTCACCGGCGAGGTGCTGTTCTCCCTCATCGGCCCCGCCAAGGGCCGCCTCGCCCGCGCCGCCGCCGCCCTGCGCGGCGCGGACCTGGCCGACTGCACCGCATACGGCGACCACATCAGCGATCTCGACCTGCTCAGCGCCGTGGGACACCCGGTCGTCGTCGGCGACGACCCGGAGCTGACCGAGCACGCCCGGCGCGCCGCCTGGCGGCGCATGGAGCTGCCCGGCCCGGCGCGGCACATACAGGAGGCTGCGGCATGAGACCCATCGGCATCCTCGGCACCGGCTCGTACCTCCCGCACCGCGTCGTCAGCAACGACGAGATCGCGGCGGGCGCCGGCGTGACGGACGAGTGGATCGTGCGGAAGACCGGCATCCGCGAACGGCGCCGGGCCGGGGACCACGAGGCCACCTCCGACCTGGCCGCCGTCGCGGCGCGGCGCGCGCTCGACCAGGCGGGCGTGGCACCCGACCAGCTCGCCTACGTCGTCGTCGCCACCTCCACGCCCGACCAGCCGCAGCCGGCCACCGCCAGCTTCGTGCAGCACGCGATCGGCGCCGTCAACGCGGCGGCGTTCGACGTCAACGCCGTGTGCAGCGGCTTCGTCTACGCGCTGTCGGTCACCGAGAGCATGCTGCGGGCCCAGGCCGGCACCGAACGCTACGAACGCTACGGCCTCGTCATCGGCGCCGACATCTACTCCCGCATCCTCGACTACTCCGACCGCCGCACGGCCATCCTGTTCGGCGACGGCGCGGGGGCCGTCGTCCTCGGCGCGACCCGCGCCAGCCAGGGCCTGCTGGCGACCCGCCTGCTCACCCGCGGCGACCAGCACCAGCTCATCGGCGTCGCCGCCGGCGGCAGCCGGATGCCCGCCACCGCCGGAACCATCGAGAACGGCGCCCACTTCTTCCGCATGGACGGCAGGGGCGTGCGCGGCTTCGTGGCGGAGAACCTCCCGGCGCTGGTGCGGGAGCTGCTCGACGACGCCGGCGTGCGGCCTGAGGAGGTCCGCCACTTCGTGCCCCACCAGGCCAACGCCGTGATGCTGGACGAGGTCTGGCCCGAGCTGGGCCTGGTCAACGCCACCCAGCACCTGACCGTGGACCGCTACGGCAACACCGGCTCCGCGTCCGTGGCCGTCACCCTCGACGCGATCCACACCGCCGGCGAGCTGGCCGAGGGCGACATGGTGCTCATGGCCGCCTTCGGCGGCGGCATGGCCATCGGCGCCTCCCTCACCCGGTGGTCCAGGACCCGCCACGCCCGGCCCCCGGGAGCCCTGGCCGGGACGGCGCACGAGGAAGCGCGTCAGGCCGTTCCCGCCTGACGCGCGCCGTGGGGGCGGGGCCGGGCGGCGGGTGCGCGCCGCCCGGCCCCGCCGTGCTCCGCGGTCCGTAAGCTGCGGCCATGCGCTACCGCTTCGTCCTGGCCGACGTGTTCACCGACCAGCCCTTCGGGGGCAACCAGCTCGCCGTCTTCCCGGACGCGCGCGGCCTGCCCGAGTCCGCGATGGCGGCGCTGGCCCGGGAGTTCAACTTCTCCGAGATCACCTTCGTCCTCCCGCCCCAGGACGAGGCCCACACCTGCCGGGTCCGCATCTTCACCCCGGCCGGAGAGCTGCCGTTCGCCGGGCACCCGACGGTCGGGACCGCCGCCGTCCTCGCCGCCGAGGGCACGCCGGGACCCCGGCTGCTGCTGGAGGAGGGCGTCGGGGTCGTGCCGGTGGACGTCAGCGGCGGCTTCGCGCGGCTGACGGTGTCCGCGCCGTTCCAGACCACCGGTGAGCGGCCGCCCGCCGAGGCGCTCGCCGCCGCGCTGTCCGTGGCGCCCGGGGACATCGCCGACACGTGGTACGGCGGCGTGGGGCTGCGGTTCTGCTACGTCCGGCTGACCAGCCGCGCCGCCGTGGACCGCGTCGAGTGGGCGGGGCCGCCGCCCGCCGGGTGGGCCAGCGACGTGTACGTCTTCGCGGGCGACTTCCGCAGCGGCGGCGAGCTGTACGCCCGCTCGTTCGTCCCCGGCGCGGGCATCACCGAGGACCCGGCCACCGGCTCCGCCTGCGCCGGCCTCGTCGCCAGCCTCGCCCACCGCTCGGGGCTCGCCGACGGCGCGTACACGCTCCGCGTCGAGCAGGGCGTGCGGATGGGGCGGCCGAGCCGGATCGCCGCCACCGCCCAGGCCCGCGGCGGCCGCTACACCGGCGCCTCGGTCGGCGGCGACACCGTCATCGTCGGCGAGGGCACCCTCAGCGTCTGACTGTCCCGCAGCGGCCCGGGGCACGCGTAGCATCCGGGCATGGATGGCATCCGGGAAACGAAAGACGACGCGGCGCTGCCCGGCCGCCCGATGGACGAGGTGCGGCAGGGGCGGGTCACGGACCGGGCCGCGTGCGTGCTGGCCCCCAACCCCTCGCCGATGACGCTGGACGGCACCAACACCTGGATCCTGGCCGAGCCCGGCGCCTCGCAGGCCATCGTGGTCGACCCCGGGCCCGAGGACGAGGAGCACCTGCGGCGCGTGCGCGAGGCCGCCGAGCGCGAGGGGCGCCGCGTCGCCGCGATCCTGCTGACCCACGGCCACCCGGACCACTGCGCGGGCGCCGCCCGGCTCGCCGGGCTGACGGGCAGCCCGGTCCGCGCGCTCGACCCCCGGCTGCGGCTGGGCGAGGAGGGCCTGTCGGGCGGCGACGTGGTCGAGGCGGGCGGGCTGCGCATCGACGTCATCCCGACGCCGGGGCACACGGCCGACTCCCTGTCGTTCCTCATCCCCGCCGACGGCGCCGTGCTGACCGGCGACACGGTGCTCGGGCGCGGCACGACGGTCGTCGCCCACCCCGACGGGCGGCTCGGCGACTACCTGGACTCGCTGCGCCGGCTGCGGGCGCTCACCGACGGCGGCGGCGCGCACACCGTGCTGCCGGGGCACGGGCCGGTGCTGCGGGACGCCCAGGGGGCGATCGACTACTACCTGGTGCACCGCGCCAAGCGGCTCGCGCAGGTCGAGACGGCCGTGGAGGCGGGGCACCGGACGGCGGCCGAGGTCGTGGCGCACGTGTACGCGGACGTGGACCGCTCGCTGTGGCCGGCGGCTGAGCTGTCCGTCATGGCGCAGCTGGAGTACCTGCGGGAGCACGGGCTGACGTGACGCCGGTGCTCGCGGCCCTGGCCCGTCCCTCAGCGGGGGACGCGGTGCCCGCGGCGCCTGGCGGCAGCCCGCCCAGGCGGTGTCAGCGGCCGGAGAACCGGCGCGTCACCGCGAGCGGCGGGCGAGCCGCTCGATGTCCAGCAGGATGACGGCGCGGGCCTCCAGGCGCAGCCAGCCACGGGCGGCGAAGTCGGCCAGCGCCTTGTTGACCGTCTCGCGGGAGGCGCCCACGAGCTGGGCAAGCTCCTCCTGGGTGAGGTCGTGCACCACGTGGATGCCCTCTTCCGACTGCACGCCGAAGCGGCGGGAGAGGTCCAGCAGCGCCTTGGCGACGCGGCCGGGCACGTCCGAGAAGACCAGCTCGGACATGCGGTCGTTGGTGGTGCGCAGGCGGCGGGCGACGGCCCGCAGCAGCGCGGCGGCCACCTGGGGGCGGGCGCTCAGCCAGGGCTGGAGGTCGCTGTGGCCCAGGCCCAGCAGGCGGACCTCGGTGACGGCCACGGCCGTGGCGGTGCGCGGACCGGGGTCGAAGAGGGACAGCTCACCGATCAGCTCGCCCGCGCCGAGGACGGCCAGCATGTTCTCGCGGCCGTCGGGGGACGTGCGCTGGAGCTTGACCTTGCCGTCGGTGACGACGTAGAGGCGGTCGCCGGGGTCGCCCTCGTGGAAGAGGGTGTCGCCCCTGGCGAGGGTGACCTCGGACATGGAAGCGCGCAGCTCGGCGGCCTGTTCGTCGTCGAGTGCCGCGAAGAGCGGAGCGCGCCGCAGAACGTCGTCCACGAGTTGTCTCTCCTTGTCGCCCGGTTGTCGGCCGGCCCTCGTCGGGCGTGCGCGTGGCTACGCCCACATGATGCCGGACGCCACAGCGGTGCTATCAGTCACAAGTTTGACGTACCGGGACGAGCGGGCCCAAGGCAGGGGGCCGTTCGTGCCGGTGCCGGGGGAGCTCCGCCGCCGGCGGCGGACGGATGCCGGCGGGGGCGTTTACGCTGGCCCGGTGGCCAACAGGCCCATGCGCACGCGGGGTCGGTGCGAGAACCAGCAGGAAGTGAGGGCCGGACGGGTGAGTGCATCCCAGGATTCCGCCGAGAGCGAACGGGGCGGGAGGCGCGGCGGGAAACGGGACAAGCCGGAATCGCGCCTGTCGGTGGTCAGGCGTGCCCGCAAGATCAACAGGGTGCTCGCCGAGGTGTACTACTACGCGCACCCGGAGCTGGACTTCGAGGACTCCTTCCAGCTCCTCGTCGCGACGGTGCTCTCGGCCCAGACCACGGACCTGAGGGTCAACCAGACGACGCCCCGGCTCTTCGCCGCCTACCCGACGCCGGAGGACATGGCCGCCGCTGACCCGGCGGAGCTGGAGGAGCTGATCCGGCCCACCGGCTTCTTCCGCAGCAAGGCGAAGTCGCTGATCGGGCTGTCGGCGGCGCTGCGGGACCGGTTCGGCGGCCAGGTGCCCGGCCGGCTGGAGGACCTGGTGACGCTGCCAGGCGTGGGCCGCAAGACGGCACACGTCGTCCTGGGCAACGCCTTCGGCAAGCCGGGCATCACGGTGGACACGCACTTCCAGCGGCTGGCGCGCCGCTGGAAGTGGACCGCGTCCAAGGACCCGGACAAGATCGAGGCCGAGGTCGGCGGGCTCTTCCCGAAGTCCGAGTGGACGATGCTGTCGCACCGCGTGATATTCCACGGGCGCCGCATCTGCCACAGCCGTAAACCGGCGTGCGGGGCGTGCCCCGTCGCTCATCTGTGCCCGTCCTTCGGCGAGGGGGAGACCGATCCCGAGAAGGCGAAGAAGCTGCTGAAGTACGAGATGGCCGGACAGCCGGGCCAGCGCCTGAAGCCTCCGCCGGACTATCCGGGCAAGCCCGCGCCCCCGCTGCCGGGGGCCGGCCGGGAAGGCGGCGCGTGACCAGCAGCGCGTCACCGGGCGCCGAGCCGCTGCGGGTGGACCCCAAGGACCTGCCCGAGTGGCTGCTGCCGGTGGCGCGTGCGGCGGCCACCCTGGCGCCCGGGCAGCTCAGCCGCTTCCTGCCGCCGCCCTCCGGCGGGCGGCCCTCGGCCGTCCTGGTGCTGTTCGGGGAGGGCGAGCGGGGCCCCGAGCTGCTGCTGCAGCAGCGCGCCAGCTCGCTGCGGGCCCACGCCGGGCAGCCGTCGTTCCCCGGCGGCGCGGTCGACCCGGAGGACGGCGACCCGGAGGGCGAGGGCCCGCTGCGGACGGCGCTGCGCGAGGCGCGCGAGGAGACGGGCCTCGACCCGGCCGGGGTGCGCATCTTCGCCACGCTGCCGCGGCTGTACATCCCGGTCAGCGGCTTCGTGGTGACGCCGGTGCTGGCCTGGTGGCGCGACCGCTCGCCGGTCGGCCCGGTGGATCCCGCCGAGACGGAGCGGGTGTTCACCGCGCCGGTCGCCGACCTCGCCGACCCGGCGCGGCGCGGCACCGCCGTGCACCCCAGCGGCCACCGGGGCCCGTGCTTCCTCGTCGGCGGGACCCTCGTGTGGGGGTTCACCGCGGGGGTGATCGACCGGATCCTGCACTACGCGGGCTGGGAACGGCCCTGGGACGTTGACAGGGAGATCCCGCTCGACCACCAGGCGTGACAGTCTGGCGGGGATGAATACGCTTGACGTCCTTCTGCTGCTCGCGGCGGTGTGGTTCGCGGTGGTGGGGTACCGGCAGGGGTTCGTGGTCGGCCTGCTGTCCGTCGCGGGTTTCCTCACCGGCGGGCTGTTCGCCGCGTGGGCGGTCCCGGCGGCCTGGGGCGAGCTGAGCGGGGGCGCCCGGCCGGGCACGCTGGGGCTGGTCGCGGCCGCCGTGCTCGTCATCGGCTGCGCCTCCGTCGGGCAGGCGCTGACCACCCTGGCCGGGAACCGGCTGCGGCAGCGCATCACGTGGTCGCCCGCCCGGGCGCTGGACGCCACGGGCGGCGCGCTGGTCAACGTCCTGGCGATGCTGCTGGTCGCCTGGCTGGTCGGCGCGGCACTGGCCACCACGACGCTGCCGACGATCGGCCGCGAGGTGCGCGGCTCGCGGGTGCTGCTGGGCGTGTCGCGGGTGGTGCCGGAGGACGCCGGCACCTGGTTCAGCGGCTTCGGCTCCGTGCTGGCGCAGCACGGCTTCCCGCAGGTGTTCTCGCCGTTCGGGAGCGAGCCGATCACGCCCGTGGAGCCTCCCGATCCCGGGCTGGCGGACTCCCCGGCGGCCGAGCGCGCCCGGGAGTCCGTCGTCCGCGTCGCCGGCACCGCCCCCGACTGCGGCAAGGTGCTCGAGGGCTCCGGCTTCGTCTTCGCCGAGGAACGCGTGATGACCAACGCGCACGTGGTCGGCGGCGTGGCCGAGCCGACGGTGCAGGTCGGCGGTGCCGGCCGGACGTACGACGCGCGGGTCGTGCTCTACGACTGGGAACGCGACGTCGCCGTCCTTCACGTGCCCGGGCTCGACGCGCCCGCCCTGAAGTTCAGCGGCGAGGACGCCGGCACGGGCGACGACGCGATCGTCGTGGGCTTCCCCCGCAGCGGCCCGTACGCCGCCGGGCCGGCGCGCGTGCGCGAGCGGTTCGAGGCCAACGGGCCCGACATCTACCGGCGCGGCACGGTCAGCCGCGACGTGTACTCCCTGCACGCCACCGTCCGCCCGGGCAACTCCGGCGGCCCGCTGCTCACGCCGGACGGCGAGGTCTACGGCGTCGTCTTCGCCAAGTCCCTCGACGACCCCAGCACGGGGTACGCGCTGACCTATGACGAGGTCCGCGGCCTGGCGGCCCGCGGCCGGACCGCCGACGAGCCCGTGGACAGCCAGAACTGCGCGATGTGAGCCGCGGTGTGAGCCGCTTTCGGAAGCGCGGTCTGAACCGCAAGGTGAGCCGCGGTATGGGCCGCGGTATGGGCCGGGTGCGGCGCGCCGCTAGCCGCGCGGGTGCCGCAGCCGGACGCTCACCCAGCGCGCCCGGCGCCCCAGCAGCCTGGGGAAGCCGATGTGAGGATCGCGCGGGTACGGGGGGTACGCATCCTCTCCGGGAGCGACGCCCTGGAGGCGCCGGACGGCGCGCTGCGCCTGCCGGGAGGAAGCGGCCCCATTGCCGCTCCGATCACGTGCCACGTCACGGAAATCGTGCGTCCAGCCCATAACGTCTCCCTGCCCGGGGCACAAGGTCAGTAACCGCCCGGGCCCGAAGTCGCGGGGCCTATGCCGCGGGCATGACCGCACGGGCCGTCACGGCCGCGTTACCGCCGGTCAGGCTCGGGGTCGCGGAGCCATTCGATCAGCTCGGAGCTGAACGCGAGGGGGTCCTCCTCGTGCGGGAAGTGCCCCAGCCCGTCGAAGAGCCGCCAGCGGTAGGGCGCCTCGACGTACTCACCGGATCCGGCGGAGCTGCGCGTGCGGATGACCGGGTCGAGGGAGCCGTGCAGGTGCAGCGTGGGCACCAGCACGGGCCGCTTCATGCGGCGGTTGAACTGCACGCCGTCGGGGCGGGCCAGCGAGCGCACCAGCCAGCGGAACGGCTCTATCGCGCAGTGCGCCGTGGAGGGGATGCACATGGCTTCGCGGTAAACGTCCACGGCCTCCTGCTCCGGCTGCCGCGGCCCCGACCAGGCCCGCAGCATCTCGCCGACGGCCGCGGCCCCGTCGGCGACGAGCCGGCGCTCCGGGAGCCAGGGGCTCTGGAAGCGCCAGACCGCGCCGCTGGCGACCGTCTGCCGGGGGTCGGTCAGCAGGGCCGAGCGCCACACGCGGGGGTGCGGCATCGACGCGACGGCGAGGCGGCGGACCAGCTTGGGCCGCATCACGGCGGCGGTCCACGCCAGGTAGCCGCCGAGGTCGTGGCCGACCAGCGCCGCGTCGGGCTCGCCGAGGGAGCGGATGACGCCGGTGATGTCCAGCGCCAGGTTGGGCGGGTCATAGCCGCGCGGGGTGCGGTCGGAACCGCCGACGCCGCGCAGGTCCATGGCCACGGCCCGGAACCCGGCGTCGGCCAGCGCCGTCAGCTGGTGGCGCCAGGCCCACCAGAACTGCGGGAAGCCGTGGAGCAGAAGCACGAGCGGCCCGTCGCCCACCTCCGCGATGTGGAACCGCGCGCCGTTGGCTGCCACATCCCGGTGGGTCCAGGGCCCGTCCCTGAGGATGACGGAGGCAGTCATAGTGCTGAGTCTGCCTTCTCGTCCGCGGGGGCGTCCGCGAGGGCTCCGGCGGGCACGGTCCGGGGGTGCGGCCGCACGCGCGAGAGCACCGCCGCCGATTCCCGGGCCGAGCCGAGGGAGCGGCGGGGCGGCTCGACGCGCGAGAACCTGCCCTTCGCCAGCAGGATCAGCACCAGCGCCAGCACCAGATACAGCGCGCCGACGAGCGCACAGGCCAGCGCCAGCGGGATGTCCCACCAGTTCCGCAGCCAGAACGCCAGGGCGAAGCTGAAGAGCGGGACGGCGAACACGCCCAGCAGACCCGCGACGATCGCGGCGAAGCTGCCGAACAGGACGCGTTTGACGTCCTGGCGGATCTCGGCCTTGGCGAGGGCGATTTCCTCGTGCACGAGGGCGGACAGTTCGGTCGTGGCCGACGCGACCAGTTCGCCGAGGCTGCGGCCCTCGTCGGCTGCGGTCATCGGAGGACTCCTTACTTCGCGGTTTGTCACGGTGGGCCGCCGGTGTGAGGGACCGGGCAGTGCACGTGACACTAGTGGGACGCTGGCGGGCCGTCAGACGTTGACTCGGCACCATCGCCCTGGGGAGTGATTTCCGCCGATGCTATGCGGGCCCGGCCCCTGGCGCGCGCCGGGGGCCGGGCCCGTGGTTCCTGCCGGGGCCGGTGGCCGCCGCGTCAGTCCTCCGCGGGGGCCGGCGGAAGCTTGCGCTGGATCAGCTCCATGACCCGCGGGTCCGTCAGCGTGGTGACGTCGCCGAGCTGGCGGTTCTCCGCGACGTCGCGCAGCAGGCGGCGCATGATCTTGCCCGACCGTGTCTTCGGCAGCTCGTCGACGGCCAGGATGCGCTTGGGCTTGGCGATCGGGCCCAGCTCCTTCGACACGTGGGCGCGGAGCTCCTCGGCGAGGCTCTCCTCGTCCAGCTCGGCGGACTCACCGCCGCGCAGGATGACGAACGCGCAGATGGCCTGCGTTGTCTGCGGGTCCTTGGCGCCGACGACCGCGGCCTCGGCCACCCTGGGGTGGGAGACGAGCGCGGACTCCACCTCGGTCGTCGAGATGTTGTGGCCGGAGACCAGCATGACGTCGTCGACGCGGCCGAGCAGCCAGATGTCGCCGTCCTCGTCCTTCTTGGCGCCGTCGCCGGCGAAGTACCGGCCGGGGAAGCGCGACCAGTACGTGTCGATGTAGCGCTGGTCGTCGCCCCAGATGGTGCGGAGCATCGACGGCCAGGGCTCGGTGAGCACCAGGTAGCCGCCGGAGCCGTTGGGCACCTCCTCGCCCTGGTCGTTGACGACGGTGGCGCTGATGCCGGGCAGCGGGACCTGGGCGGAGCCGGGCTTCGCCTCGGTGACGCCGGGCAGCGGGCTGATCATGATGCTGCCGGTCTCGGTCTGCCACCAGGTGTCCACCACGGGCGTGCGGTCGCCGCCGATGTGCTTGCGGTACCACACCCAGGCCTCGGGGTTGATGGGCTCGCCCACGGAGCCGATGATGCGCAGGCTCGACAGGTCGAACTTGGCCGGGACGTCGTCGCCCCACTTCATGCAGGTCCGGATCGCGGTGGGCGCGGTGTAGACGATCGTGACCTTGTACTTCTGCACGATCTCCCACCACCGGCCGGTGTGCGGGGTGTTGGGCGTGCCCTCGTAGAGCACCTCGGTGGCGCCGTTGGAGAGCGGGCCGTAGACGATGTACGAGTGCCCGGTGACCCAGCCGACGTCGGCGGTGCACCAGTAGATGTCGGTCTCGGGCTTGAGGTCGAAGACCGCGTGGTGGGTGTAGGAGACCTGGGTCAGGTAGCCGCCCGAGGTGTGCAGGATGCCCTTCGGCTTCCCGGTGGTGCCGGAGGTGTACAGGATGAACAGCGGGTGCTCGGCGTCGAACGCCTGCGGCGTGTGGACCTCGGGCTGCCGCTCCAGCGCCTCGTGCCACCACACGTCGCGGCCCTCGGACCACGGGATGGGCTGGCCGGTGCGGCGCACGACGAGGACGCTGCGGACGCCGGAGGCGCCGGGACGGGTCAGCGCCTCGTCGACGGACGGCTTCAGCGCGTGGGGCTGGCCGCGCCGGTAGCCGCCGTCCGCGGTGATGACGACGCGGGCGTCGGCGTCCTCGATGCGGGTGGCGAGGGCGTCGGCGGAGAAGGCGCCGAAGACGACGGAGTGCGGGGCGCCGATGCGGGCGCAGGCGAGCATGGCGATGACCGTCTCGGGGATCATCGGCATGTAGATCGCGACGCGGTCCCCGGCGTTCACCCCCAGTTCCGTCAGCGCGTGCGCCGCCTGGGAGACCTCGCGCTGGAGCTCGGCGTAGGTGAGGGAGCGGCTGTCCCCGGGCTCGCCTTCGAAGTGGATGGCGACGCGGTCACCGTGTCCCGCCTCGACGTGGCGGTCGACGCAGTTGTACGCGACGTTGAGGCGGCCGTCGGCGAACCACTTGGCGAACGGCGGATTGGACCAGTCGAGCGTCTCGGTGGGCTCCTTCTCCCAGGCGAGCCTGCGCGCCTGCTCGGCCCAGAACCCCAGCCGGTCCGCGGCGGCGGCCGCGTACGCCTCGCTCGTGACATTGGCGTTGGCGGCGACCTCGGCGGGAGGCGCGAACCTCCGCTTCTCCGTCATGAGATTGGCCAGGCTCTCGTTACTCACGGCATCTCCCCTGCGGATGTCAGCTGTGTCCCAGGACACACCCCATCAGCCCGGATGCCCTTTGACAAGGCCCGTCATCGCCGCGCTGCCCTCCCGTTGCGCCGAACGGCCCGGGCGTGCGCCGAACGGCACGCGGGCGGCACGGCCGTCCGCTTTCCCGGAGCGCCAGCGGCGCCCGGAATCCAGCTCAACACGCCCTAAAGCTGAGCCATCCGAGCGAACTTCTCATCAGGTACGAATGTCTAACAATCATATTTACTGACTCTCGGACATTTTGGTCACGTAGGCACCCAGCGACAGCGGGAGGAGCGTGATCGGCGATGACGTGCGCACGCCGCACCAGCGGCGGATACGGCGGACAACCGAGAAGGGGCAGGTGGCGGACCCTCCGAGCGGGCTGCGCGGCGGCCGCGTCGTTCGCGGTCGCGCTCGCGGGCTGCTCAGACGACGGCGCGGAGGACGCCGCGGGCGACGGCGGCCACGGCGCGAGCGCCCCCGCGCGCGAGGCGCCGCAACACCCCCCGCCCCGGCTGATCGGCGACGGCTCGACCGCGTACACCGGCGCCCAGCCGCACCAGCCACAGCCCACGCGCCTGGAGCCCGGCGAGCCGCCCCCGCAGTTCGTCGTCTTCTCCTGGGACGGCGCCGGCGAGGACGGCAGCGGGCTGTTCTCCCGGTTCCGGGAGGCCGCCCGCACCTACGACGCGACGATGACCTTCTTCCTCTCCGGCCTCTACGTGCTCCCCGAAGACCAGCGGGAGCTCTACCGGCCGCCGGAACGCGAGCCCGGCGCCTCCGACATCAGCTACCTCAGCGACGACCACGTCGCCGACACCCTCCGGGAGCTGAGCAGCGCCTGGCTCGAAGGCCACGAGATCGGCACCCACTTCAACGGGCATTTCTGCGGCCCGGACGGCGTCGCGAGCTGGACCCCTGAACAGTGGACCAGCGAGCTGGAGCAGGCCAAGTGGATGGTGGAGCACTGGAAGACCACCACCGGCTTCGAGGACCTGCCGCCGCTGCCGTTCGACTACGAGCAGGAGCTGGCAGGCGGACGGGCCCCCTGCCTGGAGGGCCAGGACAACCTCCTGCAGGCCGCCGCCGACGCCGGATTCCGCTACGACGCCAGCGGCAGCGGCCCCCAGGTATGGCCGGACAAGCGGAACGGCATCTGGGACATCCCGCTCCAGCTGGTGCCCATGCCCGGGGAGTCCTTCGAGACGCTGTCCATGGACTACAACTTCATGGTCAACCAGTCAGGCCCCGAAAGCGGCGATCCCGCGCTGTACCCGTACTGGGAGGACCAGATGCGCGAGGGCCTGCTCGCCGCCTTCGACCGGACCTATCACGGCAACCGCGCTCCCCTGATCATCGGCAACCACTTCAACCAGTGGAACGGCGGCATCTACATGGACGCCGTCGAGGACGTGATCGCCGAGCTGTGCCCGCGCGAGGACGTCCAGTGTGTCTCCTTCAAGCAGCTCGTCGACTGGCTCGACGCCCAGGATCCCGAGGTCCTCGACAAGCTGCGGAGCCTCGGCGTCGGCGAGGCCCCGCAGGAGGGCTGGAGCGACTTCCTGCGCGGCTGAGCACGGGCGGCCGGCCCGCGGCCGGGCTCACACCGGCTGCGGGCTGGCCTCCTCGCGCAGCACGAAGTCCGGGTCCACCTGGGCGGCCAGGTCCGCGCCGGTCCTGGCGTTCCCCCAGCTCTCGGCGTTCTTCAGGTGGAAGTGCACCATCTGCCGGGTGTACCGCTCCCAGTCGCGCCGCTCGTAGGAGGCGTCGGCCGCCTCATGCAGCGTGCCGAGCGCCGCGCGCACCGGCTCCTCCAGCTCGCCGAACGGCCGCTGCTCGCCGCGCTCCAGGGCGCGCACCCAGGCCGAGTGCCCCACCGTTACGAGCAGGTCATCGCCCACGTGCTCCCGCAGGTACGCCACGTCGTCCGGGCCCTGCACCTTGTTGCCGACCACGCGCAGCGCGACGTCGAAGTCACGGGCGTACTCGCGGTACTGCCGGTAGACGGACACACCCTTGCGGGTCGGCTCGGCCACCAGGAACGTCATGTCGAAGCGCGTGAACATGCCCGAGGCGAACGAGTCGCTCCCCGCCGTCATGTCGACGACGACGTACTCGTCCCGCCCGTCCACCAGGTGGTTCAGGCACATCTCCACGGCGCCGGTCTTGGAGTGATAGCACGCGACGCCCAGGTCGTCGTCGGTGAACGGCCCGGTGACCATCAGCCGCGCCTCGCCGTCGCCGAGAGAGATCCGGCGGGCGCAGGCGTCGAAGACGGGGTTGTCCTCGCCGAGCCGCAGCAGCCGCGAACCGCGGCCCGGCGGCGTGGTCTTGATCATCGACTCGGCCGACAGGATCCGGGGGTTCGAGCCCCGCAGGTAGTCCTTGATGAGCGGCAGCTGACCGCCCATCGGGGGCAGCGCGGCGGCCTCCTCCTCGCCGAGGCCGAGCGCCACGCCCAGGTGCTGGTTGATGTCGGCGTCCACGGCCGTGACCGGAACTCCCCGCGCGGCCAGGTGCCGGATGAACAGCGAGGACAGCGTCGTCTTTCCGCTGCCGCCCTTGCCAACGAAAGCGATCTTCATGTTCATTAGCGTAGCGCGCGGCGGCGGCCGTAGGCTGCGGTGCCATGAGCGCTGACGCATCCCCCCGCGCCACGGGCGATCCACTGGCGCCCCTGGCCGCGCTGCCCGGGGTCGAAGCGGCCGTAAACGCGGCGCGCACGGCCGTCGACCGCGCCTACCGGCATCGCGTGATGCGCCGGCGCGCCCCTGAGGTCGCCGCAGAGGCCGCGCTGCGCGGCGCGCGCGCCTCGGCCGCGCTCTCCGGCGCCGACTGGGCGCTGGAGGAGGTGCGCAGACGGAGCGACTTCGGCGGCGACGCCGGGGCGCGCACGGTCGGGGCGGCGCTGCGGCTCACCGGAGAGGCGGGCCCGTCGCTCGAGGTGTGGCGCTCCTCACCGCTCCAGGTGCTGGCGCGGCTCCACCTGCTGGCCGCGGGCGGCGAGGCCGCCACGGCGCCGGACGGCGTCGGTCGGCCCCGGCTCGACGGCGAGGACGTCGGCGAACCGGAGCTCGACGCGCTCGGGCCGCCCCCCAACGCGCGGGAAGTAGCGGCCCGGCTGGACGCCCTCGCCCGGCTCGTCGTCACCAGCTCACGCGCCCCCGCCCTCGTCACCGCCGGCCTGGTCCACGCCGAGCTGGCCACGCTGCGCCCCTTCCGCAGCCACAACGGCCTCGTCGCGCGCGCCGCCGAACGCCTCACCCTGATCAGCGGCGGCCTGGACCCGAAGGCGGTGGCGCCTGCCGAGGTCGGGCACGCGGAGGCCGGTGCCGAGGCCTACCTGGCGGGGCTGGCGGAGTACGCCACTGGCACGCCGGAGGGCATCACCGCCTGGATCGCCCGCTGCGGCCAGGCCGTGGAGCTGGGGGCGCGGGAGTCCGTCGCCGTCTGCGAGGCGCTGCAACGCGGCGTCGCCTGAGCCGGCCTGTGAGCCGGCCTGTTGCCAGAATCCGCGGGGGGCACCCGTGAGGTCCCCCCTGAGGCCATCGTCAACGGGAGCCCGGGCAGGCTGCTGGCTTGTCAGCCGTCACACCGCTCAGGCGCCCCGGAACGCCCGGCGGCGGCTGGCGTACCAGACGAGGCCCGCCGCGCCGGCGGCCGCCGCCACCGCCGCCCCGGCGACCACCGCCGGGCGGGCGCCCAGGGCTCCCAGGGACCCCAGCGAGAACGACGGAAGCCGCTTCCTGAGCCGGACGGGACGCTCAAACGACAGCACCGGCCATCCCCGGGCAGCGGCCTCCTTGCGCAGCGCCCGGTCCGGGTTGACCGCGTGCGGGTGCCCCACCGTCTCCAGCATCGGCACGTCGGTCACCGAGTCGCTGTAGGCGTAGCAGCGCGACAGGTCGTACCCCTCGGACTCGGCCAGCCCGGCGATCGCCTCGGCCTTCGCCGGCCCGTACGCGTAGTACTCGACTTCCCCGGTGTAGCGGCCGTCCTCGACGACCATGCGCGTGGCCACCACCCGGTCGGCGCCGAGCAGCTCCCCGATGGGCTCGACCACCTCGGCGCCGGAGGAGCTGACGATCACCACGTCGCGCCCGGCGAGGTGGTGCCGCTCGATGAGGGAAGCGGCCTCGTCGTAGATGATCGGGTCGATCACCTGGTGGAGGGTCTCGGCCACGATCTCCTTGACCTGCTGGACGTTCCAGCCCTTGCACAGCGCGGAGAGATACTCCCGCATGCGCTCCATCTGGTCGTGGTCCGCGCCGCCGAGCATGTAGACGAACTGGGTGTACGCGGCGCGCAGCACGGCCCGCCGGTTGATGAGTCCGCCCCGGTAGAACGGCCTGCTGAAGGTGAACGTGCTCGACTTGGCGATGATCGTTTTGTCCAGGTCGAAGAAGGCCGCGGCGCGTGGCTGGGGCAGGTTTTCCACGCTCCGAGCATACGGGCCAGCCATTCGGCGTAGGCTGTGGCGCGTGGGTTTGCCTGAGAAGGCTCTCGGGTACACCATGGAAGTCACGGATCGTTCGCGACCGTGCTAACCCGGTCCGACTCCTCCCCCCCGAGTCGAGGCCGAGGAAGACGACCCCCGCTCTCCCCCCCGGCGGGGGTCGTCGCATGTCTGGGGATACTCCGCGGGCCGCTCCCCGCCGTGCGGCCCGCGACAAAACAGACGCCGGTTCTCTCCCGCTTGGTTCCACGACCGATCGGTTCCCCGCCTCTGCGTTTCTGCCCCCTCCCCCTGCCCACCTCACTCAGACGGGTGACGGAGTTATCCACAAGGGCGGGGCTGTCCACAGATTCGGGCCGGGCCCGCCACGGGGCCGTGCGAGCGGGCACGGTGGACACGTCACTGTCCATCACGTCCGGTGATGATCCGGGCGCATTCCGCGAAGGGGGACGTGCGCGTGACGCGGCCCGTACTGATCCTCACGGAGAACGAGGAGACCCTCGACGATCTGCTGCGGCTGTGCGCGGCCGCCGGGGCGAAGGCCGACGTAGCGCACGGCACGCCCGTCAGCACCGAACGGTGGGAGGAGGCGGCGCTCGTCCTGGTGGGCGACGACCGCGCCGCCGCGCGGGGCGGCTCCCCGCCCTGGCCCGGCAGGCGCCCCGGTGTGCTGCTGGTCGGCCGTGACCTGGACGACCACACCATCTGGGAGCGCGGGGTCGCCCTCGGCGCCGAGCAGGTCGTGCACCTGCCGGGCGACGAGGCGTGGCTGGCCGAGCGCGTCGCGGACGCCGTCGGCCCGCCGGAGCGGTCCGGGCTCGTCCTCGGGGTGCTGGGCGGCTCCGGCGGGGCGGGCGCGTCCGCGCTCGCCTGCGCGCTGGCCCTCACCGCCGCCCGGCAGGGCAGGCGCGCCACGCTCGTCGACGGCGACCCGCTGGGCGGCGGCCTGGACGTGCTGCTCGGCGGGGAGCGCGACCCGGGGCCGCGCTGGCCCGCGTTCGCCTCGGCCGAGGGGCAACTGTCGGCAGCGGCGCTCCACGAGTCACTCCCCCGGGCACACGGGCTGAGCCTGCTGAGCTGGGACCGGGAGGGCGGCACCCGCCTGCCCGCCGCGGCGATGCGCGCGGTGCTCACCGCCGCGGGCCGCGGCGGCGGCCTCGTCGTCGTGGACCTGCCCCGGACGGTCGACGAGGCGGCCGCCGAGGCGCTGACACGGCTCGACCTCGGGCTGCTGGTGGTGCCGGGATCGCTGCGGGCGCTGGCCGCCGCGCGCCAGGTCGTGGCCACGGCCGGGGCGCTGGTGCGTGACCTGCGGGTGGTGAGCAGGCCGGGCACCGGCCGCGGGCTGGCGGCCGAGGAGACCGCGGGGCTGCTGGGGCTGCCGCTGGCGGGCGAGCTTCCCGAGACGCCAGGGCTGGCGGAGGCGGCTGACCGGGGCGAGCCGCCCGGCGGGGACCCGAAGGAGCCGCTGGCGCGGTTCAGCGCCAGCCTGCTGCAGCGGGCGCTGCCCGCGGCGGGGAGCCGGGCGTGACCGCCCCGCCGGCCGCGGCGCGCGGGGGCCTGCCCAGTCTGCCGGAGCTGCTGGACGCGGTCCGGCTGCGGCTGGCCGAGGCGGGTGCGGAGCCGACGCCGGGGCGGGTCGCCGAAGCGCTGCGCGAGGAGGGGCTGCCGCTGGGCGACGGCGCGGTCCGCTCGGTGGTGCGGGCGCTGCGCTCGGAGCTGGTGGGTGCCGGTCCCCTCCAGCCGCTGCTCGCCGACCCCGACGTCACGGACGTCCTCGTCAACGGGCCGGAGGACGTCTGGGTCGACCGGGGCAGCGGCCTGGAGCGCGCCCCGGTGCGGTTCGCCGGCGCCGCCGCCGTGCGGGCGCTGGCGCGGCGTCTTGCGGCGGCGGCCGGGCGGCGGCTGGACGACGCCTGCCCGTGGGTGGACGCCCGGCTGCCCGACGGCACACGGCTGCACGCGGTGCTGCCGCCGGTCGCCGTGGGCGCGCCGTGCCTGTCGCTGCGAGTGGTGCGCCACCGGGCGTTCACGCTGGCGGAGCTCACGGCCGCGGGGACGGTACCGCCGGGCGGTGAGCGCCTGCTGCGGGCGGTGCTCGGCGCGCGCCTGTCGTTTCTGGTGACAGGCGGCACGGGCTCAGGCAAGAGCACCCTGCTGGCCGCGCTGCTGGGCCTGGTGCCGGGCAGCGAGCGGATCGTGCTGGTCGAGGACTCGGCTGAGCTGCGGCCCAGCCACCCGCACGTGGTGCGGCTGGAGACCCGCCCGGCCAACCAGGAAGGCGTGGGGCGGGTGGATCTGGCGGATCTGGTGCGGCAGGCCCTGCGGATGCGGCCCGACCGGCTGGTCGTCGGCGAGGTGCGCGGCCCGGAGGCCGCCACCCTGCTGGCCGCCCTGAACACGGGCCACGGCGGCGCGTGCACGCTGCACGCCAACGCGGCGGCCGACGTGCCGGCCCGCTTTGAGGCACTGGGCATCGCGGCAGGGCTGCCGCGGGCGGCCGTGCACAGCCAGCTCGCCGCGGCGCTGTCGGTGGTGCTGCACCTGGTCAGGGACCGGGCATCGGGACAGCGCCGGATCGCCGAGGTGCACGTGCTGCACCGCGAGCGGGGCGAGGCCGGGCTGGTGCGGACCGTGCCCGCTGCCCGGTGGTCGGCCGCGGGCTTCACCGAGGAAGCCGGCTGGGCCCGGCTCGCGGAGCTGTGCGCGCGTGGAGGTGAGCGGCCGTGAGCGGTCAGCTGGCGGACCAGCTCGGGCAGGTCACCGCCGCGCTGTGCGCGGGAGCCGGCGCCTGGCTGCTGGCCGGCGGCGCTCCGGCACGGCACCGGGCCAGGACGCTGGCCGCGGGCGGGGCGCCGGCCCGGGGGGTGCCGCCCCGGCGGCGGCCGCGGCTGCCCCGGGCGCTGTCCTGGGTGCTGTCCTGGGCGCTGGCCCGGCCGGGGTCGCGGGTGGTGCTGTGCTGCCTGGCGGCGGGGGCACTGCTGGGGGTGTGGGGCCGGTCCCCGCTGCCCCCGCTGGCCGCCGCGCTGCTGGCGCCGCTGGCGGCCCGCTGGTGGCGTCGCCGCCGGGAGCGCGAGGCCGCCGCGCGGCGGCGGGAGGCCGTGATCGACCTGTGCCGGTCGCTGGCGTGTGAGGTGCGTGCGGGCAGGCCGCCCGGTCCTTCGCTCGTCACCGTGCTGGTGCCCGAGCGCGCGGCGGAGCTGGGGCGTGACCACCGGGCCGCGCTGCTCGCGGCGGCCCGTTACGGCGGCGACGTTCCAGGGGCGCTGCGCGCGGCGGCGGCGCGGCCCGGGGCCGGCGGGCTGAGCGGGGTCGCGGCCTGCTGGGAGGTGGCGACCGACCAGGGCGCCTCGCTGGCGGCCGGCCTGGAGCGGGTCGCCGAGGCGCTGCGGGCGGAGCACGACCAGCACGAGGAGCTGCGGGCCCAGCTGGCAGGGCCGCGGGTCACCGCGCTGATGCTGGCGGGGCTGCCCGTCGTCGGGCTGCTGCTCGGCTCGGCCATGGGGGCGGCGCCGCTGCGCGAGCTGCTGCACACGCCGCTGGGCCTGGCCTGTCTGGGCGCGGGCGCGCTGCTGGAGGGCGCGGGTCTGGCCTGGACGGCCGCGCTGACGCGCGCGGCGGAGCGGAGCGCGCCGTGACGGCCGCGGGAGCGGTGCTCGCGGGGTCCTTCCTCGTGTGGTGTGCCGGGGTGGCGCGCCGCCGCCTGGTGCCGCAGGGCCATGGGACGCCGCTGGTGCGCCGCCGGGGCAGCACCGGGCGGCCAGCGGCCGAGGATGAGCGGCTGGCGCTGGCCATGGGGCTGCTGGCGGCCTGTCTTGAGGCGGGTGCGGCGCCCGAGCGTGCCGCCGCCGCGGTCGGCGCCTCGCTCGAGGGGCCGGTGGCCGCGGCCCTGCGGCGGGCGGCGGCGGAGCTGCGGCTGGGCGGGGAGCCCGCGGCGGTGTGGCGGGCCGTCGGCCGGCTGCCGGGCGCGGCGGGGCTGGCGCGGCGCCTGGAGCTGTCCCAGACCAGCGGGGCGCCCGTCGCCGAGGTGGTGGCGCGGGAAGCCGCCGAGTGCCGTGCGCGGCGGCTGCGCGCCGCCCAGGCCCGGGCACGCCGGGCCGGCGTGTACGTGACGGCACCGCTGGGCCTGTGTTTCCTCCCCGCCTTTCTTCTGCTGGGCGTGGCGCCGGTGCTGCTGGGCCTCGCCCGGGAGCTGCTGTGATCCCGGGCGAGGCGCTGACCCGCACGACGCGCACGAACGCGCACGAACGCGCACGAAAGAGCACGTCACGACTGGAGGTTGGCTGTGAGTCCGTTCCTGTTCTTCCGCTCGTTCCTCGTCCGCCGCTGGCCGCCGGGCGGGCCGGCCCGCTGGCGGGACGCGGGCATGAGCACCGCCGAGTACGCCATCGGCACGCTGGCGGCCGCCGCGTTCGCGGCCGTGCTGTACCAGGTCGTCACCTCCGGGACGGTCACCGGCCTGCTGGAGGACCTGGTGGAGAGGGCGCTCAGTGAGGGGCCGTGAGGAGCGCCGCCGCGCGGCAGGCGACCGGGGGCAGGTCACGGCGGAGGCAGCGGTGGTCATTCCGGCGCTGGTCCTGCTCGTCGGGATGCTGATGTGGGGCCTGGGGGCGGTGGCAGCGCAGGCGCGGTGCGGCGATGCGGCCCGCGCCGGGGCCCGGGCCGCCGCCCGGGGTGAGGACACGGCCGCCGCCACCCGGATCGCCGAGGCAGCGGCGCCCCGGGGCGCGACGGTCGAGGTGACGCGCGAGGGGCCGTTCTTCCGCGTCACGGTGGCTGCCCGGGCTCCGGGTCCCGGGCCGCTGGCGGTCCGGGTCGGCGGTGAGGCGGTGGCGTATGCCGAGGACGCCTGACCGGGCCGGGGACCGGGGCTCGGCCACGGTGTGGGCCGTGCTGTGCGTGTCCGTGCTGGGTGTGGTGTTCCTGGCCCTG
Organism: Streptomyces sp. 7-21; assembly: GCF_016741785.1. GTDB lineage: Bacteria > Actinomycetota > Actinomycetes > Streptomycetales > Streptomycetaceae > Streptomyces. The sequence continues at coordinate 28,657 of NZ_JAERRL010000010.1, forward strand.
CTGGCCGTGGGCCAGGCCGCCGCGGCCCGGCAGCGGGCCGACCGGTCCGCCGACATGGCCGCGCTGGCCGCGGCGCGGCTAGCGCTCGACGGCCAGGAGGCCGCGTGCGGCATGGCGGAGCGGGTGGCGCGGGCCCAGGGGGCGCGGCTGGTGCGCTGCCACGTGGCCGGGGAGATCGCCGATCTGACGGCGGAATGCCGCGCGGGTCCCTACGCCGCCCGGTCCCGGGCGCGGGCCGGCCCGGCGGACGCGGCCGCTTTGGCGGCGTCCTCAGCCGCTGCCGCCGGGGGCGCCGCTCAGCAGCTGCGCCAGGAGCCGGACGGCGCCGCCCTTGTGGAGGGGTTCGTTGCCATTGCCGCACTTGGGCGACTGGATGCAGGAGGGGCAGCCGTGCGCGCAGGCGCAGGCGGTGATGGCCTCCCTGGTGGCGGCCAGCCAGGGGCGGGCAGTGTGAAAGGCCCGCTCGGCGAAGCCCGCGCCGCCCGGGTGGCCGTCATGGACGAACACGGTCGGCAGCAGGGTGTCGGGGTGAAGCGCCGTGGACACGCCGCCGATGTCCCAGCGGTCACACGTGGCGAACAGCGGCAGCATGCCGATGGCGGCGTGCTCGGCGGCGTGGAGGGCACCGGGCAGCACCTCGGGCCCCAGCCCGGCGGCCGCGACCTGGTCCTCGGTCACGGTCCACCAGACCGCCCGGGTCCGCAGCGTGCGTGGCGGCAGGTCCAGCCGGGTCTCGCCGAGCACCTCGCCGGTGATCAGTTTGCGGCGCAGGTAGGAGACGACCTGGTGGGTGACCTCCACGGAACCGAAGCACAGCCGGGCGTCGCCCCAGGGGATCTCCGCCTCGGTCTCGAGGACGGTCAGTTCGGTGGTGTCCCGGGCCGAGGTGGTCCAGGGCGGGCTGTCCTCCTCCACCAGCGCCACCGATTCCGACAGGTCCAGCTCCCTGACCACATAAGCGCGCCCCTGGTGGAGGTGGACGGCGCCCTCGTGGACGGTGGTGTGGGCGGCCGCGGCGTCCACGGTGCCCAGCAGCCGCCCGGTGCCGGCCTCCACGACCCGCACCGGCTCACCGCCCTGGCCCCGGATGTCCACGAGGTCGGCCGGGCGCTCCTTGCGGGTCCAGTACCAGGAGGCGCCCCGGCGGCGCAGCAGGCCGCGGGCCTGGAGCCGGGGCAGAAGCTCGGCGGCGGCCGGGTCGAACAGCGGCGCCGTCTCCTCACCGGTGACGTCCCCGGTGTCAGTACCGGTGTCAGTGTCAGTGCCGGTGTCAGTGCCGGTCAGGGGAAGTTCCGCGGCGGCAGCGCACAGGTGCGGCGCCAGGACGTACGGGTTACCCGGGTCGAGGACGGTGCTCTCGACCGGCTGGTCGAACAGCGCCTCGGGGTGGTGGACGAGATAGGTGTCCAGCGGATCGTCGCGGGCGACGAGCACCGCCAGCGCGCCCTGGTGCCGGCGCCCCGCCCGGCCCGCCTGCTGCCACAGCGAGGCTCGGGTGCCCGGATAGCCCGCCAGCAGCACGGCGTCCAGCCCGGCGATGTCCACGCCAAGCTCGAGCGCGGTGGTGGCCGCCAGGCCGAGCAGCTCCCCGTCGTGGAGCGCACGCTCCAGTGCCCGGCGTTCCTCGGGCAGATAGCCGCCGCGGTAGGCGGCGATCCGCCGCGCCAGGCCGGGGGCATCGGCGGCGAGGCGTTCCTGGGCGATCAGCGCGACCAGCTCGGCGGCGCGCCGGGAGCGGACGAAGGCGAGGGTCCTGACCTCCGCCGCGGCGAGATCGGTCAGGAGTTCGGCGGTCTCGGCGGTCGCGGTGCGGCGGACGGGGGCGCCGCGCTCACCGCGCTCCTCGGTCAGCGGGGGCTCCCACAGGGCGAAGACCAGTTCGCCGCGCGGGGAGTCGTCCTCGGTGACCTCGGCGACGGGCAGGCCGGTGAGCCGAGCAGCCGAGGCGCCGGGGTCCGCCGTGGTCGCGGAGGCCAGCAGAAACGCCGGGTGGCTGCCGTAGTGGGCGCACACGCGCCGCAGCCGCCGCAGCACCTGCGCAACGTGCGAGCCGAAGACGCCGCGGTAGACGTGGCACTCGTCGATGACGACGTACCGCAGCGCCCGCAGGAACGCGGCCCACCTGCGGTGGCCGGGGAGCAGACCGCGGTGGAGCATGTCCGGGTTGGTGAGCAGCCAGTTGGCGTGCTGGCGGGCCCAGGCCCGCTCCTCGGGGGCGGTGTCGCCGTCGAAGACGGCGGGGCGGATGGCGGAGCCCAGCGGCGCCGCCAGGCGCTTGACGGCTCTGAGCTGGTCGGCGGCCAGCGCCTTGGTGGGAGCGAGGTACAGGGCGGTCGCGCCCCGCCGGGCGCTGTTCCCCCAGCCATCGCCCCGGCCGCTGGCGCCGTCGAGCAGGGCGCTGAGAACGGGCACCTGGTAGGCCAGCGACTTGCCGGAGGCGGTGCCGGTGGCGACGACGACCGACTCGCCCCGCAGCGCGTGGGCGGCGACACGCGCCTGGTGGCGCCATGGGCGGTCGATGCCGCTGGCCCGGACCGCCTCGGTCACCTCCGGCCGGATGCCGTCCGGCCAGGAGGCATGGCGCCCCGGCCGGGCGGGCACGTGCTCCGTGTGGGTGAGACGGCCTGCCCGCTCCAAACGCTCGCTCAGACGTTCGAGAACCACCCCGGGGGTGGGGCTCCGGCGGATCTGGGCGGGCACGGTGGCGCGCGCGGCTTGCTCTGCGGACATCACATCGAGTCTCGCACCCGTGCCGAAGTCACTGGTCCGACGGACAATGGCTGTAAGACGTCGTCCTGGGCAGGCGGTAAGTGATTGAATGCCTTGGCGGTTGCCGATCCGTCCCCTGCTGTGCGGGGATACCCAGGGGGCGACCGCCCGTTAGCAAGGTGCTGGAGGATCCGTGGACCTGTCCCTGTCGACCCGGACCGTTGGCGACCGCACGGTCGTCGAGGTAGGCGGCGAGATTGACGTATACACCGCGCCGAAGCTGCGCGAGCAGCTCGTCGAGCTGGTCAACGAAGGCAACCACCACCTGGTGGTGGACATGGAGCGCGTGGATTTCCTGGACTCGACCGGCCTGGGGGTGCTCGTAGGGGGCCTCAAGCGCGTGCGCGCGCAGGAGGGCTCGCTGCGACTGGTCTGCAACCAGGAGCGCATTCTCAAGATCTTCCGGATCACGGGCCTGACCAAGGTGTTCCCGATCCACGAGTCGGTCGAGGACGCGGTCTCCGCCACCGATTGATCCGTGCCGGCCGGCCACGCGCCGGCCGGCCGAGAAGGCAAGAGATCTTCACCGCTACCGACCCGGGCGCCGGCGGCACAGCCCGCCGCCGGCCCGGAGGCGGAGTCCTGGCACGACTGAGGGGGATGGCATGGCCACCGTCGAACTGCGTTTCAGCGCGTCGCCCGAGCATGTGCGCACCGCGCGGCTGGTCGCCGCGGCGGTGGCCCGGCGCGCAGGCGTTGAGGAGTCGGTGCTCGACGAACTGAGGCTTGCCGTGGGCGAGGCGTGCAGCCGGGCGGTCGGACTGCACGAGGCCCACGGGCTGGACTCCCCCGTGCGCGTCTCACTGACCGAGGGTGAGAAGTCCTTCACCATCGAGGTCGGGGACGACGCACCCGGAGCCGTGCCCGCGCCCCGTGAGCGGTCGGCTGCCGAGGCGGCCGAAGACACCGACGAACTCGGCCTGGCCGTCATCAGCGGCCTCGTGGACGACGTCGAGGTCGTCTCCGACACGCGCGGCGGAAAGATCCGCATGAGCTGGCCCACGGCCACCGCGCGGCCTGAATAACCCCCTCCGCTCCACATTCCCTGCCGCGACCGGCACCACGATCCCGGCCGCGAGCAGGGCATTTTTTTCTCACCCATCTTTCACTCACCAGATCGATGAGTGACCGGCCGCCATCATGGCCGTTCCTGCTCTCTGTGGTGTTTCCTTCCGCCTTCTGCATCCGGGCACGCCTGGTGAGCGCCGGAGCGTCGAGGAGGAGGTATAGCGGCTCCCTTTCTGGCTCCTTTTCTGGATCATTCGCATCTCGTGCTGGCGGCCCCACACGCCGGCGACGTGGAGCTCACCGGCGGCGATCGCGGGCTGACCGTGGTGATCGCGCTGGTCGCCCTCGCAGCGCTCACCCTCGCAGTGACGCTGGCCAGAAAGGATCTCTCGGCCGACACCGGCACCGACGGCTGGGGGCAGCGCATCGGGACGTTCCCTGTTCTCCGTGCTGGGCGCGGCTTTTCCGCGGCGACAGGCTGCCTCGGAATGCGGCTGGCGGTGCGCAGTAATGGCAGCATGGCAGTAATGGCAGCAATGGCGCGTGGCCGCAGCACGCCAGGCTCTTGATTCACACGGCACCGGCCAGATCATTCCGGTGCGCCACCAGGCCATGCCCTGATCGCGATATCCATGCGCAGCGGCGGCATCTTCACGAAGCCAGCCGACGTCGGCGCCGACCTCGTCGGAAAGGCCGAACAGGGGATCCCCGAGGACGACCCGCGCAACGCGGCGCCCCTCACCGACAACGTGGCACCGATAACGTGGGGGACAACGTCGGCGACTGCGCCGGCATGGCCGCCGGTCTGTTCGCGTCCTGCGCCGTCACGCTGGTGGCGGCCCTGATCCTCGGCACGGTCGCCTCGGCGACCACGGCCTGGCGTTCCCGCTGTGAGTCCCCGCGAGCGGAGCGCTCGCGGCCATGGCGGGCATCGACCGGTCTCCCCCGGCGCGGCGACCGCAGCATGACCGCCTTCAACTGCGGCTTCTTCCTGTCGGCCGGCCTCTCCCTGGCGCTCGTGGCGCTCGCGGCGTTCGCGTACCTGCCGGACAGCTTCGCCGGCCTCGACGGCACCGCGGACCCAGAGATCGCTGCCCACGACGCTGCCCACGACGCCGGCCCTGGCTGTTCGCCCTCGCGCCGGTCGCCACCGGCATCATGCTGCCCGGCCTGATCCAGCAGCTCCCCGGCTACTTCACCGAGCCGAGCCGCGGGCCGGTCCGCGGCATCGGCGCCACGCCACGGCCCGGCCCGGCCCACGGTGGTGCTTCCCGGCTTCCCGCTGGGCCTGGAGTCCGCCGTCGACCCGGCCCTGGCCTCCAAGCGCCGCGGCTCGCCGCCGGGGACTTCGCCGAACGAACCGCCTGCCACCGGCGGCACCGCAACCGGACCGCGGCGGCTCCCGCGCACCGCCGCGTCCGCCGCCCGGCGCGTTCCGGCGAAGGGGTGGATGCCATCGGGGTCGCGGGCGCGGAGCGCCCGGTCCGGCGGGGTCTGCCGGTACGGTCACCTGGGCCCTGACCCCCTTCGCAGGAGAGCCGGAGAGCCCATGGTCACTCCCACGACGACCGAGACCACACTGCCGCTGCGCACGTCGACCGACATCCAGGGAGACATCCTCGCCGGATTCCGCAAGGACCACGTCCGGCTGCTGTTCCTCCGCTTCGCCTACCGGGGCCCGGCACGCGACTGGCTGCGGCAGCTGACCCCGCGCATCGCCACCACGGCCGACGTCGCGGCGTTCAACTACGACTTCAGCACCGCCCGCCGCCGCCTGCGCGCCGAGCCGACAGGGCTGCACGCCGTCTGGCGCGGCATCAGCTTCACCTACGCCGGGCTGGAGCTGCTGATCGGCGGCGCCCCGCTGCTGGACCTCCCGGCGGGCAGCAACCGCGAGGCGTTCGCCCAGGGACCGGCGGCGCGCGGCGACCTGCTCGGCGACACGGGCGACAGCGCCCCGGAGAACTGGCTGTTCGGCGCCCCGCACAACGAACCCGTCCACGCGGTGCTGACGGTCGCCGCCGACGACGCGGAGGAGCTGGAGGCGGCGCTCGCCGAGGAACGGCAGGAGCTGGCCTGCTCCCGGGTGTCCGTCGTCTTCGAGCAGTCGGCGGCGACGCTGCCGGACAGCGGCCGCGGCAGGGAACACTTCGGCTTCAAGGACGCCGTCAGCCAGCCGGGCGTCGAGGGCTTCGACCCGGAGGACCCCGAGCGCCCCGGCTACGTCCAGGGCAAGCCGGGAACGCGGCTGATCCCGGCCGGGGAGTTCCTGGTCGGCCGGGAGCTGGAGAACCGGCTCCCGGGCTGGCTGCCCGGCTGGATGAACGACGGCTCGTTCCACGTGGTGCGGCGGCTCGGGCAGGACGTGGAGAGTTTCTGGGCACAGGCCGATGCGCTGCTGGAGCACCTCAAGGACCAGGGTGTCGCGCCCGCGGACGCCGACTCCTCGTGGCTGGCCGCACGCCTGGTCGGCCGCTGGCCCTCGGGCGTCCCGGTCGCGGCCTCGCCGGGCGCCGATCCCTACCCGGGCCAGACCGTCGACGACAACGACATCAGCTACGCGGACGACCTCGACGGCCGGGTGACGCCGCTGTTCTGCCACACCCGGAAGACGAACCCGCGCGACGGCCTGAAGTCGCGGCCCAACGACGACGTGGCGCTCCCCGAGGACGGCATCGTCGACGCGCGGCGGATCATGCGGCGCGGGGTGCCGTACGGCGCGCCCTACGCCCCGGCCAGCGGCCGTCCGGGCACCGCGTCCGACGACGAGCGCGGCCTGCTGTTCATCTCGTACCAGGCCGACCTGGTGGCGCAGTTCGAGTTCGTGCAGCGGAGCTGGGCCGGGGACGAGAACTTCCCGCTGCGCGTTCCCGCCGTGGGCAAGGACCCGGTGATCGGGGGCGACACCACGGTGTCGTTCCCCGCGGAGAAGCTGGGACCGGACGCCACGGTTCCGCTTGAGATGAAGCGGTTCGTGCGCACCGAGGGCGCGGTGTACGCCTTCACGCCCTCGATCTCGACGCTTGAGGCCCTCGCGCTGGGCACGATCCCGCCGGGCGGCGGCGACCTGCCGGCGGACCGCGTGATCAGCGCGCCCGCCGCTTTCCGCCGCGGCGAGGTGGTCAGCTCGGGCCGGGCCCGGCTGCGGTTCGAGGACACCGGCGAGCTGGTGGTGCGGGACGAGAACGAGCAGCTGCGGTGGTCCTCGCCGACCGCCGGGATGTCGGCCATCGGGGCGGAGTTCCGCGAGACGGGCGAGATCGTGGTGACGGACTTCACCGGGGCGGTGGTCTGGCAGACGCCCACCGCGGGCAATCCGGGCGCGACCGTCGTCGTCGGCGCCAGCGGTGACGTCTCCATCCGCTCCGCCGACGGCCGGCTGCTGTGGAACACGGGCACGGCGCACTGACCCGCGGCACGGCTGGCGCGCGCCCGGTACCGCCGCGGTGCCGGGCGCGCGCCAGCCGGTCAGTCAGCCGCGGCCCCGGTCGGGGCGCCAGACGACGATGGCCTGCGAGGCGCGGACGTCCTGGTACGGCACCAGGTCACGCCGATAGGAGGCGTGGACCTGCGCCTCGCGCTGGCGCATCGTCACGGCCGCGGTCTCCAGGGCCTGCTGGAGTTCGGCCACCTGCGCGCGCAGCGCGGAGACCTGGTTCTCCAGCTCGATGATCCGCTTGATCCCGGCCAGGTTGATCCCCTCGTCCTGCGAGAGCCGCTGCACCTGCCGGAGCAGCTGGATGTCCCTGGCCGAGTACCGCCGGCCCCGGCCCGGCGTACGGTCGGGGGAGACGAGGCCGAGCCGGTCGTACTGGCGGAGCGTCTGCGGGTGCATCCCCGAGAGCTGCGCCGCGACCGAGATGACGTACACCGGAGTTTCGTCGGTCAGCTCGTAGGGGTTGGTCTGTCCGTTCCGGCCGTCCATCTCGTTACTCTCCCTTCGCGGCCTCGAACAGCGCTGCCCGGGGGTCCTCTGCCCCGGCCGCCTTCCGGTACTCCTCCAGGGCCTTGCGCGCCTCGTCGCTCAGCTCGCGCGGCACGGTCACCTCGATGGTGACCAGCAGGTCGCCGCGGGTGCCGTCCTTGCGGACCGCTCCCTTGCCGCGCGCCCGCATGGTCCGGCCGCTGGGCGTGCCCGGGGGCAGCTTCAGCGTCACGGGCGGGCCGCCGAGCGTCGGCACCCTGATCTCACCACCGAGCGCCGCCTCGGGGAAGGTCACCGGCACCGTGACGGTCAGGTTGTCGCCTCGGCGGCCGAAGACCGGGTGCTTGTCCACGTGGACCGTCACGTAGAGGTCGCCGCTCGGTCCGCCGCGCTCGCCGGGCGCGCCTTTGCCGCGCAGCCGGATGCGCTGCCCGTCCTCGACACCCGCCGGCACCCGCACCTGCATCGTGCGGGAGCTGGTGGCGCGGCCGCTGCCGCGGCAGACGGGGCAGGGGTCCTGGGCGATCAGCCCGCGGCCCCGGCAGTCGACGCAGGGATCGGTGAGCGAGAAGCCGCCCCCGCCGCCCCGGCTGACCTGTCCGGTCCCGACGCAGGTCGGGCACACGCGGGGTGTGCCGTTCTTGTCGCCGGTGCCCGAACAGGTCTTGCAGGCCGCGCTGGACGACATCCGCAGCGGGACGGTGGCGCCGGAGACGGCCTCGGTGAAGCTGAGCGTCACCTCCGACTCGATGTCCTGGCCACGCCTGGGCTGCGTCCGCGCGCCCGGACCGCCGCGGTTGAACAGCCCGCCGAAGACATCACCGAGACCGCCGCCGAACCCCCCGGCGGCACCCCCGGGGCCAGGCCCCTGGGTGCCGCCGAAGAGGTCACCGAGGTCGAAGCTGAACTGACCGCCGGAGCCGGGCCCCGTCCGGAAGCCGCCGCCGCCGAACAGGGCGCGCGCCTCGTCGTACTCCTTGCGCCGCTTGGGGTCGCCGAGCACGTCGTACGCCTCGGAGACGTCCTTGAAGCGCTCCTCGGCACGAGCGTCGCCCTTGTTGGCGTCCGGGTGGTTCTCCCGGGCGAGCTTGCGGTAGGCCTTCTTGATCTCCGCCTCGGTGGCGTCCTTCGGGACGCCGAGAACCTTGTAGTAGTCCTTCTCGATGAAGTCCTTGGTACTCATCCCCGGCGTCCCTCCTTCCGGTCAGCCACCACGTCAGCCCTCGTCCGGGCCACCGCTCTCCTTTTCGGGCTCGCTGTCGTCGGATCCCTCGGCGCCGCTGTCGGCCGCCGCGGACTTGCCCGGCTGCGTGCCGGGCTGCGGCTCCGCGACACCGACGCGCGCCGGACGGATCGTCCGGTCGCCGATTCGGTACCCCGGCTGAAGGATCTGCACGCACGTCGTCTCGGTGACGTCCGGCGAGTAGCTGTGCATCAGTGCCTCGTGCACCGTCGGGTCGAAGGGCTCGCCCTCCTTGCCGAACTGCATCAGCCCCATCTTCGCCACCACGGTCTCCAGCGACTCGGCGACCTGCTTGAAGCCGCCGACCAGCTCGCCGTGGTCCCGGGCCCTGCCGATGTCGTCGAGCACGGGCAGCAGCTCGGTCAGGATATTGGCCACGGCCATCTCCCGGACCGCGACGCGGTCGCGCTCGACGCGGCGGCGGTAGTTCTGGAACTCCGCCTGAAGCCGCTGGAGATCCTGCGTGCGCTCGTTCAGCGCCGAGCGGAGCTGGTCCAGCTGCGCCGTCAGCGCCGCTTCCTTCTGGGAGTCGCCGGCGGGCTGCTCCTGGCCGACGCTCTGGTCAGCCGCGGAGCCGTCCCCGGCGGCAGCGGCGCCCTCTGGGCCGGAGCCCGGGACCCCCGCCTCGGCGGCGTCAGGGGTCTCGGGCTCAGCGGTCGCGTCGGGGGTCGCCGCTTCGGCGTCGGGGACCTCAGGCTCCTTGTCGAAGCCCTGCGGGTCCTGAGTCACGCCGCACCACCCTTCGGCTTGTCGTCGTCCACGATCTCGGCGTCGACGACGTCGTCATCGCCGCCCGCCGAGCTGCCCGACCCCTCGGAGGCCGAGCCGGAGGCACCGCCCGCGCCGCCCTGCGCGTCCGCGTACATGGCCTGGCCGAGCTTCTGGCTGGTCGCCGCGACCTTCTCGGACGCCTCGCGGATGGCCGCGGTGTCCTCGCCCTTCAGCTTCTCCTTCAGGTCCGCGACGGCGGACTCGACCTCCGACTTGACCTCGGCCGGGACTTTCTCGGCGTTCTCCTTGAGGAAGTTCTCCGTGGTGTAGACGAGCTGCTCGGCCTGGTTGCGGGTCTCGGCGGCCTCGCGGCGGCGGCGGTCCTCCTCCGCGTACTGCTCGGCGTCGCGCATCATGCGCTCGATGTCTTCCTTCGGCAGCGCCGAGCCGCCGGTGACCGTCATGCGCTGCTCCTTGCCGGTACCGAGGTCCTTGGCGGAGACGTGCATGATGCCGTTGGCGTCGATGTCGAAGGTGACCTCGATCTGCGGCACGCCGCGCGGCGCGGGCGGCAGGCCGGTCAGCTCGAACATCCCGAGCTTCTTGTTGTACGCCGCGATCTCACGCTCACCCTGGTAGACCTGGATCTGCACGGACGGCTGGTTGTCCTCGGCCGTCGTGAAGATCTCCGAGCGCTTGGTCGGGATCGTCGTGTTGCGCTCGATGAGCTTGGTCATGATGCCGCCCTTGGTCTCGATACCGAGGGACAGCGGGGTGACGTCCAGCAGCAGGACGTCCTTGACCTCGCCCTTGAGCACACCGGCCTGGAGGCTGGCGCCGATCGCGACGACCTCGTCCGGGTTGACGCCCTTGTTGGGCTCCTTGCCGCCGGTCAGGCTCTTGACCAGGTCGATCACGGCGGGCATACGGGTCGAACCGCCGACGAGCACCACGTGGTCGATGTCGGACACCTGGATGCCCGCGTCCTTGATCACGTTGTGGAACGGCGTCTTGCAGCGCTCGATCAGGTCGGCCGTGAGCTGCTGGAACTGCGCCCGGGTGAGCTTCTCGTCCATGTGCAGCGGGCCCTCGGAGGAGGCCGTGATGTACGGCAGGTTGATCGTCGTCTCGGTGGACGAGGACAGCTCGATCTTCGCCTTCTCCGCGGCCTCGCGCAGGCGCTGGAGCGCCATCTTGTCCTTGGAGAGGTCCACGCCGTGCGCGGACTGGAACTGCTTCACCAGGTGGTCGACGATCCGCTGGTCCCAGTCGTCACCACCGAGGTGGTTGTCACCGTTGGTCGCCTTCACCTCGACGACGCCGTCGCCGATGTCGAGCAGCGAGACGTCGAACGTACCGCCACCGAGGTCGAAGACCAGGATGGTCTGGTCTTCCTTCTCCAGGCCGTAGGCCAGGGCGGCGGCCGTCGGCTCGTTCACGATGCGCAGCACGTTCAGGCCGGCGATCTCACCGGCCTCCTTCGTGGCCTGGCGCTCGTGGTCGTTGAAGTAGGCCGGGACGGTGATCACCGCGTCGGTGACCTTCTCACCCAGGTACGCCTCGGCGTCCCGCTTCAGCTTCTGGAGAATGAAGGCGCTGATCTGCTGCGGGTTGAAGTCCTTGTCGTCGATCTGGATCTTCCAGTCGGTGCCCATGTGGCGCTTGACCGACTGGATCGTCCGCTCGACGTTGGTCACGGCCTGGCGCTTGGCGACCTCGCCGACCAGCACCTCGCCGTTCTTTGCGAAGGCCACAACGGACGGCGTAGTCCTGGCGCCCTCGGCGTTGGTGATGACGGTGGGCTCACCGCCTTCGAGAACACTGACGACGGAGTTCGTCGTGCCCAGGTCGATGCCGACCGCACGTGCCATGTCGGTTTCCTCCCGCTGAGGTGGCTTGAGTGAGACAGACTCAAGAGTGCCGCACGCACGCGGATGCCGTCAAATGATCTGAGCCCACCACGCTCAACTCTTATCGCCCGGTTCCGCTCAGGCTTCCTGACCGGCGCCGCCACTGGAAGCCGCGCCGGGCCCAGCCGAGGGGACTTTGGCACCTTCGCCGGGCCCGTCCGCCCCCTCGGGCTCGACAGCCAGTGCGAGCAAGGCTACGTCGTCGTCGATATCCGCCGCGAAGTCCGAAACGTCGCGCCATACGAATTTCACCAGGTTCACCAGGTTCACCTGGTTCACCTGGTTCACCTGGTTCACCGGGTTCACCCGCCGCTCCCCGTGGCCCCGGGCCGCCAGCCGCTCGGCGAGCGGATAGAAGCGCCCCTTGGCGTCACGCGCCTCCGTCACGCCGTCCGTGTAGCACAGCAGCACGTCCCCTGGGAGCAGCTCCACGACCAGCGGCTCCGGGCCGGCCCCAGCCGCGCCACCGGCCACGGACGCCAGCCCCAGCGGCGGCCCGGCCGCGGCCGCCAGCTGACTCACCTGCCCGTCGCGCAGCAGCAGCGCGGGCGGGTGCCCCCGGCTCACCAGCCGCACCACCGCCCCGGGCCCCTCGGCGGCCGCCGAGAACTCCAGCAGCAGCGCCGTCGCGAACAGCTCGGCGCTCGGGTCTCCGCCCGCGTCCACGGCCAGCCTGCGGTCCATCCGCTCCGCCACCCGGTCCAGCGTCGCGTCGTCCAGCACCCCCTCGCGGAACGCCCCGAGCAGCGCCGCCACCGTCCCCACCGCCGGCAGCCCGTGTCCCTTCACATCGCCGACCAGCGCCCGTGGCCCGTGCGGACCGTCCCGCAGGTCGTAGAAGTCGCCGCCGACCAGGGCCGATCGCACCGCCGGCCGGTACAGGCCCGCGCAGCGCACCCGCCACACCCGCTCCGGCAGCGGCGGCAGCACCGCCCGCTGCGCCGCCTCCGACGCGGAGCGGAAGATGACGACGTCCTGCAGCGCCCGCGTGCGGCCCCACGACAGCAGGATGCTGAAGAGCCCCAGCACGGTGACGACCACCAGGTCGCCCTGGCCGATGTACGGCGCCCTGGTGAGCGGCAGGGCGAGCAGCCCCACCACCCCGGCCGTCACCAGCGCCGTCAGCCGCACTCCGTACACGAGTCCGGCGAACGGCGGCACCACCGACAGCAGCTTGTCCACCTGCGCCCCTCCGGTCGTGACCGGTTGCAGCGCGAGGACGACGAGCAGCAGCAGCACCGGCAGCGAGCGGATCCAGCTGGGCAGCCGCACGCCGCCGCCCGCGCCCATCGGGTCCTCGCGCTCCAGGTCGCCGCCCCCGGTCAGCCGCCGCCTCATCCGCCGCTCACCGCCGCTCACCCGCCGCTCACCGCGGCCGCGGCCGCAGCCGCGCCGTGGCGTCGCGGATCTCGGGCAGCGCCTCGTACAGCCCGTCCCCGGGGCAGTGCGTGTAGAAGATGTCGCGGTGCCCGGAGATCACGTCCACCGCGGTGGCGGTGCCCTCGGGGTAGCGGCTGGCGTCGTTGGTCGAGACGAGCCTGACCTGGCCGTGCGGGTCGGCGCCGGGCCGCAGCTTCCACGCCGCGACCCGGGCGATGGACGCCAGCAGCTCCTGCGGGAGCTCGCCGTCCGAGAAGTCGCCGAGCGCCGCGATGCCCACACTGTCGTGGTTGAAGCCGGTGGTGTGGGCCCCCAGCACGGAGCGGTCCACGCCGCCCGCCCTGCCCTCGTAGATCCTGCCGCACTTGTCGACCACGAAGTTGTAGCCGAGATCGTCCCAGCCCAGCCGCTGCACGTGGTCGGCGTACATCGCGCGCAGCATGTCCGGGACGTCGGCGCAGTCGTAGTCGTCGGGGTGCCCGGTGTGGTGGATGAACACCGCCCGCGCCGCGCCGGTGTACGTCGCCGGCTCGCTGCGCAGGTCCTCATCCGCGCCCCAGTCCGCGCGGCTGATGACGGGCGGCTTCGGCCCGGTCAGCTGCCGCTCCGGCGCGGTCTCGACCCGCGCGGCCTGCCCGCCCATGCCCAGCCCGCCGCCCAGGCGCGGCGCGTCCCAGGTCACCAGCAGCGCCAGCGGAAGCAGGACGGCGGGCACGAGCCGCCAGCGCGGGAGCGGCGCCCGCCGGTACCCGTGCGTACGCCGGGCGGCGGGCAGCAGCCACCGTGCCGCCCTCGCGGCGGCCGGGCGGCCGTGCCACCAGGCGCGGGCGCGCCGCGCCGCGGCGGCCGGCCACCGGGACAAGGACCACATATCCACCAATCTGGGCGGACCGCGCTCCGGCCGCACCTCGGCTGGAGCATTAGGTGCACGGCACGGTCAGGACAGGATCTTGATCGCGCTCGACCAGTTGAGCCCGAGCCGATCCTGCGCCGCCATGTGCAGCAGCTGGAACGCCTCCAGCTCGCGGGCGCGCCGCAGCGGGCCGACGTCCAGCGGCCGCAGCCCGCCGGAGGCGGCCAGTTCGGCGACGGTCATCTTGGCGTCGGCGGCGTCGCCGGCGATCAGGACGTCCAGCGCCTGTCCGGCCACCTGGCCGGTGAGCAGGGTGCTGGCGAACGTCGTGTTGAACGCCTTCACCACCGGTGCGCCGGGCGCGGCCTCGGCGGCGATGCGCTCGGCCGCCGAGGTGCCGGGCGGCACAGTGAGGGTGTCGAGGGTGGCGAGGTCGACCGGGTTGGAGACGTCCACGAGGACCGAGCCGGCCAGCGCGGTCCCGTAGTCGGCGACGACGTCGACGACCGCCGGGTACGGCAGGGCGAGCACCACCACGTCGGCGTCCTCCACGCCGATGGCGTCCGAGGCGTGCACGGCGGCGCCGGAGGTGGCGTGGGCGCGGAGCTGGTCCGCCAGGTCTTCGGCCTTGCGGTGGTCGGTACCGATCAGCCGCACCGTGTGCCCGCCCGCGAGCGCGCGGGTCGCGATGCCGCGTGCCATGGCGCCGGTCCCGATGAGGGTGACGATCATCTCTCCATGCGAGCACGGCCGCCGGGCGCCCGCATCTCCGGCGGCCGCCAGGGCGCGGGGGCCGTCAGCGGCGCAGCAGCTCGGCGAGGACGGCGGCGTGGCTGTGCGCCGGGTCCTTGGCGGCGGTCAGCAGGGTCAGCCGTCCGCTGTCGGCGCGCTGGCGGAGCGCGTCGAGCGCGGCGGCGGGCCCGGGGGCGGACAGCTCGGCGAGGTAGCGCTCGCGGAACTCGCCGAAGTCACCGTCCGGGCCGTGGAACCACCGCCGCAGCTCCGGAGAGGGGGTGACCTCCTTCGGCCAGTCGTCCACGTGCGCCTCGTCCTTCCGCAGCCCGCGCGGCCAGAGGCGGTCGATGAGGACGCGGGTGCCGTCGTCTTGGGACGGCGGGTCGTAGGCGCGCCGCAGCCGCACGTCACGCTGGTGCTTGCTCATGCCTTGTTCTCCTTGCCTGCGGCGTCATGGCCGAGCACCGCGACGGCGTTCGTGTCCGTGCGGACGTCGCCATCGTGGCGCTGGCCGGCCCAGAGCGCGGTGCCCGCAGAGACCGCGAGCAGCACGCCGAAGATCAGCAACAGCCACCACAGCACTCTCTGGCCACGCGTCATAGCGGCAACGTTATGGGGCGTATGCGGTGACCTCGGCCGATGCAGCCAGATTCATCCGTCATGTCCGCACGTTCGGAGGCAGGCACTTCCGAGAAGAAGTTACCCACTAGTAGGATCTCGCTGGGCTATGGTGCTAGCCCTTCTTTGCACGCCCGTTCACGCAGGCCCGAGGAGCCGACATGCAACTCGCCGCGATCGTCGTCTCGCTGGTGCTCACCGCGGTCGCCGTTGCGCTGTTCAGCCGCGCGGTCGTCCACTTTGTGCGCTTCTTCCGCCTCGGCCAGCCCGTCCCCGCCGGGACGCGGACGAACGATCCCGCCGCGCGCACCCGCACGCTGGTACGGGAGTTCCTCGGCCACACCCGCATGAACCGCTGGGGCATCATCGGCTTCGCCCACTGGTTCGTGGCCATCGGCTTCCTCACCCTCGTCCTCACGATCGTCCAGGCGTACGGCCAGCTCTTCCAGGCCGACTGGACCCTGCCGCTGCTCGGCGGCTTCGTGCCGTACGAGATGTACGTCGAGTTCTTCGCCCTGATGACGACGCTGGGCATCCTCACGCTCATCACCATCCGCCTGCTGAACCTGCCCTCGCGTGCCGGGCGCAAGTCCCGCTTCACGGGCTCCACGGCCTGGCAGGCGTACTTCGTGGAGTACGTCATCCTCACCATCGGCGTGTGCATCCTGCTGCTGCGGGGGCTGGAGGGCGCCCTGCACCACGTGGACGGCTACGAGGCGTCGTACTTCCTGAGCTATCCCCTCGTCGCGGCGTTCGACGGGCTGTCGGCGGGGACGCTCCAGAACCTCGTCTACCTGGTCGCGATGATCAAGCTCGGGACCTCCATGACCTGGGCCATCACCGTCGCGCTCCACACCGACATGGGCATCGCCTGGCACCGCTTCCTGGCGTTCCCCAACATCTGGTTCAAGCGGAACGCCGACGGCGAGCCCGCCCTCGGCGCGCTCCAGCCGATGACGTCCGGCGGCAAGCCCATCGACTTTGAGGACCCGGACGAGGACGACCAGTTCGGCGTCTCCCAGATCGAGCACTTCTCCTGGAAGGGCCTGCTCGACTTCTCCACGTGCACCGAGTGCGGCCGCTGCCAGTCGCAGTGCCCGGCGTGGAACACCGGGAAGCCGCTGTCGCCGAAGCTGCTGGTGATGTCGCTGCGCGACCACGCCCACGCCACCGCCCCCTACCTGCTGGCGTCCCAGTCCGTGTCCGCCGACGCGGGCGGCGAGGCGCCCGCGCGGCCGCCGCTGGTCGGCACCGCCGAGGAACAGGGCGTGATCGACCCCGACGTGCTCTGGTCGTGCACCACCTGCGGCGCATGCGTGGAGCAGTGCCCCGTCGACATCGAGCACGTCGACCACATCGTCGACATGCGGCGCTACCAGGTCATGATCGAGTCGTCGTTCCCCTCCGAGGCCGGGACGATGCTCAAGAACCTCGAGCGCAAGGGCAACCCCTGGGGCCTGGCGAAGAAGAAGCGCCTGGAGTGGGTCAAGGAGGTCCCGTTCGACGTGCCCGTCGTCGGCCAGGACATCGAGGACCTGTCGGAGACCGACTACCTGTACTGGGTCGGCTGCGCCGGAGCCCTGGAGGACCGCGCCAAGAAGACCACCAAGGCGTTCGCCGAGCTGCTGCACGTCGCGGGCGTCCGCTTCGCGATCATGGGCGGCGAGGAGACCTGCACCGGCGACTCGGCCCGCCGCCTGGGCAACGAGTTCCTCTTCCAGCAGCTGGGCCAGCAGAACGTCGAGACGCTCAACGCCGCCGAGGCCAAGAAGATCGTCACGACCTGCCCGCACTGCTTCAACACGCTGGCCAACGAGTACCCGCAGCTCGGCGGCCACTACGAGGTCATCCACCACACCCAGCTGCTCCAGCACCTGGTGGACACCGGCAAGCTCGTGCCCGTCACCCCCGTCGACGGCCTCATCACCTACCACGACCCCTGCTACCTCGGCCGCCACAACAAGGTCTACACGCCGCCGCGCGAGATCATCGGCCGCGTGCCCGGCCTGCGCAACGAGGAGATGCACCGCCACAAGGAGCGCGGCTTCTGCTGCGGCGCCGGCGGCGCGCGGATGTGGATGGAGGAGCGGATCGGCAAGCGCATCAACGACGAGCGCGTGGACGAGGCCCTGTCGCTGGACCCCGACATCGTCTCGACGGCGTGCCCGTTCTGCCTCGTGATGCTGACCGACTCCGTCAACGCCAAGAAGAACGACGGCGCGGCCCGCGAGGACGTGCGCGTCGTGGATGTGGCGCAACTGCTGCTCGACTCCGTCAGGGAGAAGGACGAGCAGGACGAGCAGACGGTACGTTCATAGGGTGGCCGGTTTCAGAAGGAACGACGACGCACACGGGCCGTACCCACCGCCCTCGCCGCAGCCCCAGCCCCAGCAGCCGTACTACGGCGGCGGCTACACCCCGCCCTATCCGCAGCAGTCCGGCAGCGGGCCGCAGGGCGGCTACGGCTACGGTGACGGTGGGTACGCAGGTGACGGCTACGGTGACCACTACGGCGACGGGTACGCCGACGACGGGTACGCCGACGACGGGTACGCCGAGCCGCAGCCCCCGCCGCAGCCGAAGCTGCACTGGAAGGAGCTGCTGACCGGCATCATCTTCCGCCCGAGCCCCACCTTCTGGACCATGCGCGATTACCCCATGTGGGGGACCGCGCTGATCGTCTCATTCCTGTACGGCCTGCTCGCGGTCTTCGGGCTTGACGACGTCCGCCAGTCGATTCTCGACACCACCACCTCGGCCCTCATCCCGTACCTGCTGGTCACGGGCGTGGCCATGGTCCTCGGCTCGCTGCTGCTCGGCACCGTCACGCACAACCTCGCACGGCAGTTCGGCGGCAACGGTCTGTGGGCCCCCACCGCCGGGCTCGCCATGCTGATCATGGCGCTCACCGACGTGCCGCGCCTGGCGCTTGCTCTGTTCATGGGCGGCGGCGCGCCCCTGGTGCAGATCCTGGGCTGGGCCACGTGGCTCGGCGCGGGCGCGCTGCTCACGATGATGGTCAGCCGCTCCCACGAGATCGCCTGGCCGAAGGCGCTGGCCGCCTCGGCCATCCAGCTCGTGGCGATCCTCGCGCTGGTCAAGCTCGGCACGATATAGGCCGCCAGGCGCACCGCTCCGGCACGCCTCCCTCCCGCGCCCCGTCACAACGAGCGACCGGCTCCGGGGCGCGGGAGGCGTCGGGATAGCCTCATGGCGTGCTTCTGTCAGACAAGGACATCCGGGCGCAGATCGACGCCGGGCGGGTCAGGATCGAGCCATTCGATCCCGCCATGGTGCAGCCCTCCAGCATCGACGTGCGGCTCGACCGCTACTTCCGGGTGTTCGAGAACCACCGCTATCCCCACATCGACCCCTCCATCGAGCAGCCGGACCTCACCCGGATGATCGAGGCCCGGGACGACGAGCCGTTCATCCTCCACCCCGGGGAGTTCGTGCTCGCCTCGACGTACGAGGTCATCACGCTGCCCGACGACCTGGCGTCCCGGCTGGAGGGCAAGAGCTCCCTCGGCCGGCTCGGCCTGCTCACCCACTCGACGGCGGGCTTCATCGATCCGGGCTTCTCCGGCCACGTCACGCTGGAGCTGTCCAACGTGGCGACGCTGCCGATCAAGCTCTGGCCGGGGATGAAAATCGGCCAGCTCTGCATGTTCCGGCTGAGCTCGCCGGCCGAGAACCCCTACGGATCGGCCCGCGTCGGCTCCCGTTACCAGAACCAGCGCGGGCCGACCCCGTCACGCTCCTACCTCAACTTTCACCGCACCCCGGTCTGAGCCACGAGCACGACGTTCCGCAGCCGGGCACACCGCGGGCACCGCACCAGCCGCCCCGGGCCGATCCGGTCGGTTCCCAGCTGCCGCAACGGAAAGCGCGCGGTCCCGAACACGTGCCCCGCGGCACACCGGACCACCGCACCGCTCCTGCCGTTCCCCAACGACGTCTCCCCTTCCTGCCCTTCGGGCTCTCGTGACGGACGACCGCCACATTAGGGGACGAAGCCGGCGCCACTTGTCCTGGCGCTCCGGGGATGCGGTACGCTGTCTCCAGCGCAACGCGGGCGTAGTTTAATGGCAGAACATGAGCTTCCCAAGCTCAGAGCGCGGGTTCGATTCCCGTCGCCCGCTCCATCACGAAGGCCCAGGTCAGGGGCATGATCCCCGGCCTGGGCCTGGTGTTTGTCCGGACCGCTGTGCCGCCCCGCGAGCCCGTTGCGTGCCCGATCGTCGGCGCGCCGTCCTTCGCCGCAGCCTCCCGCTCGGCACGCACACGGGCGTCGGGCCCGGCGGCGACCTGGCGCTGACGCTCCCGCGTCGAGTGCTGATAGATCAACGCGGCCTTCTCCGAGGACTGCCCCGCCCGGACCATCGTGTCCTTCAGCGTGGCACCGCTCTGCGTCGAAAGCGTGTGCCCCCTGTGCCGCAGGTCGTACCGGAAGTCATCCGGCAGCCCGACCTTGGCCCGGGCCTTGCGCCACTTCCTCCCGAAGGTGGACCGCCGGAACGGCTTGCCCTTCTCCCCCACAAACAGCAACCCGTCCGGCTCCTTCTCCGCGTACCACTCCAGATGCCGCCGTAAGTCCTTCGCCATAAAAAGCCGGCACACCGGGAGCGGCACGAGATGGGCATGCGGCTTCCTGACAGGCCAGGCTGAGTACCCGCCCCATGGCACAGGCCGCTTCGTGCCCGCACGTCCGGCACCCCTCCACGTGGTCGTCGAGCGCCGCCTGGAGCTGCATCACGTCCGCCGGGCGCGGATGTTCCGACACCTCGTGCCGAAGGTCCGCGGGGCGCGCCTCCCACTCCTGGCCCCCGCCAACAGGCCGGAGCAGTGCGAACGGGCCGCCCCGGCCCATGTACACGCCCAGGCGGTCGGTGGCCCGGTCTCGCACCAAGGAGCCGTAGAGCAAGGGCTGCCAGTCGCTCACCGGGACACCTCCGCGCCGTGAACCGGGCTGGTGCCCGCATCGACCCCGTACGAGGCCAAGCACAACGCCCGCCAGCTCTCCCGCCGCAACGCCCGCGCGCGCCGCTCCTCAGCAGAGAGCACGTACGGACGCACCAACTCATCACCGCCGCGCGGCAACACCAACGTCGGTGGGTCCACGGGGTTAACGGCTGTCGGGGAGCAGACCGCACGATGGCGCCCATCGGGAGCCGGAAAAAGACATTTCAGCCACGGCTCCGTCAGCCAGACGATAAAGTCCCACACGTCAGCGCTCCTCTACAGCGTTGGCCAAGCCCTCGGACCCGCCCGGTCGCGAAGTCCCTTCGCTGCGTGATGATCGCGTCGCTCATCAGGACGTTGGAACCTCGTCCCAACCCCACTTCGGGACGTCCCGCGTCGGGTAGAACGTCCCTAGTGCCGTCCCACGATGTGGAGAGAGACTGTGACGCCGAACGAGAGGCTACGAGCTGTCATGACGGCCGGAGGTTGGACGTACGCCCCCTCGCGGCGAAGGTCGATGTCGATCCGAAGTCCGTCGAACGGTGGGTCAACCTGGGCCGGATCCCGCGCCGGACCACGGCCATGCGGGCAGCTGAGACGTTAGGAGAAGACGTGCACGCCCTGTGGCCAGCGCTCCGCCAGTCCCGCCCCGCCCGCGCCATAAGCCCCGAACTTGTCGCGCTCTACGACCAGCGCGCCGACATCCCGGCGTCGGCGTTCGTGGACCTGATGACCCAAGCGAGCGAACGGATCGACGTGTTGGTGTACGCCGCCGTCTTCCTGCACGAGGCCTATCCTCGGCTGAACGACCTCCTGAAGGAGCGGGCCGCCGAAGGCTGCACCATCCGAATCGCCCTGGGCGACGCCGACAGCCCGAACGTCCGGCAGCGCGGCCAGGAGAAGCGTTTCGGGCACGGCATCGAGTCGCGTTGCCAGATTGCTCTCATGCACTACCGCCCACTCGTGGGAGTCGCCGGCATCGAGATCCGGACGCACGGCACGACCCTCTACAACTCCATCTACCGCGCGGACGACCAGATGTTCGTCAACGCGCACGTCTGGGGCGTCAACGCCTACGGCGCCCCCGTCTGGCACCTCCGCCGCAGCGGCGATGGCGGAGGGATGTTCGACACCTACGCTGGAAGCTTCGACGCGGTATGGGAGACAGCAAGCCCCGTACAGGAAGGCTGACGGTGACACGGACCGAGTACTACGACGACCCGAACGCGCCAAAGCCCCACAGCATGGTCGTCGCCGCCTCCGCCGTCGTCACCAACGAGGCCGGTCACATCCTGCTCCAACGGCGAAGCGACAGCGGCTTGTGGGCCCTCCCCGGTGGCGGCATGGAACTCACCGAATCCCTGCCCGACGCTGCCGTCCGCGAGGTCAAGGAGGAAACCGGACTCGACATCGAGATCACGGGCTTGGTGGGCACCTACACCGACCCACGGCACATCATCGCGTACAGCGACGGAGAAGTGCGCCGCCAGTTCAACATCTGCTTCACCGCCCGCATCACCGGCGGCGAACTCGCCATCTCCGACGAGTCCACCGCACTCCGCTTCGTCCCCCCGGACCAGCTTGGCGGCCTCCCCATGCACCACACCCAGCGTCTCAGGCTGGACCACTTCGTCCAGCACCGCGACCAGCCATACCTTGGATAATCATTTCATCTGACTACCTTTCATTGGATAATCGCTTCATGTCGGGACCAAAGCGACACCACTACGTATCGCAACAGCAGTTGCGATTGCACCCAGGGGCAGATCAAGTGCGTTGAACTGCCTGGCGAAAGGTACTATCGCCAGCCGGTCCGCAAGGCGGCGTCAATATACCACTTCAATCGGATCGAAGTAGGCGACGAATCCAGCGTCGCGTTAGAAGAGGCCTTGCGGCGCTTGAATCAAAGACCGCTCCATCACTCAAAGAATTGGCCAGTCCACGTCAGCGAAGGTGGCCAATTCCAAACGAGGTTCGCCTCAATGTCACCTTTCTCATTGCTGCCCATCACGTCCGCGTTCAAGCCAGGCGGAATGCCTTGAATGAAACAATGGCCATCTTTCAGCGCTATATCGACGGAAGCAGCGACGAAGTTGATCTCAATATCCCCCTCATCCACGCCGATATAATCCTGCCCCAACTCCCGAGTATCGCCGCAGAGATGTGCGAGCGATCATGGACTTCGGTCGATTTTAAGCGTCGCACGCTGGCAGTTTCAGATACGCCAGTAACGCCACTTAAGGATGATACGTGCGATGAGCGAACGGCTGCTGGACTCCGATCTCCTTGCGGAATTCTGGCACCTCTCGCACGCCGTACGGCCCTTGTCATCGATCCGTCCGAGGAAGAGCCTCGCGAGGACCGATGGTATCGGGCAAATACGCGGATTTCTAAGGCAGCGGTGATGGCGGCGGGAGTCCGGCACCTGCGATGGAGGCCAACGCGGTTCGGGACAGCAAGGCCCGTACCGAAAGGCTGACGGTGACACGAACACCGAGCACTACGACTACCCCAACGCGCCCAGGCCCAACAGCATGGCAGTCGCCGCCTCCGCCCTCGTCCCCAACAAGAACGGTCACATCTGCTGCAACCGCGACGCGACAGCGGCATGCGGGCCCTGCCAGGCGGAGGCATGGAGCTGACCTCATCACTGCCGGACGCGGCCGTCTGCGAAGTCGAGGATGAAACCGGGCTCGACATCGCGATCACAGGCTTGGCAGGCACCTGCACCGGCCCGCGCCGCCTCATGACCTACAGCGAAGAGAAGTACGCCGCCGGTTCAACATCTGCTTCACCGCCCGCATCACCGGCGGGAAACATGATCTTTGACGTCCACCGAACTTTGCTGTAGCCCTCCGGGGAAGCTGGCCGACTTTACCATGCACCACACCCAGCGCCTCAGACTGGAGCACTACCTCCAGCACCGCGAGCAGCATACCTCGGCTGACATACGCATAACTTACGCATAATCGCTGAGCGGACTGGGGATCCTTGGGATACTCACTCCATGAAGGCTAGCGGGAGGGGCAAGCATGACGGAGTTCATTCGGCTTTACTTCGGGCAGGCCGCAGCTGAACGAGAGGTCGCCTCAGATCCCGAACGTTTTCGTGAAACCTATTTCGACAGGTGGAATCTGGCAACACAAGTCTTAGAGCACGAGAAGTTCCTGATTCTCGGGCCAAAAGGATCCGGAAAAAGCGCCGCCGCACATTACGTGGCACTCTCCTGGAAAAAGAAATTCGGCAAAGAATCAGTCTTTTTCAAATCAGTAGACTTCGATGAACTAAATCGCACGCAAAGCCCTCTCTCATCTCTCGACAAGAACCTTGTATCTAGCGAGGTCACCTACCTGACCGATTCCGCCTGGAGACTCTTTATTGGCATCCGACTGCTGGAATCTCTCATCGAAGACAACGCATGCAACTTGGCCCGCGAGTCACAGGTCCTGAAGTTCATGGCCCAACTTCGCGAAGCGGGTCTCGCCTCAGATGATTACCCGCAGGTGCTGAGACGAGTACGAGAGAGGAAAGGAGGGATTCGCATCCCTTACCTCTCAGGCGAAGTAACCTCCAGGGAATCCGACGTGGTAAGCCGAGAGCAACTCGGTGAGGCAGTCGTCAACCTTATCCAGAAGGCAGATACACCCAATCGGCACCTGCTCGCAATTGACGGGCTCGATAAGGCAATCGGCGATAACGACAGCTATTGGCGCACAATGGCATCTTTGATCCGAGTGGGAGACGGGATCTGCCAGAGGCTGCTTGCAACGAGAAACAACAGCGCCTACGTGATGATCATGTGCCGAAGCGACGTCTTTCGGAGGATCAACTTCTCCGACGGGCCCAAGATTGCCGCCGATAGCGGAATTTATATGGACTGGGGTTCAGAACAGCAGGACGACCGCAGTGTTCTCCTTTGGGACTACCTCGCCGCAAAGGGAAAAATTGACAAAGATAGGCTACTGCAATTCTTACCTCGGTATGTCAAAGTGGGCTCTAGAAGAAGGATACCCACGACTAAGTACATTCTCGACTTCACTCGCTACACACCGCGAGATATAAGTCTGCTGTTCAAGTCCATCCAGCAGCATGCCAGCCCGTACCGCGAGCTGACCGGCCAGCAGGTCCGAAGCGCTGCCGACAGTTTCGCCCGCCAGCATTTGCTGAACGAGATCAAGTCAGAAGCAGCAGGACTTCTCCCTTCGACCGTCATTCAAAAGATTGAGAACATCCTGTCCGAACTTCCATCGCACAAATTTACAAGAGAACAGCTGGCCTCCGCGCTAAGCGAAGCAGAATTAGCGAACGAAGTATCCGTACAGCAGTTCTGGCGAATACCTCTTTCTGCAAGGGGCAATCGGGAACTACAGTCCAAGCAGCCAATATGTCCAGTTCTATCATCGTCGAGATACGGCCGGATACAACCGGCGCGGGCCGTGGATCCTCCATACGGGACTCACGTATGCGATGAATATTCCGTTCACGTCGTAGGCTGGATAGCGAGCACCTGCGATGCCCGTCGCAAGCACCATGGGCGACGAACCACGGTCATTAACTTTCTCCTGCTCTAGCAGAACAGCGCTTCGCGCGTTCATAGCGGTCACCCGGCTCTGCACCGGAGCCATTCGGGACCACGCTCGTCGCCACCCAGCCGGTCTGGCCGACGTCGGCCTCCGCGTGCCAGGGCGCCCCGCGTGCGCCGACGCGATCGGCGGACCGACTGGGCCGGACGCCGGAGGAACGAACGCTCGTGTTCCCCCTGCCACAGCGGCGGCGCGCTCAGAACCTGTTCTCTTGAGCGCTCGGCCTGGTAAGCCCCGCACCGGTCAGCCCACCATGCCGCTGCGCTGACGCCGGCAGACGGGCGCGCGGCCGTCGGGGAGCGGCGAGGGATAGTCTCAGTGCATTCAACGAACTGTCAGGAGTCGCCTTGCAATCCGGTATATCCAGGCGCCGTTTCGGGGCCACGCTGCTCGGTTCCGCCTCCCTCGTCGCCGCGCCCGTGCTGGCACCGAGCGCGCGCGCCGACTCGGTCTCCACGATGGCCGCCCCGAAGGTGTCGGCGTCGGGTGCCTATCTCTGGGACGTCACCGCGGGCAAACGGCTGATGGTCAAGAACGGCCCCACCCGGCGGCAGATGGCCAGCACGACGAAGATCATGACGGCCATCGTCGTCCTCAGCCAGAAGAACCTCGACCTCGACCGGCTGCTCACCATGAAGCAGGCCTACCGCAACTACGTCGCTGAGCAGGGCGCCAGCACCGCCGACCTGCGCAAGGGCGACAAGCTGACGGTCCGCCAGGTGCTGCACGCGATGATGCTGCCCTCGGGGTGCGACGCCGCGATGGCGCTGGCCGACCATTTCGGCAGCGGGAGCTCGATCCGGGCCCGCACCACCTCGTTCATCGGCATGATGAACCGCAAGGCCGAGGAGCTGGGGTTCACCAACACCCACTACGACTCGTTCGACGGCATCTCCCGCAACGGCGACAACTACACGACGCCGCGCGAAGCCGCGCTGCTGGCCAGTGAGGCGCTGAACTACAAGCCGCTGCGCGTGATCATGAAGCGGACCAGCACGGTGCAGAAGGCCACCAACGGCCGCACCTACACCTGGTACAACACCAACCAGCTGCTGGGCTCCTACGACGGCGCGATCGGCATCAAGACGGGCACGGGCACCGCCGCCGGGCCGTGCCTGGTCTTCGCCGCCCGGCGGGACGGCCGGACGGTCACGGGTGTCGTGCTGAACAGCGCCAGCGGCTCCGAGCGGTACACCGACGCGGCCACGATGCTGGACTACGCGTTCGGCACGCGCACGGCGCAGACGATGCGGCTGCGGTCGCTGCCGCCCGGCGCGCAGAACGACTAGCCCGCTGGGTCCGGCCGGCGGGAGGGCGGGGGCGCGCGGCGCTCCCGCCCCGTTGCCGGCGCGGCCCGCTCAGCTCATCCAGATGTTGGCGTAGCCGCTGCTCTGGTAACCCTCGGTCGCGAGGATCATGTAGTAGTTGAGGTTGCCCAGGTACATCCCGGCGCGGGCCCAGGCGTCGAAGTGGGCGCCCGTGTCGATGCTGCCGCTGGGCCGTCTGCCCTGGTTGACGCTCCAGAACTGCGGGAAGGTCCTCGTGCCTTCGACGGACGGCGCGTTGTACCGCATCGTCTGGTAGATGTCGTACGTGGCGCCGTTGCTGGTGATGGTGCCGCGCCACTCGCCGGTCTGGCCGGTAGGTGCCGTAGTTGTCGACGATGTAGTACTCGACGAGCGGGTTGGACGACCACCCGTACAGGCACAGGTAACTGTTGCCGCTGGGGCTGTAGTTACCCGACCAGTTCACGGTTCTTCGGCTGCCGTAGCTCCAGCCCTTGCCACAGACGAAGTTGCCGGTGTTGGTCCACTGGGTGGTGTAGTTGCCGCCGGCGCCGAGCGTCATGGACACCTGGCCGCCGCCGTCGGTCCAGAACGAGTAGAAGTAGCCATCGTGCATGCCGGTCTGGTTCTGGGTGATGGTCTGCTGGGCGTGCGCCGTGCCGGGCACGACCAGCGCCGAGGCGCCGAGCGCGAGGGCGCCGGCGCCGCCGAGAAGGCTGCGGCGACTCAGGGCAGGGGCTGGGATGGCGTGCTGCTGGGACATGAGTCCTCCTGGTTCGGGCTGACCGGGGAGCCGGGCAGGACACGGCACGGCCCGCCGGCCTGCTGGTGAGTGAGGGATCGGATCGTGCGGCGGCGGCGTCCCTTGCCGCGCGGCACGGAGTGAGCCGGTCGTCGTGCGCCCGACGACCGGTGTGACCAGGCGTTTTGCATTTACCTGGACATGCCAATCATGTTCGGGTCGACCCGTTACCTTGTCAACGGTTTCCGCAACGATTCCGGAAGGAAACATTCCTCCAAGCAACTCGCCGGTACGCCATGGTTGTTGCTGGTCACGTGCGCGTGGCGGAGCGCACCCGGCGGCCGGGCACGGGGGCTACCGGAACCGTGGGGCACCCCGGTACGGGCCGGCGCGCTGAAAAGTCTCGGAACCGTGCCGGGCGCCGCGCTCAGTCCGCCGTCGCGGCGCGGGCGAACCGGTCGGCGCACGTGCGGAGCCAGGCCCGCAGTTCGGGCGGGCCGACGACCCGGAAACCGGCGTCGAGGGCTGTCAGCGCCATGGCGGGCAGCTGGAGGGAATCGGCGGTCATGCGGACCCGGCAGCGGCCGGCGCCGGTCTCCTCGACCGTGCACCACTGCCCGATCCGCTCGCGCACGGCCCCGGCCGGGGCCTCGACCAGCACCTCCACCCGGTAGGCGCGGGGCGCGTTCTCCAGCCGGTCACGGACGAACGCGGCGGCGTCGGCGGCCGGCAGCTGCCGGGGGCGGAAGCGCACGCCGGTGGGACGGGGCGCGGCGAGGCGGTCGGTCCGGAACACGCGCCAGTCCTGCCGGTCCAGGTCGTACGCCACCAGGTACCAGCGGCGGCCGAGACGTACCAGCCGGTGCGGCTCGGTGTGCCGTTCGCTGCGGCGGCCGTCGGCGGCGGTGTAGGGGAAGCGGAGCCGCTCGGCGTCCCGGCAGGCCAGCGCGAGGGCCGTCAGCGCCTCCGCGCTGGTGGGCGCCGGCGGGCCGCCCCACTCGGCCGGCTCGGTCATCGCGGACAGCGCCTCGACCCGGCGCCGCAGCCGCGCGGGCATCACCCGCACCACCTTTGACAGCACCCGGACCGAGGGTTCGGCGATGCCCTCGACCGCGCCGTGGGCGGCGGTCTGGAGCCCGACGGCCAGCGCGACCGCCTCGTCGTCGTCGATCACGAGGGGCGGCAGCGCCGCGCCCGCGGCGAGCTGGTAGCCGCCGTCGGCACCGCGCCGGGCCGTGACGGGGTAGCCCAGGCCGCGCAGCCGCTCGATGTCGCGCCGCAGGGTGCGGACGGAGACGCCGAGCCGCGCGGCCAGTTCGTCGCCCGGCCAGAACCGGTGGGACTGGAGCAGGGACAGCAGCGTCAGGGTCCGGGCGCCGGTGTTGGCCATGCCGCCCATTCTGGCGTCGCTTTGCGGACAGGAACTGACCGCATGGCTTCCTAGCGTGATCGTCGACCGATACGGAACGCCCCCGGAGCGGGCGTTCCACGACGGAAGGCGGAACGACATGACCACGCGGACGGCCACAGCCGACGCCGCCCCTGCGACGGTGACGGGCGAGCACGCCGACCTGCTCCAGACGCTGGTCCATCACCGGCACCTGCTGCGCTTCACCACGCGCGGCCTCACCGACGAGCAGGCCGCCGCGCGCACCACCGTGAGCTCCCTGTGCCTGGGCGGCCTGATCAAGCACGTCACCGCCGTGGAGCGGATGTGGGCGGAGTTCCTCGTCCACGGCCCGTCCGCGATGGGCGACCTCGGCCACCTCCCCGAGGGTGGCCTGCCGCAGCGGGCCGACGAGTTCCGGATGCTGCCTGGCGAGACGCTGGCCGGCCTGCTCGACGGCTACGCGGAGAGGGCGCGGCGGACCGAGGCCCTCGTGGCCGCCCTCCCCAGCCTGGACGCCGCCCACCCGCTGCCGCGGGCACCGTGGTTCGAACCGGGCGCACGGTGGTCGGCCCGCCGGGTGCTGCTGCACCTCATCGCGGAGACCGCCCAGCACGCGGGCCACGCCGACATCATCCGGGAGTCGCTCGACGGCCAGCAGACCATGGCCTGACGGCCGCTCAAGACGCCGGGCTGATGGCCCGGAAATAGAGGAAGTTGGGCGTCGTCGTCAGCGCCGCGTACACCTTGGGGTCCCGTTCCCTGGCCTCGGGCAGCGGCATGGGCTCGACGAGCTGGTCGACCTGGAAGCCCACGTCCCGCAGCGCGGCGAACGCCTGGCTCAGCGGGCGCCGGTAGAAGCGCACTTCGTGAGGGCGCCCGCCGAGCTGCCAGGTATCCGTGACCAGTTCGGTCTGGAAGTAGTCGGGCCGGTCGAACCAGCGCCAGTCCTCGGCCGGGTGGTGGATGGACATCACCAGCGCCCCGCCGGGACGCAGCACCCGCCGCAGCTCGCCGAGCACCGGGCCCCAGTCCTCCAGGTAGTGCAGGACGAGTGAGGCGGTCACGAGGTCGAACGTCCCGTCCGGCAGGAAGTCCAGCGGCTCGGCCAGGTCAGCGCGGTGGAACCGGGCGCGGTCGCCGCTGGCGGCGCACCGTTCCCGGGCCAGCCGCACCATCGACGCGCTGGCGTCGATGCCGGTGACCCGGGCGCCGCGCTCCAGCAGGCTCTCCGCCAGGTGGCCGGCGGCGCACCCCACGTCCAGCACGTGGGCGCCGGCCACGTCGCCGGCCAGGCCGAGGATCGCGGGGCGGTCGTACAGCGCGTTGGCCACGCTCGATCCGGCGTGCGCGGCGTAGTCCGCGGCGAGTTCGTCGTACTGGTCCGGGTCCGGGCCCCCGGGCGCGTCCGCCATCGCCGCCGCTCCTTACGCTTCGCCTGCCGACGGCCCACCGTACCCGCCAACCGGGGCGCGGCGCACCGGATATCAGAAGTCCCGGTCGGCGGGCCTCGGCGCGGCGGCTGAGCCGGAGGCGAGGCAGACGACGCACTGGTCGTCCACGTACAGGTCCCAGTTGCCGACGCTGTTCTCGTAGCAGATCCAGTAGTTCCACAGGCCCGAGGCCCGGCCGTCCATGCCGACGGCACGGCACTTCTCGAACGACGGGTAGGTGCCCTGGTAGCTCGTGGACAGCGGCGCCGCCTCCTCTACGGCGGCCGGTGCGCTGCTGGCCGTGCTGCCGGTGCTGGCCGCACTGGCCGCCGGGACGGTCAGGCCGGTCGCGGCGAGCGCGAGCACGGCCGTGGCAGCGAGGCGTGAGATCCGGGGCATGAACCGCTCCTTACCTTGGTCTGGTGGGGGGAAGCGGGCTCAGCGTGCCGCGCCGGCGTTGGACGGACGTTGTGGCGGTGTTGGCCAGCCGGCCGGGATCCGTTCAAGGACGCCGCCGGCGAACGTGTCGTACAGCGGCAGCGATTCCAGGTGCACGTAGCCGATGTGGCAGTCACAGAAGGCCAGTGGGCAGGGGCGCGGGGCGAGGGCGGCACGGTAGCTGCCGTCGTAGAGGTTGCCCAGCGTGGCGCGGACGAAGTGGCAGCGGCGGACCGTGCCGTCGCCGTCCACGGAGATGACGGACGCGCCGGTGCGGCACGGCAGCCCGGCCGAGCGGTGCGGGTGGCGGCTGTAGGGGAAGAGCGGGTCGATCGCCGTCCAGGCGTCCGCCTCGGCGTCGGTGTAGACGTGCCCCTCGGCGGCGTTGACCCATAGGTAGACGTGGGCGGGCAGGTCGGCGCGCAGCCGGCGGGCGTGCGGCAGGTGCGCGGGGAGGCCGACGATGCCGGTGCTGAAGCGGACGCCCCGCGCGGCCAGCTCCCGTGTCCTGGTGAGGAACCGGTCGTACGGCGTCTGGCCGGGGTGGTAGGTGCACCACAGCGCGACGGTGCCGAGGTCGGCGTCGGCCAGCCAGCCGGTGCGGCAGCTGAGGTTGGTCTGGATCGCGACGCGCGCGACGTGCGGCTGGTGCGACAGCTCGACGAGCGCCCGCCGGTACCAGGAGCGGACCAGGCCCTCGCCCCAGGGCGTGAACAGCACCGACAGCCGGTCGCCGGTCTGCGCCGCCGCCCAGGCGGTGAAGCGTTCCAGGGCGGCACGGTCGGCACGGAGCGTCTCGGGGGTGTCGCGCCGCTTGGCGAACGGGCAGTAGGGGCAGTCGTAGTCGCACGAGGCGAGCGGCCCGCGGTAGAGGATCGTCAGGTCCACGGCGGCTCTACCTCGGCTCGTAGGCGGCCATCGCGGCCCGCACCTCGGGGGAGAACAGCGCCGGTCCGAGGGCGTCGGAGTAGGCCAGGCCCTCGGGGGTCAGGCGCAGCACGGGCCCCGCGCCGTCGCCGGCCGCCCGGTCACGGGCGTCGGTATCCAGCCAGCCGCGGGCGGCGAACTCGGCGAGCTCGGCGGGGAAGTCGTCGCGCGGGTCCGTGCCGAACCGCGCGCGGTACTCCGCCACCGGCATGCCCTGGGCCTGGAGCAGTGACTGGAGCAGGTGGCGGCGGCGCGCCTCGTCCTCGTTCAGGTAGCGGCCGTGGCGGGCGCGGGTGAAGTCGCCGGTGGCGATGTAGGCGTCGATGATCGCGCGGACCTCGCGGGCGCCGACCGCGTACTCGAACGAGTAGTGGAGCGCGGAGGTGTAGGAGCGGGCGCCGCAGCCCAGGCCGATCATGCCGTCGGTCTGGCAGGCGTAGTCGGCGGGGCCCTGCGGCGGCGCGTCGGCGCGGCGGAACATCCGCATCGACACCTGCTCGTAGCCGTGGGCCAGGAGGTGGTCCCGGCCGGTGCGGTAGAGGGACAGCCGCTGGGCGTCCCAGTCCTGGCCGGTGCGCGCGCCGTGACGGGCCAGGCCGGTGAGCGGCCGCACGTACAGCGGGTAGAGGTACAGCTCCTCCGGCCGCCAGGCGAGCGCGGCGTCGAGCGACCGCAGCCAGGTGGCCGTGGTCTGGCCGTCGATGCCGTAGATCAGGTCGATGTTGAGGACCGGGATGCCGGCGTCGCGGATCCGGCCCAGGGCGGCCTCGACGTCGGCGCGGCGCTGCGGGCGGACGGCGGCCCGCGCCTCCTCCTCGACGAAGCTCTGCACGCCCAGGCTGAGCCGGGTCGTGCCGCGCTCCGCGAGCACGGCGAGCCGGTCGGCGGTGGCGGTGGCGGGCGACGCCTCCGCGGAGAGCGGTATGGCGCGCAAGTCGGCGCCCATCCGCCGCTCGGCGATGTCGCACAGCCGGTGCAGCTCGGCGGCGGTCAGGAAGGTGGGGGTGCCGCCGCCGAACGCGGCGGTGGCGAACCGCACGGGGTCGGCGTCCCCGAGCGCCTCGCGGACGGCGGCGGCCTGCCGGTCGAGGGCGTCGAGGTAGCGGCCGGTCAGCCCGTCAGGGGCGCCGGTGCGGGTGAAGAGGTTGCAGAAGCCGCAGCGGACCTCGCAGAACGGGACGTGCAGGTAGAGGGAGAGCGCGTCCTTGGGTTCGCCGCGCCAGATGTCGCGCAGGGCGGGCCGGTCGGGCAGCGGGCGGTAGGCCGTCTTGTGGGGGTAGGCGTAGACGTAGCTCTGGTACGGGCGGACCGTGGCGGGGACGGGCGCGGTGACGGGGGAGTTCATGCGGACGGCTCCAGGAAGAAGTGGGCGTACGGCACCGTCCACACCACCTCGTGGCCGAGGCGGTGGCCGGTGTAGCCGTCGTCGCCGTAGGCGGTGCCGTGGTCGGCGCAGACGATGGCGAAGCAGCGGCGGCGCGCGCGGATCGCCGCGAACAGGCGCTCCACGTGCCGGTCGACGTACTCCAGGGCGGCGGCGTGGGAGGCGCGGGTGTCGCCGCGCTCGGCGGTGGCGCCCGGCTCGTAGAACCAGTTGGGCTGGTGCAGCGCGGAGACGTTCACGAAGAGGAACAGCCGCCGCTCGGCGGGGAGGCGGGCGATGAGGTGCTCGGCGCAGGCGATCTGCTGCTCGAAGGAGGTGGGGGACGCGACGCCGAACCCGGGCTCCCAGTGGCTCTCCTGGAACAGGCCGGGCAGCACGCCGCCGAGCGCGCCCCGCTTGTTGAAGAACCCGGTGCCGCCGATGCACGCGGTGTGGTACCCGGCGGCGGCGAGGCCGGAGACCAGGTCGGGGGTGTCGAAGACGTACGTGCCGCTGGCCGTGGTCTCGCTGCCGGCGAACCGCGCGGCGAACAGCCGGGGATGCGGCCCGGGAGCGGCCGGGGTCGGCAGGTAGCCGGCGAACATCGCCTGGTGGGAGGCGTAGGTGAAGCTGCCCGGGGCGTGCCGCTTCTCCCAGGCGCCGCCGGGCAGGTAGCGGGCCAGGTGCGGGGTACGCCCGGCCGCGGCGAGTTCGGCGGCGACGTCGTACCGCAGGGTGTCCAGGGTGAGCAGGAGCAGGTCGTCGCGGCCGACGATCTCGTTCATGTCCGGGTTCATGCTGGGGTTCAGGTCGGGCAGCGGGCTGGTCTCAGGCGGTCGCATGGTGGCTCCTGGCGTGGTGCTCACGCCGCGGCCGGACCTGCCGCGGGTGCCGCCGCTGGCGCACGGCGGCGACCTGGGCGGCGTAGGTGTCCAGACCCTCGGCGCCGCTGCCGGGCAGGCCCGTCAGGCCGGGCAGCAGGTCCCCGAAGGCGTTGACCTCGGCGACGGCGAACCGCTGCCAGCCGACGGCCGGGAGGAGATCGACGCCGACGCACAGCGTGCCGGGGAAGCACGCCGCGGCCCGTTCGGCGGTCTCCAGGGCCGCCGCCCAGTTCTCTCCTGCCGCCGCGACGGCGGCGGCCAGGTCGCCGCGCTGCCCGCCGAGGTGGAGGTTGGTCATCGGGGAGCGGCTGGTGCGCACGACCGCGTGGGTGGCGCGGCCCGCTACCACGACGACGCGGAGGTCCGCCGCGCGCCCGTCGCCGAGCGACGCCTTGGGCCACCACCGCTCGACGTGCAGACGCTCGGGAGCCAGAGCGTCGACCAGGGCGGCCACCTCGCGCTCGCCGGTGACGCGGCGCACCCGCAGCGAGTTGTGCAGGGCGCCGCCGGCGGCCGTCTCGACGGAGGTCGTCGCCCGGACCCGGCCGCGGCCCGCCGTCTCCACGGCCACCACGCCCGACGCGGACGACCCGTGCGCCGGCTTGAGGAACACCCGCGGCATGCCGTGCGCCTCCATCAGCGACCGCACGTCCTCCCAGCCTCGCACTGCCGTGCCGCCGCCGGACGTGGGCGACTCGGGGACGGGCACCCCGGCGGCGGCGAGGACGCCGTGGCAGCGCCGCTTGTCGAACAGGACGTCGAGGTCGCCCGGGTCGTCCAGGCGTACTCCGCCGCGCAGCGTCCGCACCGCCGCGGTGAAACGGGCGTACCAGCGGGGGCCGCCCTCGACCCGCGTCGGGTCGTCCACGCCGCGCAGGATCCGGTCCACTTCGGCGTTTTCGCCGGGCGAGTCGATGCGCACCGTTTCGCCGGACCCGAAGCCGGCGCCGTCGTCGCGCAGCACGTCCGTCCACGGCACGACGCGCGGGGCGGGCAGCCCGGCCCGGCGCACGGCGCGGGTGAACAGCGTCACCCGGCGGTTCTCCGGGTTGCCCACGACGGCGTACCGGTCGGTGGGGCCGTGGTGCACAGTTACTCGCCGACGGCCACGAAGCGGTGGATTTCATCGTCCCACTCGTGCTCCTCGGCTTCCTCGTCGAGGTAAAGGGTGACGCCGGCGCCTTCCAGCGCGTCCCGGAAGCGCTGCCGCACCGGCTCGCTGAGGAAGTTGTAGTCGAGGTCGAGCGTCTTCAGGTGGGTGAGCGGCTGGCCGCTGAGCAGGGCCGTCGCCCCCTCGTCGGTGAGGATGCCCATGGACAGGTCGAGCGTCTTCAGCTGGGCGACGATGGGCGCGGACGCCATGGCGGCGGCGATCTCGTCCTCGTAGTCGCTGTTGCACAGCGCCAGGTGGCGCAGGCGCGGCAGCCGCGTGCCCTGCAGGATCGGCGCCAGGTCGGCGATCTCGCTGTCGCCGCCGTAGTCCGCGGTACCCAGCCACAGCTCGAGGTACTTCAGGGCCGGGAAGTCGCTGGCGGCGATGGCGCGCACGACGCCGGCGGGCAGGCCGCCGGTCTCGACGACTAGCGAGCGCAGCCGCTGGTGCGTCACCGGGTGGAATTCGAGCCTGTTGCCGCCTCGGACGCCGAATTCCTCCAGCTCCGGGAAACCCTCCAGCAGCGGGGAGACCAGGCCCTGCTCAATCCAGGAGATCTCGTACTCCTCGGGCGCGATGTCGCCGAGGAACAGGGCGCGGAGCGACGGGAGCTGGTCCCGCGCCGCAAGGAGTGTCTCGATCACCTTGTCGGGCCGGCAGCTGACGTCCTTCGTCCATAGGCCGACGACGATCGCGCGGACCTGGCTGAGGTCCACGGTGTCGGCGAAACGCTCGAACACCTGCTCCCAGTCGAGCAGCGGTCCCGTGCCGTACGGCGGGGTCGATATCCGCCATGCCACGGCATCGGCTGCCGGGAGCCGGGCGCCCTTTGTGCCCGGCTCGGTGAAAGGGAAGTCACGGACCTTCAGTCCGTAGAACGTTTCCAGGTGATTCACTCTGCCCATGCCGCTGCCGCTCCTGACTGGCCGTTTTGCAGGTACGCGGATCTTTGTAACACCGGTCACTGACACCGGCCGCAGGCGGGGCTTTGTGAGAGGGCGTCAGGCCGCTGCGGCGCGCGGCCGGAGGGCCGTTGTCAGACCCCCGGCCTACCGTCGGTCACGACGCGGCGTCACCGGGCGGCGCGTCACGACGGAACCGGAAGGGGGACGGGTATGTACCGGCAAGGGGACGTGCTGATCGTGCCGCTCGCACCAGAGGAGGTGCCGCCACAGACGCGGGACGCGCACGAGGAGCCGCGGGACGGCCGCGGCCGGATGGTGCTGGCGCTCGGCGAGGTGACGGGGCACGCGCACGCCGTGGTGGGCCCGGGCCGGCTGCTGCGGGAGCCGGGCGGCTCGGGGGCGATGCTGCTCGAACTTCCCGGCGGCGGCCGGCTGGTGCACGAGGAGCACGCGGCGATCACACTGCCGAAGGGCTGGTACCGGGTGATCCGGCAGCGGGAGTACGTGCCGGGCGCGGTGCGGCTCGTGGCGGACTGAGGAGGCGGGATGACCAGCGTGACCAGTCTGGCCGGCGAGCCCGGCCGGGCCAGCACAGCAAGCACGGGGAGCGGCGGCAGCGGCGGCGCCGGGGAGGAAGTCGCGCGGTGGCGGCTAGTCGCCACCGCCACCGGCCCGGCGGACCGCGCGGCCGCGGCGGCGGGCGTGCGGCAGGCGTACCGGCAGGCGGGGCTGCGGGAGCCCGAGCGGATCGAGTGGGCCGCCTCGCCCCGGGCAGCGGTGCGGCTGCTGCGGGCGCAGGACGGGCCGTTCGCGCCCGCCGCCAGGGGCGCCAGCGTGCGGGGCGCGGTGCGCGACGCGCCGTGGGCGTCGGAGCGGGAACGGCTGCGTGCCCGGCTCGGCCCCCGCGGCTGGGCGCAGTGGTGGGGCGCGACGGGCGCCGCGCTGTGGGAGAGCACGGAGCAGCTGGTGAGCCGGGTGCGGGCCGGCCTGGTCGAGGAGGTGGCCGAGGACGCGGACGACGAGGCGGCCGTCCGCGTGCTGCTGCTCGACGCGGTGCGCGGGCAGCACGACGCGGCGTGGCTGTGCGCGTTCGGCGCGGGCGGGGACTCGCCGCTCGCGGGGCTCGGTGCGGTGGCCCGCGCGGCGGGCTGGTGGTGGCCGTACGAGCGGCTCGCGGTGGTGTGCGAGCGGCCGGTGGAGCTGTACCGGGACGAGGCCGGCCGTCTCGACCGGAGCGACGGCCCGGCCCTGGCGTTCCCCGACGGCTTCGCGCTGCACGCCTGGCGCGGCATGCCGGTGCCGGGCTCGTTCCTCGCGGAGCTGGCAACGCTCACCCCCGAGCGCATCAGGGACGAGGAGAACGCCGAGCTGCGCCGCGTGATGCTGGAGCACTACGGCTACGACCGCTACCTGCGCGAGTCGGAGGCGCAGCCGGTGCACCGCGACGAGACGGGGGTGCTGTGGCGGGTGCCGCTGTCTGGTGACGAGGACGTGGTGATGGTCGAGGTCGTCAACTCCACGCCCGAGCCGGACGGCACGCGCCGCACGTACTGGCTGCGGGTGCCGCCGGGCACCCGGACCGCCAGGGAGGGGGTGGCCTGGACGTTCGGGCTGGCGCCCGAGGAGTACGCCCCGGTGCGGGAGACCTGACGGGCCGCGGCAGGTGCCTGGTCCGGCGCCTGCCGCGGCGGCCCGCCGGCCCGCCGTGGCCGTCAGCCGCGTTCCGCCAGGGCGTGTGCGGGAGGGGTGCGCAGCGCCCGCCGGACGGGAAGTTCGGTGGTGAGGAACGCGACGGCGGCCACGGTGGCGGCCGCGGCGAGCGGCAGCCACACCGGCCCGGCGGGCCAGGGCCGGTCCAGGAAGCCGATGCCCAGCAGCGCCAGCGGCACGGCGGAGAGCGCCAGGCCGGTGAGCAGCGCGGCGGCGCTCATCACCGCGGCCTCGCGCCGCGTCATCGCCAGGATTTGCCGCGGGGTGGTGCCGGTGAGCCGCAGCGTGGCGATCTCGTGGCGGCGCTGTGCGGTGGTGGCGATCAGCTTGTTGGCGATGCTGAGGAGGAGATAGCCGAGCAGGACCACGACGACGGCGAGGTTGATCCACACCTCCGGCGGCACCTCGTCCCGGCCGCCGGCCACCGTGCTGTCCGCGGTGCCGGCCGGCTCCACGGTCAGGCCGGGCCGGGACGCGGCCAGCGCCCGCAGGCCGCGCAGCGCTTCCTCGGTGCCGTCGGTGCGCACCAGGATGCGCTGGTGCAGGGAGGTGGTGGTGTGGCCCTCGGCCAGGTCGGCGGAGAGCGCGACCGCGCCGAAGCCGAGGCCGCGTTCGTAGACGGCGGCGACCCGCGCCTCGACGGCGGCGCCGTCGCCGAGCACGAGCTGCACCCGGTCGCCGACTCCCACGCCCGCGGCCCGGGCGGCCTCGGTGCTGACCGCCACGGTGTCGCCGGTCAGGTCCGCCAGGCCGCCGGACCGCACGCCGAGGTCGAGGACATCCGCGGCGGCGGGCGTCAGGATCAGCGCGGACTCCGCTTCGACGGTCTCCTCGCCGAACTGCACGGAGGACCACAGCACGGTGGTGTCGCTGACGGGTGCCGCCGACCGCACGCCCTCGGTGGCCCGCACCGCCCGCAGGGTGTCGTCGGTCAGGCCGCCCAGTCCGTCGGCGGTCAGGCGCGCCTCGGCGAGCGTGCCGTCGCTGACGTCGCGCTGGGAGGCGGCCATCACCGTCGTCTGCGCGTACACGTACGTCAGCACGAACACCACGGCCATGGCGAGGGCGCTGACGACACCGGCGAGCCGCAGCGCATAGCCGCGGATGTTGGCCACCGCCAGCCAGGACGGCGCGGAGACGCCGGGCCGCAGCCGCCGGGCCAGCAGGTCACCGGCGCCGCGGAGCAGGGCCGGCCCGGCCAGCGCCAGGCCGATGGCGCCGGTGATGCCGGCGATCGAGGTGGCGGACGCGCCCAGCACCGTGCGGGACAGCAGCGGCACCACGGACATGGTGGTCGCCGCGAGGATCAGCAGCAGCCCGGCGTTGACCCGCAGCCGCGAGGGCGTGCGCGGTTCGGCGCGCGACTCGGCGACGGCCTCGGTCGCGGGCATGCGGGAGGTGCGCCACGCCGCGCCGCGCGCCGACACCTGGACCGCGAGGACCAGCAGCAGCACGGTGGCGAGCGCGGGCAGCGGGCTGACCGTCAGCGGCAGCTCCGCGGGGATGACGCCGCGTGCGCTGAGCATGCCGCGGAACCGTTCGGCCAGCCAGTAGCCCAGGGCCACGCCCGGCACGAGCGCCACGCCCGCGACGACGGTCGCCTGTGCGGCGGCGAGGCGCCGGATCTGCCGCGGCGTCGCGCCGACGGCGCGCATCAGGGCGAGTTCACGCCGCTGCCCGGCGACGGCCACGGCCAGCGCGCCGGCCGTGACGAAGCCGATGACGAGCAGGACGACGCCGGCCAGCGATCCGGCGAGCAGGATGAGCAGGGAGCGGGCCGCCGCCGCGTCGGGCGCCGCGGCCTCGCCGCGGTCCGTGCCGGTGGCCACCACCAGGCCGGTGCCGCGCAGTTCGTCCCGGACGGCGTCGGCGACCTCCTCCCCGGCGCCGGGCTCGGTGCGCAGGCCGATCAGGTCGACGGTGCCGGCGCGGGGTCCCTCGTCGCGTCCGGCCAGGCGCATGGCCGTGTCGTCGGCGACGTACACGCCGGGCACCGGCGCGGCCACGACGGCCGTGACCCGGTAGTCCCGCGGCTGCCCGGCGGCGGCCACCGTCACCTCGTCGCCCGGCCGCACCCCCGCCGCGTCCGCTGTGGCGGCGTCCAGGGCGACCTCGCCGTCCCCGGCGGGCGGCGTGCCCTCGACGGCGTCGCCGCCGTCCTCCAGCAGCCGCACCGAGGACCAGCCGTGCCCGGCCGTCCGGGGGTCGCCGCCGGGCACGACGCGCCCGTCCCCGGTCACGACGGCGGCGGGGAAGGAGACGTCGCCGACGGCCGCGGTCACGCCCGGCAGCCCGCCCAGCTGCCCGACCAGCCGCTCCGGCACGGGCCGGCGCTCGGGCAGCGCGAGTGGCAGGTCCCCGCTGGGGCGGAACGTCTGGTCGGCCGCGACGACGACGTCGGCGCCGCCGAGCCGCCCGGCGGGCAGGTGGGACCGCCACCCGGACTCGGCCAGCACGCCGGTCGCCGTGATCATCGCGGCCCCGCCGAGGATCGCGCAGGCCACGGCGAGCATCGCGCTGACCCGGTGCCGGACCATCGGCACCGCCATCGGCAGCAGGCGCGGCATGGTCATCCCTTCCCGAGCGAGACGAGACGGTCGGCCAGGTCGGCGGCGCTGGGCCGGTCCAGGGTCTCGACGATCTGCCCGTCGGCCATCACCAGCACCCGGTGCGCCCGCGCCGCGGCCGCCGGGTCGTGGGTCACCATCACAACCGTCTGCCCCAGGTCGTCCACGAGCCCGCGCAGCAGGTCCAGCACCTCGTGGGCGGTGCGCAGGTCCAGCGCGCCGGTCGGCTCGTCGGCGAACACGACGTCGGGCCTGGCGGCCAGCGCCCGCACGATCGCCACGCGCTGCTGCTGCCCGCCGGACAGTTCGGCCGGACGGTGGGTCAGACGCCCGCCGAGGCCGACTCGTTCGATCAGGGTGCGCAGCCACTCCCGGTCCGGGGCGCGGCCGGCGAGCCGCAGCGGCAGGGTGATGTTGTCCTC
The DNA here is from genome assembly GCF_016741785.1 of Streptomyces sp. 7-21. Classification (GTDB taxonomy): domain Bacteria; phylum Actinomycetota; class Actinomycetes; order Streptomycetales; family Streptomycetaceae; genus Streptomyces. The sequence continues at coordinate 68,571 of NZ_JAERRL010000010.1, forward strand.
GACCGTGAGGGAGGGCACCAGGTTGTAGGACTGGAAGACGAAGCCGAGGCGCTCGCGCCGCAGCTCGGTCCTGCGGGTCTCGTTCAGCCCGGTGATCTCGCGGCCGCCGACGGTGATGCTGCCGGAGGTGGGGACGTCGAGGCCGGCGGCGCAGTGCATCAGCGTGCTCTTGCCGGAGCCGGAGGGCCCCATCACGGCGTAGAACGTGCCGCGCTCGACGGTGAGGGAGACGTTCCGCAGCGCGTGCACGCCCCCCGGGTAGGTCATGGACACGCCGCTCAGGGCGATGGCGGGCGTGGCGGTCACCGCCGCCCCCGCAGGTGGTGCGCGACGAGGGCGACGACGCACGCGGCGGTGACGGCCCCGCACGCGAGGTGCACGGCCACGGCGGCCCCGGCGGCCGAGGCGACCGTGTTGCCGACCGCGCTGACCACCAGCACTGCCCAGAGCGCCGTGCGCAGCGCGCCGCCACCGCCGGCGGCGGGCGCCGTGCCGTGCTGCGGGTGCGCGAGGGAGTGCTGGGGGCCGCCGGCCAGGCGGTAAGGGTCGGTCATGTCCTGCTCCGGATCGCTGGGTTGAGCGTTGTACTGCCGCGGTGTGGCCCTCACGCTAGGTGCGGCACCCCTGCCGCGCCGATCCCGCCAGGTGCCGGATCCGGGGTACAGCAGGCTGTACCGAGGGGCAGGATGAGCGCGGACTCCCGCACGGATTAGGGTCGCGGTCGCGGGAGGGTGGATGACGACCCACGAACACGATTCCGCCGGAGCGCGATCGCTGGTGCGGCGCGGCGACGTGCGCGCCCTGTCGCGCCAGGCCGCCGCGGGTGCGCTGACGGCGCTGGAGCGGCTGGCGGGCGGCACGGGCACGGCGGTGCTGGCGCTGCTGCTGCTGGGCTGGCTGCTGGTGGTCGCCGTGCTGTGCGTGCTCGGCGTGGGGGTGCTGCTCGCGCCCGCGGCGGTGCGCGCGCTGCACACGCTCGCGGACCGGGAACGCGACCGGCTCAGCCGGTGGGGTCCGCAGCTCGTCGGGCCGGACGCGCCCCCGGCCCGGCTGCGCCCCGCCCTGGCGCACCCCACGGTCCGGCGGGAGCTGCGCTGGCTGGTCCGCCACGCCACGCTCGGGCTGCTCACCGGCCTGGCTGGCCTGCTGCTGCCGCTGTTCGCGGTGCGCGATCTGACGTTCCCGCTGTGGTGGCGGCTGGCGCCTGCGGACGCGTCCATGACCTCCCTGGGGTTCGGGACGGCGGACGGCTGGCCCGAGGCGGTCTCCGTCGGCCTGATGGGCGTGGGCTGGGTCGCGATCATCGTGGGTCTGGCCCCGGCCATGGCGCGTGCGCAGGCCAGCCCGGGGCGGCGGCTGCTGCCCGCGGGCGCGGAGACGGACGTGGCGCTGCGGATCGCGGAGCTCACCGCCAGCCGGGCCGCCGCCCTCGACGCGCACGCGGCCGAGCTGCGCCGCATCGAGCGGGCGCTGCACGACGGCACGCAGAACCGGCTCGTCGCCGCGACGGTGCTGCTGGGCGCCGCCCGCCGCATGGTGGAGCGCGACCCGTCCCAGGCCGGCGAGCTGCTGGAGCGCGCGCACGGCGCCGCCGAACAGGCCCTGGCCGAGCTGCGGTCGGTGGTGCGCGGCATCCTGCCGCCGGTGCTGGCCGACCGGGGCCTCGCCGGCGCGCTGACCGGCCTGGCCGCCTCGTGCCCGGTGCCGTGCCAGCTGGACGTCGACGTGCCGGCCCGCTGCGCCGCGTCCGTCGAGGCGACGGCCTACTTCGCCGTCGCCGAGGCGCTGACCAACGTCGCCAAGCACAGCGGCGCCAGCCGCGTCACCGTGACGGTGCGGGCCCACGACGGCCGCCTGCGGCTGCGCGTGGCGGACGACGGCCGGGGCGGCGCTGCCGAGGACGGCGGCTCGGGACTGGCCGGGGTGCGCCGCCGGGTGGCGGCGCACGACGGCACGCTCACCGTGACCAGCCCGCCGGGCGGGCCGACGACGCTTGAGGTGGAACTGCCATGCGGATCGTGATCGCCGAGGACGACTCGCTGCTGCGCGAGGGGCTCGCGCTGCTGCTGCGGGCCGAGTCCTTCGAGGTGGTGGCCGCCGTCGGCACGCCCGACGAGGTCCTGGCCGCGATCGACGAGCACCGGCCCGATGTGGCGATCCTCGACGTGCGGATGCCGCCGACCCACACCGATGAGGGCATCGCCACCGCCGTGGAGGCCCGGCGCCGCCAGCCAGACCTGGCCGTGCTGGTGCTGTCCGCCTACGTCGAGCAGTCTTTCGCTACGGAGCTGCTCACCGGGGGCGCCGGCCGGCTCGGCTACCTGCTCAAGGAGCGGGTCGGCCGCGTCGAGGAGTTCGTGGACGCGCTGCGGCGGGTGGCCGGCGGCGGCACGGCGATCGACCCGGAGGTCATCGCCCAGCTGTTCACGCGCAGCCGCGCGGACAGCCGCATCGACCGGCTCACTCCCCGGGAGCGGGAGGTGCTGGCGCTGATGGCCGAGGGCCTGGGCAATGCCGCCATCGCCAGGCGCCTGGTCGTGACCGACGGCGCCGTTCACAAGCACATCCGCAGCATCTTCGCCAAGCTCGGTCTGTCCCCCGCGGACGAGGTGGACCGCCGCGTCGCCGCCGTGCTGCGGTACCTGGACGACGTCCGCCGCCGCTGACCCGGCCCCTCGCGCAGCACCGTCCCGGGCCGGCCGGAGCCCGGTCAGCGTCAGTCCAGGTCGACGTGGTCAAGGGCGTCCAGGAGGCGGGACAGCACGCGCACGCAGCCGTCGAGGTCGGCGTCGGTCACGCCGCCGGCGGCGGGGCGCAGCAGGGCGCGTTCGCGGTCGGTCACGGCGGCAAGGGCGGCTTGGCCCTCGTCGGTGAGCCGGAAGAGCACGGACCGCCGGTGCGCCGGATTGGGCACCGGCTCCACCAGGCCGCGCGTGGCGGCCTCGTTGGCCATGCGCTGCACGAACTGGCGGCTGAGCGCCTGCTCCCTGCCCATCTGCGGGACGGTCATCGGTCCGTGCTCGCGCAGCATGCGGAGCACGGCGCGCACTCCCGCCGGCAGGCCCATGTGGGGGGTGTCCAGCTCGACCTTGCGGTGGATGCGCCGGTACAGCGGGCCGACCAGGTCGAAGACCTCGACCAGCCGGTCCGCGCGTTCCTCGCTGTCACTCATCCCGCCATCATGACACCTGGGTTGTCATTCCGCGTCCAAAAATGACACCTTAGTTGTCATGAGTGATCTCTACTGGCACGAGTCCGGCACCGGCCGCCCCGTCGTCCTGCTGCACGGCGGCTTCCTGCACCACGGCATGTGGGAGGAGCAGATCCCGTTCCTCGCCGCCCGGTACCGCGTCATCGCCCCCGACGCGCGCGGCCACGGCCGTTCCCCGAACGCCACCGGGCCGTTCCGCGCCGCTGATGACGTCGCCGCACTGCTGCGGCACCTGGACACCGGCCCCGCCATCCTCGTGGGCTGCTCCATGGGCGGCGGCACCGCGGTCGACACCGCGCTGGAGCACCCCGGACTCGTCAGCGCCGTCGTCGTCAGCGGCGTTGGCACCAGCGAGCCGTACTTCACCGACCCGTGGACGACGCGCGCCCTGACGGCCACCCAGCAGGCCATCGCCGCGGGCGACCTGGACGGCGCGGTCGAGGCGCACACCGCGCTCGCCGCCGGCCCGCACCGCACCCTGGACGACCTCGACCCCGGCGTCGTGGCCAGGCTGCGGGACATGACCAGGACCACCATGTCCAAGCACCGGCACGACGAGCCGAACCACCTGGTGCCCGTGCCGGACACCTGGGAGCGGGCCGCGGGCCTCACCGTCCCCGTCGTCGCCCTCAACGGCTCCCTCGACTCCCCCGACCACCTCGGCATGGCCGGACGCCTGGCCCGCACCGTGGCCAGCGGCCGCGTGCTCACGGTCGACGGCGCCGCGCACTACCCCAACATGGAGCGTCCCGCCGTCTTCAACGCGCTGCTGGGGGACGTCCTCTCGGCTTTCTGACGGTTCCGGGGCACAGTGGGGGCATGAGACCGGACCTGCTCCGCGCCGTGGGCGCGGCCACAGCGGTGTACGGAGCGGTGGTGGCGGCCCGGCCCGGGCTGCTGACGGGCCCGTCCGGGCTGCGCGGTGAGGACGCCCGGACGGCGGTGCGGCCGGTCGGGCTGCGCGACGCGGCCAGCGGGCTCGCGCTGCTGCTCGCTCCCCGCGGCCCGGCGCTGCGGACGGCCGCCGCGGTGCGGATCGCCGCCGACCTCGGGGACGCGGTGCTGCTGGGCCGCACGCTCCCGGGCAGCTGGCGCCGCCGGGGCGCGGCCGCGGTCGGCGTGGCCTGGGGCGCGCTGTCGGTCGCCGGACTGCTGCTGCCCGAGCGGACGGGCCGCCGCGAGGAGGGCCGGGGGCGCGGCGGCCGCAGGTACGCTGCCAGGAAGGCCGACTGAGAACTCACCACAGGGGGCAGTGACGTGGCGCTGTTCGGGAACGCTCATGCCATCGACCCGGGGTCCGCGCAGCAGGAGTACGCGCGGCTGCTGGGCGCCGGCGAACAGGTGCAGGCCGCGTACCTGCTGATCCGGGACACGATCCTGCTGACCAACCGGCGGCTGATCATGATCGACAAGCAGGGGATCACCGGCAAGAAGGTGGAGTACCACTCCATCCCTTACCGCTCCATCTCCCACTTCGCGGTCGAGACCGCCGGGCACTTCGACCTCGACGCCGAGCTGAAGATCTGGATCTCCAGCTCCGAGACGCCGATCGAGAAGACGTTCACCAAGGGCGTGGACATCTACGAGGTCCAGGCGATCCTCACGCACTACGTCACGCAGTAGCGCGGCCGCTGGCGGCCAGCGCGGGGAACGTGGTGCGCGCCGCCTCAGGCTGGGCGTTCCCACAGGAGAGCTATCCGGCCCTCCGTCCAGTCGGGCAGGCGTGCAGCGAGTCTGCTCAGCGACGGGCCTCGCACGTGATGCCAGTGCACGGTCAGCGGCGTACCGAACAACTGCCGGAACCAGGACTGGAGGCCTGGCGCGGCACCAGACAACGCCTGGTCACGCGTCATCTCGGGTTCGGGCAGCTCATGCAGCGGGTACACGCACAAGGCGTAACGGCCTTCGATAGGCCCGGGAAAGAACGCGACGGCCCGGACGTCCTGCCACCCCAGGCGGGTAATGGACCCGCGTTTGTACGCATCGTGGTACTCGACCCCGTCGGGGCCGAAACGCACCGCCGGGTCATCCTTGCGGCTCGGACTTGGCCCGCCCAGGTACGCCTCAATGGTGCTTATCAGCCGGTTTCTCGGCCGGTAGAACAGCGATTCGCCGCCCATTGCACAGCTCCTCCGCCAGCTCACCCCTCGATCGCAGCCCGCGACCCGGGTTCTGCACGCGCGCCTGGCTCGTCTGTCCTCCCCGGAGGCTACGGCCCCCGCCCGGGACCGGTCCCCGGGCGGGGGATCCCAGCCGAGCGGCGACCGGCGTCCGGGTCAGAGCCGTGTCACACTCGGCCTACCGCGCGTCACTCTTCGTTACGACGTCGCTGTCACGAGATGACCGTGGGCGCCGGCAGCTGTTGCCGCACTCCGCCAGCCGGACATACGCGAAGGCCCCGTTCCAGTCGTGGAACGGGGCCTGAGCTGCGCGCTCGGCAGGATTCGAACCTGCAACCTTCTGATCCGTAGTCAGATGCTCTATCCGTTAAGCTACGAGCGCTCGGCCCCCGCTTGCGGCGGGGCCGTGTTGCGCGACCAGAGTACAGCAGGTGCGGCCCGGGAGTGAAATCCATCGGGGTGAAGCAGCCCACATCGCCTCGCGCACGCGGCTGACCTGCGCAAACACCCCTCGCAGAAGAGCGCGGGCGGCCCGGGACGCGCCCGCCCGCGGCCGCATGCCGGAACACATGCCGGACACACGTGCCAGACAGCGAGAAGCCCCGGCCCGAGGGCCGGGGCTTCCGCGTCGTCCTGCTGGTGATCATCGCGATCACAGTGGCGGAGGCTCCGGGATTTGAACCCGGGATCGGGGGGAACCCGAAACCGCATTAGCAGTGCGGCGCCATAGACCAGACTAGGCGAAGCCTCCCCACACGGCGTCGCACGAGGCAACGCGTGCGTGCAAATGATGCCACAGTCCCGGTGGACGCAGCCAATCGGATTCCACCCTAAGGGGCGAAGAGCGGGGAGTCGAGTTGCGCAACGAACCGGCTCGGGGAGCGTTAGCAGGGAGACATACCCGTCCATCCTGACTCACGCTTCACCGTGACCCGAGGGAGTACCCCCATGCGCACCCGCCTCGCTGCCGCCGCCCTCCCGCTCGCCGCCGCCAGCGCGCTCGGCCTCGCCGCCGCCGCGCCCGCCCACGCCGGCGGCGGCACCGCCGCGGACCCCCGGCTCCAGCACCCCTACCACGTGGTCATCACCGTCACCGACAGCGGTGAGGACGACGGCACCTACGAGCTGTACTGCGACCCGGTCTCCGGCCTCTCCTACGGCCAGCACCCCGAGCCCGGCGCGGCCTGCGACGCCCTCCTCAGCTCCGGGCAGCCGTTCGAGCCCGTCTCCTCCGACGCGCTGTGCACCTACATGTACGGCGGCCCGGCCCGGGCCCACGTCTCCGGCACCTGGGCCGGCGAGCCGGTCGAGGCCGCCTTCACCCGCGACAACGGCTGCGAGATCGACCGGTGGAACCGGCTCGTGCCCGCTCTGCCCCGGATTGGCGGCGAAGGTGCCTGAATCGCTCCTTTCGAACGCACCGTCGCTTCGCGGGGCGTGGGCCGTAGACTCCCCCTAATGCCACGCACGGGGGACGTGCGCCCGGGAACACGTGGTTCAAGGGAGAGGGAGGAATCGACGTCGTGAGCAGCAGGCCAGCGAGAGGCGCTGCTCGCCTCGCCGCGATACTCGACGCGCTGCCCGACGCCCTGTTGCTCGTCAACGGCAACGGCACCGTCGTGAACGCGAACGCCATCGCAGTGGAGACCCTCGAGGCTCCGGGAGCCCCTCTCATCGGCCGCGGCCTCCTCGACATCGTTCCCGACTTCGACCCCCGGCGGATCCCGGGGTCGATGCGCCGTCCCCAGGACGACCCGGGCGCCCGCACCAAGCCGACGCGCATGATCGCGCGGCGCACCGACGGCACCGAGCTGCAAGTCGAGGTGACGAGCGCCGGGCTGAACAGCCATCGGTCGCCCTACGCTTCGGCGGTCGAAGCGGCGTTCGCCGACGACTACGCCGGCGAGGAGCTGCTGATGCTCGTGGTCCGCGACCTGACGGGAACGCTGGACACCGAAGCCGAACTGGTGCGCCAGCAGCGGCAGACGGAGATGATCCTGCGCGCCGCCTCCGAGGGCGTGGTGGGCGTCGACACCGCCGGCCGGATAGTGCTGGTCAACCCGGCGGCGGCGCAGATCCTCGGGCACCGGGCGAGCCAGCTCGGCGGCCAGGAGCTGCACCCCCTGATACAGCACTCGCGGGCGGACGGCACGCCGCTGGCGTTCGAGGAGACCCCGCTGCACGACACCCTCTCCTCCGGGCGCAAGCACCGGGTGCGCGGGCAGGTGCTGTGGACCAAGGACGGCAAGGCCGTGCCGGTGGACCTGACGACGGCCCCGGTGCGGGACGGCGACCAGCTGGTCGGCGCGGTTCTGGCGTTCACCGACCGGCGGGCGCACGACGCGCTGGCCGCGCGGCACGCCCAGCTGACGTCCGTGCTGACCGACAGCCTGCGGGGGCCGCTGGAGGAGCTGCGCCAGGAGCTCTCCGCGCTGGCGGCCGACCCGGCGGGGCAGCTGTGGCCGGAGGCCAACCAGGTGCTGCACCATCTGGCCGCCGGCTACACGCGGATGACGACGCTGCTGGACAACGTCCTCAGCTTCCAGCGCCTCGACGAGGGGCGCGAGAAGCTCCACCGGCGGCAGGTCTCCCTGGAGTCGGTGGTGGCCGCGGGCGTGGAGGGCGCCACCGAGCTGATCGGGCCCGGCCGGGCCCAGTTCGCCGTGCACGCGCCGCCGATCGAGGTGGAGGTCGACGAGGAGCGCATGGCGCTGGCGCTGGCACACCTGGTGGCCGACGTGGCGGGCGTGGACGCGACCGGGCGGCAGGGCCAGCCGGGCGGCGACTCGACCATCGTCGTCGCCGCCGCGCGCCGCGGTGACGTGGTGCGGATCGAGGTGCGCGGCCCGCACCCCGGCGGCAGCCCGGTGCACGAGCCGATCGTGCGCGGCGTGGTGCAGCAGCACGGGGGTGTCGTGCAGACCCACGAGATGCCGGGCTCCGGCGGCGGGCAGGCGTACGTCGTGGAGGTGCCGGTGGTCTCCGGCACGGCCGCGCCGGCGCCGAAGCGGGCCGCCAAGGACGGCAGCGGCGAGACGACCGTGATGCCCGTGCCCGCGCAGCCCGCCCGCGGCACCGGCGAGCACGCCGCCGCCGAGGGCGGGCAGGACACCACCCCGGCGCCCGGCCGGCCGCAGCTGCCGGCGCCCGCCGGGACCGGGCGGCGCCGCAAGCAGGCGGCGCCGGAGGAGCGCGAGGGGCAGGCCGACGAGGCGGCGCCCGTCCGGCAGGGCAACGGGCGCCGCCGGCGCGCGCTGGCCAGCGGCGACCAGCCGGCCGTCCCCCGGCAGGCCGTGGCGGGCCCGGCGCCTCAGCCCGGCGGTGGTCCCGGCGCAGCGGCGGGGCAGACGGACCGTCCGACCGGCCGCCGCAGGCGCGCGAAGCCTCCCGAGGCCACTCCCGAACGCCACGAGCGCCCGGAGCTTCCGGCGCCCGGCGCCGCGCCCGCACCGGAGAACGCGCCTGCGGTGGGCCCGGCCGCGCTGGAGCCCGCCGTGGCGCAGCACGCCGCGCCCGCGCCCCCCGCCGCCGCCCACGCGCCGCAGCCGCAGCCGCCGCAGCCCGTGCCGCAGCAGACGCCGCCCCAGCCCCAGCAGACCCCGCAGGAGCAGCAGGCCCAGCCGCAGGGCAACGCCGCGCAGGCGCCACCGGAGCACCCGCGCGACCCCGCAGCGGAGGAGCCCGAGCCCCGGCCGGTGGAGCACTCGGTCGTCGCGGCCAGCCCGATCCTGGACGGCAGCGCGCCGCGGCCCCCCACCGTGCACCGGCCGCGTTCCCTGCCGATGCCGGGCAGCGAGTCCGCCAAGTCTGACCCGCGGTCGCTGCCGGGCGTCAGCGTGCGCACGCTCGGCCAGGGCGTGCCGGTCAACGCCGCCGGGTCCGTGCCACGCCAGCCCGCACCGGCCCCGGCCGCGCCGGCCCCGGCACCCACGCCAGCGCCGACACCGACGCCGACGCGCCGCCGGAAGCTGGCGACGCCGCCCGCCGACGACCCGCGCATGACCGCCACCGCCACGCCGCCGCAGGGCACGGCCGCACCGCCGCAGCAGACGCCACCGCAGCAGGCCCCGCCGCAGCAGACGCCGCCGCAGCCGAAGCCCGCCGAGGGCGCACGGGAGTTCACGATCAGCGCGCCGGCGGCGGGCGCGGACGAGGGCCCCGAGCCGCTCGACGGCCCCAACGGCGCCGTCGAGGTTTCCGAGCAGCACGGGCCCGACGCGCAGCCCGGCGGCCTGCGGCTGCCCGGACCGGCCGAGGACGAGCTGCCGCCCGAGCCGCTGGACAACCCCCGCCGCCTGCTGGTGTGGCCCGAGCCCGACGTGTCGACGCAGCAGGCGCTGACCGACCGCGGCTACCGCCCGGTGATCGTGAACTCCCGGGAGGAGGTGGACGCGCAGATCGCGGCCTACCCGGCGGCGCTGTTCGTCGACCCGCTCACCGGGCCGATCACGCGCACGGCGCTCCAGTCGCTGCGGCAGGCGGCCGTCGCGGCCGAGGTGCCGGTGCTGGTGACGGCGGGCCTGGGGCAGGCGAGCCGCGAGGCCGCGTACGGCGCGGACCCGGCCGTGCTGCTGAAGGCGCTCGCCCCGCGCGACAGCGAGCAGCATCCGCCGCGGGTGCTGCTGGTGGAGTCGCAGCAGGCGATCGCGAACGCCCTGGCGGTGTCGCTCGAGCGGCGCGGCATGCAGGCCGCGCACGCCTCCTCGGACGCCGAGGCCGTCGAGGTCGCGCAGCAGGTCAGGCCGAACCTCGTCGTCATGGACCTCAACCAGGTCAGGCGCCGCAGGGCCGGGATCATCGACTGGCTGCGCGTCAACGGCCTGCTGGCGCGCACCCCGTTCGTCGTCTACACGGCGGCGGAGATGGACCCCTCGCAGCTGCCGCTGCTGGCCTCGGGCGAGACCGTGCTGTTCCTGGCGGAACGCTCGACGCAGCCGGAGGTGCAGGCGCGGATCGTGGACCTGCTGGCCAAGATCGGGGCGCACTGACCCCCGGCCCCGCTGCCGGGCCCGCGCGGCCGGTGGTCAGTGCCGCAGCTCGGTGACCTCCAGGTCGCCGCTGGCGTACCGGGCGCGCAGCAGCTTCTTGTCGAACTTGCCGACGCTGGTCTTGGGCACCGCCTCGATGCGGGTCCAGCGCTCGGGCAGCTGCCAGCGCGGCACGTGCCGCGCGAGGAAGGCGCGCAGCTCCTCGAACGACGCGGACGGCGCGGCGCCGTCCCCCTCTTCCGCGGCCGCCCGCGCCGGGGCGGGGACGACGGCGGCCAGCGGCCGTTCACCCCACTTCTCGTCCGGCACGGCGATGACGGCGGCCTCGGCGACGGCCGGGTGCGCCATCAGGTGGTTCTCCAGGGCCACGGACGATATCCACTCGCCGCCGGACTTGATGACGTCCTTGGCCCGGTCCGTCAGCGTCAGGTAGCCATCGGGCGTGATGGTGCCGACGTCGCCGGTGCGCAGCCAGCCGTCGGGGCTGAACCGGTCCTCGGGACGCTGCGGCTCGGCCCCCGGCCCGCCGTGGTACGCCCCGGCGATCCACGGGCCGCGCACCTCCAGCTCGCCCTCGCTGCGCCCGTCCCACGGCAGGATGGCGCCGCCGGGCCCGGCCAGCCGCGCCTGCACGCCGCAGGGGAAGCGGCCCTGGGTGACGCGGTACGGCCACTCCTCTTCAGGGCTCAGGCCCGGCGGCGGTTGCGACACGGTGCCGAGCGGTGACGTCTCAGTCATGCCCCAGGCGTGGCAGACCCGCACGCCGTGCCGCTCCTCGAAGGCGCGCATCAGCGACTCGGGGCAGGCCGAGCCGCCGATGGTGACGCGGCTGAGGCACGACACGTCGCGCGGCCGGGCCGCCAGCTCGGCGAGCAGCCCCTGCCAGATGACGGGGACCGCCGCAGCGTGGGTGGGGCGGATCGCCTGGATCATGTCGGCGAGCGCGCTGGGGCTCAGGAAACGGTCGGGCAGCAGCAGGCTGGTGCCGCTCATCAGGGCGGCGTGCGGCAGGCCCCAGGCCAGCACGTGGAACTGCGGCACCACGGGCAGCGTGGTGTCGGCCGAGGTCAGCCCCATCGACTCGGCCGCCAGGACCTGCATGGAGTGCAGGTAGATGGAGCGGTGGGTGTAGACCGTGCCCTTGGGGTCGCCGGTGGTGCCCGAGGTGTAGCACAGGGCGGCGGCGGTCCGCTCGTCCAGCACGGGCCAGTCGTAGTGGCCGGGGCGGTCGGCGATCAGCTCCTCGTAGTCGTGCACGGCGGCGCGGGTGCCGCGCAGCAGGCCGCGGTCGCCGGGGCCGGCGACGACGACGTGTGCGACGCGGGGCAGCTCGGGCAGCAGCGGGGCCAGCAGCGGTAGCAGCGAGCCGTTGACGAGGATGACGCGGTCGTCGGCGTGCCGGGCGATCCAGGCGATCTGCTCGCCGGGCAGCCGGAGGTTGAGGGTGTGCAGGACGGCGCCCATGCCGGGGACGGCGAAGTACGCCTCCACGTGCTCGGCGTTGTTCCACATCAGGGTGGCGACGACGTCACCCTCGCGCACGCCGAGGTCGTCGCTGAGGGCGTGCGCGAGCTGGGCGGCGCGGCGGCCGGTCTCGGCGAACGACTGCCGGTGCGCGGTGCCGTGCTCGGTCCAGGTGTAGACCTGGGCGCGGGCGTGGACGGTGGAACCGTGGTCGAGGATGCGGCTGACGAGAAGCGGAACGTCCTGCATCGTGCCGTGCACCGGGCCTCCCCACACTCGCCGGTGACCTGAGGTCTCCGGGCAGTGTGGCACCGGCGGGGAGGTAAGAACAGGGGGTGTGCGAGCCCTGGATCGCGCCGGGCGCGCGCCCGCGTGTGCTGCGTGTGCTCAGGCGGCCATGGCCTGGCTGTCCCGGTCGAGTGCGGGGGTGAGCCCTCCGTCGATCGCGCCGTCGAGCCCTTCGGCGATGCCGGGGCCGGCGACCTCGGCCAGTTCGCGGTCCTCGCGGAGCTTGGCGAGCGCGCGGGAGACCGCGCTCTTGACCGTGCCGACGGAGACGCCGAGCACCTGGGCGGTGGCCGCCTCGCTGAGGTCCTCGTAGTACCGCAGGACGACCATGGCGCGCTGCCGCGGCGGAAGTCTGACCACGGCGCGCCACATCGCGTCGCGGACCGCCTGCTGCTCGGCCGGGTCAGGCCCGGGCACCGGGTCGGGCTCGGGCAGCTCCTCGACGGCGTACTCGTCGACGCGCCGCTTGCGCCACTGGGAGGTGCGGGTGTTGAGCAGTGCCCGCCGCACGTAGCCGTCGAGGGCGCGGTGGTCCTCGATGCGCTCCCAGGCGAGGTAGGTCTTGGTGAGAGCGGTCTGGAGCAGGTCCTCGGCGTCGCTGGGGTTGGACGTCAGCGAGCGCGCCGTGCGCATGAGCACCGGGCCGCGCGCCCGCACGTAGGACGTGAAGGTCGGCGGCTGCGCCGTTGGGGCTGTCCGGGGCGTCGTCATGTGCAACAAACTAGGAGACATCACCCGGGCGGCGGATCGCCCGGAGGTCGCGATGGCGTCTCCGCCCCAGGGTGTAGAGGCGGGGCTGAGGCCACCTCCCAGGGGTGGAGGGCGCGGCCCGGGTCTCCTCAGGGAGGATCAGGGATTCACCTGATGATCGAATGGTGGCCGAAACGGCGCGGTCGCGCCCTGGCAGGACGCGACCGCGCCAGGTGACCTTCCGGTCACGCCGGTGACGCACCCCGGACATCACCGGCGTCCGTGCCGGGCGCGTTCGCGGGTCAGAACAGCGCGCCGAAGTTGATGGTGACGCTCCGGTGGTCGTTGTGCTGGAGGATCGGGGCGAAGTTCGGGCCGTCTACCTGGGCGGTACTGGACTGGTTGGAGGCGTTGGCGCCGATCGCCGACTGCTGGGTGGCGGCGGCGTTACCGGTGTTCACTCCTGCGAATCCGGCGTGCTCGCTGACGACGCCGGCGTTCGCGCCTACGGCCGCGTTGCCCGCGGTGACCGGGCCTACGGCGTGCGCGACGCCCCCGAGGGCGCCAAGGGTCAGGGGAAGGGCCGCCGCGACGGCGGCGAGGCGGGCGGTGCGGATGCGTGCCATGTCCAGTTCCTCCATGGGATCGCGTGGTTCGCTGCGGGTGTTCGCCGCTGCGGGACGGTGCTGGGGGAAGCCCCCCTCGGGCGGGCAGTTGGCCTTCTGCCGCGAACTCGGAACGACGTCGCGAAACGAGAGTTGCCCACGGAAACCGGGGTGAACCAGGGAAAGCGGCACGATTCCCTCGGAGGTATGACGGCGGCACGCTAAACCGGCTCGCGTGTGCTGCCCGGCGCTCACGCTGCCTCGTCGTGCGCCGGGCGCGCGGGGCGGCGGCAGTCAGTTAGGCCGGTGGAAGCAGAACATCGGAGGCCCGCCGTCCCCCGCCTCGCCCTCCGAGCAGGGGGTGATGTACCTCAGGCACCAGCCGTCGCGGCCCTCGGCGAAGGCCAGGTGGTAGGCGACCCCGACCTCCTGGGTCTCCACCGTCGCCACCCCAGAGGTCCGGCCCGTCGTCTCGTCCTCGAGGGTGGTCGTGCCGGCGACCGTGGCCCTGCCGATGACCTCCGGCAGAGTCTCGAGGAGTCCGAGCGAGCTGGAGCCGTCCGGGCAGGCCATGGCGGCGTAGGCGGCCTCGTCCCCCTCGGTCATGGCGTCCGCGACGGTCTCGGCCGCCGCCTGGAGGCTGTCGCCGTCGCCGCCTCTGACCACGAGCCACAGCCCGGCGGCCGTGCACCCGGCGACGGCCAGCCCGGCGGCCGCCCACCACCGGCGGGAGCGGCCGGGGCGGCTGCCCAACTCGCCTCCCTCTGAGCTGCCGTTGAGGCTGCTCATCCCTATCTCACCACCATCCACGCGGGTATGACGGTCAGTTACAAAGGAGTGGCAGGAGCCGGATACGAGGGCGCCGGGCCGCTCTCAGGCCGTCGCCGTCAGCTCCTCGATCCGCCGGGCGAATCCTGCCTCTGGCAGGGGGAGTTCACACTCGTCCACGTAGGCAACGGCCCCCGGCACGTAGTGGACGACCGCGGTAGCCGCCGCCGTCAGGCCGGTGCCGTCGTCACCGGCGCCGGCCGTGTCGCCGTCGCCGCCGTCCTCGTTCCGCAGGCCCGTCAGCACCCGCAGGACGAGTTCCGGGCCGCAGCCGTCGTCGCCGGGCGGCTCGGGCGACTGCCGGTGCCACAGCTCCGCCTCCCACTCCTCGCCCAGCGTCAGGTGGTGCAGGTACAGGCAGAACGCGGCCGCCCCGTCTCCCGCCCCGGCGGCGAACTGCCACCAGAAGCGGGCGCCGTCCTCCCGCCCCGCCAGCTGGAGCACGCACCCGAGCACCCGCGCCCCGGCAGGCTCCGGCACCCGCCGGGCGAGGAACGCGGCCAGGCGGCGCAGCGCTCCCGCCTCCTCGACGACGGTCCGGCACAGCATCGCCAGCTGCCGCTTCGCCTCGCTGACGGCGCCGCTGCCCGGCGGCGGCCGGCCGTCGGCGGCCGCGTCCCGGGCCATGCGCGCGGCGACGAGCGCCGCGACCCGTGCCTCGGCCTCCGCAAGCTCCTGCTGGCTGTAGGGCCGTGGCGTCAGCACGGCCCGGGCCAGCGCCCGTTCCAGCGGCGACTCAGCCACCGACGCCATCGCCGCTCCCCCTCTCCGCGACCCGCTCGGTCAGCCCGAGCGACTCCTTCAGCCGGTGCCGGGCGTACCGGGCCGTGGACCGCACGCCGGGCACGCTGATGCCGAGGATGTCCGCGGTCTCCGCCGTGCTGTAGCCGATGCAGTACAGCAGCACGATCACATCGTGCTGGCGCTCGGGGAGTTCGCGGATCGCCTGGTAGATGGACAGGCTCTCTTCCAGCTCGCCGATGGGATCGACGGCGGTGTGCAGGGCGTGGGTCTCGAAGGCGGCGCTGTCCATCACGACGGGACGCCGTCCCCGGGCGCGCGCCGCGTCGATGGTGCGGTGCTTGAGAATCGTCCAGGCGTAGCCCGCCGGGCTGTCGAGCCGCAGCACGTCCGCCCAGTCGGCGGCGAGCTGCTCGAAGGTGCGGTCCACCGCTTCCTCGGCGTCCGCGCGGTCGCCGAGGTACAGCTCGGCCCAGCGCACGTAGGCGGGGCGGTACATCTGGTGAAAGGCGCGGAAGTCCGCGGGCAGGGACGGCAACGGGGCAATACCAGTCGGTCGTACGGACGCTGCTTCACTCACCGGTGTCCCTCCCGCCCCGGCGCGGCCTGAGCGGGTATGGCGAGCTCTGGCGGGGATCCCTCGTTGTCTCCCACGAGCTGAACTGTCACGGACGTTCGGGCCTCTCGGTGTCGTCGTCGAGGGAACCGGTCCACCAGCCCCCGGAAGGCACCATGCGCCTTCTGCCCCTAATAGCGACCGGCGCGCACCGATCGTGCATCTCAATGGCCACAAATCTTACGGAGTGAAGCTTCTCAGTTACGGAAAAGATCGCGCTTTCTATGGCCTCCGCACCAGGTCCGCCGTCCGCGCCGTCCCGTCGGTCCAGGGGTGGGGATAGCCCCCGGTGGCAGGGGGGAGGTGGCGGGAGTGACCGGGGCGTCGGAGCCCGGCAGAGTGGGGGCCATGCGAGGCAAGCTGAGGATGATGGTGATCGCGGGGCTGCTGCCGCTGGCCGGCCTCGGGCAGCAGGCGGCGGCCGCGGCCGACCCGGTCGGCGAGGCCGTGAGCGGGCTGACCGAGGAGGGTTTCCCGGCCGCGGTGGCCTATGCGCGCGACGGGGACCAGGACACGACGTACGCGGCGGGGGTCGCCGACACGGCGACCGGCCGCGAGGCCACCGCCGGGGACCGGTTCCGCATCGCCAGCAGCACCAAGGCGTTCACGGCGACCGTGCTGCTCCAGCTGGCGGGCGAGGGCCGCCTGAGCCTGGACGACTCCCTGGCGCAGTGGCTGCCGGACGTGCTGACAGGCAACGGCTACCAGCCGGAGCGGATCACCCTGCGGCAGCTGCTGAACCACACCAGCGGCGTCCACGACCCCGCCACCACCCCGGAGTTCTTCGCGCCCTATCTCGAGGAGGGCGACCGGGCCCACGTCATCACGCCGCGCGAGGTGATCGAGCGCGCCGAAGCGCACGGGCCTGACTTCGCCCCCGGCACGGATGTGGCGTACTCCAACACCGGCTACCTGCTGGCCGGTCTGGTCATCGAGCGTGCCACCGGCCACCCCGTGGAGACGGAGATCGCCCGCCGCGTGCTGGAGCCGCTCGGCCTGCACGACACCTCGCTGCCGCGCACCGACCCGTTCCTCCACGGACCGCACCTGCACGGATACGACCTCGCGGGCCAGGACATGACCGTCTTCAGCCCCTCTTACGACTGGACGGCGGGAGCGATGGTCTCGACCGTGAGCGATCTCGCCCGGTTCCAGCGCGCGCTGTTCGACGGCGAGCTGCTGCCCCCCGCGCAGCAGGCGGAGCTGCGCGAGGTGGTGGCGGCCGGTGAGCGGCAGGGCTACGGGCTGGGCGTGGAGACCATGCAGCTGCCGTGCCCTGACGGCTCGGACCGCGAGCTGTGGGGGACGACCGGCGCCGGCCCCGGCTACTACAGCTACGCCTTCGCCTCGGCGGACAACGAGCGGCAGCTGGTGCTCGCGACGACCGTCTACGACCTGGCCGCCGAGCTGCGCGGCGACGGCACCGCGCCGTGGCCGGCCTCGCCGCTGGCGCCGCTGACCGCCGCGTTCTGCACGGACGGCTGAGCCCGCGGGTGCGCGGGTGCGCGGGCACCTGCGCGCCCCTTCTGCACCCCCGCGTGCGTACTCCGCAAGGAGGCGGAACGCGCTGCACCGGTTCCGCCTTCGCCCAACGACCGCGTGGACGAGACGGTCAGCGCGCCGCTGACCGGCCCGGGCGGCGGCGCGCACGGCCTGTACGTCGTGGCCGAGTGCCCCGAGGGCGTCCAGCCGGAGCTGTTCACCGGCGACGTCACCTCCGAGGAGGGGCCATGACCGGATCCGCGCCGGGATGAGACGCAAACCCGTTGCCCGCCGCGGCGGGACGTTGCCATGATCGGCGGATGGCACAGACCTACCAGGACGGCAGGGCGGGGATCGACGCCGCGCTGGTACGGCGCCTGATCGCCGCGCAGTTCCCGCAGTGGCGGCATCTGCCGGTCAGGCCGGTGGCCGTCGACGGCTGGGACAACCGCACCTACCGGCTCGGCGACGACATGACGGTGCGGCTGCCCACCGCCCGTGGCTACGTCCCGGCTGTCGCGAAGGAGAACCGCTGGCTGCCCGTGCTCGCGCCCGCGCTGCCGGTGCCCATCCCGCAGGTGCTGGGCGTGGGCGAGCCCGGCGAGGGCTATCCGCACCCTTGGTCGGTGCGCCGCTGGATCGACGGCGAGACCGCCGCCCCCGAACGGATCCGCGACATGGCGGAGTTCGCGGAACAGGTCGCGGAGTTCATCCTGGCGCTCCAGGAGGCGGACGCCACCGACGGGCCGGGCGCGGGCGCGCACAGCTTCTACCGGGGCGCCTCCCCGGCGCACTACGACGAGGAGACGCGCCGCTGCCTGGCCGCGCTGCGCGGGCGCGTGGACACCGCGCGCGCCGCCGCGGTGTGGGAGGACGCTCTCGCCGCCACCTGGCACGGCGAACCGGTGTGGTTCCACGGCGACATCGCGCACGGCAACCTGCTGGTCCGCGACGGCCGCCTGGCCGCGGTGATCGACTTCGGCACCTCGGGCACCGGCGACCCGGCGTGCGACCTGGTGATCGCCTGGACGCTGTTCGAGGGCCGCAGCCGCGAGGCGTTCCGCCGCGCCGTCCGCCAGGACGACGGCACGTGGGCCCGCGCCCGCGGCTGGGCGCTGTGGAAGGCGATGCTGTGCCTGGCCAGCGACAGCACCCCGCCGGACGAGGCCGCCGGGCACCGCCGCGTGATCGAGGCGGTGCTCGCCGACTGACGGCGACGGGCCGCGCGGGGGCGGGGCGTTACTGGAAGCCGCAGCCCGGGTTGGGCGCGTCCTGGTGCAGCGGCGCCCCGTGCGGCAGCACGTACAGCACGTACAGGACCACCGGCTGCGTGCCCTCGTTGCGGCCGAGATGCACCGTGTCGGGGCCGGACGGCTCGGTGAGCGTGGCACCCGCCGGGTAGGTGCCGTCCGACGCGCAGGTCGCGTCGTAGTGGCTGAGCGTCCCCTGCTGGACGTACCCGTACAGCGTTCCGTCGTGGTAGTGCCAGCCGGTGCCCTGGCCGGGCGGGATGGTGATCTTCCGGAGGATGTAGTCGGTGTCTCCCACCGTCCGCTCAGCGATGACGGTGTTGGTGACGTCCGGTCCCGGCGGTGTGGCGTGCGCGGTGCCGGCGGTCATCACCTGAGCGACGGCGGCCAGGCCGGCGGCGGCCAGCCCGGCGCGGAGCGGAACCCGCATGCGGTCTCCTTGTCTGATGTCTGCTGTCTCGCCCCGTTCCTGACGCGGTGCCAGCTTCTTTCCTACCGGCGCGCCGCCCGCGCGTCATCCCCGCCACCGGCCGGCGCGGCTGGCGTGATAGGTGTGGTTCCCGGTTCCGGGTGCGGCGGGCACCGGGACCCCCGGACCGGAACCGGGGACAGCAGTGAGCAAGGGGAGGCGCCCGTGATCGTCGTCGCCGGTGAGGCTCTCATCGACCTGGTGCCCGACCGGCGCGGCGACGCCCTGTCGCCGCTGCTGCCGGCGCGCGGCGGCGGCCCGTTCAACACCGCCATCGCGCTCTCCCGCCTCGGGTCGCCCACCGCCTTCTGCTCGCGGATCTCCACGGACGCCTTCGGCGAGTCGCTGGTGGCGCGGCTGCGCGAGGAAGGCGTCGGCCTCGGGCTGCTCCAGCGCGGGCCGGAGCCGACGACGCTGGCCGTGGCGGCGCTGTCCGAGAGCGGCTCGGCCGACTACACGTTCTACGTGGACGGCACCGCCGACCGGCTGTTCGGCCCGCCGCCCGAACTGCCGCCCGCCACGGCGGCGGTGTCGTTCGGCACCTGCTCGCTCGTCCTCGAACCGGGCGCCAGCGCCTACGAGGAGATGATGCGCACGGCGGCGGCGCGGGGCCTGGTAGTGGCGCTCGACCCGAACATCCGGGCCGGGCTGATCCCCGACCCCGGCGCCTACCGGCGCCGGTTCGCCGCCTGGCTGCCGCACGTGACGCTGCTGAAGCTCAGCGAGGAGGACGCCGACTGGCTCGGCGGGGATGTGACGGGCTGGCTGGCCGCGGGGCCGGCCGCCGTGGTGATCACGCGCGGCGGAGACGGCCTGACGGTGACCACGCGGGACGGTGCCACCCGCGCCGTGCCGGGCGAACCGGTGCGCGTCGTCGACACCATCGGCGCCGGGGACACCGTGAACGCGGCGCTGCTGCACGGCCTCGCCGCGCGCGGCGCGCTGTCCCCCGAGGCCATCGCCGCGATGGCGCCGGACGACTGGGGCCCGCTGCTGTCCTTCGCGGCGCGGGCGGCGGCCGTCACGTGCTCGCGCGCCGGCGCAGAGCCGCCGCGCGCCTCGGAGCTCGCGGGGGCGGACCCGGGGGCGTGACAGCGTAAGGTGGCGCTGCTTCGCTGGGAGCAACGCCAGGCTGGTCTGCCGAGGAGGCCCCGTGCCGCTGTCCCGCCGTGCCCCGCTGCCGGCCGTGCCCGACCGGGCCGCCCGGCTGAGGGCCAACGCGGTCGCCTGCCTCGCCGGCACCGAGGAGTCCAACGCCCGCCCCGAGGCCGCCGCCCGCCTCGCCGCCATCGACGCCACCGCCGCCGGACGGCTGGCGGCGCTCGACGCGGCGGGCCCGGGCGAGCTGTTCGCCGGCCTGCCGCTGGGGGAGAGCGACACCAACCTGATGCGCTCCTTCCAGTACCTGTACGAGATCGCCCTGGCCACCCGCGCCCCCGGCGCCCGCGAGGGCGGCCTGACCGGCGACGCGGAGGCGCAGCACCGGGTCGCCGACGGCCTGGCGTGGCTCTACGGCACCCACTACGGCGACCAGGCGGCGGGCTACTACGGCAACTGGTTCTCCTGGGAGATCGGCATCTCCACCCACGTCAGCCGGCTGCTCGTGCTGCTCGGCGACCGGATCGAGGCCCGCCACCCCGGCCTGACCGGCGCGTACGTCGCGGCCATGGACGCCTACCTGCGCCACGGCAAGGACGGCGACGTCGACCTGGACTCCCGCTTCCACACCGGCGCCAACCTCGCCGGCATCACCACCAACCGCATGCTCCAGGGCGCCGTGCGCGGCGACGACGCCCGCGTCGCCAAGGCCATCGCCGACCAGGACACCGTCCTCGGCGTGATCGACCCCTACCGCCCGCGCCACGGCGTCACCGACGGCTTCTACGCGGACGGTTCGTTCGTCCAGCACGGCAGCGTGGCGTACACCGGCTCCTACGGCGCCGCTCTGCTCAGCCGCGTCGTATCCGCCCTCGGCCTGCTGGCAGGCACCGGCTACCTCGACGAGGCGGGGCTCGCCCGCCTGGCGGCCGCGGCGTACGGCTGGCTGGCCCGGTCGTTCGCCCCGGTGATCTTCGAGGGCTGGATGATGGAGATCGTCCGGGGCCGCGCCGTCTCCCGGACCAGCGACGGGTACGACGCCACCGCGCCCGTGGTCGAGGCCGCCGTGGACCTCGCCGCGCACGCCGCCCCCGCCGAGGCGCGGCGGCTGCGGGCGTACGTGCGGCACCTGCACCGCACCTCGCCCGCCGCGCCGGACGGCTCGGGCTTCGTCTCGCCGCTGAGCGCCGTGCGGTACGCGGACATCCTGGCCGACGAGTCGGTGCCCGGCGCCGACCTGTGCCCGCCCGAGGCGCACGCGGCGTTCAGCGCCATGGACAAGACGGTCCACCGGCGGCCGGGCTACGCCTTCGCGGTGGCGCGCAGCTCGGAGCGGATCAGCGGCTACGAGTACATGAACGGCGAGAATCTCCTGCCCTGGTTCCAGGGCGACGGCGCCCACTACCTGTACCTGGCGGGCGAGGACCAGCGCACCGTCTTCGGCGTGGACTACCTCACCACCGTCGCGCCCGGCCGGCTCGCGGGCGTCACCGCGCCCGAGGAGCGGCGGCTGACCGTGCCGGAGCTGTACGGCGGCTTCTTCTACGACGACCCGGCCGAGGGGTTCACCGCGTCCTCCGGGAAGCAGAACGCGTACGTGTACGTCCCGCGCGGCACGCAGGCGTTCTCCGGCGGCGCACGGCTGGGCGCGTACGGGATGGCGGGGCACGTGCGCGCGGACGACGCCGCGTACGCGGCCAAGCGGGCCGGGCTGCTGCCGGACGGCTTCACCGCCTACCGCAACTGCCGGGCCACCACGTCCTGGTTCCTGCTGGACGAGGAGATCGTGGTGCTGACGTCGGGCATCGGCGACCCGGACGGCCGGCCGGTGACCACCACGCTCGACACCCGCGTCGCGGACCCGGCGGACGACGTGTCGCTGACCGGGCGGCGGCGCGACGGCGGCCGGTGGACAGGCCCGGGCGCGGCGCCGCTGGCGTGGCTGCGGTACCGCAACGCCACCCGCGGCACGGCCTGCGGCTACGTGCTGCTGCGGGCGCCGCGGCTGACGGCCGCGCTGGAGACGGTCACCCGCAGCCGCCGGGTGGTGCGGGCGGCCAATCCGGACACGGCGGTCACCAGACGCGTCTTCACCCTGACCGCCGCGCACGGCACCGCCGGGGCCGGGAACGGCGGCGCCGGGCGCGGCGGGCCCAGGCTGGCCTACGCGCTGCTGCCGCACGCCACCGAGCGGCGCCTGGCCGCCTACGCCGCCGCGCCGCCGGTGACCGTGCTGGCCAACACCCCGCGCCTGGCGGCCGTGCGCCACCACGGGCTCGGCCTGACGGGCGTCAACGCCTTCGCGGCGGGCACGCACCGGGCCGGGCCGGTGACGCTCGACGGGCCGGCGTCGGCGCTGCTGCGCACCGGCCGGGACGGCACGGTCACGGTCGCCGTGTGCGATCCGACGACGCGGCGGGACGCGGTGTCCCTGACGCTGGGCGGGCTGCCGCCGCGCGAGGTCGTCGCCGCGGACGAGGGCGTGGCGGTCAGCTTCCGCGGCGGCGTCACGCGGCTGCGCGCCGCCACCCGCCACGCCTACGGCCGCAGTTTCACCGCGGTCCTGCGCTGAGGCGCTGCCCCTGGTGCCTGGTGTGCGCTGCGGGGCGCGCCCGGGGGCGCTCACCCGTCCGGGCCCGCCCGGCGTGCCCCGGCGGCCGGGCGGGAGCAGGCTGCGGTCATGGCAGCGCGCCCCCGCATCGTCGTGTACCCGCCCGTGCCGGGCCGCGGGCGGCGGGTGCGCGCGGACGGCGAGGTGCTCGGGACCGCCAGGTCGCTGCGGGAGCTGCTGGAGTTCCTGCGCCGTGCCGGGCTGGATCCCGACGACGTCGACCCGCGCGACGCCGGTCTGTTCGAGTGGCGCGGCGGCGGGCCCGAGACCTGGGAGTGACGGCGGCCGGCCGGGTGTGGCGGTCATCTCGCTGCCTTGCGCGGCGGTTGGGGGGAGCGGCCGGGGAAGGTATGGAGCATGACCTCGCTACCTGCCGACATCCTCGCCAAACTGCGCCGCATCGGACGTCAGTTCACTCCGGAGAACAACGAGCTGGTCAGGCGGCTGCTGGCGCCGCGCCACGAAGCGGCGGGTTACCTGGCCCTGCGCGTGGTGCGGGACGTGGCCTACGGCCCGGATCCGCGTCACCGGCTCGACCTGCACACGCCCGGGGCGGCGGCGCCGGGCGGCGGGGCTCCGGTGCTGCTGTTCGTCCACGGCGGCGGCTTCGTCGGCGGGAACAAGTCCGAGCCCGGCTCGCCGTTCTACGACCACATCGGCGGCTGGGCGGCGGCGCGCGGCTTCGTCGCCGCCACGATGACGTACCGGCTGGCGCCGGTGCACCAGTGGCCCTCGGGGGCCGAGGACGTGGCCGCCGCCGTCGCGTGCGTCCGCGACCGCGCCGCCGGCGTGGGCGGCGATCCGGAGAAGATCGTGCTGATGGGGCACTCGGCGGGCGCCACGCACGTGGCGTCCTACCTGGCCGGGCACGCGGCGGGCGGCGGGTCGCCGGCGGCGGACCTGGCCGGGGCGGTGCTGCTGTCGGGGATCTACGACCCGGGCGCGACCGAGCCGAACGTGCCGATGCGGGCGTACTACGGCAGGGACACCGCCAGCTACGGCGCGCGGACGGCGGTGCCGGGCCTGGTGAAGCTGGAGCTGCCGCTGCTGATCGCGCTGGCCGAGTACGACATGCCGGTGTTCAGCAAGCAGGCGGTGGTGCTGCTGGACGCGATGCTGGCCGAGCACGGCGTGCTGCCGCCGGTGGTGACCGTGCCGGGGCACACGCACCTGTCGGAGATCCTGTCGCTCGGGCTGGACGACGCGGCGTTCGGCGCCGTCCTGGAGCGCTTCGTGCGCCAGGTCACCGGCGGGTGAACGCGCGGCCGGCGGGCCCGGGCGGTGCGCTCCCGGGCCCGCTCGGTGCCGCACGTGTCAGAACGTCACGTCGGAGCAGATGAAGTAGATCTGGTCGGCGTGGGACGCCTTCCAGATGGTGTAGACGACGTGGTGGCCGCTGCGCCCCGGGGCGCTGACCTCGGCCGTGTAGTGCTCGGACGGCTCGTAGGAGCCGGTGCGCTCGATGAGCTCGAGGTCGTCCCAGTCGAGGGCGTCGTTCTCGGCGTCGTAGCCCTGCTTGGTGACGTAGATCTCCAGGTAGTCGGCGCCGTGCTGGGCCTGGTCGTACAGGTCCACGGTGAAGGTGCTGTCGACCTGGGTGGTCTGCCACGGGCCGGGGTTGTCCAGGGCGTTGTACCGGCCGTTCTCGGTCTGGCCGGCGCTGCACAGCTGGTTGTCGGGGATGTAGCGCTGGAAGTCACCGCCGGTGCCCTCGCGGTACAGGCCGTTCCAGTTCCACATCGCGTTGGTGTCGTGCTGCCATGCCTGCCAGCACATGGGGTCTTCCTGCTCCATGGCCGGGTTCTGGAAGTCGTCGCCCCAGCGCTGCAAGCAGCCGTAGTTGCGGGAGACCGGGTCCGCGACCGACCCGTGGGCGGAGGCGGTGGGCGCGGACCACGGCGTCAGCAGCAGCGTGGCCGCGGCCAGCAGCACCAGCAGCGCGCGGACCGTCCCTTTCCGCGCGTCTGCTGGTTCGTGACGAAGTACCTGACTGAACACTGCGACTCCTCGACCGGAGTTGTGGGGGGTTGTTTCCGGAGGTTGGGAGCGCTCCCAATCGCAGTGCCCCCTTCCCTCGCGTTCTGTCGAAGAAACTTCGAACAGGTGCGGGCTTTTCCGCAGGACCGGGCGCCGGGCGCCCCGCGCGGACACGGCCGGCGCGCCCGCTCCCGCGCCTCCCCCACCACCCCCGGAACCCCACAGAAATCACCGGCGGGGCGATGGATTCACACAGAAGAAGACGCCGGAGCGATTGACTGACGCGCCCGGCCGGTCAGGCTGGGGGGCGGTCCCGTACCCCCGCGGTGCGCGGCCAGCGCCGGACCCGGTCCGCGGACCGGCGCTCCTCCCTCTCCCCCGCCGGGGGTTTCCCGGCAGAAGGGATCCGTCCATGACCGCACCCCACGACGACGTCCCGGCGCGCCGCGGCCCCGGCCGCCGCCGCCTGCTCGGCACGCTGGCGGGCCTGCCGCTGGCGTTCGCCGCCGCGTCCGACACCCAGGCCGCGCCCGGCGGCGGCCAGCGCCCGCGCACTGTTCACCTCGCCGGTGACTCGACCGCCGCCCGCAAGCGGGCCGACGAGGCCCCGGAGACCGGCTGGGGCATGGCCCTGCCGTTCTTCCTCGCCCCCGGCATCGAGGTTGCCAACCACGCGGTCAACGGCCGCAGCTCGAAGAGATCGACGAGGGCCGGCTGGCGGCCCTGCTGGAGACCGTCCGCCCCGGCGACCTGCTGCTGGTGCAGTTCGGCCACAACGACGAGAAGACCAGCGACCCCGCCCGCGGCACCGACCCCTGGACGACCTACCAGGACTGCCTGCGCCAGTACCTCGACGGCGCCCGCGCGCACGGCGCCCGGCCCATGCTGGCGACCCCGGTGGAGCGCCGGCGGTTCGGCCCGGCAGGCGACGCCGAGCCCACGCACGGCGAGTACCCGGCGGCGATGCGGGACCTGGCCGCCCGCGAGGGGGTGGCGCTGCTCGACATCCAGGCGCTGTCGCTGGCGCTGTGGCAGCAGCTCGGCGCCGAGGGCTCCACGGCGTACTTCAACGGGACGCCCGAGCGCCAGGACGACACGCACTTCAGCCCGCGCGGCGCCATCGCCGTCGCGAGGATGACGGCCCGCGCGCTGGTCGACGAGCAGGTGCTGCGCCCGGACCAGACGCGCCGCCTCGACGAGGAGATCCCGGAGGACTGGATCACCTGGGCCCGCCTGACGGGACCTGGGGCGAGGGCCGGGATGCACTCAGATACACCCCCGCTCCGGGTCGCAGCGCCCGTGTGGCGCGGCCGCCGCGTCCCTAGCGTCCTGAGTGGGCGCGGGAAGCGCCCCGGAGAGGGGAGATGCACCAATGTTCCGACAGGCGCGACAGCAGACCGTGCCGCCCGCCACCGGCCCCCGGGAAGCGCTGCGGCTGGTCAAGGTCAGCAAGGTCTACGGCACGGCCGGCAACGCCGTGACCGCCCTGGACGACGTGACGCTGAGCCTGCCGGCCGGCAGCTTCACGGCGGTGATGGGTCCGTCCGGCTCGGGCAAGTCGACGCTGCTCCAGTGCGCGGCGGGGCTTGACCGGCCGGACCGGGGGATCGTCGTGGTCGACGGCACGGAGATGACCGGCGGCAGCGAGGCGGAGCTGACGAGGTTCCGGCGGCGGCGCGTCGGCTTCGTCTTCCAGCAGTACAACCTGCTGCCCACGCTGACCGTGCTGGAGAACACGACGCTGCCGCTGAAGCTGGCGCGGCAGCGCGTGGACCGGGCGCGGGCGCGGGAGATCCTTGCCCAGGTGGGGCTCGGTGACCGGCTGGACCACCTGCCGGACGAGCTGTCCGGCGGCCAGCGGCAGCGGGTGGCGATCGCGCGGGCGCTGGTCACCCAGCCCAGCGTGATCTTCGCGGACGAGCCGACCGGCGCGCTCGACCTGCGCAGCGCGCGGGACGTGCTGGGGCTGCTGCGCGACGCGGTGCGGCGGCACGGCCGGACGGTGGTGATGGTGACGCACGACCCGGTGGCGGCGGCGTACGCCGACTCCGTGCTGTTCCTGGCCGACGGGCGGCTGGCGGGACAGCTGACCGCGCCGACCGCGGAGGCGGTGGCGGAGCGGCTGACGCACCTGGGCGACGCGGTGCTGGCGGAGGTGTGAGGGATGTTCACGCTGGCGATGCGGTCGGTGCGGCACCGGCCCGGACGGCTGATCGGCACCCTGCTGGCCGCGACGCTGGGCGCGGCGATTGCGATGGCGTTCAACTCCCTGCACGACACGGCGGCGGCCGGCGTCGACGACACCTCCGCCATGACGCTGGGCCTGGCGGGCGGTGTGGTCGGCGGGTACGGCACGCTGCTGGTCTTCTTCACCGTCGCCTCGACGCTGACGGTGAACGTGCGGCAGCGCGGCGAGGAACTCGGCACGCTGCGCCGCGCCGGGGCCACCCCGGCGCAGCTGACGCGGATGGTGACCGGTGAGGCGCTGGTGGTGGCGGTCGTCTCGACGCTGCTGGCGATCGGCCCGGCGGCGCTGGGCGGTTCGGCGCTGCTGCGGCTGTTCCAGGACACGGACCAGGTGGCGGCCGACGTGGACTACGTCTTCGGGCCCATCGCCCTGTCCGCCGGCTTCTCCGTGACGCTGCTGGCCTCGGCCGGTGCGGCGTTCGTGGCGGTGCGGCGGGCGGCGCGCGCGGCGGCCGGCCAGCGGCGGCGGCGCGGCCGGGCGCGGACCGTGGGCGGCGTGGCGGCCCTGGTCACCGGGTCCCTCGGGGCGCCGGCGACGCTGATGATGGACGCGTCGGACGAGATGCTGATGGCGCCCGCGTCCTACGGCGCGATCCTGCTGTCGATCGGGTTCGCCGCGTTCTCGGCGCCGCTGCTGCGGGGGCTGCTGCGCTGCTTCGGCGGCCTGGTGGCGGCGCTGACGGGCGCGGGCGGCTACCTGGCGGTGCGGAACCTGCGGCGGCGGGCGGACCAGCTGGGCGGGATCCTGATGCCGCTGATCCTGTTCACCGGCATCGCGACGGCCACGCTGTACATGCAGGTGGTGGAGAGCGACGCCCTCGAGGCGGCCGGACTGGTGAAGTCGGCCGACGACAAGAACCTGGTGACGATCAACGTGATCGTGGCCGGCATCATCGTGGCCTTCTGCTGCTTCTCGCTGGTCAACAGCCTGTACGCCGAGACGTCGTACCGCAGCGGGGAGTTCGGCCGGCAGCGGCTGACGGGGGCGACCCGGTGGCAGGTGCTGACGATGGTCGCCACGGAGTCCGTGCTGGTCACGGTGACCGGGCTGTTCTTCGGCACGGCCGCGGGCCTGGCCGGCCTGATCCCGTTCTGCGTGGTCCGCACCGACCGGATGCTGCCGGAACAGGGTCCGTGGATCTGGCTGGGCGTCGCGGCGGTCGGGGCCCTGGCGACGCTGGTCACCAGCCTGGTCACGGCGCGCCGCGCGCTGCGGAAGCCCGCCGTGGCGGCGGTGGCGGTGGCGGCCTGAGAGGGCCGGTGTGCGGGGAGTGCGGGGGTGTGAGACGCGCGAGAGATGCGCCACAGGGTGAGCAGCTGTCAGGTCAGGGCCGGATGCCGCATGCCGCCTTGCTGGTCCACGCGCAACGCCACGATGCTGGGCGCTTCCGTGCAGTCCCGCTCCGCTGGGAGGAGGTCACTGTGCGACGCCGTCGCTCCGCTCTCGTGCCCGGCCGCTGACGCGCCACACCGTGGCCCAAGGGGCCCGTCGGCACCGGCGGGGCCCCTGCGCGTGCCCCGGGGCCGACGGCCCGTCAGGCGGCCCCGGCGGGCTGGCCCGCCTCGGCGGCGACGGCGGCCGCCGCGCGGACGAAGGCGGCGACGGCGGGGGAACGGCTGTGCGACGGCCAGGCCAGGCTCAGGCGCAGCGGCGGCAGGTCCGCCACGGGGCGGTAGGCGATGCCCGGCCGGGGGTGGCGCTCAGCGACCGAGACCGGCGGGAACCAGACGATGCGGCCGATCTCGACGAGGCTGAAGATCTCCGCCAGGTCGCGCGGGGCGGGCGGCGGCGGCACGGCGGCGCGGGAGCGCAGCCCGGGCGGCTGCCCCTCCTGGTCGGCGGCGGTGCCGTCGGGCAGCGCCTTGCCGGCCAGGTCAGCCAGGCGCAGCGCGGGGCGGGCCGCGAGCGGGTCACCGGCCGCGATGGCCAGCAGGCGGGGCTCGGTCAGCAGGGGTTCGCTGTCCAGCCCCTCGCCGGCGAACGGGGCGGGCACGAACGCGACGTCCGCCCGCCCGTCGCGCACCGCCGCCGCCTGCTCGCCGCGTCCGGCCATGACGAGTTCGGCCGGCAGCGCGGCGGGGTCGCGCTCGTAGGCGGCGAGGACCGCGGGCAGCAGCCCGCCGTCGTAGCCGGCCTTGAGGGCGACGCGCAGCTGCGGGCGGGGCCGCCCGGCGTTCCGCGTGCGGCGCTCGGCGGCGGCCACCGCGTCGAGGACGGCCCGCGCCTCGCGCAGCAGCACCTCGCCCGCCGGGGTGAGCGCCACGCTGCGGGTGGTGCGCGTCAGCAGCGCGACGCCCAGCTGGCGCTCCAGCGCGCGGATGGCCCGGGACAGCGGCGGCTGGGCCATGCCGAGCCGCGCGGCGGCGCGCCCGAAGTGCGCCTCCTCGGCCACGGCGACGAAGTACCGGAGCTGCCGCACCTCCAGGCCGTTGCTCCCGCCATTCCTACCGCCACTCATACCGCCACGGTATCAATGGTGATCGGATCGGTCCTTCTCCCGCGCGGGGAACGAGAGTTGGATGGTCAGCGCGGCGCCCGCCGCATCCCGTTCCCCCGCCGCCCCCCTGCTGCGGGGTGTCCGCGTCTTCCCGGTACCACCTGGAGTTGGCATGTACGTCGTCACCACGCCCACGGGCCAGATCGGCAGCCTGGTGCTGGCGCAGCTGCTGGCCGGCAACGTCCCGGTGCGGGTGGTCGTCCGCGACCCCGCGAAGCTGCCCGCCGCCGTCCGGGACCGCGTCGAGGTCGTCGAGGGCTCACACCGCGACGCCGGTGTGGTCGCCCGGGCGTTCGACGGCGCCGAGGCCGTGTTCTGGCTGCCGCCGCCGTCGCCCCGGGCCGCCCGCGTCGAGGACGCCTTCGTGGGGTTCTCCGCCGCCGCCTGCCGGGCCCTGCCGGGCAGCGGCGTGCGCCGCGTCGTGGGCGTCTCCGCGCTCGGCCGCGGCACGCCCCTGGCCCGCCGCGCCGGGCACGTCACCGCCTCGCTGGCGATGGACGACGCGTTCGCCGCCACCGGCGTCCCCTACCGGGCCCTGGCGCTGCCCTCGTTCATGGACAACCTGCTGCGGCAGACACGGCGGATCAGGGAGGAGAACCGGTTCCTGACGATGATCTCGCCCTCGCTGAAGTCACCGGCGTGCGCCGTCCGCGACATCGCCCGCGCCGCCGTGGCGCAGCTGCGGGACGCGTCGTGGACCGGCTTCGGCGAGGTGCCGGTGCTCGGCCCCGAGGACCTGTCCTTCGACGAGATGGCCGGCATCATGTCCGAGGTGCTCGCCCGGCCCGTCCGCTGCGAGCGGGTGGCACCGGACGTATTCCGCGCCCGGCTGGTCGTCGCCGGCATGTCCGAGGCCATGGCCCAGGCACAGGTCGAGATGGCGCTGGCCAAGGACGCCGGGCTCGACAACGCCGTCACCCGCACCCCGCAGACCAGCTCGCCGACCACCTTCCGCACGTGGTGCCAGGAGGTGCTGCGGCCCGCCGTCACCGCGGCGTGACGCGGGCCCGGCTCACCGCCCGGCCCGCCGCGCCGCCCGCGCCGCCAGATCGCGGCAGAACGCGCCGAACTCCAGCCCCGCGGCGGCCAGTCCCATGGGGAACGTGCTGGTCTCCGTCATCCCCGGCGAGACGTTCGTCTCCAGCACGACCACCTCGCCCGCCTCGGTGACCAGGGCGTCGGTGCGCGACAGATCCCGCAGCCCCAGGGCCCGGTGCGCGGTCACCGCCGCCCGCGCCGCCTCCTCGGCGGCGTGCGCGGGCACGCGGGCCGGGCAGAAGAACTCCGCCTCGCCCGGCGTGTAGCGGGCGGCGTAGTCGTACATCCCCTCGCAGGCGATCTCCACCGCCGGCAGCGCCACCGGGCCGTCGCCGAGGTCGGCGACCCCGACCGCGATCTCGGTGCCGGTGACGCGCTCCTCGATCAGCGCCTCATCGTGGTAGCCGAAGCAGGCCATCAGCGCCTGCGGCAGCTGCCCGGCCTCGTCGACCCGGCTGACGCCGAACGCCGACCCGCCCGCGCGCGGCTTGACGAACAGCTCCTTGCCCAGCCGCTCGGTGATCCGGGCCGTCAGCTCCGCCGCGCCCAGGTCGTGGAACGCCTGCTTCGGCAGCGTCACCGACCGCGGCGTGCGCAGCCCGGCCCGCGCCAGCACGGCCTTGGCGGCAGTCTTGTCGAACGCCGACCGGCAGGCGTGCGGGCGGGCGCCGACGTAGCCGACCCCGGCCAGCTCCAGGACCTCCTTGAGCGTGCCGTCCTCGCCCGTGGCCCCGTGCAGCACGGGGAAGACCGCGTCCGGCGGGTCCTCCGCCAGCGCCGGCAGCAGGTCCGTGCCGACGTCGCGCAGCTCCGCCTCGACCCCGGCCCGGCCCAGCGCGGCCGCCACCTGGCTGCCGGAACGCAGCGACACCTCGCGCTCCGGCGACAGGCCCCCGGCGATCACCACGACCCGGTTCGTCTCGCTCACTTCCGTCCACTCCCTCGGTCCGTGGTGCCGAACGTCCGCCCCAGTTCGATCTCGGCCTCGATCACGCCGGCCAGTATCCGCACGCCCTCCCGGATCCGCTCCGGCGGCGGGTAGCAGAACGACAGCCGCATGCTCTGGTGCCCGCCGCCGTCGGCGTAGAAGCCGGTGCCGGGCACGTAGGCGACGCGAGCCTGCACCGCCCGGGGCAGCATCGCCTTGGAGTCCAGCCCCTCCGGCAGCGTCACCCACACGAAGAAGCCGCCGTCCGGCCTGGTCCACGTCACGCCCGGCGGCATGTACTCGGCAAGCGCCGCCAGCATCGCGTCGCGCCGCTCCCGGTACATCTCGCGGAAGTCCTTCAGCCGCTCCTGCCACGGCTGCGTGCGCAGGTAGCGGTCCACCGCCAGCTGCGCGAACGACGAGTGCGACAGCATCGCGCTCTCGGCCGCCAGCACCAGCCGGTCCCGCACCGCCGGCGGCGCCAGCGCCCAGCCCACCCGCAGCCCGGGCGCGAAGGTCTTGGAGAACGAGCCGAGGTAGATCACGTCCGCCGGCGCGTCGGCCGCCAGCGCCCGCATCGGCTCGCCCTCCAGGTACAGCAGGCCGTACGGGTTGTCCTCCAGCACCAGCACGCCGGCCGCGCGGCACACCTGGAGCACGCGGCGCCGCCGCTCGGCGCTCAGCGTCACGCCCGTCGGGTTCTGGAACGTCGGCACCGTGTAGAACAGCTTCGCCGGGCGCCCGGCCCGCTCAAGCCGCGCGAACGTCTCCGCCAGCGCCCCGGGGTCGACGCCGTGCTCGTCCATGGGCACGTGCGTCACCTCGGCCTGGTACGCGGCGAACGTGCCCAGCGCCGTCACGTACGTCGGGCCCTCGGCCACCACCGAGTCGCCCGGGTCGAGGAACACGCGCGCCACCAGATCGAGCGCCTGCTGCGAGCCGACGGTGACGACGACGTCATCGGGACGGGCGTCGATGCCCTCGGCAGCCATCACGCCGCAGATCGACTCCCGCAGCGACGGGTCGCCCTGCGCCGAGCCGTACTGCAGCGCGACCGGGCCCCGCTCCTCGACGAGGCGGGCCATCATGGCGCCCACGTCCGCCATCGGCAGGGCGCTGACATTGGGCATGCCGCCCGCCAGCGAGACGATCTCGGGGCGCGACGCGACCGCGAACAGCGCCCGCACCTCGGAGGCGACCATCCCCGCCGCCCGGCGGGCGTAGCGGCCGTGCCAGGGATCGACGCGCGTGCCCCGCGGCTCCTGGGGGTCTTCCTGACCGGGACGCATCCGCACTTTCCTGCTCCCTTGACGGTGGCCACCGACCCTACAACCGTCGCCCCCGGCCCGCGCCGGCCGACCGGCCCCGCCGGGTGGGTGCCGCGGTCATCGTCCACCGTGCGGGCGCTGGCCGTCACCCGTCCCAGACGGCCCCGCCCGGCGACGGGTGACGGCCGCGGCGGCGTTCCCGGCGGGCCGTCAGTCCAGGGTCAGCAGGGTCGAGGTGTTGATCGGCTCCGGTGCCTCGAACGGCAGCAGGCTGGAGTCGAGCGTGATGGAGCGGACGATGCCGACCGCCTTCCACGGCGCCTTCTCCAGGTGCACCTTCGCCAGCTGCGCGTCGACCCAGATGACCGCCCCCTGGTAGTTGACGCCGGCCACGGCGTGGCTCGCCCGCGAGTGCTCGAAGACCACGATGGCGGAGGCGCCGTGACCGGCGCGCCGCAGCCGGTCCGCGACGACTCCCCACGCCTTGTTCGGATCGGCGTCGTCCTCGGTGAGGTCGTCGCGCCACCGCGTGTTCAGCCATGCGCTCGTGCGGCCGGGGCCGTCGTCCTCCCGCATCGGCCCTCCGTCGTCCCGCTTCACTGACTGGTCGACCCCGGCGGCCGCCGTCGGGTTGCCCGACCAGGAGGCGAGGAAACTGCGGACCGCCTCGACGCAGTTGGCCAGGAACTCCATGCCCTTCTCGTCCCGATGGCTGTTGATCAGCTTCACCCATTCGGCCGGCTGCGGCAGCCCGAGGTGCGCCCTGAGGCCCGATTTGACCGGGTTGGGGAACTGCTGATAGGTGTCCCCCTCCTTGGGAAACGCCTTCTCGAGCTTGCGCTGGTCCTCCTCACTCGGCCCGAACAGCCGGCTGCCCGGCTGTTCGCGCACATTGTTCGTCAGGCTGCCCGGATGCGGGCGCGCGCGCTGCACGGTCAGGCCGTGCCCGCCCGCCGCGAGGGCCCGCGTCACAGCGGCGTTCCCGGCGGCGCGCTGCAACGACAGCACGGCGCCGACGTGGCCGGGCACCGCCGGCGTTCTCGGCGCGGCCCGCCCTGGCCGGCCCGGGGCTGGAACGCCGGGCCGCTTCGATTGGTCACGCACGTGCACCTTGTCCACCGCCTTCTGCGCTGCGAACGGCTTGTCGTGACCGTCTATCAGCCCGCGCGCCGCGGGCGGTAGGTCCGCCGGGGCAGTCCTGCCGGCACAGGTGCCGCACCCGGCGGCCCGTCGCGCACACGGCCGGAGCACACCGCGCCAGGGGGCGCACATCGGCCACCGCAACGCGCGCAGACCGGTCCTGGGAACCGGAGGGCTCCGTTCCCCGCGCTGTGGCGGCGATAGCGTTACGGCATGCAAGAGCCAGCGGATGACGGGCCGCGCTTCACCGTGCTGGGCCCCGTGCGTGCGTGGCGAGGCGACCGGGAACTCAGGCTGGGCTCACCCCAGCAGCGCGCCGTGCTGGTGGCGCTGCTGCTGCGCAACGGACGACCGGTCCCCTCGGAGGAACTCGTCGACGCGGTATGGGGAGAACAGCCGCCCGCCGCCGCCGTCTCGGTGCTGCGCACCTACGCGTCCCGGCTGCGCAGAGCGCTGGAACCCGACCGCCCGGCGGACGCCGCCCCGCGCGTCCTGATATCCGTGCCCGGCGGATACGCCCTGCACGCCGCCCCGGACGCGGTCGACCTGCGGGTGAGCGAGCGGCACCTGGCCGAGGCGCGGCGCGCCCGCGCGGCGGGCGACCTGCTGGCCGCGTCCACCGCGCTGCGGGCCGCGCTGGACGGCTGGGAGAACGTCGCGCTCGTCGGCGTCCCCGGCCCGCTGGCCGAAGCGGAACGCGCGCGGCTGGCCGAGCAGCGGCTGGCCGCGCTGGAGGCCCGCATCGACGTGGACCTCGAACTCGGCCGCCACGACCAGGTGGTGGCCGAACTGACCGCGCTGGTCGCCGAACACCCGCTGCGGGAGCGGCTGCGCGGGCAGCTGATGCTCGCGCTCTACCGCTCCGGGCGGCAGGCCGAGGCGCTGGCGGTCTTCTCTGACACCCGGCGCTCCCTCGTCTCCGAGCTGGGCGTCGAACCGGGAGCCCAGCTCCAGGAGTTGCACGCGGCGGTGCTGGCCGGGGACACGGCGCTGGCGCAGACTCCCGCCGCCGCGCAGCCGGAACCCGCCACCACGGCCGTCTGCCCCGAGCAGCTGCCGAGCGCCGTGCCCGACTTCACCGGCCGCGAGGAGGAGTTCGGGCTGCTGCGCGCGGCCCTCTCCGCGCCGCCGCAGGAACCGGCCGCCCCGACGGCGGTCGTGGTCGGCATGGGCGGCGCCGGGAAGACGACGCTGGCCGCGCAGGTGGCGCACTCGCTGCACGACCGGTTCCCCGACGGGCGGCTGTTCGTCGACCTGCACGGCGCGAGCGACACCCCGGCCGACCCGCACGCCGTGCTCGGCCGCTTCCTGCGCGCGCTCGGTGCCCCCGACGGCTCGCTGCCGGGCGACCCGGCCGAACGCGCCGCGTTCTACCGCTCGATGCTGGCCCGGCGGCGGGTGCTGGTGGTGCTGGACAACGCGCACGACACCGAACAGGTCCGGCCGCTGCTGCCCGGCACCCCGACCTGCGCCGCGCTCGTCACCAGCCGCTTCCGGCTCGCCGCGCTGCCCGCCACCCGGCGGATCGACCTGGCGGGATTCACCCCGGAACAGGCGCTGACCCTGTTCGCCCGCATCGTCGGCGAGGAGCGCGCCGCCGCCGAACCGGAGGCGGCGCTGCGGGTGGTGCAGGCCTGCGCCGGGCTGCCGCTCGCGGTCCGCGTCGTCGCCTCGCGGCTCGCGTCGCGGCCGGGCTGGAGCGTCGCCGCACTCGCCGGCCGGCTCTCCGACGAGCAGCGGCGGCTCGACCAGCTGCGCGCCGAAAGCCTCGCCGTCGAGTCGTCGTTCCGCCTCGGCTACGAGCAGCTCTCCCCCGGCGATGCGCACGCGTTCCGGCTGCTGGCGCTGCCGGAGGTGCCCGACCTGTCCCCGGACGCCGCGGCGGCCGTGCTCGGGATGTCCCCGGCCGAGGCGGAGGACGTGCTGGAACGCCTCACGGACGCCGGCATGCTCCAGTCCCCGGCCGCCGACCGCTACCGCTACCACGACCTGCTGCGGCTGTTCGCCCGGCAGCGGGCCGCACGCGAGGGCACGGAAGACGAACTCGACGCCGCGCTGGACCGGTTGCTCGACCTGCACCTGGCGACCGCGCGCCACGCCTACCGGCTGATCAGGCCCTGCCACACCGTGCCCGACGCCCTGGCCGCCACCGGACACAGCGGCCTGGAGCTGCCCGGCGCCGCGGCGGCGCGCGCCTGGGCGGACCGCGAACTGCCCGGCATCCTCGCCGCCACCCAGCAGGCGGCCAGCCGCACCGCCGGGCTGGCCCGGGTCGCCGCCGAGCTGATCCTCGCGCTCGACCCGCTGCTGGAGGAACGGTTCGGCTGGGGCGACTGCCTGCCCGCGTGCCGCGCCATCGCCGAGGCCACCCACCGCGCGGGCGACGCACGCGCCGAGGGGCGCGTGCGGTACATGCTGGCAGGCGCCCTGATGCAGACCGGGAAGTGGGACGAGGTCGACGAGCACGCCAGCGTGGCGCTCGACCTGGCCCGCGCCGCCGACGACGGCATCACGCTGGCGATGACGCTCAACGTCCGCGGCGCGCACGCCGCCTACCAGGAGAACTGCGCGGCGGCCTTCGGCTACCTGGAGGAGGCCGTCACGGTCAGCCGCGCCATCGGCGACCCCGGCATCGAGGAGTACGCGCTGGGCAACCTCATCCAGGTGCGCATCGACGCCGGCAGCAACGACGCGTCACTGCTGGCCATGGCCCGGCACCACCTCGCGCTCGCCGAGCGGATCGGCGAGCCGTACGCCATCGCCCGCTCGCTGTACCGGCTCGGCCAGGTGCTGCGGGTGTCCGGGCGCCCGCACCAGGCGATCCTCACCCTCCGCCGCGGCCTGGAGCTGCTGGAGCCGGACGGGCCGCGCCTGCTGCGGGCGGGCATACGGTTCCGGACCGCCGAGGCGCTGCGCGCCGCCGGGCGGCCCCGGGAGGCGGTGTCCGAGGCGGAGCGCGCCCTGGTGCTGCTGCGTGAGATCGAGT
Organism: Streptomyces sp. 7-21; assembly: GCF_016741785.1. Classification (GTDB taxonomy): domain Bacteria; phylum Actinomycetota; class Actinomycetes; order Streptomycetales; family Streptomycetaceae; genus Streptomyces. The sequence continues at coordinate 105,114 of NZ_JAERRL010000010.1, forward strand.
TCGCCTCGCTGGAGGCCCGGATCCTGCGCTACCTCGGGGACGTGCTGAACGAGCTCGGCCAGCCCGACCGGGCGCGGGCCTGCTGGCGCGAGGCCCGTTCCATCCTGACCCGGCTGGGCCTGCCCACCGGGGACCTGTCCTGGGAGCTGGCCGGCAAGCCCGCCGCCGGGGAAGGGTGACGCGTACACACCGTCATCAATCGTTCGTCAACGCGCTGTGGAACTCCCGCCGGAAGACTCCTGCTGCCGCCGCTGAGGCAGGGCCGGTGAGTCCCCCTGCTCACCGTGGCCGCGGCGGCATGGCGTCCGGCGGAGGTGTGAGTGATGACGACGTTCCTGCGGAGCCCGGCTGAGGATGCGCTGGCCTACGCGCTGCTCGGCAACCCCCTGGAATGGCGCGTCGCCTACCCGGAACTCTTCCGTCGCCTGGGCCTGGGCTCCCGCACCCAGGGCCCGGTGCTCGACTACGGGTGCGGCCCCGGGGTGGTCGCCTCACACATCGCCGGGCGCTACCTCTACGACGTGGTGGGCTGCGACGTGTCGGCCGACATGATCGAGGCCGCCGAGCGGCACGTGGCCCGGCCCGACGTCCGCTTCCTGCGACTGGCGAGCCAGCGGGTCGAGGGCTACCCCGACGGGTACTTCGGCGCCGCGCTGTGCGCGTTCGTGCTGAACGTGATCGACGACCCGCGGCTGCACCAGGAGATCGCCCGCGAGATCCACCGGCTGCTGCGGCCCGGGGCGCCGTTCGGGCTGCTGGTGCCCCATCCGGACAGCACCGGCGTGCAGTTCAGCACCTGCCGCAGCGGCGACCCCGGCGTCACCTACGCGCCGGGCGACCCGATGCTCACCCGGCTCGCCTCGCACGGACGGGAGCTGACGGTGCAGGACTACTACTGGCCGGTGGACTGGTACCGGTCGCTGCTGGCCGACGCCGGCTTCCAGGACGTCACCGCCGCCGCACCGGTGGCCGGCGACGCCGAGCCGCCGCAGCCGCCGTTCCTCCTGGTCACCGGAAGGCGGTGACCAGGGCCCGGGCTATGGTGAAGGCTTCACCGTACGACCGTAAGTGAGGCACCATGGCCGACCCGACGTTCGTGCTCGTGCACGGAGCCTTCGCCAACTCCTTCTCGTTCGCGCCGCTCCAGGCCGAACTAGGGCTGCTCGGACACCGCTCCGTCGCCGTCGACCTGCCCGGCCACGGCTTCCAGGCGACATTCCCCGCCGGCTACCAGGCGCCGCAGGACCCCGACGCGCTGGCCACCACCCCGGGCGTCCTCAAGGGCGTCACGCTGGACGACAACGCCAAGCACGTCATCACGGTGCTGGAGCGGGCCAAGCAGAACGGGCCGGTGATCCTGCTCGGCCACAGCCGCGGCGGCATCACGGTCACCGCCGCGGCCAATGCCCGGCCCGACCTCATCGACCGCCTGGTGTACGTGGCCGCGTGGTGCCCGGTCGACCTCGACGTCTCCGACTACTACGGCGAGCCGGAGATGGCCGGCGTCGACGCCGGCGCGGTCGGCGCCGCGCTGGTCGGCGACCCGGCCGCGCTGGGCCTGCTGCGCAGCAACTTCCGCACCGCCGATCCCAAGGCGCTGGCCGCGTTCCGGGAGGCGTTCTTCGCGGACGGCACCGACGACGAGTTCCGCGCCTTCCTCAACCTCTTCCAGCCCGACGAGAACCTGGACGCCGGCGGCACCGCCGACCGCGCCCAGGCGGACACGTGGGGGCGGATCCCGAAGACGTACATCCGCCTGGCGGACGACCGCAGCATCCCGCTGGCCATGCAGGACCGGCTCATCCGCGAGGGCAACGCCCTCACCCCGGACAACCCGTACGACGTGCACACCCTCCAGGGCAGCCACCTGCGGTGGCTGGTCCACCCCGGGCCGGCCGCCCGCGTGCTGGCCTCCCTCGCCACCTGACGGCCCCGGCCGTCCCTCCCCGCCCTGCGGAGCACTCGTCCAAGACGCCGGGGCGGCCGGGCGGGGAGGGTGTGCCCAGGCACCGTGGGCGGTGTCCTCGCCGACGGCCAGCGGGCCGTGGTCGAAGCGGCCGTCACGGCGAAGCTCGCCGGCGGCGGCGACGACGCCAACGACTACTGCTTCGTCTTCGAGTTCCGCGACGGGCTGGTCCACCGCGTCCGCGAGTACCAGGACCCGCGCGTGCCGCCCGCGCGCTGCTTCCCGCCGCCGCCCCGGGCGGGGCGCCGCGTCAGCGTGACGGCCGGTCCCCGCCCGCGGGGAACTCCTCGCTGCCCCTCACCCGCAGCAGCCCCAGCCGCTCCCGGGTCCCCTCGTCCGCCGGGGTCAGCACCAGCAGCGACTGGCTCTGGTCCGGAGTGACCAGGGTCTCGCAGTCCAGCGCCAGCGGCCCGACGCGCGGGTGAAGCACCGTCTTCCTGTCCGCGCGCCGGACCGCGACCTCGGGCTCGGCCCACAGCTGGCGGAACCCGGCGCTCGCGGCACGCAGCCGCTCGACGAGCCCGGCGACCACGGGGTCGCCGGCGCGGCGCCCCGTGGTCGCGCGCAGGTCGGCGACGAGCTGGCGGGCGTACCGCTCCCGCTCCCCGGGCACGGTGACGGCGCGGACGGCGGGATCGGTGAACCACCGGTACACCGCGTAGCGTTCGTCGCCGTCGAGGTGCTCGTAGCCGCCGTGGATGAGGACGGCCATCCGGTTCTGGGCGAGGATCTCGCCGAGGTCGGACAGCACCATGGCGGGGGTGTCACCGAGCAGGCGGAGCAGCCGCAGCAGGCCGGCCTGGGCCAGCCGGGCCACGCTCTCGCCAGGCGGCGGGCGGTGGCCGGCCAGGTAGAACAGGTGGTCGCGTTCGTCGTCGGTCAGGCGCAGAGCCCGGGCCAGCGAGGCGAGCAGCTGGGCCGACGGCTGGCTGCTGCGGCCCTGTTCGAGGCGCACGACATAGTCCACCGACATGCCGGCGAGCATCGCCACCTCCTCGCGGCGCAGGCCGGAGGTACGGCGGCGGGGGCCGCCCGGCAGGCCGGCCTCGGCGGGCTGGACCGCCTGCCGGCGGCGGCGCAGGAAATCGGCGAGTTCGCCGCGTCGCATCTGCCCATGCTCCTGCGGGAGTCCGGGCGTATCCAGGGAGCGCCGGCCCTGGGATCGGGGTGTCAGCCGGTGCCCTCGCCGAAGTCCCCGCCGAAGTCCTCGCTGAAGGCGGCGCCGAGCGCCGCGGCGATCAGGGCGGGCAGGTCGGAGCGGCCGTCCTCGCGCACCCAGCGCATGAGGGCGACGTGCGTCGCGGCCAGGCACGTGCTGGCGGCGACCCAGACCCGGTACTCTTCCTCGTCTCCGGTGCCCTGCCGGTCGCCGAGCAGGGCGTCGGTGATGGCCTTCTGGGTGGCGAACTGGCTGTCCAGGTGGCGGGCGCGCAGGGCCGGGGTGTCGATCATCAGCCGCAGCCGGGCGAGCAGCAGGTCGCGGGCGGGTGAGGGTCCGGGCGGTCCGAGGACGCAGCGGGCCGCCTCGACGAGGGTCCGGCCGATCCGCAGCACCGGGCACTCGTCGGCGGGCCGGGCCACGACCCGGGCCGCGAGGAGGGCGTCGGACCGGTCGTGGAGCACGAGGTCTTCCTTGGTGGGGAAGAGCCGGTAGACGGTCGTCACCGGGACCCCGGCGGCGCGGGCGACGTCGCTGACGGTGGTCGCGTCGTAGCCGCGCTCGGTGAACAGCCGTATCGCGTGCGCCTGGATCCGCCGCCGGGTCTCCGCGGGCTCGCCCTCCCGCTGAGCTGGCTGGTTCTCGCCGTTCATGCGCGGTAAGGCTACCGGCGCGCGCGTGCCCGCCTCGCACCGCACGGGCGGCCGCGGTGCGCTCGGGGTGTCAGGCGGCCTGGCAGTGCTCCGCGGCCAGGCAGGACAGCAGCGACGGCCGGTGCAGGGCGGCGACCCGGTCCAGCAGGTCGGGGTGGCGCAGCAGGGCGGCCGCCTCCCGGTCGAGGTCGTCCGGCCTGGTCAGGCGCCGGAAGTCGTGGGTCAGGCCGGCGGCGTGCGGGGAGCGGGACAGCCGTCCGGCCGCGGTGCGGGCCAGCGCGGGCGAGGCGAGCAGGCACGCGGCCCAGCTCGCCACGACCTCGTCGACCCAGCTCCGCCAGGCCGGCTCGTGCGGTTCGGGGCCCAGGACGCCGGCCCCCACCAGCTCGTCGAGCCGCGCCGATCCGCCCGGGCCCGCCATCGCCACCAGGGAGGCGTCCATCACCGTCGGGTAGCGCAGCCACGCGGCGGCGGTGACCGCCTGGCGCGCCTGGGCGTGCGCGAGGGCGGCGCGGAACGTGCCGCCTGCGGCGGGTCCGGCAGCGGGAAAGGCCGTGACCAGCCACCGCGTCGTCGCGGCTATGACGGGCGAGAGCGCGGCGGTCATCGCGGCCTCCTTTCCCCTTCTCCTGGCTTTCCTCTGCTTTCCCCTGGCCATCGCTGGCCCGGTACGGCACACCGGTGCGACCGGGGCACTCTATGCGCCGGGCGAGCCGAGGAAAATGACGCGAATCACACCGTGCGCCACGAAGGCGCGCATACCGGACGGACCGGCCTCACGCCGGCGCCGCGCTCCGGGCGGTCCGCGCGGCGCCGGTGCCGGCGGCCGTGCCGGTCACCGGCCGCCCCCGAACAGCCGGGCCAGCTGTGCCGGGTCCTGCGGCAGGCCGGAGCCGACGCCGACGGCCACCGCCCCGGCCTCGAGGTAGGCGCCGGCCTCGTCGACGGAGATCCCCCCGGTGGGGATGAGCGCGGCGTGCGGCAGCACGGCCCGCAGCGAGGAGAGGAACTTCGGCCCGCCGACGTGGGCGGGAAAAACCTTCGCCGGGCCGCGCCCGGCGGCGTCGGCGATCTCGGCGGGCGTAAAGCCGCCCTCGATGAACGGAATGCCGTGCCCGGCCGCCGCCTCGCGCACCGCGGGGGCCGGGTAGGGCGAGACGAGGAAGTCCGCGCCCGCGCCGATCGCGGCCGTGGCCTGCTCGGCGGTGGTGACGGTGCCGACGCCGAGCAGCGGCCCGGGCTGGCCGGCAGCGGCGCCGTGCCGCTCCCGGCAGGCGGCCAGGGCGCGCTGCCAGTCGGGGGTTGAGGTGGTCAGCTCGACGACCTGGCAGCCGGCGTCGAGGAGGCCGCCGACGGCGGCGGTGGCCGCGGCGGCGTCCGGCGAGCGGAGCACCGGCAGCAGGCGCTGCGCCGCGAGGGCCGCCAGCAGCCGGTCCGTCGCGGCCGCGCGGGTGCCGTGCGGGGGTGCTTCGTTTCCGTGTGATCGCATCGTCTGCCCTTGTCTGCCTTGTCCGTCGGGTGTCCGTCGGCTGTCCGTCGGGTGTCCGTCGGGTGTCCGTCGGGGTCGCCCACCAGTCGTGGACGGTACCGTCCGCGGGCCGGCTGACCGGCAGGCAGGCGGGCCGGTACGCGGACACCACCCGCCGCACCAGCCACAGCGCCCGGCACGAACAGACAACAGCCCGACAGGTTTGGACAAGGCGCTCCGCGTCACTCCCGCGCACCCTGAAAAGGCAGCAACCCGACTCCCTGGCGGCACATCCGTCCAGGCACGCAGAGGGACGCGGCGGTACCCGCCCCGCACCGGAAGGGACAGGCTGGTGGAAGAGCGCTACGAACTGTTCTGCACGACCGACCCGTCCTTCTACGACCAGGCCGGTCCCGGCACCGCCGACGACGAGCTGTTCACGCAGCTGCGGGCGGACCGCACTCCCGAGGGGTGGGACCGGCACACGCCGCGGGGCTGGATCAGCTACCGCCCGCGCGGCGTCCGCCTGCCCAGGCAGGGCTGGAAGATCCACGTCAGCGCCACGCTCGACCGCGCGGCCGAGGTCGTGCGCGACGTCTTCAGCGTCTGCGTCGCCCACCGGGCGCCGTTCAAGGTGGTGCCGGGCCCTCGGGAGTACCACCGCCGCAACGGCAAGTACGGGGAACGGGCGGGCAGCGGCAAGCTGGTCACCGTCTACCCGCTGGACAACAACCACCTGCGCGGCCTGGTCCTCGCCCTCGACGAGCGGCTGCACGGCGTGCCCGGGCCCTACGTGCTCAGCGACCTGCGCTGGCAGGACGGCCCGGTCTACGTCCGCTACGGGGCGTTCGTGCCGCGGATGGTGCGGGGCGCCGACGGCCAGGAGGTCGTCGCCATCGAGGACCCCGGCGGCAACCTGGTGCCCGACCCCCGCGGCCCGGTCTTCTCGCCGCCGGACTGGGTGGAGCTGCCCGCGTTCCTCCGTCCCGCGCTTGAGCGCCGGGACGCCGACCGCGTCGACAGCCTGCCGTTCGAAGTGGTCCGGGCGCTGCACTACTCCAACGGCGGCGGCGTGTACGAGGGCCGCCTGCGGGACACCGGCGCCCGGGTCGCCGTCAAGGAGGCCCGGCCGCACGCCGGTCTCGACGGCGCGGGACGCGACGCGGTCACCCGGCTGCGGCGGGAACGGGACCTGCTGGAACGGCTGCGCGGGCTGCCGGGCGTGCCGCGGCTGCTGGGCTACCACGCCCTGGCCGGGCACGAGTTCCTCGTCGAGGAGTTCGTCACCGGCGAGCCGCTGTACTCGGCCTGTGCCCGCCGCAACCCGCTCCTGCGGAGCCGGGCGCCGCAGGAAACGGAGCTGGCCGGGTTCCGCGACTGGGCCATGGGGCTGTGGCAGCGGGTCGCCGGCACGGTACGGGCGATGCACGCCCGCGGCGTCGTCTTCGGCGACCTCCACCTGCACAACATCCTGTACCCCAGCCCGGACGACGAGGCCGCCGGGGACACCTCGGTGTGGCTCATCGACTTCGAGGGCGGGTGGCTGGCCGGCGAGGACGGCCGGCAGCTGGTCGCCAACCCGGGGTTCGCCGCCCCGCGCGGCCGCGAGGGAACCGAGGTCGACGAGTACGCCCTGGCCGCCCTCAAGATCGCGCTGTTCGCACCACTGACGGCGCTCGTCCCGCTGAACCCGGACAAGGCCGACCACCTGGCGGAGATCATCGCGGACCGGTACGGCGTGCCCCTGGCGTGGTTCGACGACGCCCTCACGCGGCTGCGGCCACGCCCGGCCGCGGCCCGCCCGGCGCCCGTCCGCACTACCGGCGACGCCTGGCCGGCGCTGCGGGACTCCCTCGCCGCCGCGATCCGGGCCAGCGCCAGCCCGGACCGCGCCGACCGCGTCTTCCCCGGCGACATCGAGCAGTTCTCCTCCCCCGCCGGCGGTCTCGGCCTGGCGTACGGAGCGGCCGGCGTGCTGTGGGCCCTGAAGACCGCCGGCGCACCGGGCGTGCCCGAGGCCGAACGGTGGCTGCTGGACCGCATCACACACCACCGCTCCGACCTGCCCGACGGCTTCTACACCGGGCGGCACGGCATCGCGTACGCCCTGTGGGACCTGGGGCGGCAAGACGAGGCGGCCGGCCTCCTCGACGGGCCGCCCGGCGCCGCGCCCCCCGGCGACAACCTCAGCCTCTTCGACGGCCTCTCCGGCATCGGCCTGAACTGGCTGCGCTTCGCCGGGGAATGCGGCGACGACCGGTACCTGGCGCACGCCCTGGACACCGCCGCGGCCGTGCGGGACCGCCTGGGAACGGTCGAGGACGTGCCCGAGCGAAGCGGCGGGCCGCACCCGCGGGCCGGGCTGCTGCACGGCTCGTCCGGGCCCGCGCTGTTCCTGACCGCCGTGTACGAGGCGACCGGCGACCCGTCGTGGCTGGACGCGGCCCGGACCGCCCTGCGGCAGGACCTGCGCCGCTGCACGACGGACGAGGACGGCGCGCTGCACGTCAACGAAGGCTTCCGGCTGATGCCGTACCTGGAGCACGGCAGCGCGGGCATCGGGTTCGCGCTCGCACGGTACCTGGCCGCCCGGCCGGACCCGGAGCTGGCGGACTCGCTCGCCGCGGTCGAACGCGGCGCCGCACCCGGCCTGTGCGTGTACCCCGGCCTGTTCACCGGCTACGCGGGACTGCTGCTGTTCCACGCCCGGAAGCGGTCCGGCGACCCGGCCGCCGACCAGCGGCGGCTCGCCGGCCTCGACTGGCACGCCATGGACTGGCAGGGCCACGCCGCCTTCCCCGGCACGCAGTTGCTGCGGCTGTCGATGGACCTGGCCACCGGCGGCGCCGGCGTGCTGCTCGCGCTGGCCGCGACCCGCGCCGCCGGCACCCGGCAGGAACCGCTGCTGTCCCTGCCGTTCCTGCTGCCGCCCGCCCACGCCCGGCGCCCCGCGCCCGGACCCACGCGGCGCGCAGCGCTGGCCACCCCCTGACCGGGCCCTACCGGCCCGCAGGCGGGCCCAGCCGACGGGCGCACCGCACCGCCGCACGCCCGGACCGCCCGTCGTGCCCGCCCACCAGACCTCGGACCGGCCCCGTGCCGGATCCGGGCCACCGTTCCCCGGCGATCTGGAAAGGAGGTGAAACCGGCATGGCCATCCTCGATCTGCAGGGTCTTCAGGCCCCGGAGACCAACGCGGTCGACGTTGCTCAGATCTCCAGCTACGCGAGCACCGGCGGCTGCTGTGTGCCGTCCCCCATCCACAGCGGTCTGTCGATCCTCTGCTACGACAGCTACACCGAGTGACCAGGGGCCGCCGCAGCGGCACCTGCCGGGGGGCCGCTCCAGGTCGACGCTGGAGCGGCCGCCCCGGCCATCTTCCCCCGCAGACCTCCTGGAGGCGAGTACGCATGGCACCGCCCGCACCGGTACGGCTCCGCGGCCTCCTCGCCGCCTACCGAGGGCGCCTGGCGCTGCTGACGCTGCTGATCAGCGCGCAGTCGGCGACCGCGGTCGGGCCGGCGCTGGCGGGACAGCGGCTGATCGACGACGGCGTGCTCGGCGGCGACTCCCGCCTCGTCTGGCTGCTGTCCGGCGCGCTGGTGGCCCTGGGCCTGGCCCAGGCCGGGCTGACCCTGCTCGAACACCGCCTCGCCACCCGGCTGGCCGAGGACATGGTGCTGTGGCTGCGGACCGAGCTGTTCGCCCATCTCCAGCGGCAGTCCGCCGGGTTCTTCACCGCCGCCCGGACCGGCGCCCTCGTCTCCCGCGTGCAGAGCGACCTCGCGGGCGTGCAGCAGCTGATCGCCACGACCCTGCCGGCCGGCGCCGGGGCGGCGGTGCTGCTGGTCGTGGCCGGCGGCGCCATGGTCGTGCTCGAATGGCGGCTGGCGGTGGCCGCCGTCGTCCTCGTCCCGCTGCTGTACGGGCTCACCGCGTATTTCACCGGGACGCTGCGCCGGGCGAACGAGGAGCAGCTCGGCGCCCAGGCCCGGCTCGACGCGCTGGTCGGCGAGCGGCTCAGCCCCGGCGGCGCCGAGGTGATCCGCCACTACGGCCTGGCCGAGCGGGAGGTGGCGGGCTTCAGCCGGCGGGCGTCGCGCATCCGGGACGCCTCGGTGCGCCGGGCGGTGCTGGCCGCGGGGCTGGCGGGCTCCGTCACGCTGCTGATGAGCGTGGTGACCGCCGTCCTCTACCTCGTCGCCGGGCACCTGGTGATCTCCGGGTCGCTCAGCGTGGGCGCCATGGTGGCGATAGTGACGCTGATGGCGCGGCTGTACTCGCCGCTCGCCGCGTTCCCCAGCGTGCGCGCCGACCTGATCGCGGGACGCGTGGCGCTCGGACGGGTCCGGGAGGTGCTGGAGTTCACGCCCCGGGTGACCGACCCGGCCAGGCCGCGTCCGCTGCCGCCCTGCCCGCCCGGCAGCGGACGCGCCGTCACCTTCCGCAACGTGCACTTCCGTTACCCTCCGGCGGCCGAACTCGTGGTGCCCTCGCTCAGCGAGGAAGACCCGGCGACGCCGCAGCGGGCGGGCAGGGCGGCGCTGTCCGGCGTCGACTTCACGGCCGAACCGGGCGCCACCGTCGGGATCGTCGGCCTCTCCGGCGCGGGCAAGTCCACCCTGGTGCGGCTGCTGACCCGCTCCTGGGACGTGACGGCCGGCCAGATCCTGGTGGACGGCGTCGACATCCGCGAGCTGCGGCAGGCGGAGCTGCGGGCGTCGGTCGGGGTCGTCGCCCAGGAGACGTTCCTCTTCCACGACACCGTGCGCGCCAACCTGCTGCTGGCGCGCCCCGATGCCGGCGCCGATGAGCTGGAGGCCGCCTGCCGCCAGGCGTGCCTGTGGCCCGTCATCGAACGCCTCCCCCAGGGGCTGGACACGGTCATCGGCGACCAGGGACTGCGGCTGTCCGGCGGCGAACGGCAGCGCCTGGCGCTGGCCCGCGTGCTGCTGAAGGCGCCCCCCATCGTCGTGCTCGACGAGGCGACGTCGCACTCGGACAGCCTGACGGAACGCGACCTCCTGCGGTCGCTGGAGCCGTTCCTGGCCACCCGGACCTGCTTCGTCATCGCGCACCGGCTGAGCACGGTGCGGGACAGCGACGTGCTGCTGGTGCTGCGGGACGGCCGGATCGCCGAACGCGGCACCCACGACGAGCTGCTGGCCGCCGGCGGCTGGTACGCCCGCCTCCACCGGGCCCAGCACGCGGGCACCGCACCGCAGCCGGCGGCCGGCTGAGCCTCCGCCTGCGGGACCGGGCCCGTCAGCCGCCGGGCGGCCTGCGCGGTGGCGGCGGCCACGAAGTACGGCACGGCCAGCAGGAGCCGGCCGGTTCCGGCGCGCCGCCGCTGGCCGGCGAGCCACTCCTCGGCCCGCTCGCCGGTGACGGCGCCGCTGGCACGGGCCGCCGCGGCGAGCCGGGTCAGCAGCGACAGCGTCCCTGCGCCAGCCGGCACCGCGTGCTGCGTCGCGAGGCCGGGCGGCTGCGGGCGGAGATCGCGGCGGCCCAGGCGGCGCTGGAGCTTGTCGAGGGCGGCCTGGCCTGCCCGCACGAGGACGTCGCCCAGTGCCCGCACTACCAGCGGCTCGTCACCAAAGCCGTCCCCCCGCAGCGGGAGGGCGGCGGTCAGGCGGGCCCGAGGCGGTGCAGGTCGACGTGGGCGTTGAGGTTGGCACGCTGGTTCCCGGCGTCCTCGGGCGCCACGGGGGCGATGTCGTCGACCCGCCACAGCTGCCCGGCGATCTGCACGGTGTCGCCCACCTGCACGTCCCGGTAGAACGCGTCCTCGCTGCCGCTGACGGAGATGTCGGCGCGCGGCGGCTCGTCGCGGATCTCGTTCACCACCACGGTCAGGCCGTTCTCGCCCTGGCGGCGGTCGGGCACGTGCCAGCGCATGCGCCAGCGGCCGTCGACGGTGTGGGGCCAGTCCATGTTCTCGTCGTCTCCCTCGGGGTCGGGCGCCGGCTGCTCCGCGTCGTCCGCGGACGCGAGCACCACACGGTAGGTGCAGATCTGGCTCACCCGGTACTCGTGCCCGGCGAGCGTCACCGTGTCGCCGGGCGAAACCGTCCAGGCGGAGCCGTCGCCCGGCTCGTCGCCGGCGCCCTCGGCGAGCACGGCCTGCCGGCTGTGCCCGTCGGCGGCCGCCTCGTCGTAGGTCACGGCGCCGCCGCCCGGCAGCGTCACCGAGCCGCCGCGCAGCACGTGGGTGCCGGCGGCGTCCTCGTCGCCGTCGCACTCCGGTCCGGGGTCGGGCGGCGGCGCCTCGGAGGCCGGGGTGGAGCTGTCCCCGTTCTCGGCTCCCCCGGTGTTCTCCGTGCTTTCGGAGCTGCCGCAGCCGCTGGCCAGCAGCAGCGCGGCGGCAGCCGCGGCGGTCGCGGAACGGGTCATCCTCATGGCCGGCCTCACTGCGGAATCGTGATCATCTGGGGGTTCTCAAAGTACTCGTTGAACTGCTCCGGGGTGACGACGAGCCCCGAGTCCGGGCCCCAGGGGTTGCCCACGATCACGTTGCCGTTCTCGTCGAAGCCCTTCACGTAGTAGGCGTGGCTGGTCGCGTAGCTGCCGTTCCACGACTCGGGATAGCCGTCCGCCTCCGACGGGGTGGAGATGGTCACGGGGTGGCCGTTCTCCCATGCCTCGCGGGCGGCGTCGTAGTCGCTCATGTAGAACGCGCCGGCGTCCTGCGCGTCGTTGCCGGTGAGGTAGGACGGCGACTTCTCCGTGAAGTCGCCCTCGATCGCCCCGTAGGTCCCGGCCGGCAGGTCGTCGTTGTCCTCGCTGTACACCTGGGCGAACGCCTTCTCGTAGTAGGCGGGCCAGGTCTCGCCCTGGCCGTAAGCGGAGGCGGGGGTGCCGTCCGGCTTCACCGGCAGCTCCGGGGTGACGGTCACCCACTGGACCTCGCCGCTCTGGTCCCAGATCCGCACGCTGACGGTCCCGTTCGGGTTCTGCCGGATGCCCTCCTGGATGAACTCGGGGTCGCGCTGCGCGATCGCCGCCAGGGACGACAGGTACCAGCAGTCACCGAAGCGGCCCTGCATCAGGTCGTCGTTGGAGACCAGCTGGCCGGACCCGTCGGGCGCGAACAGCGGATCGGACGGCACCTCCCAGCCGGCGATCTCGCCGTTCTCGAACGGCACGCTGTTGTCGGCGGAGGTCCGCACCCACGGGAACGCGTCGGTCAGCTTGCTGAGACTGGTGTGGCCCACCCGGGACATCATGTCGCTGAGCAGCGACTGGCGCTGGCCGCGGGGCAGGCCGTCGTTGATCCACAGCACGTCCCGCTTGTCGGTCATCAGGTCGTTCAGGCGGCGCAGGTCCTCGGCCGGGATCCTGATGAGGAGCGCGTCGAGCTCGGCGTCGCTCAGGTCCCGCAGCTGCTCGGCGATCTCCTGGAGGTCGTCCCGGTTGCCGTTGACGCCGAAGTCCTTGCCGTCCAGGGCCTGTATCGCCTCCAGCGCCGCGGTGATGTCCTCGGCGGAGGGCGGCGGCTCGTCGGCGAACAGCAGCGCCCGGTCGACGGAGTAGCCCTGCTCCTCCAGCTCGATGCATCCCTCCAGCTGCTGCCGGCGCCGGTCCATCTCGTCGGCGATGTCGGGCAGTTCGGAGTGCAGGCTGCCGGGCAGGCAGCTGGGGCCGAAAAGGTCGAAGGCCGCTCCGAAGCCCACGAGCGGCAGCAGGCTGGGGTCGGTGGTGACGGGTGTGCCGTCGAGCAGGTCCTGCGCTTCCCTGAGCACCGCACGCAGTTCGCTGTGGAGGCCGGTGGCGGCCTCGCCGCGCCCCCGCAGGTCGCTGGCCAGGATGCGTATCTGCTCCGCGTCGAAGCCGCGGAACGCCATCAGGTGTCTCCCCCGTCCTGCCGGGCGCGCTCCTCCAGGGCGGTCGCCTCGGCGGCCCAGCGGTCCGCGTCGGCCACCAGCGCTTCGGCCATATCGTTCAGCGTGCGCTTGCGCTCGGAGAGGGTGGCGGTGGTGCTGTCGGCGTAGGGGCCCTGCCAGATGGCGGGATCCCGCTGTTCGGCGCGCTCGACCTCGGAGTCGAGGTAGGGCCCGAGCGTCTGGGCGATCCACCGGGCGCGCCGGGCGCAGTCCCGTAGCCCGTCCGCGCGCCGTTGCAGCTCGATCTGGCTGTCCTCGCCCACCGTCTTCCCCGTTCTTCCGGCGAGTCACGTGCTTTGCAGCATGCACGCTAGCAACGCTGTTCGCGGTTGCACCCGGTCCGTCACGCCCGAACCTGCGGGCCGCCCGGGCCGCGCTTCCGCAAAGCGAACACTCGTCGCAACACAGCGAGTTGGGCCGATACGCTCCCGAACCCCGTCATCCTGCGCCAGGATGGTGGCCATGCGTGGGGCGGCACGGACCATGGTGCTGGTGGGCTCGGGAGCCTGCCTGGTCGCGATCGCGGTCGCGGCTCTGGCGGCGGGCCTTGAGGAGGCCAGCTGGGTGGCGGGAGTCGTCGGCGCCGTCACGGGCGTCGCCGGTCTCGTCCACGCGGTGTGGGGCAGCGGCGGCAGCGGGTCATCCCGGCTGCGCGTGACGCGGACGGGGGCCGCGACAGCGCGCAACGGCGGAACGGCGAACACGGGCATCACCGGTGCCAGCGACGCGGCCACGGACGCCACCGTCTCCGAGACGGGAGACGCGCGAGCCGACGGCGATGGCAGCGGCGCGAACACCGGCATCCACCTGACCTAGCCACCCCCCGGGCCTGACCACGACGGGAACACGACGAAGGGGACGGCAGCCAACCGTGGCGCTTGGAAACAAGGACGGCGCACGCGCCTCTTGGACAGGCGAAGCCTCGGTGCAGAACGGCGGAATCGCCAACAGCGGCGTGCTGCACGTGACAAGCTGGTGGTGCAGGTCGCGTCAGCGCCGCGGTCCGAGGTCTCCGAGGCGGAAGCCGCCGCAGCCCTGGACGCCTACACTGGATACCCCGGCCGTGCTCCGTCCCGCGCTCGACGCCCTCAAGCTCAAGCTGGACGGCAAGCCCGCCGCCGCGGACACCGTTCGCCGCAAGCTCCCCGTCTTCACCAACTGCCTTCGGTACGCGGTGGAGCGCGAACGCCTTCCCGCCCTCCCGCTCCACAAGGTGGACTGGAAGCCCCCGCAGACGGACGACGAAGTGGACTTCCGCTTCGTCCCCGGCCCGGCGCTGGCTCGCAAGCTCATCGCTGCCGCTGGCGCCGAGAGCAAGCGCGGACGGCACCTGCACGCCTTCTACGGCTGCATGTACTACGCCGCCATGCGCCCAGCCGAGGTGACCGACCTGCGCCTGTCGGCCTGCACCCTCCCAGAATCCGGCTGGGGCGAACTCGTGCTGTCCGGCACCACTCCCCGGGTCGGCTCCGCCTGGACGGACTCCGGCGAATCCTTCGACTCCCGGGGCCTGAAGAAGCGCGCCCGCAAGGCCACCCGCTCCGTACCCATCCCGCCCGTACTGGTCCGCATGCTCCGCGATCACATCAAGGAGTACGGCACGTCCGAGGATGGCCGTCTCTTTCGTGCCGCTCGTGGCGGCCATCTTGTGTCCGACGATTACGGCGAGATCTGGCAGGCGGCCCGTCTCGCGGTGCTCTCCGAGTCCGAAGCGGCCACGCCGCTCGCTGAGGTTCCGTACTCACTGCGGCACGCGTGCGTCTCGTTCTGGCTCGTGTCGGGCGTTGCTCCTGCCGAAGTAGCCCGCCGCGCGGGCCACAGCATCGCCGTGCTGTACCGCTTCTACGCCAAGGTCATCCACGGCAGCCAGGACAAGACGAACCGGCGGATCGAAGACGCCCTGAACGAAGCGGAGAGCGACGACACGGACGCAGCCTGACCCGCCCGCGAAACGGCTCCGGCCGCTGGCACCCTCACTGGGGTGTCAGCGGCCCTTCTGCGTTTGGCCCACACATGGCCCACAGCGGCCCGATGACCAGCGCATACGCTCCGGATTCTGGTCCACGGCTGGTCCACACAGCCTGATCAACAGGTGGGATGCGAGCGTTCAGGGTGAGACACCACCCTATGCAGAAGGGGCGCCCGTGGTGGGACGCCCCT
Organism: Streptomyces sp. 7-21; assembly: GCF_016741785.1. GTDB lineage: Bacteria > Actinomycetota > Actinomycetes > Streptomycetales > Streptomycetaceae > Streptomyces. The sequence goes on from NZ_JAERRL010000010.1 coordinate 120,403, forward strand.
TCTTGACCAGCTACTTCGCTGACCTGGGCGGAGGCGGTGGGATTTGAACCCACGGTGGCATCGCTGCCACGACGGTTTTCAAGATCGCTGCGGTATTCGTCCAGAAGACGCGCTGGCCTGGACTAACTCCGGCCCAAGCCCGGTGGCAGCCTCTCTTGGCCCACATATGGCCCACGATGACGCCAACATGCCCTTCCAGAACGCCGAACCAGTGAGGGCGCGTAGAACCTCTTCCTCCCGAACTACCGGCAGGACGGTCGCTGAGGTCTGCTCGGCCGGTCAGTCGGCCGCTTAGAACCGCCAGCGGTCAACTGCGGTCACGCTGGTTGCTGTACTCCGCTGCTGTACAGCAATGACTCCGGAGGCCGCTCCTCTGACCGAAGAACCTGCAGGTCATAGGTGCGCCCGACTCAAGCTCGCTGATCCCTGTCCACGGATAGTCCACAGACTCGTGATCATTGCCTTGTAAGCCTTCGGTACCCCCTGGCCGTTGACGTAACGCGCCGCTGACCTGCGGTGGAATCGTGATTTCGCCGTATCTCCCCACGAGTCCCTGCCAGATCCCGTCCGGACTGACACACGTGTTGCACGCGCCGACGCGTAGGGCCAACTGACGCTACCGTCCGGGCTAGAGGTGTCCCTCACCAGTAGCCTCCAACCCGCTTTCCAGCCGGTCCCGGGACCGTACATAGACGCTCGCGGATATTCCCATGGAGGACGGAGCGGGCGGCGCGTACCGCAGGGTACCGCTCTGTTCCTCAGCGAAGTGGACAATAAGCAGGACAAAGTGGTCCGCGAAATGGCTGGTGCGCCAGCCGCCCCCGAGCCGTATGATCCGTATGGGACTCCCAAGACTCACCGCCCAGTAGGATGTTGACCTTTCTGAAGTTGACTTGGGTGGAGGCGCTGGGGCATGAGCAAACTGCACGTGGGATACGTCCGCAAGGCGATCGAGGAGCGGTTCGACGGCCTGATCGACATGTCGGACCAAGCGCGGCTGTCGCAGGAGAGCCGGCACCAGGCGTTCCTCAGTCGAGGATTGGCCGCACTGGCGACGCAGATCGAGCACCCGTGCAGTGACCGCGTCGCTGCGTCGAGGGTCTTTGATGGCCAGGACGACCAGGGCCTGGACGCGATCGCAGTGGAAGTCAGCACCGTTCGCTCACGAATCCGCTTGGTGCAGGCCAAGTGGAGTGACCAGAACAAGGGGGCATTTGGCGAAGCCGAAGTCCACAAGATGTTTCACGGTCTTGAACTAATGCTCGACCGCAACTTCGGCAAGTTCAATCGTCGCTTCCAGCCTTTCGTCCCGGACATCGAGCGTGCCTACGAGACCGGCACCCCGAAGATCACGCTTGTTCTCGCCCTGATGCGCGAAGCGCCGCTCAGCGACGGTGTCCGCGAACTGATCAAGATAAAGCAAGGCGAACAGAACCAGGTCGAGCAGATGGTCGAGGTCAAGATCCTCGACTTGCGCGACTTCCATCGAGCCATCCTGGGCGACGCCGCCGCGCCGAAGATCAACGCTAAGGTCCAACTGGAGTGCTTCGGCCAGGAGTCGACGCCGTACAAGGCCATGTACGGAACGATGACGGTGCCCGATCTCGCGGACCTGTACGAGGAGCACCCGCGCGGCCTCTTCGCGCGGAATATCCGGGACTCCCTCGACGAGAGCGACGTCAACCTCAAGATCAGGCGAACGCTACGGGAGGAACCGGAGCACTTCTGGTACTTCAGCAACGGCATCACCATGCTGTGCGAGACCATCACGCCGCTCGGTCGGGCTCTCCCCGGCAAGGTGGGACACTTTCAGCTCACCGGCGTCAGCGTGGTCAACGGCGCGCAGACGGTGAGCGCCATCCACCGGGCGTTCAAGGAAGACCCGGATGCGGCCCAGGACGGCAGAGTCTTGGTTCGTCTGATCTCCCTGGAGCACTGTCCGCCAGGATTCGGCGATCAGGTCACCACCACGACCAACACCCAAAACCCGATCGAGGAGCGCGACTTCAAGTCCCTCGACCAGGGTCAGTTGAACCTTCGGGACGCTTTCGCCCTGAAGCTGAACCGTATCTACGTCATCAAGCGCGGCGAGGCGATTCCGACCTCTGAGCACGGCTGCTCCATCACCGAGGCTGCCGAGGCACTCGCCGCTACCAGCTCAAACGCCCAGCTCGCCGCAATTGCAAAACGTGACCAGAATCTTCTCGCTGAGCTCTGGGAGGACCACAATTATCAGGAGGTTTTCGGTGCCGAGCCGAACGTCTACCGAGTCTGGCGCTGCGTCGAGCTGCTGCGTGCGGTCCGGACTCAGCTCCATGCCCTGCGTGAGGGCCTGGTCTGGCGCGCAGACGCAGCCGCATTCTACGGCGACCTGCTGGTCACCCATATCGTCTACCGCCGTCTGAGCACCCGCTCCATCGAGGACCCGGGGTTCGACTGGTCGGCGGAGCTCGCCAAGGTCCCCGATCTGGTCCGCGACACCTTGTTCTGGGTGCTGCACGCTATCGACGAGGAGTACGGCACCAGCAGCCATATCATCGCGGCCGTCCGGAACACCGAGCGGATCGAGCGGGTGGTGCGGGCGACCCTGCGTGGCCTGGACTCGGAGAAGCAGGCACCACCGCTCAACGCGGACTACCAGGTTGCCCAGGCAGAGACTCGAGGCCGGAGAATCAGCGCGGTTAGCACCCTGGTCGCGGCCCGCCGTATCCCGAACGGCACCGTCCTGGAGTACCGCCCATACAGCAAGCCTGAGCGCCGCGAGATGGTGGCGTGGCTCGCGGAGGATCCCCGGAGGACGCAGGCAACCTGGAGCAACGAAGGAGGTCGCTACCCACTGCAGTGGCACGTGGACAAGGAATGGTACTCGCCGAGCGGCCTGGCCAGGAAGATGCGCCACGAGGCTGCCGGAGTGGACAGCGCGGTGCAGGGCACCCTCAGGTGGTTCGTGCCGGGCGAGGGTTCGCTGGACGAACTCGCGCTGGCAGTCCGGTTGGCGGAGGGGAACGAGCCAACGGAGGGTTGAGGACACCCGAACTGAGGGAAGCGTCGGAGGCCAGTCCAAGCTGCAATCCTGTTGCTCCCGCCTTCCCGCCGTAACGGGTACGGACGGAGCATCGGCGAACTGGAAGAGTGCAGTATGTCAGTCATACGTCCCGGAAGTAATCACTACCCGGAGCAAGATCAGGTTTGCTTCCTCTGTTCCGAGCCATTCGACGGCAGTGGGGATGTAGTCATGTGGGTCGGAGCTGGTTACTTCATGTATCCCCATGGTCAGCGATGCGCTGGTTCCTTCGTTCTCCGGATCGCACGGGACGCCTGGCAAGTGGAGCATGAGCAGGGGCACGTATCGCAGGATGCGTCTCACTGAGGCCGGCAGAACTGCTGTCCCATGGCAAGAGGCTCGTTCCTAGAACAGGAACGAGCCTCTATGCTGCGTGGACCTGAGAGAGCCTAACCCTTGGTTCCTCGATGCGGACTACGGGCGGGGAAGCAACATCCGCATTATGGATCCGGCCAACGAAGTCCCATCAAGATCCGCCTGAAAGCCTCCCTTGGTTTCTCCTCATTCGATCCCAGTCTCGTCGTCCTCCGCAAACTCGTCTACTGATGCAACCGCAGACGCCATGAAGATGTAGTGCTTGTCTTCCCCCGCCAAATAGCTCAGGAAATCATCCCTTAGTTTTTGAGTCCCGAGGTAGTAGTCGCGGAAGGCTTTCGAATAGCTATCTGCCACTTCTCGACTAGGAGGAACTGGAACACGGATCTCCTCGTATCGCTTGCCGACGTCCTCGCGGTTCGTTTGCATGAAGACGATACGGTCCCACTGGCGTCGAACCGCCTTCAAAGTCATTGCCCAAAGAAGGTAGAAGTTGTCGAATGATGCCTTCTCTGACGCGCGGAGAACAAGAACTTCCTTGGTGAGAACGACGCGCTCTTGCCCTGGCATAATAAGGGCGAATTCGCCAATGTTCTTACTGGTCCTAATGGGGGTAATGAGATCAAAGGCCTTAAGGCCTGATTCTTTCCCCTTCCAGAACCTCTCAGCAACTACATCTGGAACTCGATTTGTCGGGTTGATGTTTACCTGGCCGGCCCGAATATCAGACACCTTAATGTATGGCACGTGTCCTGTGCGAAAGTCCGCCGAGGGGCTTCCGTGTCCATGTGTAGATTCAAGCGTGCCAGAGTGGATTAGTTCACCGATCGTTTGGCTTTTGAAGCCCTCGAACTCTGGAGACTCCATCAAGAGTTCAAAGTCTCGAATTGATCGCTCATCGAAGTAGTTCGGAACAGCTAGAAGCCGACTTCCTAGAGAGCTCGAATCGACCCACCGGCTGGTGTCCGTTGTCTCTAGGTTGTCAACGAGGGCGACGACATCTGCTGTGATCTGGTCGTCAATTTCGGACGTCCGAAGGCCGGTTTCAGGATCCACAATGAATAGATCTTCGCCATCCTTGTTGATCCCTACGGTCGGCGCGTACGAGATGAACACCTTGTCGTCGCGAAACCATGCTGGCTTATGAGGCATCGTAGATCACTTCTTCTCGAAGACGTAGAAATTGGTCTTGGCGCGGCAGAAACCCTGGAATGCTTCCATCGGGATATTGAGAACGCCTCGCAGAATAAAGCGATCCTCTAGCCATTTTGGCAGCCATTTGTAAGTCGGCGAGAAAAAGTAGGTCTCTGGGAGCACAATGCCTAGCCGGCCGCCTTTCATCAGTAGTCGGTGAGCACGCTCAAGGAAGACCAGGCCGATTTCGAGATCAACGTACTCGCCCGCCTTTCGGCTGGCGGCTTCAGCAATGGTGTAATTGTTACGCCGGGAATCGGTTTTGCTGACCTTCAGGTTTTTGCCAAAGGGAGGGTTCGTGATGACTACAGTGAAGGACTCATCACTAAGGGGCTGCTGAAGATGCCGGTAATCCTTGGCCCAGCGGTCTTCCCTTATGGAGTCGCCGATGTGGATATTGACGGAGCCATCGCCAAGGCCGACCATAATGGCGCGGGTCAACTTGACGTTGATGGAGTCCTTATCGACGCCGTATACCTGTCGGTGGGCCCACGTTCGAGCCTGCGCAGCCTTCTCTTCGGGAATTCCCCTCACCAAGGAGAGGAAGGCCTCCGTCAGGAACCCTCCGGTTCCGCACGCCGGATCGATGATCTTATCTTCGAGCCGGATATCCATCATTTTGACGGCTGCGGAAATGACTCGCTGAGGGGTAAAGTATTGACCTTCACCTGCTTTGAGGTTGGCCCGGCGGAAGACTTGGAATGCTGAGGAAATAGCTTCTGCGCCAACGTCCAAAAGATTGAGATTGGAAAGCTCATACACCACTTCGTGAATGGTGTGATCGTCTAGGTCGAGGCTTCCCTCTCGATGCTCAGCGAACACCTCAGGGCGCAGCTTCTTCAGCTTATCGAATTGCTCCTTCATGGAACGGGCAGTAGCTGCCTCGCCCCGTGACGAAAGCTGAAACGCTACAGGCTTAGTCTCGTCGTAGGAAGCGACGGAGTCCGACTCTAGTTTAAGTAGCAGAAGATTACACAGCTCGTTGAGTTGAGATTCTGACCTTGTTGACTTGCTGTCGCGTGCGACAACAACATCAAGCAGACGCTTGAATGATGCCCGCAGTTGTCCAGGTCTAGGGGTCACCAAGTCGCGGTAGGTCAGGGGCTTCTCGGACGGCTGAGAGAAATTTTCTCCCGGGTGAGGAAGTCCCTTGTTTCGCAGCTTTTTGAACGTGCCGTCAGCGAGCTTATATACGCGTACGTCATCTGACCCGTTGGACCAGTAGCCCATACGGGCGCGAGGCTCACGAGCCAGATAGATTTCCAGCTGAGATACGCCTTCAGCGAGAGTGGGCTGTTTGAACTCGCAGATTGCGAGAACATGTTCCCAGTCGCCCACATGCTGGGCGTCATCAAAGATGACCAAGTCGACTGGCCAGCCAGCGAAGGACTTGCCACCCTCCCGTTTCGCAGCGTCATGGGGGGACTGCGGCACTCTCCACTCAGGCTTCCAACGGAGCTGTCCTTGGTCCCACCCCGACTCGATGAGCGCTTTGATCATCGGAAGGCGCACTCGTTGGTGCTCGGGGCCGCTGAGGGTACGGGAGAGGGTAGCTTCGTCAGTCACGGCGCAACTGTAGCGGCTGTGTCGGACAACGGGGCTTGGCGAACCTTATGCCCCACTATGTCCGATTGACGGTTTGCAAGGGCGCTCGTATCTGAGCGTAGAAAACCCTTCGTCGGATGCGCATCCCTATAAGATGAGATGCGCATCACATCACCATACGTACATTGTCTGGGCTGCTCAGTTTCCGGGTTCACCTCGAGCATCAACTTGTACAGGCTTACCGAGCAGGGGCTAGCGGTGTGAATCGAGTGTGCGAAAGGTTGGCGTTTTTACCGTCGTAAGTATGAGGCCCGTTCTCGAACCCGTAGAGAAAGTTGTTACTCAGGCATTAGGCAGGGTCGGCGCCGGTGCTGGTGTCTCGTCCGTGAATCCGTGGTCCGCGGCCCGAGCTGCCCTCTGAGCCAACCAACCTGAGACACGGGGCCCGCCGTTGACCGCGGTTCCCTCAGTGACGGTTCGGACGTGCTCGAAGCCTTGATTCAGGTAGTAGCGCTGGAGGCCGCGGTTGGTGGTCCAGGCGTCCAGTCGGAGCCACTTCGCCCCTGCTCGGTAGGCCCGGTCGCCTGCCCAATCGAGCAGGCGACCGCCGAGGTTCCGGCTGGCGTGGGTGCGGGCCACCGTGAGCTTGGTGACGAACAGGGACGGCTCGCGCAGCTCCTCGTCCGTCCAGAGTCCTTCCTCGGCCTCGGTCGACAAGGTGATGGTCGCCGCGGTCGTCTCTCCGTCGCGCAGCATGAAGACTTCGCCGGCCTCGATGGTCGCCAGCAGGCGGTCCGCCGGGTAGGGGCGCTGCCACTGGTCGGTGCCGAGCTTGCTGAGCCACGCCGCCGCCTCCTGGCGGAACGCCAGGAGCACGGGCAGATCGTCGGGGCGAGCGGGAGTGATGATCACGCGTTCTCGTTTCTGGCGGAGAGTTCGCCGATCTCGTAGTTCATGCGGTTCAGGTCTCCGCGGAAAGTCGTGATCGTGCACCGGATGGGCTTCTCGGCCGAGTAGCCGGTGCGCGTCCACAGCAGGACGGGCACGCCCGGGCCGATGTCCAGCAGGCGGGCTTCCTCCGGAGTGGGCATCCGGGTGGCGATCTCGTCGAAGTAGCCGATCTGCTCGATGCCGTGAGCAGCCAGATAGCGCGTGGTGCCCTCCGCGATGTCCCCCGGCTCTGAGAGCCGGGGCGCCTCCTCAACGAGCCACCCCGGGTAGGCGGAGCGGGGCGCGCGTCCGGTGCGGCGAGCACGGCCGGCGCCCGCCGTAAGGCCACCCGCCGCCCGACCGGTTCGGGCCGGACCGGATCGCTGTCCGGCGGGGCTCTCGGGCGGGTGGCGCAGGTGCGGGCGCTGCGCGAGTCGGCCCGTGCCGCGGCCCCGTCGCGGACCGCTCGCCGGGCGGAGACGACCAGGGCCCGCCGCGCGGTGGCGGACGCCCGCCGCGCGGCGAAGAGCCAGGCCCGTGCCGCGTCCCTGACCGGCAAGGGGCCGATCGGGCGAGCGGCGGCCAAGGGCGTGGGACGGATCGGCGCGGCCCGTGGCGCGGTGACCGAGCGCGCTCGTGCGGCGCGGGACCGCGCGGCGGCCGGGCAGGTCGCGCAGCAGCGGGCAGCCGTGCGGACGGCTGCCGCACGGCAGCGGGCGCGTCAAGCGCTGTGGCGGTCCGCCGCCCGGTACCAGGGCCGTCGGCTGCTGGCCGCGCTGCTGGCCGGAGTTCTGGGACTGGTCGGCATGCTCACCACCCCGCTCGGGCGGAAGCTCGGCTGGGCCTGGCTCCAGTACCCCGGCCGCCGCCTGTACGCCCGCCTGACGCGCACCGCCGCCGAGCAACGCGCCGCCCGCGACGCGGCGATCCGCGAACAGCAGCAGGCAGAGGAGGCCGCCGCCGAGGCCGAGGCGAACGGCGACGGCGAGCAGATCGGGGACACCGCCGAGCGTCCGGCCGGCGCTGTCCCCGTCCCACCCGACACGACGACCAGCAAGGGAGAGAGCATGTCCGGTTTCCGGTTCGAGGAGGCCGCGGCCGAGATGGAGGCAGCGGCGCAGAGCTACGAGCCCGAGAACGCCATGGAGATCCTCGCCATGGTCGAGGGGCTCCCGGCCGCGCTGACGAGCGTGGCGAACGTGATGCGGGTCCTGGCCGAGCGCGCCGATGGCGAGTTTCCGCTGGAGAAGGAGGTCGCGGACGGCTTCAACGACATGTTCGGCGCGCTGATGTCGGCCGTCGCGGTGGCCGAGGACATGGGCCCGCTGTTCCGCCAGGTCCACGCCCAGGACATCGCCCGGCACGAGGACCCGCGCAACGGGCCCGAGGCCGAGAAGGGATGGAACGTCTAACGATGAGCGCGACCACACAGGCCAAGACCACGGGGCCGGTGTGGGACTGGGCGGCCGGTCACGGACCCGTGACCGGCGCCCTGTCCGCCACCACCGGATGCCTCGCCGTCGCCACCACCGGAGCCGCCGCCGGCCTGCCGCCCGGCTGGGCGCTGGCCGTCGGCGCGGCCGGGGCGATCGGCCACACCATCACCGGCCTCCGCGACCGCCTGTCGGCCCGCACCATCGGCATGCGGGCCGCCTCCTGGCTGCTCGGCGCAGGGTGGACCACTTGGGCCATGGCCACCACTCCGCTGTCCTGGACCGCGCTCGGGTCGCTGGCCACGCTCGGGGTCGGCATCGGCGCCGCGGCCCGTGCCACCCTGCTGCACGAGGAGGCGCGGGAGCTGGAGGCACTCGCGCAGGCTGAACGGCAGGTGGCCGCCGAGCTCTCCGCCGAACGACGGGCCATCGCCGCCGAATGGGTGGACCGGATCCAGCGGGTGTGCGGGATCACCGTGCGGGTGCGGGCGGTGGAGATGTGGCCCACCGGCACCGGGTTCACCCTGGACGCCGAACTGCCGCCCGGCGGGACCACCTACGACCGCATCGCACGGGAGGCGCCCAAGCTGGCTGCGGACGCCCGGCTGCCGCACGGCTGCACCGCCGCCGCCTCCCCGGGCATCGACCAGGGCCGTGTCCTGGTCGACGTGACCACGGTCAACGTGCTCGCCCAGGAGGTCACCTACCCCACCGACTACGGGCCGCTGTCGGTGCACACAGGCATCCCGTGGGGGTTGCGGACCAACGCGGACGAGATTCGCGTCTACCTGCGCGAGCAGTGCGCACTGGTCGTCGGCCCCACCGGGTCGGGCAAGACCAACATGGTCCACACCATCCTGGCCGGGTTCGCCCGCGCCACCGACGTGCTCACTTGGGTCATCGACCTCAACGCCGGATCGGCCGGCCTGCCCTGGGTCCGCCCCGCCCTCGACCGTGACGGGCGGCCGGTCGACGGCCTGCGGCCGGGGGTGGACTGGCTGGCCGCCTCCCCCGAGGAAGCGGCGCGGATGCTGGATGCGGCTGTGCGGATCGCCAAGCACCGCAAGACCGTCTACCAGGACCTGATGGCCCAGGCGAACACCGATCTGCTGCCCATCAGCGACCGCATCCCGCAGATCATCATCGTGATCGACGAAGGTGCGGAGATCCTGGCCGCCACCGACCGCACCTCGCGCACGCTCGCGGCCAAGATCCTGGAAGTGATCCGCATCGCCCGCGCCATGGGCATCCGCACCGTGCTGACCGCACTGGGCGCCACCGGCGCGGTGCTGGGCAACCTGATGATCCGCCGGGAGGCCAAGGTCCGCGTCGCGCTCACCGGCGGGGAGACCGAGGGCATGGACCTGGCCAAACAGTTCCCCGGCTCCCGCGGGCTGCGTGTGGACCAGGCCCCCTACAAGGGCGCCGGATTCCTGGGCACTCCCGAATCCCCGGCCGCGCTGTTCAAGTCCTGGCGGATCCTGCCCAACCAGATCCGCGACATCGTGGCCGCCACCTCCGACCGCCACCCCACCCTGGACGGTCCGTCGACCACGGCCGCCGGGCCGGACTACGCCCGGCGCTGGGACCCGGACCGCACCGCCTGGATGCGGGACGCGGACGGTGGCGGAGCGGTGCAGGCAGCGCCCCCGGCCCGGGGCGGCGGGCTGGACCTGTCCGCTTTCCGGAGCGAGCAGCCGCCCGCCGCGGAGCCGGACGCGGACGAACTCGCCCGGCGCTTCCGTGAGCAGATCGACGCCCAGTTCGCCACCGCCCCCGAACCGGGCACGGAGCCGGACCGGCCGACCCCGGGCGGGCTGAACCTGTCGGCCCTGCGGAACGAGGACAACCCGACCCGCGAAGCGGCGCTGACGCTGCTGCTCGCCGCCGGCCCCGAAGGCACCGGGGCCTCGGCCATCGCCCGCGCACTCGCCGCCGAGCACGGCACCACCCGGCAGACGGTCGTCGGCTGGCTCAAGGCCTGGACCGAGGACGGAACCGCGGTGCGGGTCGGCACCGGCACCAAGGCCCGCTACGTCCATCGCCGTCACGCCCCCGACGCACCTCCCGAGGCGTAGCCCCTTGTCGCTTGTCGCCCTGTCCTCAAGCAGGGCTCCGGAGGGTCCCATACGGACCGGAAACCGGCTCTGACCTGCAAGGCGACAAGCGACAAGACGAGCGACAAGCCGGACGACAAGCGACACGACAAGCAAGGACCGGGCAGCACCCCACCCGCGGGTGCTGCCCGTCGTCATCGAAGGGACCCCGTTGTGCACCCCCAGACCCCGTACGAGATCACCACCCTGCCTCCGCAGCCCACCGCCCGGCACGGCGGGATGCTGCCGCACGAGATCCCGCCCGGCGTCCAGCTCGTCACCCTGCCGAACGGTGTGCGCGCCCTCGCCTACACCCAGACCACCCCGGCCCCGACTGTGTCGGCGCCCGCAACAACCCCGATCCCGACATGGGCCAAGACCACCGCCCTCCTCGCACCGACCATCGGCGGCGGCATTGCTGCCGCCGGTGTCGGACTCTCCTACGCCGCACCGGGATTGATCGCCATGAGCCACGCTCTGTGGGCCGCTGTCGCCCTCGTCGCCGCCGGCGCCGTCGCTCTGCCCGTGCTGCTGGGCACCGCCCGCCGCAAGACGGCAGCACCGACACAGATCACGCAGAACATCACCGCCACCGGCCTGTTCGGCAAGGCCACCGGCACCATCAACCACCGCTGACCACAGAACGACGACGGCCCCCCATTCCGCCAAGAACCGGGGCCGCCGTCCATCCAGCCCTTCCGTAGAGAACTGGAGATCTCCAGCATGACCCAACCTGCCCCCAACCAACCAGCCCACGCGCTGCTGGCCGCGGCGCTGGCCGCCGCCGGGCGCGGCTGGCACGTCTTCCCGCTCCGCCCCGGCACCAAGGTCCCGGCCGGGCACGCCGAGGCCCGCTGCCCGCGCACCGGACGCTGCTCGGGCGGGCACCTCAAGCCCGAGCAGCGCGCCACAGTCGACCCCGGCCGCATCCGCCAGGCGTGGGAGCAGCGCCCGTACGGCATCGGGATCGCCACCGGCCCGTCCGGGCTGGTCGTGGTCGACCTCGACCAGCCCAAGCCCGAAGAGCCGGAAGGAACACCTGACGGCGTGGCGTCTTTCCAGGCGCTCTGCGAGCGCGCCGGGCAGCCCGTCCCCCACACGCTCACGGTGCGGACCGCGAGCGGTGGGCGGCACCTGTACTTCACCGCCCCGCCCGGGATGCGGCTGCCCAGCACCAAGGGCAGGCTCGCGCGCAAGATCGACAGCCGGGCCTGGGGCGGCTATGTCGTCGCTCCCGGCAGCACCGTCGACGGCCGCCGGTACGAGGTGATGGACGACGCTCCGGTGGCGCCGCTGCCGACCTGGCTGCGGGACGCCCTGCGCCCTGCGCCGCGGCCCACCCAGGCGGTGCCGGTGGCGGCCACGACCCGGGCCACCCGATACGCCGAGGCGGCGCTGCGCAACGAGACCACCGCCGTCGCCACCACCGGCGAGGGCGGGCGGAACGCCGCGCTGCTGCGCGCCGCCCGCGCCCTGGGGCGGTTCATCGCCTGGGGCGACCTGCCCCGGTCGGTGGTGGAGGAGGCTCTTCAGGGAGCGGGGGAGGCAGCCGGTCTGCCGCCGGCCGAGTGCCGCGCCACCGTGCGCTCCGGACTGGACTGGTCCATCGCCCACAACCCGCAGCGGAGGACGGCATGACCCCCGCTGCTGCTGCCCGCCTGAAGAGCCTCCCCGCCCCCGGTCGGCCGTCCGCCGCCGATCCGGCTCCGCCCCCGGCGGCCAGAGGCGCCCGAGGAAGCGTCGGCCGCAGGCCGTCCACTTCTGGCCCTGAGCCGCACCGGGGCGACGGCCGGTACCCGATCGCATGGCTGCACCTCACCGCGCCCGGCCACGGCGCGGTGCCCACCGCCCACTCCTGGTGCGCGTGCGGCCACGACCGCAGCGCCGTCGGCCACCGCCAGGTGCTCGCCCTGATCGAGGCCCACGCCGCCCACCGCGAGAACTGCCCCCTGCGCCACCGCACCGAAAGCAGGACCGCCGCATGACCAACCCCCAGCCCACCCTCGACGGCGCCGAGCTGCTGGACGCCGTCGAGCGCTTCCACCGGCGCTTCAACGTCTTCCCCACTGAGGCCGCCTACGTCGCCGTGGCCCTGTGGGACGCCCACGCGCACTTGCTGGACGCCTTCGACTCCACCCCGCGCCTGGCCTTCCTCTCCCCGGAACCGGGGTCGGGCAAGTCCCGGGCATTGGAGATCGTGGAAACCCTCGTGCCGCAGCCGATGGTGGCCGTCAACGCCTCCGCCGCCGCCCTGTTCCGGGCCGTGTCCGGCATGGACGGGCGGCCGACGATCCTCTTCGACGAGATCGACACCGTCTTCGGCCCCAAGGCGGGGGAGAACGAGGAGCTGCGCGGGTTCCTCAACGCCGGGCACCGCCGCTCCGGCGTCACCTACCGCTGCGTGGGCGACGGCGCCAACCAGAGCGTGCAGGCGTTCCCGTCCTACTGCGCGGTGGCCGTGGCCGGCCTCGGCTCGCTGCCGGACACGATCCTGACCCGCTCGGTCATCATCCGCATGCGCCGCCGCGCCCCCAACGAGAAGGTGGAACCGTTCCGGCAGCGCATCCACGAGAAGGAAGGCCACGCGCTGCGCGACCGGCTTGCCGCCTGGGCCAGCGCCGTCCGCCCGGCCATGGAAGGGAAGTGGCCGGTCATGCCCGAGGGCGTCACCGACCGGCCGGCGGATGTGTGGGAGCCGCTGCTCGCCGTCGCCGACGCCGCCGGGGGCACCTGGCCGCAGCGGGCTCGCACGGCCTGCGTGGAGCTGGTCAACGCCGCCCAGGACGGTGACAAGGCGTCGCTCGGCATCCGGCTGCTCACCGACCTGCGCGACCACGTCTTCCAGGGCGCCGACCGGATGCCCACCGCCGTCATCCTCGAATGCCTGCTGGCCATGGACGACGCTCCCTGGGGCGATCTGGACGACAAACCGCTCACCCCTCGCACCCTGGCCAAGATGCTGAGCCAGTACGTCACTCCGGCCAACAAGCCCATCAAGCCGCGCGGCATCCGCACCGCATCGGGCACACCCAAGGGCTACTACGCGGAGGACCTGGCGGACGCCTGGGAGCGGTACTGTCCCCCGCCCCCGCAGAAGTCCGCAACATCCGCCACATCCGCCACACCGCAGGTCAGCACGGGCGAATCCGTGGCGGATCCCGCCTCTGACATCCGCCACACGTCTGCGGAACCCGCCACGGTGCCGCTCAGGGCCGTCGGCTGACCAGCCCCGCCCCAGGTACCGCCACGCCTCCGAGCGTGGCGGTACCCATCCGCAACACAATCTCGATCCGCCACAAATCCGAGCCGCTGACCTGCTGTGTTGCGGTGTGGCGGATGTTGCGGATCCCAGAGAAGGCCGCCACAGACCACCTTCGAAGGAGCCACCCACCCATGGCACGCACCGAGATGCTCAAGCTGCGCGACGTCCTGGAGGAGCTCGGCATGAGCCGCGCCGCCTTCTACCGCATGCGGGCCCGCGGTCAGGGACCGAAGCTGCTGAAACTGCCCAACGGCCAGCTCCGTGTCCGCCGTCGCGACCTCGACGCCTGGCTGAGCCACTGCGAAGAGAACGCCGCCTGACCCCGCCCTGCTGAACCACCACCACTTCGAGAGGGCCCGCCGCACGGCGGGCCCTCTCCGTATGGGGAGACATGCTCACGTACGACGTAGTCATCTGGTCGATCCGGACGCGGAAGGGCCGGCCGAAGCCCTTCGAGTTGCGGTGGCGGGTCGGCTCCCGCTCGCACTCGAAGAGCTTCAAGCTCAAGGCCCAGGCGGACGGACGCCGTTCGGAACTCATGACGGCTCTCCGCAACCGCGAGCAGTTCGACGAGGACACCGGGCTGCCCGCGAACGAGCTGAGCGCGCTCAACTCGCCCACCTGGTACGAGCACGCCAAGGCATACGCGCTCATGAAGTGGCCCAAGGCCGCGGCCAAGCACCGGGCGAGCATCGCCGACGCCCTCGCCACCGTCACCCCGGCGTTCGTCTCGACGGCGCGAGGGGCGCCGAAGCCGGACGTGCTCCGCAGGTCGCTCTACTCCTGGGCGTTCCGCGCGGCACCGGGGAGTGATGGCTCCCTCGCCTCCCTCGTGGACGCGAAGGAGCTCCCGGCGGACGTGCGGGCCGCCCTCGCTTGGGTCGAGAAGCACTCGCTCAAGGTGACCGAGGCGGCCCGGCCGGAGCGGATGCGAGCGGCCCTGGACGCCCTCTCGCGGAAGCTGGACGGGACACCGGCCGCCGACAACACCGTCAACCGCAAGCGCATGGTGCTCAGCAACGCCCTGCGCTACGCGATGGAGAGAGGCATTCTCTCCACCAACCCGCTCGCCCGGGTCGACTGGACTCCCCCGGCCCGTGACGACGAAGTCGACTTCCGCTACGTGCCCAACCCCCGGCAGGCGGCGGCGCTCATCGACGCGGTACGGGAGCAGGGGGACAGGGGCGCCCACCTCGCCCCGTTCTTCGGCTGCCTGTACTACGCGGCCATGCGGCCGTCCGAGATCGCCGCACTGCGGGCCGCGGACTGTCGGCTGCCCGAGGAAGGCTGGGGAGAGCTGATCCTCGCGGGCAGCCGGCCGGAGGTCGGCTCGGGGTGGACCGACGACGGCGAGTCCTACGAGCAGCGCGGCCTCAAGCGCCGGGCACGCCGGGTCACCCGGCCCGTGCCGATCCCGCCCGTCCTCACGGCGATGCTGCGCGAGCACATCGAGGCGTACGGCACGGCGGAGGACGGCCGGCTCTTCCGTGCGGCCAAGGGCGGTCGCGTCCGGTCCACCGAGTACTGCGAACTCTGGGACGCCGCCCGTGAGAAGGCGCTGTCGGAGGCCGAGGCCGCGACCCCGCTCGCGGACGTCCCCTACTCCCTCCGGCACGCCGGAGTCTCGCTGTGGATCAACTCCGGTGTGGACCCGGTCGAGGTGGCCCGGCGCGCGGGCCACAGCCTCACCGTCCTGTTCCGCTTCTACGCCAAGATCCTGCGCGGTCAGCAGTCGCTCGCCAACCAGCTCATCGAGAAGGGACTGAGCGGCGGCGCGTGACCGGGATCCTGGCCCACGGATGGCCCACACGCGCTGGTCAACGGCGGGATACGGGCGCTGCGGGGTGAGACAGGGCGAACGCAGAAGGGGTGCCCCCTGAGGGGGGAACCCCTTCTGACCTGCTGGTTCGTTCACCTCGGCGGAGGCTGTGGGATTTGAACCCACGGTGGTGTCGCCACCACGACGGTTTTCAAGAGGGTGCGCGCTGATCCGCTTCAACGCCCTCTGAGCTGCCCGTTTCCTACTTCCGGCTGGTTCTGGAGTCGCTCGTGGTCCACCGTGGGTCCACTGGCCTCCGTGAGGCGCGAAAACGTGTGCACCCCGGTCCCACCGTGGGCAGGCAGGCCGGGGTGCGGGTTCGGGATCGGATCGCTCAGTGGTCGGCCTTCAAAGCGTCGATGAACGCGGCAAACGCTTCGGGGGCGATCACGAGCGCTGGGCCGTTCGGGTCCTTCGAGTCATGGACCGCGATGGCGCCATAGGAAGTGTTCGTCAGGTCGGCGACCTCCATGCAGTTGCCGCCACCGTTGCTGTAGGAGGACTTGAACCAGTTGGCGCCCTTGATCTCGGGGGCCATGATGCGGGTTCGAGTGGTCATTCCGTGATCTCTCGCGATAGTTGGTGCAGGAACTCAGGGGTGTCCCGGGGCGGCAGCGCGGATGCCACCATGGCGTCGAACATCCGCGAGAAGCGGTTCACCTCGCGTGGCTTGTCCGTCACAGCCACGGTGAACCATGCGGTGTCGACCTGAACCGTGGTGGGCAGCTTGTCGCCCAGGTACATGATGCTGACGTCGTGGATCGCTACGTATCCACGTACGGTCCGGGGAAGAACCTGTATGGTCACGTGCGCCAGGGCGGCGAGTTTGATCAGTTCCTCGTACTGCTCGCGCATCACATCGGGGTCACCGATGACGTAGCGGAGCGCGGGTTCGTACAGCACCGCCCACAGCTTCGTCGGGTCCTCGTCTTGTGTGAGGGCCTCCTTCCGTTTCATGCGCAACTGCACGCTGTGCTGAATGAACTCCGTGGTCGTCTCGTCGATCGGTTTGTGGGTCTCGTGCACGGCGCGTGCATAGGCTTCGGTCTGGAGCAGACCCGGCACGAGAACGGGATGGAAAGCGCGGATCTCCAGGGCCGCCGATTCAACGCCGAGGAAGCGCGGCATCCCCGACAGCATGTTCGTGGTCGTGTCGGTCCACCACTCCCGGCTTGACGCATCGCGCTGGAGCGCCAAGAGCCGATCGACGTCTTCCTCATCGGTGACGCCGTAGCACTCCAGAAGATCACGAAGGTGTCCGGCCTGCCGGAAGGACCGCCATCCGGTCTCCACGCGCTGAAGCGTGCTCTCGTCGAACTTCATCCCGCGCGCGGCTTCCTCAATGGTCAGCCCTGCTCCCTTGCGGAGCTGCCGAAGCTCATGCCCCAGTCCGATACGCCGTGCGGTCGGTTTGTACTCACCGTGGCACAGCATCAGCACGCCGTGGAAGCCATGCGCATGCTGTGGCATGTGCCATTTCTTCTGGCGGGGCTGATTCTGTGCAGATTCTCTTGCGGCCTAACTGTGCCACGGGCCACGGTGGTTGAGCATCACAGCCGCCCGGGGGTGACTCGGCTCGTATCAGCTCCCCAACAGGCCCCGGGCGGCTCTCTTCGACCGGCAGCGGGTTACCGGTGAACACCCCCTCCACCGCTTGTGCGGTGTCCCCGTAGCCCTGGTGGCCCGCTGCCCTCCACTCCTGGAGAAGGCAATGACCACTATGAGCGCTAAGAAGGCCCCGCTGCCCGGCTGGCTCCATGAGGGCGCGACTGCGCTTGATCCCGATGGCAAAACGGGCGTCGTGCAGTTCCTCGGCCATATGACGGTAGGCGCTGAGCCGATTTTGCACGCCTGGCTGCGGCCTTCTGGTGGCGGCACCGAATGGGTCGTCGAAGCCCGCGCTCTCAAGAAGGCCGAGCCGCAGTGAGCTGCCGTCTGCCCGCCATGATGGCGGTACCAGCCGCCCGTGACCTGGCCTACGACGCGCACCAACGCAGGGCCGTGCTGCCGATCGTGCTGCACCATGCTGAAGGTGGCCAGTCCGATACGGTCTTGGTGCTTACCGGTGGCGAGATGCAGCGCGTATACGCCCAGTTGGACAGGGCGATTGACCAGCGCGCCCGCTACCAGCACGTTCCCGGGAGGGTCGGCCGTGAGCACTCGTGAGATGTACGCGTACGCGGAGTGGAGGCTCAGTGCGGACGACCGGGAGGGCGTCCCGGTGGCGGTCTTCCAGATGATGTGCATGAGCTGTCATGCCGTGTCGAGCGCAGCCGACAACGACGGTACGCCGCAGCAGACTTGGGCGCTGGACCATACCGGCCGCAATCCGGGACATCGGGGGTTCAAGCTGATCACTGAGACTTACTGGCGGGTGGAGCCCGGACGGGGCAACCCCTACCGGGAGGTCGAAGTGTGAGGCGCTTCGCGGCCTACGTCTGCCGGTTCGCGAGCCCCGCGCTGATCATCACTGTCAGCTCCTCGTGTGGCTTCATGATCGGTGTGGCGCTCGCACGCCCATAAGGCTCCGCCCTGATCGCGGGAGCCCTCACAAGACCTCGTTACCCGGCGAGGTGAGGGCTCGCTTGGTTCCCCCACCCTGTGATCAGAGCGGACAGGAAGGCCCCCGTCCCGGCTGTTGGACCCTGAACAGGTCACGTGCCGGAGCGGGGGCCTCGGCCATGCCCGCTGTGTCACCGCGTCCTAGTCATCGAGGTACAGCAGTGCCGTGATCGTCTTCTTGCACACGTCGCAGTGCATCGGGGCCTCGATGCTGGCCAAGTCGCACTCGATGGACGTGATGCGGTCCACGACTCCGGTGGCTACTTCGCCGTTCCAGGCTTCATGCCACCGCTCTGTGTTCTCCTGGAGCCGCGAGACGTAGCCTCGCGTCATCTCGTAGAACGCCCGGACACCGTGCTCCTTCATGTAGCCCCAGTTGAACTCAAGGCTCTTGAGCACGACCGGGAACGGGTGGAGCGCCTGGGTACGGCCCCAAGTCTCCAGCACATCCGCGATGTTGAGCCTGCTGGCCCGCTCGTCCAGGACCTCCCACATGCCAGATGCGTCGTAGTCGCTGAGAACCTGGTCCAGGATGCCCGCACAGCGGCGAAGGTTGGCCTTCTTCGCCTCGAAAACCCGGGTCACCTCTGCGCACGTCTCGTCTGCGGGCTCCTTGCGGGCCTTGGTGATGGCACGGGTCAGCTCCGTGCTCAGCGCCGCCTCGTCACAGAGGGAGTCGCCGAAGCTGAGCCAGGGGTCCGGGAACCCCCGCTCAGCAGTGATCTCAAAGATTCGATCGCCTTGCGTTCCCATCCGCTCCTCCTTGGAACGAGTCGGCAGCGGAACGGGTCCGCCGCGCGTCAACTGGATGGTGCGCACCGCCGCGCGAGTTCTGCGGCGGCCTGATCGAACGGGACCTGGATCTGTTCGCCGCTGTCCATGTCCCGCAGCGTGACCGTTCCGGCTTCGCGCTCGTTCGCGCCGTAGATCACGCAGAAACGGGCTCCCTGGTCGCTGGCCCATTTCATCTGCTTGGCGAACTTCCCACTAGACCCGAGGTAAACACCTGTACGAACTCCGGCACGGCGGATCTCGGCCGCGAGCCGGAAGCTGTCGGTGGCCTGCTCCTCACCCATGACCGTGACAGCCACGTCGATCTGTGAGTAGGCGGCTTCGTCCTCCTGCGAGAGCAGGGGCAGGATGCGTTCGATGCCCAGGGAGCCGCCGCAGGCGGGCGCGTCCTTGCCCCCGAGCCGGGCAATGAGCCCGTCGTACCGGCCGCCGGAAGCGATCGACCCGGGCATGCCGGGGGCGACCACCTCGAAGATGATCCCGGTGTAGTAGTCGAGCCCCCGTACGAGGTTTGGCGTGAACGCGATGCGCTCGGCGGGAATCGTGTCCTTGGTGAGTTCCAACAGCCGGTCCACCTCGGCCAGTCCGGCCTGCCCGACTTCGCTGGACTTCAGCTCGCCCCTGACGCGCTCGACGGTATCGGGCGCGGTGAGGTCATCAACCAAGCCCTGTGCCACCTCGTGTGACAGGCCACGGGCGTCGACCAGCTCGGTTACGACGGCTTCCGGCGCGAGCTTGTCAAGCTTGTCAAGCGTGATCAGCGCACCCGGGCCAAGGTCCTCGGGTACGTCGTATGCCTCCAGCAGACCGAACAGCGCGTGGCGGGAGTTCACCAGGAAACGGAAATCCGGTACGCCCAGTGCTTCGAGAGCATCGTGCAGCGCAAGAACGATCTCGGCATCGGAGAGCGGTGAGGACGAGCCGACAATGTCCAGGTCGCACTGGACAAACTCACGGAACCGTCCCTTGCCGGGCCGGTCGGCCCGCCATACCGGTGCGATGGCGTACCGCTTGTACGGCGACGGAAGCTGGCTGCCGTACGCCGCTACCGCACGGGCCATGGGAACCGTGAGGTCGTAGCGCAACGCAAGGTCAGCCTCGCCGGTGGCCTCATGCTCCCCACGCCGCAGGATCTTGAAGATCAGCTTGTCACCCTCGTCGCCGTACTTCCCGGTGAGCACGTCCAGGCGCTCGAAGGCCGGGGTCTGGAGCGGCTGGAAGCCGTAGCGGGCGAACACGGTGCGGATCGTCGCGAAAGCGCGCTCGCGCTGCTCGAACTCGGCGGCGAGGAAATCGCGGGTCCCGGATGCGGGGTCGAACTGCTTCAAGGAGGCCATGCGGCAATAATCCCGGAAGCCGATGGCTCTGGGCAAAACACGGCGCGAGGTGTCTCGTCCCGCTCCACGCTGGCGCGCGTGACAGAGCAGCCGGCTGGAGCGGGTTTGGCCGGTGTCCTGTTCGGGTTGGGGTCGGGCATGGTCAGGGGGCCGTACGCTGGCCCGGCAACTCGGGCAGGCTTTGCCGCCTGCCCTTGTTTGGCACGAGTGGCCCCCTGGCCTTGCCCGACGCGGGCCCCGGGCCGAACAGGTGGGTAAAGCCGTGGAAGCCGGTTGCCCCAGCCACGGGGCCCCCGGCCACCGCGAACGGGGAAGTCGGCTGGCGGGCCTGCTGGTGCGGCGCCCTTGGCGTGCTGGTCCTGGTCGTGGCCGTCTGGGCGGTGTGCTGGCCCGCTGGGTGCCGTGCTGGCTGGCTGCGGGCTGTCCGGCTGTCTCTGCTCGACTGGGCGTTCGCTTTGCTGGCTTTGCGGCGCGAGCGGCGGGGCCGTCGCGCAGCGGGGCGGTAGACAGGAGCGGCGCGGCGGTACGGTCGCCGCGCCGCGCGGGCCGCGTCAGCGGGCCGCCTTGATCCAGTAGAGAAAGTCTTAACAGCCCAGCTTGCCGGGCCGCTTCGGCTCCGTCGCTGGCCTGCTCTTCCGACACGGCCGGTGTCGTCCTGCACCGGCGCGGCCAGAACACTCCGCCCTTCGGCGGCTCGGCCATGCCGCATGAGGCCGTTTTGGGATGTTACGCAATGGCCTGTTCTTGGCATCGGCGAAATCTGTCCACAGGCGGATTGCGGTGGAGTGGTCTCCGGCCCGCAGGGTCAGCACATTCTCGGAGTTATCCACAGGGGGAGGAGACTCGATCCGAATGCGTGACCCAAGTCACATGATCTGGCGGTCACTTCGCGTGGGGTCCTCGCACTGTCTTGGGGGTGAAGAAGAGGAGAGGAAGGTCCCTGATGGTGGGCGCACTGGTATCCGTGATCGGCCTGCGCAACTGGTTGGCCGTGGCTGTCACATCGGGCCGGTTGCTCGGACTTGGTCCTAGCAGTGGGCCGGATTGGGCCTGGATGGAGCGGTGGGAGGTGGTTACCGGAACTTTTTTGGGGCGGGGTGTCACACCAGTCCCGGATTCGACACCTGTAGCAGGTGAAAGGGCGGCGGAACATAGCACGGGATCGCCGGTTACCCAAACCGGTGATTATCCGGATGCTTGTGCGGCCAGTCCGGGACGCGTGGCGGCGAATGACGAGATGGAGGCGTGCAGTGCATGAGGCGGGATGCGTGGGGAGATCGCTTCACCGCAGTACGGGAAGTCCGCGAGGGATCTCCCGTCGCGCGGGATCGGACGATGCGGGCGTCTGCATGGGCGTGCACGGTGGCGCTCACGGCCGTGAGGGTCGCTTACCACGCCACTTACCACTGCGCTTGCCACCAGCACCGTGACCGAACTGAGGCCGGGAGAGCTGGATTTGGTAAGCGCCATGGTGAGCGCGTCAAGGACTACTGGAGCAGCGACGACATGAGGCGCCAACGCGGGGAGGCTGAGCAGTGAGCGAGGAGTCAGAGGTCATGGCGGAGATCACAGCCATGCTCATCCGAATACGGGGTGACATCCGGGAGGTGCGGGAGGATCTGGCGGAGCTGAGGCAGTCGGCCTCTACTCCTCTGCCTGACGCTTCGCCGCCTTCAGCTCCGCGACTTCCCGCTTGATGTCCTGGAGGTCAACGCTCATGGCTCTCAGCTGCTCACGGAGGGCGCGTAGCTCGTCTGCGGACACTGCACTACCGGGGGCGGGGGCGGGCTCGCTAGCACTCGCCCCCTTGCCACGCTTGCCCACGGTCCCGTCCGACACGTAACTGCCGCGCCCCTGAACCGTGTAGATCAACCCCTCTTCGCGCAGAACACGAAGGGCGCTCCGGGCGGTCATGTTGGCGATACCGAATCGCTCTTGCAGCTCCCGGTACGAGGGGACCTGTTCTCCAGGTTTGATCTTGCCGCTCTCGATCTCACGCCGGATGAGGTCGGCTGCCTGCTGGTACGGCGGGCGTGGATCACTGGTCGACAAGCTCATGCCCTCAGCGTAGCCCGTGTTAGCACACCTATCCCACCCATCAAACCCAACAACACCGCTAACTCGTGTTGACAGGGCTAGCTGGGCGAGGTACTACTTGATCCCCAAATCCGGCTGATCTCCCCAGCCGGGGCAACAGAGAGAAAGGAATCACCATGGCCAAGCCATTTGTCCGAGTAGATGTCAGCGCGTCCGCGTAAATGGTCGCCACGGTTCCGGTCCCGAAGATCCGCAACCAGGAGACCGGTGAACTGGCCGCCGACCGGGTTTCGGGCGAGACCTAACATCGTGAACCTGGTCGAGTCCCTCGATGGCCGCGCCCAGGTCATCAAGGTCACCATCCCGGAGTCCGGCGTCCCCGAGGGTCTGGCGCCAGGCTCGGCGGTAAAGCCGCTCGGGATGATCGCGAGCCCGTGGGCGAACAGCTTCGGAGACCAGGTCAACTCCGGCCTGTCCTACCGCGCCGAAGGGCTGGAGGTCGCCAAGTGATCCTCACCCAAGCATCAGCCCGCACCGCACCGGCTTACCGGTCCCTGTTCGACGTCATAGAAGGAGTCAAGCCGTGACGGTGCTGGAAGTCGGGGAGGCGATCTCTCAGAACGGCCCCAAGGTCGCGATCATGGTGGGTGCGGTGGCCGCCGTGCTGCTGTTGGCCATGGCGTCCGTGTGGCTGGTGCGGTACGTGCGCGGTTCCCGTGAGCTGCGTGCCAGCATGCGTCAGGCGTTCTGGATCAACGCGCGGTGGAGGCGGCTCGCGTCGATGGCGGGGCTGTCCGTCACCGACCGGACACCGACGCTGATGGCCTCGCTGTCCACGGAGAAGGACCGGACGCCGAAACCGCGCGTACTGACCCCCAAGATTCGAACCACCCCTGATGAGTTCGGGGTGAACGTCACCGTCAAGACGCTTCCGAAGGTCGGCCTGGAAGAGTTCCAGAAGGCGTCGGCGCATCTCGCGAACGCGTGGGGGTGCGAACGGCTCTCGGTTCGGCAGAAGTCCCCGGGCACGCTGACGCTGCGGGCGGTACGGCGCGATCCGCTGATAGCTCACACCTTCCACGCCCCAAGTGGCGAGATCCCCGCTGAGCTGTCCGTCTGGGACATCGGTCTGGACGAGTACGCGGAACCGGTGCGCGTGCCTCTGGCGAATGTGCCCGGTGTAGCTGTCGCGGGACTGCCCGGGTACGGGAATACCTCGCTCATCAACCGCATGATCTGTGATCTGGCGCCCAGTGACGCGGTGCAGTTCGCCGTGGTTGACGGCAAGGTCAGCGGGCCTCATGAGGGCGACTACGCGGACATGCAGGACCGGTTGTTCGCCTTCGTCGGGGATGACCTGGAAGCGGCCAACGAGCTGTTCAAACGGCTGGTCACCCTGCGGCGCGACCGCTCGGACGCGGTATGCCAGCCCGGTCGCGTTGCAGGACCGGAGTTACGTGGGCGTCGCGGTCATGTCCGAACAGGGCAGGGAGGGCTTCATCCGAGTGCGCACCCCGTACGTGGAACCGGAGCATGCCGCGCGTATCGCGACCGATACCGCTCACCTCACCCGTGACCCGGCTGAACTGCTGGCCAACCTGCGCAGGACGCGCCTGGTCAAGCGATTCCGGGCCGCGTGACTCCCGCCTCATGTTCCTCGGACCGGACATACGGAAGGAAGGAGGTGATCCTTGATGGTCGGTGACCGGCTGACGCAGCGCACCGTGACAGCCGTGATGGCGGTCATCGCCGGGCTGGCGTTCGTCTTCTCCTTCGGCAACGTGTGGGCGCTCGCGCTCCGGCTCGGCGTTCCCCGTCCGATCGCTCCGCTGATCGCGCCGATGGTGGATCTGTCGGTTCTTGGCCTCCTGGTCGGGCTGCGGCACCTGTCACTGCGCGGCGTCCCCGCCCGCGAACTCCGTTCTGCCGTGCGGCTGATGCACCTGTCCGGGCTGCTCACCCTCGGCCTGAACATCGCGGAACCGCTTCTCGCCGGGCACTACGGCAGGGCCGCCCTAGACGCGGTCGCCCCCGTGCTGCTGCTCGGCTGGGGCGCTGTCGGTCCCGGTCTCCTCCGGCACCTGCACACACCGGCCCCACCGACCGCTGAACCCACACCGGCTCCCGTACCGGCCACGGCTCCGGTCCCTGCGCCTGAGCCGTCCGCGCCGGAGCATTCCGCGCCCGCTTCGCCTCCGGAACCGCTCCTTGCGGCGGCCCGCCGCATCGCCACCGCTCACCAGTCGGAGCACGGCGAGCCGATCACACCGGAGCGGCTGACTGCCCGCCTGGACGTTGCGCCCGCGTTGGCCGAGACGCTGCACGCGCGTCTGACGGCCTGAGCCGCCTTCTCCTGTAACACCCCTTTGCCGCCCTGGCCTGGCCTTGCCCTGCCCTCGTGCGGCATACCCCGGTCCGGAACGCCGATCGCCTGGCAGCTACCGCGTTCCGGCCGGGGTGCCCCTCCCGAACCCGGAAGGAGTCTCCACAGTGACACCCCCGCCTACCTCTTGTCCCGAGTCCAGCCCTGGTGTCCGGGATCTGCTGCGCCTTGCCCGCCTGGGTGGTATAGAGCGCGTCCCCGCCCAGGTGGAACAGGTCCACGGTTGCACCCGCCCCATCCAACTCACCGGCCACAGCGCCACCCTGGATGCCGAACCGGCGAGCCGCTGCACGTCTTCACCACCCTCGACGAGCCGACCGGCCGCCTCCTGGTCCCCTGTGGCAACCGCCGCGCGAACTGCTGCCCGCCCTGCTCCCGCCTGTACGCCGCCGACACCTTTCACCTCGTCCGCGCCGGACTCACCGGCGGCAAGGGCGCCCCGGAGACAGTCCGCTCCCACCCACGCGTCTTCGCTACCCTCACCGCACCCTCCTTCGGCCCCGTCCACGGGAATCACACCGGCCGTAATCAGCGCTGCCGCTGCGGAAACCACCACCGTGAGGATGACCCGGCGCTCAGCACGCCCGTGCATCCGGAGACGTACGACTACACAGGCGCGGTGCTGTGGAACGCGCATGCCTCCGCCCTGTGGGCACGGTTCACCATCTACGTGCGCCGGGAACTCGCCGCCCTCCTGCGCCTGACGCACAAGGAACTGCGCGCCCGGCTACGCGTCTCCTTCGCGAAGGTCGCCGAGTACCAGAAGCGCGGTCTGGTGCACTTCCACGCCGTGATCCGCCTCGACGGCCCGGACGGCCCCGACACCCACCCGCCCCGCGAGGCGACTGCTGACTTGCTCACCCTTGCCCTGCGTCGCGCTCACGTTCGCGTCTCGCTCACTCTGGAAACCGACTCCTTGGGCACACACGAACTGGGCTGGGGCGAACAGCTCGACATCCGCGAGATCGGGGCCTTCCCAGAAGGCTCCGCCCTCACTGACGAAGCCGTAGCTGGCTACATCGCCAAGTACGCCACCAAGGGCGCTGAAGACTCCGGCACCCTCGACCGCCCCCTGACCTGTAACTCCTGCCGGGGCACCGGAGACCGGCACGGCACCGCGTGCGCCCACTGCGACGGCACCGGCCACCACCACGACCCGGCCTCACTCCCCCTCGCGCACCATGCCCGTCAGATGGTCCGCACCGCTTGGGCCCTCGGCTCCTTGACCGAACTGGCTCACCTCAAGCTCCGCAAATGGGCTCACATGCTCGGCTTCCGGGGCCACTTCTCCACCAAGTCCCGCAGCTACTCCACCACCCTCGGCGCTCTCCGCGACACCCGCCGAGCCTGGCGCACCGCCCAGACCCGCGCCCGTCTCGGCCTGGCCGACCGCGACGAAACCAGCCTCATCCTCGACTCGAACTGGATCTTCCACGGCACCGGCTACACGCCCGGCGAACATCTCCTCGCCGGAACTGTCCGCGCACAGCAAGCCCTCGCCCTTCAGCTCAAGCACGAAGGTGAGACGGGCCGATGACAACCGCGCTGATACGGGGCAACACCCTCACCCTTCCCGAGGTCCTGGCCGAACTGCGCATGTCGCGGGCCGCGTTCTACCGCCTGCGGGCACGTGGCAAGGCACCCAAGTGCCTCAAGCTCCCGAACGGACAGATCCGGGTCCGCCGCGCCGACCTCGACACCTGGTTCGCGAGCTGTGAACAGGTGATCGCGTGCTGACCTATGACGTGCAGATCTGGAGCATCCGCAAGCGCTCGAGCCGGGCACGCGCCTACCAACTGCGCTGGCGCGTCGGCGCCCAGCCACACTCCAAGAGCTACACCCTCAAGGCACAAGCCGACGGACGGCGGGCCGGACTGCTCACCGCTCTGCGCAACCGCGAGCAGTTCGACACCACGACAGGGCTGCCCGCATCCGAACTGCACGCCCAGCGCTCCCCGACCTGGTACGCGCACGCCGGTGAGTACGCACGCATGAAATGGCCCGACGCGTCGGCCAAGCACCGCGCGGGCATCGCTGACGCCCTCGCTACGGTGACACCCCGCCTGGTCACCGACTCGCGCGGCGCCCCGCCTCTCCGGGTCCTGCGACGCGCGCTGTACTCCTGGGCGTTCAGCTTCCGTACCGCCAAGGACGGCACCCTCGTGCCCCGTACGGAGTCCGAGGAGCCGCCCGCCGATGTCGCCGCCGCGCTCGACTGGATCGGCCGGAAGTCCGTCAAGGTCAACGAACTGGATACCCCGGCCGTGCTCCGTCCCGCGCTCGACGCCCTCAAGCTCAAGCTGGACGGCAAGCCCGCCGCCGCGGACACCGTTCGCCGCAAGCTCCCCGTCTTCACCAACTGCCTTCGGTACGCGGTGGAGCGCGAACGCCTTCCCGCCCTCCCGCTCCACAAGGTGGACTGGAAGCCCCCGCAGACGGACGACGAAGTGGACTTCCGCTTCGTCCCCGGCCCGGCGCTGGCTCGCAAGCTCATCGCTGCCGCTGGCGCCGAGAGCAAGCGCGGACGGCACCTGCACGCCTTCTACGGCTGCATGTACTACGCCGCCATGCGCCCAGCCGAGGTGACCGACCTGCGCCTGTCGGCCTGCACCCTCCCAGAATCCGGCTGGGGCGAACTCGTGCTGTCCGGCACCACTCCCCGGGTCGGCTCCGCCTGGACGGACTCCGGCGAATCCTTCGACTCCCGGGGCCTGAAGAAGCGCGCCCGCAAGGCCACCCGCTCCGTACCCATCCCGCCCGTACTGGTCCGCATGCTCCGCGATCACATCAAGGAGTACGGCACGTCCGAGGATGGCCGTCTCTTTCGTGCCGCTCGTGGCGGCCATCTTGTGTCCGACGATTACGGCGAGATCTGGCAGGCGGCCCGTCTCGCGGTGCTCTCCGAGTCCGAAGCGGCCACGCCGCTCGCTGAGGTTCCGTACTCACTGCGGCACGCGTGCGTCTCGTTCTGGCTCGTGTCGGGCGTTGCTCCTGCCGAAGTAGCCCGCCGCGCGGGCCACAGCATCGCCGTGCTGTACCGCTTCTACGCCAAGGTCATCCACGGCAGCCAGGACAAGACGAACCGGCGGATCGAAGACGCCCTGAACGAAGCGGAGAGCGACGACACGGACGCAGCCTGACCCGCCCGCGAAACGGCTCCGGCCGCTGGCACCCTCACTGGGGTGTCAGCGGCCCTTCTGCGTTTGGCCCACACATGGCCCACAGCGGCCCGATGACCAGCGCATACGCTCCGGATTCTGGTCCACGGCTGGTCCACACAGCCTGATCAACAGGTGGGATGCGAGCGTTCAGGGTGAGACACCACCCTATGCAGAAGGGGCGCCCGTGGTGGGACGCCCCTTCTTGACCAGCTACTTCGCTGACCTGGGCGGAGGCGGTGGGATTTGAACCCACGGTGGCATCGCTGCCACGACGGTTTTCAAGACCGTTCCCTTCGGCCGCTCGGGCACGCCTCCCCGGGGCCGCACGCGGTGCGGCCCGCGAACGTCAGCTTAACGGCTGGGGTGCGGCCCGCCGCCCTCGCGTCCGGCAAGGAGTCCGGGAAGAAGAAGGCGCCGCCGCCTTAGTTCCCCCGTGCACCAAGGCGGCGGCGCGGCGCGGCGCCGGCGGCTTACGATTCCGAGTCGCCGACCCGCTCGCCGAGGACGACCTGGGTGGTGTGCTCCTGGCCGCCGCGCTCGTAGGTGACCTCGATGGTCTCGCCCGGCTCGTGCGACCAGATTTCGCTGATCAGGGTGGGGCCGCTGTCGATCAGCCGCCCGTCGAACTCGGTGATCACGTCGCCCGGCCGCAGTCCTGCCTCGTCGGCCGGCCCGCCCGGGCTGACCGGGTCGGAGCCGTCGGGGAGGGAGTCGACGATCTGCGCGCCGCCGGAGACCTGGCTCGTGTCCACGTGGGCCCCGATGATCGGGTAGACGGGCTCGCCGGTCTCGATCAGGTCCTGGGCCACGCGCTCGGCCTGGTTGATCGGGATGGCGAAGCCGAGGCCGATACTGCCGCCCGGTTCGCCCAGGCCGCTGGAGCCCGGCTTGATCGCCGAGTTGATGCCGATGACCTCGCCGTCGGCGTTGAGCAGGGGCCCGCCGGAGTTGCCCGGGTTGATCGAGGCATCGGTCTGGAGGGCGTTCATGTACGACGAGGAGGCGCCGGTGGCGTCGCTGGCGGACACCGGACGGTCCTTCGCGCTGATGATGCCGGTCGTCACCGTGCCGGACAGGCCGAACGGCGCGCCGATCGCGATCGTGGCGTCACCGACGGCGACCTCGTCGGAGTCTCCCATCGGCAGCGGCTCCAGCTCGCGGTCGCCGATGTCCGTCAGCTGCAGCACGGCCACGTCGTAGCCCTCGGCGTTGCCCACGACCTCGGCCTCGAACGTCTCGCCGTCGGAGAAGGTCACGTTGACCGTGCCGCCGCCCGCGACCACGTGGTTGTTGGTCATGATCCGGCCCTGCTCGTCGTAGACGAAGCCCGTGCCGGTGCTGCCCTCGCCGTTGCGGCTGCCCGTCTCGATCGTCACCACGGAGGGCAGGGCCGCTTCCGCTATTCCGGCGACCGACTCGGGCGGGCGGGCCTCGTTCCCGCTGGCGCCGCTGTCGGCGGAGGCGGGCGCGGACGAGTCACCGTCGTCGGCCACCAGGTAGCCCACGCCGCCGCCGATGCCGCCGGCGATCAGCGTGGCGACGATGACGCCGGCCAGCAGGCCGTTGCGCCGCTTCGGATGCGGCGGCGGGGCGGGCGGCACCGCCCACGCGCCGGTGGCGGCCCCTGGGGAGGCTGGCGGGGCCGGCGGGACCGGGGGCGGGACGGCGCCGGCCGCCGTCTGCGGCGCCGCCGCGGGCGGGGCGGAAGCCGTGGGGGGCGCGGGAGAAGCAGGGGGCGTGGGGGGCGTGGGAGGCGCGGCGGGCGGCGTGCTCGGCGGCGCGGCGGGAGCGGTGGGGGGGACGGGCGGGGTCGCGGGCGCGGCAGGAGCGGGGCCAGGCGCGGCGGCGGACTCGGACCGCTCGTCGCGGCCCGGTTCCGGAGCGTCGGGCTGCGGCTCCTCCTGCCTGCCGGAGCCCTCGTTCTCGGTGCTCACAGCTTCTTCTCCTCGGGTTCGCGACAGTGTGTGCGACAGACGTGCGAGCAGCTTGGTACGGGCAGTTTTTCCCATCGTCCGTCAGGCGGGCATAAAGCCTCCGCCCGCCACCCGGGGAGGGCTCCCCGCCGGCTCGCGGCCGCCGCACGGTCCAGGGTGGCACCATGAAGCGGATGGGCGCGCGGTGAACCAGGCGGCGCGAGGGGTGGTGAAAGAGGTGAGGAGCACGTGAGCGTACGCCGCCGGGCTCCCGGAGAGATCCAGGTCGTGGCGCACCGGGGCTCGTCCGAGGACGCGCCGGAGCACACCCTCGCCGCCTACCGCAAGGCGATCGCCGACGGTGCCGACGCGCTGGAGTGCGACGTGCGGATGACGGCGGACGGCCACCTGGTCTGCGTGCACGACCGCCGCGTCAACCGCACCTCGAACGGCCGGGGCGCCGTCGCCTCCATGGAACTCGCCGACCTCGCCGAGCTGGACTTCGGCTCGTGGCGGGGCTCCGCCGGCCGCGACGAGACGCCCGACAGCGCCCCGGACGCCGCCGACCCCGAGCGCACGGCCGTGCTGACCCTGGAACGGCTGCTGCGCCTGGTCGCCGACGCCGGGCGGCCGGTCGGCCTGGCCATCGAGACCAAGCACCCGAGTCGGTGGGCCGGGCGCGTGGAGGAGCGCCTGCTGGAGCTGCTGCGCGCGTACGAGCTGCCCGGCCCGGTGCGGGTCATGAGCTTCTCGGCGCGCTCCCTGCAACGGATCCGGCTGGCGGCGCCTGAGCTGCCGACGGTCTACCTGATGCGGTTCGTGCTGCCGCGCCACCGCTCCGGCCGCCTGCCGGCGGCGGCGACGGTCGCCGGCCCGAGCGTGCGGGTGCTGCGCCGCGACCCCGGGTACGTGGAGCGGGCGCACCGGGCGGGGCACGAGGTGCACGTGTGGACGGTGGACGAGCCGGAGGACGTCGACCTGTGCGCACGGCTGGGCGTGGACGCCATCATCACGAACCGTCCGCTCACGGTGCGTGAGCGGCTGGGGCGCGCCGGAGGCTGAGTCCTTACCCGGCGTGCGGTGGTGCGTTCGTGGCGTATCGGATCATTACGACTGCGTCAACAGATCTCTCACGTCCGGTTTCCTGCGGCGAGCGCGAGGGCATCGAACCCTTGGCGTGGGGCGCGCAATGTGTGGCGAAGGAGGCTCGGGGGTGGCGTTGGTGGTCACACAGCAGGTACCGACATCGTCGTCTATGTCGGTGCCCCATGGCCCGGTAGGGGTGGGTGCCGCGCGGCGGCGGCTGCGCGCTGAGCTGCGCGCGTGCGGCGCCGATGACGCGGTCATCGATGATGCCGTGCTGGTGCTTTCTGAGCTGCTGAGCAACGCGTATAGACACGCCAGGCCGCTGGACGGCGGCGAGCTGGTGCGCGCGGGCTGGAGCCGGGACAGCGACGGCGCGGTGACGATTTCGGTCACGGACGGCGGGGGGCCGACGCGGCCGCTTCCGGCGTCACCGTCGGTGACGGCCAAGGGCGGGCGGGGTCTGACGATCATCCGGGCGCTGGCGCGTGACTGGGGGGTCAGCGAGACGGCGCCGTCAGGGGCTTCGCCGGACGGTTCCGAGGAGCCGGGGTCCGTCACCGTCTGGGCGGTTCTGGCGGCCGACACCCCATAGGGGCGTACGGGCTGACTGCGGTGGGCGACGCCCGGCGGCGGCCGGCGTGCGCTAGGGTCCGCCAAGCAGACCAAGTTGTCCGCGCACGCCCGCAGGAGATCCGTTCGTCATGGCCAAGAAACGCCGTCCCCGCCCGACTCAGCCCCGTGCCGTCTCCGACGCCGAGATTCCGGTCGTCGGTGCCCGTGAGCCCTGCCCCTGCGGTTCGGGCCGCCGTTACAAGGCGTGTCACGGGCGGGCCGCGGCCCAGGCGGCGACCGAGCTGGTGCGCCGTCCCTTCGAGGGCCTGCCGGGAGAGTGTGACTGGGTCGCGCTCCGGGAGCTGGTGCCCGCGGCGACGGCGCCGCTCACGCTGCGCGACGGGCTGCCGGAAGGCGTGCCGTCGGTGACGCTGGCCACGGTGCTGCCGATGGCGTGGCCCGCGCTGCGGCGCGAGGACGGCGCCGTGCTGATCGGGGTGCAGAACGACACGGCCACCGGCGACCTGAGCCGGGACCTGGCGGACGTGCTGACGCGCGCGCTGACCGCCGAGCCGGGCAGCCCGGTCTCCGCCGGCCGCACGCCGCCGGACGGGCCGCGCCTTCAGGACCTGCTGGACCTGGACGCGCCGTTCGAACCGGAGCTGCACCAGGGCTTCGAGTTCTGGCTCGACGACCCCGAGCAGCAGGCCGCGGGTGAGGTGGCCGCCTCGCTGGAGCGGGCCAACGAGGCCGCGCTGCCCACGGCCAGGCTCACCGGCGTGGAGGCCGCGTACTGGTGCGAGACGCCGGAGAAGAACCACCTGCGCTGGGTGATGCCGCACCCGGAGGAGCGGCTGCTGGACGCGCTGGCCCGGCTGCACGCCAGGGGCGCCTCGTCGCTGGGCGAGCAGACGCGGCTGGTCGGCTCGTTCCGTGCGCACGGGCTGCTGGTTCCGGTGTGGGACCTGCCCAGCGGGATGAGCGCGCAGGACTGCGAGGAGCCCGCCGCGGAGTTCGCCAAGCGGCTCGCCGAAGCGCTGGAGACGGACGCGCCGCTCACGCAGGAGGAGCGGCGGGCGCGCAACGGGCTCACCAACCGGCAGGTCACGCTGAACTGAACGAGCCGGCTGGAACCGTCCGGCTCGGGTATCCGCTCACCTGAAAATACGCGCGGATGCGGGGAACTGACGGGTGGACAGAAATGGCCCGGCCGCCCACGCAAACGCGTGATTCCAGTCACAACGGGGCCCGTGAGGGCCCCGTTTGGCCCTGTCAGGGCCGGGTGGGATTTGCGAATCCCCGATGAGTTGTTACCTTCGTCAGTGAGCCCGGTCGCTGGTGCATCCCCCGTCGCCAGCGATCGGGTCTTCTCATGTCCGGCGGCCGGGCGCGCGGTCAGTAGGCCAGGCGGCTGCCCTGTTCCGGCACCGTGGCGCCGGCCTCGACGAGCACGTCGAGCAGGCGCACGGCGGGCGGCAGCACGACGCGCCCCCGGTGCGGCCGCGGCGGGCTCACCCAGCGCAGGCGCCTGCCGCCCACGGCCGAGGGCGGCAGCGGCAGGTAGCCGCCGGGGCCGTGGAAGCGCAGCGAGCCGGGCACCCCTCCCCGGTCGCTGAGCAGTTCGCCCAGCTCCGCCAGTTCGTACGGCTCGACCAGCAGCGCGTACCTGGTGGGCGTGGCCAGCACGGGGCCGGGCGCGGCCCCGAGGCGGTCCAGCTCCGCCAGCGCCCAGGCGCCGGCGGCGGCGGGCACGCTCAGCGCGCACGGCGCGCGGCCGCCGGTCGCCAGGACGATGGGGGTGTGCGGGCGCCCGCGCCACCACCACTCGACCATCCGTTCGTCCCTCGTGGCGGCGAGCAGCGGGGGATCGCTGGGGTGCGCGCCCGGGACGACACAGTCGTCCCCGCGCGGGCACCGGCACCGTCCGCCGGGAGCGGTGCCGATTCCCGGAACCACCGGCCACCCCCACCGCCGCGTGATCTCGAGGGCGGCGTCCAGCAGCCCCCGGTCATCGCCGTCACCGTCACCGTTCGTGCGTCGCTTGCCGAGAATCTCGCGCATCCGCGCTCGTTCCCTTCCCTCGCGCCTGCGTGCCGGCTCACGATCGCCGGGCGGTACACACCACGTCGAACTAGCTCACCGTATGCGGCGGGACGAGCAGCGCTGCCTGACGCGCGGCGGGTCGCGGCCGCCCTGTGCGGCGTGAAAGGGTCCCGTCGGCCACGCCTCGAGTGGTCGCCTGACCCAGCGATCCGTTCGGTCTCGGTCCGTTCCGGTATGTGCTCGGATACGTACCCAGCAAGCCGTCAAGCCCACCTGGCAGGCTCCGCCACACGGAGCCTCAGTCGATCGCGTCCCGCCGCAACCGAGGCAGTTTTCAGCCATCGTCCGGCCTGGTTCTGCCAAGTTACGTCAATCGCCGCCGCTCCGGCCTGTCGCCCCCCGGGCCGGGCCACCGGTGGTGTACCCGTTGGGTGCCCGCGGAATTCTCCAGCACGACGCGCCTGACACGGGGGTTTGCGATGCTGTTGCCGGAAACGCACCACGGCGGAATCTCTCGGCCATGAGCGCGACGCCCCTGCCCAGGCCACTGAGCAAACTGGCCGGAATCGGCCCCGCGCGTGCCACCGTCCCGCACAATTCACGCCTCCCCGACGACCCGGGTGACCCCGGCACCGGTGGCACCAAGCGC
Source organism: Streptomyces sp. 7-21 (assembly GCF_016741785.1). Taxonomy (GTDB): domain Bacteria; phylum Actinomycetota; class Actinomycetes; order Streptomycetales; family Streptomycetaceae; genus Streptomyces. The sequence goes on from NZ_JAERRL010000010.1 coordinate 154,576, forward strand.
CGCCGCCGCGGCGCCTCGCCCCGCGGCGACCAGGAGCGCCTGGCCGCCTGGATCTCCGACCTCACCACACTCCACGGCCTCACCGAACGCCTCGGCCACACCACGGCGCTCGGTGACGCGCTCCACGAGACGCTGCGCGCGGGCGCCAGCCTGCTGGGAGCCCGGCGCGGGCTGCTGACCCTGCGCCCCGCCGAGGGGATCGGCAGCCACCGCGTGACCGGCCTGGGCCTGAGCCCGTCCGATCTCGGCCATCTTGAGACCGGCCCGCCGTTCGCGGTCACCCCCGCCGGCACCGGCCCCGACGGCACGCCCCTGGAGGCGGTGCACCCCGACATCGCCGCCGACACCGGCCTCGGGCCCCGCCGCCGCGAGGTCGCCGCGCTCCTCGGCTGCGCCGCCAGCTACGCCCTGCCACTGGCCACCGAGCGGGACGCCCCGCCGCTGGGCACGGCCGCCTGGCTCTTCGACGAGCCCGGCGCCCCCGAGCCGAGACAGCGCCGCCTCCTCTCCCTCTACCTGCGCTACGCCGCCCAGCACATCGCCAATCGGCTGGAACTCGCCGGCGCCCGCTCCGCCCTGCGCGCCGTGCACGACGCGCTGCTCCCCGGCGCGCCCGCACCGCTCCCCGGCGTCGCCCTCGCCGCCCGCCGCCCCGGCCACGGCGGCGGCTTCTACGACACGCTGGCGCTGCCGGACGGCTCGCTGACGCTGGCGATCGGCGCCGCCGTCTCCCCGGGCCCGGGCGCGCTCGCCGCCGCGGGCGCGCTGCGCGCGGGGATGCGGGCGTACGCCGTGATGGAGGGCGAGGACCCGGTCGCCGTGCTGTCCGACCTGGAACTGCTGCTGCGGCTGACCGACCCGGGCCGCCCGGCGACGGCGCTGTTCTGCTACGCCGAGCCGCCGGGCCCGCAGGGCACGCGGCGCGTCACCGTCGCCTCGGCCGGCCACCCGCCGCCGCTGCTGCTCGGTCCGGCGCGCACCGAGTTCGCCGACACCGCGCTGTCCGCGCCGCTGGGCATGCTGGCCTGCTGGGAGGCCCCGAGCACCCAGGTGGACGTCGCGAAGGGAGAAACGGTACTCCTCTACGGTGACGCGCTGCTGCGCCGCACCGGCCGGGCGCGCGACGCCGCGTTCGACCTGCTCAGGTCCGCCGCCGCGGCCGCCGCCCCCGCCGTCCGCGACGATCCGGCCGCCCTGCTCGCCCACCTCACCGAGGCGCTCGCCCCGCCGGGGTCCCCGGCCGCCGCGGACTCCGATGAGGCCGTGCTGCTGGCCGTCCGCTTCTGACCCGCCGCCCGGCCCGCTTTCCCGGCCTCGCGCCCCCGACGCGCGCCGTGGTGACCGTGCGCGCCCGGTCACCCGTACCCCGTTGTCATCGAGCACACATACGATGGGAAAGGTCCCGCCTTGGGACCGGTCCAGCAGCGAGCGAGGAGGCGCGACGTGGCAGCCGAGCAGCACGACGGGCGCAAGCCGGAGCAGGCCGGGCAGGCCGAGGAGCGCAAGAACGCGGTGGCCCCCCGGATCTCCGACGAGCTCGCCGCGAACATGAAGCAGGGCTGGGCCGACACCGAGCGCCGCGACCTGAAGCCCATCCCGCAGGCCGCCCACACCGCGCGCCGCCGCGCCGCCCTCTCGGCCCGCTTCCCCGGCGAGCGGCTCGTCATCCCCGCCGGGAAGCTGAAGACGCGGTCCAACGACACCGACTACCCGTTCCGCGCCAGCAGCGAGTACGTCTACCTCACCGGCAACCAGACGCAGGACGGCGTGCTCGTGATGGAGCCGCGCGCCGACGGCGGCCACGACGCCGTCCTCTACCTGCTGCCCCGCTCCAACCGGGAGAACGGCGAGTTCTGGCTGAGCGGCCAGGGCGAGCTGTGGGTCGGCCGCCGCGACAGCCTCACCGAGGCCGAGCGGCTGTACGGGATGCCCGTGAAGGACGTGCGCACGGCCGCCGACACGCTGCGTGAGGCCACCGGCCCGGTGCGCGTGCTGCGCGGGCACGACCCGGGCATCGAGGAGGCGCTGACCGACAAGGTCACCCGCGAGCGCGACGAGGAGTTCCGCGTCTTCCTCTCCGAGATGCGGCTGGTCAAGGACGACTTCGAGATCGCCGAGCTGACCCGCGCCTGCGAGAGCACCGTGCGCGGCTTCGAGGACGTCGTGCGCGTGCTCGACAAGGCCCAGGCCACCTCCGAGCGCTACATCGAGGGCACCTTCTTCCTGCGCGCCCGGGTCGAGGGGAACGACGTGGGCTACGGCACGATCGCCGCCTCAGGCCCGCACGCCACGACCCTCCACTGGGTGCGCAACGACGGCCCCGTCCGCGCCGGTGACCTGCTGCTGCTCGACGCCGGCGTGGAGACCACCGAGCTGTACACGGCGGACGTCACCCGCACGCTCCCCGTCAGCGGCCGGTTCACCGACCTCCAGCGCCGCATCTACGACGCGGTCTACGAGGCCCAGGAGGCGGGCATCGCCGCCGTGCGGCCGGGCGCGAAGTTCCGCGACTTCCACCAGGCCGCGCAGCGCGTGCTCGCCACGTACCTCGTGGAGTGGGGCCTGGTCGAGGGCCCCGTGGAGCGGGTGCTCGACCTCGGCCTCCAGCGCCGCTGGACCCTGCACAACACGGGCCACATGCTCGGCATCGACGTGCACGACTGCGCCGCCGCGCGCCGCGAGTCCTACGCCGAGGGCACGCTGGAGCCCGGGATGTGCCTGACCGTCGAGCCCGGCCTGTACTTCCAGCCGGACGACCTGACCGTGCCCGAGGAGTACCGCGGCATCGGCGTGCGCATCGAGGACGACATCCTGGTCACCGAGGACGGCAACCGGAACCTGTCGGCCGCCCTGCCGCGCCGCTCGGAGGACGTCGAAGCGTGGATGGCCGAGCTCATGCGCGGGGCCTGAGCGGCCCCGCCGCCCGGGGCGGCCGTCACGCGGCGTTTACGCCCGATTTCGGGGGTGTCAGACGGGCATTTTCGGGTACAGCCTGGGAACACGATCCTGTGCTCATGCGTTACAGGAGTGATTTTCCTGAAGGGAGACCTGGTGTCCGCCCAATCGTCGGACTCCCCCGGGCATAGTCCCGGACCACCTCGCCCGCATCTAGCAGCACGCGGCACCCGGCGAGGTGGTGTGAGTTGAGTGCCGCACTAGGACTGCTGGCCGTCCTGGTCCTGACGGCCGGCACGGGCTACTTCGTGGCCCAGGAGTTCGCCTTCGTCGCCGCCGACCGCCTGACGCTGACGCGGCAGGCCGCGGAGGGCGACAAACGGGCCGCCCGCGCGCTGACGGTGCAGGAGCGGCTGTCGTTCATGCTGTCGGGCGCACAGCTCGGCATCACCGTGACCGGCCTGGTCGTCGGTTTCCTGGCCGAACCCTCGCTCGCGCGCCTGCTGGACCCGGCGCTCGACGCGGTGGGACTGCCCGCCGCCGCCGCGCACGGCGTGGCGCTCGCGGCCGCCTTCATCCTCGCCACCGGCATCCAGATGGTGCTCGGTGAGCTCGGCCCGAAGAACCTGGCCCTGGCCATTCCGGAGACCCTCGCGAAGGCGCTGGCGTCCTCGACCCTCGCCTACCTGAAGATCGCCGGCCCGCTGATCCGCGTCTTCGACACCTCCGCCAACCGGCTGCTGCGCAAGGCCGGTATCCAGCCCGTCGAGGAGCTGCACCACGGCGCCACGCTCGAAGAGCTGGGGCACCTGATCGACGAGTCGCAGAAGCACGGGCAGCTGCCCCGCGCCACGGCGGCGCTGCTCGACCACGCCCTGGAGTTCTCCGAGCGGACGCTGGCCGAGGTGATGGTGCCGCGCGTGGACGTCAAGACGGTCCGCGCCACCACGCCCGCCGGCGACGTCGTCAGCCTCATCGGCGAGCACGGCCACTCCCACTACCTGGTGATCGGCGACCGTGTCGACGACATCGCCGGGGTCGTAGGCGTGCGCGAGCTGCTGGCCGTGCCCCCCGACCGGCTGTCGCGGCTGACCGCCGGCGCCCTGGCGCGCCAGGCGCTGCTGCTGCCCGACACGCTGCCGCTGCCCGGCGCGGTCGAGCAGCTCGGCGCGGCGGGCGAGGAGTTCGCCGTGGTGCTCGACGAGTACGGCGGCCTCGCCGGCATCGTCACGCTGGAGGACATCGCCGAGGAGCTCGTCGGCGAGATCGCGGACGAGACCGACCAGGTGGTCGAGCCGGCCGTGCCGGACGGCTCCGGCTGGCTGGTGGACGCCTCGCGCCGCGTGGACGAGGCGTCAGACGCGACGGGCATCCCGCTGCCCGAGGAGGAGGACTTCGAGACGGTGGCCGGCCTGGTCATCGACCGCTGCGGCCGCTTCCCGGCCGCCGGTGAGCGGGTGCGCGTGGCGCTGGCGGACGGCGGCCAGGCGCTGATCGAGGTCCTGACGCTCGACCGGCGCGTGCCCGCCACGATCCGGCTGGAACGGGTGAGCGCCCCGGCCGCCGCGGCACTGCCCGCCGCTGGCCGGCCCCGGGAGCGGGAGGAGCAGCCGTCATGAGCCTGACGACGGCCCTGTTCGTGACGTTCGCGCTGCTCATCGGCAGCGGGCTGTTCGTGGCCGCCGAGTTCGCGCTCGTCGCCGCCAAGCGGCACCGCATGGAGCAGGCGGTGGCCGACGGCCAGCGCGGCGCCAAGGCGGCGCTGGCGGGGATGCACGAGCTGTCGCTGATGCTGGCCGGGTCGCAGCTGGGCATCACCGCCTGCACGCTGGGCCTGGGCAGCATCTCGGAGCCGGCCGTGGCCCACCAGATCGATCCGCTGCTCCGGGCGGTGGGGCTGCCGACCGGTCTGTCGCACGGCGTGGCGTTCCTGCTGGCGCTCACGGTCGTCGTCTTCCTCCACATGGTGGTCGGCGAGATGGCGCCGAAGTCGTGGGCCATCGCCCACCCGGAGCGCTCGGCGATGCTGCTCGCGCCGCCCTTCCGCGCCCTGGTGCGGGTGGTGCGCCCGCTGATCTGGGTGCTGAACAAGATGGCCAACGGCATGGTGCGGCTGTGCCGGGTCACGCCGCGCGAGGAGCTGACCTCGGTCCACGACCGGGAGCAGCTGGCGCACCTGGTGGCCGAGTCGCAGCGGCTGGGTCTGATCAGCGAGGCCGACTCGGGTCTGATCACGCGGTCGCTGACCGAGCCGCAGTCCCCGGTGGGCGCCATCCAGGTGCCGGCGGGCGAGATTGCCCAGGTGCCGGCCGACGCCGACGTGCACGCCATCCTCGCGGCGGCCTCGGCCAGCGGCCACACGCGGCTGCTGGTGCGCGACGGCCAGCGGGTGGTGGGGTCGGTCCACGTGCGCGACGCGATCGTGGCGCGCGCCCAGGGCCGGGCGGCGACGGCGCGCGAGCTGTCGCGCCCGGTGCCGGAGCTCACGGCGGACGACACGGTCGCGCAGGCGGTGGAGCAGCTGCGGCAGCGCCGCGCCTCGCTGGCCGTGGTGCGCGGCGCGGACGGCCAGATCACGGGCCTGATCAGTCTGGACGACCTGCTGGGGCGCCTGATGGCGCCGGCGGCAGTCCAGCCGTCGCAGCCGGCCCAGCCGGCCCAGCAGTCGGCGCAGCCGGCGTGACGGACTGACGGGCTGAGGGCGCCGAGTCCCCGGGCGGGGCACGGCGCCCGTTGCGCGCTTCAGGCCGCGGGGGCGGGGTCCTTCGGGCGGATCGCGTCGATGATGCGGGAGAACGCGTCTCCACCGCCGCCGTCGGCCCGGGCCCGGTCCATCCAGGCGGTGACGGCGTCGATCACGCTGGTGTCCAGGCCGCGCTCGCGGCTGACATGGGCGATGTGCGCGACGGAGGCGGCCTCCATGTCGAGGTTGCCGGCGTCGCCGGGGTGCTTGCCGCTGTCAATGCCGTGCGCCATCTCGTCGATGATGGCGGGCAGGATCGCGCCGATCTCCTTGGCGTAGGGCGTGAACGCGGCGGCGCTGACGCCGTCGGCGCCGACCAGGGCGAAGGCGTGGATCAGCCCGGCCATGGCGCTGTAGAAGAAGTCGAGCATCCCGATGTCGTAGAGCGCCGCCGCGCCCGGGTCCGTGCCCAGGAACGGGGTCTTGCCGCCGAGCGCGCGCAGCGTGGCCTCGTGGGCGGTGAACGCCTCGCGCGAGCCGCTGAACAGCAGCAGCGCCGCCGGGCTCCCGATGACGGGCACCGGCACCATGACGGCGCCGTCGAGGTAGCCGATGCCGTGCCGGGCCGCCCAGGCCGCGGCCTCGCGGGCGCGGCCTGGGGTGTCGGAGGTGACGTTGACCAGGGTCTTGCCCGCCAGCTGGCCGGCGAGCGGGTCGAGGATCTCCTGGCTGGCGTCGTAGTCGACCACGCAGACCAGGACCAGGTCGCTGGCGGCCACGGCCTCGGCCGCGGTGGCGGCGGGGCGGGCACCCAGCTCTGCGAGCGGGGCGGCCTTGGCGGCGGTGCGGTTCCACACCGTCACGCGGTGCCCGGCCGCCAGCAGGGCCCGGGCCAGCGCGCTGCCCATGGCGCCCAGACCAAGAACGGTGACGGTGGCGTGCTGTTCCATGCGTGAACTCCTCAGCGGAATTGGTTCGTTTCAACCTCCCGCAACGCTGTACTCTCCACAAGTACGTACAAAAAAGTCAGGTACTGACCTGAAAGTCAGTACCGGTCAGCGGGGAGGGGCCGGATGCCAAGGCGCCCGTACACGTGCGGAATTGACGCCGCGATCGACGTCGTCGGCGGCAAGTGGAAGGTGCTCATCCTGTGGGCGCTCCACGAGGAGACGCGGCGCTTCGGCGAGCTGCGGCGGCTGATCCCGGGCGTGAGCGAGAAGGTGCTGATCCAGCAGCTGCGGGAGCTGGAGGCCGACCAGATCGTGCATCGCGAGGTGTACCGGGAGGTGCCGCCGCGCGTCGAGTACTCGCTGACGGACTTCGGGGTCTCGCTCAACGAGGCTCTCGCCCCGCTCGGCGCCTGGGGCGACCGCCACCGGGCGCGTATCGAGGCCGTGCGCGGCCTGGCCTGACGGCGCACCGCGCCCGGGGGTCAGGCGGCCGGGGCGCGGCGGGCGATCTCGGCGGTGACGTGGTCGGCGCAGGGGCGCAGGCGGGGCCGCAGGTCGTCCCAGCGGTCGGGCTCCTCGCCGAGGCAGACGGCGCGGGCCCGTGCCAGCGGCGGACGGTGCTCCGGCGGGAGCCGGCCGAGCGCCCACGCCGCCGCCTCGTCCTTGTCCTTCCGGCGGATCACCCCGGTCGCCAGCGTCGTCCAGATCCGCGAGCGTCAGCAGGACGTTCCACGGCGTTCCCGGCAGCGCCGTCCGCGTCCCCGCCCCGGATGTCCTGCCTCACGGCGGCCAGCGCAGGGACGCCGCCGGGCGCCCGGCCAGCGGTTTTCCCCGGCGGCGCGGCGCGCAGGGTTGACCGGAGCATGGTTCCCCCGGCCCTTCCGGCGGGTTAGCCTTCCGGCAGAGGGGACGCTCCTGGCGGCCCCGTGAGGAGGATCGGTGTTATGGGCCGGATCGGCGTCAATGAACTGCTGCTCGTCGCGGTCATCGTCCTGCTCGTCTTCGGGGCGAAGCGGCTGCCGGACACCGCCCGTGCGCTCGGCAAGTCGCTGCGCATCCTCAAGAGCGAGACGCGCGCGATGAGGGACGAGAGCCAGGCCCCGCGGACCGAGCAGGCCCCGCAGACGGCGCAGCAGACCGCGCAGCAGACCGAGGCTCCCAAGACCATCCAGGCCGCGCCCGGCGACGTGGCCAGCGCCCGCCCGGCCGCCGGGCCGCAGCCCGCCGGCAGCCAGCAGCCGCAGGGCTGACTAGGCCGCTCAGGAGGCGCGCAGCAGCGCCCCGTCGCGGCATTTGAGCGCCCGGTCGAACGTCACGACGGCGCCGCGCCCGCCCGGCTCCGTGACGAAGCGGACCGTGTCGGACAGCGCCTCGATCAGCCGCAGGCCGCGCCCGCCGGTCTCGAGTTCGCACGCGCTGTCCTCCTGCGGCCGCGGCAGCACGGCGCCAGGCTCGGGAAAGCCGGGGCCGCTGTCGGCGACCTCGATGCGGCAGACGTCGTCGTCGATCAGCGCCGTCACGCGGTAGACGCCGAGCGGGCCGCTGCCGTGCCGCACCGCGTTGGAACACGCCTCGGTCAGCGCCAGCGACAGGTCGTGCGCGATGTCGGCGTCCACCCCCGCGGACTCCATCGCTCCGACCAGCAGCCGCCGCGCGAGCGGGACGCTGGCCGCTTCCCGCCGCAGTTGGAGTGACCACCAGATGCTCATGCTCCAGCCTCCTGGCCGCGGCTCGACATATGCCTAGGTATTGCCAACCCATGCGTGGCGTAAGCGTGTGTTTGACCGAACAACCCCCGATTGGCGGATGCGCCCGTTCCCGGAAGTCGATATAGCGATCGACCGCGCCGGGTGAATCCGGGCACACCCGTACGACCCAGGCGGGCCCCGGGCGCGGCCGCCCGCTCGGCCAGTGAGATGATGACGCCGCCATGCGTGCCGGAGCCGACCTGCGACTGCTGCGCGCGGCGGTCTTCGCCGCCGCCTGCGCCACGCTGGCCGCCGCCGGCCACCTGACGGCCTCTGGCCCCGGCGTCCCGCCGTGGGCGCTGGCGGCGGGCTGGGCCGCGGCCTTCGCCGTCGCGGTGCCGCTTGCGGGCCGCGAACGGCGCTCCGCACCGGCCATGGCCGCCCTGCTCGCGGCCGGACAGCTCGCCCTGCACTGCCTGTACTGCCTCGGCCAGCACACCGCGTCCGCGTCCGGTGCGGGCGGCCGGGGCGGCGTGGTGGCGCAGGCCGCCGGGCTGCTGTGCAACGGGCACGCCCTCCAGCTCACGCCCGGCGAGGCCCGCCGCATCGTGACGGCCGCCGGGCTCGACCCCGTCGGCGGCGGCCCGCAGCCGCCCGCCGGGCCGGGCCCGGCCGGGGCGCTCGCCGACTCGGCCGCCGCCCTGCTCACCGGGCCGATGCTGCTCGGCCACCTGCTGGCCGCCACCGCCGCCGGCTGGCTGCTGCGGCGGGGTGAGGCCGCGCTGTGGCGCCTGGTCCGGCTCTCCCGCCGCCTGGCGCCCGCCGACTCGCCGCTGCGTGCGCTGCGCCTGGCGCTCCGCCTGGCGCTGGCCGTCGCCGCCCGCCTGCTGCCGGCCGTCCGGCCGCCGCGCCCGCGCACCGGTCACCTGCCGCCGCGCCCGCTCAGCGGCGCCGACCTGCCCGGCGCCGCCACCCGGCGCGGGCCGCCGGCCGTGCTCCCCGCCGCCGTCCACGGCGGCGCGGCCCGCCAGTTCCTGCTCGCGGCCTGACGCGCCCGGTACGTACGGGCGCGAGCGCGCCGTGCCCGTACGCCTTCACCATGGAGTGACCTCACCATGCACCGCTTCCGTCCGGCGGCACTGGCCGCCGTCCCCGTGCTGTCCGCCGCGGCCGTCCTCGCAACCGCCGCCACCGCGCACGCCCACATCAGCATCGATCCGGCCGAGGCCGAACCGGGCTCCTACCGCACCGTGCACGTGAAGGTGCCCAACGAGCGCGACGACGCCTCGACCGTCGAGGTCGAGCTCCACCTCGACCCGGAGCACCCGCTGGCCTCCGTCATGCCGCAGCCGGTGCCCGGCTGGGAGGTGGAGGTCGAGACCACCGAGCTGGACGAGCCCGTCGAGTTCCACGGCAGCCGGCTCACCGAGGTGCCGAGCGTCATCACCTGGCGCGGCGGCGAGATCGGGCCGGGCATGTTCCAGCAGTTCCCGCTCTCGGTCGGCCCGCTGCCCGAGGACGCCGACCGGCTGGTCTTCGACGCGCTCCAGACCTACGACAGCGGCGAAATCGTCCGCTGGATCGAGGAGCCCGTCGAGGGAGAGCCCGAGCCGGAGCACCCCTCGCCCGTCCTCACGCTCGTCCCGGCCGCCGGCGGCGAGCCCGCGGCCAGCGAAGCCGCGGCGGGCGTAAGCGACGGGGACGAGACCGCAGCCGAGACCGCGGACGAGGACGGCGACAGCCCCGTCCCGTTCCTGCTCAGCGGCCTGGGCGTCCTCCTCGGCTGCGCGGGCCTGGTCACCGGCCTGTACGCCAGCCGCCGCGCCGCCGCCCCGGCGGCGCCCACCGACACCGCCGCCAGCGACTCCTGACATGCCCCGCCAGGACAGCAACCACCAGGACCACCAGGACTTCACCATGACGCACCACCGCGCCCGCACCACCGCCACCGCGCTCGCCCTCGCCGCCTCCCTCGCGCTGGGACTGGGCGCCTGCGGCGGCTCGTCCAGCGACGACAGCAGCGGCGAGACCGGCTGGGGAGAGATCGAGGGCGGCCAGGCCGCCGACGAGGGCACCGTCCTCGAGCAGCCCTTCGACAAGCCGGACGTGACCCTCACCGACACCAGCGGCGAGCCGTACAACCTCCGCGAGGAGACCGACGGCCACGTCACCCTGGTGTACTTCGGCTACACCCACTGCCCCGACATCTGCCCGCTCACCATGAGCAACATCGCCCTGGCCGCGGACACCCTCACCGAGGAGCAGCGCCAGGACCTGCGGGTCGTGTTCATCACCACAGACCCCGAGCGCGACACCCCCGAGTCGCTCGGCGACTGGCTGCGCGCCCAGAGCCCCGACTTCACCGGACTCACCGGCGACTTCGAGACCATCCAGCAGACGGCCCGCGCCATCGGCGTGGGCCTGGAGGAGCCGTACGTGGCGGAGGACGGCGGCGTCGTCTCCACCCACGGCACCCAGGTGCTGGCCTTCCTGCCGAGCGACGACCGGGCGCACGTCGTCTACACCGAGGGCGTTACCGCCGAGACCTTCGAGCGCGACCTGCCGAAGCTGCTCAACGGGGAGCTGCCGTGACCGGGCGGGGCCGCGCCCGGGCGGCCACGGCCAGACGCGCCGCGCTCACCGTGCTCACCGCGTTCACCGTGCTCGCCGGCGCGCTCACCGCCTGCGGCGGCGGAGACGGCGGCTCCCCGCCGGAGCTGACCGTCAGCGGCGCGTTCGTGCCCGAGCCGGTCGAGGGCGCCGATATGGCCGCCGGCTTCCTCACCATCGAGAACACCGGCGGCACCGACGACACCCTGACCGGCGTCAGCAGCGGCGCCGCCGGATCCGTCGAGATGCACGTGTCGGCCGACGGCACGATGCGCCGCGTCGACTCGTTCCCGGTCCCGGCCGGCGGCGAGCTGCGGCTCCAGCGGGGCGGCGACCACCTGATGCTGCTGGGCCTGACCCGGCCCCTGGCCGAAGGCGACACTCTCTCGATGGAACTCGAGTTCGCCACCTCCGACCCGATCACCATCGAGGTGCCGGTCGAGGCCGCGACGTACACCGGCGACGACGGCGGGCACGGCGGGCACGGGGAGCAGGACACGCCATGACCGCCGCCCCCCGCCGCCTGCTGGGCGCCCTGCTGCTGGCCCTGGCGGCCGTGGCGCTGACGGCCACGCCCGCCACCGCACACGCCTCGCTGACCGCCAGCACCCCGGGCGACGGGGAGGTGGTGGCGGCCCAGCCGGAACGGGTGACCCTGACGTTCACCGAGGAGGTCGCGCTCTCCGGCGACTCGCTGCGCGTGCTCGGCCCCGACGGCGAGCCCGTGCACACCGGCGAGCCGGCCGACCTCGGCGACGGCACCACCGTCACCTGGGGCATCGCCCTGCGCCCCGGGCTGCCCGACGGCACCTACACCGTGGTCTGGCACGTCGTCTCGGCGGACAGCCACCCCGTCTCGGGCGCCTTCACGTTCTCCGTCGGCGCCCCCTCGGCCACCTCCGTCGACATCGGCAGCCTCGGCGCCAGCGGGCAGGACGGGCTGACCGGGGCGCTGTACGACGCCGCGCGCTACGCCGCCTACGGCGGTTTCGCGCTGCTGGCGGGCGCCGCGGCGTTCACGCTGTGCTGCTGGCCGGGCGCCGCCGCCCGCCGCCCGGCCCGGCGGGTGCTGCGGGCCGGCTGGCTGGCGGCCACCGCCGCCACGGCCGCCCAGCTGCTGCTGCGCGGCCCCTACACCGGCTCCGGCCGCCTCGCCGACGCCTTCGACCCCGGCGGCCTGGCCGACGTGGCGGGCACGAGGACCGGCACCGCGCTGCTGGCGCGGCTGCTGCTGCTCGCCGCTGCCGCCGGGTTCCTCGCCGTGCTGACCGGCCGCTACGCCCGGGCGCACGCCGCCGGGGCCGGCCGGGCCCCGGCCGGCCTGACCTGGGGGCTGGCGCTCGGCGGCGGCCTGGTCGCGGCCGGGACCGCCGCCACGTGGGCGCTGTCCGAGCACGCCTCGACCGGCCCGCAGACCACGGTCGCCGTCCCCGCCGACATCGTGCACCTGCTCGCCGTCGCCGCCTGGCTCGGCGGCCTGGTCACGCTGCTGGCGCTGCTGCGCGCCGAGCCGGACGGGCCGCCGGTGCCGCGCGCCGCCGTGCGGCGGTTCGGGCGGCTGGCGCTGGCCGCCGTGGCGGCGCTGGCGGCGACCGGGCTGTACCAGTCGGGGCGGCAGGTGGGCACGCCGGACGCGCTCGTTGCCACCAGCTACGGCAGGCTGCTGCTGCTCAAGGCGGCCCTGGTCGCGGCGGTGCTGTGCGTGGCCTGGTACTCGCGCCGCCACGCCGGCCGCCTCGCCGGGACGCCCGCCCAGCCGGAAGCCGGCCAGCCCGAGCCGGAGCCGGAGCCGGAGCCCGCACTGGTGCCGGCGCCGGGCACCAGCCCGGAACGCGCCCGGCAGCTGGCCCGCCAGCGCGCCGCGATGCGCGCGGCCCGCCGCCGCACCCGGCGCGACGCCGACCCGGCCCGCGCCGGGCTGCGCCGCTCGGTCGCCGCCGAGGTGGCCGTGGCGGCCGTCGTCCTCGCCGTCACCACGGCGCTGACGGCGACCCCGCCCGCGCGGACCGAGAACGCCCAGGCGGCCGGGGCCGCCGCGGCGCCGCAGGAGCCCGGCTCCGGCAGCGTCCGGTACGACACGGGCGGCGGCCCGGCCGGCCAGGGCACCGCCCGGCTGCACCTGGCGCCCGGCCGGACCGGCGAGAACACGCTGCGCGTCACCCTGGAGGACCGGCGCGGCCGGCCCGCCGCGGCCGAGGAGCTGCGCGCGGCGTTTACCCTGCCCGCCGAGTCCATCGGCCCGCTGCGCTTCACGGAGCCGGCCCGGACCGGCCCCGGGAGCTGGGAGTTCTCCGGCGTGACGCTCCCCCGCCCCGGCGCGTGGGAGGCCGCGCTGACCATCCGCACCTCCGACGTCGACCAGGTCACCGTCACGACCACCCTCACCCTTCCCTGACGCGCGGGAGGACCCATGCCCGACAAGCCCACGACCAAGCCCACAACAGCGACCACGCGCACCACAGCGAAGAACGGAAACAACGACCCGGCCACCACCGCGGGGCACGCCCTCACCCGCCGCCGCCTGCTGACCACGGCGGGCGCCACCGGCGCCGCCGGGGTCGCGGCCGGCGCGGCCGGCGGCGCGCTCACCGCCTCGGCCGCCTCCTCCGGCGGCAGCGGCGGCACCGCCGACGGCGCCTCCTCCGGCCCCGCGCTGTCCACGCTCGGCTCGACCGAGGTGGCGTTCCACGGCCGCCACCAGCCCGGCATCACCGACCCCCTCCAGGCCCACGGCCACCTCGCCGCGTTCGACCTGGTCCCCGGCGCCGGGCGCCGCCAGGCCGCCGCGCTGCTGCGCCGCTGGTCGGACGCGGCGCGCGCGCTGATGGCGGGGCGCGCGCCGGACGGCGGGCACCTGGGCGTCGCCCTGGACGCGGGCCCGTCCTCCCTCACCGTCACGTTCGGGTTCGGCCGCGGCTTCTTCGATGCGACGGGCCTGGCGGACCAGCGGCCCGAGGCGCTGGCGCCGCTGCCGGAGTTCTCCAGCGACGCCCTGGACCCGGCGCGCTCCGACGGCGACCTGTGGGTGCAGATCGGCGCCAACGACGGGCTGGTCGCGTTCCACGCCCTGCGCACGCTCCAGCGCGAGGCGGACGGCGCGGCGGCGCTGCGGTGGCAGATGACCGGCTTCTCCCGCAGCCCCGGGGCGACGGCCCGGCCGATGACGACGCGCAACCTGATGGGCCAGGTCGACGGCACCAACAACCCGTCGCCCGGCGACGAGGACTTCGACCGGCTGATCTTCGCCAGCGGCGACCCCGCCTGGATGGCCGGCGGGTCCTATGCCGTCTTCCGCCGCATCCGCATGCTGCTGGACGACTGGGAGAGCCGCCCGCTGGCGGACCAGGAGCGGGTGATCGGGCGCCGCAAGGAGGACGGGGCGCCGCTGTCCGGCGGCGGGGAGACCACGCCGGTGGACCTGGAGGCGGTGCGCGAGGACGGCACGCTGGTGGTGCCCGCGACCGCGCACGTGCGGGTGGCGGCGCCCTCGCAGAACGGCGGGGCGACGATGCTGCGCCGCTCGTTCTCGTACCACGACGGTTTCCGCGACGACGGGGCGCCGGACGCCGGGCTGCTGTTCGTGTGCTGGCAGGCGGACCCGCGGCGGGCGTTCGTGCCGGTGCAGCGGAAGCTGGACCGGGGCGACGCGCTGTCGGAGTTCATCCGGCACGAGGCGAGCGGCGTGTTCGCGGTCCCGCCAGGGGCGGCCGAGGGCGAGTACGTGGGGCAGGCGCTGCTGGAGGGCTGACGGGGACTGACGGGGCCTGACGAGGGCTGACGGGGACTGACGGGGTCCGCCCGGTGCGGACGTGGCGGGTCACGGGCGGGGATACCGTTGTCGCATGAGTGCCGCGAGCCGCTATACGTATCTCGGTCCCGAGGGGACGTTCACTGAGGCCGCCCTGCGCACGCTGCCGGAGGCGGCGACGCGCGAACTGGTGCCGATGATCTCGGTGCCCGCCGCTCTGGACGCGGTGCGCTCGCGGGAGGCGTCGGGGGCGCTGGTGCCGATCGAGAACTCGGTGGAGGGCGGCGTCACCGCGACGCTGGACGAGCTGGCCTCGGGCGAGCCGCTGATGATCTACCGCGAGGTGCTGCTGCCGATCGCGTTCGCGCTGCTGGTGCGGCCGGGGACGCGGCTGGACGCGGTCAAGACGGTCACGGGGCACCCGGTGGCGCAGCCGCAGGTGCGCAAGTGGCTGGAGCGGAACCTGCCGGACGCGCAGTGGGAGTCGGCGGCCTCGAACGCGGACGGGGCCAGGCTGGTGCAGGAGGGCCGGTACGACGGGGCGTTCGCGGGCGAGTTCGCGGCGGCGACGTACGGGCTTGAGCCGCTGGTGACCGGCATCCACGACGCGGAGAACGCCACCACCCGGTTCGTGCTGGTGGGCCGGCCGGCGCGGCCGGCGGCGGCGACGGGGGCGGACAAGACGTCGCTGGTGCTGTGGCTGCGGGCGGACCACCCGGGCGCGCTGCTGGAGCTGCTCCAGGAGTTCTCGGCGTGCGGGGTGAACCTGTGCCGGATCGAGTCGCGGCCGACCGGTGAGGGTATCGGGCGGTACTGCTTCTCCGTGGACTGCGAGGGCCACATCTCGGACCGGCGGGTCGGGGAGGCGCTGATGGGGCTGAAGCGGCTCTGCGCGGACGTGCGGTTCCTCGGCTCGTACCCGCGGGCGGACCGGGTGCGACCGGAGATCCGGCAGGGCACTTCGGACGCTGACTTCCAGCGGGCGGCGGACTGGCTGACCCGGTGCCTGGATGGTCGTACGACCTGAGGACAAGTTATCCACAGGAGAGCATCCGGGCCTGTGGACAACCGCCGCCAGGACCATCGCGACCTCTAGGAAAAAAGCGACATAACGCCTCGTCGACGGCAAGTCCCCTCACAGTGGCGTGAATCACCTTTCGTCACCCTCAAAACAGCTGAGTAACTCTCCAGAGCGAGGGAATTTCACCAAGGATTCCACCGGAATCCCTCGGACGTGTGCATAGAACGGGTTTCGCCGGGGAATTCTGCGGCGCGCACCGAAGCCCGTCGGGATATCCCCAGAGTTATCCACAGGCGGCCACCGATCCCTGTGGACAACGCTGGGGATAACCTTGGGGACGGCCGCCTGACCTGTGGATTCCAGCACCCCGCCCTCGCCGCCCCGCTCTCGCCAAGAACCGACAAAAGGGACAAAAAAGCCGGTTGCGCTTTTCGATAGCCTAGGGGCGTGATTGACCTTCGCCTGCTTCGTGAGGATCCGGACCGAGTGCGCGCCTCGCAGCGCGCCCGTGGTGAGGACGTCGGCATCGTCGACGCTCTCCTCTCCGCCGACGAGCGGCGCCGGTCGTCCAGTACCCGCTTCGACGAGCTGCGCGCCGAGCAGAAGCAGCTCGGCAAGCGCATCCCCCGGGCGGAGGGCGAGGAGAAGCAGGCCCTGCTCTCCCGCGCCGCCGAGCTCGCCGCCGCGGTCAAGGCCGCCGACGCCGAGCGTGACGAGGCCGCCGCGGAGGCCGAGCGGCTGCTGCTCCAGCTGGGGAACATCGTCCACCCCGACGTCCCGGTCGGCGGCGAGGACGACTTCACCGTCCGCGAGACCCACGGCACGCCCCGGGACTTCGCCGCCGAGGGGTTCACGCCCAAGGACCACCTGGAGCTGGGCCAGGCCCTCGGCGCGATCGACACCGAGCGCGGCGCGAAGGTGTCCGGCTCGCGCTTCTACTACCTGACGGGCCCCGGCGCGCTGCTGGAGCTGGCCCTGGTCAACGCGGCCGTCGCGCAGGCCACCGCCGAGGGCTTCACGCCGGTGGTCACCCCCGCGCTGGTCAAGCCGCGCGCCATGGAGGGCACCGGTTTCCTCGGCCAGGCCGCCGCCGACGTGTACCACCTGGAGAAGGACGACCTGTACCTGGTCGGCACCTCCGAGGTGCCGCTGGCGGCCTACCACATGGACGAGATCATCGAGGCCGACCGCCTGCCGCTGCGCTACGCGGGCGTCTCGCCGTGCTTCCGCCGCGAGGCGGGCAGCTACGGCAAGGACACCAGGGGCATCTTCCGGGTCCACCAGTTCGAGAAGGTCGAGATGTTCTCCTACGTCGCGCCGGAGGAGGCCGAGGCCGAGCTGGAGCGGCTGCTGGAGTGGGAGAAGCAGTGGCTGACGTCGCTGGAGCTGCCGTTCCGCGTCATCGACGTGGCCAGCGGTGACCTGGGCCTCTCGGCCTCGCGCAAGTACGACTGCGAGGCGTGGATCCCGACCCAGGGCAAGTACCGGGAGCTGACCTCCACGTCGAACTGCACGGAGTTCCAGGCGCGCCGCCTGAAGATCCGGATGCGCGGCAAGGACGGGCCCGCCCGCCCGCTCGCCACGCTCAACGGCACGCTGTGCGCGGTCTCGCGCACCATCGTCGCCCTGCTTGAGAACCACCAGCTCGCCGACGGCTCGGTGCGGGTGCCCGAGGTGCTGCGGCCCTACCTCGGCGGGCGCGACGTGCTGGAACCCGTGTGATATTCCCCTACCGCCTGGTCGCGACCGACCTCGACGGCACGCTGCTGCGCAGCGACCACACCGTCTCGGCCCGTACGCGCGCCGCGCTCGCCGCCGCCCAGGCGGCGGGCGCCGCGCACATCGTCGCCACCGGCCGCAGCGTCGCCGGCACGCGGCACGTGCTGGACAGCCTCGGCTACACCGGCCTGGCGGTGTGCGGGCAGGGCTCCCAGCTGTACCACGCGGGCGAGCGCCGGCTGCTGACGTCCGTGACCCTGGACCGGGCGCTGGCGCAGCGGGCCGTGGCGCGGCTGGAGGAGGCGCTCGGCCCGCTGGGCGTGGCCGTCAACCGGGACGGGCCGGACGGCGAGGTCGTGATGGACGAGCGGTACCGGATCCAGGCGTCGGCGGCCTGGTTCGGGGAGCACGCCGACCCGGGCGACCAGGACCGCGTGGAGGCGGCCGTGGACCGCGGGCCGCTGTGGGCCGAGCCGCTCATCAAGCTGTATCTCAGCCACGGCGAGCTGACCGACGACGAACTCGCCTCCGCCGCCCGGAACCTGGTGGGGAGCGCGCTGGAGGTCGTCATCGCCGGTGCCCACCTGGTGGAGCTGCTGCCGCTGGGGCTGACGAAGGCGACCGGGCTGTCGCTGGCCGCCCGCCGCCTCGGCCTGACGGGTCGGGACGCGATCGCGTTCGGGGACATGCCCAACGACGTGCCCATGCTCCGCTGGGCCGCCCACGGCGTCGCCATGGCGGGCGCCCACCCCGATCTGCTGGCCGTGGCCGACGAGGTCACCTCCTCGAACGACGACGACGGCATCGCCAAGATCCTCGAACCGCTGCTGACCGCGCCCTGAGCCCCGCCGCCTGACGGGCCGTCAACGCCTGTGGTCTACACCAGGTCTTGACGGGATGGCCGGGCGGCGGCAGGGTGCTGGCACGTCGGCGAGAGCGCTCCGCACGGCATCACTCCAGACCCCCACACCTCGGAGAGTGTCATGGACATGCACCTTTCGCGCAGGGCGCTGCTCACCGGCACCGCGGGCCTGGCGCTGGGCGCCTCCGCCCTGGCCCTGCGCCCGGGCACCGCGCGCGCCCAGGGCTCGCTCCCCCTGACGATCGCCAACCGGACGGGCCAGTTCGACAACTCCTCGATCTGGGTCTACATCGTCGGCAACGACGGCGAGCGCCAGGTCTGGGTCACCCCCGACGGGGAGCTGCGGCCGGTGTCCCTCGACGACAACGGCCCGGACGGCTTCACCGACTACGCCATCCCGCTGGCCGCCTCCGGTGACACCACCATCCCGCTGCCCTACCTCTCGGGCCGGATCTACGTGTCGCTCGGCGAGAAGCTGAAGTTCGCCGCGGTCCAGGACGGCAACGGCGACCCGGCCCTCGCCTACCCCGCCGGCTGGGTCGCCACCGACCCCAACTACCCGGTGCTGCACGACTGCGCCGAGTTCACGTACCGGCCGGACGGGATGTACTGCAACACGACGATGGTCGACATGTTCAGCGTCCCGCTGAGCATCCGCCTCACCGGCGCCAGCGACCAGACCACCGGCACGCTGCGGGAGGGCGCGCGGGCCGCCGTCTTCTCCGAGCTGGCCGCGCACGAGACGTTCGGCCCACTGGTCGACGGCGACCGGCGCGTCCTCGCTCCCGGCCACGGCCTGGACGCCGGGCTGTTCCCCGCCGGCTACTTCGACGGGTACGTGGACCGGGTCTGGAGCGAGTACGCCGCCCGCGACCTGCTGATCACCACCAACGCCGGCCAGTTCACCGGCCGCGTCACCGGCGACCAGCTGGTCTTCTCCGGGCCTGGCGAGGTGACCATCAGCCGGCCGTCCACGCGCGACGTGCTCTTCTGCGACGGCGCGCTCGCGGCGCCCAACGACGGCATCACCGGCCCGGTCGCCGCCGTCCTGGCCGCCGCGCTCAACCGCACCACCGCCGTCAGCCACGCCGAGCAGCCGGTCACCGACCCGGCCGCGTTCTACCAGGAGGAGCCCGCCCACCACTACGCGCGGGTGCTGCACCAGGCGACCGAGGACGGGCGGGCGTACGGCTTCGCCTTCGACGACGTCGGCGGCTTCGCGTCGTACATCGAGGACGGCGCGCCGACGGCGATGACGCTGACCCTCACGCCGTTCTGAGGCCGCGGCCGAACGGCGCGGGCGGGTGACGACCGTCCGCGCCGTTCGCCGGGCGCCGCAGCGAGCATGCGACGGCCCGGTCCGTAGGATCCGGTGGGCCGGGCGTCCGGCGTCGCGGTGAACGGCGCTGCGGGGGCGGGGAGTTGTCCACAGCTTGTGGATAACCCCTAGGCCAGGCAGGCTTGTTCTGCACTGTGCGTGCGCTGCGGGTGTCGCTAGGGTGCCTTCGCTGGTCCACCGCCGCCGCGCTTGCTGGAACAGGTCATGACCGACACCCCGCACCTCAGCACCACCACGCCGCATCCCGCGCGCGTCTACGACTACTGGCTCGGCGGCACGAACCACTACGCCGCCGACGCGGAGGCCGCCGAGAAGATCGCGCGGATCTGGCCCAAGATCAAGGAAGGCGCGCAGCACAACCGGGCGTTCATGCACCGGGCCGTGCGCTACCTCACCGCCGAGGCCGGCATCCGGCAGTTCCTGGACATCGGCACCGGCATCCCGACCGAGCCCGACCTGCACCAGGTCGCGCAGGAGATCGCACCCGAGACCCGGGTGGTGTACGTCGACAACGACCCCATCGTCCTGGCCTGCGCCGACGCCCTCCTCACCAGCTCCCCCGAGGGCCGGGTGTCCTACCTCCACGCCGACGTCACCGAGCCGGACGCCGTCCTGCACTCCCCTGAGGTGACCGGGACTCTGGACCTCAGCCAGCCGGTCGCGCTGTCGATGGTGGCGCTGCTCCACCTCATCTCGGACGCCAGCGGCGCGGGCGAGCTGGTGCGCCGGTTCCTGGCCGCCGTGCCGTCCGGCAGCTACCTCTTCCTCACCCACGCCACGCACGAACTTAACCCGGACCTGATGGCGCGGGTCGCCGAGGCGTACCGCCCGGTCTCCACCGAGGGCCAGCTGCACACAAAGAAGGAGATCGCGCGCTTCTTCGACGGCCTGGAGTTCGCCGAGCCGGGCCTGGTGGTCACCCACCGCTGGCGGCCCGACCCCGCACAGCGCCTCCCCGAGCTGACCGATGC
The DNA here is from genome assembly GCF_016741785.1 of Streptomyces sp. 7-21. GTDB lineage: Bacteria > Actinomycetota > Actinomycetes > Streptomycetales > Streptomycetaceae > Streptomyces. Next base: position 175,062 of record NZ_JAERRL010000010.1, read on the forward strand.
GGAGATGTCCGGCTACGCGGCGGTCGCCCGCAAGCCATGACGCCGGGGCCACGGCTCACATGGCTGGCCGTGTCGGCGATCGCCGCGCTGGCGTTCGGCGCGTACGCGCTGAAGGTGTGAAGGTTGTCCTGCCTGGAGTACCGCGACACCCTCCGCAGCCGGGTGCCGGGCACCTTCACGCCGGATCACTGCGTAACCGCCGGTTACACCGCTTACTGCTACGGCGATTTCCGGTCCGGCGGCAGCTCGGCGAAGTGACGTCAGCGGGCTGGCAGCGCCCTGAGGAACGCCGACCAGGCACCGGGCGACACCTGGAAGGAGCCGCGCGCGGTGTTCTTGGAGTCCCGCACGTGCACGCGGTGCGGGCAGGCGGCGACCTCGACGCAGTCGCCGCCGGAGCCGGTGCTGTAGCTGGACGTGCGCCAGCCGAAGGCGACCTCCACGCAGTCGCCGCCATCGCCGGTGCTGTAGCTCGACTTGAACCAGGCCAGTTCGCTGTTCACAGTTCTCCCGCCAACTTCTCGATGAGGGACGCCGACTCCGGTGGGGAGAGGGCCTGCGCTCGCAGGATGCCATAGCGCTGGATAAACCGACCCACCTTCTTCTGGTCACCGGTCAGCTCGCTGCCGCGCTGGTGCTCGACATAGGCGACGTGCCGGTGCTCCTTGGTCGTCAGCAGCGTCAGGTAGCCGTGCAGCGCCGCGTGCTCCTCGACCGCCGTCGGCATCACCTGGAGCGTGAGATACGGCAGCCGCGCCCGCTCAAGGAGACGGAGGAGCTGGTCCCTGTGCACGGCCCGGCCGCCGAGCGGGCGGCGCAGCACCGACTCCTCGATCACGAAGCCCAGATACGGCTTCGCTGGCCGCTCGAAGAGCCGCTGCCGTTCCAGCCTCGCCGCCACCTGCTTCTCGATGTCGTCCTCGTCCAGCGCGGGTGCGTACATCCGGAACGTGGCACGCGCGTACTCCTCCGTCTGGAGCAGCCCCGGCACGGCGAGCGGAGCGTACGTGTTGAGCGCGAAGCACTGGCGCTCGTGGATGACGAAGTCGCGGAAGAAGGCCCGGTACTTCTCCGCCGCCATGTAGTCCGCGGCGGAGGCGAGCAGGCCGTTGGCCTTCAGCGTGGTGTCGAGCTTGCGGATCAGGCTTTCGTCCGGGATACGCTCCCCGCGTTCGATGGCGCCGATGAGCGAGCCGGAGACGTGGCACGGGCCGCCCACGTCGTCGCGGGTCAGCTCGTGGAACTCCCGCAGCGCGCGGACCTGTCTGCCGAAGCACAGCCGGAGGGACGAGGGCTCGGTCTCGTTCACGCTCACCGCCCTTCACCAGGGTTCACGGTCTTGTGCCTCCACGCCACAGATACGCGTTGTGAAGGCCCAACTACTGGCGACCCTAGGGGCGATCGCGCCAGCGTGTGGGCATGTACCACGAGCTTGACCCTCCCGAGTGGGTCCCCGACCTGGGGTGCGCCCTGCGGAAGACGGGGCTGTACTTCGACGCCATCCGCATCGCGGGCGCGCACGGTGAACGGGTCGCCGAGGCGGTCGAAAAGGAGTGCGGCGGGGAGCCGGGCCGGTGGTCCGCGAGGCTATCGGCAGGCGGTGGGTGTACTTCATCCTGCCGCCGGACACCGTCCGCCAGTACCGCTGGCCGCCGTCGGCGGAGCGCTACAGCGCCCTGACTCCCGGGCGGATCGCCTACATCGGCATCCCCGCGCTGGGCGGGGATACCTGGCCGCTGTTCTGGCGCAGCCAGCCGACGCCCGAGCGGCGCTTCGTCGATCCGGGGATCCTCAACGCCGTCGTCACGCGGGACACGGGCGTCATGGGATAGAGGGTCAGGTTGACCCTCTATCCGGGGCGGGGCCGGTGCGTTGTCCACAGCGGGGCGTCGCCGGGCCGCTCACGGCAGCCCGGCGTGTCCGCAACGGCCGCGCTGACCTGCGGTTATCCGCCATCACCAGCACGGCGACGGGTTATCCACAGGCCGGGCGGGCGGCGGCGGCCCGCGGACGTGACGGCTGCTTCCCGGAGCCGCCTTCGAATGAGTGACCGAACGACGATTCGCTCGTTAGTTCAGGCATAAGGGGCGGAAGGGGATCCTTATGCACGAGAAGGTGCTGATCGAATCGCGTACCCTGCGGGGGAGCCTGGTGGAGCGCACCGACGCGCTGGACAAGGTGAAGGCACTGGCGGTGCTCCCTGACGGGGTGCACGTGACGACGGAGATGGTCGCGGCCTACTTCGTTATCCACAAGGACGCCGTCAGGAGCCTCGTTCGGCGCCACCGGGAAGAGCTGACCGAGCATGGGATGAAGGTGCTCAGGGGCGCTGACCTGCGGGAATTCAAGAAGGTCAATCTGACCCTCTATCCCGGCATCACGAGTGGCAGCCCCAGGTCCAACCTGACCCTGTACACCCGCCGCACGGTGCTGAACATCGCGATGCTGCTGCAAGACAGCCATGTCGCACGGCGGATCCGGGCGTACCTGCTCGATGCCGAGGAACGGACGCGGCCGGGGCAGCGTGTCAGGGCGCTGGAGCGGCGAGTCGACGGTGTCGAGTCGGCTCTGGGAGACATCGGCCCGGCGCTGCGGGAGCTCGGGCCGCTGCTGCACCGGATGAACGAGCGGCTGGAGCGGGCCGAGCGGCGGCTGGACAGCACCGACCGCGTGATCGGGGCGATGAGCCAGCGGCTGGCCGACGTGGCGGAGGACGTCCGGGACCTCCTCGGCTGCACCGTGATCATCCCGCCCCAGAGAGCCCCGGGGCGGCGTCCTCGCGGACCCAGGAACGGGCCTGGGAAATAGAGGGTCAGGTTGACCCTCTATCCGGGGCGGGGCCGGTGCGTTGTCCACAGCGGGGCGTCGCCGGGCCGCTCACGGCAGCCCGGCGTGTCCGCAACGGCCGCGCTGACCTGCGGTTATCCGCCATCACCAGCACGGCGACGGGTTATCCACAGGCCGGGCGGGCGGCGGCGGCCCGGCGGCGCACCGCCGCCGGGCCCGGTTCAGTCGCCCCCGGCGACGGTCAGCATGCTCAGCCGCCGCGCGGCGTACCAGGTGCCCAGGACGGTGGTGACGGCGAGCAGGATGATCCCGGTGGTCAGCGAGACCTCCGAGGTGATGTCGACGCCGTCGAAGGCGATCCGGTCGGCCACGGCCAGGGCCCACTGCTGGACGCTGAGGGCCCGGGCCCCGGAGACCAGCTGCCCGACGAACGCCTCCCAGATCAGCGCGTAGGCGAGGCCGAAGACGACGGCGTTGCGTGAGACGGTGCCCAGCAGCAGGAAGACGGCGCTGTAGGCGACCGACGCGGCGCCCGCCGCCACCGCGAACGCCACGGCGATGCGCTGGCTGTTGCCGTTGAGGATGACCCCGGCGACCAGCGTCGGGACCGTCGTGAACGCCACGGTGACGCCGATGGCCACCAGCAGCTTGGTGACGATGATGGTCCGCCGCGGCAGCGGCTTGGACAGCAGGTAGACGATGGAGCCGTCGTCGATCTCCGGCGCGATGGCGCCGGTACCGGCGATCACGCCGACGAGCGGCGTCATGGCGGCCAGCGCGAAGCCGATGAGCACTTCCGTGGACGTGCGGTCGTCGGCGTCGCCGATCAGGCGCACCCCGGCCGAGACCACCAGCAGCAGCGCGGACAGGCTCAGCAGGATCAGGGCGCGGCGGCGGCCGAGCAGGGCCTTGTATGTCAGGCGCGCGACCGTGTGGTTGTACAGCATCAGGAGGCCACCAGGTAGGAGAAGACGCTTTCCAGGGACTCGTCGGAGGGCGAGACCTCCAGCAGGCGGATGCCCTTGGCGCGGGCCAGCAGCGGCAGCTGGTGGGTGAAGCGCGCGAAGTCGACGGCCTGGACGCGCAGCGCGCCCTCGGCCGTGTCCACCTCGATGCCGCTGGTGGAGGGGTCGGCGATCAGGGCCGCCGCGAGCGCCCGGTCGTCGCTGGAGCGCACCAGGTAGCGGTGCGGCCGGTCCGTCATCAGGCGGCGGATGCGGCGGAAGTCGCCCGAGGCGGCGTGGCGCCCGGCGACGATCACCTCGATGTGGGAGGCGAGCTGCTCGACCTCCTCCAGGATGTGGGAGGAGAACAGCACGGTCCGCCCGTCGTCGCCCATGCGGCGCAGCAGCTCCATCAGGTGCATGCGCTGGCGCGGGTCCATGCCGTTGAACGGCTCGTCCAGCAGCAGCACGTCCGGCTGGTGGACGAGTGCGGACGCCATCTTCACGCGCTGCCGCATGCCCTTGCTGTAGGTGCCGATGCGGCGGGAGGCGGCGTGGGTCATCTCGACCGTCTCCAGGGCGGCCTGGGCGGCGGCGCGGGGGTTGGGCAGGCCGTGGAGTTCGGCGTTGGCGAGGACGAACTCGCCGCCCGTCAGGTAGTCGTACATGCCCTCGCGTTCGGGCACCAGGCCGATCTTCCGGTACGACTCCACGTTCCGCCAGATCGGCGCCCCGTCGAGGGTGACGGTGCCGGAGCTGGGGGCGAGGAAGCCGCTCATCATGTGGATCAGCGTGGACTTGCCCGCGCCGTTGGGGCCGAGCAGGCCGGTGACGCCGGGTCCGATGTCCATCGTGACGTCGTTGACGGCGACGACGTTGCCGAACCAGCGCGAGGTGTTGCGGATTTCGATCGTTGTCATGGCGAAGCCTCGTCCTCACAGTCCCGCGCGGCGGTAGCGGCGCAGCAGCAGCAGGTAGCAGGCGGCGGTGATCCCGGCGATGACGAGCACGTACAGCGGCCCGGCCGCGCTGGGGACCTCCGCCTGCCCGGGGAACTGCGAGACGCCGCCGAGGTACGCGCTCTGGAGTCCGTCGGTCAGCGTGCCGGGAGAGAACAGGCCGAGCCAGCCGACGGCGTCGCTGCCCTGCACGTCGGCGACGCCCTGGAGCGCGGTCACGGCGAAGTACGGGATGGTCAGCACGCCGATGATGGCGCCGACGCCGAAGCCGCGCCGCGGCGTCAGGGACGCCGTCAGCAGGCTGATGGCGGCGTGCAGCACGGCGTACACGGCGCAGACGGCCAGGCCGAGCGCGAAGTCGTCGGTCTCCTCGGTGACGCTCAGCCCGGTGAGGAGGCCTCCGGCGTACAGCACCGTCACCGGGATGGCGGTGAACAGGAACACCGCGGTGGACAGCGCGGCGAACTTGGCGGCCACGTAGTCGGACCGCTCGATCGGCCGGGAGAAGTACAGCGGCGTCGTCCGGTACCGCAGGTCGAGCGAGACCAGCTGCGGCCCGGCCAGCGCCAGGAACAGCCCCAGGACCGGCTGCATGAACAGCGGGTACTCGCGGTAGTCCACGGGCAGGTCGCCGCCGGCGGCCGCGAGGACGACCACCATGCCGAAGGCGGGGAGCACCATGACGGCGAACAGCCCCATGGGCAGCACCTTGGAGCGGGCCGACCTGCCGATGCCGTAGCAGCCGCGCAGCGAGTGGACGAACAGCGACCGCCGCGCGTAGCCGCGGCCCAGGCGGGTGCCCTCGTAGCGGCGATAGCCGATGTCGTGGATGCGGGCGTCGGCGGCGCCGGCGGCCGCCGCGCTGGATGGCGCTGGCGTGGTCACGGGTGTGCCCCCTCGTGCTGACGCGGTCCGGCGGTGTCGTCCTGGAAGACCTCGGCGATGCGGTGGCGCCGCTGCTCCATACGGACCAGTCCCAGGCCCAGGTCGGCGACGGTGTCGCGGACGGTGTCGTAGATGGTGTCGTCGGTGGCGTCCACGAGCACGAGCTGGCCGGGCGCCGGCGTGGCGTCGATGCCCCGCTGGCTCAGGGCGGTGCGCAGCGCGGCCGCGCCGTCGGGGTGCTCGTCGGTGTCGGTGACCTCAAGCGCCAGGGAGGCGGTGGTCTCGGTGAAGCTGGCGGTGGTCTGGGCGCGCAGCAGCTTGCCGCCGTCGATGACGACGATGTGGTCGCTGGTGCGCTCCAGCTCGCCGAGCAGGTGGGAGGTGACGAGGACGGAGATGCCGAACTCGGTGTGGACGCGGCGGATGAGGCCGAGCATCTCGTCGCGGCCGGCCGGGTCGAGGCCGTTGGTCGGCTCGTCGAGCAGCACCAGCTGCGGGTCGTGCACGAGCGCCTGGGCGAGCTTGACCCGCTGCTTCATGCCGGTGGAGTAGCCGCCGATGGGGCGGTACCGCTCTTCGTACAGCCCGACGTGGCGCAGGGTGTCGGCGGTGCGTTCGCGCGCGGCGGTCCGCGGCAGGCCGGACATGCGGGCCATGTGCACCACGAACTCGGTCGCCGAGACGTCCGGCGGCAGGCAGTCGTGTTCCGGCATGTAGCCGACGTGCTCCCTGATGGCGCTGCCCTCGGTGGCGCAGTCCCTGCCGAGCACCTGGGCCTGGCCCGCCGTGGCGGGGGCGAGGCCCAGCAGCAGCTTGATCAGGGTGGACTTGCCCGCGCCGTTGGCACCGACGAGGCCCGTGACTCCGGGCCCGATGTCCACGGTCAGGCTGTCGAGTGCGGTGACCCCCGGGTACCGCTTGGTGAGCCCGTGGGTCCGTATCACGTGTGTCGGCGCGTCGGGGGCGCGAGTGGTTGCGGTCACGGAAGCGAAGCTAGTCCCGACGGGGCGCGGACGGCGTCAGCCTGGGGTACCTGCCGGCCAGGAACCCGGCCCCTACTCCGGTGCCCTTTCCCCTTAGGGGCGCGGGGCCTTGTTCTTCCGGGTTCCCCGGATCCCCCCGCGCTTCCGGGCCGCGAGGGGGCTAGCTGACGGCGGCTTCCACCTCGGCGCGCAGCTGGGGGAGCATGTCGTGGTAGATGCCGGGGCAGAGCGTCGAGCCGAAGTCGAGGTGGCCGTAGATCTCGAACGGCGCGATGTTGTACTGCTGGCAGGCGTAGGCGCACAGCGACACCAGGGCCTCCCACTGGGCCTCCGGCGGAGTGGCGCCGTCGTGGTAGGCGCCTTCGTTGCAGATGCCGAGTGCGTCGTAGTTCTGGCCCGAGGTGTGGGCGCCGATGACGTGGCCGCTTCCGGCGGTGAGGACGTCGAGGCTGCCGTGGCGTCCCTCGGTGATGTAGCCGCCGCGGCTGATGACGAAGTGGTAGCCGGTGTCGACCCAGCCGTTGTCGTCCATGTGCAGGTCCTGCACCCAGTGGGCGTGGGCGTGGGCCTGGGCGCGCGAGTAGTCGGTGACGTTCTCGCTGACGCTGTGGTGAACGATGATCTTGACGGGGCTGTCGGGCAGGACGTCGATGCCGCCGCCGGGCGGGCGGGCGTCCCAGTCGGCGGTGGAGTCGATGGCGGGTGCGGGGACGGCCGCGGCGGCGCTTCCGGTCAGGCCGGGGAGCGTGACGGCGGCGGTGGTGGCGGCGAGACCGGCGGTGCCGGCGAGGAGGGCGCGGCGGCTGACCTGGTGCGGACCGGGCACGGTGACTCCTTGGGGTGTGGGGGTGAGGGAGGGAGAAGTGTGGGGGGACGCCGGTGGAGCCGGCCGGGACCGGCTCCACCGGTTGCAAGCGGTCTTACGGGGTGTTGTTCGCCAGAGCAAGCAGCCGGTCCCGCGAGCCGTTGAACCAGTCGCGGTCGACGTTGCCGGAGATGCCGCTGACCGAGCCGGTGCTGGTGTACTGCCAGACCGTCCAGATGGAGAAGCCGGTGGGGAGCGTCGGGCTGGAGGCGGAGGTCCAGTGCGCCACCCACAGCGGGCTGAGGCTGGCCATGCCGGACCAGCCGCCGGTGCAGGTGTTCCACCAGCTGGGGCTGGTGTAGATCACGATGTCACGGCCGGTGCGGGACCGGTACGTGTTGTAGAAGTCGGTGATCCACGAGCGCATCTGCGAGGTGGACAGGCCGTAGCACTGCGCGCCGTAGGGGTTGGCCTCGATGTCCAGCACGCCCGGGAGGGTGAGGTTGTCAGCCGACCAGGCGCCGCCGTTGGAGGCGAAGAAGTTCGCCTGGGTGGCCCCGCTGGAGCGGTCGGGCAGCGCGAAGTGGTACGCGCCGCGGATGACGCCGGCGGCGTGGGCGGCCGGGTAGTTCCGGTCGAAACTCGGGTCGGTGTAGTTGGTGCCCTCCGTGGCCTTCATCCAGGCGAACTGGATGCCGGCGGAACGCACCGAGGACCAGTTGATCGTGCCCTGCCAGTGCGAGACGTCGATGCCGGGCACGCGGGACTGGAGCGGTGTGGCGGGCTCCTCGCCGGTGTCTGCGGGGGCTTCCTCGCCGTGGATCAGGGCGCCGGCGCCCATGAAGGCCTCGCCGGGCTGCAGGTCGCCCAGCTCGAGGTCCTGGGGTTCGCCGGCGGCGGGGGCCGCGGCATGGGCCGGGGTGAGGGGGGAGAGCAGCAGTGCGAGGGCCGCCGTGACGACGCCGGCGAGGGTGAGCGCCCGGCGGCGCGGTCTGGTCGAGCGACGCGAGCTGAGGGACATCATGACTTCCTTCCGGGGCGTCATGGACTTGTGGGGGTTACAGAGTCGCCGCGCGTAGATTCTGCTTGGCGTGAGCGCGTCATAAGTGACGCACACAACTCCCCGGCCCGTAAAGGGATTCCGGGAGAACTCTGTGGCCTAGCCCTGTGAAGGAACGGTCAACCAGCGGTGACGGAACGGTGCGCCGAGAACTTTCAGCGCGGAAGGTGTATGCGACGGGCCGGCCGGCGCCCGGAAAAGCGGTCGAGCACCCCCCGGCGGGGCTGCCAGACTGCCGCCATGCCCAGCGCCGTCACCCTGATCCGCTCCCCGTCCCTGGCCGATGCCGAGTACGCCTACGCGGCCACGGCTCCCGCCGGGGCCCGCCTGGTCTTCCTCGCCGGCGCCTGCCCGCTGAACCGGGACGGCACCACCGCCGCGCCCGGCGACGTCGCCGGCCAGGCCGCGGTGTGCGTGGTGAACCTGCGGACCGCGCTGGCCGACGCCGGCGCCACGCTGGAGGACGTCCTCAGCACCCGGGTCCTCGTCGCCTCGGACCAGCGGCAGGACCTGGTGACGGCGTGGCGGGTGGTGCGCGACGCGTTCGGTGCGCACGACGCGCCGAGCACGCTGTTCGGCGTCACCGTCCTCGGCTACCCCGGCCAGCTGGTGGAGATCGAGGCCGTCGCGGCCCTGCCGCCCGGCTCCTGACGGCCGGCGGGGGCGCGCCGCCTCACGCCGCCAGCTGCGCCAGCCCTTCGGTGGCGATGCGCTCGAAGACGGCCATGTCGGCCGCGAAGACCGAGTCGGGGACCGGCCAGTGGATCACGATCTCGGTGAAGCCCAGCTCGGCGCAGCGGCCGGCGTAGTCCACGAACGCGTCGAGCGAGGCCACCGCCGAGACGCCCGCCGGCGTCCCGCTGGCGTCGAGCATGATCCGCCCCAGCGCGGCGGGCTCCCGGCCCTGGGCCTCGCAGACCGCGTCCAGCCGCTCGGTCTGCCGCGCCAGCGCCGCCCAGAAGTCCTCGGCCGTGCCGTCGAAGGACGCCGGGTCGCCGGTGGTGACCCAGTACTGCCCGTGGCGGGCGGCCAGGCGCATGCCGCGCGGGCCGGTGGCGGCGAGCGCGAACGGCAGACGCGGCCGCTGTACGCATCCGGGAATGGTGCGCACTTCGTGGGCCGAGTAGTAGTCGCCCCGGTAGGACACCCCGCCACTGCGCGGCCCGCCGTTGCGGTCCTCGCTCAGCAGCAGGTCCAGCAGCCGCACGAACTCAGCGAAACGGTCGGCCCGTTCGCGCTTGTCCCAGGCCTCATTGCCCAGCGCCGTGGCATCGAAGCCGCTGCCGCCCGCGCCGATGCCGAGGGTGATCCGGCCGCCCGACACGTCATCGAGCGTGATGAGTTCCTTCGCGAACGCGACGGGGTGCCGGAAGTTCGGCGAGGCGACCATGGTGCCCAGCCGCATGCGCTCGGTGACGGTGGCCGCGGCGGTGAGCGTCGGCAGGGCGCCGAACCAGGCCCGGTCGCGGAAGCTCCGCCAGGACAGGTGGTCGTAGGTGTAGGCGGCGTGGAAGCCCAGCTCCTCGGCGTGCCGCCAGGTCCGTGCGCCGTTGTCCGCCCAGCGGAACACGGGCAGGATCACCGTGGACAGCCGCAGCGGCGGTGCGGCGGCGGATTCGACAGCCATAACCAGCCAGCGTAGGGCCTTGGCCGCCGGTTTCGGACAGACGTGCACCGCATCGCGACAACCTCAGCACCCGTCACCATTCGTGTTCTTCTGCGCGCAAATGTGCGGGCATATGCTCAGTGACCATGCCACCTCCCGTGCCCCGGCTGATCGCCACCGACCTCGACGGCACGCTGCTGCGTGACGACAAGACCGTCTCCGGCCGCACCGTCGCCGCCCTCGCCGCCGCCGAGGAGGCGGGCATCGAGGTGATCTTCGTGACCGGCCGCCCGCCGCGCTGGCTGGGCGTCGTCAGCGAGCACGTCCACGGCCACGGCATCGCCATCTGCGGCAACGGCGCGGCCGTCGTGGACCTGCACCGGGGCGCCGAGCTGGTGGAGGTGCGCGGGCTGCCGGCGGACGACGCGCTGGCGACCGTGGCGCTGCTGCGCGAGGCCGCGCCCGGTGTGACGTTCGCCGTCGAACGGGCCGGCGGCATCAGCCTGGAGCCGGACTACCCGCCGCTCCACGCCGAGCAGGCGCTCGCCGTCGCCACGGCCGAGAAGCTGCTCACCGCGCCGGGCGAGGTGCTCAAGCTGCTGGCACACCACCCGACGCTCGACCCCGACGCGTTCCTCGACCTGGCGCGGGAGACCGCCGGGCAGCACGGGGAGTTCACCCGCTCCAGCCCGACCGCGCTGCTGGAGATCAGCGGCACGGGCGTCAGCAAGGCCAGCACGCTGGCGCAGCGCTGCGAACGCCACGGCATCGCACCGGAGGAAGTCGTGGCCTTCGGGGACATGCCGAACGACCTGGAGATGCTGGCGTGGGCGGGCACGTCGTACGCCATGGCCAACGCCCACCCCCGCATCCTGGCCGCGACAACGCACCGCACCGCCAGCAACGAGGAGGACGGCGTCGCCCTCGTCATCGAGCGGCTGCTGGAAGCGGCACCACGGCGGTGACCGGCGCGCCGGCACCGTCACGGGTGCGGCGGCCGCCTGCTGCGGACGCGGTACCCGCAGTGTCCGTGCCCGGAGAATCGCCCGGAAAATGACGCGCCCCGGCCGCGGCGGCACCCTTGATGCCGTGCGCTCGGTATGGCTGAGGGAGTGCGGATGACCGACTCGTTGCCGGAACGCGTCAGGAAGCTGCTGGCCCGGCACCCGCGGCTGCGGGACACCCTGCCGGGCCTGGCGGTGTCCATGATGTCGCTCCCCGCGTCGATGGCCACCGAGTCCGGCGGCTGGCACGAGCCCCGCCCCGGCATCGTGGCCTGGACGGTCGTCTCGTGCGTGCCGCTGGCCTGGCGCACCCGCGCCCCCTGGCTGGTGACGGCCGCGACGCTGCTGATGGAGCTGCTCTACGCCGCCCTCGGGCCGCACACCAGCTTCACCCCGGCCGCCAGCCTGGTCGCCCTCTACACCGCAGCCTCGCGCACGCCCCGCCGCACCGCCTGGCGGGCCGGGCTGGCGATCGCCCTGGTCGTCACCCCGCTGCTGGCGCTGTCCTACCAGCAGCCCCTGCTGTCCGCGCGGACGGTGGCCACGTTCGACCTGGTCATCCTCGCCACCGCCCTGGGCGACGCCGTCCGCTCCAACCGGGCCCGCCTGGAGGCGCTGCGCGAGCGGGCCGAGCACGCCGAACGCACCCGCGAGGAGGAGGCGGCCCGCCGCGTCACCGAGGAACGCCTGCGCATCGCCCGCGACCTGCACGACGTCGTCGCCCACCACATCACCCTGGTCAACGCCCAGACCGGCGTCGCCCAGCATCTCGTCCGCACCGACCCGGAGGCCGCCTACCAGGCGCTCGGCCAGCTCAAGGAGAACAGCCGCGCCGCCCTCGACGAGCTGCGCGCCACCGTCGGCCTGCTGCGGCAGGAAGGCGAGGCCCCCGACCCGCGCGACCCGCTGCCCGGCCTGGACGACCTGGACGGCCTCATCGCCGCCTTCCGCCGCGCCGGCCTGCCGGTCGAGGCCGACCGCACCGGCACCCCCCGCCCCGCCACGCCCTCCGTGGACCTGGCCGCCTACCGGATCCTGCAAGAGGCCCTGACCAACACCCGCAAGCACGCGGGCCCGGCCGCCACCGCCCGGATCCGCCTCGACTACGGCCCCGACACGCTGCGCCTGACCGTCACCGACGACGGCCGCGGCGCCCCCGCCGCCGGCCCGGCCGGCACCCCGTCCGGCGGCGGGCACAGCGGCGGACACGGCCTGGTCAGCATGCGCGAGCGCGCCACGGCCGCCGGCGGCACCCTCACCGCCGGCCCCGCCCGCCCGCACGGCTACCGCGTCGAGGCCGTGCTGCCGCTGCCCGCGCCCGGCGAGACGGACGAGACAATCGGCCCATGACCATCCGCGTCCTCCTCGCCGACGACCAGGCGCTGCTGCGCGGCACCTTCCGGCTCCTCATCGACAGCGCCGACGACATGGAGGTCGTCGCCGAGGCCGCCACCGGCGAGGAGGCCGTCGAACGCGCCCGCACCCACCGCGCCGACCTGGTGCTGATGGACATCCGCATGCCGGGGCTCGACGGCATCGAGGCGACCCGCCGCATCTGCGAGGACGAGGACCTGGCGGGGGTGAAGGTGCTGATCCTGACGACGTTCGAGGTGGACGAGTACGTCGTGGACGCGCTGCGCGCCGGGGCCAGCGGCTTCCTCGGCAAGGGCATCGACCCGGCCGAGCTGCTCCAGGCCATCCGCACGGTCGCCACCGGCGACGCGCTGCTCTCCCCCACCGCCACCCGCCAGCTCATCTCCCGCTTCCTGTCCCAGCCCGCGCCCGGCGAGCGCCCCGCCGACGTGCGGCTGGACGCGCTGACGCCCCGCGAGCGCGAGGTGATGACGCTGACCGCGCTCGGCCTGTCCAACCAGGAGATCGCCGAACGCCTGCACGTCACCCCGCTGACCGCCAAGACGCACGTCAACCGCGCGATGACCAAACTCGGCGCCCGCGACCGGGCCCAGCTCGTCGTGATCGCCTACCAGAGCGGCCTGGTCAGGCCCGGCACCTGAGGCCGCGCCAGCGGCCGCCGCCGGTCTGCTGCGTTCGCAGCAGCCGCGACTGTCTGCGGGCGGGTGACGACGAACCGCCCCCGCGTGCGGCACAGTGGCGTGAGGTACCACGATCGCCTCACAACCGCCGAAAGGCACACCAACGCCCATGGCTACCCTGCTCTACCGTCTCGGCCGCCTCTCCTTCCGCCGCCGCGGCCCCGTGGTCGCCGTCTGGCTGCTGCTGCTCGCCCTCCTCGGCGGCGGCGCGGCCGCGTTCAGCGGCCAGATCGCCGACGACTTCACGATGCCGGGCACCGAGTCGCAGCGCGCCCTGGACGCCCTGGAGCGCGACTTCCCGCAGGCGTCGGGCGCCACCGGCACCATCGTCGTGGCCGCGCCCGAGGGCGAGACGCTGGACGCGGCCACGCTCGGGCCGGTCGTCCAGGAGGCGGCGCGGGTACCCGGCGTGATCGCCGCCCTGGACCCGTTCGAGACCGGCGCCGTCTCCCCGGACGGCCGGTACGCGCTGATCTCCGTCCAGTTCGACAGCCCCGCCGAGGACGTCACCGACGCGCAGCAGGAGGCGTACCAGGAGGTCGGCGCCTCGGCCGAGGCGGAGGGCCTGCGCGTAGAGCGCGGCGGCGAGGTCGCCAACGTGCCCGAGGTGGAGGTCGGCGCCACCGAGGTCGTCGGCGTGGTGGTGGCCGCGCTGGTGCTGGTGCTGACGTTCGGCTCGCTGGTCGCGGCCGGGATGACGCTGGCCAACGCGCTGATCGGGGTCGGCGTCGGCATGGCCGGCCTGTACGCGCTCAGCGGCGTCGTGGAGCTGTCGACGACCGCGCCGATCCTGGCCCTGATGCTGGGGCTGGCCGTCGGCATCGACTACTCGCTCTTCCTCACCTCCCGCTACCGCCAGTACGTCCTGGACGGCGTGGCCCCCGAGGAGGCGGCCGGGCGCGCCACCGGCACGGCGGGCTCGGCGGTGGTCTTCGCCGGGGCGACCGTCGTCATCGCGCTGGCGGGCCTGTCGGTGGTCGGCATCCCGTTCCTGACCGTGATGGGCCTGGCCGCCGCCGCGACCGTGGCCGTGGCCGTGCTGGTCGCGCTCACGCTGCTGCCCGCCGTGCTCGGCTTCGCGGGCGGCAAGGTGCTGCCGCGCAAGCAGCGCGGCGCCGCGCCCGCCCCGGCCGGGGACGGCGAGCGGCCCGGCTTCGCCTACCGCTGGGGCACGCTGGTGACGCGGCTGCGCGTGCCGGTGATCGTCGCGGCCGTCGCGGGCCTGGGCCTGCTGGCGCTGCCCGCACAGGACATGCGGCTCGCGCTGCCCGACGCCTCCACGGCCGCCGAGGGCTCCCCGGCGCGCGAGGCGTATGACCTGACGGCCGAGGGCTTCGGCGAGGGCTTCAACGGCCGCCTGGTTGCGGTCGTCAGCGCCGGCACCCCGGAGGCGACGCAGGCCGCCGCGCAGGAGGCCGCCGGGCTGATCCAGGACACCCCGAACGTCCTGGCCGTCACCCCGCCGCAGCCGAACGAGCAGGGCACGACCGCGCTGCTGAACATCACCCCGGCCACCGGGCCCAGCGACGCCGCGACCGAGGACATGGTGCACGCCATCCGCGACCAGGTCGCCGGCATCGACGGCGCCGACATCTCCCTGACCGGCACCACGGCGCTGGCCATCGACGTCTCCGAGACGCTGGCGGACGCCCTGCCGGTCTACCTGCTGCTGGTCGTGGGCCTGTCGGTGCTGCTGCTGATGCTGGTGTTCCGCTCGCTGCTGGTGCCGCTGAAGGCGGCCCTCGGCTTCCTGCTCACGGTGGCCGCGACGTTCGGCATCACGGTCGCGGTCTTCCAGCAGGGCCACCTGGCCGGCGTGTTCGGCGTGGAGACGGAGGCGCCGCTGGTGAGCTTCCTGCCGATCCTGCTGATCGGCATCCTGTTCGGGCTCGCCATGGACTACGAGGTGTTCCTCGTCTCCCGGATGCGGGAGGACTTCGTCCACGGCGACACCGCGCGGCAGGCCACCATCAACGGCCTGGGCCACAACGGCCGCGTCGTCACCGCCGCCGCCGTCATCATGACGTCCGTCTTCGCCGGGTTCATCTTCATGGACGACCTGATCATCAAGTCGATCGGCTTCGCCCTGGCGCTCGGCGTCGTCATCGACGCGTTCCTCGTCCGGATGACGCTCGTCCCCGCGGTGATGTCGCTGCTCGGCCGCGCCGCCTGGTGGCTGCCCGGGCCGCTGGACCGGGCGCTGCCCAACCTCGACATCGAGGGCGAGCGCCTCCAGCGCCAGCTCGCCAGCGAGGACAGCGAGCCCGTCCGCGTCTGAGCCGCCGGGGCCGGCCCCGGCGCCACGGCCCGCCGGCGGGCCGTGGCGCCGGCGGACACAAAACAGACACGGACCTCTGACACCGGATACCTGCCCAACGCTCCCTCAGCCCGGTTGAGTGGAAGGGTCAAACGTGTCCATGACGACACGTCGTCCACCCTGAGGGAGCACTATGACGTTCCGAACCGGCCGCCGTGCCACCGCGGCTCTCGCCCTCGCCACCGCCGCTGCCGCCGCCGCGGTCGCGCTGCCCGGCACCGCGACCGCCTCCGACACGTCCACGCTGATCGTGGGCGGAACCCCCGCCACCACGGACGAGTTCCCGTTCATCATGCAGCTGACGACCCCGGGCAACTTCCAGTTCTGCGGCGGCGCCCTGGTGGCGCCGACCAAGGTCGTCACCGCCGCCCACTGCGTGGAGGACACGGCGCCCGACGAGGTGAACGTCGTGGGCGGGCGCACCGAGCTCGGCGGCACCGACGGCACGGTCCGCGAGGTCACCGACGTGTGGATCCACCCCGACTGGGACCCGGACGCCTTCACCGCCGACGTCGCCGTCCTCACCCTGGCGGACGACATGCCGTACGAGACCCTCCCCGTCGCGGGAGCCGACGACACCGACCTGTACACCGAGGGCAACACGGCCACCCTGCTGGGCTGGGGTGACATCCGGGAGGGCGGCCCCTCCCCCGACCAGCTGATGACGGCGCAGGTCCCGGTCGTCTCCGACGCCGACTGCACGGCGGCCTACGAGAACTGGCTCCTGCCGTACGACCCGGACACGCAGGTCTGCGCCGGTCTGCCCGAGGGCGGCGTCGACTCCTGCCAGGGCGACAGCGGCAGCCCGGTCGTCATCGACGGCACGCTGGCGGGCATCGTCTCCTGGGGCAACGGCTGTGCCCGGTCCGGGTACTACGGCGTCTACACACGCGTGACGGCCTTCTCCGACGACATCGCCGAGCAGGTCGCCTCCTGACCTGCTGCCGCACCACGGTGCCCGGCGCGGCCCGTTGCCTCCCCGGCGGGCCGCGCCGCCGTGCGCCGGGCCGTCAGCGGCGCCTGGCCGCTCCGGGGAACCGGACGACGCCGTAGGCGAGGAACACGTAGCCGAGCAGGCAGCACCACAGGCCGGAGCCGTCATCGCCGAAGTCCGCCTGCGGCAGGTAGCAGCCCGCCAGCCCGCCGCTGATGACCGTGTGGGACAGGTGCGCGCCCCACAGCCGCCCCGGCACGTAGGCGGTGGCCAGCCATGGCGGGGAGCCGTCCGGGTCAGCGGCCACGACGGCCGCCGTGACGAACCCGGTGACCTTCCGCGCCGCCGCCACCTCCCGCGCGGACCGGCGCCGGACCCCCGGGGCGTCGGCCAGCTCGGGCCGCACCATCGTCACCGCGACGTACCGCCCGCTCGGGGAACGCCCCAGACAGACGCGACCCATGCCGCCCGAACCGAGACGCCCGGTGAGCCGGTACCGCCCTGCCTGCCGCGGATCCGTCGCCGCGAGTGGCTCCACTGCCACCGTTCCCCGCTCTCCCCTCGCTCATCCGGATGGTCTCCGGCGTGCCACCCGGGTCACTCCGGGTCGGTGTCCTCCTCGGCGGGGCTGGTGAAGTCCGGGCTGTCGTCGTCCGGTTGAGCGGATCCCGGACCACGGCCAGAACGGCCTCCGTGGGCGCGCGGGCTGCCGAACTCCGGGCCGTCGTACTGGGGGGCCGAGTAGTCCGGAGGGGCGTATCCGAGCTCACCGCGCGGCCCGGGCAGCGGCTTCGTCTCACTGTCGTCGTCCGCCCCGGTCTCGGCCGGGCTGGAGAACGCCGGCCGCAGGAACTCGGGCCCGGAGAAGCTCGGATGCGTGTAGCGGGGCCGCAGCGCCTGGCGCGGCTCGGCGCTCTCGTCGGGGTGAGAGGAGAAGTCGGGGCTGGTGAACTCCGGGCTGGAAAAGCGGAGCCGCGGCGTGCGCCGGCTGGCGTGCCCGTCCCGCGGAGCGCCGTGTGCGCGGAGGAACGGCATGATGCCGTGGTCGTACAGGGCCCGGCGCCACTCCTCGCGCGCCCGTGCGATCTCTTCAACCGGGCGCTGCGCGCGGATGGCGGTCGCCGAGCTGTTGCGCACGGCCGCCACGACGAGTGCGATCACGGCGACCACCACGCCCATCGCTGCCATGGCCGCGAACGCCCAGCCGGCCTGCCGCATCGGTGCGGCGAGGGCGGGTTCGGCGTCGGTCAGGCCGAGCCCGTACCCGACGGTGAGGAAGACGAGCGCGGTCACGGTGCTGAGCACCGGCACCAGCGCGAACACGGCGGCCAGCACGCCCGGTCCGCCGGAACGTTCCTCCGTGCTGGCCGAGCGAAGTGCCCTAGGCAGCGCGGGAGTTCCCGGGGCGGCGCCGTACCGGCGCCGCAGCCGGTCGAACCTGCTGTACTCGCTCTGGGCGGCAGCGGCGAGGGCGGGCAGCATGCGCAGCGCCTCGGCCCGCAGTTCCGTAAGCCGCTGCTCGTCAGCGCCGGTGGACAACCGGTACGTGCGCAGCGCTTCCTCGAGGACCTGCTCGAACTCTTCCCGGTCCTCGGCAGGTAGTTCATAAGCGCTGTTCATGATCGCGTCCCCAGTCGCTCGTAGGGAGGCTGGCGAGCAGGAGAACGATCGTAAGGCCCGGAAGCCATTCCCGCACCGGTGTATCCATCGATCTCCCATGTGATCCACCCCGCGCGGGCACCCGTCCTTCACACGCCAGGCAGCCGGGCATCTGACCAGGCAACCGGGAGCGGCGGAAGACGGGCGCAGCGTCCCGGTCCCCGGCGGGCGTGCGCAGCGACGGCCGGGCGAGGCCGGTGGCGTCCCAGTGGTGCAGGGTGCGGACGGTCACGCCCAGGCGCGCCGCGGCCGGCCGACGGTCAGGCCCGCGGTGTCACCGGTACGCGCGGCGTCAGGCATGGTCCCCCGTGTCGCGGGTACGGTCCACAGCGCCGTCGCCGGTGTCCGGCGGGGTGATGCCGACGGCGGCGCGGTTCCGCGCCGCCTGCGGGCATCGCGTAGATGCCGCGGAACGGCGCGGGCGGCCTCACGCCGGGGCCGGAGGGCGGGGACGGGGCTGATCTGGAAGGCGTCGAAGTGCTCGCTCATGCCGTCCCACCCTGAGTCCTCACGCGACGTGAGGGTCAAGCCAGGCTCGAGCCGGGCCGTCCCCCGCCGTGCCGCGCGGCGCTCAGGCGCGGGCGGCCGCGGGCTCCTCGGCGGGCGGCGCGGCCGGCCCCTCCCCGGTGGACTGGCCGTCGCGGGCGTCCGGCGTCCGCGCGGGGATCGTGGCGGCGATAAGGGCGGCGGCCAGGGCGACGCCGCAGCCGATGAGCATGCCGGTGCGGAAGCCGGCCTCGGACGGCAGCGCGTGCCCGGCGAACTCGGTGGTCATCTGCGCCAGCACGACGCCGACGACCGCGGCCGAGACGGACGTGCCGATGGAGCGCATCAGGGTGTTGAAGCTGTTGGCCGAGCCGGTCTCCGAGCGCGGCACGGCGGCCATGATCAGCGCGGGCATGGCGCCGTAGGCGAGGCCGACGCCCGCGGTGCACAGGCAGGTGACGACCAGCAGGGTCCACGTCGAGCCGAGCAGGCACACCGACGAGCCGTAGCCGAGGGCGATGACCAGGCTGCCCGCGCACAGCGTGAACTTGGGGCCGCGCGCCGCCGACAGCCGCGCACCCAGCGGCGAGACGGCCATCATCACCAGGCCGGAGGGCGCCATCCACAGGCCCATGGCCAGCATGGACTGGCCCAGCCCGTAGCCGGTCTCCTCGGGCAGCTGGAGCAGCTGCGGCACGATCAGCGACTGGGCGTACATGGCGAAGCCGACGACCAGCGAGGCGGCGTTGGTCAGCAGCACCTGCGGGCGGGCGGCGAGCCGCAGGTCCACCAGCGGGGCGGGGGTGCGCCGTTCCCACCAGCCCCAGG
Source organism: Streptomyces sp. 7-21 (assembly GCF_016741785.1). Taxonomy (GTDB): domain Bacteria; phylum Actinomycetota; class Actinomycetes; order Streptomycetales; family Streptomycetaceae; genus Streptomyces. The sequence continues at coordinate 194,373 of NZ_JAERRL010000010.1, forward strand.
CGAGCAGCGCCACGGCGGCGGCGGCGAACAGGCCGAGCGTGGTGCCGCTGCCCCAGCCCCAGTCGCCGCCCTTGGAGACGGCCAGCAGCAGGCAGACCAGCCCGCTGCCCAGGCCGATCGCGCCGACGCCGTCGAAGCGCCGGGGGGCGCCGCCCGCGCGGGCGGCCGGGGGCGTGGCGGGGATCAGCAGCCAGATCAGGGCGGTGATCGCGGCGGCGAGCCCGGCGGAGCCCCAGAACAGCGCGCGCCAGCTGGCGTGCTCGGCGACGGCGGCCGACAGCGGCAGGCCGAACGCGCCGCCGATGCCCATGGACGAGCTCATCAGGGCGATGGCCGTGCCCAGGCGTTCCGGCGGCAGCAGGTCGCGCAGCGCGCTGATGCCGAGGGGCACGATGCCCATGCCCATGCCTTGCAGGCCGCGTCCGGCGATCATCGGCACGACGGAGGAGGACACCGCGCACAGCACGGACCCGGCGAGGAGGGGGCCGCAGGCGACGAGCATCATGCGGCGCTTGCCGTAGAGGTCCCCGAGGCGGCCGGCGACGGGAGTGGTGACGGCGCCCGCGAGGAGCGTGGCGGTGACGACCCAGGAGGCGTTGGAGGCGGTGGTGCCGAGCAGCCTCGGCAGGTCTCCGATCAGCGGCACCACGAGCGTCTGTGTGAGGGCGGCGACGATGCCGGCGAAGGCCAGCACACCGATGACACCGCCCGGGCGGGCTGCGGGCGCGGAGCCGGTCACGGATCCTCCGGGAGGAGCTGACGGAGCGGACGAGCCGAGCGAGCGTGCATCGTACACATCGCATGCATAGCGCATGTAAAACGACGAGGCGTGTCCTGCCGCTGACGAGCCGCATCCGCGGAGACCACCCGTTGTGGGCCGCCGGTGAGGGAGAGCCGCCCGCACGGCCCGGCCCGAAGCGGGCACCGTCGTGACGCGGGATCCCCCTCGCGCAGCGGTGCATCCCATCGGAGAACCCGCGCACGCGGTCAGGTTCGCGACCATGCTGCCCGGGCACCACATGCACCTGAGCAACCCGCACCCGCGGCGCGAGCGGCCGCATGGAGCGCGCGACGGCCGTCTCTGGCCGCGGCCATGAGCCGCCTCGCGCCGCGTCACTCCGGCGGGCCGAGGACCGGGACGGGTTCGAGCGAGCCGTCGCAGTCGCGGACCGGCAGCAGGCAGCCGCTGCGCACCGGATCCGGCGCGCGGTGGTCGGAGGGCATCACCACCATCCACCGCGAGCCGCCCGGCCAGCCGCCCGCCAGGTAGCCCCCGGCCGCGTCCGGCCCGAAGATGCGCTCGCTGGGCACCAGCGGCGTGCCCTGGCGCAGCCACCGGTTGACCCGCGCCCACAGCGGGGGGTCGGCGCGGGCCGCGCACAGCCAGGCGCCGAACGCCGCGTGCAGGCGCGCGGCTTGCTCGGGGGGCGTGCGCACGTCGATAAGCACCCAGGCGCGGTCACGGGCGTCGCCGGGCGGCGCGTGCAGGCACAGCGAGCGGGACTCGACGACCAGCCCGTGCGCCAGGAACACGCGGTGGCACCGCTCCAGCCAGGCGTCGCGCTGCCGCACGTTCCACGCGTAGACCAGCGGCACGGCGACCGCGCAGCCGCACGCCGCCAGCAGCAGCGCCGGCTCGGCCACGCCGCCCGCCAGGAACGACGCGCCGCCGCAGACCACCGCGAGCAGGACGAGAGCGACCGGCACCGCCCATGGGCTGCCGAGCGGATCCACCCTGGCCACGAAGTCCTCAAACCCCGTCAGGTCCGGCGGCTGGCCCGCGCGCGTCGCCCGCTCCGCGTCGCCCGGCGCCGTGCGCTCCCAGTAACGCCGCGGCTCCCCCGGCGGCGGCGTCAGCTTTTTCCTCCCCATCGGCCCATTGTGCGGCCGGAGCGCGCCGCCGTCACCCGTCCGGACGCGCGACGCGCCGGCGTACGAGCGCCGCGATGTCCTCCGGCAAGGCGTCGGCCGCCAGCAGGCGCGGCAGCAGCTCCGGTTCACCGAAGAAGGCGCGGAAGACCACGGCGATGGTGACGTCGTGGTCCGGGCGGTGCACGATCTCCACCGGATCACCGGCGCTGATCTCACCGGGCTCGATGACCCGCAGGTAGGCACCGGGTACGGCGGCGCGGGTGAACTCCTTGATCCAGCCCTCGCGCCGCAGCCAGCCCTCGAACGTGCCGCACGGGGTACGCGGGCAGGACACCTCCAGCACGGTGCCGCGGCCCACGCGCCAGCGTTCGCCGATGCGCGCGCCGTTGACGTCGACCCCGACGGTGGTGAGGTTCTCGCCGAAGACGCCGTTGGACAGCTCCCTGCCCATCGTCTCCTGCCAGCGGTCCAGGTCCTCGCGGGCGTAGGCGTAGACGGCCTGGTCGTCCCCGCCGTGGTGCTGCACGTCGAACACGCGGTCGCCCGCGAGCCCGACCGCGCCGGTCCCCTTGGGACCGGGCGCGGCGACGGCGACGGGCCCCTCGACGGGCCGCTTGTCGATGCCAGTCGCCTCGATCCCCTTCCAGGGATTGGGCCGTGGCCTGCCGATGTTCACGGACAGCAGCTTCATGGCCGACGACGGTACGGGGGCCGGTGCGGTCGCCGCTAGAGGTTTTCCCCGGCGGCTGCCGCGCCGCGCAGCAGGCGGCGGGCCGCGCCGACGAGGAACGCCCCGAACCTTGCGGGGCGTTCGACCGTGAACTCGACGCCCGACAGCACCAGGACAGTGGCGAGCCACTCATAGGAGTCGGCCTCGGCGGTGTAGCGGCACCGGTCCTCACCCAGGGGCTGGAGCGTGCCGGCGGGAAAGCTCTCCGAGCGGCGGATCGTGCTGGACGAACCGGCCGCCGGGCTCCACGGCGTCGACGTGGACCGGCTGCTCGCGCTCTTCGGCGACCTGGTGGACGGCGGGGCGACGCTCGTCGCCATCGAGCACCACCCGCGCGTCATCGCCGCGGCCGACCACGTCATCGACCTCGGGCCGGGCTCGGGGCCGGACGGCGGCAGCGTCGTCTTCGAGGGCACCCCGGCCGGCCTGGCCGCCTGCCCCCGCCTCGCTGACCGGGCGCTACCTGCGGATGGCCGCGTAACGGGCGGCTCCGGCGCGGCCAGCGGCGCGTGGCTGTGCGAATTCACCGCACTTGTCCCGGCGACGGACCAGGACATGTATGCCACGATCTTCCGCGAACCGATCGCGCCGGGCCGCACCCCCACGCATCCGTGCTGGTCCGGCCACCTGACGACCAAGCAGGAGCCCCCCACATGACCTCGCCCACCGCCGCCCCGAAGCTTCTCGACCACCTGGAACGCTTCCTCGGCCGGATATGTGACATCGAGTCCGGCGAGACCAGCGAGGGCCACCGGGGATACGACCTGGTCGAGTACCGCCTGGAGGACCGCGGGGTCGCCTCCGTCATCACCAACGGGCTGCGTTTCCAGGACATCACCACGCTCCAGCCGCAGGAGCTGGTCTGCACGCTGTACGAGGACCAGCGGCACATCGCCCGCTACTTCACCGATGCCATGGCCCGGCTGACGCTCAAGCACCAGCGAGGACTGGAGTACGGCTTCCACTTCGACAACCGACGGCCGCTCGTGGAGGGCACGGAGATCTGCGGGCTGCTGGCCCACCCGAGCCCGCTGTTCGGCGAGGAGTTCGACCTGGTGTGGAACGAGGCGGGCGCCATCGCCATGCAGATCATCACGCTGATACCGCTGACGGATCCGGAGATCGAGTTCGTGGAGGCGGAGGGCCCCGAACGGATGTGGGAGGTCTTCCAGCTCCACCGCGTCGACGTCCTCGACGTGAAGCGCGAATCAGCCGTCTGACGCCTGCCGCTCCTGGCACAGCCCGGTCAGCCGCCGGCTCGTCAGCACCTCCGCGGCGGCGGCCGGGTCTCCGCCGGCGCGGGCGTCCGCCCCTCTTCCCGGGCTCGTGGCTGGCTGACGCGGACGCGGTTGCCGCCGGGACCGGGCACCAGGAACTGCCGCACGCCGTCAGCCCGGCACTACGGCACCCTCAGCTCGGAACAGCCGTACCGCTCCGCCTCCGCCCGCGCGAAACTGGCCAGCAGCTCGCGCTGCACGGCACGTTGCTCCCGCGAGTACGCCGGGCTTCCCTCCTCCGCCACAACGCGGAGCGCATACCGCCCGATGCGGAAGGGAGCGGGACACTCCGCCTGAGCCCAGGCTCTCACCACCTGGCTGTCCTCTTCCGCCACACCGGATGCGCTCTCCGCCAGTTCAACGGTGTGCCTCGTCTCCTCTACTGCGTAGCCCCCGTACGACGCAGACAGCAGCACGTACGTCTGCCCGTCGTCGCTGAGTTGCAGCCGGCAACCCGACAGTGGCGCCGATCCGGCAGACCCGTCCACAACTGAGACCACACCCAGTGTGCTGGCAAGCTCCTGGAAACCAGGAAGACTCCCGCACAACCCATCGGCCTGCTGCACCGGCACTGCGTCATCCAGGGAAGGGACGTCCAGCTCGTTCACCTCACCCCCAAGCTCGGACTCGCACTGTTGGTCCGCAGCCACATTGGCGGCCGTACCCGTCGCCACACGGGCCAAGGCCGCATAATCCGCGGAGGTAGGGTCGGGGGCATCATCCCCGCGCTCACCACGGTCTGCGGCCTCGTAATCCGCCCGCACTATCAAGTCTTCTGTTTCACCACAACGGACGGTAACGGTTGCGCTGGCCGCACGTTCATCCGCTGCTACGAAACCGCTCCAGCCATGGCCAATAGCGGCAGGAACTTCCCGGCCGATCCCCGGTGTCGTTCTGGAGATGTACTCGAGCTGGTTCATGTAGCCGATCGCTACCCGGACTTCGCTCTCATCTCCCTCCCAGGGAGATATCACACAGACCTGCTCCCAGTAGATACCACTGCCGCCGGCATAAGTACCCGTCTTCAGATCATCACTGTTCAAGACGTCTCTGATCTCCGCCACAGCCAGCTGACCGGAGCACGAGTTCGCAACGTCGCACTGCGCGTTCCAACGCGGAAATCCCTCAAACAGGACATAAGTTAAGAGAACTACGAGCACCAAGGAACCGGCAAAAACACCGACCCAGAAAACTATACCCTTCTTCCCCGCCTGCAAGAAGTTCACTCCTCCCAGCAATCAAGAGCCGCACCGCCGCTTTCTGCCCCTCTCCTCCGCAGCCCCAGAGCTATCCCCGCTTGCTCGCACCTTGCCCCTTGGCGCACACCCCGTACCAGGACGTTACCTAGCGCAGCAGAAACCGGATGAAAAAACTCCCTCACTGGGGACGCGACGAAAACAGAGCTGATCACGGGCACCTATGGCACTCAACAATGTCCGCTTACCGACACTAAGATCCGCCGCACAAAAACGAAGACTTAAGGCACATACTATGCCTGCAAATAGCCAAGACTAGGAATCGCAGCCAAGAACTTCACGGACACTCTCTTCGAGAGCTCCCTGAAAAACCACCGAGGGGTACTCCTCGGTATCCTTGAACATGGTTCGATCGCGGTATTCTTTGGACTCCGAAGTGGTGAGGTAGGTCGGGATGCGGTCGCAGGGTTCGACCTCAGTACCAGCAGTACGGATAGTGTCGATCAAGCTGTTATTCTGCACCACGGCCGCAGTGATATCTGGGATGTCATCACCAGGGAGCCAGATATCACATAGCCATACCCCTGCCTCATTCCGCACCCGCTGCTCCAGCGTTTCCCCTTCATAACGGGGATCTGCGTCCCCTGGGAGGGTAAACCCTTCGATACCGCACACTGATTCCGGATCCAACGTCTGAACCGGACCGCTGCCCCCCAGCGCTGACAGCGTGTACGACCCCTGCTCCACAGCAGGGCATCCCGCCATCTCACTCAGCCGCTGCCCGACTGCCGTCAGCAGATCAATCGTGCTATCCGTAGCATCTTCACCACCTGCAGGGTGATCGATGAACACCTGAAGCGTCAGCTCGTCCCCCCGATGTCCCTCCCGACAACGCTCTCCCAGTCCTCGCACTGCGAAGGAAAGACAATCCATCCCCCGCTAGCGGTTACAGCTCCGAAGAAAACACCATCAAAAAGTGAGTGACCAGTGTCAACGGCGATGCTTTCCCGCCATATTGGATATCCGGCACCCGCGGTCCTGATCCTTAAGGTGGCACTAGAACTCATACCAGGAGGAAAGAATCCCTTACCGCTGATAACACACTGAGAGAAGACCGACTCGAGGTTTCCTGAAGCCGACAGCCGACCATCGTGCTCCAGCACCGCCTGGACGTCGTCCTGCTCCACAAGACCGCCACAGAAATCACCGCTGGCAAGCACATTGGTCTCGGAATAGACCCACCACACCGAGGCTGATACCACCACTGCCAGCGTTACAGCTATCCCCTTCGAGCGCCACCCGGCCATCACTATTCACCGCCCGAGCAACACACATGCGCGGCTGCGAACAGAAACATAACCATCAACGCCTTGCTTCCTCGCCGTTTCCACATCGAATCCATTGAGTCGTCATCATCTTCTGGGTCGATACCTTGCAGGATTGCAGCCCGGCCCATAAGTGCCCCGGCTCGACGGAATCCTGAATTTCCGCCCACCTATCCCGACCCGGCATACCAGCAGGCTTAGCTCACAACAGCAGTACCGCTCCGCTTCCGCCCGCGCACAACTGGCCAGCAGCTCCCGCTGCGCCTCACGCTCCGAAGCGCTGAAGGACGGCGCACCCTCCCCCGGCCCTCGTAGTCCAGCGCGTACCGCCCCACCCCCACTGGGAAGGACACTGCGCCCCAGCCAACGCCCGCCGACCTGGTCCTTCTCCTCCGCGACCCCGAAGGCGGAGCGCGTCAACTCGGCGCTCCGCAGTGCCTCGTCCTTGGCGTACCCCCCTTGCCAGGCCGTCACCGAGTACCGAGGACCGCCATCCTCCCTGTACGGCAGACAGCAAAGCAGAGATTGACGCTTCGCTCCGATCCGGATGCTCGTACGCACTACATCCACCCCGCACGCAGGCCCTCTGCTCCGCGCAGCGCCTGCGCTTCGTCAGGACTCGCTCGCGCAGGGCTTGGGTCTTGTGCCCCCACGCCGCGGCCCACGTGCTGAGACCACGCGCCGTGCCAGCCGTCGGTTAACGAGTGCAGGCGTGTGCGGGTAGCTAGCTGAAGGACACCATCGCTCATTGCCCCTCCGTCACTCATCGTGTCCTCCCCATGACGCGTGCCATGCTGCCGTACGGAGTCAGACCGGGGAAGAGGCGTCTTCGGCTACGGAACCGAATGAACTTGCGTATCGTGCGTGTTGGGTGATTAGCATGGAG
>NZ_JAERRL010000011.1 GCF_016741785.1 Streptomyces sp. 7-21
CAAGCGCGACGACGTCGAGGACTACATGGCCGTCATGGACAGCCTCTGCGCCACCGCCGAACCCCAAGGCAGGACCGGCGCCATCCTCGCCGCGCTGCGCCCGGACGGCGAGCGCGGGGCGGGCTAGCGCGTGCCGCCGCCCCGCGCCCCGGGCCGGGCGGCGCGGTCAGGGCTTGAGGGCGACCCCGCCGTACTCGATCCACTCGGTCGTCAGCTGCTTGGGCGCCAGTTCGGAGTCGGGACGCCAGGTGCTGATCTCCACCAGTCCGGGGTCGAGGATCTCAAGGCCGTCGAAGAACGCCTGCACCTCGTGCTTCTCGCGCACCCGACCCCAGTTGCCGCGCGTGCTGTCGAGCATGGAGTCCGTCATCTTCTGGCGGATGGCCGGGTCATCGCTGACCAGCTGGTTGATCACCAGGAAGCTCCCCGACGGCAGCCGGTCGGCCACCCGCCGCACCAGCCCCGCCGGGTCGTCCTGGTCCGGGATGCAGTGCAGCACCGAGACGAAGAGTGCGGCGACCGGCTGTGACAGGTCGATCAGCCGCGTCACCTCCGGGTGGGCGAAGATCTTCTCGGTGTCCCGCATGTCCGCCTGGATCACGGCCGTGCGGGTGTTCTCCTCCAGCAGTGCGCGGCCGTGGGCCAGGACGATCGGGTCGTTGTCGATGTAGACCACCCGCGACTCGGGATCCTCGCGCTGCGCGATCTGGTGCACGTTGTCCTGCGTGGGCAGCCCCGAGCCGTGGTCGATGAACTGCCGTACCCCGTAGTCACGCGCCAGGACGCGGACTGCCCGCTGCAGGAACCTCCGGTTGTTCACCGCCAGCGGCCTGGTGCTCGGCGCGTTCGCCTCCAGCCGCTCGAACGCCTCGCGGTCCGCCGCGTAGTTGTCCTTGCCCCCCAGTGCGTAGTCGTACATGCGCGCCACGCTCGGCACGTTGATGTCGACCTCGGGCTGCGCGCCCGTCCCGCCTTCCGTCATACCGTCCGCCTTCCCGCAGCTGATCCGTTTCGTCAGGTGAAACGCTGTGCACCGAAGGGTAAGTGACGGGTCGTCGGGCGCGCACCGCGGGGGCGTCAGTCAGTTCAGCGGTGCCCGCACGGTGACGAACGAGTGCGGCGGCAGGACCGCGCGCAGGGTCGTCGCGGTCACCGTGACGTCCGTGAAGGGACGGGGCACCACGGTGTCCGGTGCCTCGCTGGTGTTGTGGTCCTGCGGCCGTTCGGCGGTCAGGATCCGGGCGTGGGGCTCACCGATGGTCCGGCCGCGCAGGTCGAACGAGACCTCGGCCGGCTCGCGGGCGTCCAGGTTGCTCAGCGAGATGAGCACCTGGCCGTCCTTCGTGCTCGCCGAGACCGACAGCGTCTCCACCTCCCGCTCCCCGGCGGCGCGCCGCGGCGCGGGCTCGGTGAGGTGCACCGTCAGCGACGCGGCGTCCTGGTGGTGCTTGTTCATCTCGAAGACGTGGTAGCTGGGGGTGCGCACCAGCCGCTCGCCGTCGGTGAGCAGCATCGCCTGGAGGACGTTCACGGTCTGCGCGATGTTGGCCATCACCAGGCGGCGGGAGTGGCGGTGGAAGATGTCGAACGTCGTGGCGGCCACCAGCGCGTCGCGCAGGGTGTTCTGCTGGAACAGGAAGCCGGGGTTGGTGCCGGGCTCCACGTCCCACCACGTGCCCCACTCGTCGCACACCAGGCCGACCGTGGCACCCGGGTCATAGCAGTCCATGACGCGGGAGTGCGCGGAGATGACCTCGTCCATCTCCTGGGCCGCCGCCAGCGTGCGGTAGTAGTCCTCCTCTGTGAAGCTGGTGGCGCTGCCCTTCGCCTCCCACGGCCCGGTGAGCGTGTAGTAGTGGAACGAGATGCCCTGGTAGTAGGGGCGCGGCTGCTTCTTGCAGCCCAGGCAGCTGAGCGCCTTCATCAGCGTTTCGGTCCAGGTGACGTCCGCGTCGGCGGCGCCGGCCGCGATCCGGTACAGCTTGTTGCCGTCATGGTCGCGGCAGTAGGTGGCGTACTGCCGGGCCAGGTCGGCGTAGTGCTCGGCCCGCATGTTCCCGCCGCAGCCCCACGCCTCGTTGCCCAGGCCCCAGAACGGCACGCGCCAGGGCTTTTCGCGGCCGTTGGCCTTCCGCAGCCGGACCATCGGGCTGTCGCCGTCGCGCGTGAGGTACTCGACCCACTCGCTCATCTCCCGCACTGTGCCGCTGCCGACGTTGCCGTTGATGTACGGGTCGGCGCCCAGCAGTTCGCACAGCGCCATGAACTCGTGGGTGCCGAAGTGATTGTTCTCCTCGATGTTGCCCCAGTGGGTGTTGACCATCACGGGCCGCTGCTCCTTGGGGCCGACGCCGTCCCGCCAGTGGTACTCGTCGGCGAAACAGCCGCCGGGCCAGCGGAGGTTGGGGATGTTCAGCGCCCGCAGCGCCTCGACGACGTCCAGGCGGATGCCGCCCTCGTTCGGGATCGGGGAGTCCTCGCCGACGTAGAACCCGCCGTAGATGCACCGTCCCAGGTGCTCGGCGAAGTGGCCGTAGAGGTGGCGGCTGATCACCGGACCCTCGATGTCGAGGTTGATGATCGCGGTGGCGGCGCGCTCGGGCACGGATCGGCTCCTTGGGCAGTCAGCGGGAGGGGCGGCAGGGTGTTTTATCGATACAACACAGCGGTCGGCCGCGGTGTCAAGATCCGCTCCGGCGCGCCGGGGGCCGGGCAGCCGCGGACGTCGGGCCCACCGTCTGGGTCCGCCACCGCCTGGATCGCGGGGACCTCTCCCGGTAACCGGTTGCCGCCGCGCCGCCCGCGGTGCTTGGGTGGCGGACATGACCGAAGCGCCCAGTGCCAGCGTGGAGTTCGCCGCGCTGCTGGCCCGGCTGCGGGAGCGGCGCGGCGTCATCGGCGCGGTGCTGACGGGCTCGCGGGCGCGCCAGGCGCGGCCACGCCCCGCTCGGACTATGACGTGCTGCTGGTCACCGAGGACGGCGCGGAGGCGGACGCCGCCGCCGAACTGCGGCGCGGTGCCCGGCTCGACGTGTGGGCACTGCCCCTGAGCGAGTTCCGCGCCCACGCCCTGCCCGGCTCCGGCAGCGAGTGGAACCGGTACACCTTCGCGCACGCCGTCGTGCTGCGGGACACCCCCGACGGGCTGCTCGCCCGCCTCGTCTCCGCCAAGGGCCGCCTGACGGCCGAGGAGGCGGCGCGCGCGGCGCCCGCCGCGCTCGACGCGTTCTGCAACGGCGTGTACCGCTCGCTGAAGAACGACCGCGACGGCGACCCGTGCGCGGCCCGGCTCGACGCGGCGGAACTGGCAGTCCCCGGTTTCCTCTCCTACGTCTTCGCCTGCGAGCAGCGGGTCCGCCCCTTCAACAGGTACCTGCGCTGGGAGCTGCGGCACCATCCGCTCAGCCGCCCGGAGTGGGCGGCCGAGCGCCTGCTGCCGCTGCTGGAGGAGACCCTCACCGCCGCCTCGCCCGCGCCCGGCCTGCGCGCGATGTTCAACGGCCTGGAGCCGCACGCCCGCGCGGCCGGCCACGGCCCGGTCCTGGACGGCTGGGGTGAGGACCTGCTCCTGATGCGCGGGGTGCCGGACCGCGGCGCCCCGTCGCAGGCCGCCCCGGCCGGGGGACAACCCCACCCCGCGCTGTCGGGCCAGCCGCATGGAGCGGGCCGGTGCCCGTCCGTAGCGTCGTGAGCACGTGGAGAACAGCCGGGACGACGGCGGGAGACGAGGGATGACGAGCAAGCGCGCGACGGTTCTCACACGGCTCGGGCTGGCGGCGGCGGTGGGCCTGGCGGCCCTGGTGACCCAGGCGGTCACCGGCGGCGCGTCCGCCGTGTCCGGCGACGAGGACACCCTGCGGCGCGACGTGCGGGCCATCACCGCGGCGGGCGCGACGGGCGCCATCGCCGCCACCCAGTACGCGGACGGCGAGACCGCGTGGGCGCGCGCCGGCACCGCCAGCCTCGAAGAGGAGCGGCCCGTGCCGCGGAACTCTTACCACCGCATCGGCAGCAACACCAAGACCTACACCGCCGTCGTGGCCCTGCAGCTGGTCGCCGAGGGCACGCTCAGCCTGGATGACACGGTCGAGGAGTGGCTGCCCGGCCTGGTCACCGGAAACGGCAATGACGGCAGCCGCATCACCCTGGAGAACCTGCTGCGCCAGACCAGCGGGCTGGCGGACTACACCGACGTCCTCTTCGGCGACCCGGACGTGCTGACGCCCGAGGGGTACCGGGAGGGGAGGTTCGACAGCCGGACGGACGAGGAGAAGGTCGCCCTGGCGATGACGGTCCCGCCCAGCTGGCTGCCTGACGCGGCGGACCCGGGAGCCGAGACCCGCTGGGAGTACTCCAACACCAACTACCTGCTGGCCGGCATGATCATCGAGGAGGCGACCGGGCACAGCTGGGAGCGGGAGGTGCACGAGCGGATCATCGAGCCGCTGGGCCTGGAACACACCTTCACGCCGGGCACCTCGCCGTACGTGCCGCAGCCGACGGCCACCGCGTACACCCGGTTCCCCGGGGAGGAGGAGCTGACCGACACCTCGCTGGCCGCCGACGGCGGCCCGGACGGCGGCATCATCAGCACCAACCAGGACGTGAACACCTTCCTGCGCGCGCTGATGGACGGCACGCTGCTGCCGCCGGAGCAGCTGGCCGAGATGCAGCGCACGGTCCCCGCCGAGGACTTCGCCGGCCCGGGCACCGAGTACGGCCTGGGTATCGCGTGGGCGCCGCGCTGCGGGGACGGCGAGGGCTTCTGGTTCCACGGCGGCACGTCGTTCGGCACGACTTCCGAGACCGGCGTGACCGAGGACGGCACGGCCGCCGCCAACGCCGCCGCCTTCACGACCGATTTCGCCGACCAGCAGGCGTTCGAGGAACAGGCGGCGGCCGCCCAGACCCTGGTCGAGCACGCCCTGTGCGGCGACTGACCGCCCGCACGGCCCGGGCGCAGACGAATTCCGCAAGACCCCGTGAGCTGACGGCGGCGAGCCGCCATAGTGGCCCGGTGGCCCAGAATCTCATCGCCGGATTCAGCGTGTGCGTCGCCCTGGGCGCGCTCGCCGTCAGCTACTTATCCCACCGCGGCCAGGTACGGGCCCAGGCGGCCATCCGCCGCCGGGAGGCCCGGGTCGCGGCCCGCGAGCGGGAGGTGGAGCGGCGCGAGGGACGTGTCCAGGCATCGATGATCGAGGTGCGGACGGTCGCCGCCCGGTCGCCGCTGCACGAGGGCTGGACGACGTACCGGCTGGTGCTGGTGAACCCCGGCGACCAGCCCGTCACGCGCCTGACCGCCTCCTACCGGGGGCAGGCGGTGCCCGGGGTCGCCGGCCCGCTCGGACCGGGTGACCAGCGTTCCTTCCACCTCGCGCGGGTGGCGGACGGCGAGGGGCGGGTGCCCGAACCGCACGATCTCACCGTCGGGTTCACCGACGCCGCGGGCACCCGCTGGCGGCGGGAGGGAAGCGGGGCGCTGCGCCGCGGCGACCCCCGGCCGGACGGGACGTGGGAGTGGCGGGACCCCGGGGAACCGTTCCCCGCCGGCGCTGCCGCCCTCGCGCCAGGCACTCCCGCCGGGCCGGCGCGGCCGGCGGACCAGGCTGCCGCGGCCGCCGCCCGCCCCGGCGGCGCGGGCTCCTCGTGCCTGCGGCTGGCGCTGGCGGCCGCCGTCGTGGTGACCGTCGCCGTGGTGATGGTGTTCGTGCTGGTCTGACCGGCCGCCGGGAACGGGGGGTCAGGCGCGCACCAGCGGCGTGTCCACCAGGTGCTCGGCCACGAACCAGCTCTGGAGCTCGCCGGTGCGGATCACGTCGGAGACGAGCAGATCGTTCGTCCCGTCGTCGCCCAGCTCCTGGGTGCGGGCGGCGGCGTCGTGGGAGTCGGTCAGGATCGTCTCGTGGGCCTCCAGCAGGCGCGAGAGCATGGCGGGCACCTCCTCCGCGCCGTTCGGCGGGCGCGGAATGGTCGTGATCTCCGCGACGTGGCGCGGGTCGCCGACCGCGATGCCGCCCAGGGTCTGGATCCGCTCGGCGATCGAGTCGATCAGTTCGAGCTGCTCGTTGGCGTGCTTGTCCAGCAGCAGGTGCAGCTGGTAGAAGGTCGGGCCCCGCATCAGCCAGTGGTACTTCTTGTACAGCGCGAACAGGATCTGGCTGTCCGCCAGCACCTTGTTCAGACGCTGGCAGGAGTACAGGCGCGTTTCCTCCGGCAGCGCCACCGGGAACTGCTTGACGGTGCCGAACTCCTGTATGACGCCGCTGGTCTGGTGCAGCCACGGCTGGCTGCCGTCGGGGTGGTGCTCGGAGGAGGCGGACGGTCTCGGGCTCGCTGTCACGGCGGATCTCCTTGGAAAGGGGACGTGATGCGGGGCAGGGCCCCTGCGTCCGAGTCGAGCAGCACCCCCGCGGGCCCGCAAACGCGCGCCGGAACCCACCGCGCGCCGCTTCCCGGTGCTGCGGCCCCGCGCGCCTGGTCACGGAGGCGGCCGCGCGGCTCCCGCCCCCGCGCGGGCGCGTTCCGCCAAGCGGGTGGGGGAACCCGGGGCGGCACCGGCCGCAGGGCGTCTTGCCGGCAACCGTCGGCGTGTGAGGTCAGCCTTGCCTGGACGTCGTCGTGCACGGCGACGCGGGGCTGGCCGGCCCCTGGGCGCGGAAGGCGCGGCTGGGCGACACGCTGCGCCTGCGGGGCCCGGCGGCGCCTACCCCCGATCCCGCGGCGACTGGCACCTGCTGGCGGGCGACGAGAGTGCCCTGCCCGCCATCGCCGCCGCCCTGGAGCGGCTGCGGGACCCAGGCGTTCCAGGGCCCGGCACAGCCCGTCGTCCGGGCCGTCATCGAGGTGGCCGGTGCGGACGAGGAGCAGAAGCCCGGCGCGCCAGAGGGCGCGGAGACCGTCTGGCTCCGCCGCGGCGGCGCCCGCGTCGGCGGGCGGCTGGCCGAGGCTGTGCGCGCGATGGACTTCCCGGACGCGTCCATGCCTTCGTCCACGGCGAGGCGCGCTTCGTCAAGCGGCTGTGCCGCTACCTGCGTCTGGACCGGGGCGTGCCGCGCGAGGACATGCCGGTCTCCGGCTACTGGCGCCTGGGGCACGACGAGGACGGCTGGCAGGCCTCCGAAACGCGAGTGGAACGCGCAGGTGGAGGCCGAGCAGGAGAGCGGAGCCTGAGAGAGATCTGAATACCCCTGTGATAAGGGGTGAGTTGACGCCTTCTTCACAGTACGATGCGGTCTGCCTCGCGCCAGCGGGGCTCCCAGCTCCCTTCGAGCAACCTGCGAGAAAGGCAGACCGCGCGTGGACGAGGAACTGGAAGAGGAGTTCGCCGAGGAAGTGCTGGACGAGGCCGAGGACGCCCTGGAAGACATCGGCCTCGACATCGAACTCGACGGGGACTGACCACCCCCGGTGCCACCGCCGCCCGGCCGCCGCGCCTGCCGGGCGGCGCGGTGTGACGGGCAGCTGTGGCAGGGGCTCCTCGGCCGGCCCGGCCAGGGCCGCAGCGCGCGGGGGAGGAGCAGGCGATGGGGACGGCGGCGCGGGTGCTACTGGGGGCGGCGGGCGGGCTGGCCAGCGCTGTTGCGGTGACCGGCTCGGGGCTGCTGCTGGCCGTGCCGCTGCTGTCAGGGCCATCCGCGCTGGCTCTCGCCGGCGGCGTGACCGGCATGGCCGTAATCGTGGTAAGCGCGGGCGTCACGCTGCGCTTCGCACGCTGGTGCGTGCTGCCCCTGGCGGGCGTCCAGCTGGCTCTCATGATGACCGCGGCCGTGCTGCTCTCCGACGCCGTGCTCGACCAGCGCGGCGAGCAGGTGACCGCCGTCATCGAGCGGGTCCGCGCACGGGAGTCGGTGAACACCGGCCAGACCTCCGCCGTCTGCGACGTCCGCCTCCCGGACGGGAGCACCGCCGAACTCGACGGTGACGGCTGCCGCCACGCCGGGCCCGGCGACCGGCTGGAGGTATACCAGGACCCGGAGGGCCTGGTGCCGCCGCGGCATAGGACGCGCATCACGGCGCGGCAGTACGCGGCCGCCCTGGCGGCCGGCGCGGGAGCAGTGACCGCGCTGGGCGCCTGGACCGGCGCGCGGGCCGGAAGCGGTGCGAGGCAGCAGGAGGAGGCTCATGGCGGACAGCGGGCGCGTGACGGTCAGGCCGGGACGGCCGGGTGAGGCCGCCAAGCTGAGCGCGCTGGCGCTGCGCTCCAAGGGGCACTGGGGCTACGACGAGGCGTTCCTCGCGGCATGCGCGGACGAACTGACCCTGCGCGAGGAAGACATGACGCGGCGCCGGGTCACGGTGGCGGAGCGGGGCGGTGACGTCCTCGGCTTCGCCACACTCGAAGGCGATCCGCCGGAAGGCGAACTCGGCATGCTGTTCGTCGCCCCGCCCGCCATCGGCCGGGGCATCGGCCGCCAGCTCTTCACACACGTGGTCACGGCCGCGCGCGCCGAGGGGTTCACGCGGCTGTCGCTGGACGCCGACCCGCACGCCGAACCGTTCTACCGGGCCATGGGCGCCGTCCGCACCGGCTCCAGCCCTTCCGGTTCCATTCCGGGCCGGCTGCTGCCCCGCATGACCGTCACCCTCACCTCCTGAACGCGGCCCCCGGCGCGGCCCGGCCGGTTCCCTGCCGCGCCGGGCGCGGGCGGGGCGGTGCGGTGAGCACGGTGCCGTCGGGGTGAGCGGCGGCGCCGCAGCGGGCCAGGATGGCGTCGAGTTCGGGCCCCGGCGGGTTGCCGCAGCCGAGCGAGACGGCGACCACCTGGGTGTGGTCGTCGATGGCGCCGCGCGCCCGCAGTCCGCCGACCGTACCGGCGAACGCCTGAAGGTTGTGGTGCTCCGGATAGGCGGGCCGCAGGCCGTCGTTGCACTCCAGGAGCACCACGTCGTAGCCGGGCGCGGCCGGGTGGTCGGCGGGCGGCAGCGGTGCGCCCGTGTCCCAGGCCGCCAGCAGGCGCTCGTCGACGGCGTACAGCAGGGCGGGCCCGACGTGCGGGTCGCCGGGCCAGTGCCGGGCCGGCAGCGCCCGCACCGTGTGCCCGCTGGCCAGGCGCTGGCGCTGGCCCGCGCGCAGCGGCGTGAACGTGAACGGCCCCTCGGGGTCCACCCACGGGCGGCACACCTCCAGCGCGGCGGGCGGCCCGGCGATCTCCAGCGGTGCCACGCGGCCCGCGTGCTTGAAGGCGCAGTACCGCCAGAACAGCGGCTGCGGGTCGGCGTGGTCGGGATGGGCGTGGGTGAACAGCACCGTCCGCACCGCATCGAGGGGAACGGCGGCGTTGCGGACGTTGCCGGTGTCGATCAGCAGCGTGTCGTCCACCAGCACGCAGGTCTGGCCGCGCGCGGCGCCCGGTGTCCGGCGCGCCCAGGCGCAGGAGCGGCAGCGGCACCACGGGTTGGGCCAGCCGTCTCCCGACCCCGTGCCGAGCAGCCGTATCCGCATCGGCCCCGGGCCGTCAGCGCCAGCCATGCGCGCGGAACCACTCGGCGCACCAGCCGGTCCAGCGGGACACCACCGGGTCACCGGTGGCGAGCCCGACACCGTGCCGCCCGTGCGGCAGGACGTGCAGCTCGACCGGTACCCCGGCGGCGGTGAGCGCCTCCGCGTAGCGCAGGGAGTGCGCCACATCGACCGCCTCGTCGTCGGCGGTGTGCCACAGGAACACCGGCGGGGTGTGCGGGTCGACCGCCAGCTCCCGCGACGCGGCGCGGCGTTCGGCGGTGGTGGCGTCCTCGCCCAGCAGCGCGGTCAGCGAGCCCAGGTGCGGCAGCTGGCTGAACGAGATCACCGGGTAGCCCAGCACGGCCAGCGCCGGGCGGTCCGCCGCCTCGACACCCGGACCGCTGGCCAGTGAGGCGGCCAGGTGCCCGCCGGCTGAGAAGCCGAGCACGCCGACGCGGGCGGGATCGACGCCCAGGCGCGGGGCGCTGGCGCGGATCGCCCGCAGCGCGGCCACCGCGTCCGTCAGCGGGGCCGGGTGGCGGTGCGGCGCCACCCGGTACCGCAGCACGAACGCGGCCAGACCGAGGTCGTTCAGCCAGCGCGCGACCGGCTCGGACTCGTGGCTGGCGTGGTTGAGGTAGGCGCCGCCGGGCAGCACGAGCACGGCCGGGATGGGGTCCTTGCCGCGCGCGGGCAGCGGAAAGGCGGTGAGACGGCCGGTCAGGCCGGGCTCGGTTGCGGTCATGCTCCCTCGCCGATTGGTCGCTGGGCACGGTCAGGGCGCCTCGCGGGAGGCACCGGAAGCGTAGAACGGCGGCGGACGGAACGCGCCAGCGGCCCCCGCCCGTCCGGCCCGCCTGCTCCGGCCCGCGACGACGGGTGAGAACGGCGCTGCGCCTCCCCGCCCCGGCACCGCCCGGCACGGCACCCGGGGCAGAACCGGGGCAGCACGGGGCGGGGAGACACGTCACGGCAGCCGGACCGTGAACTCGTAGGTTCCGCCCGGTACGTCGGCGACGAGCGCACCGCGTTCCCGGTCCGGCAGCAGCCGCACCGCCTCGGCCGCCGCCAGCGGCACCCCCGACTCCCGCACCGCCGCCGCATCCCCGCACGGCAGGTGCACGCGGGCGGTCGCGCCGACCGGCACCTCGGCGCGCAGTGTCAGGACGCCGCCGCGGCGCCGCCAGGCCACGGCCGCCGGGCCGCGCGGGGTCCGCACGCGGGCGGCAGCCGCATCCAGCAGGCCGGTAAGCGCCGGGCGGACCAGCAGCCGGTCGCCGCCCGGGGCCGTCACGGCCAGGCCCGCGACGTCCTCGAACAGCCAGTCGTCCACGGTGCCGAGGAAGTAGTGGCCCCGGGAGCGCGACCCGAGGCTCCAGTGCTCCCACAGCGACGTCGCGCCGTGCCGCAGCCACAGCCCCCAGCTGGGGTACTCCTCCTGCCGCGCCACGGCCAGCGCCCGCGCCGCGTGGCCGTGGCGGGTGAGCACCGGCAGCAGGTACTTGGTGCCTAGCGCACCGGTGTTGAGCCGGTCGCCGCGCGCGGCGACGTCCTCGGCGACCAGGGCGGCCGCGCGGTCGCACTCCTCGCCGTCCAGCAGCCCGAAGGCGATGGCGAGCAGGTGGTGCGTCTGGCGGAAGCCCCGGTCGCCCTCACCGCGCACGCGTCCCGCCGCCGGGTCGACGAAGCGGGCACGGAAGGCCGCCCGTACCCGCGCCGCCTGGTCCGCGCACCACGCCGCCCTCCTGCCGTCGCCCACGGCACGGGCGGCGCGGGCGGCCGTCCGCAGCATCGCGTACAGGTACGCGGTCGCCGGAACGCGGACGTCCTCGGGCTGGTTGCCGCCCTCGGGCCCGGTCTCGGGGCCGACCCAGTCACCGAGCGTGGAGGTGGCGATGCCGTCGGGGAAGCGGGCGAGTTCGAACCGCAGGTACTCCTCGATGCCCGGCAGGTGCGCGCGCAGCACGCGCTCGTCGCCGGTCGCCTGGTACAGCCACCACGGGATGAGCACGTATGCGGCGTGCCAGACCGGCGCCGGGTCCCAGGACAGGTGCCAGCCGCCGTGCGGGGCGATGACCTCGGGAGCGCCGCCGTCGCGGCGGGTGTCGGCGATGTCGGTGACCCACTTGGCGAGCAGCTCGTGGACGTCGAGGTTGCGCAGGAACAGCTCGGCGCCGAGCATCCCGTCGCCGGTCCAGCCGTTCTTCTCGTACTTGGGGGTGTCGGTCGGCAGGTGGTGCAGGTTGTTGAGCACGGTTTGCACCGTCAGCTCGTGCAGCCGCGTCAGCAGCGGGTCCGAGCAGGTAAAGCTGCCCGTGACCGCCACGTCGGCGTGCACGATCTTCGCGGTGACGTCCCCGGGGCGCGGCGGCGCCCCGCCGGGCCAGCCGGACACCTCCACGTACTGGAAACCCTTGTAGGTGAAGCGCGGCTCCCACCGGGTCTCGGTGTCCGCGCCCGCCGACGTCACCTCGTCCTGCTGGAACCGGCCGTCGTACCAGCCGTGGGGGTCGTCGTAGCGCGGCAGCCCGTCGGCGTCGAGCCGCTCGCCGTACCGCAGGGTGACGGTGTGCCCGGCGGGGGCGGTGAACCGCACGGCCGCCCAGCCCGCGATGACCCGGGGGAAGCGCAGGACGTAGACGCCCGGGCGCGGCTCGGTGACCTCCTCCGGCAGCAGCTCGCCGAGGACGCGGACCGGCTGCTGCCGCTGGTTCTCCAGCCGCCCGGCGGGCGCGGGCAGCACGTCGGCCGCCGCCCAGCCGGCGTCGTCGTAGCCGGGCAGGCCGTAGCCGGGGCGCTCGTAGCGGGCGTCGTAACTCTCCCCGCCGTAGATGTCGTCGTAGCGCGTCGGCCCGTCCGCCGCCCGCCACGCGGCAGAGGAGACGACGGTGGTGGCGCGGCCGGTGCGGCCGGTGGCGCGCAGCAGCAGCCGCAGCCGGGGCTCGCCGTGCCAGGGGGCGGTGTGCCAGTCCCAGGTGTTGGGCGCGGTCACGCCGAAGAAGCCGCGGCCCAGCTCGGCGCCGAGCGCGTTCGGCCCCGGGCGCAGCAGGTGTGTGACGTCGTGGACCACGTACTGCACGCGGCGGGTGTAGTCGGTGAAGCCCGGGGAGAGCACCTCGTCGGCCACAGGGCGGCCGTTCAGCGTCACGCGGGCGTAGCCGCCGGCCGCCACCGCGAGGAAGGCGCGCTCCGGCGCGGCGGGCAGGGTGAACGCGTGGCGCAGCAGCGGCGCGGCGCCGTCGCCGGCCGCCCGGCCGATCCACTGCGCGCCCGCCCAGTCCGCCTCGCTGGGCAGCCCGGTCACGAACCACGAGGAGGCGGTGGCCGTGCCGTCCGTGGTGGTCACGGTCACCGTCCAGACGCAGCGGGTCAGCGCGGGCAGCGGCGGCCCCTCGTAGGCCACCTCCGCGCAGCGGTCCGAGGCGACGGTGCCGGAGTCCCACAGCCGCTCCTGCCCGGCGCGGACCACCACCCGGTAGGATAGCTGCGCGGCGCCGCGCCGGTCCGCGGTCACCACCCAGGAGAACCGCGGCGTCACGTCGATCCCGGTGGGGGTCTGGCGGTGCTCGGTACGCAGGTCGGTCAGTCGCGCCATCGGTCACTCCCGTTCGCGGATGAAGTCAGTTGCGGCCCAGGGCCCCTGCCGTAACCCTGCCCCCCGGAAGCTGCCTTGTGCCCCTGTCCGCTGTGCGCGGCCGCCCGGCCCCAACCGCAGCCGCACGCAGCGCGATTGGCGTGCCGTTCGGCAAGGCTGCGCGGTAGATTTGCACAAGTGGTCGTCCGAGGCGGGAGGGCACCATGCGCGTCACGATGACGGTGCGGCCGGAGGGGGCACACGAGCTGCGCGCCTGGCTGCGCGACGTCCCGGAGCTGCGCGGCCGCGTGCTGCGCGACACCACGGCCGAGGCCCCGCCCGGCGCGATGGGCCCGGCCGCCGACGCCGTCATCGCGCTGCTGGAACCGGGCGGCGTCGCCGCCGTGTTCGCCGGCGCGCTGGTCGCCTGGGTACAGACCCGCCGCCAGGACTGCACGGTGACCGTTACCCGCCCTGACGGCACCGAGATCAGCATCGCCACGCGGCGGGCGCGCCAGCTCAGCCCGCAGGAGCTCGCCGAACTCGCCGAGCGCCTGGCCGGACCGCCCCCGGGTGACGGCCGGGACAGCGGGGAACCCGGGCGATGACGGCCAGCCCGGACGGCGGACTGGCCGGTCCGGGCGCCCGCGCCGTGCTCCTCGGCACCGGCAGCCACGCCCCCGGCTCCGCGCTTCCCCCGCTGCCCTCCGTCGACACCACACTCGACGACCTCGCCCGCGCGCTGTGCGAGAGCTGCGGCATGCCCCCCGGGCACATCGTCCGTCCGCCCCGCGACGCCGGGCCCACGGACATCGTCGCCGCCGTTGAGGAGGCGTGCGCCGGCGCCACCGGGCCGGTGCTGCTGTACTACACCGGCCACGGCCTGCTCGGCCCCGGCGACGAGCTGTACCTGGCCACCTACGCCAGCCGCTCCGACCGGCAGGTCGCCGGTGCCGTGCCGTACCGCACCCTGCGGGATCTGCTCGGCGACGCGCCCAGCGGCGCCCTCGTCGTCCTCGACTGCTGCTTCTCCGGCCGCGCCAGCACCCCGCCGAAGGACGGCGGCGCCCCCCAGCCCTTCGCCGCTGCCCGGCCCCGCGGCAGCTTCCTGCTCACCTCCGCCTCGCACTACGCCCTGTCCTTCGCGCCCCAGGGGGAACGGCACACCCGCTTCTCCGGGCAGCTGCTGCGGCTGCTCACCGAGGGCGACCCGGCCGGGCCGCCGTGGCTGACGGCCGACCACCTCCACACCGTGCTGGACCGGCGGCTCGCCGACGACGGACACGCCCGCCCCGCCCGCCAGAGCGAAGGCACGATGGGTGCTCTGGTCCTGGCGCCCAACCGCGCCTACCGGAAACCCGACCCGGACGCCGAGCCGCCCGCGGACGTGCCGTGCCCCTACCCGGGCATGGAGCCGTTCCGCGCCGAGGACGCCGCGCACTTCTTCGGCCGCGACGCCCTGGCCGCCAGGCTCCTCGACGCCGTCGAGGACCCCGCCGCATCCGGCCCCATCGTCCTGGTCGGCGCCTCCGGCGCCGGCAAGTCGTCGCTGCTGCGGGCCGGCCTGCTCGCCGGGATCGAGGCCCGCCACGGCCAGGACTGGCCCGCGCTGCTGCTGCCCGCCCCCGGGCCCCGCCCGCTCACAGCGCTGGCCGCCGCATGGGCCCGGGCCACCGGACGCGGTGCCGCCGAGGTGCGGTCCGCTCTCGCCTCCGGCCGCCTGCCCGGGCCGGCCCCCGGGCACCCGGCGTGCCGCTTGCTGGTGGTCGACCAGTTCGAGGAGGTCTTCACCCGCTGCCCAGACCCCCGCGAACGTGCCGCATTCATCGCCGCCCTGGCCGGCGGCGGCCCCGGCCCCCGGCCCCGCGTGGTGCTCGGGCTGCGTGCCGACCACTACGGCAGCTGCCTGGCCCACCCCCTGCTCGAACGTGCCCTGGCGGCGCACCAGATCACCGTCCCGCCGATGCGCGAGGAGGACCTGCGCGCTGCCGTGGAGGGACCGGCCGCCGCGGCCGGGCTGACGCTGGAGCCGGGCCTGACCGACCGGCTGCTCCACGATCTGCGCGAGGGCCGCTCCGGTGACGACGCCGGCGCCCTGCCGTTCCTCGCGCACGCGCTGCGCGAGACCTGGCTGCGCCGCAGCGGTGCCCGGCTCACGCTCGCCGGCTACCAGGCCACCGGCGGCATCTGGCGCTCCGTCGCCACCACGACCGAGGCCCTCTACCAGTCACTTGACCAGGCCGGCCGCGCCGGGCTGCGGGAACTCCTGCTGCGCCTGGTGTACTTCCCGCCGCAAGGCACGGTCGGCGGCGCCGTCCGCCAGCGGGTGCCGCTGGACCGGCTGCCGCACCCCGCCATCCGTGACCGGCTCGCCGAGGCCCGGCTCATCACCACCGACCAGGACACGGCGCAGATCTCCCACGAGGCCCTGCTGCACGCCTGGCCCCGGCTGCGCCGCTGGATCGAGGAGGACGCCGCGACGCTCCGGCTGCGGCAGCGGGTGCGGGCCGCCGCCGAGGAGTGGCACAGGTCCGGCCGCGACGCCGCGTTCCTTTACCGGGGCAGCCGGCTGGAACACGCCGCCGCCGAACTGCTCAGCCAGGCCCGCAGACGGCCACTTGACGCCCGGAGCCTGGAGTTCCTCACCGCCGGCCAGCGGGCCGCCGCCCGGGAGCGGTACCGCGAACGGCAGCGGGTCCGGCTGCTGCGGAGCACCGTGGTGGTCATCGCGGTGGCGCTGTGCCTGACCGTCATCGCCGCGCTGGCCGCCGTACGGCAGCAGCGCATCGCCGAGGAACAGCGCGAGGTCGCGGCGTACCGCGCCCTGCTGGCCCAGGCGGAGAACACCCGCGCCGCCGACCCGCGGCTGTCGCTGCGTCAGGGACTCGCCGCTTACGCCCTCCAGCCCACCGCCGACGCCCGCCGGGCGCTCTTCGAGACGCTGGCTGCCAGCCCGTTCCGCGGCAGCGTCAGGCTGCCCGCCGGCACCACCGGCGGAGTGCGGCTGGGCCCTGGCGGCCGCACGCTCGTGACGGCCGGCCAGGACGGCTCCGGCCTGCACCTGTGGGACACCGGCCGCGTCACGCGGGCAGGAGCCGGGGCCGGGCCGCTGGCGACACTGCCCTGCGACGGTGCCCGCGCCGAGGCCGCGGCCTTCTCAGCGGACGGCCGCACGCTCGCCGCCCCCTGCGGCGGCGCTGTCACCGTGTGGGACATCGACGGCCTCGCCGAGGGCACCGCGCCCCGGCGGCTGTCGGCTCCGGCGGTTACCGGCCTGCCTGGCGCGCCCGAGGCGGTGGCGCTGAACGAGGACGGCACGGTCCTGGCGGCGGCCGGCTGGTGGCCCGGCGACCTCGCCGAGGGCCGGGAGACGGGAGGCGCGCTGGTGCTGTGGGACCTGGGTGAGCCGGAACAGCCCCGGCGGCTGTCGGTCACCCGCCGCGTCTACGAGACGGACAGCGTGGCCTTCAGCCCGGACGGCGACACGCTGGCCGCCGCCTCGGCCACCCTCAGGGGCAGCGGCGCCCTGGACGCCGACAGCCTCTGGGGCGTCACCGGGGTGCGGCTGTGGGACGCCTCGGACCCGGAGCAGCCACGCCCCGGCGCGCTGACACGCGGCTCCAACGGCCACCTGGCGTTCAGCGGTGACGGGTCCCTTCTCGCGACCTGCCAGGGCAACGCCGTGAAGCTGATCGGAGTGCGCGGGCCCGGCGAGGCGGAGGTGCTGGCGGAGCGGTCCGCCCACACCGACTTGGTCAGCGGTCTGGCCCTGTCCGCTGACGGCGAGCGGCTGGCCACGGGCTCCCTCAACGGCGAGGTGACGGTGTGGGACGTGAGCGACGCGCGGTCCCCGGAGCGCTCCCGCGTCCTGCCGGGGCACCAGTCCGTCTCCGCGCTGGCGTTCGGATCCGGTGGCGCGCTGGTCTCCGCGGACGAGGGCAACGGCGAGGCGGAACTGATCCGCTGGGACCTCGCCGCCACCGCCGCTCCCCAGGTCGTCGGGGAGGTGCCCGCCGACGTGACGGCTCTCAGCGCCGACGGTCACGTCCTGGCCGCCGCCTCCGGCACCGGGCTGCGGCTGTGGGACCCGCGCGACCCCGCTGACCCCCGGCCGCTGTCCCCGCCGGCCGATACCGGCAGCCTGGTGCTGGACCTCGCCCTCGACTCCCGCGGCACCCTGCTGGCCAGCGGGCACGTCGACGGCACGCTCCGGCTGTGGGACATCACCGACCGCTCCCGGCTCCGCGAGGCCGGCACCATCCGGCTGCCCACCAGCCAGGAACACCTGTCGCTGGCCTTCTCGCCGAGCGGCCCGCTGCTGGCCGCCTCCGGCGCGCAGAACTCTTTCTCGGAGGGCTGGACCGCCCTGTGGGACGTCTCCGATCCCGCGTCGCCCGCCGAGGGCGGGTCGTTCACCGGCACCGGGGCACGGTACCGCCTGTCGTTCAGCCCGGACGGGAGCCTGCTGCTCATCCCGGGGCAGTGGTCCGTCGCGGTGCGGGAGACCGGCGCGGACGAGGACGGCCTGGTGGTGCTGGAGGAGTCCGACGGCAACGGAGCGTTCCATCCCGGGGGCGACCTCGTGGCGACGGGGGAGACCGGCGGCGCCGTGCTGCTGTGGGACCTCACGGCCGCGGGCGGGCCCGCCGTCACCGGCCGGGCGGGCCCGGAGGACGACGGCCGCGACGTGCGGTATCTGCTGCTGTCGTTCCATCCCGGGGGGACGCTGCTCGCCGGCGGCGGGGACGACGACGCGGCCTGGCTGTGGTCCACCGGCGACCCGGGCCGGCCGCACCTCGCGGCCACCCTGGACGGCCACCCGGATGACGTCACCGGCATCGAGTTCGCCGGCGACGGGCGCACGATGGTAACCGTCAGCGGCGGCCGGGCCTACCTGTGGGACCTCGGCGGCTATCCGGAGATCGCCGCCGACACCCTCGGCATGGCGTGCCGGGCCGCCGACGGCGGTTTCTCGCCCGGGGAGTGGGAGGAACACGTGCCGGACGCGGGATACGAGGAGAGCTGCCCCGCACAGTGACGCGTGTGCGGGGCGGGGGACGGCGGTGGGGCCGGACCGGGTCAGGAACCGCCTGAGGAGGGGCCGAAGAACTCGATCTCGGCGATGGCGACCTGCTTGTCGTCCGCCGCGCCGTGGGCGGACTGGAGGGTGAAGCGGACCCGGGTGACGTCCTCGGCGCGGAAGGAGCGGCGCTGCCCGCCCGGGCCCTGGTCGAGGACCACCTCGCGGGTCTCGACGGTGCCGTCGGCCTTGGTGATCCGGGCCTCAAGGCGGTGCGGCTGCGCCTGCTCGCTGAGCTGGTCGGCGCGTGTGGAGACGCCGGGCGTGATGATGACGTCGAGGAGCCGGGTGGGGGTGTCGAACCGCGCCTCGATCCACTCGCCCTGCCCGGACTGCGAGACGCCCGGGCCCCACCAGGTGTCGCTGAGCTTGTCGAAGGCCAGCTGCGGTTCGTGGTCCGGGAAGGAACGCGAGGCGCGGAAGGAGTCGGGGGACACCGCCGCGCGCCGGGCGAAGTGGTCACGGGTCGCCCGCACCGCGTCGGGGATCCGCGTGGCGGCCACCACCAGCAGCACGATGACCAGCGACCAGACCACCCACCGCATCACGTACCCGAAGCTGCGGCGCAGCCGGGGCCGCTCACCGGCCCACGGCGCCTCCCGGCCCCGGTCGAAGATCCGGCGCCACCACGGCCTGGGGCCCGGCGCGCCGTCCTCGCCCGACAGCGGCATGGCGCACTGGACGCAGAAGTGCCGGTCGGGGCGGTTGGGGGTGCCGCACCACGGGCACGGCGGGCCGCCGGGGACGCCGGGCTGCGGCGTGGGGCGGCGGACCTGCGGGCGGGAGGCGTGCGGCCGGCCCGGCAGGGCGGGGGCGATGGCGGGCTGCGGCTCGGCAGGGGCCGAGGGGTCGGCGACCGGCACCAGCAGCTCGCGCGCCCGGCTGGTCTCCGGGGCGGCGTCGCCGCCGGGCCGGTCCGGCGACCGGTCCGTTCCGCCGGTCCCGATCGTGCCGTCCGTCCTGTCGGCTCCGCTGGTTCCGTCGGTTCCGCTGGTCCGCCCGTCCGTCCCGGCCGGCCGCAGCCGGAGGTTGGGGATGGTGTCGTCGTCCTCCTCCGGCGGCGGGGGAGCGAGGACCGGCTCCGGGCGGGTGTCCCGCGCCGCCGCGGGGGCCGGGGGCGGGGGACCCGGCTCCTTGCTGGGCGCCGGCTCGGGGTCTGCCGCCGGGGTAACGCCCGCGGGCGGAGCTGTTGTTCGCTCCCGGCCGGCTCCGCCCCGCGCCGAGGCCGTGCGGGTGGCGGCAGGCTCGCTCCAGCTGAGCACGGCCCCGCACGCGTCGCAGAACGACTGGCCCGGCTCCGCGCGGGTGCCGCACTCGGCGCAGTTCTGGCTGGTCATCTCTCCGGATTCCTTTCGAGGGCGGTCACCTGGACCGTGTACGGCATGTGCGCCGGGCGGGCCGCGGCCACCAGCGCGTCCAGGCGGTGTTGGTCCGAAGGCTTCGGGTCGGGCAGCCGCAGCAGCACGTGGAGACGCGGCCGGGGTTCACCGGGGATGGGCCCGAGCGGCCGGGGGCTCCAGTCCGCGCCCCCGCTCTCGGTGATCTCCGGCGCCACGCCGAATGCCAGGCGCACCGCCTCGGACAGGCCGCGCCGGGTACCCCGGATCCGGTGCAGGTAGGCGGCGGCGCCGACAGCCGCGCGCAGCCGCTCCTCCGGCTCCGTGCCGTCGGTCTCGGCGCCGACCCACGTGCCGAGCCAGCGCGCGAAGTCCAGTGGCGCCAGCGCGGGCGTGAAGTAGGCGTCGAGGCAGTCCAGCACGTTCAGGATGGGCGCGAGCACCTCGTCGAGACCCGCGACGAAGCGCTGCGCCAGGTCATCGTCGGCGAAGACGGCCGGCAGCATCATCCCCAGCGGCGTCGGTGAGCCCAGGCCGTCGATCGATCCCCTCACCGGGCCCCCCTTCCAGGCTCCGCAGGCTTCCCGGGCTGCCCGGGCACGCGCGAGACCGTCACGCCTCCGCACCCCCGATCACCCGCACCCGGTGGTCGAAGGAGAACACCAGCGAGGAGGGGGCGAGACCGATCCGGTCCGTCGCGTCGCCGCGCTTGCCCGTCAGCGGGTCGGCCGGGTACAGCGCCACCTCGTCGACGAGTTCCACGCCCGGCACGCGCTGCAGCACGGCGAAGACCTCGCCCGCCTGCACCGGCCGGCCGAACGGCCAGCCGTCGCCCGTCACCCCGCCGGTGAGCGGGTCGAGATGGCGGTACAGCGCGTCGTGCGCCTCGCGGCGCACCCGGTCGGCGGGCACGCCGGGGAAGGCGTGCACCGTCGCGACGACCGTGACGCCCTGGTAGTACGGCGGCCCGACCGCCAGCCGCGTCCCGATCAGCCGCCGCTCGTCCAGATGACGGGTGATGCGGCGCAGCAGCGCGTCGCCGGGCACCAGCTGCTCGAAACGCAGCCGCCCGCCCGGGTCCGGCACCGCCTGCGGCACCACCAGGACCCGCACCGCGTACGCGCCGTACTCGTTCTCCTCGCCCTCCAGGCAGGTGATGCGCGCGGTCTCCGGGGCGGCGCGCCGCGCCAGCTCCTCGTAGTCGCGCAGCGTCACCGCCCGCTCCTGGGCGCGCAGCGTGATCGGCGCCCGCAGCTTCGCCTCCTCGACCGTCTCGCCGTCCACGCCCCCGCGCGCGGCCTCGCGGTTGACGACCTCGGAGACGAACGGGATGGAGGTCCGCAGCACCTGCACCGCGCCGCGCGCCACGTTGCCGGCGCGCCCGCCGCCGGTGCGGTACCGGCGGGCGCGGATCACCGCCCCCTTGGGGGCGACCATCCCGTACTGCCGCAGGCTGCCGTCGGGTTCGCGCACGGCGGGGCCGAAGGCGATCTCGCCGGTCGTCGCGTCGAGGGTGATGTGGCGGTCGGCCGGCCGGGAGCCCGCGAAGTGCGGCACCACCTCCCAGTCCACCCAGCCGTCGTCCTCGGCGGTCTGCAGCAGCAGCGGCGGATCGTCCCCGACCACCGGGGCGTGCGCCAGCCGCAGGCGCTGCCCCGGCAGGCCGGTGGACTCGCCGAGCGCCTCGTCATACACCGTCTCGGCGTGCACGGCCGGCACGGTGCCGCCGATCGTGAACGCCTCGGCCGCCCTGACGGTCGGCGAGGTGGTGTAGAACGGCTGGTCCGGCAGGGGTTCGGTGACGCGGCACCGCAGCCATCCCGCCAGCTGGCCGCCGCTGCGCGACAGCGTGTGGCCGCCGGGGACGTGCAGCACCACTTCGCCGGGCCGGTTGAGGCCGCCCGTGCCGTCCCGGTCGACCTCGCACTCCTGCCAGCCGCTCTCGGTCCACGCCTCCCACACCAGCGGCGGCTGGCGCGGGTCCACGCCGACGCCGTCGACCCGGCTGTCCAGGTCCAGCGCCACCGCGCAGTGCGGCACGGCCGCCGTCAGCCCGAAGAGCAGGCAGTCGCCGGCGGCCGGCGCCTCGGCGAAGCACAGCACGTCCTTGCCCTCGGCGAGGTCGGCCGTCCGGTCGGTGACCGGCTCGTCGCGGCGCTGCACCACCAGGTGGCGCAGCGCGCACGACACGATCGACAGGCCGCGCTCGGTGGAGAAGACGACCGCGTCCTCGGTCTCCGACCGCATGGTGGCGACCTCGGTGCCGGTCGGCACCAGCACCGCCTCCTCCTGCGGCGCCGACAGCCAGAACGTGACGTCCGTGCGGGCGGCGGAGGGCGGGAACAGGTTGATGCCGACGAGGTCGAGGAACGCCAGGTGGTTCTTCTCCGGCACGCGGTTGAGCCGGTACACGATCTGGTCGGCCATGTGGGCGACCGTCTCGACGAGGGTGACACCCGGGTCGGAGACGTTGTGGTCGGTCCACTCCGGGGCGCGCTGCTGGATGTAGCGCTTGGCGTCGTCGACGAACTGCTGGAACCGGCGGTCGTCGAGGTTGGGGGAAGGCAGTGCCATCAGCGGTCGCTTTCGGAAGCCGGACCCGTGGCGTCCGGCTCGTCGTGGGACGGAATGACGTAGAAGGGGAAGACGAGACTGCGCGGGTTGTTGGTGCCGCGGATCTCGTAGTGGACGTCGATGTACAGCACGCTCTGGTCGGAGCTGGCGGTCACCTCCACGTCGTGGACCTCGATGCGCGGCTCCCAGCGGTCCAGGCTGGCGAGCACCTCCTGTTCGATGCGGCCCGCGGTCTGCTCGTTGACCGGGGCGAACACCAGGTCGTGGATGGCGCAGCCGTATTCGGGACGCAACGGCCGCTCACCCGGCGCGGTGGCCAGGATCAGCCGGATCGCCTCCTCGATCTCGCGCTCGCCGCTGACCAGCGCGATGCCTCCGGTGGGGGAGACGCGCATCGGGAACGCCCAGCCGGAGCCGACGAACTGCTCGGCCATTCAGCCGCACACCTGCCTTTCCCTGTTGTGCTTGCGGTATCTCATGGCATCGGCAGCGGTTTGCCCCGGACGAGCACCACGCCATTGAGCCCGATGTTGGAGGCCGTCAGGTTCACGCCCGAGGTGGCGTTGACCGTGACGAGCCCGGCCAGGGAGCGGAGGTTGATCAGGCCGGTGCTCTGCATCTCCAGCAGGCCGCCGGCCCGCAGGGACAGCCTGCCGCCCGCGCTGAGCTCCAGGTCGGTGCCGGCCTTCACCGACACGGACCTGCCGCCCGAGATGCTGACCGCGCCGTCGCTGTCGACGGTGATCTCCGTCTTGGTCCGGTCGAGGTTGATGACGAGCTTGCCGTCGCCCGTGGCCAGGCGGACACCCTGCTTGCGGGCGCCGGACCGCTGGCTGAGCAGGTCCAGGCGGTTGCCCGTGCGGTCCGCCAGGGTGTGCCGGGCCGACCGGTTGCGCAGCCCGTCGTGCAGCGGCACGTCCTTGACCCGGGTCGGCTTGTCCTGGCCGTTGTAGAGCCCGCCGATGACGAACGGGTGGTCCAGGGCGCCCCGGTCGAAGGCCACCAGCACCTCGTCGCCGACATCCAGCGGGAAGATGCCGCCGCCGCCCTTGCCGCCCCACTGCATGACGCGGGTCCAGTCGCTGACGTAGGAGTCGTCCAGCCACGGGAACTTGAGCTTTACCCTCCCCTGCTTGAGCGGGTCCTGCACGTCGGTGACGAGCGCGTTGGCCACGCTGGGCAGCCGCGGCGAGGACTGCGCGACGGCGCCGCCCGAGGCGAGGCCGTACAGCGAGCGCCACTGCCGTCCGGTGACGGACACCCATGCCTCGTAGTGCCTGCCGTCGCCGAAGGTGTGCCGCACCGAGGTGGTGGTGTACTTGCCCTCGAACGGCTTGCCCACGTGGGACAGCGCCACCGGCACGCCCGGCCGCAGCCGCGGGTTGCCGCGCGCGACGACTTCCAGCTCGGCGAACGACGAGGTGACATCGTCAGCCAGCGCGGCGGCGGCGCGCGTGACCTCGCCCGGCCGGTCGTAGGGGGTGTCCGTCTCCACCAGCTTCGCGCCGCGGAAGCTCTTGGCGGCCTCTCCCGGGGTGATGCCGATGTCGACCCCCGGGGTGGTGAGCACGTCCGCCGTGGCGGTCAGCTCCTGCTTCCTGGTGACGTCCCAGCCGCGCGCCTCGACCTGGCTGACCTGGTCGGCGGCGGTGACCGCGGCCCGCAGCCGCAGGATGTCGCGCTTGCCGCTGAGCACGAAGAAACTGCTGTCGGCGTCCGTCTTCGGCGACGGCGCGCCGGAGGCGGGCCTGGGGTCGATGAACTGGAGCTTCCCCTGGGCGTCGATGGACATGACCATCTCGTTCTCCTCGGCGAGCCGCGCGAGGAAGTCCCAGTCGGTGATGTTGGGCTGGCTGATGAAGTCGTACGGCGCGCCCGTCGGGTCCACCCGCCCCACCGGCACCCCGGCCTCGCCGGCCAGTTTCCTGGCGATGTCGGACGCCGTCTGGTTGCGGTAGGCGGCCACCCGGCGGCGCCGCATCAGCCGGAAGCCGTTGTCGTAGCCGCGGATCACGGCGAAGGAGCCCGTCCCGTCGTAGTCCGCTTCCATGCCGGTGACCTCGCCGGTCAGCAGCGGATCGGCGGCGCCCTGCCCGGCCGCGACCGGCGCGATGGTGACCGGGGAGCCGAACTCGACGTTCAGCAGGCCGAGGATCCGCCGCAGCGGGTCCCGGAAGGTGAGCCGGAACGCGGCGGGCACCCCGACGCCCTGGTCGACCCAGCCGTCGGTGAGCAGCGGGACGCAGTCGGGCGGCAGGTCATCGCCGTTGATGGTGATCTGCAGGACGCTGGAGTAGGTGATCTTCGACATCAGCGCAGCACATCCTCGGCGGCGGGCAGCACCAGCTCCGTCCCCGGACGCAGGCGCGAGGGATCGTCGATCTTGTTGGCCTCGGCGATTGACCGCCAGACCGTCGCGTCGCCGTACTCCCGCCAGGCCAGCGACTGGAGCGAGTCTCCGGCGACGACCCGGTGGACGCGCTGGATGTTCGGCGCGCCCGACGTCGGGTTCTGCCGTTTGGTCTTGCTGGGGATCTCCTCCAGTTGCAGCCGGCAGGTGGCGCGGATCGGCACGCCGTTGGTCCCGAACAGGGTGTAGGTGGCGTCGACGGACCTGATGTAGGCCGTGAACTCCGCGGTGGAGAAGCGGCCCCAGCGGAAGACCACCCACGGCGGCGACGGCTGGAGCTTGCCCATGCTCTCCGGGGTGACGGAGCAGCAGTCCAGCAGCGCCTCCACCTTCTTCATCACGGACTTGCTGGTGGGCTTCAGCGAGGAGTCGAGGAAGATCTCCAGGGACATCTCGCGGGGCTCGGGCCCGATGAACTCGGGGACCGAACCGTCGCGTTCGACCGGTGCCGGGGTGTACTTCCACTGCGAGGTGCGGCCGATCGTCACCTGCGTCGGGTTAAAGCTGAAGTCGATCGTCCGTATCTCGGCGCCCGGCTGCGTGCTGTAGTTGCCGGGCGGTTCGTGGATGGCAAGCGTGGCGCGGACGAGGCTCGCGCCCGCGCCCCCGTTTCCCTCGGCCATGGTGGTGCGGCTCCTCCTGGTGGTGTTCTCAGTCCGTGAAGCCGTGGTGGGCGATTTCGAGCACCTCCGTGGCCACGGCGGGGTTATCCGGGTTGAAGGAGGGGCCCTGCCAGCTGACCGGCAGCACGTCGATCAGTCCCCACCGGGTGACCTCCGACCCGTCCGCCCGCAGGGCCCGGATCTGGGCGGTGGGGCGGGTGATGCCGGTCTGGATGGAGGAGATCCACTTGGCGACCTTGGCCGTTTCCGGCGTGATCGGGCGGGTGAGCCGGATGGTCGAGTAGGTGACGCGGGTCGGGAACTGCCAGACGAAGCCGTTGTTGCCGCCTTCCTGGTACTGCTCGATCTCGACCTGCGACGCCAGCCCCTCGCACTCGTTGAACGAGCCGAGGCTCTCGCCGTCGATGTTGAGAGAGAAGAAGACGGTGGTGCCCGGGTCTAGTCGCTGGGCCATCGCGCTGGGCCTTTCGTGTCGTGGGGGTGGCGGTCGTGGGCCGGGAGGTGCGCTGGGTCAGCGGCGGCCGTCTCTGAGCTGCCCGATCCGTTCCCGGTCGAGGCGGAGTTCGGTGCGCACCAGCCGTGTGATGCGGCTGATGAGACGGTGCGTCAGCTCGTCGAGCTGCGTGTCGGACAGCTTGCGCGGGTCGAAGCCGCCGGGCGGCACCGCCGGGTAGGGCGGCGGTGGGTCGCTGTGCGGCTGGGCCGTCGGCGTGTAGGGCGGCGGCGGGCCCGGCGGGGGTGCCGTCGCGGAGTACGGCGGCGGCGGGGTGGCCGGGCGCGGCACCGCCATGGGTGCGGAGGAGCGCTGGACGGCGACTGTGGTCCCGGCGGGCCGGGGCGCCGGAGCGGACCGGGGCGCCGCAGCGGCGGGCGCCGGTGCAGCAGGCACCGGGGAGGGGGACGCCGCGGGCTGGCGCGCGGGCGAGGGCAGCGCGAGGGGAGCCGGGGCCCGGGCCGGGACAAGATTCGTGACCGGGACAGACGGCGAGGACGCCCCGTCCGTCCGGGCGGGGCGGCGCAGCTGCACGGGCAGCGGCGGGGATGACGGCGTGGTGCGCGGCCGGGCAGCCGGGGTGGCCGGCGTGTCCGGCGCGGACTGTGCCGTCCGCGGCGCCGGGGCCGGTGCGGCGGGCGGGGCCGCCAGCGCGGGCGAGGCTGACGGCGCGGGCGAGGCTGACAGCGCGGGCCGGGCCGTCGCGGCGGGCGGCTCGGGCGCCCTGGCGGGGAGAGCCGGGGCGGGGCTGCGCGGGGCGTCGCCGCTGGCCGCGGCGCGCTGGACCGGGGCGGGAGCGCCCGGGCCGGGCGGGCCGCCCAGCGGCCTGGCGTCCGTGGGCCGGGCGGCCAGCGGCGCACCCAGCGGCGCCCCCAGCGGCTTCGCGGAGGGAGCCGGGGCGCGGCCGGCTGACCGGGCCGGCCGGGGCGCCGGCGCGAGCGGACGCGGCGCTGCGGCGGGCTGCGGCGGGTTCAGCCGGACGGCGGGCGCCGGGGCGGGGGCCGGGGAGGAGGCCTTCTCCGCGCCTGCTTCCGGCGCGGGAACCGGCTGGGAGGTGGGAGCGCCCAGTCCCAGCCGGGGGCCCGCCCCGGCGCCCGTGCGCCGCGCGTCGGCACGGCGCTGCACCGGGGAGGAGGCGCGCGGCGCGGAGGAACGCTGCTGCGCGCGGGGGGACACCGGCTTGGCCGCCGGCGTGCTCGCCGACTGCTGCACGGGTGCGGCCGGTGACGCGGCCCTGCCGCGGGCGGGCGTGGCCGGCGTGCCGGCGGCAGGGGCGTCCGCCGGCATGGCCGCGGGCCGGGTGGCGGGAGAGGGGTGAGCGGTGGCAGGGCGGGGCGCCGGCGCGGGCGGCGTGGGGAGTGCAGTGGCGTTGCCGGGGCGTGGCGCGTCCTTCGGCGAGGCGGTCTCGCGCCGCACGGGGCGGGGCGCGGACGCGGGCGGCGCGGGCGGCGCGGTG
The DNA here is from genome assembly GCF_016741785.1 of Streptomyces sp. 7-21. GTDB lineage: Bacteria > Actinomycetota > Actinomycetes > Streptomycetales > Streptomycetaceae > Streptomyces. The sequence continues at coordinate 26,993 of NZ_JAERRL010000011.1, forward strand.
GGGCTGGCGTCGGGCGAGGCCACGCTCTCGCGCCGCACCGGGGGCGTCGCCTCGTTGGGTGCGGTGGGGACGGGGGAAGAGGTCGTGCGCTGCACCGGGCTGGACGGCGTGGGCGGTGTGGGCGTGGCAGCGGAACCAGGCGTAGTCGCGGGCGGGTTCGCGGGTGCGGCCTTGCGCTGCACCGGGTGCGTGGGTGCGGGCGGCGTGGCGGGAGCCGCCGGGGCCGCTGGTGCGGCCGGGGCGGTGTCCGCCGCCGGACGCGGCGGCACGCGCGGGGCACGGGAGGCACGCGGCGCTTCCCGCGACGGCGTGGCCGCGGCGTCCGCGGACGTGACGGATCCGGGCCGCACCCCGGTCTGTGGCGCGGACGGTCCGGACGGCCGGGACGGCCGGGACGGCGCCGCTGCGGGAGCGGCGGACTTCCCGTCCGCCGTGCGCTGCGGCCGCACGGCGGACGCGGACGTGCCGGTGGGCTTGCCCGCGGGCGGGTTCGCGGGTGCGGCCTTGCGCTGCACCGGGTGCGTGGGTGCGGGCGGCGTGGCGGGAGCCGCCGGGGCCGCTGGTGCGGCCGGGGCGGTGTCCGCCGCCGGACGCGGCGGCACGCGCGGGGCACGGGACGTACGCGGCGCTTCCCGCGACGGCGGCGTGACCGCGGCGGCGGGAGCGGAGCCGGGCGCGGGCGGACGCGCCGGGGCACTGGCGGCGGGAGGGCCAGCCGAGGAGGCGGCTGGCCCTCCCGCCTTGTCGGGGAATGGGGCCTTGGGCGTGGCCGCCGTCCGCTGGACGGCTGCCTCGCCACGGGAGGCCCGCCCCGTGGCTCCTCTCGCGGCGGGGGCGTCCGGACCCGCCGGTCCGCCGGGAGGAGCGGGAGGACCGGCCGAGGGGGCGACCGTTCCTCCAGCCTTGGGGGAATCCGTGGCCGAGCCGGTAGCCGGGCGCGCGCCCGCTGTCTGGCCAGCAGGCCCCGGCTCGCGGCGGACCGCCGGAAGCACGCGGCGCTGCACGGGGGCCGCGGCCGGTGCCGTCCGCGTCAGCGACCGCGGCCGCTCGGGGCGTTCGGCGGCCGGGGCCACCCGCACGCCGCGCCTCGGCGACGGAGGTGACGGCGGAACGGGCAGGGCGGCCGGCCCCGCCGGTGCGGGGTCCGCCGTGGGCTCGGGCCGCACCACGGGCAGGGAGTAGGCGGGCTGTTCGAGACCGGGCACCGGCCGTGACGGCGCGGCGAGCGAGCCGCCGATCCGCTCCGGCGGTGTTCCGTCCAGCACCGCAGGGGAGGCCGTGCCCGCGAACGACGGGTTCTGGAACGTCGCCAGCCGCCCGCTGAACGCGTTGTCGGCGACGCCGCGTCCGAAGTCCAGCGCCCGCTGGATCCGCGGCAGCCGTGCCCAGGCGGTCCCCGCCGCCCGGGTGGGGGAGCCGGGCGCGGGCGCGCCGTTCCCGTCCCGGCCGGCGGGGCCCGCCCCGCCCGTTCCGCTCGTGGTGCCGATGGCTCCGGCGGCATTGGGAGCGTCAGCGGGACGTTCCCTGGGGCCCTGGCGGAAGCGGTCCCAGAAAGCCATTGCTCAGCCCTCCGTTCGGGTGCCCGTCACCAGGGACGCGATCTCTTCGGCGTAGCGGCGGCGGTCGTGATGCTCCAGGTCGAGGATGTCGTCCAGGCTCCAGTGGAAGTGGTAGGCGACGTACGCGATCTCCCTGTGCAGCCGGTCGGTCGCGTACGTCACGATTCCCCCAGGCGGCTCCCGCCGAGTTCTACTTCGAACGACTCGGAGCAGTGCGGGCACTCCACCGACGCGCGGGTGTGGCCCTCGGCGTTGATCTGGCGGTAGAAGTCCTGGAGGAACGCCAGGTCGGAGGCGAACATGTTCTCCACGATCCCGTCGTGGACCATGTTCAGCGTGCCCAGGCGGGTGATGACCCGGCCCAGCAGCACCACCGACAGATAGGCCGGGTTCTCCTGGACCCTGACGTCGCGCAGCGGGACCAGCTCGTCCCGGGCCGTCGCCAGGCGCATCATGCCGTCCCGGTGCACCGTGCCGTTCTCGTCGACGTAGCCGCGCGGCAGCTGGAACGGGAACTCTGTCCGCAGCTCCTGCCGCGGTCCGGCGGCCGGGGCGGCGCCCGGCGCGGACGCGGGCGCCGCCGCGGGATCGGGTGCCGGGCCGTCCGCGCGCGGGCCCGCAGTCTTGACAGCCGTACGCCTCATCACGCGGACTCGACCGTGACTTCCTCGAACTGGATGGTGATGGTCTCGGTGAGCACCGACGAGTCATCGGCGCTCGAGGAGCTCGCCCGCAGGTCGCTGCACCAGGCGTTGCGCAGGTGCCACCGCTTGACCGGGTTCCCCTCGGGGTCCATCTGGATGATGGTGGCGTTCTTTCGGGCGGAGTCCATGCGGCCGGCCATCGAGTCGTTGATCCAGTCGTTGAACGTCGACGACTGGGTCATGCCGCGCTCGACGGTGACCGTCCCGGGCTGCCACGGGCCCGGCAGGATGGCGACGTTCCGCTTGCCGTCCTCGTTGTTCTGTGCGCAGGGAATGGCCGTCTGCTCCACGGTGAGTCCGTCGACCCGCGTGAGGAACTCGACCATGACGCCGTCGATCTGGATGCCGAAGTTGTTCGAGGTGACGGCGTTGCCCTGGGGAAGAGACATGAACGCTCAGTCCTTTGCTGGGAATCCGTCCCGGCCGGGGCCGGGGACGTACGGTACGGAGGCTGACGGTGGTGCCGCGGCGCGAGGGAGCGGTTACTCCTCCAGCTCGCTGGTGCCGCTGGAGAACTGGGCGAGCCGGAAGATGACGAACTCGGCGGGCTTGACGGGCGCGACACCGATCTCGCAGATCACGCGGCCGAGGTCGATGGACTCCTGCGGGTTGGTCTCCTCGTCGCACTTCACGTAGTACGCCTGCTCGGGGCTGGCGCCGAACAGCGCGCCGGAGCGCCACTCGTTGACGAGGAACGCCGAGATGTTCCGGCGGATCCGGGCCCACAGCCGGTGGTCGTTCGGCTCGAAGACGACCCACTGCGTGCCCAGGAGGATCGACTCCTCCAGGTAGTTGAAGTACCGCCGGATGTTCAGGTAGCGCCAGGCGGGGTCCGAGGAGAGGGTGCGGGCGCCCCAGACGCGGATGCCGCGGCCCGGGAAGGCCCGGATGCAGTTGACGCCGATGGGGTTGAGCAGGTCCTGCTCGCCGCGGGTGATCTGGAGCTCCAGGTCCACCGCCCCGCGCACGACCTCGTTGGCAGGGGCCTTGTGCACACCGCGCTCGGCGTCGTTGCGGGCCCACACGCCGGCCATGTGACCGCTCGGCGGCAGCAGCCGGGTCTTGCCGCTCCCCGGGTCGAAGGTCTTGATCCAGGGGTAGTACAGGGCCGCGTACTTGGAGTCGTATCCGGCCGTCTCCTGGCGCCAGACCCGGATCTGGCGGGCGTTCATGCCCGGCGGCGGGTCGAGGATGGCGACCCGGTCGCCCATCAGCTCGCAGTGCGCGATCATGCCCAGCTGCACGGCCTTGACGGCCTCCAGGTCGATCGCGCCCGCCTGGTAGGCGGCCATCAGGTCCGGCGCGGCCACCATGGAGATCTCGTCCACGGCCTCCAGGCCGCCGAAACCGGTGCGGTCGGCGGTGTCGCCCAGGTACTCGGCCGGGCCGGGGTGCGCCGCCTCAGCGCCGTCGGTAGCAGCAGGCGGTGTGGCGGGGGGCGTGAGCGTCAGCGTCTGGTTCTCGGGGCGGGCCAGCTGCCCGGCGGGCGCGGCCTCGGCCACGGAGATGAGCTGGGAGCGCTCCTTGACCTGCGTGACGACGTAGGAGCGGCTGTTCTTCTTCGCCGAAACGTCGAAGGTCTCGGCGGTCTTGTTGCCGTCCTTGACGATCAGCCTGAAGCGGTCGGCCGGGCCCTCGCCCTCCTGGTCGGCCACCTCCACGGTCAGCGGGCCGCTCTGCCCCGCGGCGAGAGCGGCGACCGTGAACGTGCCGAGCCGCTGCGGCTCTCCCGACGGCAGCGCGGCCGGGGCGGCGGAACCGGTGACCTGGGCACGGGAGGCGTTCTCGCCGGCCGGGCCCTCGCCCGCGCCTTCGGGGGAGCCGCCGACCCGGACGATGTAGGCCGCGGTGCCGCCGTTGTTGAAGAAGCCGTAGACGGAGTGCGCGAGGTAGTACCCGTCCGTGAAGTCGCCGAAGTTGGCCACGAACTGCGACCAGTTCGTCACGAGCGTCGGCTCGTTCAGCGGGCCCTGGGGCGCCAGGCCCACAAAGGCGGCCACCGACGTGCCTACCCCCTCGATCGGTCGCGCTCCGCTGGCCACCTCCTCGACATAAACGCCCGGCGACAGATAGGACGGCATGCTTTGCTCTCCTCGGGGTACGAGTCTGGACGACACCAACCCTCGCCCGCGCGACGCGCCCGTGTAACGGCCTGCCGTCCCTGCCCTCGGGCAGCCTCCCTGCCCGCAGGGGCAATTGGCCGTGCGGGCGCTCCGGTGCCTGGTCACCGCGCCCGGCGGTGGCCCGCCAGGGCTGCACGGCCCAGTGCGCCGGGTCACGAGGGCACTCTGCTGTGCCCGGAAGGCTCCTGACCGCGCGCACCCGCCGCTCTAGCGTCGTGGCGTGAGCCTGTGGACTTCTCTGGAACCCTCCTCCGCGACTGTCGAAGCCGGCGGCAGTACGCGGGTGCGCCTGCGCGTGCGCAACACCGGCGACGTCGTCGACGAGTACCGCTTCGAACCCGTCGGGAACGTGGCGCCCTGGACGACGGTGGAGCCGCAGACGCTCCGGCTCTACCCGGGCACTACCGGGACCGTCGAGCTGACGTTTGCGCCGCCGCGCACCCCGGACGCGGCCGCCGGGCCGAACCCGTACGCCGTGCGGATCGTGCCGACCGAGCACCCCGAAGCCGTCACGGTCCCCGAGGGCAACCTGACCATCATGCCGTTCACCGAGGTGCGGGCCGAGATCGTGCCGCCCACGGTCAAGGGCCGGTTCCGGGGGCGGCCGCGCCTGGCCATCGACAACCTCGGCAACACCCTGCTGACCGCGTCGGTCACCGGCAGGGACAACGGCGACCAGCTCTCCTACGACCTCCAGCCGAGCAGCGTGCAGATCGAGCCCGGGCGGGCGGCGTTCATCAAGGGCACGCTGCGGCCGCGCGAGATCATCTGGTTCGGCTCCAAGCAGTCCCGGCCGTACACCCTGGCTGTGCAGCGCTCGGGCGCCGAACCGCTGCCGGTGGAGGGCACGTACGTCCAGCGCGGCTTCCTGCCGGGCTGGCTGGCGACCGTCCTCGGCATCACGCTGGCCCTGGCGGTCACGTTCGTGATGCTGTGGTTCCTCTACGCGCCCGACGTGCGCAGCCTGGCCCGCGAGGACAGCGAGGAGACCGGGGCCGTCCTCGAGCCCGAGCCCACCCAGACCCCCGAGCAGCCACCGCCGCCGGAGCCGGAGGACGAGGAGGAAGAGGAGGAGGAAGAAGAGGAGGAGAGCGGTGGTGACGAGGCTCCGCCCCCGCCGCCGGAGGATCCGCCGGTCGTGCCCGCGACCACGGTGATGCTGCGCAACGACGTCACCCTGCGGTGCGCCGACATCCCCGGCTACGAAGAGGGCCAGCTCAACGGCCCCGTGCAGCAGTCGGTGTGCAACCAGCCGGACAACCAGCTGTGGAACCTGGAGGTCGTCGATCCCGGCGGCGGGCCGGGCGGTGAGCCGCTCATCCAGATCGTCAACGCGGCGGACGGCCTGTGCATGGATCTGCCGGACTTCGGTGCCAACCCCCCGGGCACGCCCGTCACGGAGTACCGCTGCGACGGCACCACCGAGGACAACCAGCTGTGGTGGCTGGACGAGCAGAGCCCGGACGTCTACTGGATCCGCAACTTCGCCAGCAATAACGCCTGCCTCCAAGTGGAGGGGTACAGCCCCACCGACATCAACATCCCGCTCACCATCGAAGAGTGCGTCAATACCGACGACCACGAGTGGCGCATCGTCGAGCCGGTCGGCAGCGAGGACGACGAAAACTTTGAGACCGGCGGGGGGATGTTGGAGTAGCAGCCGCCAGGGCACCGCGGGCCGGTGCCCTGGCACCCGCTTGCAGGGGGCCGGCGCGGGTCACCACGCGCCCTCGCCCGGCACCAGGCGCCCCGCCTTGCGGTACTCGCGGCGGGCGCCTTCCAGCAGGTCCTCCCGCGTCACGGCCCCGCCGCGCCCGGCGGCCAGGTACGCGGCGGTGACGACGGCGCTGCGGATCGAGCCGCCGGCCAGCTCGAAGGAGCGGGCCAGGTCCTCCAGCGCGGCGCCGGCCCCCTCCTCGGCCGGCACGTGCGCCAGCCCGTGCCGCCACAGCGCCAGCCGCTGCTCCGCGTCCGGGAACGGGAAGTCGATCACCAGGTCCAGGCGGCGCGTGAACGCCTCGTCAATGTTGGCGCGCAGATTGGTCGTCAGCAGGGCGATGCCGTCGAACGACTCCAGCCGCTGGAGCAGGTAGGCGCTCTCCATGTTCGCGTACCGGTCGTGGGAGTCCTTCACCTCCGACCGCTTGCCGAAGACGGCGTCGGCCTCGTCGAAGAGCAGCACGGCGTCGGTGCGGTCGGCCTCGGTGAAGATCCGCTCGAGGTTCTTCTCGGTCTCGCCGATGTACTTGTCCACCACCGACGACAGCTGCACGACGTACAGGTCCAGGCCCAGTTCGGCCGCCACCACCTCCGCCGACAGCGTCTTGCCGGTGCCTGACTCGCCCGCGAACAGGCCCAGCACCCCCCGGCCCCGGCCGCCGCCCGCGCTCAGCCGCCAGTCGCCCAGCACCCGGTCGCGGTGCCGGGCGCGCTGCGCCAGCTCCCGCAGCTGGGCCAGCGGCTGCTCAGGCAGGACCAGATCCTCCCACCCCACGTCGGGCCTGATCCGCCGCGCGTGCCGCTCCAGCCCCGAGGCCGACTGCTGCCGGGCGGCCAGCCGCAGGTGCGCGGCCGTCAGCGGCGTGCCGTCGAAACCGGCCAGCTCCCGGGCGGCGCGTGCGGCGCGCGCCACGCGGTCGCCGCCCAGGTGGTAGGGCGCGACCGTGGCCGCCAGATCGAAGTCCGGTTCCTCACCCGGGCCCAGAGCAGCCGACCAGCCGCGCACCGCCCCCGCGCGCTGCCGGGGCGCGTCGAGCACCAGCGGGTCGCTCTGGCACCAGTGCGGGTCGTACGGGCGCGGGTCGGTCAGCAGCACGGACACGTCGGTGGGGGCCGCCAGCGCCCGCAGCAGCTCCGCCGGCCGCTCCGGCAGCGACGGGACGACGACCGTGCGGCCGCCCAGCCGCGCCTCGCGCAGCAGGTCGGGGACGCGGTCCTCGGGCCCGGTGTAGTACAGCGCCTCAGCCCCGGCGGCGCGCAGCGCGGCCGCGGCGCAGGCCAGCCCGTCACCCTCGCGGTGCTCGCGCAGGTAGACGGTGACCGGGCCGCGGGTCAGCCGGGCGGCCAGCCGCCGGGTGAACTCCCGGTCCGGGTCCTCGTACTGGGCCAGCGGCGGCGGGGGCCGCAGGTGCCCGGCCAGCGCGGCGTCCGGGGTGTCGTCGCCGAGCAGGTGGGCCACCACCCGGTCGGGCACCCGCAGCGCGCGGCTCAGGAACGGGCGTTCCGGTTCCTCGACGACCAGCAGCCCGAGCGCCGTGAGCGGTGCGGCGGGATGGAACCTGCCGCGCGCCGTCGCCAGGTGCGCGGGCAGCCCGCACAGGTCGAGCGCCAGCCCGACGGTGGCGCGGCGGCGGCTGACGTCGTCGTTGAGGTAGCCGTACAGCGGCTCGAAGGAGCGGTCCACGTCGGGGGCGAGCGCCAGCAGCAGCAGCGTGACATCGATGTCGGTCAGCCCCAGCCGCCCGGCGAGCTGGTCCAGCCGGTCGCCCGCGCCGGTCACGTCCGGCAGCAGCAGCGCCGGGCCGTCGTCCAGGCCGCCGGGGCCCGTGCCGGCGTGGTCCGGTACGGCCGGTCCCGCGGGCCGCAGCAGGCGCTGGACGGCCTCCTCGGACAGGTAGAGCCCGCGCAGCGGGTCACCGGCGGTCGGATCGTCCGCGGAGCGCCGCTCGACGAGCAGCGCGACCCGTTCCTGTATCCGGGCGAGGCGGGCCAGCAGCGCGGCGGCCGGGTCCGTGCGGGCGGTGGCGGGGGGTGGCAGCGGCCCGGCGTTCACTCCGGTTCCTCCGGCGCGCCGGTGCCCAGCCGCGCCGCGGCGGCGGCCGCCACCTGATGCGGCCGGTGCGCGCGCTCCCGCGGCTGCTCCTGCGGTTCCTCGTCGAGGCGGCTGAGGCGGACGGCGCCGCCCTTGGTGACGGGCGGGCCGGCGTCGTACTCGGCGAACGCGGGGAAGGGCGCGGTGACCAGCAGGTCGACGGACGGCTTCAGCTCGCCGCCCAGCGCCGACCAGATCTCCGCCAGGGACCGCGTCTCGGTCTGGATGCCTCCCAGTGTGAGCGTCACCGTCTGGCCCAGCTCCCGCAGCGTGCCCGGCAGCGCGGAGGGCGGCAGCTGGTCGTGGGGCAGCAGCGAGCCCAGTACCGCCGACAGCAGCCGGTGTTCGTCCTGCGGCTGCCGCGTCCACGCCGTCACCAGGTACGACAGGCGGAACCAGCGCGGCGGCGTGCGGTGCTTCGTCACCACCTTGCGCTCGTCGTACACCGGGGCGAAGCCGCTCTGACGGCGCTTCATATCCTCGTGAATGTCGTACAGGAAGGCGTTGATGACCGGGCCGTTGCGCCGTGCCGCCCAGTCGCGGGTGGGCGCGTCGAACGAGATGTCAATGCCGGACCTGGCCAGCGCGCCGCTGCTGAGCAGCCCTTTGAGGACCTCGTCCACCTCGTGGATCACGTGTCGCGCTCCCGCCCTGCCGTGCAGCGTTCTGGCCGTGGCCGTGCTGGCCGTGCTGGCCGTTCCGGCCGTCCGCATCCTGCACCGTGCGCCGCCCTGGCCGCAGGCGCGGCGGGGACGGCGTGCGGGAAGAGGACCGTGCCCCGGGGAACACCGCCGGGTGCCCCTTCGGTCAGATGTAGCCTTCACGCAGGGCATAAGCAACAGCGTGTGCCCTGTTACGGAGATGCAGACGCGTGGTCAGACCGTGCATCACATTTTTGATAGTGCGTTCGGAGTAGGACAGCTTGCTGGCGATCTCTCCTGTGTCGAGCCCTTCGGCCACAAGCCGGAGCACATCCACCTCGCGTGGTGACAGCCCCGAGGCGGGGAGCCCGACCCTTCCCGCCGCTGTGCGGTGCAGCGCGCCGACCTGGCTGATCAGGCGACCCAGCAGATCCGCCGGCAGATCGCCGTCCCCGCGCGCGGCCGCCAGGACGGCCTGCACCAGCCGGTGCTCGGTCGCCTCGTGGCGCCAGACGATGGCGCCGGCCCCGCACTCCACCACCTCCAGCAGCTCTGCCTCCCGCAGCGTGCCCACCACCAGCACGGCGCGTGCTCCTTCGCTGCGCACCACCCGCCGCAGACGTGTGAGCACGCTTTCGTCGAGGGTGTCGCTGATGAGCAGCGCCACGGTGCCCGGGCCCGTCTCGGACTCCTTGCGGAGCTCGATCTCCGGGTGCCGGCGCAGCTGGCTGACCGCGCCCTCGCGGGAGATCGGGTCCGCGGCGAGAACCGTCACCGGGACTCGTCCGGCCGGCGTGCGGCAGCCAGCCGCCGCCGGGACTGTGGTCCGAAATGAAGTGCGCAAACCGTCTCTCCCGACATCGGAGTGCACGCCGCCGGTGAACCGGGCGGCCCTGGTCTGCATCAACACTCCGTGACACGTGCCCGCCTGCACAATCGTGGATGACCACGAGAAGGACCACGAGATTGCCCGCGAGGCCATTCCACGAGCGGGCGGCACGTGAGCCAGAGACGGCCCTCACCGGAGCGGGCCGTCACCGTCACAGCCACGACAGGAGGCAGCGATGACCGCAACGCCGCCCGGACACCGGGAGGCCGTCGCGCTGCTGGCCGCGGAGGCCGCCCGGGCCCGGGCCGGCTCCGGCCGTCTCGTCCTGCTGCGCGGGGCCACCGGCACCGGCCGCACCACCGTTCTGGAGGCGGGCACCGAGGAGGCGCAGCGGCACGGCATGCGCGTGCTGCGGGCGCGGTGCTCACCCGCCGACACCACGATGTCCATGGCCGTGGTCCAGCAGCTCCTCAACCCCGTTCCCGAGTTCTCCGACCTCGCGGCGGACTCCTACGACCGTGCCCACGCGGCCCGGATGTGGCGGCTGCTCCGCTCCTACGCCGACCAGGGGCCCCTGCTGGTCGCCGTCGACGACGTGCACCTGGCCGACGCCGACTCCCGGCGCTGGCTGGCGGAGGCCGCACTGCGGATTGACCGTTTACCGCTGCTGATGGCCATGACCGAGCGGAGCCAGTACGACGTCGACCCGCCGGGCGCCAGCGTCACCCACGCGCTGCCGCCGTCCCTGGTGCGGACCCACACCCTGGGGCCGCTGACACCTGAGTCGGCGACGGCGCTGGTGCGCGCCGAGCACCCCGTGGCCCACGCCGCGTGGGTGGAGGACTGCGTGCGCGCCGGCGCGGGCAACCCGCTGCTGCTGCGCGCGCTGCTCGACGACCTCGGCGGCGGGCGGCTGGCGGCCGTGCCGGAGACCTGCGCCGCGCTGTATCCCGGGGCGTACCCGGCGGCCGTGTCGTGGTGGCTGGACAACGCCGGTCCCATGACGGGAGAGGTGGCGCGGGCGCTGGCCGCGCTCGACGAGGGATGGAGCGACCAGCAGCTCGCCGTGGAGAGTTCCTGCACCACGACCGGGCTGCCCGGGCTCATCGGCGCCATGACCGGCGCCGACCCGGCCCGGGTCTCCGGCTGGATCACCGCCATGACCCGGCTCGGCGTGCTGCGGACCGATGCCTCCAGCCGCCCCCGCTACGCCCATCCGCTGCTGCGGGACGCGGTGCTCACCGGCGTGCCGGTGACGCGGCGGCAGGCCGCGCACCGCGCCGCGGCCGAGGCGATGGTGCGGCACGGCGCCTCCCCCGAGGCCGCCGCGCGGCAGCTGCTGCGGGCCGACGCCGTGGGGGAGGAATGGGCGCTGGCCGCCCTGACCGAATCGGCGGAGCAGGCGCTGCGTGACAGCCGCCTCGACGACGCGGCGGTCCTGCTGCGCCGGGCGCTGGACGAGCCGATGCCCGATGAGCGGCGGCAGCGCCTGCTGACCGAACTCGGCTCTCTGGAGTACGCCGCCGCGCACCCCGCGGCCGGGCTGCCCCGGCTGGCCGAGGCGCTGCGGCTGGCGACCGGGCCGCGTGACCGGACGCGGGCGGCGGTCGCGCTCGGCACCGCGCTCGCCGGCCTGGGCAGGACGCCCGAGGCCGTGGAGACGCTGCGCGGGCTGGCGGGCGAGCTGGAGGACCACCCCGAGCTGGCCCGCACGCTGTGGAACGCCACCGTGCTGCTGTCCGACCACGACCAGCACGCGCGGGCCGAGGCGTACCAGTGGCTGCGGGACACGGCGGCCGCCGCGCCGCAGCTCGTCGGCACGGCCGGGATGGCGCTGCTGGTGCGCTACTCGGCCACGGCCGGACTGGTGTCAGCCGAGGAGGCCATGCGGCAGGTGCGTGCCCTCCTTGCCGAGCCTGCCGACACGCTCACCGAGCCGTTCCTCGTCGGCACGGCGGCGGTGGTCGCCCAGTGGGCCGACGAACTCGACGAGGCGGAACGGCTGGTGCGGCGCGGCCTGGCCGGGCAGCCGCCGTTCGCGCTGCACCCGATGCGGGAGGCGCTCCGCGACACCAAGGCCGACATCGACGCCGCCCGCGGCGACCACGCGCGGCTGCTGAGCGAGACGCCCGGCGTTGCCCCGGGGCAGACCGGGCCGACCAGCCGGCTGGCCCACGCGGTGCTTGCCATGGTGGAGACCGGGCGGCTGGAAGAGGCGAAGTGGATGGCGGAAAGCTTCGACCTCAGGGATGCGCCGGACTCCTGGTACCTCAACCGCTTCCTGTATGCGCGCGGCGCGCAGCGGGCGGCGGCGGGCGACGCGGCGGGCGCGCTGCACGACTTCCTGGAGTGCGGGCGCCGCCAGTCGGCCCGCGAGGTGGTCAGCCCGGTCGTCACCCCGTGGCGGACCGCCGCCGCCGAGTGCCACCTGACTCTCGGCAACCCGGGGGAGGCGCTCGCGCTGGCCGAGGAGGAGCTGCGGCTGGCCCGGGTGTGGAACACGCCGCGCACGGTCGGGCGGGCGCTGCGGGTCCTGGCGGTGGCGACCGGCGGCCGGCATGGCATGGACCTGGCGGAGGAGGCCGTCCGGACGCTGCGGGACAGCCCGGCTGAGACCGAACTGGTCACCGCTCTGCTCACGCAGGGGCGGCTGCTCGCCGCTGCCGGGGAGCGGGCCCGCGCCCGTGACGTGCTGCGGGAAGCGGCGGTGCGCGCCGAGCGGCGCGGCGCGGTGCGGCTGCGGCGGCTGGCCGAGGAGGCGTTGCGCGAGGGCGGTGCCCGCCGCACCGGCGCGGCGCACAGCGGGTCCGGCGCGCTTACAGGCAGTGAGCGCCGCATCGCGGAACTGGCCGCGGCGGGACACACCAACGCGGAGATCGGGGAGCTGCTGCACCTGGCCCGCCGGACGGTGGAGACCCATCTCACCAGCGCCTACCGGAAGCTGGGGATCCGGCGCCGTGCTGAACTGCGTCCGGTGCTGGAGTCCGACGGTGAGGCGGAGCCGAGCGGTGTGGGGTGAGGCGCCGGACGGGCGCCTGGGTGCGGGAGGTATGCGGGAGACGTGCGCCAGGCGTGTGTGCTCCGGGCGGACGGTGGCCTGCCTTCCCGTGTGCCCGGACCGGAGAACCGGGATGGTGCCGTGGCCTGGCATGCCGGCGAAGCCCACGCGGTGAGCGGTAAGTCCCACGGTTTTTCTGCACGCTAACTCCCGCTTGATAAAAGGGAGTTCGTCCCTGCTGGAATGCTTGACAGCGGTGTGCCGGACGGATAGTTTCCCGGCAGTCAGAAAGCGCTTTCTGACTGGGCGTCAGCAGAGAGCCGCAGCATGAGCGCGCGGTGCGGGACGAGCACCGCGCGCGGGATTCCGGGAGCCGCCGGGCGACATCCGGTATCGCCGCGTTCCCCGCATGACCCTGCAAGGGTGGGACGGATACGGAACCGGACCCGTATCCGTACCCGGTGCCGCACCGCGCGGAATTCCCGTTCCCGCTCCGCGCCGTGCGGCCACCGCTCTCTGCCCGGCGGCGGACCGGCCAGCCGGGGTCCGCACCGTGGCACGGCGCTCCGAGACGGCACGAACCGTTCAGAGAGGCAACAGACCATGCGATCCCCACATCGCCGAGTCACCGCACGACGCGGCGCGCTGCTGCTCGCCGCCGCTGCCGCCCTGGTCGCCGGCGGCATGACGGCGTCCGCCAGCGCCTCCCCGGCCGCGGAGACCACCGCGGTCTCCTTCCCGGAGCCCGCCGGTGAGATCGTCGTCCACGAAACCATCGAGGTGGACGGCACCTTCGACGGCGGCAACGTGCGCTACGTGCCGGGCCCCGAGCTCGGCGACGGCAGCCAGGACGAGGACCAGCAGCCGGTCTTCGAGGTGGCCGAGGGCGGCACGCTCAGCAACGTCATCATCGGATCGCCGGGCGCGGACGGCGTCCACTGCGAGGGCAGCTGCACGCTCAGCAGCGTGTGGTGGGAGGACATCGGCGAGGACGCCGCCACCTTCCGCGGCGGCGACGGCTCCCGGTTCCTGGTCACCGGCGGCGCGGCGCGCGGCAGTGACGACAAGGTCTTCCAGCACAACGGCGGCGGCACCCTGACGGTGACCGGCTTCGCCGCGGAGGACTTCGCCACCCTGGTGCGCTCCTGCGGCAACTGCTCCACCCAGTACCAGCGGCACATCGTGCTGGACGGCGTGGAGGTGACCGTCCCGGCCAGCAGGCTGGCCGGCATCAACGAGAACTACGGCGACTCCGCCACCCTGCGCAACATCACCATCATCGGCGACGACGGCCGCGGTGTCGTGCCGTGCCAGCGGTACATCGGCAACGACAACGGTGACGAGCCGGAGCAGACCGGGAGCGGCCCGGACGGCACCCACTGCCTCTACAGCGAGTCGGACATCAGCTACCGGTGAGCCGTACCGGCGCCCGCGCCCCGGCCGGGCGCCGGTACGTACCCCGTGCCCGCAGGTCACTTGGCGTCCGCGTAGCACTCGGCCACAGCCGTCGTGAACGAGAAGCGCACCGGCGTCTCGCCGAAGGCCAGGCGCCCGGCCTCCTGCCCGGCCGCCGCGACCGCCTCCACCACGGCAGCGGCCTCCTCGTGCGGGCAGTGCACGATCACCTCGTCGTGCTGGAAGAACACCAGCTCAGCCCGCGACCCCCGCAGCCGGGCGCGCAGCCCGGCCAGCATCAGCAGCGCCCACTCGGCGGCGCTGCCCTGCACCACGAAGTTCCGCGTGAACCGGCCCCGGGCCCGCGCCGCGGGGGTGGCGGCGGGCGGGGCGCTGTCCCCGTCCGCCGCCCCGTCCGCCACTGCGTACGGCGCGTCGCCGGATCCGCCGTCCCCGCTGTCCCCGGGCCGCTGCCCGGCGGGCGGGCAGGTGCGGCCCAGCCAGGTGCGCACCAGCTCCCCGCGCTCCCCGGCGCGCGCCGCCTCGTCCACGTACGCGACCGCGTCGGGGAACCGGCGCCGCAGCCGGGCCAGATGACGCAGGCCGTCCCCCGACGTCTGGCCGTAGACGGCGCCGAGCAGCGCCAGCTTCGCCTGCTCCCGGTCCCCGCTGAAGCCGAGGCGCCCCAGCTCGGCGTACAGGTCGCCCGTGCCGCTGGCCGCCGCCATCAGCCCCCGGTCCCGCGAGATGGCCGCCAGCACCCGCGGCTCCAGCTGGTCGGCGTCAGCGACCACCAGCCGCCAGCCCGGGTCGGCCACCACCGCCCGCCGCAGCACCCGGGGAATCTGGAGGGCGCCGCCGCCATTGCTCGTCCAGCGGCCGGTCGGCGTGCCGCCCGGAACGTACTCCGTGCGGAACCGGCCGTCGCGCACCCAGTCCCGCAGCCACGACCAGCCGTGCGCCGTCCAGATCCGGTACAGCCTCTTGTACTCCAGCAGCGGCGCCACCGCCGGGTGATCGACCTGGCGCAGCTCCCAGGAACGCGTCGAGGCGAGCCGGATGCCCGCCCGCCGGAACGCCCCGATGACATCGGCCGGGAGGTCAGGCCGCACCCGCACGCCCTCGCCGAAGGCCCGCGATATCCGCTCCGCCAGCTCGGCCAGCCGCCGCGGCTCCCCGCCGCCCGGGTACCGCTCGCCCAGCAGCTGCGCCAGCAGCTCCCGGTGGATGTCCTCCCGCCACGGCAGGCCCGCCTGCCGCAGCTCGGCCGCGATCAGCGTCCCGGCCGACTCCGCCGCCAGCAGCAGCCGCAGCCGCTCCGGACGGGCGGCGGCGGCCGTGCGCGCCAGCTGTGCCGCGTACACCTCCCGCAGCACAAGCAGCGGGTCCGCGTCCGCCGGCAGCGGGGCGGGCCCCGCCTCGAACAGCGACGGCTGGACGGAGTCCGCCGCGGCCGGCGGCGGGTCCTCGGGCACCGGCAGCCCCCGCAGCCGCGCCCAGGCGGCGGCGAGCGAACGGGGCTGCCCGTGCCGCCCCTCGTAGCCGAGGAGCACCGCCTCGGCGGCCTCCACGTCGTAGCACCGCTCCACCCGCACGCCCTCCCGCAGCAGCGGGGGATAGGCGTCGGCCGTGGACCGCCACACCCACCGGGACACGCCGGGACGGGCGCGCACCGCCTCCGCCAGGGACGCCGCCGACTCCACCGGCCCGGCGGCGCCGCCCCGCTCGTCAAGCGGGCACAGCCGGACCGAGCCGTCGCCGTACCGCGCCACCGCCCATCTGCCCATGCCCCGAGTCTCGCAGGCGGCACTGACAGCCGCTGGGGTGGACGGGACGGCCGGGGTGGGGTGTGCTCATGGTGCGGACGGCGTGCACCGGGCACGCCGCAGCGAAGGAACGGAGGACAGCGGGAATGCGCATCGCGGTGATCGGAGCGGGCGGCGTCGGCGGCTACTTCGGCGCACGGCTGCGGGCCGGAGGCAACGACGTCACCTTCGTCGCGCGCGGCGCCCACCTGGCGGCCATGCGCCGCTCCGGGCTGCTGGTGCGCGGGCCGCTGGGGGAGATCCGCACCCCGCCCGGCTGTGCCGTCGGCGACCCGGCGGACCTCGGCCCCACCGACCTCGTGCTCGTCGCCGTGAAGCTGTGGGACACCGAGGAGGTCGCCGCGCGGCTGCGTCCCCTCACCGAGCAGGGGGCGTACGTGCTGTCGCTCCAGAACGGGGTGCACAAGGACGACATCCTCCGCCGCCATCTGCCCGCCGCCTCCGTGCTGGGCGGCACCTGCTTCGTCTCCGCCGTCATCGAGGAGCCCGGCGTCGTCGGCTACCGCGGCACGCTGGGCCGGCTGGCGTTCGGCCCCTACGAGCCGGGGCAGGAGGACATCGCCCGGCGGCTGCTCGACGCCTGCCGCGCGGCGGGCGTGGAGGCGGATCTCAGCGCCGACGTCAGGCGCGTGATCTGGGAGAAGTTCGTCTTCCTCGTGGGCCTGTCGGGAGCCACCGCCAGCGTCCGCCAGCCGATCGGGGTGATCCTCGCCCACGACCGCACCCGGGCGCTGCTGCGCGACCTGATGGCCGAGACCGCCGCGGTGGCGCGGGCGTCGGGCGTCGGCCTGGACGAGGGGTTCGCCGACCGCCAGCTCGCGTTCTGCGACACCCTTCCGTCGGGCATGACCTCCTCGCTCCACCAGGACCTGCAGCGGGGCAACCGCCTCGAACTGCCGTGGCTCAGCGGGGGAGTGGCCGACCTCGCCGGCCCCCTGGGCATCCCTGTGCCGAGGAACCGCGCCGTGGCCGACATCCTCGCCCCGTACGTGCACGGCACGCCCGCCGAGCCCGCCGCGTCGTAGCGGTCCCGCGGAAGGACACCCGATGCCTGTTCCCGCCTGGTTCACCCGCGCCCGCTTCGGGCTGTTCGTCCACTTCGGCCTGTACTCGCTGGCCGCCCGCCACGAGTGGGTGATGCACCGCGAGCGCAGGCCCCCGAGGAATCCGCCCGCTACCTGCGCTACTTCGATCCCGAGGCCGGCGCGCCGGCATGCGGTACGCCGTGCTGACGGCCAAGCATCACGAGGGCTTCTGCCTGCGGGACTCGCGGCTGACCGGCTTCACCGCCGCGCACGCGCCCGCGGGCCCCGGCGACGTCGCCACGCCCGAGCGGTACCAGCCGGCCCGGCCGCTGCTCTCGGGCGGCGTGCCGGTGCCGTGGGAGGCGTGCCAGACGCGCAACGGCAGCTGGGGGTACGACCGGGACAACCGCAACGCCAAGAGCGCCGGGCTGCTGCTGCGGATGCTCATCGACGGGGTGTCGAAGAACGGCAATATGCTGCTGAACGTGGGCCCGACCGGACGCGGCGAGTTCGCCCCGGCGGCCCTGGCCGTCCTGGAGGAGAGCGGGGCGTGGATGCGGCTCCACGAGCGTTCCGTCCGCGGCGCGGGCCCCGCCCCGTTCACCCCGCCGCCCGACGTCCGCTGCACCCGCCGGGGGGCGACCGCCTCTACCCCCACCTGTTCGCCTGGCCGTTCGGGCACGTCCACCTGCCCGGCCTGGCGGGCAGGGTCGCCTACGCGCAGCTGCTGCACGACGCCTCGGAAGTCGCCTGCCACGGGACCGGCCCGGCGGCCACATCCGCCCAGACCGCCACGGGCGGCCAGCCCGCTTAGGACGCTGACGCTCACGCTGCCCGCGGTCCGTCCCGATGCCGTGCCGGTGATCGAGCTGTTCCTGACCGGCGAGGCGGCGCAGGAGCTGCCGGACGAGCCGTGACGCGCGGTGCCGTCATCAGCAACAAAGCAGCAGCAGAAGGCGCAGCAAAAAAGCAAGGGTGCTACGCACTGCACTCCTTGCCATTCTCAACGTATAGCGCACAGGGGGCCTTGCGGCAAGACCCCCCTCATGCCGCAGAATCGCTGCCCTCAACCCGGAACCAGTGCATATGGGGGGATCTGCGCAGTGTGTGCGTCTTCGTCAGAGCCGTCAGCCAGCCCAGCAGTGCCTCGGGGCCCCGCGGCCGCCAGTGCGTTCGCCCTTCCCGGACGGCTCGCCGCCAAGGCCGATCCGGCGCTGATCGCCGCCGACGAGCGGCACTTCGCGGCCATCGCCGCGACCCTGGAGCGGACCATCGGCGAAACCACGGCCCGGCTGCAGGCCGTGCGCCGCGCGCCCGGCGGCGCGGGCCGCGCGGCCATGGACCGCGACGCGGAGATCCACCGGCTCACCGCCCGCCTGCGCGCCCTGCGCCGCCTCGGCCTGGAGACCTGCCTGGGGCGCATGGTCACAGCGGACGATCCCGAGCCGGTGTACATCGGGCGGCTCGGCCTCACCGACGACAGCGGCCGCCGCCTGCTCGTGGACTGGCGTGCCCCGGCAGCTGAGCCGTTCTTCGCGGCCACCCACGCCAACCCGATGGGCCTGGCCAGCCGCCGGAGGTACCGCTGGACCGGCGGCAGGATCACCGACTACTGGGACGAGGTGTTCACCCCCGACGGGCTGGCGGGCCACGCCGCACTGGACGACCAGTCGGCGTTCCTCGCCAGCCTGGGCGGCAGCAGGTCGGAGCGGATGCGGGACGTGCTCGCCACGATCCAGGCCGACCAGGACGCCGTCATCCGCGCCGGATCACGGGGTGCGCTCGTCGTCGACGGCGGACCGGGCACCGGGAAGACCGTCGTCGCGCTGCACCGCGCCGCCTACCTGCTCTACTCCGATCCGCGCCTGAACAGCGACCGCAGGGGCGGCGTGCTGTTCGTCGGCCCGCACCAGCACTACCTGTCGTACGTCGCCGACGTGCTGCCGCGCCTGGGCGAGGAGAGCGTCGTCACCTGCACCCTGCGCGACCTGGTCGCCGAGGGAGCCTCGGCGGTGCCCGAGCCCGACCCCCGGGCGGCGCGCCTGAAGGCATCGGCGGACATGGTGCGGGCGATCGAGAAGGCCGTCCGCTTCTATGAGGAACCGCCCGCCGAGGGCATGACGGTCACCGCCGGCTGGTCGGAGGTCTGGCTGAGCGCCGATGACTGGGCCGAGGCGTTCGAGGCGCCGGCCCCGGGCACGCCCCACAACGAAGCGCGCGAGCAGATCTGGGAGGCGCTCACCGAGATCGTCAGCGACAAGCTCGGCGGCGAGATAGCGCCCGAGCTGCTGAGCCGCTCACTGCGGCAGGACGAGGAACTCGTCACCGCGTTCCGCCGCGCCTGGCCGCTGCTGGAGGCCGCCGATGTCGTCGGCGACCTGTGGACGGTCCCGGCCTATCTGCGGCTGTGCGCGCCCTGGCTCAGCGCCGACGACGCCCGCGTGCTGCGTCGCGCCGACCCGTCGGCCTGGACGCTGTCCGATCTGCCGCTGCTGGACGCGGCACGGCAGCGGCTCGGCGACCCGGAGGCGGTGCTGCGCAGACGCCGCCGCGAGGCTGTGGCCGCCGCCGAACGGGCACGCATGGCCGACGTCATCGACACCGTGGTCGCCGCCGACGACGACGGCGAGGGAGCGGTGACGATGCTGCGCGGCCAGGACCTGCGGGACGCCCTGGCCGACGACGAGGCCCTGCCGGCCGCCAGCCCTGGCCGGCTGGCGGGCCCGTTCGCGCACGTGGTGGTGGACGAGGCGCAGGAGCTGACCGATGCCGAATGGCAGATGCTGCTGCGCCGCTGCCCGTCCCGGAGCTTCACCATCGTCGGCGACCGCGCCCAGGCCAGACACGGCTTCGCCGAGTCGTGGCAGGAGCGGCTGGAGCGGGTCGGCTTCGAGCGGGTCCGCGTGGCCGCCCTGCGCACCAACTACCGGACGCCGCGCGAGGTCATGGCCGAGGCCGAGCCGGTCATCCGGGCCGTGCTGCCGGAGGTGCACGTGCCGGTCTCGGTCCGCGGCGGCGCGCCCGTCGTGCGCGGGCACGTCTCGGAGCGGGACGCCATTCTCGGCGACTGGCTGGCCACCCACGCCGAGGGCACCGCCTGTGTCATCGGTGACCCGTCGTTCCGGGGAAGGCCCCGGGTAAGGTCGCTGACCCCGCAGCTGGCGAAGGGGCTGGAGTTCGATCTGGTCATCCTCGTCCGCCCGGAGGAGTGGGGCGAGGGCATCACCGGGGCGGTCGACCGGTACGTCGCGATGACCCGCGCTACCCAGCAGCTCGTTGTCCTCACCGAAGGGCGGGGCAACCGCTGACGCGGGCGGGCCCCCGCTTCTCCCGGGCCGGGCCCTCAGGCGTGCGGGTAGGCCACCATGGTTTCGGAGACCCCGTCCCAGAACAGGCCGTAGCCAGCGGTGTCACCGAAGGGAAAGTCGATGGTGGGGTCCTCGATCTCCGCGAGCTCACCTGACCGCATGTCGAGCTGCACCGGGTCGTCAGTCCAGCTGTACCCGTAGGCCATGCCCTCGTCGGTCACGATCTCGAACCGCAGCTGGTGCGTGGTCTCGGTCCGCTCGTAGCACACCCCGCTGCCCGTCTCCAGATCGAACACACGGGGCCCGTTGGTCAGGTAGCGGCCGTTGGCCGACAGCCTGGAGCCGGCGCCGGTCGTCACCTGTTCCCCCTCGCAGCGGATCGACGCGAGCGTCTGGCCCGAGGCACTGTCCACCACGTGCCACAGGAACCCGTCCGTCTCCCCGGCCTCGTCCCAGCCGGTGAGCAGGAGGTTGTCGGTGACGGCCGACACCACCGGCTCCTCGTCCGGGTCGGCGTTGTCCGGCCGGAGGTCTTCGGCCGACCAGCCGTCCGGCACCCAGTAGCCGGAGTCGTCGATGCCCCTGGTGACGGTGGTGAGGAGCGGGCCGTTCTCGGTCAGCGCCACTACCTGCCGGTCGGCGTCGCAGTCGGGGCAGCCAGCGGGCGGCGCGAGCTCGTCGAGCTGGTACTCGGTGGTGTCTCCCGTCGCCGGGTCGACGGCGACCACGGTGTCGCCGTCGTCCTCCACCACCAGCCCGGTGCCGAGACCGTGGACGTCTCCCTCGCCCTCCACCTCGACGTGGACCGGCTCGACCCCGGAGCCGGACGGGACCTCGTCGAGGATCACGGGGAAGATGTCGATCGAGACGACCTCCCGGCCGACGTTGATCGCGTCGGCGTCCGTGGTCCCGGAGGACCAGGCCACCAGGTACTCCTTGCCGCCGACGGCCGACACGAGGTAGGGCAGGTTGGTGTTGCCGAGCGGCTGGAGGAGGACGCTGCTCCACTGCTTCTCGCCGGTGGCGGCGTCCAGCACGGTGAAGCGGTAGCCGTCCTCCTGCTCCGAGTAGACGGCGACCGCTCCGGACCGGGGCAGCGGGATCTGCGTCCCCTCCAGGTCCGACTCCCAGCCACGGCTGGTGTCGTACAGCGACGGCACGGACAGCTGGATGCTGGGCGGCTCCTGGCTCGCCTCCGCCTGCTGCTCGGCCCCGCCCCCGCCGTCCTGGGCGCTGCCGGTTCCCTGCTCCTCCCCGTCTCCCGAACCGGAGCACGCCGTGAGCAGCGCTCCCACCGTGACCAGACCGAGGGCCAGCTTCGCTCGGCGCATCGCAGTGCAGATCCCTTCCTGTGGCAAGCCGTCAGCAACGTCCTCGCAGTGAAGCACCGAGCACCCGTCCGCGCCACCCGTCACATGGACGCGTACACCTAGCGCGCGCAGGCTCCGCGCCGTTTCCTCCCGGTACGGGCGCGGTGCCCCGTGCGACCCGAGGAGGCGGGCCATGAGCGGACGGGACACGGCTGGTGCGGACGGCGGGCGGCAGGCGTCCTCGGCGCGGTCGCGGCGGTCCTCGCCGCCATGGCCGGCCCGCTGCTGGGCGGCGGCGCCGTCCGCGCGGCGGCTATCCCCGGTCCGGACGGCCGGTACGTCATCTACGGCACCACCGTGCCCGCCGGCCAGGGCGAGCGGTGCGACGGTGCGACGGGCGAACTGTACGTCCCCCTCCTCGTGCACGGCTCGGGCAACGACGTCGGCATGACCGACTGCGCCTCGGGCGACGCGCTGCCCGGCGGCCCCGGTGACTGGGCCGAAGGCGCCGTCTGGGCGCCCGGCGTGGTCCGCTACGGCGACCAGGACGTCATGTACTGCACCGCCTCGCGCGCGGGCAGCGGCCAGAAGTGCATCGGCCGGGCGGTCTCGGACTCCGCCTACGGGCCGTTCGGCGGCCCGGGCGAATGGGCCTGCCCGCCGGCCGGGCGGTGGGCCTCGGTCCGCTGCGTGTCCTGCCGGGCGACCATCCGGGCCCGGGCGGCATGGACGTCTTCACCGCCGCCGACGGCACCCCGCGGGTCGTGTGGCACTGGTGGGACGGCACCCTGCGCTACCCCATGACCGGCGTACTCGAACAAGGCGCCGACGGCTTCACCGTCCGCTGACCCTGCCGCCCGCGCGGCACGCCGCCGGCCGGTCGCGCGCGTCACCGGCCGGCGGCGCCCGGATCTCAGTACCGCATCAGGGAACGGACCATGCGGCACGTCACGTCGGACGGCCGGCGCACCCCGATCAGCGGCGCGATGGCGCGTATCCGCGCGTCCGTCGCGTGCGCTGGGTGGTACACCCCGGCGTCGAGCAGGGCCGTCGCCAGCCGCATGGCCTTCAGCCTGCGGTTGTGCGACTCGTACCAGGCGCGCGGCTGCCCGGCGGGCAGCCGCTTCTTCTGCGGGAACGGAACGTTCATCGGGGACAGCGGAAGTGGTGTGACGACGGCGGCCATTGGCGTCCCTCCCCAGGACTCGTGAACCAACCGAACGCCTCCCATGCTAGGGGCCACCACTGACAATCCCCCTGCTCAGACGGGTCCCACCGGCCCCGCCGGCCTCACCGGTCACGCCGGTCAACGGCGGGCTCAGCGGGGTCCGCGCACGGATTCCGAACAGTGGTCTAGACGTCTTGACACCCCGCCCCTGCTCTCGAACACAGTGACGAGAGTGCTCTCGGATCTCCCCTGTTCCACCCGGAGTTGGTGACGAGACACGAGAAGAACCCATGAGACGCACCACCCCCTGCGGCGGCGATCCGTTCTGCACGGGCAACGCCCGCTGTTCCCTTGGTTTCTCGGTCCACGGCGGGTCCGTGACCGCGGGCCACTGCGGCTCAGCCGGCGCAACGGTGTCCGGCTGGGACGGCACGGTGATCGGGACCTTCCAGGCTCCTCGTTCCCCGAGAACGGCTACGCGTGGGTCAGCGCCGGGAACGGCTGGTGGACGGAGCCGGTCGTCGGGGCCGGGCACCGTCTCAAACGCCCTGGTGCGCGGCTCGGCTGAGGCCCCCACCGGGTCCTCGGTCTGCCGTTCCGGCACGACCACTGGCTGGCACTGCGGCACACTGCTCGGCACGAACGAGACCGTGCAGTACGTGGGCGGGGAAGTCGTGCACGAGCTGACCCGGACCAGCGTCTGCGCCGAACCGGGCGACTCCGGCGGCCCCTGCACCACGGCCGCCAGGGCCAGGGCGTCACCTCCGGCGGCTGGGGCGACTGCTCCAGCGGCGGCGGGACCTGGTTCCAGCCGGTCAACGAAATCCTCGCGGTGTACGGGCTGACCCTGCACACGGCCTGACCCGCGCGAAGGTGACGGGCCGGCGGTTGGTGTCGCCGGCCCGTCGCCGTGGTTACAGCAGGTGGTCTGCTTTGCCGGCCTTGAAGTCGGTGATGGAGGCGCGGAGGGCGTCGCGGGTGTCGGTGAGGTAATGGTCTTCCTGGCCGGTGACGGCTATGTAGGCGTTGCCGTCGGTGTCTCGGTGCCGATGCAAAAGCAGGAGTTCCCTTCGGAGCAGAAGGCGTCTTCCCAGGTGATCCCGGGCATGGAGAGCTCCTCACAGTTGCTGTGCGATCGTGCGGACGACGTCGCGGGAACGGTCCGGGGAAGTGCCAGTTCCTCCAGCCGGTCCAACTGAGCCCGGTATCTCGCGAGCTGCCCGTCGGCTCACCCGAACTCTGGCCCGTGCGAGCTGTCTACCTGGACTGTATCGAGTTGCGGCACGGGGTTCCCCGCGTACAGAACGGTCTGACCGGCGCCCGGGAAACCGCCTCTGTCGGAAGGGATCACCAGAACGGTGATGCTGTCCCGCTCTGACATGTCGGCAAGGTACGTCAACTGTGCCCGCACCACGTCAAGGCTGCCGAAGCGCATGCGAAGGGCGGCCTCGTGCACCATGGCTGTGTACCGCGGTGGTTCGGGTCCGAGGATGACTCGTTGGCGCTCGGTGCGGTGGGCGAGACGCAGCGCGATCTCGTGCTCCGGCAGAGGCGGGATGGCCAGGCGGACGACGGACAGGGCATGGTCGGAGGTCTGGAGCAGGCCCGGGATATGCACCGTGTTCCAGATGCGCATGCGAGGACTGTTCGCCTCGAGTGCGGCGATGTCGAGCATTCCACGTGGCGCAGTGCGCCCCGGTAACGCTCCCGCCACCCCTGAATCGGCCGGGCGAGCTTAACCAAAGCTTCTACGTACGCCTCGTCTGCACAGCCGCAGTTGCAGGCGAGAGTCCGAAGACGTTCCTCGCTGATGCCGCGCTGACCTGCTGCGGTCGATACCCAGCAGACCGCAATGCCCGTTGCCGACCGCGCGAGCATGTCCGTACAGGCGCTGGCGCCGTCGCACCTCGTCACCGCACCCACCGCACCGGAGACCGACATGGCTGACGTTCCTCCCGTCCCCCGACACTGGCGCTTCCCGGCGCGTCCATCCTCCGTGAGCCAGGCGCGGCATGCCGTCACCGAAGCGCTGCCGGGCCAGCTCATGCCCACGCTGCAGGACAACTTGAGCTTGCTGACCTCCGAACTCGTCACCAACGCCATCCGGTACGGCAGTCAGCACGACGGCGAGCTCGTCGAACTCGTCCTGTGGTCCGCGGACGGGCACTACTGGCTCGCCGTGTCCGGCCCCGGCAGCGGCGGCCGCGCACCCGCGCTGGCACGTCGGGACGCAGACGCCGAGTCCGGACGGGGACTCCTTCTCGTCGACCAGATCGCCGCTGCCTGGGCTGTCAGACCACGGCCCACCCGCGGCACGTCCGTCATCGCGGGGCTGCCGCTGCACCGGCACGAGTGACTCAGGTGCGGCTCAGCCCAGGGTGAACCGGTAGGTCATGCTGTCCGTCAGGATGCACAGCCCCGGGGACATGACGATGACGCGCAGCGTTCCCGTGCGGCGGTCGTAGTCGATGCCCTCCACCTCGAACGTGCCGGAGCAGGCGCTGCGCAGCGGGAGCTGGCCCAGGGCGGTGACGTGCCCGGTGACGTCTCCGGCGTCACCGGGTTCGCCGGAGAGGTCGATCTGGAGCAGCGGCTTGGTGATACCGAACAGTGTGCCGCCGGGGTCGTCGGAGGAGCACAGCAGCGTGGTCGCGTCCGTGAAGTCGCAGCCCTGCACGTCGCGTACGGGATGGTCCAGGGCGACCGTGGCGACCAGCGGCAGATCCGCCGAGGGCGAGGTGTCCGGATGGGCGCCCGGGGCCGGGAAGACCAGCAGCCGGTCCATCGTGCCGTACTCGCCCGCCAGCATCCACTGGCCGCCGGGCGTGATCGCGACCCAGGAGTTGTTCAGCGCCTCGTCCGGGCCGAGGGCGTGGACGTACTCCGCCCACGCGCCGTCCGGGGACTGCACCCGGAACATCTTCTCCGCTCCGTCGTCGCGCTGGTACGGCTCGACGTAGTAGCCGTCGTATGAGGCGTCGGGGTCGCCGACGTGGTTCCAGCCCCGGGCGCGCACATCTATCGGGATGGTGCCGATGCCGGTGTAGCGGTTGGGGCTGCCCTCCGGCACCTCGACCGACGCCAGGCCCTGGCTTTCGGTCAGCGGGTCCGCACGGTCCGAGCCGGCCTCCGTCCACGGGCCGGTCCGCACCTCCGGCTCCGGGGACGCATCCGCAGCGGCAGGCGGCGCGGCCGCGCAGACGGCGGCGGCAAGGGCTGCGAGGCCGGTGGCGGCGGCGCGCCAACGGCGCCAGGAGCACGGAAACATAGGGGATCCGTTCCGGTGAGGGGGACGCACGCGCCGGAGGGTACAGCGGGCCCGCTCGCCCTGTACAGACCGCCGCGGCGACCGGTCAGACCGCGAACGCTCCCTGCCCAGGCGGCAGTCGGGGCCACGGCGTGGCGCTTGCCGCCGTCACGGTTCCGCGACCAGCCCAGGACCGGCCCGTCGCCGTCGCTTCCGTAGATTGACCGCGGCACGATCCAGAAGGAGAACATCACATGACCATGCCGCCGGAAAAGGCTGGTGAGGACAGGCTGTTCACGGCGACGATCACGGACTTCTTCCTCGCGCTGGCCGCGGGGTTCGCCGGGTCGTATGTCGTTGAGCCGGACGCGTCTGACTTCTCGGAGAACGTGGCCGTGATAGTCGGCTCCGCGCTGGTCTTCTCGTTCGTCAACCACGTGTTCGGCATGTGGCTGCTGCGCGGCAGCGCCGGGAAGCTGCTGTGGGGACTGCGGGTAGTGCGGGCGGACGACGGCCGCCGTCCGGGTTTCTGGCGGTCGGTCAGGCGGTGGCTGACCGGGTTCGCGATGCTCGCCCTGATGGTGGCCGTCGGGGACGGCGACACCGTGGGGGAGGCGTCCGGCCTGCGCACCGTCCGCTGGCGCGACCTGCGCCGCGCCCGCCAGCACTTCGCCTGACATCCGCGGCCGGTCCGGCCGGTGCTCCCGGACCGGTCCCCGGGACGGTCAGCCGGAACCGCCGCGTTCCAGGCGCCGGAGGCGGTCCCGCACGCTGGCGGCGTCCGGGTGCCCCAGCTCCTCGAACAGCGTGAGCGCGCGCTGCCACACCTCGCGGGCGTCCCCGGCACGCCCCGCCGCCTGGTGCGTGTCGCCGAGCCGGGCCATCGTGGCGGCCTGACCCGGGCGGTCCCCGGCGTCCCGGTACAGCGCGAGCGCCCGCAGGTAGCACTCGGCCGCGCGGTCGTGGTCGCCGAGATGGTGGTGGGCGTAGCCGAGGCTGTCCATGGTGTCGGCTTCGCCTCTCAGGTTGCCGGTGGACCGGTGCAGCACCAGCGCCTCCTCGCAGTCGGCCACCGCCTGCCGGTGGTTCCCGAGCAGCGCGTGCAGCCAGCCGATGTCGTTAAGGACGATGGCCTGCCGGGCCACCTGGCCGTGGTCGCGGTAAATGGCGAGCGCGCGCTGATGATGGGCGAGTGCCTCAGCGTGCTCCTCCCGCTGCTCACACAGCCATCCGGACGCGCGGTGGATGTGGGCGAGCCCGACGCCGTCGTCCACCCGCGTGAACAGCGTCCTGGCCTGCTCGAAATGGGCCTCGGCCTCGGCGAACCGCTTGAGCCTGGCCTCAGCGCTGCCCAGCGCCCGGTGCAGGTGCGCCAGCCAGCGGTGCTGGCCCTGGCGTCGCGCCGACTCCAGCGCCAGCCGCTGCGCCCCGGCCCAGGCGTGCCACAGCCCCTGCCGCTGCAGGAACTCCGTCAGCACCAGGGCCAGCTGCCAGGCGTGGGTGTCGAAGCCCTCATGCGCCGCCTGCGTGACGACCGCCAGCAGCGTGGCGCGTTCGGCCGTCAGCCACCGCAGCGCCTCCTCGGGGCCGGCCGGCGCCTCCGGCTGGGCCCCGGGCGCCGCCTCGGGCGGGACCGGCCAGTCCTCGTACGGGCTGAGCAGGCACGCGGCCGCGTGCGCCGTGTGCAGGTAGTAGTCGAACAGCCGCCGCAGCGCCGGCTCGCGCTCATCCGGCGCGTCCGCCGCCAGCAGGTCGCGGGCGTAACCGCGCAGCAGGTCGTGGACGGCGTAGCGGCCGGGGCTGTGCTGCCGGACGAGGTGACCGTCCTCCAGCGCCCGCAGCAGCACGCGCAGCCGGGGAGCGGGAAGCGCGGTCAGGCTGGCGGCGGCGGGCAGGGCGATGTCCGCGCCCGGATACAGGCTCAGCAGCCGGAAGACGCCCAGCTGCCGCGGGTCCAGGGCCCGGCAGGACGCGCCGAACGCGGTCCGCAGGTTGACCGTGAGGTCGGTGAGGTCCAGCGCGTCGAGCGCGTGCGCCGGCTCGCGCAGCTCCCGGGCCAGGTCAGCCAGGGAGAACCCCGGCTCGCTGGCCCGGGCGGCGCTGACGGCGAGGGCCAGCGGCAGGCCGGCGCACCGCTCCACGATCACGTCGACCGCGCGGGGCTCGGCGGCGACGGCGTCGGCACCCAGCCGGTCCGCGAGCACGTCGCGCGACTCCTGGGGCGTCATCGGCTCCAGGGTGAGCTGCCTCGCCCCGTAGGCCGCGGCCAGGCCGGAGAGCCGGCTGCGGCTGGTGATCAGCACAGCGCAGCGGTGACCGGCCGGCAGCAGCGGCAGCACCTGCTCGGTGTCGCGGGCGTTGTCCAGCACCAGCAGCAGGCGCCGGTTCCGCGTCAGCTCGCGGAACCGGGCGGCCTGGCCGTCAAGACC
This sequence comes from Streptomyces sp. 7-21, assembly GCF_016741785.1. GTDB lineage: Bacteria > Actinomycetota > Actinomycetes > Streptomycetales > Streptomycetaceae > Streptomyces. The sequence continues at coordinate 55,366 of NZ_JAERRL010000011.1, forward strand.
GGCCAGCGGGTCCACGCGCTCCGCGCCCAGGGCGTCGAGGAAACCGCGCACGGCGGTCTCGGGGGAGGCGGGCTCGCCGAAGGGCGCGAAGCCCCGCAGGTCGAGGTAGAGCTGGCCGTCCGGGAAGAGGTCGGCGTTGTCGTGTGCCCAGCGCAGCGCCAGCCACGTCTTGCCGATGCCGCCCTGGCCGGTGACCACGCAGATCGGCACCGACGGCGTGTGGGACGCCCGGCCGGCGCCCAGCTCCTTGTCGAGCACGGACAGCATGGGGTCGCGGCCGATGAACGCCATGGGCGCCAGCGGCAGCTGCCGGGGGACGCGGGAAGTGCGGGCCGCCGCGGCGATGATCCGGTCGCGTGCCCGCAGCCACGCGGGCAGGTGTGCCTCGTCGCCGCACGCACGGACGAACGCGGTGAGCGTGTGCGGCGGGGGGAGGGTCTCGCGGCTGAGCGTTTCAGCGAGCGTGCTGCGGGCGAGCACCTCGCCGCTCTTCTCCGCCCGGCGCTCCAGCTCGCGTAACGACAGCCCCGACGCTTCCTTCAGGGCTCTCATGAGGGCGACGAACTCGGCGGCGTCCCGCGGTTCGTACCACTGAAAGGTGCTCGCGCTTCCCACCCCATCCATCTTTGGCGACGGCCCGGGCACCTGACAACGCGGCGGCGGCCGCGCGTCCGGATCCGTCCGGGAACCGCACCGGACACTGGTCCGCCCCTGGTCAGGAACGCAGACTCGGTGCTGACCGCCCGCCGGGAGGCGTGCACGCGAGGAAGGGGGACCACGCTGCTCACCACCGAGACCGCCGGGAACGCACCGCCGCGAGAACGGCACGACCACTGGAACGAGTACGTCCTTCCGGCCCTGATGCCGGTGACCGTCCGCGCCCGCCACGCCGGGGACCGCCAGCCCCGGATCCGCTGCCGCGACCTGGGCACGCTCACGGTCGCGGAGGTCGAACTGCCGCCGATGGAGGTGGTGCGCACCGCCCGGATGACCCGGCGTCACGACCCCGAGTTCTTCCAGCTGTGGGTGACGGTCGACGGCAGCGTCGGCGTCAGCCAGCGGCGCCGCGAGACCGTCTGCCACCGCCCGGACGGCGTGCTGTGCAACGTCTCGCGCCCGTTCCGCGGCTTCGCGTCGGCCGCCCCGGGGCGCGGCACCGCCGCGGGCGTCGTCGTCCACATGCCGCGGGCCGCGCTGCCGCTGCACCGCCGCGCCCTCGACCGGCTCACCGCGGTCCGGCTGCCCGGCCGCACCGGCATCGGCCTGCTGGCCAGCCGCTACCTGACGGACCTGCCGCGCCACGCCGACCAGGTCTCGTCCGCCACGCGTGCCCGGCTGGCCCACGTCACCCGCGAGCTCGTCGCCGCCTGGCTGGGCCAGTCGCTGGATGCCGCGGCGGCCCTGCCCGCCGACGCATACCAGCAGGGACTGCGCGCGAGCATCCGCGACTTCATCGACCGGCGGCTGGGGGACCCCGGCCTGTCGCCGGCCGTCATCGCCGCCGCGCACGGCATCTCCGTGCGCTTCCTGTACCGGCTCTTCCAGGACGAACCGCTGTCGGTCGCCGGGTGGATCAGGGAACGGCGGCTGGCGCGCTGCCGCGCTGACCTGTCGGATCCCCGGCTGGCGTCCCGGCCGGTGCACGCCATCGGGGCACGCTGGGGATTCCCCGACCCGGCGCACTTCAGCCGGGTGTTCCGTCAGGCGTACGGCATGCCGCCGCAGGAGTACCGCCGCCGGGCCGGCGCCGGGCAGGTGTAAGGAGGCTGCTGGGGAACCGCCCGCTGCCTGTCACGCCGCCCCGCGCCAGCCACCGGGCCAGCGCCACGAGGCAGCGCCCGGCCCGTTAGGTGCACGGGCACCGGCCGGGACGGCATCGCCGCCCGGCCGCTGCGCGCCGTGCGCCGGGCACGACGGAACCGGGCGCGGCAGCCTGTGACGGCGGCCGCGCCCGGCACATCTGCGGGGACGCTGCCTGCGGGCCGGGTGATGGGGGACGGTGCCCCTGGTCACCCGGCCGCTGCTGACGGGTCCTGGTCTAGTCCTCGCTGCGGGCGGCGGCGCCGTTCAGCGCGTCGAGGATGGCGTAGTAGGCCTCCTTCTTCTGGTAGTTGCTGTCGAACGGCAGCGGCGTCTCGTCACCGCGCCACGAGTGCCGGTCGGTGAAGCCCCAGGTGGTGATGCCGGTGCAGCGCTCGACGGCCAGGCACGCCTCGGTGACGGTGCGGTAGACGTCCGCCTGGGCGGAGCCGGAGCCGCCGACGTCGAGCTCGGTGATCTGCACCTCCACGCCGAGGTCGGAGAAGCGCTGGAGGTTCTGCTGGTAGGTGCTCAGGTCGGAGTTGGTGTCGAGGTGGCTCTGGAAGCCGACGCAGTCGATCGGCACGCCGCGGGCGAGGAAGTCCTGGACCATCGCGTAGATGGCGTCGCTCTTGGCGTTGATGCCGTCGGTGCCGTAGTCGTTGTAGCACAGCCGGGCGTTGGGGTCGGCGGCGTCGGCCGCGCGGAACGCCTCCTCGATCCAGCTGTCGCCCAGCTGGGTCTGGAGGTTGGACTGGCGGCGGCTGCCGTCCCACTCGAAGGCCTCGTTGACCACGTCCCACGAGTGGATCTGGCCGGCGAAGTGCCCCGCCACCTCGGTGACGTGGTTGAGCATCGCCTCGCGCAGGGCGTCGCCGCCCAGGCCCTGGACCCAGCCGGGCTGCTGGGCGTGCCAGACCAGGGTGTGGCCGCGCACGGACATGCCCTGGCTCTGGGCGTGCGCGACGAGCTGGTCGCCGGCGTCGAAGTTGAACTGGCCCTGGTTGGGCTCGGTGGCGTCCCACTTCATCGAGTTCTCCGCCACCAGGCTGCTGAACTCGGCGTTCATGACGGCCGCGTAGTCCTGCTGGCTGAAGAGGTACGGCTCGGTGGCGGTGCCGAAGTACCGGCCGCTCTGCGCCGCCGCGGCGGCGAGCGTGTCGGCCTGGGCGGAGGCCGTGCCGGAGAACACGAGGGTGCCGGCGGCGGCCAGGCCGGCCGCCAGCGTGGCGGCGAGGGCGGCCCTGGCGGGCCGGCGCCCTCGCCGGGCGGTGCGTGCCGTGGTGGTCTCGCTGTTCACTGCGGCTCCTTTGCGATGTGTGGGGGGAGGGGCTACGACTGGGCGAGTTCGAACCGGGAGACGGTGACCGATCCGCCGAGCGCCTGCGTGGCGTAGTGGAAGATCGCGAACCGGTTGCCCATGAAGAACCGCCAGTCGGTGTGGAGGGAGAAGGACGGGCCGAGCGGGATGAAGGTGGTCCCGTCGGTGCTGTAGGAGAACGTCGCGGTGCCGGGTGCGCCGGGCCTGATGTCGGCGTAGGCGCGCAGCCAGACCCGCTCGCCGGGCAGGTCGGCGCTGGCCTGTTCGGTGCCGGTGCCGGTGGTGTTCCAGTCGCTGTCCATGGTCAGGCCGTCGACCATCACCACGCGGCGGGTGCCGCCGTCGCGGGCGACGCCGATCCAGGCGGAGGCGTCCCGCAGCACCGCCAGGCCCGCGCGGTCGCCGTCGGTCATGCCCGCGCAGTCCAGTTCGATGGTGGCGGTGGAGGCGGGGCCCTGGATGCGGTGGGTGAGGGTGTTGCGGGCCTGGTACAGGTCGTCGGTGACGGTGGCGGTCTGGAGGGTGAGCCCGTCTCCGACGCGGTACCTGTCGGGGTCGGGATTGTGGTTCCACTCCCACTTCGGGGACAGGGTGGTGCCCTCGAAGGTGTCGGTGCCGGTGAGGGGCTCGACCTCGACCGGCGGGAGCGGGGCGGGGTACGACGTGCCCCAGGCGCCGTTGACGAGCTGGAGTTCGGGCCAGCCGTCCCAGGTCCAGGTGACCGGCGCGAGGGCGGGGACCCGCCCGCCCGGGTAGGCGTCGACGAAGGCCATGTAGTACCAGTCGCCGTCCGGGGTGTCGACGAGCCCGCCCTGGTGGGGGACGCCGCCGCCCGGGATCGGGCCGGGCAGGTCGAGCAGGACCTGCCGCAGCTCGTACGGGCCGAAGGGGGAGTCCGACTTGAGGATGTACTGGCCGTTGGCGGGGCGGGTCAGGAAGATGTAGTAGCTGCCGTTGATCTTGTAGAAGCGGGCGCCTTCGAGCACCCCGATCTCCGGCGGGGTCTGGAACACCTCCTGCGACCGCACCTGGCTGGTGGCGTCCGGCGACAGCTGGGCGACGCTGATCGTCGTGTTGCCGTAGGCGACGTAGGGGGTGTCGTCGTCATCGAAGAGGAGCCCGGCGTCGTAGTAGGCGCCGGGGATCACGGCGTGCCGCTCCCACGGGCCCTCGGCGGCCGGGGCGGTGTAGATGTACGTGGTCGAGAAGTCGATCTGGCCCAGCCAGTAGAAGGTGCGGTTGCTCGGCCGGTACCGCAGGGTGGAGGCCCAGATGCCGTCGACGTACGCGCGGCCGCCGTCGAGGTCGTACTTGGCGCCGAAGTCGAGGACGGGCACGGAGTGGCCGGCGAACTCCCAGTGCACCAGGTCGTAGGAGCGCAGGACCGGCGCGCCCGGCGAGTAGTGCATCGTCGAGGCCGAGTAGTAGAAGGTGTCGCCGACGCGGATGATGTCGGTGTCGGCGAAGTCCTGCCAGATCACGGGGTTGGTGAAGTCGCCCTGGAGCACCGCGGGCTGGCCGGGGGAGGAGGCGGCCCGGGCGGTGCCGCTGAGGGGGAGCGCGGCGGCCCCTGCGGCCAGGCCGGTCGTGGCCGCCAGGAAGGTGCGGCGGCTGGGAGCGGAACGGTGTGCCGGCATGTCGGTGTGTCTCCTCGCGGTGGGTGGCCGCTGGGGGCGCGGCCGGTGGGGCCCGCGCGGCGGGGCCCGGTCGCTGGTGCCGGGCCCCGCCGCCGCTGCGGGAGCGGGGTCAGCAGGTGGAGTTCGCTGTCGCCAGGCCCAGGCGCCAGGGGAGCTGCGAGTACTCGCCCGAGGCCGACGGGTCCATGCCCTGGTACAGCAGCTGGAGGTTGCAGGGGTCGATCGTCATCGTCTGGTCAGCGCTGGTGCGCACGAGTTCGCCGTGGCTGATGTCCTGCGTCCAGGCCCAGCCGTCCTGGAAGGAGACGTTGTTGCTCCGGGCGAACGGGTTGTCCTCGGTCGCGGCGAGCGGCTGCCACTGGCCGGTCAGGCCTTCCGCGGTGTACGAGCGGTACCAGCGGCGGCCGTCGGAGCCGATGGCCTCCCAGATCAGCAGGTAGGTGTCGGTGTCGCCGACCTTGTAGACGGCGCCGCCCTCGAACAGCGCGTAGGCGGAGTCCTGCAGCACGATCTGGGTGTTGCCGAAGCCGTTGGGGAAGTCCGCCACGGTCGTCTCGGAGCGGTAGACGTGCCCGTTGTCATCCGCCGAGAACAGGTAGCACATGGCGTCGTCGCAGATGACGAAGAAGTCGAGCCAGTTGCCGTTGCCGATGTTCTCCTGGACGATGTCCGGCACGCTGTCCATGAAGTGCCGGGGAGCCGACCAGCTGGTCGGGTCGTTGATGTTGGTGGTGGTGGAGTAGGCGGGCAGGCCGTCCTGGTAGACGAGGTACCACTCGCCGGTGGGCTCGAACTGGAAGACGTGCGGGGCGGCGCGGTAGCCGCCGCCGATGGCGGAGCTGGCCTCCAGGTCGGTCTGCGGGGCGCTGCTGGCCTCGGACCAGTCGGAGAAGCTGGTCTGGGCCAGGCCCCAGTCACCGTTGGTGTCGACCCGGGTGAACAGCACGTGCCAGGTGCCGTTCTCGTCCTGGACCACCGAAGGGTCCTTAGCGGCAACGGAGTTGATGTTGCCGGCGGGCGAGATGATCGGGCCGGTGGAGGTCCACTGGAAGCTGGACGGCAGCTGTGCCTGCGCCGGTTCGGCGGCGTCCGCGGCGGCGGGCGCCTCGGTGGCGGCCGGGCCCGGCTCGGCGGACGCCGGGGTGGCGGCCACCGCGGCTCCCAGCGTGAGCAGCGCGGCGGCGGCCGCGAGCAGGGGCCGTTTGCGGGTGCGGCGTGCGGAAACGGTCATGGGGGCTCCGTGACGGCTCAGCCGGAGGATCCCGCTCCACACGGATCACCACGGATCACCGAGGTCTGCGCTTCCGGCACGGTGGCGAAAGTGTGGGGGGAGCCAACCGGAACTTACGGATGGTGCGCGTGCTGTCGTCTGTGAGGGCCGCGGTGGGGGGCAACTGCGGCCCAACGGTGGCGTGTTCGAGATTGCGAACAACGACCGGTTCTCCAGACGTCAGGGATCCTATGCGGCACGCACGCAGCGTCAATACCCGTGAGCGGATTCTTTTTCGCCGATCTTCCCGAAAAACCGGCGGAGCGGCGCGCGATGACGGAGCGTCACCACAGGTGGTGGGCGCCCGGCGGCGCAGGCGGGCAGGTGAGAGGACGGGGCACCGTGCGGCGGCCCGGAACGCCGAAAATGTCGGCCACCCACAGTTAAACTGCGGCCATGACCGCAGCAGCAGGGAGCCCGGCGGCTGGCGACACGGCCGGTGAGCCGCCCGGTGAGGCGCCGGAGAAAACGGCGGGCCAGCCGCTGACCATCGCGGAGATCGCCGAGCGCGCCGGCGTCTCGCTCGCGACGGTCTCCAAGGTGGTCAACGGACGCATCGACGTCGCCCCCGAGACCCGGGAACAGGTCGAAGACCTCATCCGCCGCCACGGCTACCGGCGGCAGAAGCGCGCCAGCCGGCCCGCCCCCCTCCTCGAGCTGCTGTTCCACGAGGTCCGCGGCGAGTACGGCGTGGAGATATTCAACGGCGTGCAGCAGGTGGCGCGCGAGCACCACCTGGGCGTGGTCCTCTCCGAGCTTCAGGGCTGCCACACCCCCGGCCGCGGCTGGGTCGAGGACGTGCTCGCCCGCCGCCCGACCGGCGTCATCGCCGTCTTCTCCGGGCTCACCGGCGACCAGAGCCGCCGGCTGCGCGTCCGCGGCATCCCGCTCGTCCTGCTGGATCCCACGGGGGACTCCGGCCACGAGCCGCCCTCCGTCGCCGCCAGCAACTGGAACGGCGGCCTGGCCGCGACCCGCCACCTGCTCCAGCTCGGCCACCGGCGCATCGCCATCATCACCGGCCCCGAGGACGCGCTGGCCAGCCGCGCCCGCCTGGACGGCTACCGCGCGGCGATGGACATGGCCGGCGTGCCCGTGGCGCCGGAACTCATCCGCGTCGGCCGCTTCGAGATCGAGGACGGCCTGACGCACACCCGCGCCCTGCTGCGCCTGCCCGAGCCGCCGACCGCGGTCTTCGCCTGCAACGACGGCACCGCGTACGGCGTCTACCAGGCGGCCGCCGAGGCGGGGCTGCGCATCCCCGGGGACCTGAGCGTCGTCGGCTTCGACGACATGCCGCCGGCCTCGTGGATCGTGCCGCCGCTGACCACCGTCCACCAGCCGCTGCGGGAGATGGGCACCACCGCCGCGACCATGGCGGTCACCCTGGCCAGGGGCGAGACGCCGCCGCTGGAACACGTCGAACTGGCCACCCGCCTGGTCACGCGCGCCAGCACCGCCCCGCCCCGGAGCTGACCGGCGCGGGGGCCGCCGGGCCTCACCCGATCGGCCCGCCCGCGCACGCGGCGCCTGCCGGCAGGGCCGATCCTGGCCAGGTGACGCCCTTCCCCGCCCCGTACCCCACGCTGCTGAGCGACGACCCCGTGCTGCAGACGGCGCTCGAGGCCGCCGTGGCCGAGGCGCTGACGCGGTTTCCCGGCCTGGCCCGCCCCTGGCGGGCAGCGATGTCCTTCGTGGCGGTCGACGAAACGCCTGGCGGGCCGGAGTTCCGGCACGCCGGGCTGCGGTACGGCGACAGCTGCTACACCGGCAGCCTGGCCAAGGCCGGCGCGATGTACGCGGCGTACGAACTGCTGCGCAGCGTCAACACGGTGGCCGCCAGCACGAGGACGCCGCAGGAGCTGTTCACGCGGCTGCGGCACGACTTCGACGGCCTGATCGACGCGTCGGTGCCCGCCATCGCCCACACGCCGGGACTCTCCCGGGCACAGCGGCTGCCGGACTACCAGCGGATCTTCCGCCCGTTCCCCCTCCCCGGCGGGCAGGTGTGCGCGTTCCGTCCCGACTTCCAGGACCACCTGAACCGGATGATCGTCCAGGGGAAGAACGAGGACGCGGCCGCGGTCATCCAGGCGCTGGGCTACAGCTGGATCAACGGCGCGCTGAAGGCAGGCGGCTTCTTCTTCCCGCCGGCCGGCACGGGCATCTGGCTGGCCGGGACCTTCACGGGCGCGCTGCCCGCCGTGCGCATCGACAGCGTGAACGACGGCCCGGTGGCGCAGGCCTCGACCTGCTTCGACATGGCGAACCTCTGCGCGCACATCCTCCGCCGCAGCCTGGTGGACCCCGGCAGCTCCAACGTCATGCACGCGCTGCTGTCCACGTCCGCGTTCGTCGGTGACGTCCCCTCGTGCCTCGACTACTCCCGGCGGCACCTGCCGCCCCGGAACTTCGGGGTGACGGCCTCCAAGATCGGCTCCGGCCAGCTGAAGACCGGGGTGTGGGTCGACTCCGAGGCGGCCGTGATCGAGACCTCCGACCCGACGCGGCGCTGGCTGGTCGTGTTCCAGGACAGCCTGACCGACGACACCTCGCTGTCCGCGCTCGGATTCGCCGTGGAGCGCACGATCGAACTCGCCAGCGGCGGCCCGTGACGCCGCCACACCGGGCCGCTCGGGCGGCGGCGTCACGAGCCTGCTTCCGGCCCCCTGGCCAGAAAGCGGGCGGGCCTACTCCAGCACCGACTCCCACACCGTGGTGGGCGCGGCCGCGTCAGAGGGCAGCCGGTCCCGGGCGGCCGTGTCCCCGTACAGGCTCCACCGCATCCAGTCCACGTAGGTGGCGACGGTCTGGGTGTGGTTGACGCCGCTCCAGATGTACTCGTCGTGGCCGGTGCCGAGGTGCGTCAGGAATGCCTTGGGCGCCGGCAGCTCCTCGTACGCCTGGCGGGCGGAGGAGTACTGGCAGATGGGGTCCTGGTCGCCGTGGACGAACAGGACGTTGGCCGAGACGTTCGATGCCGGGTTGCCCATGTCGACGCAGGCGAACGGCACGGCCGCCGCGATGCGGTCGTCGGGCCACGCGGTCAGCAGGCCGTGCGTGGTCATGCCGCCCAGCGAGTGGCCGGCCACGCCGACGCCGGCGGCGGTGTCGATGTGCCCGGCGAACGGGTCGCCCCCGGCGTCGTTCAGCGCCAGGGTCTGGGTGAGGACCTCCGAGACGTCCATGGACTGGTTGCCGTTGTAGACGTCCTGGATGTTGCCCTCGGTGCCGGTGGAGGTGGTGGGGAACACCGGCGCGGGAACGATGAAGCCGGCCTCGGCCAGCGGACGGATCAGCGGGGCGTAGCTCTCCGGGTTGCCGCCGAGGCCGTGGCTGAACTCGACGACGGGGAAGACACCGTCGGCGATGGGCGCGTCGGCGACGGGCTCGCCGCCGGGGAACCCGGTGGCGGCGGGGTAGAAGATGCGGGTGGTCAGCTGCCGGCTGCCCCGGCTCCACTGGAACTCGCGCACCCCGATGGCGAACTGCTGGGACGGGGCCTGGCGCGGCGTCGCGATCCGGCGGCCGGACGGCTGGGCGGCAGCGGCCGTTCCGGTGACCGCGGCCGCGCTCAGGCCGAGCACGGAGCCCAGCACGGCACGTCGGCGTATCGACATGGATCTCTCCTCGCGGGTGTGTGGGGGTAGTCCGGCGGACCGCCGGGCACGCGGCGCGCCGGAAGCCGTGTCCCGGCAGGCAGCGCTGGGTGGTCGGTCCGCCGTGCGGGAAGGTGGTGCCAGGTGCCTGCCGCGCGAACGCGCCGGGCAGCGCGGGGAGTTCGGTATGACGAACGCTGCCCGGGATATCAGGCGTCTCGGATCCTAGGCGGCCCACACGCAGCGTCAATACCTCGCGCCCGCTTGTTTTCGCCAGTTTCTCCGATAACAAGCGCGCCGCGCTGATCGCCGCGTCCCCGGGGGAAGAACCCGCGCGGGCCGGTGCCCATCCCTCTTTCCTGCCCGCCCCGCGGGCCCGTTCATCGGCTCCGCCGCTGCGCGCGGCAACCGGCTCGGCAGCGCCCCCGGCTCGCGGGCACCACGCCGCCCGCGGCTCCCGATATCGGGCCAGCGCACGGTGACGCGGGAGAGGCGGAAAGCGCCCGGCCGGGCCGGCGGCGTGCGCGGGACCGCGCTGCGGAATGGCTGGCGCCGCTTCTCCGCGGGCAGCGCAAGGGGTGCGCTGATCCGGAGTTCCGGGTACCCATACCCGGACTGTTCTGTGTCACGATCACGAACGGCGCATTTCTAGCGGGGGATTTTCCGTTCAGGAATGAGGTCTGTCAGTGGCGGGCCGCAGCAGTGACCGTGTGCTCGGCGGAATTGATCCCGAATCGCTGGCTGGCCAGGTTCCGGTGTGACGTCCTCGATGGCGTCGTTCTCGGCCGCAAGCATGACGGGACGCTGGAAACCGGGCCGCGGCCGGGATTCCGCGGCCCGCAGCCGACGCACATTCTCAGCCGCAGGGCAAGAGCCCGATGAGGAAAATCCCGGCTGCATACCGACGTCAGCGCACCGGCCGCGCCCAGGGCGCCGAACTCGCACGCCGGCGGGCGCTCGGTGCACGCGGCATCAGGCAGGCCGGCGACGAGCCGTGGCACGTCCTGGCCGTCCCCGAAGGCAACGGGTTCTCCCTGCTGAAGGGCCGGCTCAGCCCGCTGTGCCCCCGCCGGCGCGGGCCTGTCACGCGAACGGCGGGGGGATGTGGAGGTACGAGAGACGGGGTACGGGGATGCAAAGTGCGCGGCACGGCGAGCGAACGCCGTCCGGCACCGATAGCGGCACCGAACGGCGTTTGCCCTCGCGTGGCCTCATGCGCAGGCGCCGCACCAATAAGCGCCGTTGCCCTCCGCGATACCGAGATTGTCGTCTCCCTGTGTCTCTGTCAAGAAGCTTCCCGCTGCCACGAGCACGGGAGGGGAATAAACCTCTCGCGTGTCTTCCGTATGACTCTCCTCGCTCACCGCCGTCACCTCCCCTCATTCCGACGGGCGGATTCATGCAATCACCTACCCCGAGCCTGCGGGGGAAACCGGCGCTTCGCTGCGTAAGGCGGCGCGCACGCACCGTTCGCGCCGCCTTACGCTGGCGGCAGCCGTTTGCCGGCTCACCGCGCCGGAAAGGCATCTTCCTGACACGGCCAGCACACAGCGGAGTTGACGGCATATCCGCCAGCGAAAACCCGGAATTCCCGCGCGGCACAGGAGGAGTTCACGTCATGGCGCGGAACCGTTCCGCGGCGGCGGCCACGCCCTGCGGCGCCGACTGGTTCGTGATGCTGCCGGACCGCGCACCCGCCGCGCGCGTCGCGGCACGTCTGGCCCCCTACGCCTGCCACACACTGCCGCACGCCTCCGGCAGACCCTGGCTCGTGGGGTGCTGGCAGCCAGAGCGCATGACCACCGCGAGCCTGGGCACGGTACGGCTGGCTCTCGCCGGGACCCACCCGCTGACGCCCGCCGGCCTGCGGACCCGGGGCAAGGCCGTGCGCACCGCCGCGGACCTGCCCGCGCTCGCCGCCGGCCTCCCCGGCTCCTGCCACCTGCTGGCCTCCCTGGACGGCGACGCCTGCGGCCGGGGCACCGCAGCGGGGGACCGGCGGCTGTACCGGAGCGACGCCGGCGGTGTCACCGTGGCGGCCGACCGCGCCCGCACGCTCGCCTGGCTCACCGGGGCACGCCCGGACCCCGCCCGGCTGGCCGCCCGCCTCGTGCCGCACCTGCCGTATCCGCTGGAGCACGCGTCGATGTGGCCCGGCGTGACCACCGTCCCGCCCGGTCACGCGCTGCGGCTGGCACGCGACGGCACCGCTTCGGCCTGGCCGTGGTGGCACCCGCCGCCGTCCGACCTGCCGCTGAGCCAGGCCGCCCGGCTGCTGCGCCAGGCACTGCGGGGCGCGGTCGCGGCCCGGATCACGCCCGGCCAGACCTGGGGCGCTGACCTGTCCGGCGGCATGGACTCCACCTCGCTGTGCTTCCTGGCCGCCGAGGCCGGAGCCGAGCTCGTCGCCGTCACCCTCAACTGGGCGGCGGCCGCCAACGAGGACGCCGCCTATGCCCGCCTCGCCGCCCGCTCCCTGCCCGGCCTGACCCACCTGGTGCTCCCGTCCGCCGCCCTCCCCGGCCACCTCGACGGCATGCACGAGCGGGCCGAGCCGGACGACACACCCCACGTGCTGCTCCGCGACCGGGCGCAGCAGGCCGAACTGGCGCGCCGCATGCGGGAACACGGCGCCCAGCGGCGGCTGTCGGGACACGGCGGCGACCACGTGGTGACCGCACCGCCCGCCTACCTGCACCGCCTCGTGCGCCGCCACCCCCGCCAGGGACTGCGGCACCTGGCCGCCCACCGGGCGCGGCGGCGGTGGCCGCTGCTCCCCGTGCTGCGCGAGCTGGCCGACTCCCGCCCCCTCGGGCGCTGGCTGGCCGGCCAGGCCAGCCGCCTCGCCCCCGCCGGCCACCCCGGGGAGCGCCGCTGCGGCTGGAGCGCGCCGCTCACGCTGCCCCCGTGGGCCACCGACCGCGCCGCCGGCCTGCTGGCCGGCCTCCTGCGCGACGCCGCCGAGGCCCTCACCACCGGCACCGCCGCCGACGGCATGGCGCTGCCCGCGCCCCCGGCCCGGGACCGCGGCACCCACGCCTGGGTCCACAGCGCCCGGCTCGCCGGCACCGTCGCCAGCCAGATCGCCCGCGCCGCCGCGGCCTGCGGGCTGCCCGCCGACACCCCGTTCTGCGACGACACGGTCATCGCCGCCTGCCTGCGGGCCCGGCCCGAACAGACCGGCCACCCCGGCCACTACAAGCCGCTGCTTGCCGCCGCCATGCGGGGGATCGTCCCCGAGGCGGTGCTGACGCGGACCACCAAGGACCACTGCGGTGAGGAGTGGCACGCCGGGCTGGCCGCGCACCGCAGAAACCTGGCCGCCTGGGCCGGCGCCTCCCGGCTGGCCGAGGCGGGCCTGGCCGACCCCGGCCGGCTGCGCCGCGCCCTGCTGTCACCCGGCCTGCTCACCACGGGCGCCGCCGTGCTGGAGCACACCATCGGCGCCGAGGCGTGGCTGCGCGACCTGGAAGCCCACCCCCGTCCCGCCTACCTGAAGGAGCACACCAGTGCAGGTGCCACCCGCCCGCCTGCGGCTGCGCCGTGACGTCACCGCCTGCGACACCGCGGACGGCATGGTGCTGCTCGATGAACACACGGGCCGCTACTGGCAGTTGAACGATACCGGCGCCTGCGTGCTGCGCGCCCTGCTGCACGGCACGGCCCCCGGGGACATCGCCGCCGGCCTGGCGGCCACGCACGACGTCCGGCAGGAGCGGGCCGCCGCCGACATCGACGCGCTCGTGGCCCAGCTGGCGGCCGCACGGCTGACCGAGGGAACGCCGGCGACATGAGCCAGGTTCTCGACACCTCAGGCCAGCGCCCCGGCCCGCTGACCCGGGCCGCCGTCCGCGCCGTGGTCCTCGCCGCGCGTCTCGTCGCGAGGCTGCCGCCCCGCCGGATCCGCGCCGTGCTGCGCGCGGTCCGCCGCGGCGCCCGGGCGGCCACCCATGCCGAGGCGCTGAGAGCCCGGCGCGACGTGACGGCCACCAGCACGCGGTGCGCGGGCCGGTACTGCCTGGAGCGTTCGCTGGCCGCGGCGCTGCTGTGCCGGCTGCGGGGGACGTGGCCGACGTGGTGCACCGGCGTGCGCACCCCGCCGTTCTCCGCCCACGCCTGGATCGAGGCCGAGGGCTCCCCGGTCGGCGAGCCCCGCGGCATCGCCCGCTTCACCCCGCTCATCCGCGTCCCGCCCCGGTGGTAGCGCCGCCGGCCGCGTGCGCGCCACCGGTCACGTGACCGGCCCCCGCCTCCACGTCGGGAAGCGGCCCGCCGGCGGCGGGTTCGGCCAGGACCGCGATCCGACGTTCTTACCGTCCAGTTGCCCGCCAGCCGGGCGTCACTCCCGCAGCGTCCGGCGCAGCCAGGAGAGGCGTTCCTCATCCCACGCCACCGCCGGGTCCGGTTCGAGAAAGGACAGCGCGGTGGCGGCGATGCCGAGAGCGGGCTGTGACCATTCGGCGTCATCCGCCGTGCCGAAGGCGCCGTGCTGGACCCGCCTGCCGGCGAGTTCGGGCCGGGCGGGCGCGGTGAGGACGAAACCGCGCATGGTGGCGCTCAGCTGTGTCGCCAGTTCTTCGAAGGTGAGGCCGAGATCCGGCCGCAGCCGCAGGCCGAAGAGTTCAGCCAGGCGCCGGTAGGAGCCGGCGATCCGGTCGGTCAGGTCACGCTCGGCGGCGGCGAGCCCGTCCGCGACCTCGCGCCGCACGTCGCCGTCGGCAAGACTGAGAAAGGTGGCGTGCAGCGCGATGTAGGTACGCCACTGTCTGGAGGCGCGCATCGCCTCGAAGTCCCGCAGTGCACCGAGCCGCAGCAGCTCAACGAGCAGCTCGTGGCGTCCCTGGGCGGTGGCGAACTGGCCGATCCGCTCCAGGGCGAGGGACCGGATGGCGTCCTCACCGACCTGCCCGTCGGCGCCGACCGCGGCGGGCGCGCTCCGGGCCAGCCGGACGAGGAGGTCGCTGAAGAACAGGTCCTTGTACGGCCAGCGCCGGTACACGGCGGCGCGCGCCACGCCCGCCTCGCGGATGATGTCCTCGAAGCTGAGGTGCTCCAGGCTCACCGTGAGCCCGGTGCGTTCGACCCTCGACGCCGCCGCGTCGAGCATGCGCTGTGCCGTCTCGGCGTCGGAGAGACGGCGGCGTCTGCGGGTCACCCGTCCCTCGGGTTGCTCTTCGGTCATGCTGGCTCGTATCCTTCCATCCGTATGAGACACGATATCTCAAGTCCACGAATCCCGGGAGGGCCCATGCCGTCGCAGCAGTTGCCCGCTTCCGTCCGCAAGGCCGTGTGCGCCCTGTACGTGGCGACCGCGCTGGCAGCGGTCAGCGTCGCAGTGATCGTCGGCGTCGAGGCCACGGACAACAACCTCGCCGAACACCTCCGGGAGGCTTACCCGCAGCGCGCCGCCGACGAGATCGAGATGGCCGAATCCAGCATCCTGACCTACCTGTTCACGCTCGCGGCGCTGGGGGCCTGCCTGTTCGTGGCGATGGCCTGGGGCAGCCGCCGCGGGCGGCGCTGGGTGCGGGGCGCCGGCGGTGCGGCCGTCCTGCTGGGGACCGCGCTGGCCGCGTACAACTTCAGCCAGCCGCACCCGCTCGCGATGACCGTGGCCGG
The DNA here is from genome assembly GCF_016741785.1 of Streptomyces sp. 7-21. Classification (GTDB taxonomy): domain Bacteria; phylum Actinomycetota; class Actinomycetes; order Streptomycetales; family Streptomycetaceae; genus Streptomyces. The sequence goes on from NZ_JAERRL010000011.1 coordinate 70,612, forward strand.
ACTCGTCCCCTGCGCGGCCGGGCTGACGGCCGTCGCCCTGCTGTGGACGCGGGAGTCGTCCTCCTACTTCGGCTCCGCCCGCACAACCTCCGCCGCCGCGCGCGGCGCGGACGCTCACTGACCGCCGTCGGCCGGGCAGCGTGTTTCCCCACGTCCCGCGGCCGGCGAGGGCATGGCCCGCGGCGCGGGCGGCTGCCGGGCCGGCGGGACCGGGGAATCTCCCGTTCTGCGCGGGCGTTGGGGAGAATGCGGGCATGACTGAGCAGCAGTCCGGTACTGCGGTTAGCGTGGCCTCTGACGTTCGCTGAGCTGATCGGCACGCTCGTGCCCCAGCTCGTCGTCATCCTGATGAGCCGGATGGGGGGTGAAGCGCGCTACGCCCGGTCGCTGTTCATGCCGGTCGTCTTCGTGTTCGTCGCCGTGGAGGCGGCGGTCAGTGTGACAACCAGGTCGCCGCGGCGCTGGCCGCTGGCCGTGGCGGCAAGGGCACGGTGATGGCCTCGGCGGCCTGCTTCGCCCGCATCTGCCTTGCGGCCACGTTCGTGGTGGGCGGTCTGCTGGCGCTGTGCGCGCCGCTGCTGTCCGAGGCGCTGTCGGTGCGCCCGGAGTCACGCGATGATGTCGAGTGGTTTGTGCGCTGGGTGTGCCTGGCGCATCTGGTCTCGGCCGGTCCGGTGGTGTGCACGGTGACGCTGCGTGGTACGGGCCGGGGGCGGCCGGCGGCCGCAGTGCTGCTGGGGAGCGGTGCGGCTGAGGCCGGGGGCCGTGCTGGGGCTGCCCGGTGCGGTGGGCTGGGGCATGTGGGCCTTCCCCGTGGCGGTGGGGGCAGCGGCCGGGCCGCCGCCGTGAGAGCAGGCTGCTGCGGCGGGTGGGGCTGCCGGTGGCCGCCACCTACGGGGTGATCTTCGTCAGTGCTTCGGTGCTGACGCGGGGTGGTGGGCATACAACCGGGCCCCGGTCGGTGCGGGCGGATACCGGGTGCACACCTGGTGCGGGTCATGCGCGGGCAGCCACACCGGCGCCGGGGCCGCGTCAGCGCGGGCCGTGGACGGCCTGAGGCAAGCACGCGACGTGGCGGGGAGCGCAGAGACCCGGTGGGCGGTCCAGGAGAGCATCCAGGTACGGGACCCGCTCCGGTTCGAACGTGCCAGGCCGGCCAGGGACCAGCGCGGCCGGCAGCTCCTGGGCGATCCGGGCACGTGCGCCCCCTGCACCTCATCCACGTCGCACACCTTCGGCATGCCGCACGTAAGGGGCATCTGGCTCTGGCTGCGCTGCCAGGCGCGCTACCGCCGGCATGGCTGACCCCGCTGTGTCAGGACCGGCGGTGTGCCGGCACCCACGGTCCCCGGGAAGGCACACCAGGCGTCCCTCATCCTTGCCGCACGGCCGCGAAACGCAGGGCCGCCGGACCACAGCAAAAGGCCCCCCGCAGGATCGTCCTGCGAAGGACCTCACACAGTCGGGACGGCGGGATTTGAACCCACGACCCCTTGACCCCCAGTCAAGTGCGCTACCAAGCTGCGCCACGTCCCGGTGCCCGGTGCGGCCGGGGCTTCGGGCCCCTGATCACCGTGCCCTTGAACCATACCGCATCCGGGGCAGTGCTCGCTCACACCCCCGGGGTACCGTCCAGGGAGAGCGGGGGCAGGTAGTCGCCGACCAGGGTGCGGTGCCACCAGGCGCCGGTGGCCCGGCGTTCGGCGCGGGTGGTGAAGCGGTAGCGGTACACCCGGGCGCGGACGTGGGCCGGGGGAGCGTCGGGGAAGGGGTTGACGCGCAGCAGCCGCAGGGTGGCGCGGTCGCCCGCCAGCAGGCGCTCGGCCAGGGCCCGCGTCCACGCCCGGGGCAGTGAGGGGCTGAGGGCGGCGAACCACAGCAGCCAGTCGAGGCGGAGGTGGAAGGGCGCGAACTGCCGGGGCAGCCGCCGCACGTCCCCGGGCTTGCCGTAGAACTCGTACTCGTGCCAGCGCGTGGCCCCGGTGAGCGTGGTGTCCCGCGTGCCCTCGAAGACGATCTCGTGCCGCAGCCGGGTCACGCTGCCGAAGGCGCCGTAGGTGTTGACCAGGTGGAGCCCGTTGTAGCTGCGGTTCATCTGCTGGGAGCGGGAGAGCATGTTCCGCACCGGCCAGTAGCTGAGCACGGCGGTGAGGGCGGCGCCCGCCAGCACGAACGCGGTGAAGTAGCCGGGCGGGTCCGGCTGGTGGGCGGGCGGCGGCGGCAGCAGCGGCAGGTGCCGGGCCGCCAGGGCCCCGTCCACCGCCGCGACGGCGAGGAGCACGGTCAGCCAGTTCAGCCAGGCGAAGTTGCCCGAGGCGATCAGCCACAGCTGCGTGACGATGATCACCAGCGCCGCCCACGTGGCGATCGGCTGCGGCAGGAAGAGGCCGAACGGCACGACCAGCTGGGCCACGTGGTTGGCCGCCGCCTCGGCGCGGTGGAGGGGGCGCGGCAGCCGGTGGAAGTACCAGCTGAGCGGGCCCGGCATCGGCTGCGTCTCGTGGTGGTAGTACAGGCAGGTCAGCTTCCGCCAGCAGGCGTCGCCGCGCCATTTGATCAGGCCCGCGCCCACCTCGACGCGGAAGACCAGCCACACCATGAGGTACAGCGCGGCCGTGGGCGGTGCGGTCCCGTCGTTGCCCAGGAACATCGCCAGGAACCCGGCCTCCAGCAGCAGGGACTCCCAGCCGAAGGCGTACCAGATCTGCCCGGCGTTGACGACCGACAGGTACAGCAGCCACAGCACGAGCCACGGCAGCGGGGACGCCCACAGCGGCAGCGCGTCCGCCAGGCCGAGCGCCACCGCCGCCGCCAGCGCGGCGCCTGACCAGGCGACGGCGGCCAGCAGGCGGTCGGAGTACCGCAGGCGGAAGAGGGTGGGGGCCCGCCAGAACGGCAGCCGCCGCAGAGAGGGGCCGGCCGGTGTGAGCCCGCGTTCGCCGGCGAGCACGCGGAACTCCCGGACCGTGCTCAGGAAGGCCAGCAGGTAGATGGCCGCGAGGCCGCGCTGGAGCACGAGCCTGCTCAGCCAGGCGTCGTCGAGGGCGAGCCAGTCCATTCCCCATGGGTACCACCTTTCTGCCGCCTTCCCGCCGTTCCGCGGCCGTGGCCGGGGCGTTGACCTGCGACATCCCCCGGCATAGTTTCATCGCGCACATAGGTTGGACGCGAAAGGCCGCACCCGATGCCGCTGACGGACCTGCCCCTTGACGAGCTGCGTGACTACCGTCCGGAGATACCCGAGCCCGAGGGGTTCGACGACTTCTGGGCCGCGACGCTGGCCTCCGCGCGGGCCGCCGGGGGAGGGGAGGCCGAGTACCGGCGTGTGGACGACCCGCCGCTGGCGACGGCCGAGGTCTACGACGTGCGGTTCCCCGGCTGGGACGGGCAGCCGGTGGCGGGCTGGCTGCTGCTGCCCACGGGGGTGAGCGGACCGCTGCCGGGGGTGGTGACCTACATCGGCTACACGGGCGGGCGGGGCCGCGCGCTGGAGCATCTGCTGTGGTGCAGCGCCGGGTACGCCCACCTCGTCGTCGACAGCCGCGGGCAGGGTCACGCCACGCCCGATCCTGACCCCTCGCCCGCGCCGCAGTACGTCGCCGGGTTCATGACCCGCGGCATCGACCACCCCGACCACCACTACTACCGGCGCCTGATGACGGACTGCGTGCGGGCCGTCGACGCGCTGGCCGCGCACCCGGCGGTGGATGCCCGGCGCGTCATCGCCTCCGGCATCAGCCAGGGCGGCGGGCTGGCGCTGGCCACCGCCGCGCTGGCGGGCGACGCGGTCGCGGCGGCGCTGGTCGACGTGCCCTTCCTGTGCCACTACCGGCGCGGCGCCGAGACCGCCTCGGAGGGCCCCTACGTAGAGATCGCCCGGTACCTGGGCTGGCACCAGGCCAGAACCCCGGAGGAGACGTTCGCCACGCTCAGCTACTTCGACGGCGTGCACTTCGCGCCGCGCGCCACCGCGCCCGCCCTGTTCAGCGCGGCGCTGATGGACCCGGTCTGCCCGCCGTCCACCGTCTTCGCCGCGTACAACCGGTACGCGGGGGAGAAGGACATCGCCGTCTGGCCGTTCGGTGACCACTCCGGCGGCCGCTCGGCCCAGCGCGAGCGGCAGCTGCGCTGGCTCGCCGAGCGCGGCCTCGGCGGCGCGCGGACCAGCGGCTGAGGACTCCTCCCCCCTCCCGCTCACATCTGCCTCTGCTGTTTAATTGCGAAGGCTTCGCAATAACATAGGATCTTCAGCAGGGAGACGAGTATGGCTCGCGGGATCACGCGGCGAGCGGTCACCGTCACGGCGGGCGCCGCGCTGCTGGCCGCCGCCTGTTCCGCCCCGTCCGGCGAGGACGGCGGCGGGCAGGGCGGCGGCGGGGGCGAGGAACTGGTCGTCGGCATCGCCACCGAACCCGATACCCTCAGCCCGCTTCTCGGCTACGGCAAGGACGGCAACTCCAAGATCTTCGACGGCCTCCTGCGGCACGACGAGAACCTGGAACTGCAGCCCGCCCTCGCCACGGAGCTGCCCGAGATCAGCGACGACGGCCTGACCTACACCTACACCCTGCGCGAGGATGTGACGTTCAGCGACGGGCAGCCCTTCACCGCGCGCGACGTCGAGTTCACCTACGAAACGATCCTCGACGAGGACACCAACAACCCCTACAAGGACGAGCTGCACGCGCTGGAGTCCGTCGAGGCCCGGGGCGACTACACGGTCGAGTTCACCCTCCGCTACCCGTACGCCCCGTTCGCCGAGCGCACCGTCCTGCCCATTGCCTCCGCCGAGGCGGCCGGCGGCCAGGACGTCAACACCGGCCCGTACAACACCAGTCCCGTCGGCACCGGCCCCTATGTGCTCACCGACTGGTCGCGCGGCGAGCGCCTGACCTTCGAGGCCAACCCCGACTACTGGGGCGGCGCCCCCGAGGTCACCCGCCTGACCATGGTCATCGTCCCCGACGACGACGTCCGCGCCACCCGCCTGCGCTCCGGCGACCTCGACGCGGCCGTGCTGCCGCCCGAGCTGGCCGAGGACTTCGCCGACGAGGAGGGCATGGTCACGCACCAGGCGGACAGCGCCGACTACCGCGCCGTGACCCTCCCGACCGGCAACCCCGTGACCGGCGACCGCGCCATCCGCCGCGCCCTCGACCTCGCCGCCAACCGCGACCTGATGGTCGACAGCATCCTCAACGGCGCCGGCGCCCCCGCCTACGGCCCGGTTCCCACCAGCAGCCCCTGGTTCGCTGAGGGCACCGAGCGGCCCTACGACCCGGAGGAGGCCCGGCGCATCCTTGACGACGCCGGCTGGCGGCCCGGCGACGACGGGATCCGCGTCAGGGACGGCCAGCGCGCCGCGTTCACCCTGTGGTACCCGGCGGGCGACACCCTCCGGCAGGAACACGCCCTCGCCTACGCCCAGGACGCCCGGGAGATCGGCATCGCCATCACGGTCGAGTCCGGCTCCTGGGAGGTCATCGAGCCCTTGATGGGCGAGGACGCCGTCCTCGCCGGCGGCGGGAGCCCGGGCGACCCCGACTTCGACCTGTACGGGCTGCTCCACTCCAGCCTGGCCGGCGACGGCTGGAACAACATGGCGCACTACGACAACCCCGCCGTGGACCGCGCCCTTGAGGACGGCCGCCGCGCCGCGGACCAGGAGGAGCGCCGCGCCGCCTACGAGACGGTGCAGCGCGAACTGGCCGACAACCCCGGCTACACCTTCCTCACCCACATCGACCACGTCTACGTGATGGCCGACCGCTGGGAGGGCGTCACCACCCAGCCGGAGCCGCACGACCACGGCCTGGGCCACGGTCCCTGGTGGAACGTGGAGGAGTGGCGGATCAGGCGGTGAGACGTCCCCTGCCCTGGGCCGCGATGGCACGGCTGGCCGGGCGCCGCGCCCTGGCCGCCGTGCCGGTCCTCGCGGCCGTCACACTCGGTATGTTCGCGCTGTCGGCGGTCTCCCCGTTCGACCCGGTGCGGCAGTACGTCGGCGCGGGCGTCTCCGTCTCCGACGACACGCTCGACGACCTGCGCGCCAACCTGGAGGCCGACGGGACGTTCGTCGAGCAGTGGTGGACCTGGCTGACCTCCGCGCTCACCGGCGACCTCGGCGACTCGCTGTCGCTGCGGCAGCCGGTCAGCGAGGTCATCAGCGAACGGATCGGCTGGTCCGCGCTGCTGTGCGCCGTGGCGTTCGCCGCCGCGGTGCTGTGCGGGACCGCCCTCGGCGTGCTCGCGGCCCGCCGGCCCGGCGGCTGGACCGACCGGATCGTCAGCTCGCTCGGCTACGTGCTCCAGGCGGCCCCGCCGTTCTGGCTCGCGCTGCTGGCCGTGTGGCTCTTTGCGCTCCAGCTGGACGTGCTTCCCGCGGGCGGGCTCACCGACCCCGGCAGCGACCGTGTGACCCCCGGCTCGCTGCTGCGCCACCTCGCGCTGCCCGCGGCGGTGCTGACCGTCTCGCAGCTGCCGTGGTTCGTGCTCTACGTCCGGCAGGGCGTGTCGGACGCGCTCCACGAGGACGCCGTGCGCGGCGCCCGCGCGCGGGGCCTGAGCGAGCGGACCGTGCTGCTCGGCCACGCCCTGCGGTCCGGGCTGCTGCCCGTGCTGACCCTCGCCGGCACCCGCGTGCCCGAGCTGATCACCGGCGCCCTGCTGGTCGAGACGGTCTTCAGCTGGCCCGGCATCGCCGCGGCCACCGTGCGGGCCGCCACCGCCACCGACTTCCCGCTGCTGGCCGCGCTGACGGTGCTGTCCGCGCTCGCCGTGCTCGCGGGCAACCTCCTCGCCGACCTGCTCTACGGGCTGGCCGACCCGCGCGTCGACCACGCCGTGATGTGACGTGAGGTGACGTGATGGGAGCCACGCCATGACCACGCCCGCACCGTCAGACACCTCCTCAAGCGCCGCCGGCACCGCTGGTACCGCCGGCACCGCCCGCGACGGCGGCGCCTGGCGCGCCCGCAGCGCCCCGCGCCGGGGCACCCGCACCGTGCGGGCCGCCGTCTCGGCCGTGCTGCTGGCCGCCGCCGTGCTCGCCGTGCTGCTGGTGCCGGTGCTCGCGCCCCTCGACCAGCAGTCCGTCGATCTCACCGCCAAGCTGCTGCCGCCCTCGGCCAGCCACCCGTTCGGCACCGACGACCTCGGCCGGGACGTGCTGCTGCGCAGCGTCTACGGCCTGCGGGTGTCCCTCCTCGTCGGCTTGGCCGCCGCGCTCGTCGCCAGCGTGCTGGGCCTGGCCATCGGCTGCACCGCGGGCGCGCTCGGCGGACGCGCCGACCGCCTCGTGATGCGCCTGACGGACGCCTTCACCGCCGTGCCGCACCTGCTGATGGGCATCGTCATCGTCTCGATGTTCCGGCCCGGCGTCTGGCCGGTGGTCGTCTCCGTCGGCCTGACCCACTGGGTCTCCACGGCCCGCATCGTCCGCGCCGAGGTGCTGTCGCTGCGGTCCCGGCCGTTCGTGGACGCCGCCGTCTCCGGCGGCGCCTCCCGCTGGCGCGTCGCCCGCCGGCACCTGATGCCCGCGGTGCTGCCGCAGGCCGGGCTCGCCGCCGTGCTGATGGTGCCCCACGCGATGTGGCACGAGTCGGCGCTGTCCTTTCTGGGCCTGGGCATCCCCGCGCACCAGGCCAGCCTCGGCACCATGATCAACGGAGCCCGCGGCTCCCTTGCCGCCGGCGACTGGTGGCCCACGCTGTTCCCCGGGCTGTTCCTCGTCGTCACCACTCTCGCCCTCGCGGGCCTGGCCGGCGTCTGGCGCGAACGCCTCAACCCCCGCCGCCGATCGGAGCTGATGCTGTGAGCCTGTTGTCCGTCCGGCACATGTCCGTGCGCTTCCTGATGCCCGGCGGGCGGCGCGTCGCCGCCGTGACCGACGTGTCGTTCGACCTCGCCCCCGGCGAGTGCCTGGCGCTGGTCGGGGAGAGCGGCTGCGGCAAATCCGTGCTGGTGTCCGCCCTGCTCGGGCTGCTGCCCGCCAACGCCGTCACGCGCGGCCAGGCACTTCTGGGGGACACCGACCTGCTGTCCGCTCCCGAGGCCACGCTCGCCCGCGAGATCAGGGGCCGCCGCGCCGGGCTCATCCCGCAGAGCCCGGCCAACCACCTGACCCCGGTGCGGACCGTCCGGTCCCAGCTGGAGGAGACGGTCAGGGAACTGCGCGGCACGCCGCGCGGCCGGCGGCGCGAGGCGGCGGAGGCGGCCGCGCGCCGCGCCGCGTTCCCCGTCAGCCACCTCGACCGCTACCCGCACGAGCTGTCCGGCGGCCTGGCGCAGCGGGCCGCCACCGCCCTGGCCCTGGTCGGCGACCCGCCGCTGCTGCTCGCCGACGAGCCCACGACCGGGCTCGACCGCGACCTGGTCGACCACACCGTCGACGAGCTGCGCCGCCACGTCGGCGAGGGCCGCGCCCTGCTGCTGATCACCCATGACCTGGCCGCGGCCGAACGCGTCGCCGACCGCGTCGCGGTGATGTACGCCGGCCGCCTGGTCGAGTTCGCGGACGCCGCCGCGTTCTTCGGCGCCCCGGGCCCGCGCCACCCCTACGCCCGCGGCCTGCTCGACGCGCTCCCCGAACGGTCCTTCACCCCCATCCCCGGCATGCCGCCCGAGCTCGACGCCCTCCCGGACGGCTGCGCGTTCGCCCCCCGCTGCGGCCGGGCCACGGCCGCCTGCGCCACGCTGCCGCCACTGGCCGACGGGGTAGCCTGCCACCACGCCACGGAGCCCGCCGATGTCTGACACCTCCGGCCGCGACGCCACCCCCGCCCTCGAGCTGTGCGCCGTCACCGCCGGCTACGACCGCCGCGCCCCCGTCGTCCGCGACGTCTCGCTGCGCGTCGGCGACGGCGAGGCCGTGGGCCTGCTCGGCCCCAGCGGCTGCGGCAAGACGACGCTGGCCCGCGTCGCCGCCCTGCTGCACCGCCCCTACGCCGGAACGGTCCGCCTGGCCGGGCGGGAGGTACGCGGCTTCCGCCACCGCGCCCCGCGCGAGCTGCGCACCATGGTCGGCGTCGTCTTCCAGCAGCCCCGGCTGGCCGCGGACCCGCGGCTGCCGCTCGGCGACCTGATCGCCGAGCCGCTGCGCGCCACCCGCGCCCCCGGCAGCCACGCCGCGCGCGTGGCGGAGCTGGCCGAGGCCACCGGGCTCGGCGGCGACCTGCTGCGCCGCCGCCCCCACGAGGTCAGCGACGGCCAGCTGCAACGCGCCTGCCTGGCACGCGCCCTGGTGCTGCGGCCCCGGCTGCTGGTCTGCGACGAGATGACGGCCATGCTCGACGCGTCCACCACCGCCGCGCTCGTCGCGGTCGTCGAGGAGTACCGGCGCACCAGCGGTGCCGCGCTGCTGGCCGTCGGGCACGACCGGGTGCTGCTGCGGCGCTGGTGCGACCGCGTGGTCACCTACCCCGGCACCGGCGGGGCCACCAGGGCCGCTGATGGCGCTGCGGCTGCTGAGGCTGCTGAGGCCGCGGAGACCAGCGGGGCCGGCACCCGGGCCGGAACGTGACCGGCACGCGCCGTCCGCCGCCCGCCTGGCTACCGTTGCCCGCATGACGATCCGCGTGCTTGTCGTCGACGACGACCCCCTGGTCCGGTCCGGTCTGCGGCTGATGCTCGGCTCCGCCCGGGATATCGAGGTGGCGGGCGAGGCACGGGACGGCAAGGAGGTGGTGGCCGAGGTCCGGCGGCTGCGGCCGGACCTGGTCCTGATGGACATCCGCATGCCGGGCATGGACGGCCTGAGCGCCACCGAGGCGCTGCGGGCCCGGCCGGACGCCCCGGAGGTGCTGGTGCTGACGACGTTCGACGCCGACGAGCACGTGCTGCGGGCGCTGCGCGCCGGGGCGGCCGGGTTCCTGCTCAAGGACACGCCCCCGGCCGAGATCGTCGAGGCGGTCCGGCGCGTTGCCGCGGGCGACCCGGTCCTCTCGCCGGCCGTCACCCGCCGCCTGATCGCCCACGTCACGGCCCCCGGCGACGCGGCGGGGACGGCGGCACGCGCCCGCGCGCGCCTGGCCCGGCTCGCCGAGCGTGAGCGGGACGTCGCGCTCGCCGTGGGACAGGGGCTGTCGAACGCCCAGATCAGCCGCGCGCTGCACCTGAGCGTGCCCACGGTCAAGGCGTACGTCTCGCGGATCCTGGCCAAGCTGGACCTCAACAACCGGGTGCAGATCGCCCTGCTCGTCCACGACGCGGGCCTCCTCGGCAGCGACGGCGGCGGCAGCGGCACCGGCACCGGGAAACCCTGAGGCCCGCAGCGTGTTGCACCAGACGTGAACGGCACCGGAAACGACGCGACCAGACCGCTGGGGTCGGTGCGCTGGTCGGTACTGGACCGCGCCCTGATCCGCAGGGGCCAGCAGCCCGCCGAGGCGCTGCGCGAGACCGTGCGCTTCGCCCAGCAGGCCGAGGCACTCGGCTACCACCGGTTCTGGGTCGCTGAACACCACGCGGTGCCGGGGGTGGCGGGCTCGGCGCCCACGGTGCTGGCCGCGGCCGTCGCCGCCGCGACCAGCCGCATCCGGGTCGGCACCGGCGGCGTGATGCTGCCCAACCACCGGCCGCTGGTGGTCGCCGAGCAGTTCGGCGTGCTGGAGTCGCTCTTCCCCGGCCGCATCGACATGGGGCTCGGCCGCTCCGTCGGCTTCACGGCCGCCGTGCGGCGGGCGCTCGGCGCGGACAAGGAGGCCGCTGAGGGGTTTGCCGCGCAGCTGACAGAGCTCCTCGGCTACTTCGGCGAGGGCGCCCCCGGTGCGGTGCGGGCGGTGCCGTCGCGGGGGCTGCGGGTGCCGGCGTTCGTCCTCGCGGTCGGGGCGGGCGCGGAGACCGCCGCCTCGCTCGGGCTGCCGCTGGTGTTGGCGCATCTGGCCGACGAGGACCGCATGCGCGGTGCGCTGGACCGCTACCGCGAGGCGTTCCGGCCCTCGCCGCACGGCGCGCGGCCATACGTCGTGCTGGCGGCGAACGTGGCCGTGGCGTCCACCCGGGAACGGGCGCGGCTGCTCCAGCTTCCCGAGGCGTGGGCCACCGCGTACTCGCGCACCCGGGGCGTCTTCCCGCCGCTCGACCCGCCCGGTGAGGTCGCCGCGCGGGAGCTGACGGACCGCGAGCGGACCTACATCGGCCAGGCCCGTGCCTCCCACATCCACGGGACGCCCGGCGAGGTCCGCGCGACGCTGGGCCGCCTGCTGGCCCGTACCGGCGCCGACGAGGTGCTGGTCACGCTTAACACTCACGATCCCGGCGACCGCCTGGACTCCTACGCCCTCCTCGCAGACCTGGCCGGCCTGCCGGGCCGGGCGTAGCCGGTCCGCGACGTCAGGGCTGGCCGGGGAGCGAGCCGCAGGTGGAGCCGGCGGGTTCGCCCGCGAGGCGGTCGGCGAGCCAGGAGATCGCGTGCCCCTGGTCGGCCACGAGCGGGACCAGATGGTTGGTCAGCAGGCCGTCGCCCAGGTCGGGCAGCCGCACCGGCACGTACGTCACGCTGGCGCCGCGCTCGCACCAGTCGGCGGCGAGCTGCCGTGCCTGGCCGTGCGGCACGATGTCGTCCGCCACGCCCGTCGCGACGCGCACCGGCGCGGCCGGGGCCGTGCGGCCGATGCGCTGTTCGCCGAGGAAGGCCCGCACCTCCGGCTCGGCGGCGACGATGTCCGCGACGGACCGCCCGTCCGCCGTCCACCGGGTGCTTTCGGTGAACGCGTAGCCGAGGATCGCGTCGCCGACGCACATGCCGGACACCTCCGCCAGCGCCTCGCGCCCGGCGTCGCTGAGGTAGCCGTCGACCAGCGGCCCGAGGCCGGGGCGCGACTCAATCATGCCGTTGACGGTCCATCCGATCGCCGCCGCCAGGGCGCTGCCGTCGATGCCGGTCATCACCTGCGTCAGGTCGGCGGGCGGCGCGCCCGCGTACGCCCCCACGAGGGGGAGTTCGGGCGCGTAGGACGGCTGGAGCTCCGCCGCGGCGGCGCTGGCACCGCCGCCCTGGCTGTAGCCGTAGAGGCCGACGGGGGAGCCGGGCGTGAGCGACGTGCCCGCCACGGCGTGTGCCGCGCGGGCCGCGTCCAGCAGGGCGTGGGCCTCGTCGGCCCGGTTGACGTAGGTGTGGACCCGGTCGGTGGTGCCCAGCCCGGGGTAGTCGGTGATCACGACGGCGATGCCGCGGGCGAGGAGCCGGTAGACGGCGATGTTCTCGTACCCGACGGAGACGGTGCCCTCGCCCAGGTCGACGGCGAGCGGGTGCTCCAGCGCGAGCGACGCCGCGCACTGGTCGCCCTGGCCCATGGTGCCGGGGGCGAGGGCCACCAGCGGGCGCGGCCCGTCGTGCGGCCAGGGGGCCGCCGGCTCGAGGTAGGCGCCGGTCACCGCGACGGGCTGCCCGTTCGCGTCGGTCGAGGTGTACATCAGCCGCGTCGCCGTGCCCGGCAGCGTGGTGCCGCCGGGGCCGGGCAGCCGTACGCCGAGCGGCAGCGGCTCGCTGCGGATCAGGGTGCCGTTGCCGGGCGGCAGCTCGGCGGGCGGGTCGTAGAACTCCGGGACGGCCGCCGCCGGGCGCGCTTCCCGGGGCGGCGGGCCGGCGGCGGTGGCGGGCGCGGGGGCGGCGGCCAGGGCTGCCGCCGCGACGGCGGCCGTCAGCGCGCTGACCAGGGCCCGGCGGGCGGCGGGCAGTGGGGGTGTCACGGCACGCTCCTTCACTCGCTGCGGTGCCTGAGGGCGGCTTGCACCGGGTGAGGGCAGTGAAGCACCGCCGGGCCGCTTATGTAACCCGCTAGTAAGTTACGGACCGGCAAAGGCGGTTACGCCAGCTCGCGCTTGAGGACCTTCCCCATGTCGTTGCGCGGCAGCGCCCCGAGGAAGCGCACCTCCCTGGGCCGCTTGTGCGGCGCCAGCTCGCGCGCCACGTGCCCGGCCAGGTCGTCCGCGTCCGGCGGCGCGAGCGGGTCGCGGGCCACCACCCAGGCCACCACCCGTTCCCCCAGGTCCGGATCGGGCACGCCGGTCACCGCCGCTTCCGCCACCTCGGGATGGGCCAGCAGCGCGTTCTCGATCTCCCCGGCACCGATCTTGTAGCCGCCGCTCTTGATGAGGTCGGTCGACTTCCGGCCCACGATGCGGAAGGCGCCCGAGGCGTCGCGCGTGCCCATGTCGCCGGTGCGGAACCACGGGCCGTCGAACGCCGCCGCGGTGGCGTCGGGGCGGTTGAGGTAGTGCGTGAACAGGTTCGGCCCGCGCACCTGGATCTCGCCGATCGTCTCCCCGTCCCGGGCGGTCACCTCCGTGCCGTCCTCCTCGACCAGCCGCACTCCCACGCCTGGCAGCGGCACCCCCACCGTGCCGGGCGCCGGGGGCCCGTCCGCGCGCACGCTGGTGTTCATCAGCGTCTCGGTCAGGCCGTAACGCTCGAGGACCGCACGGCCGGTCGCCGCCTTCAGGCGCTGGTGGTCCGGGAGCGGCAGCGGCGCCGAGCCGGAGACCAGCAGCCGCGCGCCCGCCAGCGCCGCGGAGACATCGGGGGAGGACGCGGCGGCCTCGGCGAGCCGGTGGTACATCGTCGGGACGCCGAACAGCATCGTGCCGCCTGCGGCGAGCGCCTCCGCCGCCGCGTCGGGCGAGAACCTGCCCACGTGCCGCACCGTCCCGCCGCGGCGCAGCGGGCCGAGCACGCCGAGCACCAGCCCGTGCACGTGGAACAGCGGCAGGCCGTGCACCACGGTGTCGGCACCGGACCACTGCCACGCCTCCGCCAGGGCGTCCAGGGTGCTGGCCAGGGCGCGCCGCGGCAGGACCACCCCCTTGGGCGGCCCGGTGGTGCCGGAGGTGTAGATGATCAGGGCGGGGTGCTCCGGCCCGCCGGCGTCGAGCCCTTCCCCGCCGGCCGCGTCCGCCACCGGCGCCTGCGGACGGGGCGCCAGCCGCGGCAGCCCGGCCAGCGCGCCCGGCAGCTCCTCACCGGGCGCGGCCAGCACCAGCGACGGGGCGCTGTCGGCGGTGAGGTGCGCGAGTTCGCGGGCGCCGATGCGGGGGTTCACGGGCACGGCGGGAACGCCGGCGCGCAGCGCCGCCACCACGGCGACGGCGGTGTCAGCCGTGGGCGTCGCCCAGACCGCGACGGGTCCGGCCGCCCCGCCGTCCGCGGGCCGCGGCAGCCTGCGGGCCAGGGCGGCGGTCTCGGCGGCGAGCTGGGTGTAGCTGAGGCTGTCCGTGCCCACGCGCAGCGCGGTCGCGGCGGTCGGGCGGGCCAGCGCGGGGAACAGGGTGGTCATCGCCACATGCTAGACACCCTTAGGGCCCGCCGTGCCCGGCGCGTGAGGCAGGCGGCACCGGCGGCGGGCAGCGCCGTGCCAGCTCTGCCACCGTCCTGGCCACGGCGAGTTCACCGCCCGGCACGGCGAGTCCGCCGTCGCCTGCACCCTCACGCACGAGCTGGGCTGAGGGCCCGGCTGGCGCGGCCGGCTGGCGCGCTCAGCCCGGGTCCGGTGCGGCCAGCGCCGACGGCCGGTCCAGCAGCGCGAGCACCGCTGACCGCGCCGCGCCCAGCAGCGGGCCGTCCGGCCCCAGCGGCGAGGCGGTCACCGGCACCGGCGTGCTGCGGCCGCCCGCCGCCGCGGTGGTGCGCCGCGCCAGCTCCCGCCGCACGGGCGGCAGCAGCCAGGGCGCGAGCCGCGCCAGCGCGCCGCCGATCACCACTTCGCGCGGGTCGAGCAGGTTGACCGCCCCCGACAGCGCGATCCCCAGGGCCGTTCCGGCCCGCTTCACCGCCCGCAGCGTGGCGGGCTCCCCGGCCTCGCACCGGGCCGCCAGCGCCCCGATCCGCACGCCCTGCCCCGGGCGCAGCCCGGCCGCCCGCAGCAGTGCCTCCTCCCCGGCGTAGGTCTCCAGGCAGCCCCGGCCGCCGCAGGAGCACCGGTCGCCGCCGGGGCGCACCGGCATGTGGCCCAGCTCGCCCGCGAAGCCGTGGGCGCCGCGCAGCAGTTCACCGTCGACGACGACCGCGGCGCCGATGCCGATCTCGGCCGAGACGTGCACGAAGCTGGCGGGCGGCCCGGCGGGCTCCTCCTGGCCGGGCCGCCCGAACCACAGCTCGGCCAGGGCGCCGAGATTGGCCTCGTTCTCCACGGCGACCTGCCCCAGATCGGTGGGCAGCGCCGCCGCCAGGTCCGTCTCCGGCCAGCGCAGGTTCGGCGCCCGCGTCATCGTGGCCGTTCCCCGCGCGACGAGGCCCGGGACCGCCACCGTCAGCCCGGCCGGCCGCAGCCCGGCGGCCCGCGCCCCGCTCTCCGCCCGCCGCAGCAGGCGGACCAGCCGCCCGAGCACCTGCTCGGGGTCACCGCCCTGGTTGCGCGACTCCAGCGCGGCACGGGCACGGACCTCGCCCCGCAGGTCCATCACGCACACCGCCAGGTGGTCCACGCCGATCTCGGCGCCGATCCCGCACGGCCCCCGGTCCGCCAGCAGCAGCTGCGTCCCGGGGCGGCCCACCGTGCCGGAACGGCCCGGGCCGCGCTCGACGACCAGGCCGCCGCGGATCAGCTCCTCGACCAGCGTCGACACCGCCGCCCGGGTCAGGCCGATGCGGGCGGCCACGGCCGCGCGCGACAGCGG
The DNA here is from genome assembly GCF_016741785.1 of Streptomyces sp. 7-21. GTDB lineage: Bacteria > Actinomycetota > Actinomycetes > Streptomycetales > Streptomycetaceae > Streptomyces. The sequence continues at coordinate 86,224 of NZ_JAERRL010000011.1, forward strand.
ACCGCCCGCGGCCAGCGCGTGCAGCACACGCGACAGGTTCCGCTGGCGCATCTCGGCCTGCGACTGCGGAGCGGGCTGGGCCACGGGGCGCTCCGGTCAGCCCCGCCGCAGCAGCGCATCCGCGTCCGCCAGGACGCCTGCGATCCGCTCAAGCGCCTCGTCGTCCCGCTCGACCGCCGGGTAGTCCTCGCCGGCCGCCGTGTCCCACTCGCGCGCCACCGCCGACGGGTCACGGCCCAGCAGCAGCCCCGCCGCCTGCGCCGCCGCGCCCAGCGCCACGAGCTCCTCCGCCCGCGGCACCCGCACCGGGCGGCCCGAGAGCCGGCGCACCGTCTCGCGCCAGGCCGTGCCCCGGGCGCCGCCGCCGATCAGCAGCAGCGGGACCGACGGGTCCGAGTCCTCGCCGAGCACCAGCTCCAGGGCGCGCAGCAGCGCGAACACCGCGCCGTCGTAGGCCGCCTGGAGCAGCTGCCCGCCCGTGGTGGCATGGCGCAGCCCGTGCACCAGACCGGAGGCGTACGGCAGGTCGGGGGTCCGCTCTCCGTCCAGGAACGGCAGCATGACGGCCGTGCCGCCCGGCTCCACCTCCTCCCGCTCCCGGCCCAGCAGCGCGGCGACCCGGTCGACGGCCAGCGTGCAGTTGAGGGTGCAGGCCAGCGGCAGCCAGCGGTGGTTGGCGTCGGCGAAGCCCGCGACCACGCCGCTGGGGTCGGCCGGACGCTGGTCGGTGACGGCGTAGACCGTGCCGGAGGTGCCCAGGCTCATCACGCCCTGCCCCGGCTCGATGCCCAGGCCCATGGCGCCCGCCATGTTGTCGCCGGTGCCGGCCGCGACCAGGATCCCCTCGGGCAGCGGCAGCCCGGGCGCGACCGTGCCCGCGGGCTCGCCCGGTGCCACCACGCGCGGCAGCAGGGCCGGGTCGAGGCCGACGTGGGCGAGGATCTCCTCGTCGTAGCTCTGGGTGGCCGTCGACCACCAGCCGCTGCCCGAGGCGTCACCGCGGTCCGTCGTGCCGCCCTCGACGCCCTGGCCGGTCAGCCGCCCGGTGAGGTAGTCGTGCGGCAGCCGCACCGCCCGCGTCGCCGCGGCGGCCTCCGGCTCCTCCTCGCGCAGCCATGCCCACTTGGTGACGGTGAACGACGCCGGCGGGACGCTGCCGACGCGCTCGGCCCACGCCTTGGGCCCGCCGAGCTCGGCGAGCAGCCGGTCGCGCTGCGGGGCGGACCGGGTGTCGTTCCACAGCAGCGCGTTGCGCACCGGACGGCCGTCGGCGCCGAGCGTCACGAGCCCGTGCTGCTGCCCGGCCACCGACACGGCGGCGGCCTGGCCGACGACGGGCCCGCACTGCTCCAGCGCGTCGGTCAGCGCCTGCCACCACTGCTCGGGGTCGCTGTCGTGCTCGGCCGTGACCACGTGCGGGGCCTGGCCCCTGGCCACGACCTGGCCGGTGGCCGCGTCAACCACCAGCACCTTGGTGGACTGCGTGGAGCTGTCTACGCCGATGACAAGGGGTCCGTCGGGTGCGGCCATGAGCACGGTCCTCTCTAGCGGGTCTGACTGGTCCGACAGGCCAAGGACGCGAAGGGGCTTCCGCGCCGGGCTCGTGCATACTAATTTGTCAACGGCCATGACGAAATACCCGCGGCATGCCGCGGTGACAACCCGGGGACTCAAGGAGCCGAGATGTCTTACCAGCCAACCCCCGCCGACAAGTTCAGCTTCGGTCTGTGGACCGTCGGCTGGCAGGGACGTGACCCGTTCGGCGACGCCACCCGCCCCGCCCTCGACCCGGTGGAGTCCGTCAACCGGCTCGCCGAGCTCGGCGCCTGGGGTGTGACCTTCCACGACGACGACCTCATCCCCTTCGGTGCCTCGCAGGCGGAGCGGGAGGGCCACATCAAGCGCTTCCGCCAGGCCCTGGACGCCACGGGCATGGTCGTGCCGATGGCGACGACCAACCTGTTCACGCACCCCGTCTTCAAGGATGGCGGCTTCACCGCCAACGACCGCGACATCCGCCGCTACGCCCTGCGCAAGGTCATGCGCAACATCGACCTGGCCGCCGAGCTGGGCGCGCAGACCTACGTCGCCTGGGGCGGCCGCGAGGGCGCCGAGTCCGGTGCCGCCAAGGACGTCCGGGCCGCACTCGACCGGATGAAGGAAGCCTTCGACCTGCTGGCCGACTACGTCACCAGCCAGGGCTACAACCTGCGCTTCGCCATCGAGCCGAAGCCGAACGAGCCGCGCGGCGACATCCTGCTGCCCACCGTGGGCCACGCCCTGGCGTTCATCAACCGCCTGGAGCGCCCCGAGCTGTTCGGCGTCAACCCCGAGGTCGGCCACGAGCAGATGGCCGGGCTGAACTTCCCGCACGGCATCGCCCAGGCCCTGTGGTCGGGCAAGCTCTTCCACATCGACCTCAACGGCCAGAACGGCATCAAGTACGACCAGGACCTGCGCTTCGGCGCCGGCGACCTGCGCGCCGCCTTCTGGCTGGTGGACCTGCTGGAGTCGGGCGGCTACGAGGGCCCGCGGCACTTCGACTTCAAGCCGCCGCGCACCGAGGGCTTCGACGGCGTGTGGGCCTCGGCCGCCGGGTGCATGCGCAACTACCTGATCCTCAAGGAGCGGGCCGCCGCCTTCCGCGCCGACCCCGCCGTCCAGGAGGCCCTGCGCGCTTCCCGCCTCGACCAGCTGGCCCAGCCCACGCTGAACGAGGGCGAGACCGCCGCCGACCTGCTGGCCGACCGCAGCGCCTTCGAGGACTTCGACCCGGACGCGGCCGCCGAGCGCTCGATGGCCTTCGAGGCGCTCGACCAGCTCGCCATGGACCACCTGCTGAAGGCCCGCGACTGAAGCGACCGCCGTTCGCCCGGCACCTGACGGCCGCCCGCCCCGCACCCAGCGGCGCGGGCGGCCGCCGCCGTCTTCCGGCCGCTACGCCGCGCCCCGCCGCGCGGTCAGGGCGAACAGGCCCGCGGCCACCAGCGCGACCCCCGCCCACGCCGGGCCGGTCAGCCGCTCCCCGACCACCACGACCCCCAGCACCGCCGCCACGACCGGCTCGAACAGGCTCAGCACCGTCGCCGTGCTCGCCGGCACCCGGGCCAGCCCGGCGCCGAACAGCACGTACGCCAGGCACATCGGCACCACCGCCAGGTAGGCGGCCACCGCCACCCCGGCCGCTGAGCCCAGCAACGGCCTGCCGGTCGCGGCCAGCACCGGCAGCAGCACCACCGCGCCCAGGCCGAACAGCGTCCCCATGGCCGCCCGCGAGGAGTGGCCGCGCGCGATGATGCGCGCCCCGCAGTGTGCGTACCCGGCGTACGCCGCCCCCGCCAGCAGGCCCAGCGCCACGCCGCCGGGCACCCGGCCGCCGTCCGCACCGGGCCCGGACCCGGCCAGTACCAGCAGCGCGCAGCCCAGCGCCGCCGCGGCCGTCGCGGCCGCCCACCGGCCGCCCAGCCGCGGGCCGCCCGACAGCCGCTGCATCACCGCCGCGAACACCGGGGCGCAGCCCAGGCTGACCACGGTGCCGACCGCCACCCCGGCCCAGGCCATCGACGTGTAGAACGCCAGCGGATAGACCACGACCCCGGCCGCTCCCAGCAGCGCGTCGCGCACTACCGGCCGTCCGCCGCGCAGCACCGCCGCCGCGGACCGTCCCGCCAGCGCCAGCGTGAGCAGCCCGCCCAGACCCATGGTGGCCGCGCCCACCGACAGCCCGGAGGCGCCGGCCGGGGCGAACGTCGCGGCCGTGCCGGTCGTCCCCCATAGCGCGGACGCCGCCAGCACCAGGGCCGCGCCCCGGCGCTCCGCTGCCCGGGTGCCGGGGCGCCGGGGCGCCGGAGCGGCCGTGGCGGCGCCGGAGTCCGGGGATGCCGGTGAGACCGGAGGAGAGGAGAGAGCAGGGGAGAGATCAGGGGAGGTCATGCGCGTCCTGTTCCGTGTGTGTACCCAGTCAAGGAACCTCGGGACGAGGGCGCGCGCCGCGCGGCCCGGGACCGCTCGCGGCGCGGGGCCTGACGGGCCCCGGCGGACGGAGCGGGGTGACGCGTCCGCGCGCCCTCAGCGGGCGGGCGGCGGCGTGACGGCGTGCCAGTAGGACGAACGCATAATCGGCAGGATACCGGTGCGTGTGACAGGGGGGCGCAAGCCGCTCGGCAACCGGAACGACAGCCGCGGTGCTCTGTCCGTGCCGCGGAAGGCGTGCACCGATGGCAAGGGCCGGGCATGGTGCCCAAGCTCCCGGTCCGTTCAGTTGAGTCGCTGGTTTACTCCTCGCGCACACTGCGCCCGTATGGACTCCGGTGCTGTTGACGCTGAAAGTTACCGGTCGCCGCCCTGCCCCGCGGCGGCGGTGGCCGCGCACCACTCGCGCAGCAGGGCGGCGAGCGCGGCGGGCCGTTCCTCATGCGCGTAGTGCCCGCAGTCCTCCCAGACCTCAGTCCGGTTCAGCGGATGCCCGCCGAGCGAGCGTTCCCACGCGGCGGCGGCGTGCGAGGTGTGTACGGACAGCGCGGGGCAGCGGCGCCGGCGCAGGTAGGGGGCGGCCGCCGGGCGCAGGCCGAACGCGCCGGGCGCCAGGTACATGGCCTCGCGGTAGCGGGCCAGCACCCCTGGGTCCATGGCCGCAATCAGGCGCTCGTGCCGCTCCCGCACCGCTGGGGGCGTCGCCGCGGTGCACGCCCGGCGCACGAAGCGCAGCGCCCAGGCCGTCCCCTCCCGTTCCAGTTCCCGCTGCTCGGCGCGCAGCCGCTCGGGCCGGCCGTTGTCGCCGCCGTACCCCGTGGCCACCGTCACGACCGAGCGCACGGCGGCGGGGTGCTCCACGGCCAGGGCCGCCACCACCTGCCCGCCCATCGAGTGGCCCACGGCGACCACCGGGCCGGTCCCCTTCCGCCGCAGCCACGCGGCCAGATCGGCGGCGATGGCGCGCGGGGAGCAGCGGCCGGGCCGGTCCGGCGTGCGGCCGTGGCCCGGCAGGTCAGGCACCAGCACGCGGTGACGGCCGGCGAGCAGCGGGACGTGGGCCGACCAGTCGCCGCCGTCGCTGCCCCAGCCGTGCACCAGCAGCAGGGGGGCGCCGCCGTCTTCCGGCGGCGGGCCGGAGTCCAGCGCGTGGAAGCCGGCGGGCGGGGGAGGGGTGCGGGCCGGGCCGGGTGTCATGTGTCAGCTCCGGGGGAAAGCGCTTTCAAGGCCGGCGCGGACGATACCGCCGCCCGGACGCGCGCGTCACTCCCCGGTGCCGCCCCGGCCCTTCCTGCGGAACCAGCGGCGCCGCGGCTTGCCCGAGCGGGAGCGGCGCTGCGGCGAGCTGTGTATCCAGCCCGCAGGCGGCGCATCGGAGCGCCAGGGCTGCGGCGCGGGCGCCTCGTGCTTCCACCGCTCCTGCAGCATCCTGGTCCGGGCGGTGGGCTCCCGGACATCGGCGCCGCGGACGAACTCCTCGTCCAGCACGACGCCGTCCCACTCGTCCCACTCGTCGCTCCCGGAGCCGCTGGGGCGCGGCTCCTCCTGGTCTCGCGGCTCGTCTGCCGGCATGACCGCCTCCCGTTCACCCTCGGCGCGCGCACTGCACGGGACGTCCTTCTCAGGGAACGCCCCGGCGCCCGCGCAGGTTCCCGCCCGCGCCGGCCCGCACTCACCGGCCCGGCGCGGACTCCTGCCGCTCCCGGCGCGCGGCGTACAGACTGGTCGCCGTGGTCACCGCCAGTACGGCGACGATCACCGCCAGCGAGGCCGGGGTGCTGATCTCCGGGGCGTGGACGCCCGACTCGTGGAGCGCGTGCAGCACGAGCTTGACGCCGATGAAGCCGAGGATGACCGACAGGCCGTACGACAGGTGGACCAGCTTGTCCAGCAGCCCGCCGATGAGGAAGTACAGCTGCCGCAGGCCCATCAGCGCGAAGGCGTTCGCCGTGAAGACGATGTACGGGTCTTCGGTCAGGCCGAAGATCGCGGGGATCGAGTCCAGCGCGAAGAGCAGGTCGGTGCTGCCGATCGCCAGCATCACGATCAGCATGGGCGTCATCAGCTTCCGGCCGCCGTCGCGGATCACCAGCCTGGTGCCGTGGTACTGGTCCGTGGCCGGGAAACGCCGCTCGACCATCTTCAGGAAGCGGTTCTCCTCGTACTCCTCCTCGGGCTTCTCGGCGCGCGCCTCCCTGACCAGCTTCCAGGCGGTCCAGATGAGGAAGGCGCCGAAGATGTAGAAGACCCAGGAGAAGGCGGCGATGAGTGCGGCGCCGAGCCCGATGAACGCCGCGCGCATCACCAGGGCGATCAGCACGCCGGCCATCAGCACGCGCGACTGGTACTGCGCCGGGACGGCGAACTTCGACATGATCAGCACGAAGACGAACAGGTTGTCCACGCTCAGCGACTTCTCGGTCACGTAGCCAGCGAAGAACTCGCCGCTGGCCTGCGCATCGCCGAAGACGAACAGCCCGGCGCCGAAGAGGACGGCCAGGACAACCCAGAAAACCGACCAGCCGGCGGCCTCTGAGACGCTGACCTCATGCGGCTTGCGGCCGAAGAAGAAGTCAACGGCGATCAGCGCGCACAGCGCGACGACGGTGACCACCCACAGGGCGAGTGTGACGTCCAACGTTCCTCCGGTGACGAGTGCTTCGCTTGGCTGGCGGAACGCAACCGGCCGCCGCTCACGGCCGCGTCCGTCACCGCGTACCCCCGCGCCGCCCCGGCCCACGCGCGCGGGCGGCCGTCCGGCAATGGTAATGGAATGGCAAAGTCCCGCCTCGGTGCGGCCAGGTGACGTGCCCCGCGCCTGCCGGGCCGGGAACCGCACCGGCATCATCGGATGCCATGAAGCAATCCGCCGCCGGCCTGCGGGTCTACCGCGATGTCCTCCGCGTTCCGGGTGCGGCCGGTTTCGTCTCCGCCTCGCTCGTCGGGCGGGTGCCGATGGCGACGCTCAGCCTGGCCACCGTCTTCCTGGTGACCGACGTCACGGGCAGCTACGCCATGGCCGGGACGGTCGCCTCCGCGGGAGCGCTGTGCTACGCGCTGCTCGTGCCGCAGCTGGGCTACCTCGTCGACCGGTTCGGCCAGCGGCGGGTGCTGGTGCCGCTGGCGTGGGTCTTCGCGGCCGCGGGCGCGGCGTTCGTCCTGGCGGCACGGGAGGGTGCCCCGGCCTGGCAGATCGTGGCGGCCGGGGCGGTGTTCGGTGCGACCATGCCGCCGCTGGCCGCCCTGGTGCGGGCCCGCTGGAGCCATCTGGCGGGCGGGGACGGCGGGCTGCTGAAGTCCGCGTACTCCTTCGAGTCCGTCGCCGACGAGCTGATCTTCGTGCTCGGCCCGCCGCTGGTGTCGGCCGCGGTGCTGCTGCATCCGGCCGCCGGGGTCGCGGCGGTGTCGCTGTGCGGCGCGGCAGGGGCGCTGGGCCTGGCGGCGCAGCGCCGCACCGAGCCGCCGGTACTGCCGCGCGGGCCCGCCTCCGGGCGGGCCATCGCGGTGCCGGGGCTGCGGGTGATCTGCGGGGCCTACGTCTGCACCGCCGCGATGTTCGCGGGCCACGAGCTGAGCACCATGGCCTTCGTCGGGGAGCACGGCGAGCCCTGGCAGACCGGCGCCGTTCTCGGCACCTACGCGGTGGGCAGTGCGGCGGGCGGGCTGTGGTACGGCGCGCGCCACTGGCAGCTCCCGCTGGACCGGCGGTTCCGGCTGGCGCTGGCCGCGATGGTGGCCGGGGTGGCACCGCTGTGGGCGCTGCCGGGGGTGCCCGCGCTGTGGGCGGTGTCCCTCGTCTCGGGTGTGCTGATCGCCCCGTCGGTTATCGCCGGGTACAGCCTGGTGCGCGAGGGGGTGCCGGCCGGGATGCTGACCGAAGGCATGGCGTGGGCAGCAACGGCAGTCGGCGTGGGCAAGGCCCTGGGGGTCTCGGCCGCGGGGTTCGTCGTCGACGCCGGCGGCCCGCGGGCGGGCTATCTCTTCAGCCTCGCCTGCGGCTGCTGCGCCGTGAGCGTGGCCCTGCTCGGCGCGCGCCATCTGCGCGCCATGGCGGCACCCCGCGTGGCGCGGGCCGCCTGAACCCCGCGCGCTGCCGGTCAGGGAAGGGCGAGGTCCGCCCAGACGACGTGCCCGCGGCCGGAGTCGGCGGGGCGCACCCCCCAGCGCTCGGACAGCGCGCACACCAGGAACAGCCCGCGGCCTGACTCGTCGTCCTCCGCCGCGGCGGCCGCCGGGGCCACGGGCCCCCGGCCGTCGCCGGCGACCTCCACCCGCAGCAGCGTGCCGAGCATGCGCAGTTCGCAGCCTACGCTGGTGCTGCTGGTGTGCCGCAGCGCGTTGGTCACCAGCTCCGACATCACCAGCAGCGCGTTCTCCTGTGTCTCCTCCGGCGCCCGCCAGTCGGCCAGCTGCCGGCGCGTGCGCCGGCGCGCTTCCGATGCGGAGGTGTCGGCGGCCGGCAGGCGGAAGCTGACACGCGCTCCCTGCGGGGGGACGGCGGCGTCAGCACGCCCCAGGGGCTGAGCGTGCGGGGAGAAAGCCACGTTCCTACTGTGAGTCGTGTGCCTCGCATCCGGCAAGAGGCATCCTGCAAATTACAGAATCGTTGGTTTCAATCTGTCTTATCTTCGCGGGCATGGCACACTGCTGTGCCATGACTCCACCAGGGGAGGCAGACGGGTGACGGGACGTCAGCCGGCAGGCGGCGCCACCGCGCTGCGTCTCGTGCTCGGCAAACGGCTCCAGGACCTCCGTGAGGCCGCCGGGATGTCGTTCGAGGACGCCGCACGCGCCCTCGACGTCACCCACGCCACCATCCGGCGCATGGAGAAGGCCCAGGTCGGGCTGAAGGTGCCCTACGTCGAGAAGCTGCTGCGCTGCTACGGCATCACGCAGCAGTCCGAGATCGACGGTTTCCTGTCGCTGGTCCGCGAGGCCAACCGCCCGGGCTGGTGGCACCGTTACCGCGACGTGCTGCCCGAGTGGTTCAGCGCGTTCGTCAGCCTGGAGGGCGAGGCCGACCAGATCCGCGCCTACGAGCCGCACTACGTGCCCGGGCTCCTCCAGACCGAGGCGTACGCCACCACCGTGCTGCGTTCCGGCATGCCGCACGCGCCCGCCCGCGAGGTGGAGCGGCTGGTGTCGCTGCGCCTGGCCCGCCAGGAGCTGCTCACCCGGGAGAAGCCGCCGCTGCTGTGGGTGGTGATGGACGAGACGGTGCTGCGCCGCCCCATCGGCCGCCCGAACGTCATGCGTGCCCAGATCTCCCGGCTCATCGAGGCCACCGCCTCACCGCACATCCGGCTGCAGATCTTGCCCTTCTCGGCCGGCCTGCACCCGGCCATGTACGGGCCGTTCCACATCTTCCGTTTCCCGCTTCCGGAGCTGCCCGACGTCGTCTGCGCCGAGAACCTCATCGGCGCCGCGTACTACGAGCAGCGCGAGGACGTCTCGGCGTTCCGCGAGGCCCTGGACCGGATGTGCGCGCAGGCGGAGCCCGTGCACCGAACCGAGGCCCTCCTCAGTGGTATTCGCAAGGAGATCTGAACGATGGATCGCATCTACAACGGCATGCCCGCCACCGAGCTGGGCACGACGGGCTGGCGGAAGCCCTGGAGCGGCGGCAACGGCGGCAGCTGCGTCGAGGCCCTCCGTCTGGGCGACGGGCGGGTGGCGCTGCGGCAGTCCGACGACCCGGACGGGCCGGCGCTGATCTGCTCGCACGGCGACATCGTGCGGTTCATCACCGGGGTCAAGGCCGGGGCCGCCGACTTCCTGCTCGTCTGAACAGGGCGGGGCCGGCCCGGGCGCGGCCGGGCGCGGCGGGCGCTCCCCTGTGCGGGAACGCCCGCCGCTGCCGTCTCAGCGGCCGGCCAGCTCCGTCAGCCGCAGCGCGAACCGTGCCGGCGCGGCCGTGAGGTGGTACTGCGGCAGCGGGCCCGGGCCGCACGACTGGCTGCCGATGCCGTGCTGGGCGTGGTCCAGGGTGACCCACACCGTGTCGCCCGGCACCAGATCCGTGTGGTGCGCGGCTGCGTCGAGCTGCTGGCTGGTCCAGCGGCGGGCCGTGAACCACACCGGCGCCGCGTCGGCGGCCACGCGCAGCCCGGCGCCGGCGCTGTCGCGCAGTTCCGCCCAGCGCACGTCGGCGCGCGCGCCGTTCTCCTGCGGCCGCACGTACGGCGTCTGCATCTCGTCGACGGTCATCGCGTGCCGTGACAGCAGGGACGCCTCCCGGGTGTCGGGGTAGGCCTCGTGAGGGCCGCCGCCGAACCAGGTGGCGTGGCTGAACTCCTCCGGCAGGCCCAGCAGCACGCCGAGCCGCGGCAGCGGGCACGGCCAGTCGCCCTCGGGCGTGACGCCGACCTCCAGCCGCAGCCCGTCCCCGGCGGCCGACCAGCGGTAGTCGGCGCGCAGGCCGAGATCGGTCCCGGCCGGGGCCACGCGGGTCCGCACCGTCAGCGCCCCGTCGTCCAGCTCGACGGCGTCGGTGCGGTGCCGCACCCGGTGCAGGCCGATCCGCCGCCACTCCTCGCCGGCGCGCGGCTCGTTGACCCAGGAAGCGCCCAGGTCGTTGTCGGTGGGGGCACGGAAGACGTCCAGGCGCGGACCCTGGCGCAGCGTCAGCCCGCCCAGCCGCAGCAGCAGCCCGGTGCCGGCGTCGAAGGCGGCCGGGCCCAGCCGGATCTCGCCCTCCTCCCGGTGCGGCGTGTCGGCCGGAGCGGGCGGCGGCGCGGCCGGGCCCCGCTCGCCGGCGGGCAGCTGCGTCCAGGCGACGACGTGGCCGCGCGGCGCCCACGGCGTGTCCCCGGCGAGGACCGCCCGGACGGTCCACACCGCCTCTCCGGTCAGGCCGGTGGCGGGCGCGGGCGGCAGCGCCGCCTGGGCGGAGCCGCCGGGCGGCACGGCTGCCAGGCGGAGCACGCCTTCGGCGACGGGCACCCCCTCGACCTCGTAGGCCCAGGTGAAGGCCAGGTGCGAGGTGTCGGCGAAGTCGTGGAGGTTGGCCACGGTGACGGTGCCGGCCGCGGCGTCGCCGGTGAGGCGCACCGGCTCGATGACCTTCTTGTACTCCAGCAGGCCGGGAGAGGGGGTGCGGTCGGGGAAGAGCAGGCCGTCGCACACGAAGTTGCCGTCGTGCAGCTCCTCGCCGAAGTCGCCGCCGTAGCCGTAGTACAGCCGGCCGTCGTCGGTGCGCCGGGGCAGGCCGTGGTCGATCCACTCCCACACGAAGCCGCCCTGGCAGCGTTCGTAGGTGTCGAACAGCCGCTGGTAGTCGGCCAGGCCGCCGGGCCCGTTGCCCATGGCGTGCGCGTACTCGCACAGCAGGAACGGCAGCGTGCGGCGGCGGGCGTCCAGCTCCGGGTCGGGCAGCGGCTCCTCTTCGCGGCGGCCGATGCGCTCGACCTCCTCGTGCGAGGCGTACATGCGGGAGAAGAAGTCGCTGTCCCGGTAGGTGGGGTCGTGCTCGTAGTGGATCGCGCGGGAGGGGTCGCGCTCGCGGATCCAGGCGGCCATGGCGGACAGGCCCGCGCCGGAACCGGACTCGTTGCCCAGCGACCAGACCACCACCGAGGGGTGGTTCTTGTCGCGTTCGACCATCCGCTGGGCGCGGTCGAGCAGGGCGGGAGTCCAGCGGTCGTCGGCGGCGGGGTTGCCGCGCCAGCCGGGAAAGAGGCAGAAGCCGTGGGTCTCCAGGTCGCACTCGTCGATGACCCACAGGCCCAGCTCATCGCACAGGTCCAGGAAGGCGGGGTGCGGCGGGTAGTGGGAGGTGCGCACGGCGTTGATGTTGTGCCGCTTCATCAGCAGGATGTCCTGCCGCATGGTCGCCACGTCCACCGCCCGGCCGGTGGCGGGGTGGAACTCGTGGCGGTTGACGCCGCGGAAGAGTATCCGGCGGCCGTTGGCCGTGAACACCCCGTTCTCGACCCTGATGGTGCGGAAGCCGATGCGCAGCGGGATCCGCTCGCCGGGCGTGGCCAGTTCACCGTCGTACAGCCGGGGGATCTCCGCGCTCCACGGTTCGGCCGGCACGGTGGTCTCCTCGCCGGTGGCGATGTCGATGCCCAGTTCGGGGACGGTGACCCGGCCGGATATGTCGCAGTCCACGCGCAGGGTGCCCTGGCCGGTGGTGTGGTGATAGCCGGCGTGCACGAAGAAGTCGGAGGGGGAGTGCTCCGGCCGGTGGAGCAGGGTGACGTCGCGGAAGATGCCCGGAAGCCACCACATGTCCTGGTCCTCCAGGTACGAGCCCGCGGACCACTGGTGTACCCGCACCGCCAGCACGTTTCCCGTGGGGCGCAGCAGGCGGCCGACGGCGAACTCGTGCGGCAGGCGTGAGCCGGTGAACGTGCCCAGTTCGGTGCCGTTGAGCCACACCCGGGCGCAGGAGTCCACGCCCTCGAAGCGCAGGACGGTCTCGCCGCCGCTGGGCCAGCCGGCGGGCAGGTCGAACACGCGGCGGTGGTCGCCGGTCGGGTTCTCCTCCGGCACCCGCGGCGGGTCCACGGGGAAGGGGTAGGTGACGTTGGTGTAGGCCGGGGCGCCGTGTCCCTGGAGCACCCAGTGGCCGGGCACGGTCACCTCGTCCCAGCCGGCCAGCTCGGCCTCGTCGGCGGTGAACCCGGTGCCGGTGCCCGCCGCGGTGGGGGAGAGGCGGAAGGACCAGGTGCCGTTCAGGGACAGCCGCCTGGCGTCCGAGGCGGCGTACCAGGCACGCGCGGGCAGGGCGCCGGTGCCGGGGGAGGGGTCCTCGTAGTAGGGGAGCGGGGCGGCCGGAGCCTGGCCAGGCCGGTGCTGCATGCGTCTCCTCAAACGGGACGGCGGCCGTGGCGACCGCGTCGCGTTGTTGGTTCCTGTGCTTCGGTGTTCGGTCACGCTAAGGCGCCTGCGCGTTCTCGACAAGGCTCCGCAAAAGTCGCACCGAAACCCGGCCGGGACAGTGTCGTTACTTATCGGTAACGGCTGTAACTCCCCCGGCATGGACGTCTGCTGACGGGGTATGGCGCAGCTGTCCCGAGCTCTTGACTGTGCACGGACATATCACCCCCACGAACAACTCCAAGGAGAATCCATGAAGTTGAGCCGCGTTCTGGCGGCGGCCGCTACCGCGGTCCTCGCCGCCGGCGTGACGCTTCTCAGCCCCGCCGCGGCCACCGCGCAGGACAACCCCGCGGCCGCGGGCGGCTACGTGGCCCTGGGCGATTCCTACTCCTCCGGCGTCGGAGCCGGCTCGTACGACGACGCCAGCGGCGACTGCCGCCGCAGCACCGTGGCCTACCCGGAGCTGTGGGCCGACGCCAACGCCCCGGCCTCCTTCGACTTCACCGCCTGTTCCGGCGCCACCACCACAGACGTCCTCAACAACCAGCTGGGCCCGCTGGACTCCGGGACCTCACTGGTCACCATCAGCATCGGCGGCAACGACGCGGGCTTCGCCGACGCCATGCAGACCTGCGTGCTCTGGGGCACCAGCGCCTGCCTCGACCGCATCGCCGAGGCCAACGCCTACATCAGCGGCACCCTCCCCAGCCGTCTCGACGCCGTGTACCAGGAGATCGCCTCCCGGGCGCCCAACGCCGAGGTCGTCGTTCTCGGCTACCCCCGCATGTACGAGCTGAACGGCAGCTGCCTGTTCGGTATCAGCGAGGAGTCCCGCGCCGCCATCAACGGCGCGGCGGACCTGCTCAGCGAGGTCATCGGCAAGAGCGCCGCCGACCACGGCTTCACCTATGGCGACGTGCGCTCCGCCTTCACCGGTCATGAGATCTGCTCGGACGACGAGTGGCTCCACAGCGTGACGCTGCCGATCGGCGACTCGTACCACCCGACCGCCGAGGGGCAGGCGGGCGGCTACTACGCCGTGCTCGAATCCCTGGCCTGAGCCCTCCTCGGCTTCCGGCCTGTCACCGCGGCTCCGCTCCGCCGGGCGCGTCATCCAGCGCGGCGCTGAGCGCGGTGGCCGGGTCGGAAGCCGCCGGGCCCGCCGGCCACCGCCGGCCGCCCTCCTTCCGGTACGGCCACCAGCGGCGTCGGCCCCGCAGCGCGGGCCGCGCCGGGGTGTCACGCCACGCCGCCGCCAGCTGCCAAAGCGGCCGTTCCGGAACTGGCCCGCCGGCATCCTCCAGCACCTCCAGTGCCGCTGCGCCGCCCGCCTCCCAGGCGCGCACCGCCGCCCGCAGGTCACGCGGGCCACGGCCCGTGCCCCGCGCCAGGCGCCGGAGGATCCGCTCCGCCGCCCGCTGTGCCGCCAGGCGCACGGCGTCCCGCCAGCGGCCCGTTCCCTCCGGGCCGGCCCCGGCGAGCAGCCGCCGCGCCCGCGCCGCCGCCGCTGCCACCAGGGAACCCCAGTGCTTCCGCGTCGACTCCCGGCGGCGGCTGCTCCGCCGCCCCGGCCAGCGCCGGCGGCTGCGTCGGGCCCGTGGCCAGCGGCGGGGCCAGGTCGCCATCGAGCAGCGCCGCCGGGCGCCCTGACGGGCCCGCGAGGGCCGTCAGCGGCCGGTCCTGTTCCGCGTCCGTCAGGGTCCGTCAGGCGGAGCAGCAGGCGTCCGCCCCGGTACGCCGTGCCGTCGGCGCCGCGCCCGTGCGGCCGTGAGCCGGCCCGGCCGCACGGATACCGCCCCACCGCCCCCGCCCGGGCGAGCCGCCTGCCGCGCCGCAGCACTCCGCGTCCAGGGCGCTGTCCTCCAGTGCAGCCAGCCAGCTCCACTCCCGCCAGGTGACCGCGAAGCCGCGGCCGCGCACCGGCGGGAGCGCCTGGATGACCGTTCCTGGCCCGTCACGCGTCCCTCCGCAGCATCACCAGTTCCGCCAGCTCAGCGCCGGTCAGATCGGTCAGCGCCGCCTCGCCGGCGGTGAGGACCGCGTCGGCGAGTGTCTGCTTGCGCCGCATCAGGGCGGCGATCCGGTCCTCGACGGTGCCCTCGGCGATCAGCCGGTGCACCTGGACGGGCTGGTCCTGGCCGATCCGGTAGGCCCGGGCGGTGGGCTGCGCCTCGAGCGCGGGGTTCCACCCGGTCGTCGTGCACGACGTGCTCGGCGCGCGTGAGGTTCAGCCACCCGTGCCCGCTGCCTTCAGCGGCAGCGGGAACGGTGGTCTCCGGCCGGGTGTCACGCGCGGGAGCGCTCGTCAGTTTGACTGGTGAGGGCCCCGGACGGACGGGATTCCCCCATTCGGCTCGCTGCGCGCGCCTCTCGCACGCGCGCGGATCCTAGAGAGGAGAGCCCGCCTGGCACAAGGGGGCTGCGTACACCCTGTTACGGGGGCTGCGGCCATGTCCCTGGCGGCCTGGGCTTTCTAGCGTGGAGATCTCATCGTTCGCTTATTCATCGGAGACGACATGCCCCCTTCCTCCGCGAGCCTCACCACGTCCGCGCCGCGCCGCGCGGGCGCGGGTGAGTTCGCCCCGCTGCTGCGGCTGGTCAAGAGCCAGGGCCTGCTGGAACGCCGCACCGGCTGGTACGCCGCGGGCATCGCCGTCAACGCGGTCATCCTCGTTGCTGTGACCGCGGCGGTCCCGGTCCTGGGGGACAGCTGGTGGGTCCTGGCCCTGGCCCCGGTGCTGGCGCTCTTCTGGGCGCGCACGGCGTTCTACGGGCACGACGCCGGCCATTCGCAGATCTCCTCCAGCCGCCGGGTCAACCAGTGGCTCGGCCTCCTCCACGGCAACCTGCTGCTGGGCATGAGCTCTGCCTGGTGGAACGACAAGCACAACCGGCACCACGCCAACCCCAACCACGTAGACAAGGATCCTGACGTCGGGGTCGGCGTGCTGGTATGGACCCAGACGCAGGCGGAGCGGCGCGAAGGGCTGGCCCGCTGGCTCACCGCCAACCAGGCACGGCTGTTCTTCCCGCTGCTCCTGCTGGAGGGCATCGCCCTGAAGGTCTCCAGCATCCGCATGATCATTGCCGGCGACGGCTGGGACCGGCGGGGCCGCGGCCGGCTGGTCGAGGGCCTGCTGCTCGCCGCCCACTACGCCGGCTACGTCACCCTGCTCGCTGTGTCCATGCCGCTCGGGCGGGCCCTGGCGTTCGCCTTCGTGCACCACGCGGTCTTCGGGCTCCACCTCGGCTGCGTCTTCGCTCCCAACCACAAGGGCATGGAAATGCCCGACGGCGACGGCGAGCGCTGGGGCCACCTCAAGCGCCAGGTCCTCACGTCGCGCAACGTGACGGGCGGCAAGGTCGTCGACTGGTTCATGGGCGGCCTCAACCACCAGGTCGAGCACCACCTGTTCCCGAGCATGCCGCGCCCGCACCTGCGGCTGGCCAGGCCGGTGGTGCGGCGCTACTGCGAGGAGCAGGGCGTGAAGTACACCGAGGCCGCGCTCCTTGACTCCTACCGGCAGGCGCTCAGTCACATGCACGCCGTGGGAGCGCCGCTGCGCCGCCGCTGACCGGCCCCGCCGCCCGGTGCCGGGGCGGGGCGGCACAACAGGACCGCCACCGCCCCGCCTGCCGAGGGTGGACACTGGACAGTACGTGCACGCGTGGGGCGGCCTGCCCGCCGCCCTGTCGAGGAGGTGGGAACGTGTCCCGAAACGCCAAGATCGCCGCCGCGGCCCTGGGTATCGGCCTCGTGCTGTGGCTGCTGACGAACTTCTGGATCGCCGTGGCGGTGATGGTCGGCCTCCCGGCCGCGGCCTACCTGCTGCTGGACCCCTCCCAGCGCCGCCGGCTCCGCCGCGTCGGCCGCCGGGAGCTCGGCCGCTAGTGCCCGCGCCGGCCAAACGATAGGGTCCCTTCCGGATCGTGACCGTCCCGCATGGTTGCCCGCGGCGCCGACCTGGGGAAGGCTGACACAGCAGTCGCCTTACGAGAAGGGGGAGCCGGGGATGGCACTGAGCACCACACTCGACTGGCTGCTGGACGACCTCGCCCAGCGCGTGCCTCGGGTGCGCCACGTCCTGCTGCTGTCGAGCGACGGGCTGGTCACCTCGGTCAGCCGTGGCCTGCGGCGCAGCAGTGCCGAGCACCTGGCGGCCGTGGCCTCCGGGCTCTACAGCCTCGCCAAAGGGGTGGGGGAGCACTTCCAGTGCGGTGGCGTCCGGCAGACGATGATCGAGTTCGACGACGGCATGCTGTTCGTGACGGCGGCGGGCGACGGCAGCTGCCTGTGCGTCATGACGGGTGCCGACGCGGACGTCGGGCAGGTGGGGTACGAGATGACCCTGCTGGTGAGCAAGGTCGGCGAGCACATGGGGCTGGCCGCGCGCGACTCCGGCTGAGCGCGGACCGGGCGCCTTTCACATGCAGGTGTGATTACAGAGAGTTGCCACCACGGGATCCTCTCGCTAGAGTAACTACTGAGAGTAGTTGCTCGTGTCGTGTGAGGAGTTCCCGTGCCCGTACTGCACGCCCCCGCAGCCGCCCCGCGCCCCGCGTCCGGTGTCCCTTCGCTCTCCCGCCCGCGGGCCACGAGCGCCCTGGGCCTCACCTACTGGGAGTTCGACGCCGCCGTCCACCTCGGCCTGCTCCCCACGGTCCCCGGCGACCGCCCCTGGCAGCGGCGCGTCCCCCGCCGCGACGTCGACCGGCTGCGCGGCGATCCCGGCTTCCCCGGCTTGCTGCGGGCCCGCGTCCGCCTGGTGAACGCCTCGGAAGGCGCGCAGCTGCTGCGGATCAGCTCCGCCCGCTTCGCCAGGCTCGCCCGGGGCGGACTCTTCTCCCCCCTCAGCTTCTACCCGAACCGGCACGGCGTCCTGGTCTGGCGCTACCCGGCGGCCGAGCTGCTGAGCGTCGCCCGCATGCGGCCCGAGCTGCTGACCGGCCCGCTGCCGCCCGGCCTCCGCCAGGCACTGCGCCGCGGCGAGGACTGGCGCCCCCGGCGCTGGCGGGGCCGCCGCACCGGCCAGCTCATCCGCCACGCCCGCGGCCCCTGGGAAAAGGCCGCTGTTCCCGCCGCAGTGCTCACCCCGGCCACGGTGCGGGCCGCAGTCCCGGACCTCCGCGAGCGGAAGGCGCTGCGGGCGCTCCGCCCCCCGCTCACCGGAGACGTACCGCTCCGGCCGCCGCTGGAGGACTGGCCGCCGCCGGTCCGCGAGGTGACGCGCGCTACCGACCCCGACGAGTCGCGGTGGTACGAGAGCCTCCTGCTCCTCGCCGTCCGCGAGGCCCGGCGGAGCGGACCGCCCCCGGTGGCCTCACAGCGGGCCGACGTCGGTGACCCGGATGACGGCCCGTCCCGCCGCGGCTGAACCCGCCAGATCGACCTCGGCGGAGATACCCCAGTCGTGGTCACCCGCCGGGTCGTCGAAAGTCTGCCGCACCAGCCACAGCCCTTCCTCCGGCCGTTCCTCGATGCTCAGCAGCCGCGGCCCGCGCGCGTCGGGCCCGGTGCCCAGCGAGTCGTACTCCTGCCAGTACGCCTCCATCGCCCGCGACCACGCCTCCGCGTCCCAGCCGTACTCGCCGTCCATCTCGCCGAGTTCGTCCGTGCGGCCGAGCGCCGCCAGCTCCACCCGCCGGAACATCGCGTTCCGCACCAGCACGCGGAAGGCACGGGCGTTCGCCGTGACCGGCGTGACCTGGTCCGCCCGGTCCTGGGCCTCGCTGGCGTCCTCCGTCTCCGGATTGGCCAGCTGCTCCCACTCGTCCAGCAGACTGGAGTCGACTTGCCGCACCATCTCGCCCAGCCACGCCGTGATGTCCTGCAGCTCCTCGGACTTCAGATCCTCCGGCACGGTGTGCTCCAGCGCCTTGTAGGCACTGGCCAGGTACCGCAGCACGATGCCCTCGGTCCGCGCCAGCTCGTACTGCGCCACGAACTCCGAGAAGGTCATCGCCTTCTCGTACATGTCCCGCACCACCGACTTCGGCGACAGGGGGTGATCGCCCACCCACGGATGGCTCTTGCGGTACACGCGGTAGGCGTGGACCAGCAGGTCCTCCAGCGGGCGCGGGTACGTCACGTCCATCAGACGCTCCATCCGCTCCTCGTACTCCACCCCCTCCGCCTTCATCGCCGCCACCGCCTCGGCCCGGGCGCGGTTCTGCTGGGCCGCCAGGATCTGGCGCGGGTCGTCCAGCGTGGACTCCACGACCGACACCATGTCCAGGGCATAGGAGGGCGAGTTCGGGTCGAGCAGCTCGAAGGCCGCCAGCGCGAACGTCGACAGCGGCTGGTTGAGCGCGAAGTCCGCCTGGAGGTCGACGGTCAGCCGCACCGTGCGCCCCTGCGCGTCCGGTTCGGGCAGCCGCTCCACGATGCCGCCGTCCAGCAGCGAGCGGTAGATCGCGATCGCCCGCCTGATGTGCCGCAGCTGCTGCCGGCGCGGCTCATGGTTGTCTTCCAGCAGCCGCCGCATCGCCTGGAACGGGTCTCCCGGCCGCGCGATGACGGCCAGCAGCATCGCGTGCGTCACGCGGAAGCGGGACGTCAGCGGCTCGGGCTCCGCGGCGATCAGCTTGCGGAAGGTGTCCTCGCTCCAGTTGACGAAGCCCTCCGGCGGCTTCTTGCGCACCACCTTCCGCCGCTTCTTCGGGTCGTTGCCCGCCTTCGCCAGCGCCTTCTCGTTCTCCACCACGTGCTCGGGCGCCTGCGCGACCACCAGCCCGGCGGTGTCGAACCCGGCCCGCCCGGCCCGCCCGGCGATCTGGTGGAACTCCCGGGCCCGCAGCACCCGCACCCGGCTGCCGTCGTACTTCGTCAGCGCCGTGAACAGCACCGTGCGGATCGGCACATTGACGCCGACCCCCAGGGTGTCGGTGCCGCAGATCACCTTCAGCAGCCCGGCCTGGGCCAGGCGTTCCACGAGCCGGCGGTACTTCGGGAGCATTCCCGCGTGGTGCACGCCGATGCCGTGCCTGACGTACCGCGACAGGTTGCGGCCGAACCGGGTGGTGAAGCGGAAGTTGCCGATGAGCGCGGCGATCTCGTCCTTCTCCGCCCGGGTGCACATGTTGATGGACATCAGCGCCTGCGCCCGCTCCACGGCCTGGGCCTGTGTGAAGTGCACGATGTAGATGGGCGCCTGGTCCGTCTCCAGCAGCTCCGTGACCGTCTCCGTCAGCGACGTCACCCGGTAGTCATAGCTCAGCGGCACTGGCCGGGTCGCCGAGCGCACCACCGCCGTCGGCCGCTTCGTCCGCCGGGTCAGGTCCTCCTCGAACCGGGAGACGTCGCCCAGCGTCGCCGACATCAGCACGAACTGCGCCTGCGGCAGCTCCAGCAGCGGGATCTGCCACGCCCAGCCCCGGTCCGGCTCGGCGTAGAAGTGGAACTCGTCCATCACGACCTGGCCGATGTCGGCCTCCGCCCCGTCGCGCAGCGCGATCGAGGCCAGCACCTCCGCGGTGCAGCAGATCACGGGGGCATCGGCGTTGACCGAGGCATCCCCCGTCAGCATGCCCACGTTCTCCGTGCCGAACAGCTTGCACAGGTCGAAGAACTTCTCCGAGACCAGCGCCTTGATCGGCGCCGTGTAGAACGTCACCTCGTCACGGGCCAGCGCCGCGAAGTGCGCGCCGGCGGCGACCAGCGACTTCCCCGAGCCCGTGGGCGTGGAGAGGATGACGTTCGACCCCGAGACGACCTCGATCAGTGCCTCCTCCTGAGCGGGGTACAACTCGATACCCTGCTCCGTCGTCCACGCCGAGAAGGCGTCGAACAGTGCGTCGGGGTCCGTGTCAGTCGGCATCTGATCGATAAGCGTCACCCTCCCATACTGCCCGCACTCCCCGCCGATCCGGGAACCGCCCGGTGCACGAAGATCACCGAGCACTACGCTTCTCCGGGCGAGACGAACTCCACAGACTCAAGGCGGGAAGGGGCGGGGCGCAGCCATGATGGGACCGGCGCACT
Source organism: Streptomyces sp. 7-21 (assembly GCF_016741785.1). GTDB lineage: Bacteria > Actinomycetota > Actinomycetes > Streptomycetales > Streptomycetaceae > Streptomyces. The sequence goes on from NZ_JAERRL010000011.1 coordinate 107,003, forward strand.
CACTGTCCGGAGCGGCGGCCTGGCTGGGGGTGGGGGCGGCAGCGGCCTACGCCGGCCACCCCATGCCCTGGCCGGTCCTCCTCGTCGGCGCGCTCATCTGTGCCGGGGCCGCCCTGGCCCCCGACCTCGACCAGCCGTCCGCGACGATATCCCGGGCCTTCGGCCCCCTCTCCCGGATCCTGGCTGTCCTCATCGGCAGACTGGCCGCCGCCGTGTACAACGCCACGCGCAGCACCCGCGAGCGGCGCCGCACCAGCGGCCACCGCACCCTGACGCACACCTGGGTGTGGGCGGTTTTCATCGGCTCCGGCTTCTCCCTGGCAGCCGTGGCATTCGACCGCTGGGCGGTGCTCGCCATCCTGTTCATCCACATGGTTCTCGCCGTCGAGGGGCTGCTGTGGCGCATGGCCAGGGTCTCCAGCGACGTCCTCGTCTGGCTCCTGGGCGCCACCAGTGCCTGGCTCCTGGCCGCGGTCCTCGACCAGCCGGGCAACGGCTCCGACTGGCTCTTCGACGGCCAGCCCTACCTGTGGATCGGGCTCCCCATCGTCCTTGGCGCCGTCGTGCACACCCTCGGCGACGCGCTCACCATCTCCGGCTGCCCGATGCTCTGGCCGCTGCCCATAGCCGGCAAGCGCTGGTACCCGCTCGGCACCCCGCGCTTCATGCGGTTCCGCGCCGGAGCCTGGGTGGAGAACCGCATACTCATGCCGGCCTTCATGGTGGCCGGCGCCGCCAGCGGGCTGAGCGCCCTGGCCATGGCCGCCTGACACCCGGCCCCCGGCCCCGGCCGGGGGCCGGTCGGCCCGCGTCTCACCGGATCCGCACGGCACCCGCCCGTTCACGCTCAGCCATGCCAGGAGCGCCACAGCTGTGCGTAGGCGCCGTTCGCGGCGACCAGCTCATCGTGGCTGCCCAGCTCGCTGATGCGCCCGTCCTCCACCACGGCGATGACGTCCGCGTCGTGCGCGGTGTGCAGGCGGTGGGCGATCGCGATCACCGTGCGCCCCTCCAGCACCCGGCCCAGCGACCGTTCCAGGTCCCGGGCCGCCCGCGGGTCCAGCAGCGACGTCGCCTCGTCGAGGACCAGCGTGTGCGGGTCCGCCAGCACCAGCCGGGCCAGCGCGATCTGCTGGGCCTGAGCCGGGGTGATGACCAGCCCGCCGGAGCCCACCTCGGTGTCCAGCCCGTCCGGCAGCGCCCGCGCCCAGCCGTCGGCGTCCACAGCCCCCAGCGCCGCCCAGATCTCGGCGTCCGTCGCGTCCTCCCTGGCCAGCAGCAGGTTGTCCCGCAACGGGCCCACGAACACGTGATGCTCCTGGTTCACCAGCGCGACCTGCTCACGCACCCGCTCCGCGGTCATCTCCGTCAGGCGCGCGCCGCCCAGCGTGACCTCGCCGCGCCGCGCCGCGTAGATGCCCGCGAGCAGGCGCCCCAGCGTGGACTTGCCGGCGCCGGACGGCCCCACCAGCGCCACCCTGCTGCCCGGCGCGACGCGCAGCGACACGTCGTGCAGCACGTCCGTGTCCGGCAGATAGCCGAACGTGACGTGCCGGGCGGACAGTTCCCGGCCGCGCGGCACCACGGTGCCGTCGCCGGGCTCGTCCTCGATCTCCTGCACGCCGACCAGGCGGGCCAGGGAGACCTGCGCCACCTGCAACTCGTCGAACCAGCGCACGATCATGCCCACCGGCTCGACCAGCATCTGCGCGAGCAGCGCCCCCGTCGTGAGCTGGCCCACGCTCAGCCAGTCCTCCAGCACGAACCAGCCGCCCAGCAGCAGCACGCCACCGAGCACCGTGGCGTGATAGAGATTGATCGTCGGGATCAGCACCGAGCGGAGCCAGAGGGTGTACCTCTCCCACGACGTCCACTGCTTGATCCGCAGGTCGGACAGCGCCACCCGGCGCCGTTCCAGCCGGTGCGCCTCGATTGTCCTCCCCGCGTCCACCGTCTCGGCCAGCACTCCCGCGACCGCCGCGTAGCCCGCCGCCTCGGACCGGTAGCCCGCGGGTGCCCGCCGGAAATACCACACGCAGCCCGTCAGCAGCACCGGCACGGCGAGCAGCAGCGCGAGCCCCAGGGGCGGCGCCGTCACGACGATGCCGCCCAGCAGCAGCGCCGCCCACACGACGGCGATCGTCAGCTGCGGCACCGCCTCGCGCATCGCCTGGGCCAGCCGGTCGATGTCGGTGTTGATCCGCGCCAGCAGGTCCCCGGTGCCCGCGCGCTCCAGCACGCCCGGCGGCAGGCCGACCGACCGCACCAGGAAGTCCTCCCGCAGGTCGGCGAGCATCCGCTCGCCCAGCACGGCCCCGCGCAGCCGCACCATCCGCACGAACAGCGCCTGCACGGCCAGCGCCACCGCGAACAGGGCGAGCGTCCGCTCCAGGTGCAGCTCCCCCGCACCGCCGGACAGCTGCTCGATCACCTGGCCCAGCAGGGCCGGCCCCACCATGGACGCGACCACCGCGATGGCGTTGGCCGCGATCAGCGCGCCGAACGCCCGCCGGTGGCGGCGCAGCAGTCCGCGCACGTACCGGCGCACCGTGGCCCGGCCCGCCACAGGCAGCCTCGTGCTCGCCTCCTGCGAGGCGGGGTCGTAGGCGGGCGGCTTCACGCCGATCATGCGGACTCCTCGGCGAATCGGGGGGAGGACAGGGCATCGGGTTCACGGGTGACGACGGCGCGGTACGCCGGTGCGCCGTGCAGCAGGGCGCGGTGGGAGCCGCTCGCGGCCACCTGGCCGCCGCGGACGAATACCACCTCGTCCGCGCGGTCGAGCAACAGCGGGCTTGAGGTGAACACCACGGTCGTCCGGCCCGCCCGGAGCGCGCGCAGCGCCTCGGCGACGCGGGCCTCCGTGTGCGCGTCCACCGCCGAGGTGGGTTCGTCGAGCACCAGCACCGGGGGATCGGCGAGCAGCGACCGTGCCAGCGCCAGCCGCTGCCGCTGCCCGCCGGAGAGGGAGCGTCCCCGCTCGGTCAGCCGCGCCCGCATCGGGTCGCGGCTGCTGTCCGGCGCCGTGCGCGCCAGCGTCGCCAGCACGTCGTCGCACTGCGCGGCCCGCAGCGCCTCCGCCGCGGACACCCGCCCGGAGGAGGGCACGTCGAGCAGCTCGCGCAGCGTGCCGGACAGCAGCACGGGATCCTTGTCCTGCACCAGGACGGCGGCGCGCGCCGCCGCGAGCGGCACGCTGTCGAGCGCGACGCCGCCCAGCTCGGCCGACGGGCCGTCGCCGCCGCGCACCGGATGCCCGCCCAGCCGCTCGGCCAGCCGTTCCGCCTCGTCGGGGTCCCCGCACACCACGGCCGTCAGCCGCCCCGGAGCCGCCCGCAGCCCCGTTGCCGGATCCCGCAGCTCGCCCTCCAGCGGAAGCGCGGCGTCTGCGGACGCGCCCCCGCCGCCGCTCCGGCGCAGGCTCAGTACCCGCACCGCGCGCTTCGCCGACGGCCGCGAGAACGTGAACGCCATGGCCGCCTCCTGGAACAGCCGCAGCGGGAACATGAGGAAAGTGACGGCGCCGTAGACCGTGACGAGTCCGGCCGGGGACAGCGTGCCCTCCCGCGCGAGCCTGACGCCCTGCCACACGACGCCGAGCAGCAGCAGGCCCGGCATCACCACCTGGACGGCGTCGATCAGCGACCACATCCGCGCACTGCGCACCGAGGCGGCCCGCACGTCCTGCGACGCCCGCCGGTAGCGCTCCAGGAAGAGCCGCTCACCACCGATGCCCCTCAGCACCCGCAGGCCCGCGACTGTGTCGGATGCCAGCTCCGTCGCCCGCCCCGACAGCGCCCGTTCCCGGTCGGCCCGGCGGGTGGCCGCGGGCAGCAGCGGGAACACACTGAGCACCACGGCGGCCACGCCTCCCACGACGAGCAGTCCGAGCCGGGGCTCGTAGACCACCAGGCCGGTGCAGACTCCTGCCGTGACGACGACGGCGGCGGCGAACCGGGAGAAGGACTCCACGAACCACCCGATCTTCTCCACGTCTCCTGTGGAGACCTTGACGACCTCACCCGCGGCTATCCGCTGCGTCAGCGCGCCGCCCAGCTGGGCAGTCCGGCGGGCGAGCAGCTGCTGCACCCGCGCCGCCGCCGTGATCCAGTTGGTGACGGCGGTGCGGTGCAGCATGGTGTCTGCGGCCGTCATGGTGAGCGTGAGCCCCAGCATGAGCGCGCCCGCGAGCGCGAGGCCGCGCCCGGACTCGTCGGCGACCGCCTGCACGACGAGCCCCAGCACCAGCGGCAGCGCGCCCACGGACGCCATGTGCAGCGTCCCCCATGCCAGGGACCGGGCCTGTCCGCCGAGCTGCCGCCGGAAGAGCCAGACGAGAAACCGGAAACCGGACCGTACGTCCGGCTCTCCGGGGTCGGGGTGCGGAAGATCGCGAATGTGCATGACGTCCCTGGTTCGGTGCGCGGGGCGAAGTGGACAGCCTGGCAAGACTCCAGGTATCGGGCGCCGGAATCAACGGGATTTTCCTCCCGGCCCGCGGGCCGCCGCGGGCCGGGGGCCCGTCCCTGTTTACGCCACCGTGTGCCTCTCACGCACGGTGCCGGGCGGCAGGGCCTTGCGCGGGTGGCTGGCGGGCGAGCGGACCGGTTCAACCCCCGAAGCCTGGTGCCGCCTCGCGTGGCAGGCGGGGGCCAGACGGCCCGTGACCCCTTCACGCCGTGCACGGAGCCTGGCCGGATCCGGTGCTTCCGGCGGCTGGTCGCTTCAAAAAGGAACGCGCGACCTGTTGACCGCGCCGTTATCTGCCTTCACTATGAGGGGCATCCGTTGGGTGGGAGCGCTCCCATTCCAGGGCTTGGCGCGACTTCCCTGCGGAGGTTCTCTTGCACGGAGAGCACAGCTCGAGAAGGGCCGCAACCATGCCACCCCCCCAAGGCATCCAGACGGCGCGCGAAGGCCCCCGTCTCACCGCAGACCCCCTGCCGTCAGCGGCGGTTCCGGACGAGACTGCCGAGCCGCAGCAGTCCGAGGCGCCCCCGCGCGCCACCGACAGGCGTCCGCTGCTCTGGGAGCGGATCAAGGAAGCCAACCGGCGCAGTGCGTTCAACCGCCGAAGCCGGGGCGAAGGACTCTGAGACCTTCTGAGGGGCGGGCAGCCCACCCGCCTCCGTCACCGCCACCCCCGCGCCCTGCCGGCTCCGCCGCTCCGCACCCCTTGCCCCGGGGTGTCCGGCGGGCGCGGGTGACCCCACTGCCGGGGCTCCGTCGGGGACGGACGGAGCCCCGGCAGTCCTGCCCCGGATGGCTTTGGTGCCGACAAGTTGTGAAGCCATCCGGGGTGGGTGTGGCGCGATTGGCGGAAAATTGTTGGAAGTTGAACGTGCAATAGTTATTGACGAGATCATGACTAGTCCGCAGCATGTGGGGTGCCGCCGTCGGGTGGGAGCGCTCCCAACGAGACTGCCGCTCACCCGCACTGGGTGACGCGCCGGTCGCCACCCGGCGGCGGTTCCCACCGTCGACCTGATCACTCAGGAGCGAGAAGGGCCGCGATGATGCCTCCCCCTACGCGCACCGACTCTCCTCTCAGACGCAGCCGGACCTCATGGCTCCGGCGCGCACGGCTCACGGCCGCCGCCTGCGCCGCCGCGCTCGCCAGCGGCCTGCTGGCCCCCGCCGCCGTCACCGGCGAAGCGCGGGCCCAGGAACCGGAGTTCAACTACGCCGAGGCGCTGCAGAAGTCGATGTACTTCTACGAGGCGCAGCGCTCGGGCCCGCTGCCGGAGGACAACCGGGTGTCCTGGCGGGGCGACTCGGCCCTGGACGACGGGGCCGACGCCGGGCTCGATCTCACCGGGGGGTGGTACGACGCCGGTGACCACGTGAAGTTCGGCCTGCCGATGGCGTTCACCGCCACGATGCTCGCCTGGGGCGGCCTCGCCGCGGCCGACGGCTATGAGCAGTCCGGCCAGATGACCTACCTGAAGGACAACCTGCGGTGGGTCAACGACTACTTCATCCGCGCCCACCCCGAGCCCGACGTCCTGTACGCCCAGGTCGGGGACGGCGACGAGGACCACAAGTGGTGGGGCCCGGCCGAGGTGATGCCCATGGAGCGGCCCTCCTACCGCGTCGATCCCAGCTGCCCGGGATCCGACGTCGCGGCCGAGACCGCCGCCGCGATGGCCTCCTCGTCCCTGCTCTTCGCCGAGGACGACCCCGGCTACGCCGCCACCCTTGTCGAGCACGCCGAGCAGCTGTACGCGTTCGCCGACGAGCACCGCGGCGTCTACTCCGACTGCGTCCCCGCCGGGAACTTCTACCGCTCCTGGTCCGGCTACCAGGACGAGCTGGTATGGGGCGCGTACTGGCTGTACAAGGCCACCGGTGACCCCGCCTACCTGGCCAAGGCGGAGGCCGAGTACGACCTGCTCAGCACGGAACCCCAGACCGACACCCGCAGCTACCGGTGGACCATCGCCTGGGACGACAAGTCCTACGGCGCCTACGTCCTGCTGGCAATGGAGACCGGAGACCAGCGGTACGTCGACGACGCCAACCGCTGGCTCGACTACTGGACCACCGGCGTCAACGGCCAGACCGTCCCCTACTCACCCGGCGGCCAGGCCGTCCTCGACTCCTGGGGCTCGCTGCGGTACGCGGCCAACACCGCGTTCGCCGCCCTGGTCTACAGCGACTGGCTCGCCGCCACTGACGAAGAACGCGCCCGCACCTACCGGGAATTCGGCGAAAGACAGATCAACTACGCGCTGGGTGACAACCCCAGGCAGTCCAGCTACGTCGTGGGCTTCGGCAACAACCCGCCGCGCGAGCCGCACCACCGCACGGCCCACGGCTCCTGGACCGACCAGCTCACCTTCCCGGAGGACAACCGCCACGTCCTGTACGGCGCGCTCGTCGGCGGTCCCTCCGCGCCCGACGACCAGTACACCGACAGCCGCCAGGACTACGTGGCCAACGAGGTCGCCACCGACTACAACGCGGGCTTCTCCGGCGCCCTGGCCTATCTCGCCGGCGAGTACGGCGGCAGCCCGCTGCCGGACTTCCCGCCCCCCGAGGAGCCGGACGACGACGAGATCTTCGTCGAGGGCTCGCTCAACGCCACCGGCTCCGGCTTCACCGAGATCAAGGCCACCATCCGCAACCAGTCCGGATGGCCGGCCCGTTCCCTCAGCGACGCCGCCCTCCGCTACTGGTTCACCCTCGACGAGGGCGTCGACCCTGACGGCATCACCGTCACCACCAACTACCACGAGTGCGTCGAGCCCGGAGGCACCGTCCACCACGTCTCCGGTGACCTGTACTACGCCGAGCTGACCTGCGCGGGCCGGGAGATCTTCCCGGGCGGCCAGTCGCAGCACCGCGCCGAGATCCAGTTCCGGACCACCGGCGGGGACGGCTGGGATCCCGCCAACGACTGGTCGTACCAGTCCCTCGGGGAGGAGGCAGCCCGCGTCGCAGAGATCACGCTCTACGAGGCGGGAGAACTCGTCTGGGGCAGCGAGCCGGAAGCGGGGGCCGACCGGTGACAGCGACGGCGGACAAGCGGTTACGAGGGCACTCACACCACCGAAAGAAGGATCAGATGGCCGTCCGCACACCTCACCAGCGCCCGGACGCGGCGCCCGGCCTCGCCCCCCAGGACGGCCCGAGGACCGCCGCCCTCACGGCGCCCGCCGCGCGAGCGCTCGCCGTGCTGCGCGTGACCACCGGGATGATCTTCCTGTGGGCCTTTCTCGACAAGACCTTCGGCTGGGGCTACGCCACCCCCGCCGAGAGCGCCTGGACCAGCGGAAGCTCCCCGGCAGAGGGCTACCTCAGCTCCGTCTCGGCGGGTCCGATGGAGTCCGTCTTCCACGCCTGGGCCGGTGAAACCTGGGTCGACCTGGCCTACATGGCCGGGATGCTCGGCCTGGGAGTCTCCCTCGTCGCCGGGATAGGGCTGCGCGTCGCCGCGGTGGGCGGCTCGCTGATGATGCTCATGCTGTGGCTCGGCGAGTTCCCGCCCGCCCGGCACCTGTCGGACGGCTCCCCGAGCATGTCGGCGAATCCCCTCATCGACCAGCACGTGATCTACGCCGTCGTGATGATCGTGCTGGCGGCCTGCTCCGCCGGGAGAGTCTGGGGACTCGGACGCGTCTGGGAACGCACCCCGCTGGTGAGCCGCTACCGCTGGCTCGCCTAGCGCGGGCGCCCGCAAGCCGCGGGTGCGCGGGGAACGAGCGATGGCCTTCCCGCGCACCCGCCTTCAACCGCCTCCCGCCGGGCCGCGCCCCACGGCGCCCCCACCGGCCCGGCGGAGAGGCACAGCCCAGCGGAGCCGGCACCGGCCAGGGGAGCGGAGCCCCGGCTCTCCGCACGCGCCTTGGCCAGGGGGTGAGCCCTCCCGTCCGCCCCGGTGTCCTGCCCCGCGCCGGGCGCACCCGGCCCGCCCCCGGGCGGCGGATGATCCGCCCGGCCCCCCACGGGCGGCCGTAGGCTGGAAGGCTGTCACGACTCCCGGCCACCCGAAGGGGCTCATGCCACACGACAGTCTTCCCCGGCCGGCCGCGCCGCAGCCGGACCTGGCCGCGCCGCCGCCGGCCCGGCCGGCGCAGATCCGGCGCGTCCTGCGGCTCTTCCGCCCGTACCGCGGCCGCCTCGCCGTCGTCGGCCTGCTGGTCGGCGCCTCCTCACTGGTCGCCGTCGCCTCACCGTTCCTGCTCCGCGAGATCATCGACACCGCGCTGCCGGAACGCCGCACCGGCCTGCTGGCCCTGCTCGCGCTCGGCATGATTCTCACGGCCGTCGTCAGCAGCGTCTTCGGCGTGCTCCAGACGCTGATCTCCACGACGGTCGGGCAGCGCGTGATGCACGACCTGCGCACCGGCGTCTACGCCCGGCTCCAGCAGATGCCGCTGGCCTTCTTCACCCGGACCCGCACCGGTGAGGTGCAGTCCCGCATCGCCAGCGACATCGGCTCCATGCAGGCCACCGTCACCTCCACCGCGACGTCCCTGGTGTCGAACCTGACGGCCGTGGTGGCCAGCGTGGTCGCGATGCTCGCACTGGACTGGCGGCTCACGCTGCTGTCACTGGCGCTGATGCCGTTCTTCGTCTGGATCGCCCGGCGCGTCGGCCGGGAGCGCAAGCGCATCACCGCACAGCGGCAGAAGCAGATGGCTGCCATGGCGGCGCTCGTCACCGAATCGCTGTCGGTCAGCGGCGTGCTCCTGGGCCGCACCATGGGCCGGGCCGAGGCGCTGACCCGTCAGTTCGAGCAGGAGTCGGACAACCTGGCCAGCCTGGAGATCAAGGCCAGCATGGCGGGGCGCTGGCGGATGGCGGTCATCGGCATGATCATGGCGGCCATCCCGGCTCTGCTGTACTGGGCCACGGGCGCCCTGCTGGCCCTGGGCACCACGCCCCCGTCGATCGGCACCCTCGTCGCCTTCGCCACGCTCCAGCAGGGCCTGCTGCGGCCGACGGTCTCCCTGCTGTCGACCGGCGTGGACGTGCAGGCTTCCCTGGCGCTGTTCCAGCGCATCTTCGAGTACCTGGACCTGCGCCCCGCCATCACCGAGCCGGCCCGTCCGGTCGACCTGGCAGCGCCGCGCGGCGAGATCCGGTTCGAGAACGTCTCCTTCCGCTACGACCCGGAGGGCGCGGCCACGCTGAGCGGCATCGACCTGACCGTTCCCGCGGGCAGTTCGCTCGCGGTCGTCGGCCCGACCGGCGCCGGGAAGAGCACCCTCGGCTACCTGGTCGCCCGGCTGTACGACGTCACCGAGGGCCGCGTCCTGCTCGACGGCGTGGACGTGCGCGACCTGAGCTTCGACACCCTGACCCGGGCGGTCGGCGTCGTCTCCCAGGAGACATACCTTTTCCACGCCACCGTCGCCGAGAACCTGCGGTTCGCCCGGCCGGACGCTACCCGCGCCGACATCGAGGCCGCCGCCCGCGCCGCGCAGATCCACGAGTACATCGCCGCCCTGCCGGACGGCTACGACACGGTCGTCGGTGAGCGCGGCTACCGCTTCTCCGGGGGCGAGAAGCAGCGGCTCGCGCTGGCGCGGACGATCCTGCGCGACCCGCCCGTCCTCATCCTCGACGAGGCCACCAGTGCCCTGGACACCCGCACGGAGCGGGCAGTGCAGCGGGCGGTCGACGCGCTGGCCGACGGCCGGACGACCATCACGATCGCGCACCGGCTGTCCACGGTCAGGGACGCCGACCAGATCGCCGTCCTCGACGGCGGGCGCGTGGCGGAGCTGGGCACGCACGACGAACTCCTGGCGCTCGGCGGCCGGTACGCGGCGCTGGTCCGCCGCGACACGGCGGCCGAGCCCGCGGCCGGGGCGTCGGCCTGACGCAGCCCGGAAGCCGGCGCCGGCGCGGCCCGGTCCCCCGCGGACCGACCGCGCCGGGCGGGCCGGGCGGGCCTGCGGGTCACAGCATCGTGCCGAGGTACTCCTGCTCCGTGCCGTCCTCCCAGGTGACGATCAGCGTCTCACCCTGGAACTCGAGGGTGGCCGTCCGCGACGCCCACTCCTCGTCGCCGTACATGGTGCAGTAGGGCAGCTCCATCGTCCCCTCGTCGGTCGCGGCGCCGTAGCAGATGTCGCCCTCCGCCAGCCAGTCCTCGATGAACATGACCTCGCCGTTGTCGAAGTGCAGCGTGGAATCCGAGTCCTCGGGGCCGGTGTACCAGCTGCCCTCGAGCTCCTCCACCGTCGCCGGCACCCGCTCCTCCTCGGAGCCGGGGAGCAGGTTCTGCAGCTCCTCCCACGGGATGAGGTCGGCGATCTCATCCGGGATCAGGTCCCGCAGGTCGTCAGGGGTGATGTCGCCCGGCAGGCTGGCCGGGTCGATCTCCGACACGTCGGACGGCTTGGGACCCTCCGACTCGCTGGAGCCGGCGTCGCCGCCCTCGTCTTCGCCGCCGTCCTGGTCCTCGCCGCCGTCCTGCTGTGTCTCCTCGTTCGGCGCGCTCTGTGCCGGCTCCTCCTCGTCCCCGTTGCAGCCCGTCAGCACCAGCGCCGCCGCCACCGTCACGGCCGGAATCGCTGCCCGTATGGTCCTGATGCGCATGGCATTCCCCTCTGCGGCAAATGACGTCTCCGTATATCAGCTGGCAGGGAGACTAGCCCGTACGGAAGGGGAAAACCTGATCTTGTTACGGGGCTGTGCCGTTTCGTGCCGAACAGCGACACACGTCACCCGCCGGTGCCTGGCCGCCGTCAGCGCAGGTATCCGGCGGCCGCCAGGTCGTCGAAGACGGCGTGGTCCACCGGCGCGGTGCGGTGACGGTCCGCCAGCGACAGCCAGGCGATCTCCTCGATCTCGCGGCTGGCGGCCAGCGTGCCCCGGTAGTCTGCCGTGTAGCACGCCATGCGCACCAGCGTCCCGTCCGGCTGCCCGTCCGCCGGCCCGGTGTAGGTGCCGAAGTGCCGCACCGTGCCGGGCAGCAGTGACACCGACAGTTCCTCCGTGACCTCCCGCAGCAGCGCCTGCTGGTCGCTCTCGCCCGGCTCCCGCTTCCCGCCGGGGACGTAGAACAGCGTCCTGCCGCGCGAGCGCGCCCCCAGGACCCGCCCGTCCCGCACATGCACCCAGGCCACCGTGTCGATCAGCCGCGTCACCCGCCGCCGCCCTCCGCTCGCTCCGGCCGTCTGCTGCGGCGGAGCGCACCCGGCCGCGTGTCCTCCGCCGGCCGGCGATAGTCGCACGGGCACGGCCGTGACCGCAACGGGATTCGTGCCGGCGGCTAGCGCACCGACGGGCGCACCGCGGGCTGCCGTTCCGGCGGGAAAACGCAGAACTCGTTGCCCTCCGGATCAGCCAGGACATCCCACTCGACGCTGCCCTGGCGGCGCCGCAGCAGCTTCGCCCCCATCGCCAGCAGCTCCCCGGTGTCGCCCCTGACGTCCAGGTGCATGCGGTTCTTGCACGTCTTCGGCTCCGGCACCGGGTTGATCCAGATCACCGGCCCCTCGCCCGATGGATCGTGGAGGGGCACCGGCCAGGACTCCGGCCAGTCGCGGTCTCCGGGCGCCGGGCGTCTGCGGTACCCCAGCGCGGCGCACCACCAGTCCGCGAGCGCCTGGTGGTCCCTCGCGTCCAGCGCGATGGCCTTGAAACGCGCGGGCGGCATGGCTCAGCGGGCCCCGCCGGACACGGCGACGGCGCGCTTCACCGTGACCCGCGCCAGCAGCTCACCCGGCACGCCGTGCCGTGCCCCGGACGCCTCGGCCTCGTCCCCGGAGTCCGGGTACCGGTCCGCGGTCTGTGTCGCCCAGGTGCGCGGCTCGTCCGGGGCCTCGCTCAGCCGCACCCGGCCGTGCCGCATCACGGAGGCGTACGGCGCTGTCTCGTCCATCGACCGTCCCGTCACCGTCTCCGTGCCCGTGGTGAGCACCACGTCCCGGCCGTCGAGCAGCGGGGACCGCACCGGGGCCACGCGCGGGCTGCCGTCCGCCCGCACCGTGGCCGCCATCGCTGTCCGGGTGCCCGAGGAGGCGAACGCGCGCCACTCCTCGTCGGTCATCGTCCGTGCCATGCGGTCATCCTGCGCCATCAGCCGGGGCCATGCCAGGAAGCGGGCAGGCCGTGTGCCGGCGCCACCGCCAGATGGCGTTCGCCGGCCCGCCCCGTCCGCACGGTCAGGCAGAAGCCCTCCCGCTCGTGCGGCTCGAACGACAGGTACGCGAAGCCCGCGTCGGCGGTCGCCGCCCGGGCCAGCCGGTCCAGTTCGCGTTCGACCCGCGCCCACTCCGCCGGGTCGATGTACTGCCGGGCGACGGAGTGCCAGACCACCGTCATGGTCCCCGTCTCCAGCTGCACCCCCGCCAGGAACTCGGCCGCGCCCGCGGCCTCCACGGTCGCCGGGACCTTCGCCGCGACGGACAGCGCGCCCTCCAGCCGCGCGGCCCGCGCCAGCTGGTCCGGCCACAGGTAGGCGCGCAGCGCCAGCGCGCCGCCGGGCGACAGCGGATCGATGGGGTCCGGATCACAGCCGTGCCGCTCCACGACGCGCAGCGCCGGGCTGCGCGCCGCGGCCTGGCGCAGCCAGTCGGGCACCTCGCCGCGCCAGGCCTCCGTCAGCCGCACCGGCGAGTCCGGCGGGCCCCAGGTGAACGCGTCCGACACGTACCGGTACTGGTCGGCGCGCAGCAGCAGGCCCGCGCTTGAGCCCAGCTCGAACAGCCGCACCGGCAGCTGCGGCCGGGGCAGCACGCTGAGCAGTCCCACCAGCAGCATCACGGCGCGGCCGACCTCGTTGGTCTGCGGCGGGCGCGCCAGCCACGCCCGCAGCCAGGGCAGCTCCGCGGCTACCGCCTCCCGGAACGCCGGCCACGCCGCCGCGGCGTTGCCGGAATCGAACACGCCGCCCGCGCTCGGGTAGTGCGCCGCGAGCCGGGGTGCGCGCCCGGTGAGCGCCAGCGCGTGCACGCCCCCGGCCAGGCGCAGCGGCACCGCGTCCGCTGCGGCTGCCTCCGCGTGGGCAGCGACCGCCTCGGCGCACGGCCCGCCCGCCGCCACGTCGTCGGCCGCCCGCTCCAGCAGTGCGGCGTACAGCGGGGAGCCGAGTCGGCCGCAGGCGTCGGCCTGCTGGCGGAAGGAAGCAACCATCGCATCCGGGGGCATCTGTACTCCTCGCCTGTGTGTCGGGACGTCTCACGATCATGGGCCCGGGCGGGCCGCGAGGGAAGGGCCTGCCCGGAACGCCGCCGCCCGGTCCCCCGCCGCCGGGCGGGGCCGCCCCTACCATGGCGCCTCATGAGCGCTCGCACGATCGTGGTCTTCACCAGGACCGCCGGCTACCGGCACGACTCCATCCCCGACGGCATCGACACGTTCCGCTCGCTGGGCCAGGAGCACGGTTTCTCCGTCCTCGCCACGGAGGACCCCGGGGAACTCGCCGCCTCGCTCGGTGGCGGCTGCGCGGCCGCCGTCTTCCTGTCCACCAGCGGCGAGGTGCTGACGGACGCCGCCCGCGCCGCGCTGCGCGACTACCTCGCGGCGGGCGGCGGCTTCGTGGGCGTGCACGGCGCCGCCTGCACCGAGTACCAGTGGCCGTGGTACGGCGACAGCGTCGTCGGCGCCGTCTTCGACGGCCACCCCGCGCTCCAGCCCGGCGTCCTCGACGTCACCGACCACGACCACCCGGCCACCGCGCACCTCGGCGACCGCTGGGAGTTCACCGACGAGTGGTACAACTTCACCAGCAACCCCCGGGGCCGGGTGCGGGTGCTGGCCACGGCCGACGAAAGCACCTACGAGGGCGGGCGAATGGGCGCCGATCACCCGCTGGTGTGGTGCCACGAGCGCGCGGGCGGGCGCTCCTTCTACACCGCCCTGGGCCACACCTCCGAGTCGTACGCCGACCCCGTCTTCCGCCAGCACCTGCTCGGCGGCCTGTCCTGGGCGGCCCGCTGGCAGGAGGAGGACCGGTGACCGCGCTGACCCGCGTGCACGGCGACCTCACGGAGCAGCACGTCGACGCGGTCGTCAACGCCGCCAACTCCTCCCTGCTGGGCGGCGGGGGAGCGGACGGCGCGATCCACCGCAAGGGCGGTCCCGGCATCCTCGCCGAGTGCCGGGAACTGCGCGCCTCGCGCTACCGCGGCGGCCTGCCCGCCGGCCAGGCCGCCGCGACCGGTGCGGGGCGGCTGCCGGCGCGCTGGGTCATCCACACCGTCGGGCCCGTTTACTCCCGCACCGAGGACCGGTCACGGCTGCTGGCGTCCTGCTACCGGGAGTCGCTCCGTGTCGCAGCCGGGCTCGGCGCCGCCACCGTCGCGTTCCCCGCCATCTCCACGGGGGCCTACCGCTGGCCGGTGGCGGACGCCGCGCGGATCGCCGTTGCGGCCGTGCGCGCGGCGGTGGCGGAGCGGCCGTTTGCGGAGGTGCGTTTCGTGCTCTTCGACCAGGCCGCCTACCGCGCCTTCGGAGAGGCCCTCGGCGAGACGGACGACTGAGGCAGGCAGGCGGCCAGCCCGCGCCCCGGCGTCATGGCGCCAGCGGTCCGCCCGCTTGTCCGCTGTTGTCCGCTGGAGGTGTCCGCCGGTACCGGCTTGCCGCCAGCCTGGTGCAGCTGGACCGCGGATGGCCCGGGGATGGCGAGGCTGGCGCTCTGGCAGGGAAAGAAGGTGAACATGTCGACACAGCAGGTGCAGTCTCTTTGCCGACGTGCTGTCTCGGCGTCACCTGTCCGCCAGGCCGCCCCGAGCCGGGTAAGGTGACCGCTCAGGCGCGGCTGGCGCGCGGGACAGGCCAGCAGCCGGGACGGGAAGGCGAGGAGATGACACAGCTGTCCGTGGCCGAGGAGGTCTGCGAGGCGTTCCCGGCACTGACCATCGCCGCGGTAACGGCCACCGGCCTGCGCTCCGGCCCGTGGCAGGAACCGGAGCGCCTGCTCGCGGCCCTGGAGGCGGACGCCGCCTCGGGCGCCTGGCAGCCGCTCAGCGAGGACGACCCCCGGCTGGCCTCCTGGCAGGCCGCCTACCGTGCCTTCGGCACCAACCCCCGGCGCATGCGCCCGAGCGTGGACGCGCTGTCCCGGCGGCTCGCCAAGTCCGGGCGGCTGCCGCGCATCAGCCCCGTTGTCGACGCGTACAACGCGGTGTCCGTGACGCACGGCGTGCCCGCCGGGGCTTTTGACCTGGCGGCGGTACGCGGCGACATCCGCGTGCGCTACGCGCGCGAGGGCGAGTCGTTCCTCCCGCTGGGACAGCCGGACGGGCCCGAGGAGGCCCGGCCCGGCGAGGTCGTCTACGCGGACGAGGCGGCCGAGCACCCGGTGCTCACCCGCCACTGGAACCACCGCGACAGCGACCGCACGAAGGTCACGCCCCAGGCGCGGGACGTGCTGTTCCTGCTGGAGGCCGTCGACGCGGACGCCGGGGCGAAGGCCGTGCACGCGGCCGTGGAGCAGCTCACCGCCCTGCTCGCGCCGCGCGCCGGCCGCGTCGTCACTCACCTGCTGACGGCCGGCGCGCCCGCCGCTCAGCTGTCGGACTGACCGCCCGGCTCAGGCGCGCCGCCGTGAGGAGCGGCACCAGGTGCTCCTCTTCGTACACGAGATGCCCCTCCAGCTCGCCGGCCAGCCGGTCGAACTCGGCCTTGGTGCGTGGCGCTGTCCGCCGGTTCCTGCTCACCGGCCGCGTCGAGCAGGGCGTTGCGTTCGTCCGGCAGCGCCGCGACGACCGTGTGCTCGCGCCGCCGCGCGCACACCGCCGCCAAGTCCGGCCGTTCGCGCTCCAGCGCGGGACACATCCGGGCGTCCTCGGCGGCGTGGTGGCCGTGCAGGTAGTGGCAGAACTCGCGGCAGCGGCGCAGCGGCTGGCGCGTCACGTCCGGCTCGCACCGCCCGCCGGATAACAGCGCGGCCAGCTCCTTCCGCGCCGCCGCGAGGTACTCGCGGAACCACTCATGGATGGGACGGGTCCGTCGCCCATCCGCTGCGGGACGCCCGCTGCCTGGCCATGCGTCATGCGGCGAGACTAGGCGGCCGCGCCGGCACCGCCCTCACGGTTCCGCCAGAACGACCTCCAGCGTCCTGGGCCCGTGCACGCCCTCCACCCGGCTCAGTTCGATGTCGCTCGTCGCGGACGGGCCGGAGATCCACGTCAGCGGACGCCCGGGGTCGAGCCGCTCCAGCGCCTGCGGCACGGACCCCGCCACCTGCGACGGCACCCGCACCACGCAGACGTGGTGGTCAGGCACCAGCGTGACACGCCGCCGCCCCTGGCCGGGGCCGGCGTCGAGCACCAGCGTGCCCGTCTCCGCGATGGCCACCGCGCAGCCGGTCACCACGCTGTCGACGGCGTCCAGGTCGTGCGGCGTCAGCCCGGCCTCGTCCGGCACCCGGCGCACCTCCTCCGGCACCCCGGCCAGCCACTCCTCCGGCAGCCCGTCCGGCACCACCACCGACCGCGCGCCGCGCGCCGCCAGCAGCCGCGCGACCACCGGCGCCACCTCCGCCTCGGCGCAGCGGTGCACCGCCGCCCGGTAGTCCGCCAGCCGCTCGGCCAGCACCGCCACCGGATCGCCGGGGGAGTCGTCACGTCGGTAGTCGCGGACCACGGCCACGTCCTCGGGCGTCTCCTGCCGCGGCACGTCCGCCAGCGCGCGGCGGATCCTGCCGAGCACCACGTCCCTGCTGCTCACGCGTCACCTCCTTCGCCGCCGCGGGTGCGGCGCCACCAGTCGCGGAACGGTTCCGCCGGCAGCGCCGGCACGTCCCGGCTGTCGGTCCACGCCCGCCCCGGCCCCGGCAGCTGCGGCGGCACCAGGCGGCGTGACCGCGCCGCCATGCGCTGCCCGGAACGCAGCGCCCGGGGGTGGTCCAGCACCCAGCGGGCCGCGCGCATCGCGGCGCGCTCCGCCGCGTGCCCCTTCGCCGGCCGGATCCGGGTGCGCCGCCCGCGCACCGTCGCCTCCCCGCCCTGCACCACGCGCTCGCGCAGGTGCACCAGGACCTCCGGGATGTCGATGGCCACCGGGCACACCTCGTAGCACGCGCCGCACAGCGACGAGGCGTACGGCAGCGACGCGTCCAGGCCGGTGGCCGTGCCCCGCAGCTGCGGCGTCAGAATCGCCCCGATCGGGCCCGGGTACGCCGAGCCGTAGGCGTGGCCGCCCGCCCGCTCGTACACCGGGCAGACGTTCAGGCACGCCGAGCAGCGGATGCAGCGCAGCGCCTGCCGCCCGACGGTGTCGGCCAGCGCGTCGGTGCGGCCGTTGTCCAGCAGCACCAGGTGGAACGTGCGCGGCCCGTCGCCGTCCGTCGTGCCGGTCCACATCGAGGTGTACGGGTTCATCCGCTCCGCGGTCGAGGAACGCGGCAGCAGCTGCAGGAAGACCTCCAGGTCCTGCCAGGTCGGCACGACCTTCTCGATGCCCACCACCGAGATCAGCGTCTCCGGCAGCGTCAGGCACATCCGCCCGTTGCCCTCGGACTCCACCACCACCAGGGTGCCGGTCTCCGCCACCATGAAGTTGGCGCCCGAGATGGCGACCTTGGCGTTGAGGAACTTCTGCCGCAGGTGCAGCCGCGCCGCCTCCGCCAGCTCGGCGGGGGAGTCGCTCAGCCCCTCGGGGGCCGGGCGGCCCCAGTCCGCCATGCGCCGCGTGAAGATGTCCCGGATCTCGCCCCGGTTGCGGTGGATCGCCGGCACCAGGATGTGGGACGGCAGGTCGTCGCCGAGCTGGACGATCAGCTCCGCCAGGTCCGTCTCGCTGACCCGGATGCCCGCCGCCGCCAGCGCCTGGTTCAGCCCGATCTCCTGCGTCGCCATGGACTTGACCTTGAGGACCTCCGTCTCGCCGGTCTCCCGCACCAGCCGCGTGACGATCCGGTTGGCCTCCCTGGCATCGGCGGCCCAGTGCACCTGCCCGCCCGCCTCGGTCACGGCCCGCTCCAGCCGCTCCAGGTACACGTCCAGGTGACGCAGCGTCCGGTTCTTGATGGCCGCCCCCGCGGCCCGCAGCCGGTCCCAGTCCGGCAGCTCGGCGACCGCCTTCGCCCGCTTGGCGCGGATGGAGTGCGTGGCGTGCCGGAGGTTGCCGCGCAGCCGCTCGTCGCGCACCGCGGTCCCGGCGGACTCGGGAAAGGCGGGCATGCCCAGGTACGTGCCGCTCACAGCGCCTCCTCGCATCGGGCCGCGGCGCTCACCACGGCTCTTCTTCCGTGCTGGCCAGGATCTCCGCGAGGTGGACCGGGCGCACCGGGGAGTCCATCCGCGACAGCGTGCCCCCGATGTGCATCTGGCAGGAGTTGTCCACCGTGCACACCGCCTCGGCGCCCGTGCCCGTGATGGCCCGGGCCTTGTCCGCGCCCATCGCGGCCGACACCGCCGGGTTCTTCACCGCGAACGTGCCGCCGAAGCCGCAGCACTCCTGCGCGCCCGGCAGATCGACCAGCGTCAGCCCCCGCACCCGCTCCAGCAGCCGCCTGGGCCGGTCACCCAGCCGCAGCATCCGCAGCCCGTGGCAGGTGGGATGGTAGGTGACGGTGTGCGGGTAGTACGCCCCCACGTCCTCCACCCCGAGCACGTCGGTGAGGAATTCCGTCAGCTCGTACGTCCGCGGCACCACGTCGGCCGCCGCCTCGGCCAGCGCGCTGCCGCGCCCCTCCGCCTCGGCCCTGGCCCCGATCCGCGGGTAGTTCTCCCGCACCATCGCCGCGCACGACCCCGACGGCGCGACGATGTAGTCGTAGCCCGCGAACGCCCGGGCGAACCGCCGCACCAGCGGCTCCGTCTCGTGCCGGTACCCGGTGTTGAACTGCGGCTGCCCGCAGCAGCTCTGCTGCAGGGGGAAGCCCACCCGCACCCCCAGCCGTTCCAGCAGCGTCACCACCGCCTGGCCGGTGCGCGGATACAGCGTGTCGTTGACACAGGTGACGAACAGGGCGACCCGCAACCGTCACTCCCTCCCGCCGGGCGCGATGCGCGCCGCGGCACGGTCCCACGCCGACTGGTCACCAGCCGGCTCATGGCGCCGCAGCGGCTGCGTGGCCCGCAGCAGCTTGCGCAGCTCGGCCAGCCCTCCGCTCACCGCGCCCGCCGCCCGCGCCTGCACCAGGACGTTACCCAGCGCCGCCGCTTCGGCGGGACCCGCCACCACCGGCAGCCCGCAGGCGTCGGCTGTCAGCTGGCACAGCAGCTCATTGTGGCATCCTCCGCCCACCACATGCACCGTCTCCACCGCGCGGCCCGACAGCCGCACCGCGTCCCGCACCGCCCGGCGGTGCGCCAGCGCCAGCGAGTCCAGCACGCAGCGCACCGTCTCTGCCGCGGTCCTCGGCTCCGGCTGCCCGGTGCGGCGGCACGCGCGCGCCAGCCGCTGCGGCATCCCGCCCGGCGCCAGGAACTCCGGGTCCCCGGCGTCCACCACCGACCGCAGCGGTTCGGCCCCGGCCGCCTCGGCCAGCAGCGCGCCCAGCTCGCGCGGCTCGCCCTCCGCCTCCCAGTGCCGCAGGCACTCCTGGAGCAGCCACAGGCCCATGATGTTGCGCAGATAGCGCACCGTGCCGTCCACGCCCAGCTCGTTGGTGAAGTTGGCGCGCCGGCTCTCCTCCGTCAGCACCGGCTCCGGCAGCTCCAGCCCCGCCAGTGACCACGTGCCGGTCGCGATGTAGGCGAAGGCCTCACCCGCCGCCGGGACCGCCGCCACCGCCGAGGCCGTGTCGTGCGAGCCGACCGCCGTCACCGGCACCGGACCGGGCAGTCCGGTGGCGGCCACCGTCTCCGGCGTGAGCACGCCGGCCGGGTCGCCCGGCCGCCGCAGCGGCGCGAACAGGCCCAGGTCGATGCCGAGCCGCTGCGCCAGCTCCCGGTGCCAGTCCCGGGTACGCGGATCGACCAGCTGCGTCGTGGACGCGTTCGTCAGTTCCGTGCCCTGCTCGCCCGTCAGCCAGTACGCCATCAGATCCGGTATCAGCAGCAGGCGCTCGGCGGCCGCCAGCTGCGGCGTGCCGCGGGCCGCGGTGAGCTGGTAGACCGTGTTGAACGGCAGGAACTGGAGCCCGGTCGCCTGGTACAGCTCCTCGGGCGGCACCACCGCGGCCACCGCCTCGGCCGCGCCCTCGGTGCGGCCGTCCCGGTAGTGCACCGGATTGCCCAGCAGCGCCCCCGTGGCGTCCAGCAGGCCGTAGTCCACCGCCCACGAGTCGATGCCGATGCCCGCCAGGCCCTCCGCGCCGGTCTCCCGGCCGGCCCGGCGCAGCCCCTCGAGCACCCCCCGGTACAGCGCGAGCACGTCCCAGTACAGGGTGCCGCCCGCCCGGACCGGCTCGTTGGGGAAGCGGTGCACCTCCCGCAGCGACAGCGTGCCGGGGCCCGCCCGCCCCAGCATGACGCGTCCGCTGGACGCGCCCAGATCGACGGCGGCGAACCACCGGGCAGGACCGGAACCGGCTTCAGACACAGCACACCTCGCGGCGCTCACTCGACAGACGGACGCGATGACAACGACAGCAGCGGCGGCGGGAACCAAGCGGCCGGGGGACACCCCCCGGCCGCTTCAGGGCGCGCGGCGCCCGGCTACCGCAGGAACGCGGCGGGCACACCGGCGTCCACGGGAATGTGCAGCCCCGTGGTGTGGCTGAGCACGCCCGACGTCAGCGCGAACACCGCCGCCGCCACGTGCTCGGGCAGCACCTCCCGCTTCAGCAGGGTCCGCTGCGCGTAGAACTCGCCCAGCTTCTCCTCCTCGATGCCGTACACCGCCGCGCGCTGGGCGCCCCAGCCGCCCGCGAAGATGCCGGAGCCGCGCACCACGCCGTCCGGGTTGACGCCGTTGACGCGGATGCCGTGTTCACCCAGCTCGGCCGCCAGCAGCCGCACCTGGTGCGCCTGGTCGGCCTTGGTGGCGCCGTAGGCCACGTTGTTGGGACCGGCGAACACGCCGTTCTTGGAGACGATGTACACGATGTCGCCGCCCAGCCCCTGCGCGATCATCACCCGCGCGGCCTCCCGCGACACCAGGAACGAGCCGCGCGCCATGATGGCGTGCTGCCGGTCCCAGTCGGCGGCCGTGGTCTCCAGCAGCGGCTTGGAAACGGAGATGCCCGCGTTGTTGACGACCAGGTCCAGGCCGCCGAACGCCAGCACGGCCGCGTCCACCGCCGCCCGCACCTGCTCCTCGTCGGTGACGTCGACCGTCACCGGCACCGCCCGGTCCGGGCCGCCCAGCTCGGTCGCGACCCGCTCGGCCGCCTCGGCGTTCACGTCCGCGACGACCACGCAGGCTCCCTCCGCGGCCAGCCGCTCCGCCGTCGCCCGGCCGATGCCCGAGCCCGCGCCCGTCACCAGCGCGATCCTGGTCGCCAGCGGCTTGGGCGGCGGCATCCGCCGCAGCTTGGCCTCCTCCAGCTCCCAGTACTCGATGCGGAACTTCTCCGACTCCTCGATGGGCGCATAGGAGGACACCGCCTCAGCGCCGCGCATGACGTTGATGGCGTTGATGTAGAACTCGCCCGCCACGCGCGCCGTCTGCTTGTCCTTGCCGAAGGAGAACATCCCGACCCCCGGTACCAGCACGATCGCCGGGTCGGCGCCGCGCATCGGCGGTGAGTCCTCGGTGGCGTGCCGCTCGTAGTACGCCCGGTACTCCTCGCGGTACTCCTGGTGCAGTTCCTTCAGCCGCGCCACCGCTTCCTCCAGCGGGGCGCTCGCGGGCAGGTCCAGGACCAGCGGCCGCACCTTGGTGCGCAGGAAGTGGTCCGGGCAGGAGGTGCCCAGCCGCGCCAGCCGCGGGTGCTCGGCGCGCGCCAGGAACTCCAGCACCACGTCGTCGTCGTTGAAGTGCCCCACCTGCGGCCGGTCCGCGGACGCCAGCGCCCGCACCACCGGCGCCAGCGCGGCGGCCCGCGCCCGGCGTTCCGCCTCGGGCAGCGGCTCGTATCCCTCAAGCACCGGACCGAACGGCTCCGGCTTGCCCCGCTCCGCCAGGAACGCCTCGGCGGTGCGGATGATGTGCAGCGAATTGGCCTCGCACTCCTCGCTGGTCGCGCCCCACGCCGTGATGCCGTGGCCGCCCAGCACGCAGCCGATCGCCTGCGGGTGCGCCCGCTGCACCGCCGCGATGTCCAGGCCCAGCTGGAACCCCGGACGCCGCCACGGCACCCACACCACACGCTCGCCGAAGCACTCCTTGGTCAGCGCCTCGCCGTCGGCCGCGCAGGCCAGCGCGATGCCCGAGTCCGGGTGCAGGTGGTCGACGTGCGCCGCCTCGACCAGGCCGTGCATGGCGGTGTCGATGGAGGGAGCGGCGCCGCCCTTGCCGTGCAGGCAGTAGTCGAACGCGGCGACCATCTCGTCTTCGCGCTCGACGCCCGGGTATACCTCGCGCAGTGCCCGCAGCCGGTCCAGGCGCAGCACCGCCAGGCCCTCGGGGCGCAGGGTGCCCAGGTCGCCGCCGGAACCCTTGACCCACATCAGTTCGGTCTCGTCGCCGGTGACCGGGTCGGTCGCGGTGCCCTTCGCCGAGGCGTTACCGCCGGCGTAGTTGGTGTTCCTCGGGTCGGCGCCCAGCCGGTGCGAGCGCTCCAGCAGCGCCTGCACCGCCGGGTGCCCGGCCGTAGTGTCCTTCTGCTTGTTGTGCGTCTGCTGCCTCTGCTGCGTCATCGTCACGCCCCCCAGCCGGCCTGCTGGCCGCCCTTGCGGTCCTCGACGATCCGCTGCGCCCAGCCGGAACGCTGGTACGCCGCGATCGGATCCGGGTCCAGGCCCATCTCCTCGCGCACCTCGGCGAGCAGCGGCCTGACGTCCGTGTTGAACGCGTCCATCAGCACGGCGTTGGCACCGAGCACGTCGCCGGCGGCCTGCGCGGCCGTCAGCGCCTCACGGTCCACCAGCAGCGCCTTGGCCGTGGCCTCCTGGACGTTCATCACCGAGCGGATGACCGCCGGGATCTTCGGCTCGATGTTGTGGCACTGGTCCAGCATGAAGGCCACCTCGTCGGTGTACCCGCCGCCGCGCACCACCTCGGTCATGATGCGGAACAGCTGGAACGGGTCGGCCGCGCCCACCATCAGGTCGTCGTCGGCGTAGAAGCGGGAGTTGAAGTCGAAGCCGCCGAGCTTCCCCTCGCGCAGCAGCACCGCGACGATGAACTCGATGTTGGTGCCCGGCGCGTGGTGGCCGGTGTCCACCACGACCTTCGCCTTCGGTCCCAGCCTGAGGCAGTGGGCGAACGCGGTGCCCCAGTCAGGCACGTCGGTGGTGTAGAAGGCGGGCTCGAAGAGCTTGTACTCCAGCAGCAGCCGCTGGTCGTCGCCGAGCCGCTCGTAGACGGCCGCCAGCGCCTCGGCGAGCCGGTCCTGGCGGGAGCGGATGTCGTCCTGCCCGGGGTAGTTGGTGCCGTCGGAGAACCACAGCTTCAGGTCGCGGGAGCCCGTCGCGTCCATGATGTCGACGCACTCCATCAGGTGGCCCAGGGCCTTGCGGCGCACGGCGGGGTCCGGGTGGCAGACGCTGCCGAGCTTGTAGTCGTCGTCCTGGAAGACGTTGGCGTTGATGGCGCCGATGCGCAGGCCGAGGCCGCGGGCGTAGTCGGCCAGCGCCGCGTAGTCGTCGACCTTGTCCCACGGGATGTGCAGCGCGACAGAGGGCGCGACACCGGTGTAACGGTGCACCTGCGCGGCGTCGTCGAGCTTCTCCTGCGGAGTGCGCGGCACTCCGGGCTGAGCGAAAACCTTGAAGCGGGTGCCGGAGTTTCCGTAGCCCCACGACGGGGTTTCGATGACCTGTGAGGTCAGGGCCGCCTTAACGGCGGAGGGGACGGTCATGCGATCAGGGCTCCCTGGACCGTAATGAATCGTTTCACTGAGCGTCGACGCTAAGAGTGGCGGAGCGGCGCTGTCAAGGGAGACGTCGCGTACCGGAGCGCCACTCGATCGAGTGAGCGGGCCTTGACCGGGGCCGGGCCGGTGGCTAGCTTGCGTCCAATCCTGGAAATGAAACCTTTCAGAAGGGCGTCGACGTCGTGCAGCGGGTGTGTTTTCTGCTGAAGGTCCGCGAGGACCGGGCCGAGGAGTACAAGAAACGGCACGCCGAGGTGTGGCCGGAGATGCGCGAGGCCCTGTCGGCGGCGGGCTGGCACAACTACTCGCTCTTCCTCCGCCCGGACGGCCTTCTCGTCGGCTACCTGGAGACCGAGGACTTCGAGGCGGCGCAGCGCGCCATGGCCGAGACCGACGTCAACGCCCGCTGGCAGGCCGAGATGGCGCCGTTCTTCGAGTCGCTCGACGGGGCGCGGCCCGACGAGGCCATGAAACCCCTCACCGAGGTGTTCCACCTCGACTGACCCTGACCGCCCGGACGGAAGACTCCCTGGTACGAGGGCGTGTGAACGGGTGGCCGAATGTCTACGATGGCCCGGCGGTAACCGCCGGTAACGAAACGAACGGGGCACGGCAGATGGCGCACACGGTGGGCATCAAAGAGGTGGCGCGGCAGGCCGGGGTGTCGGTGGGAACGGTCTCCAACGTCATCAACCGGCCGCACATGGTGGCCGAGGAGACCCGCCTGCGCGTCCAGGCCGCCATCAGCGAGCTCGGCTACGTCCGCAGCGAGTCGGCACGGCAGCTGCGCGCCGGGCAGAGCCGCATCATCGCCCTGCTCGTGCTCGACATGGGCAACCCGTTCTTCGTGGACGTGGCCGCCGGCGCCGAGCGCGTCGCCCGTGCCTCCCAGCTGGGCGTCATGCTCTGCAACAGCGCCCAGTCGGCCTCGGAGGAGGCCGACTACCTCTCCCTCTTCGCCGAGCAGCGGGTCAGGGGCGTCCTGGTCACGCCCGCCGACATGTCGGGCCGGAACCTGTCCGAGTTCCGCCGCCACGGCATCCCGTTCGTCTTCGTGGACCGGGTGCTGCCCAGCGCCGAGGGCTGCTCCGTCTCCGTCGACGACGTCCTCGGCGGCACCATGGCCGTGCGCCACCTGCTGCAGCAGGGGCACACCAGCATTGCCTACGTCAGCGGCCCGATGTCGCTCCAGCAGTGCCAGGACCGGATGGAGGGGGCGCTGGCCGCGCTGGCAGAGGCCGGGCTGGACGACACCGCCCTGCACCACGTGCAGGCCGGGCTGCTGGACGTGCCGTCCGGGCGCGAGGCCGGCAGCCGCCTGCTGGCCATGGACCCCCGGCCCTCCGCCGTGTTCTGCGCCAACGACCTGCTGGCGCTCGGCGTGCTCCAGGCGCTCTTCGCCGCCGGGGTGCGGGTGCCCGACGACATGGCGCTGATCGGGTACGACGACATCGAGTTCGCCGCGGCCGCCGCCGTGCCCCTCACCTCCGTGCGCCAGCCCGCGGTCCGCATGGGGCGGCAGGCCGCCGAACTGCTGCTGGAGGAGACGGGGGAGGGCGCCGACCGCCACCAGCACCAGCGCATCGTCTTCGAGCCGGAGCTGGTCGTCCGCGAGTCCAGCCGCGGTCCCCGCGGCTGAACCGGCGCGGCCGCCCGGTCCCCTCAGACCCGTAGCGTGGAATACATGAGCGACACCTTCCGCACCAGCGTCCTGCACGTGACGACCGGCTCCACCGAGTCCGTCACGGACCTGACCCGCGACTGCGAGGAGTTCCTCGCCCAGGCCGCCGCGGGGCGCGACGGACTGCTGAACGTCTTCGTGCCGCACGCCACCGCGGGCGTAGCCATCCTCGAGACCGGCGCGGGCAGCGACGACGACCTGCTCGCCGCGCTGCGTGACCTGCTGCCCGCCGACGACCGGTGGCGTCACCGCCACGGCAGCCCGGGGCACGGCAGGGACCACGTCCTCCCCGCGATCGTGCCACCGCACGCCACGCTGCCCGTCGTCGGCGGCCAGCTCATGCTCGGTACCTGGCAGTCGGTGTGCCTGGTGGACACCAACGGCGACAACCCGCAGCGCCAGGTGCGGCTCAGTTTCCTGGGCTGATCCGGTCGCGGGGACGTCGCACCGCCTGACCGGCGCACCGCGGCGCGCAGCCGCCCGGCGGGCAGCGGCAGGCGCGGACCCCAGCTGACCCGCCGGACCCCCGCCGGGCCGGGCGGAAGGAGCAGCACCACCGGCGGAGCAGCACCGCGCCGCAAGCCCCGCCGACTGCCCCACGACCGCCCCTGCGACCACCGCTGTCACACCGATCGGATGGCTTACCGCACCGTGAACCAGACCCCCCGCCCCGACGGCTCCCACCAGCCCGGACACTCCGGCACAGCGGCGCGGCCCCGCCGTATCCGCGTGCCCGGGCCCGCGCCCGTGATCCCCGCCCCGCTCGCCATGGGAGACCCGGCCGGCCTGCCGCAGCGCCTGCGGCTGACGTCGCGTTACCTCGAGCGCGACGGCTCCCCGTGGTTCCCCGTGATGGGGGAGTACCACTTCAGCCGCGACCATCCCGCCCGCTGGGAGCGGGAGCTGCGGAAGATGAGGGCCGGCGGCGTCAGCGTCGTCGCCACCTACCTGCTGTGGATCATCCACGAGGAGGTCCGCGGCACCGTCCGCTGGGACGGCCAGCGCGACCTGCGCCGCTTCGTCGAGACCGCCGGCCGCGCCGGCCTGGAGGTAGTGCTGCGCATCGGCCCCTGGGCACACGGCGAGACCCGTAACGGCGGCTTCCCCGACTGGCTGCAGGCGCTGCCCCTGGCCCACCGCACCAACGACCCCGCCTACCTGGAGCTCGTCCGCGGCTGGTACACCGCCATCGCGGAGCAGGTACGCGGGCTCTTCCACGGCGAGGACAACCCCGCCGGGCCCGTCATCGGCATCCAGGTGGACAACGAGCTGTACGACCAGCCGGAACACCTGCGCACGCTGCGCCAGCTCGCCGAGCAGGCGGGCATGCGCGCCTCGCTGTGGACGGCGACCGGCTGGGGCGGAGCCCAGCTGCCCCGCGGCGCGCTGCTGCCCGTGTACGCCGGCTACCCGGATGCCTTCTGGGAAGACTCGGAGACCGGCTGGCCCGCGTCCGCCGCCACGCACTTCACCTACACCACGCTCCGCGACGACCTGTCGGTGGGCGCCGACCTGCGCGGCACCTCCGCCGGCACTTCCTCCGGCGCGGCGGACAGCCAGGACCCGTGGCCCTTCGCGACCTGCGAACTGGGCGGCGGCATGCAGACCGCCTACCACCGGCGCCCCCTGGTCGATCCCGATGACGTCGCCGCCCTCGCGCTGACCAAGCTCGGCAGCGGCTCCGCCTGGCAGGGGTACTACCTCTACCACGGCGTCACCCAGGTCCTCGGCGACCTCTCCACCACGCAGGAGTCGCACGCGACGGGCTATCCCAACGACCTGCCCGTGCTCGACTACGACTTCTTCGCCCCGGTCGGCGCCGCCGGGGGCCAGCGCCCGCACTACCACCAGCTCCGCCGCCAGCACCTGCTGCTTGAGGCCTTCGGCAGCCAGCTCGCCACGTACCCGGCGGTCCTGCCGCCACCCGGCGACCCGGTCCGCTGGGCGGTGCGCGGGGACGGCGAGCGCGGATACCTCTTCTTCACCAACCACCAGCCGGCCGCGGCGCCGCTGCCGGACGCCGGCGACGTGCAGTTCACGGTGGAACTCGGCACCCGCACCGTCACCGTGCCCAGCGCCCCCTGCACCCTGCCGTCCGGGGCCTACGGGGTATGGCCGCTGCGGCAGCGCGTCGGCAGCATCCCGGCCCTCACCGCGACCGCCCAGCCCCTCACCCGGATCGACACCGCGCGCGGCCCGGTCGTCCTGTTCGCCGCCACCGGGGGAGTGGACGTCGAACTGCGGCTGGAAGGCGTAGCGGCGGCGGACGTGAGCGGTGCCGGCGTCCGCGAGGAGGACGGCAGCCTCCTCGCCGTCCCCCACGCCGCGCCCGGTCTCGGCGCCGAGGTCACCGTCGCCGGAACGACCCTGGTCTTCCTCGATCCCGCCACGGCTGACGCGGTATGGAAGGGCACCATCGACGGCCGGGAAAGCCTCGTGGTGTGGCACGGGGACGGATGGTTCGACGAGGACGGCTTCCGCGTCGTGGAACCGGACCGGGCGGCCGTCATCGGCGTCTGCCCCGCCCTGCGGCACGCGGACCTTGCGCAGGCACCGGCCGCGGGCACGGTCTTCACCCGCTACACCGTCCCGGGCCAGGACGGCGTGCGCCGCCTCGCCGTCCCGCCGTTCACGGATCCCGCCGTGGCGCCCGTGCGCACCGGGGGCAGCGCCGGGCGGCTCTCCGCGCCCACGGACGCCGACTTCGCGGCGCTCACGCCGGTAGCGGTGCCGGTGGACGACGAGGTGTTCGACGGCGCCGAGCAGGTGATCCTGCGGCTGGACTGGACAGGCGACGTCATCCGCGTCTACGCGGGCGAGCGGCTCATCGCCGACCAGTTCTGGTCGGGACGGCCGCTCGAGGTGGACCTGACGCCCCACCGCGAGGCGGTCCGGGACGGTGGCCTGCGGCTGCGGGCGTTCGCCTGGGACCCCGACACGCGGGTGTACGTCGACCCGCGGGTGCGCCCTGAGACGGCCCAGCCCGTGCTCGAGATACGCGAGGCAGCGCTGCACCCGGTCCGCACCCGCTCGCTGCGGTAGGAGCCCCCTCGCCTCCGCGGCTTCCGGGGCTTCGCCGCAGCGCCGGCCCGCAGCGCAGGTCCGCGGGGCCCGGCCGGCGCCCCGGCAGGGACGGGGCAGAGCGCCAGACGCGAAAGCGCCGTTCCGTGCGGCCGGCGGAAACCGGCCGGGAACGGCGCGGAAACGGGCGGCCCGCTGACGCCGGGTCAGCGCAGTGGCGCGCCCGGCTGCTGCGGGTTGATGCCCAGCTCGGTCATGTACGCGGACAGCACCAGCTTGCCCACGGCCGGATAGGCCCCCAGCGGCTCGGAGGCCGCGCAGCCCGCCTCGGTGGCCGCCGACTTCAGCAGCCCCTCGGGCAGTTCCGGACCGATCGCACAGGGCGCAAGCGCCAGCTGCTGCGACCCCGACTCGAGAAGCTTGTTCGCCGTCTCGGCGACCGCCCCCTCCTGGTCGAGCGCCGCCGCGAGCACCGGCACCGCCAGCCGCGCCGACAGCAGCATGCCCGTGATGCCCGCCGCCTTCACGGCCTCTTCGCCGCCCACGGCGGCCAGCACGATGCCGTCGGCGGCCGTGGCGACGGTGAACAGCCGCGCCCGGTCAGCGCGGGCCAGACCCGCCTCGGAGAGCCGCACGTGCACCGCCTCCGCCAGCAGCGGGTGGGGACCCAGCACGTCGGTCACCGCTGCGCCCGTGCCGCTGTCGCTCACCGCCTGGCGTATGACCTCGCCGTGGGCGCTGCCCGGGCTCGTCAGCAGCGGCACCACGACCGCGGGCGGCCACTCGGCGCCGGCCTCACCGCCGCGCTCCGCCGCGGCCACCTGCGCGAGCACCCCGGCCAGCGCGGGGAACTCCTCGTCATTGTCGGCCCCTTCGGCGAAGGCCACACGGGCGTCCAGGCCCGGCAGCTCCGCCCGCGCGATACTCACCACCTCTTCGGCGAGACCACGGCTCGCCGAAGACGGCTGACCGGGCACGGCCAGCACCAGCGAGGGCGCGCCCTCGGGCGCGGTGACGGGCTCCGGGCGCCGGTGGCGACCGGGCTTGCGGGGTCGCGGCATTCGAACGGGCAGGCCGGAAGCTGGCCCAGTGGGGGAGCTCATGTCGTGGCATGTTAATGCCTTGCGGCCAGCCGTGGTTCCCCCGGGGGACCCGTTGCGCCACGCCCCTGCGGCCGGGCCCGTGCCCGCCGTTCAGCCCGCCACGCGGAGCAGTGCCGGATCAGCGGGCAGCCGGAGCGTGCCGGCGGCCAGCCGGGCCGCGATCCGTACCGCGCCGTCCAGCGGCCCACCGCGGGCGGACACCACCGACGCCCGGGGAATCCGGTGCGCCAGCTCCTCACGCAGCGGCCCGGTCAGCGGCTCGCCGGCGCCGAACAGCCCGCCCGTCAGGGCCACCTCACCCTCGCCGCCCGGGCACGCGGCCGCGGCCGTCACGGCGATCTGCCGGGCCGCTTCCCGCAGGATGCCTGCCGCCACCTCGTCGGGCGGCTCGGCCGCCGCGCAGGCGGCCACCTCGGGAGCGAACCGTCCCAGCAGCGCGGGCCGGTCCGGCCGCGGATACAGCTGCCCGGGCAGGCCGGCCGGCTCGCCGAACACCTCCCGCAGGCGCGCCAGCAGCGCCGCGGAACCGCCCTCGCGGCCGTCGTAGGCCCGCAGGGCCGCCTCCAGCCCGGCCCGGCCGATCCACGCCCCGCCACCGCAGTCGCCCAGCAGGTGGCCCCAGCCGTCCACCCGGTGCCACCGCCGCAGGTCGGTGCCGACCGCGATCACGCCGGTGCCCGCCGCCACCACCACGCCGGGACGCTCGCCCAGCGCCCCCGCGTAGCCCGTCACCGCGTCGGCCGCCAGCGCCAGGCGGCGCACCCCCAGCGCGGCTGCCAGGGCGCCCGGCAGCACCGCCCGCAGGTCGTCGCCGAGCGTCGCCATGCCCGCGGCTCCCACGCACACGGCGTCCACCCGCTCACCCGCCCCGGCCCGGCCCAGCAGCTCCCGCGCGGCGGGCACCACCCGCGACAGCAGCGCCTCGGCGTCGATACCGGAGCCGCCCGTGGGCACCGGATCCGCCGCCGGCGCCTCGCCCCGCGGCTCAGGCTCGCCGCTTGCGCCCGCGCGGGCCAGCGCGACGCGCAAGCCGGAGCCGCCGGAATCCACCCCCAGCACCCATGCCGCGGGCGCCCCGGTCACGGCAGCTTCCAGTCCACGGGCGGCGCCCCCTGCTGCGCGAGCAGCGCGTTGGCCCGGCTGAAAGGACGGGAGCCGAAGAAGCCGCGGTCCGCCGACATCGGCGACGGATGGGCCGACTCGATCGCCGGCACACCGCGCAGCAGCGGCCGCAGGCTCCGGGCGTCCCGGCCCCACAGGATCGCCACCAGCGGCGTGCCCCGGGCCGCCAGCGCGCGGATCGCCTGGTCGGTGACCTCCTCCCAGCCCTTGCCGCGGTGCGCGCCCGGCCGGCGCGGCGCCGTCGTCAGCGCCCGGTTCAGCAAGAGCACGCCCTGCTCGGTCCACGGCGTCAGGTCCCCGGTCGACGGGCGGGGGAGGCCCAGGTCGCTTGTCAGCTCCCGGAAGATGTTCTCCAGGCTGCCCGGCAGCGGCCGGACCTCCGGCGCCACCGAGAAACTCAGGCCCACCGCGTGACCCGGCGTGGGGTACGGATCCTGACCCACGATCAGCACCCGCACCTCCTCGAACGGCTGCTGGAAGGCCCGCAGAACGCGGTCGCCCGCCGGCAGGTACGTCCGGCCCGCCGCTACCTCAGCGCGCAGGAAGTCGCCCATCGCGGCGATCCGCCCGGCCACCGGGGCCAGCGCCTTCGCCCAGCCCGCCTCGACGATCTCATCCAATGGTCGTGCTGCCACGGTCCGTCACCCTACTGGCCCGGATGGCTGCGCATCGAGGCACCGCCGCGGCCCGGTCCCGTACCCCGTACCGCGCGTCACGCGGCGCGCGCCGCCAGCAGCCCCGCCCACCCGGGGATCGTCACCGTGCCGCGCGACAGCGACCGCCCCGGGGCCGCCTCCGCCGCCTCGATGCGCAGCCTTCCGGGCCACCCGACCGGATCGGGTCCCGCCGCCCGCAGCGTCCAGCGGCCCCAGCACCTCCCGGTCGGCCAGCAGCGAGAACACCGTCTCCTGCGCGCACGGCCGGTTCGACCCGATGACGCCGCTCGGCCCCCGCTTGATCCACCCGGCCACGTGCTCGCCCGGTGAGGCGGCGCCGTCCCGCAGCACCCGGCCCGCCGCGTGCGACCGTTCCGCGGTCCGCGTCGAACGGCACCCGGTAGCCGACCGACCGCAGTACCAGGCCGGCCGCGATCTCCACGGACCGCCCGGTGCCGGTGCCCCCCCCCGGGCCGCTGGGCGCGGTCCGCTCGGAGCGCACCGCCCGCGCCGCGCCGCGCCCGTCGTTAAGGACCGGGGCCGGGCGCAGGAAGAACCGCAGCCACAGCCGCGCCGCCCCGGCAGCCCGGCCGGGTCCGCGCAGCCGGGGCCGGCGGCCAGTTCCCCGGGAACGACGCCGGCGCGCACGCCCGGCAGCGTGCCCAGCTCCCGCAGCTCCTTGGTGGTGAACCTCGCCTGCGACGGCCCGCGCCGGCCCGCCATGTCCACCTCGCGCACCCCGCTGGCGGCCAGCGCTTCCAGCGGCGCCTGCGGCATGTCCGTCGCCGGCCCGCTCCCCGCCAGATCCCCGCCGGGGATCCCCAGCCGGCGGTCACAGGCGGCACCTACACCACCGCGTGGTAGAGCTGTCTCACCTCCGCCGGGCTGACGCCGCCCTCGCCGACCGGCACGTTGCCCGGGGACCGCGCCCCGGGCCGCTCCGGACGCGGCGCAGACTGTGCTGGAGTGACGTGAACTTCTCGTTGTCCGGAGCGACGCCGTACCGCACCAGGCCGTACGGGCACGGCAGCCGGTCCAGGACATCCGGTCCAGGACATCGACGAGCAGCAGATCCCGCCACGCGCCGCTGAGGCCGAGCAGCGCCTGCGCCGTGTACACCCCGCTCGGCCCGGACCCGGCAGCAGCGATTCGCGGCATGCCTGCTCCCTGCGCCGGAAGTCACCACGGCGCTACCAGGGGCCCGCCGGACGGCGGCGGGCGGGAGAGGGCGTCCGGTGCTCTCAGCCGCCGTCCGCCGGCGGGAACCCGCGCTCCCACGGCAGCCCGTAGCGCGCGAACAGCTCCGCCCGCAGCCGGGAAAGCGGCATCGGGGCCCCCGGCAGCAGCTGCGCCACGACCGCCCCCATCAGCAGGGCGCGCAGCAGCGTGTAGTCACGCTCCGGGTCGGCGGCCCCGTAGCGCGCCACCGTCTCGCGCAGCAGCTCGGCCAGCCGCTGCTGCTCGGCGCACTGGATGAAACCTTCCTCCTGGAGCAGGCCCGCCATGTGCGCCCGCATCAGCACCGGCTGGTCGCGGGCCAGGCCCAGGATGGCGTCGATGGCCCTGGCCAGCATCTCGTCCCCCGCGCGCGGGCCCTGCGGGCGCGGCTCGCGCTCCAGCGCCTCCGCCAGCGTCAGGTGCATCAGCCGGTGCACGGCGGACTGCACAAGCTGGCGTTTCCCCGGGAAGTAGTAGGAGATCAGGCCGCGCGCGGAGCCAGCCCGGTCGGCGATGTCCGCGATGGTGGTGGCCTCGTACCCCTTCTCCGACACCAGCTCGACCGCCGCCTCGAGCAGTCGCTGCCGCGAACGCCGGCGCAGCTCTTCATTGACGGATGCGCTGCGAGGGGACATGCTGGACTCCCGCGTTGACTGGCTCGCAGCCAATATACTGAGCGCGTCCTTCAGACTCGCCCCCGGCCCCCTGGCCGGGGTGCGCGGTGTGCACAGATGCCGCATCGGGCGGCGCGGGGGACCGCCCGATGCGGCGTCGGTGCCGCGGCTTGCTGCCGCCCTTCCCGGCCGGCCCGTCAGCCCGCCCTCTCAAGCACCGGCAGCAGCGCCGTGGCCCGCTGTTCCACGGGCAGCGGCTCGACGAAGTGCACCGCGCAGCCCAGCGCCGCCGCACCGCCGTCGGCGGGCACGCTGTCGCCCACCATGAGCGCCTGGCCGGGTGCCACCCCCAGTGCCTCGCAGGCCGCCGCGAACAGCCCCGGCTCCGGCTTGACCATGCCGTGCTCGTACGACAGCGCGTACGCGTCGACATAGTCGCTCAGCCCGTGCGCGGCCAGCACCGGGCGCAGGTCCCAGCCGATGTTGCTCACCACGGCGACGCCCACGCCCCGCTCCCGCAGCTCCCGCAGCACGCGGGCGGCGTCGGGGTACGGGTGCCAGGCGTCCGCCTCCATGTGCCGGTCGTACAGGGCGTCGTACAGCGCGGGGTCCGGCAGCGGCACCTGGCGTGCCAGCGCCGTGAACAGTTCCCGGTGGCGGGCCGCGTCCCGGTCGCGGTCACGCCACAGCCCGGCCAGCGGCGGCGGTACCTCACGGGGGAGTGACCCCCCGGGCAGCGCCCCCGCCTGGTCCAGGGCGGCGGCGAGCCGGTCACGCTCCGCAGCGGGCAGCGAGATCCCCGCCCGGCGCAGGACCGTACCCAGCCACACCGGCGAGGGCTCGATGCGCATCAGCGTGCCGGAAAAGTCGAAGAGCACTCCCGAGATGGCCATTCCACGATCCTGCCGCCCGGCGGGCACCCCCGCTACCGCACGGCCGCCTCAGCCGCGCAGCGCGGACAGCCCGGGGGCGAACGCCACCAGCAGCGGCACGACGGGGACCACGGCCGCCGCCGCCGTCATCCGCAGCCGGCGGCCCGCCGTCCACCGCCGGGCCGGGGACAGCAGCCGGTCGACGCGCTGCGGCAGCTGCCCCTCCCGCCGGGCGTGGCAGCCGAAGACGCCGCGGTCCTCGTTCAGGCCCGTCAGCGCCAGCGCGGTGGCCAGGCGCCCCACGCGCCGCGAGGCGACGTCGTCGGCGGCCAGCTCCGTGAGCCGGTGTACCTGCCGGCGGAACTCCGCGAAGACCGGCACCCCCGGGAAACCGTTGGCCAGGGCGCCCGCGCAGTACAGCAGCCAGTGGTGCCGGGCGCGCGCGTGCCCCTGTTCGTGCGCCAGCACCGCATCCAGCTGCCGCCGGGTGAGCCGCCGCAGCGCGCCCGTGGTGATGACCAGCCGCGTCACCGGGCCCGGAAGCGCCCAGGCCCCCGGCCGGTCGTCCTCCAGCACCACGAGCCGGTCACCGGGCTCCGCCGGCTCGCCCGGCAGCCGCGGCGCGCGGCTGAGCAGCTCGGTCCGGCGCCGCCGGCGCTCGGCGCGGGAGCGCCGCACCTCGCGGGTGAGCATCACAGCTGTCCACACCCCGCCGCCCGCGAGCGCGACCGCCACCGCGGCCGCCCACCGCTGTCCCTGGTGCGGCAGCGCGTACGCCTCGATCACGGCGCTCGGCGCCGGTGCGAAGACGTGCCCGCGCACCTCGTGCCACGCCGCCGACCCGGCCAGCGCCATCGCCAGCACGCAGCACAGCAGCACCGCCGCCACGACGCACTGCCACACCCACAGCGCGAGCACCGGCTCGCGGTCCGGCCACGTGCGCCGGGCCATGATGCGGGGCGCCGTGGCCGCCGTCAGCCCGCCGAGCGTGAGCAGCGTCAGCGCGATCAGCATGCCGCCAGCCTAGAACGGCGCCCGGCGAAGCGGGAACGCGCCCCCGCGAGCGGGGAGTTCGTTCCCTCGCGGGCACCGCTCACCCGGGCGGCGAGGGCAGGCGGCGGCCGGTTGCGTACGATGCGGTGCCGTGACGCCCCTGACCGCACTCGGATTCCGCGCCGCCGGGCCGGCGGACGTACCCGCCGTGGTGGCCCTGGTGGAGTCGGCCTACCGGGGCGAGGCGAGCCGCGCGGGCTGGACTACCGAGGCCGATCTGCTGGCCGGCCAGCGCACCGATGCCGCGGAGGTCGGTGCGGTGATCGCCGACCCGGCCAGCCAGCTGCTGCTGGCCGAGCATGACGGCAGCCTCGTGGCCTGCTGCCACCTCCAGCGCGTCGCCGGGCCGGCCGGGCCGGAGGAAACCGCGGGGCGCGGGGAAGGGGCCAGTGCCTACTTCGGCATGTTCGCCGTCAGCCCGCGCCGCCAGGGCGCCGGGATCGGCTCGCGCCTGCTGGCGGAGGCCGAGCGGCGGGCCCGCACCGGCTGGGGAGCCCGGGAGATGCGGATGAAGGTCATCTCCGCCCGCGCCGACCTCATCGCCTGGTACGCCCGCCGCGGCTACGTCCGTACCGGCGAGACCAGCCCCTTCCCTTACGGCGACGAGCGGTTCGGCGTGCCGCTGCGCGGCGACCTGGAGTTCGCCGTGCTCGTCAAGCCTCTCGCCTGATGCGCGCCGCGATCTCCGGCCGGTCGGTCACGATGCCGTCCAGGCCCAGCTGCCGCGCCCGGGACAGCTCCTCACCGGTGTTGACGGTCCAGGCCAGCACGGTCAGGCCCGCGTCGTGGCACCGGCCGACGGTCTCCTCGTCCAGCCACCGCAGCTCGCACGACACCAGCGACGCCCCCAGCGCCGCGGCGCGCTCCGGGACCGAGGGCGCTGAGCGGCCGGCCACCAGCCCCCGCGCGACGCCCGGCAGCAGGGCGCTGATCTCGCGCAGCGCCTCATCGTGGAAGGAGATGACGGTGACCCGCCGGTCTTCGTCCCGTTCGGCCAGCACGCGCGCCAGCACCTGCGCCGCCGCCCGGTCCTTGATCTCCGCCTGAAGCGGCGCGCGCACCGCGTCGAGCGCCTCGGTGAAGAGCGGCACGCGCTCTCCCAGCCCGGCGTCGAGGCCCCGCAGCTCCGCCAGGGTCAGGGCCGCCACGGCCCCGCTGCCGTCGGTGGTGCGGTCGACCTCCGCGTCGTGCATGACGACCAGCTCGCCGTCCTTGCTCAGGCGCAGATCGAGTTCCACGGCGTCCAGTCCCTCGCGGTCGGCGCGGCGGAAGGACCGCAGGGTGTTCTCCGGCTCGGCGCCCATCAGCCCGCGGTGCCCGACGGTCAGCAGCGGCATGGGCTCACCCTAGCCGCCCTGCACCCCGGCGCGCGCGAGGTGCGCCCGCCCGGTTGATAGGAGGATCTGGGCTGGATAGCGTGTTGAGAAGGAAAAAATCCAGCGAAGGAGGGGTCATGGCGGAAACTCTTGCGTCTGTGGAGGAGGTTCTCGACGGATCGCCGGACGAGCGCGTGGTCGGCCATCCCGCGTGGGCCGAGCTCAAGGCGGCGGTGGAGGCCATCCGGCCGGCCCAGTCGGCTGACGGTTCCGTGGACTTCGGCGCCGAGAACGCGCCCTCCCGCGCGGACCTGGAACGCCTCATCGAGCGCGTCATCGCGGCGCTGCGCACGCTCTCCCCGCTGCTGCCGCACGACGCCGCCTACCACCGCGCGCTGGAGGCCGACCTGCGCCGCTGGGCCGGTGAGGGCTTCGGCGTGCCGGACTTCCTCGACTCCCTGCTGGCCTTCCGCCCCGCCGAGACGCGCGCCGACGGCATCCAGCACCTCGTCGTCTTCCCCATGTACACGCAGAACGGCAATCCCGACCGGAACCTGGAGGCCGTGGTCTTCCGCGTCGTGTGGCCGCAGTGGCTGGCCGAACTGGAGCGCACCCGCTTCGACAACCCGATGTTCCTCGGCATCACCTTCGAGGACTTCACCCCCGGCTACGACACCCACTCGGCGGTGCTCTTCCCCGAGACCATCTCCGTGCGCAAGGCCCCCGAGCGCTTCACCTGGGGCGGGATCTTCTGCGACCGCGAGGCCGCCCGGTTCCGCCGCGTGGTCAATGCGGCCTGCGAGGTCACCAGCCTGCACCTGCCGGACGAGGCGCGGGAGCTGCTGGCCGACCAGCGGCGCTGCCAGCAGACCTTCGTGCTCTGGGACCTCATCCACGACCGCACGCACAGCCACGGCGACCTGCCGTTCGACCCGTTCATGATCAAGCAGCGCCAGCCGTTCTGGATGTACGGGCTGGAGGAGCTGCGCTGCGACCTGACCGCCTTCCACGAGGCGATCCGCCTGGCTGAGGAGGGCTACCCCCAGGGCCGTGACGTGCAGTACGCGGTGCTGCTGGAGCGGCTCTTCCGCTTCCCCGTCACCGGCGCCCGCGTCCGCAACTACGACGGCCTCGGCGGCCAGCTGCTGTTCGCCTGCCTCCACCAGAACGACGCGCTGCGCTGGCGCGACAACAAGCTCAGCCTCGACTGGGACCGCGCCCGCGAGGTGACCGTGCGGCTGCGCGCCGACATCGAGGACCTGTACCGCCGCGGCATCGACCGGCCAAAGATCGTGCACTGGCTCAAGGCGTACGAGCTGGTCTCCTCCTACCTCGCCCCCCACCCCGGCTCCACCTGGGCCAAGGGTGCCGAGGCGCTGGACCTGAGCCTGCCGCCGCGCAAGCTGGTGGACGACGTGCTTCCTGACGAGTTCCCCCTCAGCCTGTTCTACGAGGCCCTGGCCAGGAAGCTCCGCAAGGTGATCGAATCGACCCGGGGCATCACCGCGGACACTCCCGAGCCCCAGGCCGCCTGATCCGGGCCGCCGGCGCGGCGGCATCATGGGACCCAAGGAAGCGAGAACGATGAGCACCACCCCAGGCACCCCGAGAACCCCAGGCGGCGCAACCGGCGGCCCGCTCGAGGGCGCCGTCGTCGCCGTGGCCGGCGCGGGCGGACCCGCCGGCCACGCCACCCTGCTGCGCCTCGCCGAGGCGGGCGCCACGGTGGTCGCGGCCGACGCCGACGCCGAGCGGCTGGCGCAGGGCGTGGACCGCGCCCGGTACGCCCACGGCGGCGCCACCGTCACCGGCGACACCGTGGACCTGCTCAGCCTCGACGCCGCCCGGCAGTGGGCGGCGAAGACGGAGGAGGAGTACGGCCGCGTCGACGGGCTGGTCCACCTCGTCGGAGGCTGGCGCGGCTCCGCCTCCTTCGCCGAGACCGACCTCGCCGACTGGGACGCGCTGCACGACCTGCTCATCCGCACCGTGCAGCACACCTCCCTCGCCTTCGAGGCGCCCCTGGCCCGCAGCGGCAACGGCCGCTTCGCCCTCGTCAGCGCCGCCGGGGCCAGCCGCCCCACCGCGGGGAACGCCGCGTACGCCGCGGCCAAGGCCGCCGCCGAGGCGTGGACCCTGGCCCTGGCGGACAGCTTCCGCAAGGCGGGGAGGGGCGGCCCGCCGCCCGCGGCCGCCACCGTGCTCGTCGTCAAGGCCCTGGTCCACGACGCCCTGCGCGCCGAGCGGCCCGGAGCCGCGTTCTCCGGCTTCACCGACGTGACCGATCTCGCCAGTGCCATCACCGGGCTCTGGGACAAGCCCGCCAGCGACGTGAACGGAACCCGCCAGTGGCTCACCCCCCAGCCGTGACACCCACCGACGCCCGCCGCCACCACGACCCGGACGCCCGGGGCTTCGCCAGCGACAACTACGCCGGCGTCCACCCGGAGATCCTCGCCGCGCTGGCCCTGGCCAACGGCGGCCACCAGCCGGCCTACGGCGCCGACGACTACACCGCGCACCTCAGCGGTGTCTTCGCCCGCCACTTCGGGCCGGAGGCCGAGGTCTACCCGGTCTTCAACGGCACCGGCGCCAACGTCGTCGCCCTGCAGGCGCTCACTGACCGCTGGGGCGCCGTCATCACCGCCGAGACCGCCCACATCCACACCGACGAGTGCGGCGCCCCCGAGCGCGTCGGCGGGCTGAAGCTGCTGCCCGTCCCCGCCCCGGACGGCAAGCTCACCCCCGGCCTCGTCGAGCGCGAGGCGTACGGCTTCGACGACGAGCACCGCGCCACCCCGCAGGTGGTCTCGCTGACCCAGAGCACCGAACTCGGCACTACCTACACGCCCGGCGAGATCCGCGCCCTGTGCGAGTACGCCCACGCCCGCGGCATGACCGTCCACATGGACGGCGCGCGCCTCGCCAACGCCGCCGCCCGGCTCGGCGAGCCCCTGCGGGCCTTCACCACCGACGCCGGCGTCGACGTCCTGTCGTTCGGCGGCACCAAGAACGGCATGCTCTTCGGTGAGGCCGTCGTGGTCCTCACCCCGCACGCTGTCCGCGCGATGAAGCACATCCGCAAGCTGTCGATGCAGCTGCCCTCCAAGACCCGCTTCGTCTCGGCGCAGTTCGAAGCGCTCCTGGCGGGGGACCTGTGGCTGCGCAGCGCCCGGCACGCCAACGCCATGGCCGCCCGCCTGGCCGAGGGCGTCCGCGCCGTGGCGGGCGTCGAGATCCTTTACCCCGTCGAGGCCAACGCCGTCTTCGCGCGGCTGCCGCACGAGGCCAGCAACCGGCTCCGCAAGCGCTACCCGTTCTACTTCTGGAACGAGGCCGCGGGCGACGTCCGCTGGATGTGCTCCTTCGACACCACCGAGGAGGACGTGGACGGCTTCGTCGCTGCCCTCCGCGAGGAGATGGCCAGGTGAGTGCGCCCGGCGCGTCCCCGGACCGGCTGGACGCCGCCCGGCTCGGGGCGCCGCGTCTGGGGGAGCGGGCCACGCTCGTCCACTTCTCGAGCGCTTTCTGCCAGCCCTGCCGGGCCGCCCGGCGGGTGCTGGCGCGGGTGGCGGACATGGTCGACGGCGTCGCGCACATCGAGATCGACGCCGAGTCCCGCCTGGACCTGGTGCGCAGCCTTGAGGTGAGCGGCACGCCCACAGTCCTGGTGCTCGACGCGGAGGGCCGCGTGGTGCGCCGGGCGGCCGGCGTCCCGCGCACGGCCGACGTCATCGCGGCGCTCGGCGCCGCCGTCGCCGGCTGAGGGCACGCCGCGGCGGCGTCCCGGCGCGTTGGCCACATCACAGTGCGGCATGCTTGATGCCACCCGCTATCCTTGTATGTACTGGCCGGTAACAACGGGGTTGATCTTCCGGGGCGCCCCGCGCGGACCGATGGCAGAAGGAGAGCGGCGTGAGCTTGAAGATCGTTGTCTGTGTGAAGTACGTGCCCGACGCCACCGGAGACAGGACGTTCGCCGAGGACCTGACCACCGACCGGGACGCCGTGGACGGCCTGCTCTCCGAGCTGGACGAGTACGCCGTCGAGCAGGCGCTCCGGATCGCCGAGGACGCTGACGACGCCGAGGTCATCGCCCTCACCATCGGCCCCGAGGACGCCACCGACGCCTTGCGCAAGGCGCTGTCCATGGGCGCCGACAGGGCCGTCCACGTGGAGGACGACGACCTCCACGGCACCGACGCCCTCGGCACCTCCCTGGTGCTCGCCAAGGCCATCGAGCACACCGGGTTCGATCTGGTCGTCTGCGGCATGGCCTCGACCGACGGCGGCATGGGCGTGGTGCCCGCCATGCTCGCCGAGCGACTGGGCGTCCCCCAGGTGACGCTGCTCTCCGAGCTCTCCGTCGCCGACGGCGCTGTCACCGGCCGCCGCGACGGCGACGCCGCCACGGAGCGGCTGCGGGCCTCGCTGCCCGCCGTCGTCTCCGTCACCGACCAGTCGGGCGAGGCGCGCTACCCCTCGTTCAAGGGCATCATGGCCGCCAAGAAGAAGCCCGTGGAGACCCTCGACCTGGAGGACCTGGACATCGAGCCGTCCCAGGTGGGCCTCGCCGGGGCACGCACCACCGTGCTGTCCGCGACCGAGCGGCCGCCGCGCACCGCCGGGGAGATCGTCACCGACGAGGGCGAGGGCGGCAAGCAGCTGGCCGCTTTCCTCGCCGAGCGCAAGTTCATCTGACCGCCCGCCCCGTCCTTCTTCGCCGGAGAGGAACAACCGTGCCCGACATCCTTGTCTACGTCGACCACACGGACGGCGCCGTCCGCAAGCCGACCCTCGAGCTGCTGACGCTCGCCCGCCGCCTCGGCGACCCGGTCGCCGTCCACCTTGGCCCCGGGGCCGAGCAGGCCGCTCCCGCCCTCGCCGAGCACGGCGCCGTCCGCGTCCTGGCCGCCGACGCCCCCGAGTTCGCCGACTACCACGTCGTGCCGAAGGTCGACGCCCTCCAGGCGGCCGTCGACGCCGTCTCCCCCGCGGCCGTTCTCGTCCCCTCCTCCGCGGAGGGCAAGGAGATCGCGGCCCGCCTCGCCGTCCGCACCGGCTCCGGCCTGCTGACCGACGCCGTGGACGTGGCCGAGCAGGACGGCCACGTGGTGGCCACCCAGTCGGTGTTCGCCGCCTCCTACACCACCGTCTCACGCGTCACCGAGGGCATGCCGGTCATCACGGTCAAGCCCAACGCGGCCGCTCCCGAGCCGTCCCCCGCCGCCGGAACCGTCGAGCAGCTCCAGGTCACCTTCTCCGCCCTGGCGTCCGGCACCCAGGTCGTGACGCGGACGCCGCGGGAGACGACAGGGCGCCCGGAGCTCACCGAGGCCGCGATCGTGGTCTCCGGCGGCCGCGGCCTGGGCGGCGCCGAGCACTTCGCGCTCATCGAGGAGCTGGCGGACGCCCTCGGCGGTGCCGTCGGTGCCTCCCGCGC
This sequence comes from Streptomyces sp. 7-21, assembly GCF_016741785.1. GTDB lineage: Bacteria > Actinomycetota > Actinomycetes > Streptomycetales > Streptomycetaceae > Streptomyces. The sequence continues at coordinate 149,376 of NZ_JAERRL010000011.1, forward strand.
CGCCGTGGACGCGGGCTGGTACCCGCACTCCAACCAGGTCGGGCAGACCGGCAAGACCGTCTCCCCCCAGCTGTACATCGCGGCCGGCATCTCCGGCGCCATCCAGCACCGCGCCGGCATGCAGACCTCGAAGACCATCGTGGCCATCAACAAGGACGCCGAGGCACCGATCTTCGAGCTGGCCGACTACGGCGTCGTCGGGGACCTCTTCGACGTCGTCCCCGCCCTGACCGAGGAGGTCAAGGCCCGCAAGGGCTGACCGGGGAGCCCGCCGCCGGGCGTCAGGTCACGGCGGCGGGCGCCGCCTGACGCCCGCGCCCCGGCCGGAGCCGGCGCCGCTTGCCCGCTCCGGCCGGGGCGTTCTGGTGCCGGGCGGCCGCGCGGCTCACGCGCCGGTCCGCCTCGTGACCGGGGACCGCCGGCGGCGGGCCGCTGCCGTCGTCCTCAGGGCGCCGCACCAGCACGAGCCCCATCGCAAGCTGGGAAAAGTCCATGATGTCCTCCCACATCAGCAGACACGGGCATATGCGCGGATCTCTCCGCCGGACTCCAGCTTCCCCAGCTCATGTGACGCCGGGTTTGCCCCCGGGTCAATCTCCCGTGGCCGTCCGCCCCCGCGGCGTGAACACACGATGACATGGCTGCCGTCACACACGCCCCCACCGCCCCACGGCACGCCCGGGCCCCGCCGCCTGGCAGCACGGCCCGTCACCGGGCCATGCCGGCCCGACTGGACAATCCGCCCCGCCCCGGCCCAGGCTTCCTGACCATGACCACGGAACTTGTCGCTGCCATCGACATCGGGGGCACCAAAATCGCGGGCGCTCTCGTCGGCGCGGACGGCGCGCTGCGCCACCGCGTCCAGCTTCCGACCCCCGCCCGCGAGACCGGGGAACGGGTGCTGCGCGCCGTGACCGACGTCATCGCCCTCCTGACCGAGCACGAGCGGTGGGCGGACGTCACCGGCATCGGCGTCGGCAGCGCCGGGCCCGTCGACGCGCGCAGCGGCACCGTCAGCCCTGTCAACATCCCCGGATGGCGCGGCTTCCCACTGGTCGAGGGCATCCGCAAGACCACGGGAGCACTCCCCGTCACCCTCGTCGGCGACGGCGCGGCCATCGCCGCCGGGGAACACTGGCTCGGCGCGGCCCGCGGCCGCACCAATGCCCTGTGCATGGTGGTGTCCACCGGCGTCGGCGGCGGCCTCATCCTGGACGGCAGGCTCCGGCCCGGTCCCACAGGAAACGCCGGCCACATCGGCCACATCAGCGTCGACGTCAACGGAGACCTCTGCCCGTGCGGCGGCCGGGGCTGCGTCGAGCGCATCGCCAGCGGCACCAGCATCGCCCGCTACGCCAGGGACGCCGGCTGGCGCCCTGCCGACCCGGACGGCGACGCGACGGCCGCCGGCGTGGCCGCCGCCGCCCGTGAGGGCGACCCGGTCGCCCTCGACGCCTTCAACCGCGCCGCCCGCGCGCTGGCGGCCGGCATCGCCGCCACGGCCACGCTCGTCGAGATCGAGACCGTGGTGATCGGCGGCGGCGTCAGCCAGTCAGGAGACGTGCTGTTCGGCCCGGTGCGGCGCGCCCTGGGCGAGTACGCCACGCTGCCGTTCACGCACGGCATCGAGGTGGTCCCGGCGCAGCTCGGCACCGACGCCGGCCTCGTGGGTGCCGCCGCCGCGCGCTGGAATGAGGCGGGGACGTTTCCGGCGCGTGGTGCAACGGGCACCTGACTCAAGGGCGGGAAAGGAGGGGAACCGGTGATCATCTGGCTCAACGGCGCCTTCGGCGCCGGCAAGACGACGGCGGCCCAGGAAACGCTCGACCTCCTGCCAGGCAGCGCGCTCTTCGACCCCGAGCTGGTCGGATCGGGGCTGCGGACGATGCTGCCCAAGGAGCGGCTGGCGCAGGTCGACGACTTCCAGGACCTCCCGTCGTGGCGCCGGCTCGTCGTGGACACGGCCGCCGCGCTGCTGACAGAGATGCCAGGCCCCCTGCTCGTGCCCATGACCCTGCTCCGGCAGGAGTACCGGGACGAGATCTTCGGCGGACTGGCGGCCCGCCGGATCCCCGTGCAGCACTTCCTGCTCCACGCTGAAGAAACGTTCCTCCGAGAGCGGATCGACCAGCGCGCCCTCGTGGACGGAGAAGAGAACCGCCGGTGGTGCCTGGGCCACCTGTCCCGCTACGGCGCCGCACTGTCCTGGCTCACCGCCGACGCCCACATCGTCGACACCTCCCACCTCACCCCCCGCCAGACCGCCGAGCGCCTGGCCGCGGCCATCCAGGAAGGGGCGGGCATCTGCGACATCGTCCAGACCCCCCCGCCCCGCGCCGAGACCCTCGCCGCCGGGGTGCTGTTCTTCGACGACCAGGACCGGGTGCTGCTGGTCGACCCGACCTACAAGCCGGGCTGGGAGTTCCCCGGCGGCGTGGTCGAGGCGGGAGAGCCCCCCGCCCGCGCGGCCGTGCGCGAGGTGGCCGAGGAACTCGGCCTCCACCTCGCGCACGAGCCCCCGCTGCTCATCGTCGACTGGGAACCGCCCAGCCCGCCGCGCTACGGCGGGCTCCGCCTCCTCTTCGACGGCGGACGCCTGGAGGCCGCCCGGATGCGGGAACTCCTCCTGCCCGGCGCCGAACTCCGCGCCTGGCGCTTCGCCGGCGAGGACGAGGCACGCGGCATGCTCTCGCCCGGCCGCTACGCCCGTCTGCAGTGGGCCCTGCGCGCCCGGGCGGAGGGCCGCCCCTTCAACCTGGAAGCGGGCGTCCCGGTCGGCACCTGAGCCGGCGCTACGCGTGCGCGCGCAGCGCCGCGATCAGCCACTCGAACGCCGGGACCTGCGGCGGCGCCGGCGGCCAGCCGTTGAGCACCCCCAGCAGCTGCCAGTACCGCTCCACCCGCCGGTCGGTGAACACCGCCAGCTGATCGGCCAGCCGGTTCCGGTCCGCCGCGGGCAGGTCCGCGTCCACCAGGCGCGCCAGGACCTCCTGGCCGGCCGCCGACTCCGGGGCGATGCCCTCGCGCACCGCCCGCCCGGCGTGCTCCTGGACGAACGCCGCGTCCAGGGCACCGGGATCCGCTTCCTCCCGGCCGCCACGCGCGCCCGCCAGGGCCATCTCGCGCACCCGCCGCCGGAACTGCGCGTCCCCGACCAGCTCCGCCAGCTCTGCCCACGCCTCCACCTGCTCCGGTGCGGGGTCCTCAGGCAGGCTGGCCGGCAGGGTACGCATGCTCTCCGCGATACGGGCGCCGGGCGCGTCCGGGCCGACGCCCTCGAACGCCTCGCTGACGAAGTCGTCGATGACGCGCTGCCGTTCCCGGGCGGACATCTGGGCCAGCTTGTGCATCAGCCTCATCTCCTTGGTCGTACCGCCGCTGCGCACGACCCACCGCAGCACCGCACGCCGCACCTGGAGGACACGGATCTCCGCCTCCAGCGCGTGCAGATGCGCCGCCGCCACGTCGCGCACCGTCGCCCGGCGCTCCAGCACCCGGCGCACCGTGGCCAGGTCCAGACCCAGCTCCCGCAGGCTGCGGACCAGATCAAGGCGGGCGACCGCCCCGGCGTCGTACAGCCGGTACCCGCCCGCCGACCGGCCGGCCGGGGCGACGAGACCGCTGTCGGACCAGAAGCGGATCGTCCGCACAGGCAGGCCGGTGCGGCGGGCGAGCTCGCCGATCGTGAACAGCTCGGTGTGGTCGGTCACGGCGTTCACCCTTCACCCTCCAGCCGCTGGAGACTCAAACTCTGCCCCCAGGACCACCCGAGCCAGGCACACGCCGCCTACGCCCGCGTGCCACCCCGGGACGCCGCGTACCGGCGCAGGAACAGCGCCTCGGCGACGGCCATCCGGCGCAGCTCATCGGGGGAGACACTCTCATCCACCGCGTGAATGCGGGCGGCCGCATCGCTCAGACCGACCATCAGCACCTCCGCCTCCGGGTACAGCCCCGCCAGCGTGCCGACCACCGGGATCGAGCCGCCCTGCCCCACCACCGCCGTCTCCGTGCCGTCGTACGCCTCGCGCAGCGCGGACGCCATCGACGCGTACGCGGGACTGCCCGTGTCCGCACGGAACCCCTGGCCCTCACCCGCGGGCTCCACCGTGACCCGCGCCCCCCACGGCGCGTGCGCCCGCAGATGCTCCGTGAGCAGCCGGGTGCCCTCCTCCGCCGGCGTGCCCGGCGGCAGCCGCAGACTCACCAGGGCGCGGGCGGACGCCTGCACCGACGGCGTCGCGCCCGACACCGGCGGGCAGTCGATACCCAGCACGGTGACCGACGGCCGCGCCCACAGCCGGTCGGCCACCGAACCCGACCCCACCAGCGGCACCCCGTCCAGCACCCCGGCGTCCCGCCGGAAGGTGTCCTCGTCGTAGGGCGTACCCTCCCACACCCCCTCCGACGGCAGCCCCGCTACCGCCGCCGAGCCGTCCTCGGCGTACAGCGTGTCCAGCAGCCGCACCAGCGCGGCCAGCGCGTCCGGCGCCGCGCCGCCGAAGGCACCCGAGTGCAGGTTGCCCTCCAGCGTGTCCACCCGCACCCGCACCGCGACCATGCCGCGCAGCGTCGCCGTAAGCGTCGGCTGCCCCGCCCGCACGTTCCCCGTGTCGCCGATCACCATGGCATCCGCGGCGAACCGCTCCGGGTGCGCCTCCGCGTACTGCTCGAGCCCTCCGGTGCCCTGCTCCTCCGAGCCCTCGACGACGACGGTGAGCCCCACAGGGATCCCGCCGGTGCGGCGCAGCGCCCGCAGCGCCAGCAGATGCATCATCACGCCGCCCTTGCAGTCGGCCGCACCCCGCCCGTACCAGCGGCCCTCACGCTCCGTCAGCACGAACGGCGGCGACGTCCAGGCGTCCTCATCCAGCGGCGGCTGCACGTCGTAATGCGCGTAGAGCAGCACCGTCGGCGCGCCCTCAGGCGCCGGAAGATGCCCGTACACCGTCTCGCTCCCGTCCGGCGTGGCCAGCACCTCGACGTCACCGAAGCCCTCGGCCCGCAGCGCCGCCGCGACCCACCGGGCCGCCCTCCGGCACTCCTCGGCCGGGTACAGCGCGGCATCGGCAACGGACCGGAAGGCGACCAGCTCCGCCAGTTCCTCCCGGGCCTTCGGCATGAGGGACTCCACGGCCGCCGCGATCCCGGCGTGCTCGGCGCTGTGCTGCTCCACGGTAGACGACCTCCTCGACGACAGTCCGGAATCTCGCCGATCCTCCCACAGCCTGCCCGCTGATCCCGGCGCCGTAGGATGCCCTGGGGTGGCCGAGGACGAGACGCAGCGGGGAGCGACAGCCCATCGTGAGCAGCGACAACGGATCCGGAAACGCGGCTGGGAACACTGAGGTCTGGGACGTCATCGTGGTCGGCGCGGGCCCCGGCGGCGCCGCCGCCGCGCGCGCGGCCGCCGAGACCGGGCGGCGCGTGCTGCTGGTGGAGAAAGCCGAGCTGCCCAGGTACAAGACCTGCGGCGGCGGCATCATCGGCCCGTCACGTGACGCCCTGCCGCCCGGCTTCGAACTTCCGCTGCGGGACCGGGTCCACGCCGTCACGTTCTCCCTCAACGGCAAGCTCGCCCGGACCCGGCGCTCCCGGCGCATGCTCTTCGGCCTCGTCAACCGGCCCGAGTTCGACCAGCGCCTGGTCGAAGCGGCCGTGAAGGCCGGGGCCGAGCTGCGCACCGCAACGGCCGTCTCCCGCGTCGAGCAGCACGGACCCGCCGTGCCGGACCGCCGCACGGTCGCCGTCGTCCTCGCCAGCGGCGAGACGCTGCTCGCGCGCGCCGTGGTCGGCGCCGACGGCAGCGCCAGCCGCATAGGAGCACACGTCGGGGTCCGCCTCGACCAGGTCGACCTGGGCCTGGAGTCGGAGATCCCGGTGCCGCCGGAGGTCGCCAGGGACTGGGCCGGCCGCGTGCACATCGACTGGGGCCCGCTGCCCGGTTCGTACGGCTGGGTCTTCCCCAAGGGCGACACGCTCACCGTCGGCGTCATCTCCGCCCGCGGCGACGGCGCCGCCACCAAGCGGTACCTGGAGGACTTCATCGCCCGGCTGGGGCTTTCCGGCTTCGAACCGGCCATCAGCTCCGGGCACCTGACACGCTGCCGCACCGACGATTCGCCGCTCTCCCGCGGCCGCGTGCTGGTGTGCGGGGACGCCGCCGGGCTGCTGGAGCCCTGGACGCGCGAGGGCATCTCCTTCGCGCTGCGCTCGGGACGTCTCGCCGGCCAGTGGGCCGTGCGGATCGCCGAGGCCGCCGACGCCGTGGACGCCCGCCGCCAGGCCCTGAACTACACCTTCGCCATCAAGTCCGGCCTGGGCGTGGAGATGGGCGTCGGCCGGCGGCTGCTGACCATCTTCGCCAGCAGACCCCGGCTGCTGCACGCCGCCATGATCGGGTTCCGCCCCGCCTGGAACGCGTTCACCCAGATCACCCGCGGCTCCACCACCCTCGCCGGCATCGTCCGGACCTACCCTCTGGCCCGGCGGGCGCTCACCGCGCTCGACCGCTCCTGACGCCGCGGCCGGGCACCGCCGCGGCGGCGCCCGGCCGCAGCGGGCCGAAGTCCGCAGCACAGCTCCCCAGCCACGGCCTCAGCCAGTGCGCCGGTGCCCGTCACCAGCGGGGCCCGCCAGCGGCCGCCCTCGCACCGCCCTCCCAGGGCGTCGCCGTACGACAGCGGGAGTACACCGGACCACCCCGCACGACGGACGTCCGCGCCACGCACGGCGGCTAGCGTGAGGAGCATGACCTGGCACACCGCACCCGGGGACGAGCCCCGCGAGCCGCCCTGGCGCCGCTGGCTCACCATGCCGCCCCCCGCGGCCCGGCTGCCGTGGCTCTCCTCGGGTGCGGTGCTGCTCATTCAGCTGGCCGGCTCCCACTTCGCCGCAGAGAACCAGCCGGACCGGGTGGCCCTCGACACCGCCGGGCGCGCCCTGCTCGCCGCCGGGCCCCTGCTCCTGCTGCTGCGCTACCGCTACCCGCGCCTCACCGCGTTCGCCACTACCGCCGCCGTCCTCGCCTACCTCGCGGCGGGGTACCCCTACGGTCCCGTCTTCCTCAGCGCCATCGCCGGCTGCGCCGCAGCCGTCCTCACCGGGCACCGCCGCTCCGCCTGGACCGCCATGGGCGTGCTGTGGACAGGCCTGCTGCTCACCGGCCACTGGCTCTACCGCTGGCTTCCGCCCGGCGGCGACACCCCCGCCTCCTGGCAGGACGACGCCGGGAACGCCGCGTGGGCCGCCGCCGCCCTGGCCGGTGCCGAACTGCTCCGCGTCCGCCGCGAACAGCGGGAGCGCGAGCGCCGCGCCCGCGCAGAGGCCGAACGGCGCCGCGCCGATGAGGAACGCCTCCGCATCGCCCGCGAACTCCACGACGTTCTCGCCCACAGCATGTCCGTCATCAACGTCCAGGCCGGCGTCGGCCTCGCCCTGCTCGACTCCGACCCCGACCAGGCCCGCACCGCCCTCACCACCATCAAGGCCGCCAGCAGGGAAGCGCTCGGCGAGGTACGGCAGGTGCTCGACGCCCTCCGCACCCCCGGCGCCGCACCCCGCGCGCCCGCCCCCGGGCTGCGGCAGCTGCCCCAACTGGCTGACCAGGCAGCCCGGGCGGGCCTGCACGTCGAGACAAAGACGCTGGGCGAGCCCTCCCCTCTGCCGCCCGGCGCCGACCTCGCCGCCTTCCGCATCATCCAGGAGGCGCTGACCAACACCGTCCGCCACTCGGCCGCCCGCACCGCACGCGTCCGCCTGCACTACACCGGCGGCCACCTCGGCATCCGCGTCGACGACGACGGCCCCGCGGCCGGCGGCACCACCGGCGGCGGCAACGGACTTATCGGCATGCGCGAACGAGCCGCCGCGTGCGGCGGCACCGTCACGGCGGGCCCCCGGCCCGGCGGCGGCTTCCGCGTCACCGCCCGGCTGCCGCTCACCACCCCGAGGGAGAACCCGTGATCCGCGTCCTGCTCGCCGACGACCAGATCCTGGTGCGCGCCGGCTTCCGCGCCCTCCTCGATGCCCAGCCCGGCATCGAGGTCGCGGGGGAGGCGGCCGACGGAAACGAGGCGCTCGCCCTGGTACGCGAACACCGGCCCGACCTGGTGCTGATGGACATCCGCATGCCCGGCCTCGACGGGCTCACCGCCACCCGCCGCATCACCGAAGACCCCGCGCTCAGCGGTGTGCGCGTCGTCATGCTCACCACCTTCGAGCTCGATGAGTACGTCTTCGAGGCCATCCGCTCCGGCGCCTCCGGCTTCCTGGTGAAGGACACCGAGCCCGACGAGCTGGTCCGCGCCGTCCACGCCGTGGTCGCCGGCGACGCCCTGCTGTCACCCGGCGTCACCCGCCGCCTGATCGCGGAGTTCGCCGCCCGCTCCAGGGCACCGGCTGAACCTGCCGGCCTCGCGGAGCTGACCGACCGCGAACGCGAGGTCATGGCCCTCGTCGGCATGGGCCTGACCAACGACGAGATCGCCCGCCGCCTGGTGGTCTCCCCGCTCACCGCCAAGACCCACGTCAGCCGCGCCATGGTCAAGCTCGGCGCCCGCGACCGCGCCCAGCTCGTCGTCCTCGCCTACGAGACCGGCCTGGTCCGACCCGGCTGGCTCACGTGACCTTCGCACCCCGTTGCGACCGCGACGGGTATGCCGGCCCGGGCTGTCCGCCGCACCCCCTTCCGCGGTCCCCGCGCGGGCCCCCGGGACGGAGCCTGCCGGCTGGCGCCGCACGGGGGAGTGCCGCTCCCCGGAGGAACTCTCCGCTCCCGCCACCCGCCGGGCGGCCCCAGGGTGGGGCGTGCAGACACCGCGAAGGAGACCCAGCATGGAGACTCGGACTCTCGGCACAGCCGGCCCCGCCACCTCCGCTCTCGGCCTGGGCGGCATGAGCATGTCGGGCAGTTACGGCCCTGCCGACCGGGAGGAGAGCATCGCCACCGTGCGCGCCGCGCTGGACGCCGGCGTCACCCTCATCGACACGGGCGACCACTACGGCAGCGGCCACAACGAGATGCTGCTCGCCGAGGCGCTGCGCGGCCGGCCCCGGGACAGCTACCAGATCAGCGTCAAGTTCGGCGTTATGACCGGACCCGGCCTCGGGTTCGGCCACTACGACGGCCGCCCGGCCGCCGTGAAGAACTTCGTCAGCTACTCCCTGACCCGCCTGAACACCGACTACATCGACATCTACCGCCCTGCCCGCCGCGACCCCAGCGTGCCGATCGAGGACACGGTCGGCGCCGTCAAGGAGCTGGTCGACGCCGGGTACGTCCGCCACATCGGCCTCTCCGAGGCCGACGCCGAGACGGTCCGCCGGGCACACGCCGTCCACCCGGTCGCGGACCTCCAGATCGAGTACTCGCTCATCTCCCGCGCCGTCGAGCAGGAGATCCTGCCGACGCTGCGGGAGCTGGGCATCGGCCTGACGGCGTACGGCGTACTGGCCCGCGGCCTGATCTCCGGGCACTGGTTCCCCGAGCGCTCGCAGGACCCCCGCGACGGCCGCAGCCGCAGCCCGCGCTTCGCAAGCGGGAACGTCGAACACAACCTCGCCCTGGTGGCGGCGATGCGCCCGCTCGCCGAGGCCGAAGGGGTGCACCATCGCCCAGCTGGCCATCGCCTGGGTGGCCGCGCAGGGCCCGGACATCGTCCCGCTGGTCGGCGCCAGGACCCGCGAGCGGCTGGCCGGGGCACTGCCCGCCCTCGGCGTCAGGCTCACCGGCGAGGACCTCGCCGCGCTCGACGCGGCGGTGCCGCCCGGCGCCGCCCGCGGTGACCGGTACCCGTCCATAGCCATGCACGAGCTCGGCACGGGCAACTGACGCTGCCGTCCACCGCGCGGCGGCCGGCAGGCGGCTGCCTCCGCCTCCGCCGCCGCGTGCGGGCCCCGGCGTCCCCCAGTTTGTTTCGTGAAGACACAAAGCGACAATGGGTGACGTGACCCGCACCAGGACCAGGCTCGAACGGGGGCGCAACGCCCTCGGCCCCGCGCTGGAACTCGTCCACACCGGCCAGGCACCTACCCGAGCCGTCCTCACCACGGCACTCGGCGTCACCCGCGCCACCGCCGGCGCCGTCGCCGCCGAGCTGCAGTCCCTCGGCCTGATCACCGTCGACTCCCGCCCCGCCGCCTCCGCCGGAAGCCACGGCCGCCCCTCCCACCGCCTCGCGATCGCCGACGACGGCCCTGTCGCCCTGGCAGCCCAGATCCACGCCGACGGCTTCCGCGCCGCCCTCGTCGGGCTCGGCGGCCGGATCATCGCCACCACCCCCGGCTGCGTCACCGTCAGCGCCGACCCCGCCCAGGTGCTCCGCCAGGTCGTCGACGCCGGCGCCGGACTGCTCGCCACGACCGGACGCCGCTGCATCGGCGCGGGCCTCGCCGTGCCCACCGCCGTCGCAGAGCCGGAGGGCACCGCCCTCAGCCCGCACCACCTCGCCTGGCCGGCCAGCGCCCCCGTGCGCGACCTGTTCCACCAGTGCCTGGCCGACGCCGGCCTCGACGTCCCCGGCTTCAGCGGCAACGACGTCAACCTCGCGGCCCTTGCCGAGCACCGCCACGGCGCGGGCAGCGGCTCCCGGCACCTGCTGTGCGTCGCCACCGGGCACCGCGGCGTCGGCGGCGCCCTCGTCCTCGACGGCCGGCTCCACACCGGCAGCGCCGGCCTCGCCCTCGAAGTCGGCCACCTCACGGTCGACCCCCACGGCCGTCCCTGCCACTGCGGCAGCCGGGGCTGCCTCGACGTCGAGACCGACCCCCTCGCCTTCCTCGAAGCCGCCGGCCGGGAACCGGGCCCTGAAGGCTCCCTCCTGGACCAGTCCCGTGAGCTGCTGCGCACCAGCTACCCTGACGACCCCGCCGTCCAGGCCGCCGCCCGCACCGTCATCGACCGGCTTGGCCTGGGCCTCGCCGGGCTCGTCAACATCCTCAACCCCGACCGCATCATTCTCGGCGGCCTGCACCGCTGGCTCCTGGAGGCCGACGCCCCCCGGCTCCGCGCCGTCGTCGAACGGCACAGCCTGTGGGGGAGGAGCGGCGACATCCCCGTCCTGCCCTGCACGCTTGCCCACAACAGCCTCGTCGGCGCCGCTGAACTCGCCTGGCAGCCCGTCCTCGACGACCCGCTCGGAGCCCTCGAACCCACTGCCTGACCCTCCGCGCCTGTCCTCCGCCGCCCCCGTCCGCCACGCCGGCTCGTACACCCGGCCGCACGCCCTCCAGGCCGGGCTGGCCCCCAGCACACCCCTACGTCCGCCTGCCGCTACGCCAGCACCACCCGCGCTACAGCCGGATCCCGCCCAGCAGGTCTGCCAGGCTCTCCCCGCCGGCCTCGATGCTCGGCGCCACAGCCGTCCCCGCCAGGTAGAAACCGAACAGCGCGCACACCACCGCGTGCGAGACCTTCAGTCCGTCCTTGCGGAAGAACAGGAACACCACCACGCCGAGGAGTACGACGCCGGAAACAGAGAGATTCATGGCAACTCCCGGTATGCATGATCATTACTCACCGTACGTACTGTAAGCCGCAAAGCGGATAATGATTACGACCGGCGCGCACCCGGGTGAAGCTCCCCCGAGCCCGCGACCGCCCGCGCCCCGCCGGGCGGGCAACAGGTGAGCCGGTACGGAACGCCCCGTCAGGCTCGGTAGGCTGGCCTCCGGCCAAGGGCAAGGAGGAGCAAGGACGATGGCAGAACGCACGCAGCCGCTGTCGGCACGAGCCAGGCTGGCCGTGACCGCCGGGAAAGCGGCAGCGGCCGTCTCACGCGCCGCGGGCCGCGGCAGCGGATCGGTGATCGGGGGACGCATCGCACTCAAGCTCGACCCCGACCTGCTCTCTCGCCTCGCCGGCCACCTCGATGTGGTCCTCGTCTCCGCCACCAACGGCAAGACCACCACCACCCGGCTGATCGCCGAAGCGCTCCGCGCCGGCGGCGAGGTCGTCTCCAACGCGCTCGGCGCCAACATGCCCGCCGGCATCACCAGCGCACTCTCCAGCGGCGGCAACGCCCGCTACGGCGTCCTCGAAGTGGACGAGAAGTACCTCGCGGCCGTCGCCCGCGAGGTCTCTCCCAAGGCCATCGCGCTGCTCAACCTCTCGCGCGACCAGCTCGACCGTGCCGCCGAAACCCGCATGCTCGCCGAACGCTGGCGCGAAGGACTCCAGGGAACGAAGGCCACCCTCATCGCCAACTGCGACGACCCCCTCGTCGTCTGGGCAGCCTCCTCCTCGCCCAACGTCGTCTGGGTCGCAGCCGGCCAGGAATGGAAGGACGACGCCTGGTCCTGCCCGTCCTGCGGCGGCGTCCTCTCCCGCCCCGGCGACACCTGGCAGTGCTCATCCTGCGGCTTCGGCCGCCCGAGCCCCACCTGGGTGCTCTCCGGCGACACGGTCCTCGACCCCCACGGCACCGCCTGGCCCATCCAGCTCCAGCTGCCCGGCCGGGCCAACAAGGCCAACGCCACCACCGCGGCCGCCGTCGCCGCCACCTTCGGCGTCGCCCCCCAGATCGCGCTCCAGCGCATGCAGTCCGTCACCGCGGTCGCCGGGCGGTACGACGTCGTCAGCTACCAGGGCCGCGACATCCGCCTCCTGCTCGCGAAAAACCCTGCAGGCTGGCTGGAGACCTTCTCCCTCATCGACCCGCCCCCCACACCCGTCATCCTCTCGGTCAACGCCCGCAGCGCCGACGGCACCGATACCTCCTGGCTGTGGGACGTCGACTACACGCGCCTCGCCGGCCACCCCATCGCCGTCATCGGCGACCGCCGCCTCGACCTCGCCGTCCGCCTCGAGGTCGCCGGGGTCGACTTCCGCGTCTGCACCACCCTCCAGGAGGCCGTCCAGCAGTCGCCCCCCGGCCGGATCGAGGCCATCGCGAACTACACCGCCTTCCAGGACCTCCGCCGCACCGTCGGCAACTGACCGCCCAAGGACGCCCCCATGAGCACCTCAAGCCTCCGGCTCGTCTGGGTCTACCCCGACCTCCTGAGCACCTACGGCGACCAGGGCAACGTGCTGGTCACCGAGCGCCGCGCCCGCCAGCGCGGCCTGCCCGTCGAGCGCGTCGACATCCGCTCCGACCAGCCCGTTCCCACCTCCGGCGACATCTACCTGATCGGCGGCGGTGAGGACCGCCCGCAGCGCCTGGCCGCCGAGCGCCTGCGCCGCGACGGCGGCCTCAACCGCGCCGCCGACAACGGCGCCGTCATCTTCTCCGTCTGCGCCGGCTACCAGATCCTCGGCCACGAGTTCATCAACGACCTCGGCCAGCGCGAACCGGGCCTCGGGCTCCTCGACGTCACCAGCGCCCGCGGCACCGCCGAACGCTGCGTCGGCGACGTTCTCGCCGACATCGACGAGCAGCTCGCCCTGCCGCAGCTCACCGGCTTCGAGAACCACCAGGGCGTCACCCACCTCGGCCCCGGCGTCCGCCCCTTCGCCCGCGTCCGCCTCGGCAACGGCAACGGCACCGGCGACGGCACCGAGGGCGCCTGGTGCGACACCATCTTCGGCACCTACATGCACGGCCCCGTGCTCGCCCGCAACCCGCACATCGCGGACCTCCTCATCCGCCTCGCGCTCGACGTCAACGCGCTCACCCCCGTCGACGACCGCTGGTACGACGCGCTGCGGGCCGAACGCATCGCCGCGGCCACCGCCGCCGCCACCTGACCCCGCGCCGAACCCGGCCCCCGGCGACCGCACCGCCCGGGGGCCGTCCTATCGTGCATAAGGGAAACAACACCCCAGGCCAGGACGGAGCGCACCCCATGGACCACGGCGACCACGGCACCACCGACCTGCCGCCCCTCACGGTCACCAGCGCGCTCGACCCCGGCGGCGACCCAGTCTTCCTCGCGGGCTGTCTCGTCACCCTCGCCCTCTACGCCTGGGGCGTCCTCCGCCTCCGCCTGCGCGGCGACACCTGGAACCCCGGCCGCACCGCAGCCTTCACGCTCGGCGTCCTAAGCGTCGCCCTCGTCACCTGCACCCGGCTGAACGACTACGGCATGGTCCTCTTCAGCGCCCACATGGTGCAGCACATGGTCATCAGCATGGTCTCGCCGATCCTCATGCTGCTCGGCGCGCCCGTGACCCTCCTGCTCCGGGCCCTTCCCGCCGCCCCCCGCGGCCGCCGCGGCCCGCGCGAAATCGTCGTCGCCTTCCTCCACAGCCGCTACGTCCGGCTCATCACCACCCCCCTCGTCACCATCTCCCTCTTCATCGCGAGCCTCTACGCCCTCTACTTCACGCCCCTCTTCGACGCCCTCATGGGCAGCCGCGTCGGGCACCTCGCGATGATGCTCCACTTCCTCGCCGTCGGCCTGGTCTTCTTCTGGCCGATCATGGGCGTCGACCCCGGCCCCCGCCGCCCCAGCCACCTGATGCGCATGCTGGAACTGTTCGCCACCATGCCGTTCCACGCCTTCTTCGGCATCGCCCTCATGATGGCCTCCGCACCCATGGTCGGCACCTTCGACAGCCCGCCCGCCAGCCTCGCCACCGACGCCGTCTCCGACCAGAACGCCGCCGGCGGCATCGCCTGGGCCTTCAGCGAGATCCCCGCGGTGATCGTGCTCGTCGCCCTCGTCATCCAGTGGTACGTCTCCGAGCAGCGCCGTGCCCGCCGCCTGGACCGCGCCGCCGACCGCGACGGCGACCGGGAACTCGCCTCCTACAACGCCTACCTCTCCTCCCTCAGCTCCCGCCGCGCCTGAGCCCGCGGCCCGAGCACCAGGCCTGCCCCGGCCACCGCACGGGGCGGCGCCCGCAGGCACCGCCCCGCCGCGGCTACAGCCGGGCCAGCTCCTCCTCCAGGTCATCCAGACCCAGCGAACCCAGCGACAGCGCCGCCATGTGCCAGCGCTTGGCATCGAACGCCTCACCCTGCGCCCGGCGCGCCGCCTCCCGGCCCCGCAGCCACGCCCGCTCCCCGAGCTTGTAGCCGATGGCCTGCCCCGGCATCCCCAGGTACCGCACCAGCTCGCTCTCCACGAACGCCTCCGGACGGCTGCTGTGCCGCCGGAAGAACTCCTGCGCCAGCTCCGGCGTCCACCGCTGCCCGGCACCCACCGGCGAGTGCGCCGGAATGGGCAGCTGCAGATGCATGCCGATGTCCACAATCACCCGGACCGCGCGCATCATCTGGCAGTCCAGGTACCCCAGCCGCCGCTCCGCGTTGCCCAGGAAGCCGAGTTCATCCATCAGCCGCTCCGCATAGAGCGCCCACCCCTCAGCGTTCGCGCTCACCATCCCCACCGTGGTCTGGTACCGCGACAGCTGGTCCGCCACGTGCGCCCACTGCGCCAGCTGCAGGTGATGCCCCGGCACGCCCTCGTGGTACCAGGTCGACACCAGGTCGTAGACCGGGAACCGCGTCGCCCCCAGCGTCGGCAGCCACGTCCGCCCCGGCCGCGAGAAGTCCAGCGACGGGCTGGTGTAGTACGGCGCCGCCGCGCTTCCCGGCGGGGCGATCATCGACTCCACCCGCCGCACCCGCTCGGCCAGCTCGAAGTGCGTCCCGTCCAGCGCCTCGATCGCCTCGTCCATGAGGTTCTGCAGCCAGACCCGCACCTCCTCGACGCCCTCGACCGCCTCGCCCTCGGTGTCCAGATACCGCAGCGCCTCCCACGGACCAGCCCCCGGGAGGATCTTCGCGGCCTCCTTCTCCATCTCCGCCCGCAGCCGGTGGAACTCCTCCCAGCCGTAGGCGTACGCCTCGTCCAGATCCAGGTCCGTGCCGTTCCAGTACCGCACCCATCGGGCGTACCGCTCCCGGCCCACGGTCTCCGGCGCGCCCTCCACACCCGGCGCGTACGTGTCCCGCAGCCAGTCCCGCAGCCGGGCCACCGCCTCCGTCGCCACCCGGGCGGCCGCCGGCAGCTCCTCCCGCAGCGACTCAGGGCCGTCCGCGACGAACCCGGCGAACCAGCCCTTGCCGTCCGAGGCCGTCACCCACTCGGTGAGCTGGTCGATCACCGTGGCCACCTGCCGCGGCCCCGCCAGCAGCCCCTGCGCCAGCCCTTCCCGCAGCGAGGCCTGGTACCCCTCCAGCGCCTGCGGCACCGCCCGCAGCCGCCGCGCCACCGCGGCCCAGTCCTCCTCCGACGCCACCGGCATCAGCGTGAACACATCACGCACATCGTGCACCGGCGAGAACATGTTGCTCACCCGCCGCAGATGCTCCCCGGCATCGTGCACCGCCAGCTCCGCGGTCAGCCGCTCCCGCAGCAGCCGAGCGCACCGCCGCTCTGTGTCCTCCCCCGCCTCAGGCCGCTTCTCGGCGTCGGCCAGCCGCGCCAGCGTGTCCCGCGCAAGCCCGGCCACCGCCTCCTGTCCCGCAGGGGAGAAGTCCGGCAGGCGGCTCGCGCTCTCCGCCACCCCCAGATAGGTTCCGGTGATCGGGTCCAGTTCCACAAACGCGTCGACGTACTCGTCGGCCAGCTGGCGCGGCAGCGGCATAGTCTGATCAGGCATGCCGCCATCCTGGTACGCCGACCCGGCGCCCGTCACCACCTCTCACGAGAACGTGGCGAAGCTCCCTGCGGGCACCAGCACTCCCACCGGCATCACCAGCGTCCCGCCTGCCGGGTCCCACACCACCGGCAGCCCGGTTCCGCGCATCACCGCGGCCATCCCCTCGTGCGGGTCCTCCGTCACCGCGTACACCGCCTCATACCCTTCGGCCGTGGCCGCACGCAGCAGCCACCGCAGCATCGCCGAGCCGATCCCGCGCCGCTGCCAGGCATCGGCGACCAGCAGCGCCACCTCCGCCTCCGTGCCGTCCCGCAGCAGATGCCCCATCCCGACCAGCTCACCCGGCTCCGCCTCCGCCACGACCACGTCACCGTGACGCGGGTCCAGCAGATGCCCCAGGTAGCTGTCGGCCTCCTCCGGCGGGCCGGGATAGCGCCGCCGGAGCGTTTGCGCCGAACACCGCGCGTGCAGCCGCCGCGCCCCCTCGGCATCCCCGGGCCCGCCCCACCGCAGCACCACATCCGGCCCATGGCCGCTCTCGGGGCCGGACTCCACAGCGACATCAGGGAAACGCAGCATGCTCCCAGTGTCGCGCGTGGCCATTGCACGCCCACGAACACCCTGTGACCAGCGAGTTAATCCCCTACCCGGCCCGTCACGGGCCACAGCACCGGCTCACGGCCAGAAGCAGACGGGCAGTATCACCTCGCCGCCCGGAACCGCTCATACCGGGACCACGCCCGCCATGCTGACCAGGCAGTGCTGCACGTCAGCAGCGCCCTGGCCGTGTCGGTGGCCGCACACGAAATCGCGCCTGACCGCCCGTTACCCCCAAGCCGGGTGGTGGCTCCCCCGCGTGAAGCCGCACCGCCCCGGGCGCCCGCCCCCTCACCCCCGCCTGCCGTCAGGTGCCCGGCCGCCTCCCAGCTTCTCCTCGATCCACCGCACCCCGAAGCGGACGGCCGGCGCCGCCTCGAACAGGTAACTCTCCGCCGCACCGACCGTCCCCCGCCTCCCCAGTCCTGCCGCCAGCATGTCCTGGACGATCACCTCGAACGGCCACCGCCCCGCCGGCACCGCACCGGAGTAGTCGAACGCCCCCTCATCCGAATCGATGTCACGGAACCGCCGCCAGACGCGCCGTCCATTCTCCAGGACCGGCTGCTCGTACTCCACGAACCGTTTCCCCGGCGCCTCCGCAAGCGCCTCCGCGTGATGCAGCAGCGTCATCGAGTCCAGCGGGGCACCCAGCAGCAGCACCCTGCCGCCGCACTCGGCCAGCCGCGCCAGGGGACTGCCCGGACCGTGCGGGTCGTCCCACGGGTGCTCGGCCATCAGCGCGTCCGCCGCCGCCCCCAGCGCCGCGAAGCTGGCGTCCGGGTGCCGGCTGCGCACCGCCCCCGGCCAGCAGCGCAGCGCCTCCGGCAGCCGCCCGTAGTCGTGACAGGCCTCGCTGCGCGCGGGATCGAACGCCGGATGCTCGGCCCGTACCGCGTCCTGCCACTGCTGCGGCCAGGAAAGAAACTCGTACGGCAGCGCGTCATTCCAGCCGGTCGTCACCATCAGCGTGCCCCGCGAGCCGACCACGTCAAGCAGAGCGCCGATCACCGTCTGCGGCCCTCCCGTCACGTACCCCAGCGCGGACAGGCGGGTGTGGAACATCACCACGTCTCCCTCGCCGACCCCCAGCGCGGCCAGATCGCGCGCGATACGGCTGCGCGTCACCGGGCCGCCGGACAGCCGCAGCAGGCTCATCTCGTCCATAGTCGTGAACCTAACCGCCCGCCAGCCGTGTGCCGGCAACGTCTGTCGATAACCTCAGCCCGGCCCAAACCCGGTGCGGCGGGAAACCGCTCACAGCAGTCGGCCGCCCGTAAGCAGTAACCGTGTGCCACCCTTGAGGGCATGCACTGGGAGCCAACCGCACACGGGTACCGCCATTCTGACTCCTCCGGCTATCCGGCCGGACCGGCGGCCCCACTCGTCCTCCGCCCGGCCGCCCGGGTGCGCTGGGCCACTGTGATCGTTTCAGTAGTCCCAAGCGTCGCCCTCCTGCCACAGGTGGCGGAGGTAGCCGAGGTGCCCGTGGTGGTCGCCACCGCCGCAGCCGAGGCGCTGCTGTGCGTCCTGCTGTTGGTGCGGGCCTCCCGCATGCGCACCGTAGTGACGGAGCATCACATCGAGACCCAGACCTTCTTCCGCCACCGCGTCCGCGCCCGCGCGGACGCGGCCAAGGTGGTGCGGGCGGTCCTCATTCCGCCCCGGGGCCCAGCCTTCCCGGTGGTCTTCGTACTCAGCAGCCAGGGCACGGTCCTCGCCCGGCTCAACGGCGGCACCTACCCTGAGGAAGCCCTGGAGCGGCTCGTCGCCCACCTCCGGCTGCCCACCGGCGGCCCCAGCCAGCCGGTCACCGCCCGCCAGCTTGCCCGGGATTACCCGGGAATCGTGCCGTATGTCGAGGAGCGCCCCTTTCTCACTGGCTGCCTGATGAGCTTGGTCGTGATTTGCCTCATGATAGTCATCGGCATGATCATGACCCTTACCATGTGGTCATGACAGCTGTCATTTTCTACTCGTAGGCACCGTTCCGGCAGTGTCGTCCCCCGGCATACGCGAGCCTCACGCAGACTGATCCCGGCCACCCGTCGTCTACACCCGCGACCGCCGAAGGAGACACTGCCATGACGAAGGACCCGCTCGCCCATTTCCTCCGGCAGCTCAGCCCTGAGAACCGGGAGTGGCTGGAACACCAGCCCGAAGACAAGCAGCGCGTCATCGCTGAGCAATGGCAGCGCCGGGAAGGCAGGGGCGCCGCCCTGCTCAGTTCGATCGACCTGATGCCCGACCTGGTCGACGACGGCGCGTCAGCGAACGCCTTCCTCCAGGACGTGCGGGACTCCGAGGAGTGGTGAAACGGCACAGGGCACGCCGTCCGGCGTCCTGGCATCCGTGAGAAGGATGGGACCGCGCCTGCCTGCTCCTGCCTTCACCGGGCGCGCCGCCTGGACCACGAGGCCGTGCAACAACGGACCGGACCAGCGCGACAGAGGCCGCTACGAGTACGAGAGGACCCGTGGGGGAGACGCTGGGCTGCCCCGGGCCGCTTCCTGAAGCCAAGCATGGACCGTACAAGATTCCTCTCGCTGCTCGACGCGCACGGCCGTTCCCCGGCGCACGGCAAGAGCAGTTTCACGGTGCGCGGCAGCGCGACGGGGCACGAGCCGAAGTCCTCGACCCGGCGGCGTTCAATCCAGGCGGTACCTGGCAACTGGACGAGCCGTTCTTCCCGGACATCCACTACCTGATCCAGCGTGGCGAGACCGCCACGCTCCAGGTTCCACTAGCACCACCGACGCTTCCGGGGCAGGGGCACCGCTGAGCAGAGCGCAAGGCTGCTTCGTGAGACCGAGGGGCGTCACCGGCCTGCAGCAGAACCGGTGATGACCGTGTCGGCCGCCGGGCTGCCAGCGGCGGACGGTTCAGGCCTGACCGCCCAGCCCGGCCCGCATCTTGATTCCGTCAAGGACGGTGCCCAGCATGCGGTCGAATTCGTCGGCGGAGCCGAAGTCTTCCAGCAAAGGGGCCAGGGCGGCCATCGCCGGGTGCGCCTCGGCATCGAAGGCTGGCACGGCGCTGGCCCCCTCGGACGCGGCGCTGGTGCGGGCCAGCAGGTGCCCATTGAGAAACCCGAACAGCACCATGGGGGTGTCAGCCACGACCCGGTCGGGCAGCCCGGCCTCCCGCATGGCGGCGACCAGCCGCTCCAGCGCGGAGACGGCCACCGGCGAGGTCTGGGCACGCGTGACGAGGAGCGGGAACACCCTGGGGTGGCGGTAGGCCATGGTCCGGTAGCGGCGGGCCGTGGCGCGGGCGATCTCCTCCCAGTCGCCGGGCGCGTCGTCCGCGTCGCTTTCCGCCTCGGCCAGCACCGCCTCCGAGACCGCGTCCAGGAGCGCCGCCTTGCCCTTGATGTGGTGATAGATCGACATCGGATCGACTCCCAGCTCGTCCGCGAGCCGCCGCACCCCGAAACGCTCCAGTCCGTCCCGGTCGATCAGGGCCACCGCGGCCTCCGCGATACGCCGGCGGTCGAGCCCCGCCGACGTGCCTCGCGTGCGTCGGGGCATGTCCGCTCCGTTCTCTCGTTTGCAAAACCTACGCCGTAGAATTTACCGTGAGAGCTGAAACCTACGGCGTAGAATTAATCGGAGGGACACACCATGACCGCGACCACCCCCACAACCCCGCGGGCCGCGGTACCCGGCACACGCCCCGCCGCCCTGTACACCGGCCTGGCACTGACCGTCCTGGCCACACTCGCACCACTGATCGACATCGCGACCATCGACACACTCACCAGCCACGTCCGCGACGCCTACCCCGACTGGGGCCCCGACCTGGTAGCCAAAGACCGCAACGCCATCGCGACCTACCTCGTCGCCACCAGTGCCCTCGGCATCCCGCTGTGGCTCGTGACAATCCGCGCCCTCACCACCGGCAAACGCTGGGCCCGCACCGCAGCCACCCTCGCCTTCGCCGCCGGCACGTTCACAGCGCTGCTCAACCTCTCCCTCAGTGGCGAGCACTACGACGTCATCGTCCCCTACCAGCACGGGACCCTGACCCTGCTGCCCTGCCTCGCCGGCCTCGCCGCCATCGTCCCCCTCTGGCGGCGGCCCACGCACACAACCAACGCCCACCCAACCCCGTAACGCCCGCTGCGCGCCAACCCCCAATCCGCTCATATCCGGTCGGCGTGCGCAGTCAGGCCGAATAGTTCAGCCGCACCCATACCGCAGCGACCCAACGAGGCCCCACCCACAGCAGGCAGCCAGTAGATTACGAAGCCAGACAACGATGTCGCCCTCCCGCGCCCGTCCCCAGCGCGGGACCGGTAAACCGGATAATCGTCACCAACACCCACGACAACGAAAGACGTCCGCCCGCCGTCCCCGGCAACCATTCCACACCTCTGCAACGACGCCCTCCCTCACCCCGGTACACCGGCCGGTGGCTACGGCTGCCCGCAGTCGTGACGCTCGGCGGAAGCGTCGGCAAACCGGTGAAGAAGAGCCTCCATGGCACCAGGGTCAGGCGCCTCGGCCTGCCATATGCCATCTTGACCGTATTCGACGGTGTAATAGCCGCGAGTCTGGCCATGCACGCAGCCAGTGCGCTCAGTGGCGAAAGCGACGTCTCCGGACCGCGGTGCCTGCTCCTGATAATCAGCGGCAGGGCCGTAATAGGCAGTGAGGTAATAGGCGAAGCGGGAGTCGTCGTCCTCGCTGTCGACAAACAAAGTGCACAACTCCGCCAGGGCAAGCCCGGCTTCACTCTCCAAACCGGGCCTGTCCACGGTGCCCTGGCAGGTCCCGTCTGCTTCCGAGGGCGGGATGTCCTCGGAGTGGTCGTGCGACACCCGGTACGAGTCGGGAATCTCGCCAGGCTGACCCCCGCAGCCCTGACCTCAGCAACACTGCGGGCTATGGCAGCGGCCAAAACCGCGAGCTGGGCCTGTTTAGAGCGCTCCAGCCGCTCGTCCTCCCCCGACCAGCTGCCGTTCACAACGGTCATCAGCCCACCGCCGGGCGCATCCGCGCACTCAGTCAGCAAGATGGCCTCTGCGTCAGCGCCGAGGAGGGAAGCCGTGAAATTGCCCGCCCAGCCATGGCCGAACGGAACCTCGAGCGCGTTGCTGGGACCGATGACGAGTTCCCCCGATATGTCGGCGTCGGGCCGATGGCGACCGTGACCTCAGGACCAAACTGCTGCAGCCGAGGGCACAATCCGGCACCGCAGTAGCTCCGACGACTCTGCTGCTCCCTCCGCAAGAGCAGGATCCCCGGGGGAAGAAGAACGGGTGATAGTCAGGATGTCGCTCTCCAAATAGGCGCGGGCGTCAGCGACCGGCACAGTCCCGCGGCACCGGTCCCCCAAAGACACACGCGGGTAGTCCACCGATGCGCGGCTCCACAGCACTCCGCCCGCAAATGCGAGCATCACCATCGCGACCAACGCCCCCACCCGCCACCCCGGCATCCGCCACCACGAAGCACGGGCCGGTAGCGCGGAGCGCAACCGGCCCGTCCCATGCAAGAAACGGTTCGGAGCCTACAGTTCGAAAGGGCGCAGGCCGGAGGCCAAGCCCTCGCCCTCCCTCCTGCTCGCGACCGGAGGGAGCGGGCACACCCGGCGGTGCC
>NZ_JAERRL010000012.1 GCF_016741785.1 Streptomyces sp. 7-21
ATACAGGGGGATGGCGCGTTTCAGGTCTCCCGCTGACTCGTAGGCGTAGGCGAGGTTGTTGCGGCTGGTGAGGGTGTCGGGGTGGGTGGTGCCGAGGACCTGTTCGCGCTGGGTGAGGGTGGTTTCGTACAGGGGGATGGCGCGTTTCAGGTCTCCCGCTGACTCGTAGGCGTAGGCGAGGTTGTTGCGGCTGGTGAGGGTGTCGGGGTGGGTGGTGCCGAGGACCTGTTCGCATTGGGTGAGGGTGGTTTCGTACAGGGGGATGGCGCGTTTCAGGTCTCCCGCCGCTTGGTAGGCGTAGGCGAGGTTGTTGCGGCTGGTGAGGGTGTCGGGGTGGGTGGTGCCGAGGACCTGTTCGCGCTGGGTGAGGGTGGTTTCGTACAGGGGGATGGCGCGTTTCAGGTCTCCCGCCGCTTGGTAGGCGTAGGCGAGGTTGTTGCGGATGGCCAGGGTGTCGGGGTGGGTGGTGCCGAGGATCTGTTCGCGCTGGGTGAGGGTGGTTTCGTACAGGGGGATGGCGCGTTTCAGGTCTCCCGCTGACTCGTAGGCGCCGGCGAGGTTGTTGCGGCTGGTGAGGGTGTGGGGGTGGGTGGTGCCGAGGACCTGTTCGCACTGGGTGAGGGCGGCCGTGCGCAGGGGAATGGTGTGGGCGTCGCGTCCCTGGCGGTACAGGTACTGCGCGGCGGCGTGGTAGGCGCCGGCGGTGGCGGTCGATGCCGGACTACGAGGCGGTGTGGAGTCGGCAACGGCGATGACATGCGGCAGAAGCCGCT
The DNA here is from genome assembly GCF_016741785.1 of Streptomyces sp. 7-21. GTDB lineage: Bacteria > Actinomycetota > Actinomycetes > Streptomycetales > Streptomycetaceae > Streptomyces. The sequence goes on from NZ_JAERRL010000012.1 coordinate 774, forward strand.
CCCACTGCGCGGTATCCGTGTCGGTGTCGTCGTCGAGTGTGGCTTGCTGGATGAGGTGTTCGGCCTCCTGCCGGCCGGGCGGATAACCGTCGGAGTCAGCGTGCTGGTGGCGCAGGACGGTCTGTACCAGGCGGTGGACGCTGACGCTCTGCCGGTCGGCGCTGAACGAGATCATGTTGTAGGCGTGCAGCGCTCCCAGGGCCTCGTTGAGAGTGAGCAAGTCAGAGCAGAGCGGGGCGAGCAGGCTGCGGGGGATGCCGTCGGGCGCGAGCCACGCCATGGCGTTCAGCAAGGTGACGGCCTGAGGGTTGCGGCCTTTGATGGCGGCCAGGGTGTGGTGCCAGATGCGGGCGATGGTGCGCTCTGGGTCGATCCCACCAGCAGCGGTATCCATGACCTGCCCGAGCATCTGCCGGTAGTCGGCCAGCAAGGTGCCAGTCTCGAACAGGTAGGCGCCCGCCTGCTCCAGTGCCAGCGGCAGATAGCCGAGATCGGCGGCCAGGGCAGCGGCGTCCCGGCGCTGCTCCGATGTGGGGGTGTGTGCTCGTCCGAAGGCGAGGGAACAGAGCAGGTCCACGGCCGCATCGGTGTCGAGCAGGCCCAGGGGCATGGTGGGGGCGATCTTGTGCCAGCCGGTGGCGATGCGGCTGGTGGCCAGGTGGTGCCCGTCCGGCAGCGTGCCCAGGTAGTGGTGCAGGTCGGCGGGGTCTTCGACGTTATCGAAGATGAGCAGCCAGCCGGGATGCCACTGCAGCCACACAACTGCCCACGCCGCCCGCTCCTCGATGCCCGCGGTGGCTGCCCATTGCGGGCACAACCGCGTTGCGAGGCCGGCGAGGCCCGTGACGATCTGCTCGGTACTGGCAGCGTTGATCCACCACACCAGCGTGTACGCACGCCGGTAGGTGTGGGCGTAGTGCAGGGCAAGCGTGCTCTTGCCAATGCCGCCCAGCCCGTGGATCGCCCGTATCCCAGACGCCTGGGTGACCGCGGCCTCCCCTTGATCGGTCAGCATCCGGCGCAGCTCGGTCAGCTCGTCCTTACGACCGACGAAGAGCCCGGATGCGGACCCGGGCAGGTTCCCCGCCCCCGGCGGCGCCTCCACGTCCCGGGCCCAGCCCACTGCCTCGGCCGACAGCACCACCACCCGGCCGTTGTCCCCGGTGATCGCCACCCCGATGCGCTCGGCCGCCACCGACCGCGCGCCTGCTGCCTGGGGGCCTCCCCCGGCCGCTGCGCTGTCGCTCATGACTGTATCCTCGTGTGGTCTCCGGTGATGGCCGTGGTGATGGTCTTGGCGGCAATCGATCGCTCACCCGAGGCCGTCACACGCACCGTCTCCCCGGCAGCGGGCAGCAGACGGGCCAGCTCGGCCCGCAACTCGGCGTCCTCCCGCAGGGCACGTTTGACCTGCTGACGCACCGCGGCCGCCGCATCCGCGTCCTCTGGTGTCTCGGCCGCGTCCCGGACCGCGGCTTCCAGCTCTTGTCGCCCCTGCTCGTCCCGGCGACGCCACACGGCCCGCAGAATCCGCCGCCCTAAGTTCGCCGTGGCATCCGCCGCCGCGTTCTCCGCCCGGGAGAACACAGCCATCCCGTAGGCACTCACCGCAGACAACAGATACGGCGCCGCCTGCTCCACCAACTGCACCGCTTCGCCGCTCACCTGACCTCCCGACAATCGCCCTTTCGGGTAACCCAGCGTAGGGACGCGACCTCTGCTCGTACAGTCCTAACGTTCACGTTGCCCAAGTGGTTTCGTCGTCGGCTGGCTGGAAGACCCTGCCGCCTTCACCGGTCCGGCACACCACGTGGCAGAACCGACCTGATGCCTCTACCGTGCCGAGGGCTCCGAGCGCCGTCGTCGGTGTCGTCAGCGGTGCTGACCGTGTGACCATCGCTGCCGGAGGGAACCAGGGTGCTCTGTGGGCTGGATGGCCGTTTCGTCGGCCTAGGTAGGGGCAGGTAATCGCCCCCCGATGACAGGGCTGAGTCCTCAGCTTGGTGGTGGTGAGGTGCTTCGGACTCGCTGCGGGGCTGACTGTAGCGGGAAGATTTCGACGTCCGGCGGACTGCTTTTCTGTCGCTTCTCATGTTAATAAAGCGCCCCGATTGGTGGCGTGATGTGATCGCAGGGTCTTTTCTGTCGAATGTGCGTGGAATATGTGAAAGCTCGTGGCTGTGTCAGGATCGAAAAGGTGGACCTCTTGCCGCAACGTGCTGCCCGTGAGAGTAAGGCAACTGAAGATAGGCGCGTAGAGCGCACGTTTCGGTATGCGCGGGACAGGGTTCTTGCGGACCGAACGAGAAGGGAGGTGAGAGTGCGATTTTCGATGAGTGCTGCCGTGTCCGGAGAAGCATTTGCCTCCCTTTGTCGTGGCGAGAGAGAAGGTCGATTCCAGTGGCTGCGATTCGTTGCTTGAATAAAATATCTGGAGCCGGAGAGAGAAATAAACGCCAGTCATTGCGGCATGAGTGCCCCCCATTGTGAGATCTGCCGGCCGGGCGATTAAGTAGAGGCAAGTGTCATCTGTGCGTGAACAGACGCAGTCCATTTGTCGGCTCGGGCCACTGTGAGATCGCTGTAGGTGGTCGAGGCGTACACCTGGTGCCCCCGTCCGGAGTCACGGGGTGCGCTCCGGAAGCTCAGGCGGCGCGGGGCGGCGGTGAGCCGCAAGCGGAAGGAGCGACCGGACGAGGACGATCGGCAGAGGCGTAGAGGCAGCTGTACTTCGCTGCCGTACATACACTTAGAGGCCCCTTCGCGTGATTGCGACTGGGCCTCTGTCCTGTGTCGGGGTGGCGGGATTTGAACCCACGACCTCTTCGTCCCGAACGAAGCGCGCTGCCAAGCTGCGCCACACCCCGTAGAGCGGCTCCTACTGTAGCCGACGCAGGCGTCTGGGGGAAATCCGGTTGTCAGGCCGGGGTGAGCGTGAGGAGCGTGGCCTCCGGCGGGCAGGCGAAGCGCAGGGGGAAGTAGCGGTTGGTGCCGCACCCGGCGGAGACGTGGAGGTGGGCGACGCGGCCGCCGGCCTCGTGGGCGGACAGGCCCTTGACGCGGCGGGTGTCGAGGTCGCAGTTGGTGACCAGGGCGCCGTAGTAGGGCACGCACAGCTGGCCGCCGTGGGTGTGGCCCGCGAGGATCAGCGGGTAGCCGTCGGCGGTGAAGGCGTCGAGGACGCGCAGGTAAGGGGCGTGCACGACGGCGAGGGAGAGGTCGGCGCCGGGCTCGGGCCCGCCCGCGACCTCGGCGTAGCGGTCGCGCCGGATGTGCGGGTCGTCCAGGCCGGTCAGGGCGATCTCGGTGCTGCCGGTCTTCAGGCGGCCGCGGCGGTTGGTGAGGTTGGCCCAGCCCGCCGCGTCGAAAGCGTCGCGCAGCTCCCACCAGGGGTTGCGCGGCACGTTCACGGCGGGGGCGTTGCCGTTGAGGCCGTGGCGGCCGGAGAAACGGTTCACGAGGTAGCTGGCCGGGTTCCGCAGCACCGGGGCGTAGTAGTCGTTGGACCCGAAGACGTAGGCGCCGGGGAACTCCAGCAGCGGGCCGAGGGCGTCGATCGTCTCGGGGACGGCCTCGGGGTCGGAGAGGTTGTCCCCGGTGTTGATCACGAAGTCGGGGCGCAGCCCGGCCAGGGAGCGCAGCCAGCGCTGCTTGGCGCGCTGCCCGCTGACCATGTGGATGTCCGAGACGTGCAGCACCCGCAGCGGCGCCATGCCGGGCCGCAGGACGGGAACCGTGACGCGGCGCAGGCGGAACGACCGCACTTCGATCCCGGCGGCGTAGCCAACAGCGGCTGCGGTGGCGGCGGTCAGGGCGGTCAGGGCCAGAGGGACGCGTCGCATGGCCCCATGGTCGCAGACCCGCGAGTCACACGGCGCACCGCCCGTCACGCCTGGCTGCGACAATGGCACCCATGACGACGCTGAAGTCCCGTATCCAGAACGACCTGACCGCCGCGATCAAGGAGCGCGACGAGCTGCGGGCGGCGGCGCTGCGCATGACGCTCGCCGCGATCACGACGGAAGAGGTCGCCGGGAAGAAGGCGCGGGAGCTCTCCGACGGGGACGTCATCGAGGTCATCGCCCGCGAGGCCAAGAAGCGGCGCGAGGCGGCCGAGGCGTTCGAGCAGGGCGGCCGCCGCGAGCAGGCCGAGCGGGAGCGGGCCGAGGGCGAGGTGCTGTCGGCCTACCTGCCGGAGCCGCTCACGGACGAGGAGCTGAGCGCGCTGGTCGCCGAGGCGGTGGCCCAGGCGAAGGCGGACGGTGCCCAGGGGAAGGCCGCCGTGGGAGCGGCGATGAAGATCCTGAAGCCGAAGGTCACGGGGCGGGCCGAGGGCCGCCGCGTGGCGGAGGAAGTCCAGAAGGCGCTCGCCAGCGGCTGACCCGGGCGGCCCGCCCGCTCCGTCTCAGGGCCGTCTCAGGGCCGGAAGCCTCCCCAGTCGCCCCAGTCGTCGGGAAGATCGATGTCCGGCAGTCCGCCGCGCGGCGGCGGTGGCTGGTCGCCGTTGCCGCGGTCATCGCGGTCGCCACCGCGGTCGCCGGGACGGCGGTCGCCCCCGCGGTCGTTGTCGCGGTCGTCACGGTCGTCCCGGTCGCGGTCGTTGCCGCGGGGCAGGTCGACCTCCGGGAACCGGGTGGCCGGCACGTCCGCCAGCGCGCCCGTCATGGCCTGGCGCCAGATCGGTCCCGCGACGGCGGCACCGCTGGCCCGCTCGTAGTACGTGCCGCCGATGGTGAGGTCGACCATCGGCATCAGCTCGTTCTCGTTGCCGACGTGGACGGCGGTGGCGATCTCCGGGGTGTAGCCGACGAACCACACGTCCCGCCGCTCGTCGGTGGTACCGGTCTTGCCCGCGTTGTCCCGGTCGGTCAGGCCGACCGTGGCGCCGGTGCCGTCCTCGACGACGCCGGAGAGCATCGCGTTGATCAGCCGGGCGGTCTCCCGCGACATGACCTGCTGGCAGTCGGCGGGCGGCATGTCCAGCTCCTCGCCCTCCGAGTTGATCACGGCGGTGATGGCGACCGGCTCGCAGTAGGTGCCGTCGTTGGCGAACGCGGCGTAGGCGGCGGCCATCATCAGCGGCGTGGTGTTCTGGCCGCCGAGGGTCACGGACGGCACCTCGTCCAGCGGCTCGCCGCTGCCCTTGCGGATGCCCAGGGACTCGGCCATCGAGACCGTTTCACACAGGCCGACCTGGCGCTCCAGCTCCACGAAGTAGGTGTTGATCGACTGGCCGAGCGCCTCCGTCATGTCCCAGGTGCCGGCCTCGTCCTCGCGCTCGTTCGACAGCTCCCACACCGGCTCGTCGGCGGAGCCCAGCGGCTGGCCCTCGCAGTTGCGGAAGTCGTCCATCGGCACGGTCAGCTCGTAGTCCGTCGTGTAGGTCTGGGCCGGTGAGACGCCTGCCTCCAGGGCGGCCGCCGCCGTGATCGGCTTGAACGTCGAGCCGGGCTGGAAGCCGTGGGCGCTGCCGCCCATGTCGGCGCCGACGTTGAGGTTGATGACCGTCTGGTTCTGCTCGGGGTCGTTGCCGTAGGGGCGGCTCTGCGCCATGGACAGGATGTGGCCCGTGCCGGGCTCGACCTGCGTGATGGCGGCGGACACCGAGTCGCTGGCGTACACGTTGTCCTGCGCCGCCGCGACCGCGGCGGCCTGCGCCTGCGGGTCGAGGGTGGTGTGGATCGTGAGGCCCCCGAGCGCCCACAGCGCCTGGCGGTCGTCGCGGTTCTCGCCGAAGGCGGGGTTGCTCAGGAACTCCTCGCGGACGTAGTCGCAGAAGAAGCCGGCGTCGGCGACGGCGGTGATGCAGCCGTTGCGCGGTTCGCTGACGTTCAGGCCGAGGTCGCGCTCCTGGGCCTCGTCCGCCTCCTCGCGGGTGATGACGTCGTTGTCGACCATGGCCTCCAGGACCGTGTTCCGGCGCTGGAGCGCGGCGTCGGGGTTGAGCAGCGGGTCGTACTGGCTGGGTGACTGCACCAGGCCGGCGAGCATGGCCGCCTCGTGGAGCTCCAGGTCGGCGGCGCTCTTGGAGAAGTACCGCTGGGCGGCGGCCTCGGCGCCGTACGCCTGCTGGCCGAAGTACGTGATGTTGAGGTAGTTCTCCAGGATCTGGTCCTTGGTGAGTTCCTCCTCAAGCTGGATCGCGTACTTCATCTCGCGGATCTTGCGGCCGAAGCCGGCGGCACCCGTCTGCTGCGTGGCCTCGGCGACGGCCTCGGGATCGTCCCCCGCCTGCTCGACGAAGACGTTCTTCACGTACTGCTGGGTGAGGGTGGAGCCGCCCTCGGCGACGCCGCCCTGCTCGACGTTGCGGGTCAGGGCGCGGAGCATGCCGCGCAGGTCCACGGCGCCGTGCTCGTAGAACCGGGCGTCCTCGATGGCCACGACCGCTTGCGGGAGGTAGTCGGACATCTCGTCGAGGCTGACGACCGTGCGGTTGCGGGTGTAGACCTCGGCGATCTCGTTGCCCTCGGCGTCGAGGATCGTGGTCGTCTGGCTCAGCGGCGGGGTGAGCATCGCGTCGGGGATCTCGTCGAAGCCCTCCATCGTGCCCTTGGCCGCGAGCCCGAGCGCGCCCACGGCCGGGAGCGCCAGTCCGGCCAGGACCGCTCCGGACAGCACGCTGACCCCGAGGAACTTGGCGACCTGTCCCGCCGTGCTCACTCCGCGACCACCGCGCGGGTGCCTTCTAGCCATACGGCAAGCCTACGTTCCCGAACCCCGGACACGGCATGGGGCGTTCGCCTAAGCTGCCACTTGTTCACAAGCGTAACCAGTGGGTCAGGCCATGGCCTGTGATCACTCGAGTGGGTGATCACGAGCGCCGCCATAGTCCGAACGGGCCATGCAAGATTAGGCCTACTGGGGGTGTTGTGCCCTGCTTGCCTTCCGTAACGTCCTCAACTGGCGAGGGCGGATACGCCACTTGCCGCCGTGGGGGCGCCTCGATTCGGGAGAGGACGGCACCGGCATGAGCTGGGCAACGGACTGGACCGCGCACGCGGCCTGCCGCACGACGGATCCGGACGAACTGTTCGTACAGGGAGCGGCGCAGAACAGGGCAAAGGCAGTCTGCAACGGCTGCCCCGTACGCACCGAGTGCCTCGCCGACGCGCTCGACAACCGGGTCGAGTTCGGCGTCTGGGGAGGCATGACCGAGCGGGAACGGCGCGCGCTGCTGCGCAGGCGCCCCACCGTGACCTCCTGGCGCCGCCTGCTGGAGACGGCGCGTTCGGAGTACGAGCGCGAACTCGAGCAGACCCGGCCCGCCCGGACCACCCGCTCCGGCGCGCCAGACCACACCCACGAGGCGTACGCCGGACAGTACGGCGGCTACGCGGCCGCCGCGGGCTGACCGCGGCGCCGTCAGGAACGCGCGGCAGGCTCCTGCCGCGCCAGCAGCTCCCCGACCGTACGCAGGCCGGCCAGGTCGTGCACGTCCTCGGGCAGGGAGGACACACGCGCCACCGGCACCTCGGGGTGCACGGCGGTGAACCGGGCATGCGTGTGCTCCTCGCGCGTCACCTGCCGCATGTGCTCGGCGTGCACGCGCAGCAGACCAGCCGCGAGGACGGCGGCGGCTTCCCGGGTAGGCAGCTCGGAGACGTCGGATCGGTCGGTGTCGGCGGAACGGGAACCGGCGGCCGCGGAGTCCGGCGGGACGTCCTCGTCCGCGTGGTCCTCCGCGTGAACTACGGGGCCGTGAACGGGCCGCGGAACGGCGTCGGGAGAGGCGGAACCGTTCCGACAAGCAGTCTGCCCGGTCCTATGATCCACAATGCGGCCGTCGGGGAAATTCTTCTCCGCCCGGCCCTCGTGCTCCGCCGCGGCCTGGAGCGTCTCCGCCGCCGCCAGCGCGCGCTCCGCCGACAGCCAGCCCGCCGCCGCCTCGTGCACGCGGTTGAGCACCAGCCCGGCCAGCGGCATCCGGTCCCCGGCCAGCCGCTCGACGAAGTACGCCGCCTCCCGCAGCGCGTCCCGCTCCGGCGCCGCCACGACGAGAAACGCCGTCCCCCGCGCCTGGAGCAGCCGGTACGTCGCGTCCGCCCGCGCGCGGAAGCCGCCGAACATCGTGTCCATCGCCGCCACGAACGTCTGCACGTCCCGCAGCAGCGCCGTGCCGAGCAGCTTCCCCAGCGAGCCGGAGACCAGCGACAGCCCGGCCACGCCCAGGCTCATCACCTTCCGCCCCGCTCTGCCGCCCGCCTTGGCCGGGGCCATCAGCACGCGGATCAGCCGCCCGTCGAGGAACGAGCCCAGCCGCGCGGGCGCGTCCAGGAAGTCCAGGGCGGACCGGCTCGGCGGCGTGTCCACCACGATCAGGTCCCACTCGCCGGTCTGCGCCAGCTGCCCCAGCTTCTCCATCGCCATGTACTCCTGCGTCCCGGCGAAGCCGGCCGACAGCGACTGGTAGAAGGGGTTCTCCAGGATGGCGCGGGCCCGCGCCGGATCGGCGTGCGCCTCGACGATCTCGTCGAAGGTGCGCTTCATGTCGAGCATCATCGCGAACAGCTCGCCGCCCGCCGCCTTGTCGATGCCCGGCACCGGCCGCGGCGTGTTGTCCAGCTCGGTCAGCCCCATGGCCTGCGCCAGCCGCCGCGCCGGGTCGATCGTCAGCACCACCACGCGCCGCCCGCGCTCCGCGGCCCGCAGGCCCAGCGCCGCCGCCGTCGTCGTCTTGCCGACGCCGCCCGCGCCGCAGCACACGATGATCCGCGTCTCCGGATCATCCAGCAGCGGGTCAACGGCCAGCCGGGGCACGTCGTTCACCTCCGCGCCCCCGCCGGGCGCGGTCCCGGTCCCGGTCACGTCGCCCACCTCACCACCGCTTACTCCGCATGACTCCGCAGGTCCTTCCGCAGGCGCCGCGCCAGCCGGTACAGGCCCGCGATGTCGACGCCCTCGGCCAGCAGCGGCAGCTCCCTGACGGGCAGCCCCAGCCGGTCCAGCTCCGCGCGCTGCCGCTCCTGGAGCCGCCGCCGCGCCGCGTACGCCGCGCCCTGCGCCAGCAGCGGCGCCACCAGCCGGTCCGCGTGCGGCAGACCCGCCCCGGCCAGCGCTTCGGCCAGCGCCCGCTCGCCGCGCGGGGTGAGCCCCCCGGCCGGCACCGCCGCGCCGAACGGCACCGGCGGGCGCACCATGTTGACCACGACGCAGCCCACCGGCAGCCCGGCGGCGCGCAGTTCGGCGACGCCGTCCGCCGTCTCCTGCACCGGCATCTCCTCCAGCAGCGACACCAGGTGCACGGCCGTCTCGCGCGACTTCAGCACCCGCATCACCGCCTGCGCCTGGTGGTGGATGGGCCCGACCCTGGCCAGGCCGGCGACCTCGTCGTTGACCCCGAGAAAACGCGCGATGCGCCCGGTCGGCGGCGCGTCCATCACCACCGCGTCGTACGCGAAGCGGCCGCCGGGGCCGCGCCGCCTGACCGCCTCGCACGCCTTGCCGGTCAGCAGCACGTCCCGCACGCCGGGCGCGACGGTCGTCGCGAAGCTGATCGCCCCCAGGCGCCGCAGGGCGCGGCCCGCGCCACCGAGCTTGTAGAACATCTGGAGGTAGTCGAGCAGCGCCTGCTCGGCGTCGATGGCCAGCGCGAACACCTCGCCACCGCCGGGGCCGATCGCGATCCGCCGTTCCTCGTACGGCAGCGCCTCCGTCTCGAAGAGCTGGGCGATGCCCTGGCGGCCCTCGACCTCGACCAGCAGCGTGCGCCGGCCCTCCTCAGCCAGGGCGAGCGCGAGTGCGGCGGCGACGGTCGTCTTTCCCGTGCCGCCCTTGCCGCTGACCACGTGCAGCCGGGGCGGCGTGCTAGCTGAGCCGCTCACGCCAGGGAGCCTAAGCGACGGGCGGGCATGGCTACAGTGGGGCCCATGACGAAGTGGGAATACGCGACGGTGCCGCTGCTGGTCCACACCACCAAGCAGATCCTGGACAACTGGGGTGAGGACGGCTGGGAACTGGTGCAGGTCGTGCCGGGACCCAACCCGGAGCAGCTCGTGGCGTACTTCAAGCGGGAGAAGCAGCAGTGAGCGCGGTCGAGGAACGGCTTGCGGAGCTCGGTCACCGGCTGCCCGAGGTGGTGCCCCCGGTGGCCGCGTACGTGCCCGCCCTCCGCAGCGGGCGGTATGTCTACACCTCCGGACAGGTGCCGCTGGTGGACGGGAAGCTGCCGGCCACCGGCAAGGTGGGCGCCGAGGTCAGCCCGGAGCGCGCCAAGGAACTGGCCGCCGTCTGCGCGCTGAACGCCCTGGCCGCCGTCAAGTCCGTGGCCGGGTCGCTGGACCGCGTCGCGCGGGTCGTGAAGGTGACCGGCTTCGTCGCCTCCGCGCCGGACTTCACGGGCCAGCCGCAGGTGATCAACGGGGCGAGCGAGCTGCTGGGCGCCGCGTTCGGTGAGCGCGGGCAGCACGCGCGCAGCGCCGTGGGCGTCGCCGCGCTGCCGCTGGACGCCCCGGTCGAGGTCGAGGTGCAGGTAGAGCTGGCCGACGAGGCCGAGAGCTGAGCCGACGCTACGGCCGGCCCGCGGCCGCAAGCCCGGCCCCGGGGCCGCCGCCCTGGGGGCCGTCGCTTCCCGGGCCGGCCGTGGCGCCGGTCTCCGCTTCGGGGCCGAGCCCCAGCTCCGCGTCGCGCTGCATCTCCACCTCGCGGCGGAAGAGCCGGTACCACATGAACAGCGCGAACGCGGCGAAGACGAACCACTCGGCCGTGTAGCCGAGGTTCTGGAAGGCGTCCATGTCCAGGCCGGTGCCCGTGGGTGCCGTGCCCGGCACCGTGGCCATCGGCGCCTGGGCCTCGGTCACGGTCAGCCACGCGTCCTCGACCGGATACGGCAGCACGTTGATCAGCGAGGCCGCGCCGATCACGCCGATCTGCCCGTCGGGCAGCCCGGTGCGCGCCCCCACCTCGCTGGGCGACTCGGGGGCCTGCAGCAGACCCGTCACCGTCACCTCACCGTCCGGCGGGGCGGGTACCTGCGCCGGGTCCGGCTCGCCCGGCAGCCAGCCGCGCACCACGGGAACGGCGGCGGCGCCGTCTTCGGGGCGCAGCGGTGTCATCACGTAGAAGCCGGTCCGGCCGTCGAGTTCACGGCCGGGCACCAGCTGCTCGTGCTCCCGGTCGTAGGTCCCGGTGACGGCGGCGTGCTGGTTCACCGTCTCGCCCGTCAGCGGCAGCAGCTCGGCCAGCGGACGGGGCGTGGCGGAGGTGTCCGTCACCCGCTCCTGCTGCTCGCGGTGGCTGTCCACCTGGTCCTCGAACCGCCCGAGCTGCCACAGGCCCGCCACCAGGCAGACAGGGATGGCGAGCACGACGAAGACGTTGATCGCCCACCACCGCGGGGTCAGCAGAAACCGGTACACGTCCCCACCGTAACTAGCCCGCGGGGGCCTCCAGCACTCCGGTGCGGTACACCGTGCCCGAGCAGACCCCCTCCAGCACGATCTCCGCGGCCTGCGGCTCCCCGGCGGACGGCGTGTACCGGAGGGCGACGCCGCCCGGCGAGCCGCCGCCGGTGTCCTCGCCGCCCGTGCTGCCGGTGCCGCCCGCGTCGTCGCCCGGCGGCGGGGGCCCGCCGCCGGTGCCCGGGTCGCCGTCCGCCGGTTCCTCGCCGCCGCCCGCGCCGCTTCCGCTGCTTCCGCCGGAGCCGCCGGTCCCGCCGCCGTCCGCCGTGCCGTCCGCGGCGGTGTCGTCCGCCTGCGGGGTGGCGCCGGGCGGCGGCGCCGGCTCGGACGTCGGCCCGGGCCCGGTACCGCCGACGGCGCAGGAGCGGGCGGACGCGGGGTCGGGCACCCAGGCGAACCGCACCTCGTACGCCGCGCCGGGCGGCAGGATCAGCTCCTGCTGGGTCTCGTCCGGCACGGGCAGCTCGGTGGCGCGGTCGCCCTCGGTGCGGTGCAGGATCTGCACGTCCGCCGTGGTCGTGGCGCCGAACGGCACCACCGTCAGCTCACCGGTCCCGTCGACCCGGCAGGACTGCGCGGAGACGTTCGCCAGGCGGATGGTGCCGTAGACGGTGCCGCTGGCGTCGGGCTCCTCCGTCCACGCCTCGGCACCGCCCAGCTGCTCGCGCGCGCAGTCGGGGGAGGTGACGCTGAGGATGTCCGTCTCGTCGTCGCTGGGCGAGCGGCTGCCGCCCTCGGTGTAGCCCTGCCCGCTGTCGCCGCCGGTGGACTGGCCCGGGTCCGTGCTGCCCCGTCCGACCGGGTCGGAGCCCTCGTTGGGGTGGCCGTGGGACTCCTCGCCGACGGCGCCGCTGTGCGCCTCCTGCCCGGCGCTGGCGCTGGCGCCGCCGTCGCCGCTGACCGTCGCGGCGGACTGGAACGCCAGTGGCACGCCGACGCCGAGCAGCGCCACCGAAGCGGCGGTGCCCAGCAGCAGGTGGCGTCTGCGGCGGCGGCGTTCGGGCACCGCCCGGCGCAGCTCCTGCAGCGCGTGGGGGGAGGGCTCAAGGGGCTCGACGCTCTCGCGCAGCAGGCGCCGCAGCTCCGCCTCGAGCGCCGTGTCCTCCGCCTCTCCGGTGTCCCTGAGGTCGTCGGCCCGCTTGTCCGCGGGCTCCTGGCCGGTGCCGCGGTCGGTCATTGCAGGGCCTCCATGGCGGTGCGCAGCGCGGCGATGCCCCGCGAGGCGTACGCCTTGACCGAGCCCGCCGAGATGCCGAGCGTTCTGGCGACCTCGGCCTCGCTCATGTCGGCGAAGTACCGCAGCACGAGTACTTCGCGCTGCCGCCGCTGGAGCCCGCGCATGGCCTGGATCAGGTCATCGCGCTCCAGCTGCTCGTACGCCCCTTCCTCGGCGCTTGCCACGTTCGGCAGGGGGCGGGAGAGCAGCTTCAGGCCCAGGATGCGGCGGCGCAGCGTGGAGCGCGAGAGGTTGACCACGGTCTGGCGCAGGTACGCCAGCGTCTTCTCGGGGTCGCGGACGCGGCTGCGCGCCGAGTGCACCCGGATGAACGCCTCCTGTACGACGTCCTCACACGAGGCGGTGTCGTCCAGCAGCAGGGCGGCGAGGCCCAGCAGCGAGCGGTAGTGGGCGCGGTACGTCTCGGTGAGGAAGTCGACGGAGGTGCCCTCGACGGCGGTGCCCTCAGCCATCGCGCCGCCCGCGTCCTGAGCGGAGGCGCGGGCGCGCGCCGGACGCGACGCCGGTACGGGAGCGATCACGGGCATGCTCCCGCGGCCTGCGGCGCCCGGGGATGCCGGAGCCGCCGGGAAGCGTCGCCGGGGCACTGCCGTGAAATTGAGGACTTCTGCCACGCCAGTTGGACACGCTCTCCCCCCAGAAGGTTGTACGGCGTGGACAGGACTCGGTGGGGTGGGGGGACTTCCGTCATGCCTACCGCCCGCCTTGCCTGTCTGTGCCTGTGTGGGCCCGTCCGGTTCGTTGCCGCGTCTTGCGTGGGCTCTGGCCTGGCAGAAGACGCTCCCCGTACCGCGGTGGTTGCCCACCGCGGTGCGGGGAGGGAAATCGTCTCGCTCGGTATCTGCTCGAATCAACCCGTGAGGGCCTACGAGTTGGCCACGGAAGCTTCACATGCGGCCGGAAACGATCCTTCAGGCCGCCGGGACGTCACCGCCCCGTGCCCCCGTAGACGACGGCCTCCTCGTTCTCGCTGTCGAGCCCGAAGGCCGTGTGCACGGCCTGGACGGCTTCCTTGACCGCGTCTTCCCTGGTCACGACGGAGATCCGGATCTCGGACGTCGAAATCAGCTCAATGTTGACGCCCGAGCCGGCCAGCGCCTCGAAGAACGTCGCGGTGACGCCCGGGTTGGTCTTCATCCCCGCCCCGACCAGAGAGATCTTGGCGATCTGGTCGTCGTACCGCAGCGACTCGAAGCCGATCGCCTCGCGCTGCTTCTCCAGCGCGGCGATGGCCTGCCGCCCCTCGGACTTCGGGAGGGTGAAGGAGATGTCGGTGAGGCCGGTGGCGGCGGCGGAGACGTTCTGCACCACCATGTCGATGTTGATCTCCGCGTCGGCGATGACGCGGAAGATCGTCGCGGCCTCGCCCGGCTTGTCGGGGACGCCCACCACGGTGATCTTCGCCTCGGAGGTGTCGTGCGCGACCCCGGAGATGATTGCCTGCTCCACCGGCTTGCCTTCCTGCGGCTCGTTGCTGACCCAGGTGCCCGTCAGGCCCGAGAAGGACGAACGGACGTGGATGGGGATGTTGTAGCGGCGGGCGTACTCCACGCAGCGGTGGAGCAGCACCTTCGAACCGGAGCTGGCCAGCTCCAGCATGTCCTCGAACGAGATCCAGTCGATCTTGCGCGCCTTGGGGACGATCCGCGGGTCGGCCGTGAACACGCCGTCGACGTCGGTGTAGATCTCGCAGACCTCGGCGTTGAGGGCGGCTGCCAGCGCCACGGCCGTGGTGTCGGAACCGCCGCGCCCCAGGGTGGTGATGTCCTTGCTGCTCTGCGACACGCCCTGGAAGCCCGCGACGATCGCGATGTTCCCCTCGTCCACCGAACTCTGGATGCGGCCGGGCGTGACGTCGATGATGCGGGCCCGGTTGTGCACGGAGTCGGTGATCACCCCGGCCTGGCTGCCGGTGAACGACTGCGCCTGGTGTCCGAGGGAAGTGATCGCCATGGCCAGCAGCGCCATGGAGATCCGTTCACCCGCGGTCAGGAGCATGTCGAGCTCGCGCCCGGACGCGACGGGCGAGACCTGCCCCGCAAGATCGATCAGCTCGTCCGTCGTGTCACCCATGGCGGAGACCACGACAACGACCTGGTTGCCGTTTTTCTTCGCCTCGACGATCCGCTTGGCGACGCGCTTGATGCCTTCGGCGTCGGCAACGGAGGAGCCACCGTACTTCTGCACGACAAGGCCCACGTGTGCTCGCTCCTCGTTCTCTCACTCTCCGTAGCCATATCGGTGGCCACGGCCGGATGAATTGTACCGAGCGCGACGATCTGCCCGCCCGTTCAGCGACCACCCCTGCCCGCCGTCCAAGAACGGCACACGGAAACCAGACCGAAACGTTAGGGACCTCACACGGACACATGCGTGCGCGCGGTGCCGCGCCAGGCACCCGGCCCCGTCGGGGGGCGAACGCTCACCGCTGCGCGGCGGGCGCGAAGAGCTGGTCGAGGTGGCCGCGGAGCACCGCCCACGCCGACTCGGCGTCCCGCAGCCCGGCCAGCACGCTGGTCCCCAGCCCGTGGCTCAGCGCCAGCAGCCGCGCCGCCTCCTCGGCGGGCGGGAGCGCCGTGCCGCGCAGCAGGCCGGCGTCCCGGGCGCGGGCCAGCGCCCCGGCGAGGTCGCGCTCGCGGCGCGACGGCCCCGCCACGAACGGCTGCGCGGCGAGCTCTGGATCCGTCACCGCCAGCGCCGCGCAGGACATCCACACCAGGTGGAACGCGCGGCTGAAGTCGTCCGTCGGCAGCGCCTCGGCCAGGAACGCCTCCACGTAGGCGCGGGGCGGCGGGGGGTCGGGGAGGCCGTCCAGCCGCGCCGCCCAGCGCGCGGTGCTGCGCCGTTCCAGGTGGTCCAGGGCGGCGTGCAGCAGCTTCGCCTTGGACGCGAAGTAGTACTGCACCAGCCGCACCGAGACTCCGGCCTCGGCCGCCACCGACCGCATCGTGGCGGCGTGCAGCCCGTCGCGGACGGCCACCCGGATCAGGGCCTCCACGATCTGCGCGCGGCGCGCGGCGTGGTCAGCGGTGCGGGGCACGGAGTCTCGCTCTCCTCGCGTCGGCTGGCTAGGCTGGAACCGCGCTTAATGGTACGTGTGTATCACAACGGAGGAGCGGCCATGACCGAGCGGAAGCCGCCGGGCGTCAGCTTCGAGTCCTGGGTGGACCGGCAGATCCGCGAGGCGCAGGAGCGCGGCGCCTTCGACGACCTGCCCGGGGCCGGGAAACCGCTCCCGGGACACCAGGAGCCGTACGACGAGAACTGGTGGCTCAAGCGCAAGATGAGCAGCGAGGACCTCTCCCTCCTGCCGCCGAGCCTGGCCCTGCGCAAGGAAGCGGAGGACGCGCTCGCCGCAGCCATGGCCGCCCCGTCCGAGAAACGGGTGCGGCGCATCATCGAGGAGATCAACCGCACCATCCGCCAGGCCATGCGCCGACCGCTGGAAGGACCGCCGCTGAACCTGGTGCCGTACGACGCCGACGAGGTCGTGCGGGACTGGCGCCAGGCCCGCAACCGCAACGGCGCCGCCAGCGGCTGAACCCCGCCGCCGGGGCGCCGTGACCCGCGTCAGCTCCGGCCGTTCCGCAGCCCCAGCGGCTGGGCGATCTCCGCCTCCATGACGCGGCCCGCCTGCCGCTCCAGGTCGCCGTCCTCGGCGTCGCTGTCGGTGTCCAGGCCGTTCAGCTCGGCGAGCGGCGTGTTCAGCCGGACGTGCGCGACGAGCGACTGGAGCGCGCGCAGCGCGGCGCTCGCCGTGGGGCCCCAGTTCGACAGGTAGGAGAACTGCCACCACCACAGCGCCTCGGTGATCCGGCCCGCCCGGTAGTGCGCCATGCCGTGCCGCAGATCGCTCAGCACATCCGCGAGGTCGTCGGAGATCCGGGAGGCCACCGGGGTCGAACGCGGCACGTACGGATCGAAGACCTCGGAGTAGACGTCCACCGGCGCCAGCAGCGACGCCAGCCGCTCCCGCAGCTCGTCCATGTCGGGCTCGGGGCCGGTGTCCGGCTCGTACCTCTCCTCGGGCACGATGTCCTCGTGCGCGCCCAGCCGCCCGCCCGCGAGCAGCAGCTGGGAGACCTGGAGCAGCAGATACGGCACGGCGCTGTCAGGATCGTCGCCCTTGGCGACCTCGGTGACCGCGACCGTGAAGCTCTCGATCTGGTCCGCGATCTGCACCGCGAAGCTGTCGGGTCCGTCGCCGCTCAGCGCCCCGTCACCGGGCGGCCTGCTGGTCGTCGGCTCGGTCATCTCGCTCTCGCCTCCTGGACGGTCGCCGGAACTGGACCCGCACTACACATCAAGCAGCCGTCTCCCCTCGAAGGCTCGCCCGAGAGTGACCTCGTCGGCGTACTCCAAGTCTCCCCCCACGGGCAGGCCGCTGGCTAGCCGGGTGACGCGCAGCCCCATCGAGCTGACCATGCGGGCCAGGTACGTGGCCGTCGCCTCACCCTCCAGGTTGGGGTCCGTCGCCAGGATCAGCTCGGTGACGGAGCCGTCCGCGAGCCGCGCGAGCAGCTCCCTTATCCGCAGGTCCTCGGGCCCGACGCCGTCGATCGGGCTGATCGCGCCGCCCAGCACGTGGTAGCGGCCCCGGAATTCGCGGGTGCGCTCGATGGCCACCACGTCCTTGGGCTCCTCGACCACGCAGATCACCGCCGGGTCGCGGCGCGGATCCTGGCAGACGCGGCACTGCTCCTCCTGCGCCACGTTCCCGCACAGCGAGCAGAACCTGACCTTCTCCTTCACCTCCGTCAGCGCGCGCGCGAGCCGCCGCACGTCGGCGGAGTCCGCCTGGAGGATGTGGAACGCGATCCGCTGGGCGCTCTTCGGCCCCACGCCCGGCAGCCTGCCCAGCTCGTCGATGAGGTCCTGGACCACGCCTTCGTACACGGCAACGACCGCCTCTCCCGCGGTCCTACAGCGGCAGGCCGGGGAGGCCGCCGCCACCGCCAAGGCCCTGCGCGAGGGGGCCGAGCTTGGCCTGGGCCAGCTCCTGGGCGGCGCTGTTGGCGTCCCGCACGGCCGCCACGACCAGGTCCGCGAGGGTCTCGGTGTCCTCCGGATCCACCGCCTTCGGGTCGATCTCCAGGGCCTTCAGCTCACCGGAGCCAGTGACCGTGGCCTTGACCAGCCCGCCGCCCGCGCTGCCCTCGACCGGCGTCTCGGCCAGCTCCTGCTGGGCCTTGGCAAGGTCCTGCTGCATCTTCTGGGCCTGCTGCAGCAGCTGCTGCATGTCGACCCCACCACCGGAGAACACGGCTCACTCCTGGCACCTCGACGACATTGCGTACCCCCACGAGCCTACGGGTTCACGCCGCCGCGGTCTCACTCGTGACGGAACTCCTCGATAATCGTCGCCCCCAGCTCCCGGACGATCAGGTCGGAAGGCGACAGCGCAGCGGAGCCGCCCGGGGCCGGCTTGTCCTCGAACGGGTCAGCCTCCCCCGGATCCTCCGGCGGCGGCTCGGGCGCGGCCGGGCGCGGCACCGGGGCGGACGCCTGGGGCGGCGCGGACTGCGCCGGCGGCGGGGCCGCGGCGGCGGGCGGCGCCTGCGGCGGCGGCCCCGGGGGGAGCGGGCCCCGGCCTCCGCCGGGGCCGGACGGCCCGGTCGGCCCGCCGGGACCGGGCGGCGGCGGCCCGCCGCCCGGGTCGACGACCGCCTCGATCCGCCACTGCACGCCCATCGCCTCGGACAGCGCCTGCCGCAGCACGTCCTCACTGCCGCTGTTCAGGAAGTTGTCCCGGGCGCCACTGGAGGCGAAGCCCAGGCTCAGGGTGCTGCCGTCAAAGCCGACGACCTGCGCGTTCTGGCTCAGCAGGATCCAGCTGTAGCGGCGGCGGCCCTTGACCGCCTCCAGGATGCGCGGCCACAGATCCCGCACCTGGTTCGCGTCCACACCCGGCGTCTGCCCGCCGGGCTGCTGCGGCTGCTGCGGCTGAGCCGGCCCGGCAGCCCCCGCGGGCTGCTGCGGCTGCGCGCCGCCGCCCGCCGACCCGGGCCAGGCGCCGGGCACGCGCCCGCTGGTCGGCCAGGCACCCGGCGGCCGCCCGCCGCCCGCCGCGGGCGGCGCCGGCGGCGCCGCCGCCTGCGGTGCCTGCGGCGCCTGGGAAGGCTGCTGCGGCGGCTTCGGCCCGGCCTGCCCGCTGCCGGTGGGCCACGCCCCGGGCGGGCGGCCACTGCCCTGCGCCTGGCGCGGTTCCGGCTCCGGTGGCGCCGACGGCGACGGCGCCGGAGCGGGGGACGCGGCCGGGGCCGCGGGCCCGGCCGCCATGGCCAGCCCGCCCCGCTCCAGCCGCTCCAGGCGGCTCAGCAGCGCCGATTCGTCCCCGTAGGCGGCGGGCAGCAGCACCCGGGCGCAGATCAGCTCGAGCTGAAGCCGCGGTGAGGTCGCCCCGCGCATCTCGTTCAGCCCCGCGCTGACCAGGTCGGCCGCCCGGCTCAGCTGGGCGGGGCCCATCTTCTCCGTCTGCGCCCGCATCCGCTCCAGCACGTCGCCCGGCGCGTCGATCAGCCCCTTCTCCGCCGCGTCGGGCACCGCCGCCAGGATCACCAGGTCCCGCAGCCGCTCCAGCAGGTCGGCGGCGAACCGGCGCGGGTCGTGCCCGCCCTCGATGACCCGGTCCACGACCCCGAACGCCGCCGCCCCGTCCCCGGCCGCGAAGGCGTCGACCACCGCGTCCAGCAGGGCCGCGTCGGTGTACCCCAGCAGCGCGGTCGCCATCTCGTACGTGACGCCGTCCTCGCCCGCGCCCGCGAGCAGCTGGTCCATCACGGACATCGAGTCCCGCACCGAGCCGCCGCCCGCGCGCACGACCAGCGGCAGCACCGCCTCGTCCACCGCGATCTGCTCCCGGTCGCACACCTCGGCCAGGTAGTCGCGCAGCGTCCCCGGCGGCACCAGGCGGAACGGGTAGTGGTGCGTCCGCGACCTGATCGTGCCGATGACCTTGTCCGGCTCGGTGGTCGCGAAGATGAACTTCAGATGCTCGGGCGGCTCCTCCACCACCTTCAGCAGGGCGTTGAACCCCGCCGAGGTGACCATGTGCGCCTCATCGATGATGTAGATCTTGTACCGGCTCGACGCGGGCCCGAAGAACGCCTTCTCCCGCAGCTCCCTGGCGTCGTCCACGCCGCCGTGCGAGGCCGCGTCGATCTCGATCACGTCGATCGAGCCCGGCCCGTTCCGCGCGAGATCGCGGCACGACCGGCACTCGCCGCAGGGCGTCGGGGTCGGCCCCTGCTCACAGTTCAGGCACCGCGCGAGGATACGCGCGCTGGTCGTCTTGCCGCAGCCGCGGGGCCCGCTGAACAGGTAGGCGTGGTTGACCCGGTTGTTCCGCAGGGCCTGCTGCAACGGGACCGTGACGTGCTCCTGCCCGATGACCTCGGCGAAGGTCTCGGGTCGGTAGCGGCGGTACAGCGCGAGGGAGGACACGTCAGTAGACGATATCGGGCACCACTGACAGACCGCCCCCGCACACGAAAGGACCCCTCGCGCACCCGACAGAGCCCGCCTACCCTTGCTGCCTTCCGGCCCTGGGGGAGTTCAGCGAGATAACGCCGCACGAGGGGCTGTCCCTAACCCTACCGGATCCCCGCAGCGTGCTTGTCCCCCCGGGTTCCCCGGCAGCGGTTAGCTCCCGCCCCGCCCTGTCTTGTATCGTGTGGGGCGGAGGATTCGCCTAGCGGCCTAGGGCGCACGCTTGGAAAGCGTGTTGGGTTCACACCCTCACGAGTTCGAATCTCGTATCCTCCGCCTCCCGCCCGCACAGGGCAGACGAGGGGCCCCGGCCACGATCACGGCCGGGGCCCCTCGTCGTTCTCGGCCCGGCGGCACGGGCTGGCGCGGCGGGCGCGGCTCCCCGCCGCGTCCGGTCATCTCAGGCGAGCGGGTCGTGGCCCCAGTTCAGGAGCGAGTACCGCCACCGGGTGTCCCGGACGTCTCCGGAGGGGCGCTGGGCGAGGTGCCGGTGGATGTAACCGACGACCTTGCGCATGTGCTGGTAGTCGTCGTCCGTGAGATCGCTCTTCCTGGTGCGCAGGATGCCGACGATCCGGCGGCCGGAGGCGTGCCCCGTGGACTCGCCGCCGTCCTTGTGCTGCCCGGCGCTCTGGGACTCCGCCGAGGCCAGCCATGTCTCCAGGTCGGCGGGCTTCACGTTCACCAGCGCGCGGAACTCGTCCCAGACCCGCTTCCGCTCGTCCTCGTCCACGGCGGCCTCACTTCTTCTTCCGTTTCAGCGCGGACGGCTTGTGCACGGCGGCCTTGCCGGACTTCTCGCTGCGCACCTGGTACTGCGGCTCCTTGGGGGAGGCGTTCACCGTCCGGCCCGCGGCTTCCGTGCGGTCGGTGACCTTCTTCTCCACCCTGCCCTCGGCCTGGCTGCCGTGGCTGCTCCAGGTCACCTTGTCGCCCTTCTTCAGCTTCTTGTCCCCGCCGTGGCCCTTCGCCATCCCGTTTCTCCCTGATCACGCCGACAGTGGTGTTTGTGCGCTTCGCCTCTTTTCAACGTACGGGCCATGCGGGCGTGCCGCAGCTTCGGGCCGCGCCCGCGAGGGAGCGGGATCAGCCCCGGGGCACGGTCGGGGGAGGGGTGGGGCACAGCGGCCGGGGCACGCGGGACGGGCCCCCGGCGCACCGCGGCGGGTGGCGGCGCGGCTTCAGGCGACCGGCTCGTCGGCCCGGACCACGCGCTGCGTGCCCGAACGGGTCAGGTACGACCGCAGCAGGGAGCTGCCGGCCTCCGGATCGGCACGGTCGGTCAGCGCGAAGTAGTCCATCTGCGCTCGCTCCGGGGTGACGTCCAGGACGCCGTAGCCGTGCACGTCCATGTCCACCCAGCGGACGTGCCGGTTGGCCGCGCGGACGGCCGCTTCGGCCACGCCGGAGACCGTGCGGGGCGGCACCCCGAGGATGTCGTCGAGATTGTCCGACGTGACGGACGTGACCACGAACTCGGTGGCGACGGACGGGGACACCGGATACGTCGCGGCGCTGACCGGCACGTCGTTGGCCCAGTGCATGTGGATGTCCCCGGTCAGGAACACGGTGTTGGTGATCTCCCGCTCCCGCAGGTGGTCCAGCAGCCGCTGCCGGTCGTGCGGGTAGCCGTCCCACTGGTCGGTGTTGACCGCGAGACCGCCCTCCGGGATGCCAAGGCACTCGGCGATCGGCCCGAGCAGGTACGCGGGCACCGACCCGAACGCCACGGGCGCGATCATGACCGAGTTGCCGATCAGATGCCACTGCGTCCCGGACTCGGCCAGACCCGTGGTAAGCCACTCCAGCTGGGCGCGCCCGGTGATCGTCCGGTCCGGCGAGTCGACCTCGCTGCCGCCGCGTCCGGCCTGCTGGTCCCGGAACGACCGCAGGTCCAGCAGGTGGAGGCCGGCCAGGTCACCGAAGCGCAGCCGCCGGTAGGTGGTCCCCTCCACCGCCGGGCGGACCGGCATCCACGCGAAGTACGCGCGCACGGCCGCCGCCCGGCGTGCCGCCCACGGGCCCTCCGTGTCCGGCGAGTGGTTCTGGGCGCCCTCCCGCCAGGCGTCATTGGCGGTCTCGTGGTCGTCCCAGATCGCGATCACCGGGTGGGCGGCGTGCAGCGCCTGGAGGTCGGGGTCGGTGCGGTAGTGCCCGTGCCGGACCCGGTAGTCGGCGAGCAGCACCTCATGGGGCGGCTCCTGCCGCCGCACCGGCTCAGCCGGGGTGACGCCGGTGGTGTACTCGTAGATGTAGTCGCCGAGATGGACCGCGGCGTGCAGGTCGCCGCGGGCGGCGAGGTGCCGGTAGGCGGCGAAATGCCCGGCCTCGTAGTTGGAGCACGACACCACGCCCAGGCGCAGGTTCGCCGGGCTCGCCCCGGCGGCCGGCGCCGTGCGGGTACGCCCCACCGGCGACGTCACGCCGTCGGCGCTGAACCGGTAGTAGTAGGCCGTGTCGGGACGCAGGCCCCGCACGTCGGCCTTGACCGTGTGGTCGGTCGCGGCGCTCGCGGTGACGCTGCCCCGCGTCACCACGGAGCCGAACTCCGGGTCGGTGGCGACCTCCCAGGCCACCTCGGTGTCGGGCCCGGCGCCCGAGCCGGGCACAGCCTCGGGCACGGGGGTGATCCGCGTCCACAGCAGCACGCCGTCCGGCAGCGGATCGCCGGAGGCGATGCCGTGGCGGAACCCGGGCGCCCCGGCGGCGCTGGCCTGGCGGGCCGTGGCGAGCGGCAGGGCGGCGGCCGCGGCGGTGGTCATGACGGTGCGGCGCGTGGGTCCGTGAGCAGGCACGCCGACGATGCTATGCCCGCGACGGCCGACTTGGGGCCGCAATACCCGTGTCGATTACCGGAGTTGGTTCCGGTGTCGTCGTGCGGTGCAGCTGGACGGGCGCGGCGCGCGGCAGGCCGGGAAGCCACCGGACGACGTGTTTGCGCGCGCCGCAACGGGGGCATCGCCACCCCGGCGGGCCAACAGGCCGTGCCAGCGGACCACAGGTGTCATGAGGGAGGCGAGCCGGCCCGGGGAACCGGTGTTCCCGTCCGCCGCCCTGTCCGGGGCCGCCGGGCCCAGCGTTGACGAGGCCGTGCGCGGCCCGCGGGAGAAGGGCGTCGTCACCACCGGCGGCCGCACGATCAGCGCCGGGGACCTGCGCCTGCTGGGCGTTCTCGCGTCCGGGTGAGGCGGCGCACCAGCCGGGGGAACGAAGCCGCGCACGAGCGACGCGTTCGGCGGTTCCGCCGCACGACGTCGTCACCAGCACGCCGCCCGCAGCGGACGGCGGAAGGGGGAGGGGACCATGGACGACACGGGACACAACGCCGGCTTCGCTCATTGGGCCGGCGCCGGCGGAAACACCAGCGGACCAGTGATCGCCGGGAACTATCACGCCGTGATAGACGCCCACCGCGGGGCGACGGTCACCCCGCTGCCGCCGGGACAGCTCCCCCGGCCGGCGCGGCGCCCGCGCATCGCCCTGCTCCCGGCGCGGCGGCAGCCCGCCCCGCTTGGCCGGGACGCCGAGATAGCGGCGCTCGCACGCGCACTCCAGACCGGCGGCGCCGTCCAGTTATGGGGACCGCGCGGCTGCGGGAAGAGCACACTGCTGCGGCACGCGGCGGCCCGCACGCTCCCGCCGCGCGAGGACGGCGTCGTCTTCCTCGACGCCTCCCACGGCGAAGCCAGCGACCTGGCACAGGAACTCTTCGAAGCCTGCTACCAGACCCAGGGATACGCGCCCGCGCGCAGCGAACTGCGGCAGCTGATGACGGGGCTGCGGCTGACGGTGTACGTCGACAACGCCGAACTGACCACCGAGCAGCTGCGCGAGCTGAGGGACACCGCCCCGGACGCGGCGTTCGTCTTCGCCAGCCACGACAGCACCCTGCTCGGCGACGGCACCGTCCTCGAACTCGCCGGTCTTGCCCGCGAGTCCGGTCAAGCGCTGCTCGAACGCGCCCTGGGGCGGCCGTTGCCGGAGAACCAGCGGGCGGCGGCGGCCGAGCTGTGGTAGGCCGCGTCGGGACGGCCCCTGCTGCTGCTCCGCGCCGCCCGGCTGGCCCGGACGGAACCGTCCGGCGAGGTGCGGCTGCCCGCGCCCGCCGCCGTCGCCGACCTGCTGCCGCTGCTGCTGGACCAGCTGGACGCGGGGCCCATGGTGGCGCTGCACCTCCTGGCGACGCTGGGCAACGCGGAGGTCGCGGCCGCGCACGTCGGAGCGCTGACCAACGTGCCCGATCCGGCGGCCGTGTGCGAGCGGCTGACCGAACTCGGCCTGGCCGAGGGCACGGAGCGCGGCTACCGCTGCGTGCTGGACGTGGCGGACGCGCTGTGGCGGCGCGGCACCCCGGCGTTCCCCGCCGACCGGCTGTGTGACTACTTCACGCGGTGGGCGGCGCTGCCCACGACCACGCCCGCCGATCTCGCCGCCCACGCGGCGGTCCTGGAACGAGCTGTTTGGCTGGCTGAACGAGAGGAGCGGTTCGACCTCGCGGCCGCGCTGGCACGGGCCGCCTCGCCCGGACTGGGCCGCTCGCTGCGGTTCGGCGTCTGGGGGCGCGTCCTTGGCCACGGGCGCGGAGCCGCCCAGCGGGCGGGCGACAGCCGGGCACTGGCGTACCTCACCCACGAGGAGGGCGTGCGCGGCCTGCTGCTCGGACAGCACGCCGTGGCGGGCGCGCTGCTGGGCGAGGCGCTGGTGCTGTGGCGGCAGCTGGGCGACACGGACGGCGCGCACGCGGCGGCGCACGCGCAGCGGTACGCGTCGCCGCCCCAGGCGGCGGGGGCGGGAGGCAACTCGCTTGCGGGCGGCGGCAACACGGGGGCCGCCGGCCCGCACCCCGCCCCGGTCGCGGGCACGCCGCAGGGGCCGGCTGTCACGTCCGGTGCCACGCCGGGCGCGCCGCCGGCGGGCGGCTGGCTTCCGCCTGCCCCGGCCTACGGCCCGCACCCGGGGGCGGGGATGACGGTGCCCGGCCCCGGCGTCTCGCCGTACGGGCCGAGCCCGCTGGGCCCGCCGGTGCCACCCTCAGGGGCGGGCGGGACGGCCCCGGCTGGCGCGGCGACCGCCTCGGCCGGCACGGGCGCGGGCTTCGGCGGGATGGTGACGCTGCTGGTGATCGGGATCGTCGCGGCCATCGTCCTCGGCGTTGTCATCGTGAACTCCCAGTCCGGCTCCTCTGACACGTCTGCCTCGTCGCAGGGACCGGACGGCGCCGGTTCCGGCCCCGGGGCGGATACCGGCGACGCGGGCACGGACGGCGGCGCCGGGACCGATCCGGCGGACGACTCCCTCCCCGAAGCGACGGAGGACGACGGGCTGGAGGGCATGTGGGAGGACAGCTACGGCAACGTCTACGAGTTCGTCGAGGAACGCCCCGGCACGTACGCCATCACGGGGCCCGACGTGTGCGGGGGGACCACCACCACCGAGTTCACCGGCAGCGACGGGACGTACAGCGCCACGGTGCCGTTGTACGACGTGTCAACCGGCACGTGCGAGGTCATCGGACAGGCACGCCAGACCATCACCGTGGACGCCGACGGCGAGTCCGCCGAGGTCCTCACGGAACAGCTGTCGGGCGCGGAACGGGGAGTGGAGTGCTTCTCCTGCGGCACGATGTACCTGACCCGGCTGTGACATCCGCCTTGCCGCCGCGACGGCATCCGCGACCGGTGGCCACCGTCTCCTGCCCCCAATTCCGATGCGCCCACTGTTCCGCCTGACTGAGGTGAGCCGCCATGAACGGCCTCGCCCGCACCGCGGAGCGGCTCTGCGGCCTCCCGCCCGATCTTGCGTCACGCCGGCCTCACCACCCTTCCCGCCGAACGTCGGGGGACTGCGGACACTTACCGGCGGGGGTGGGCTCAGCCGGGGCGAAACGCACGAGCGGTAGTCCCGCCACACCATGCGACCTCGTCACGCCCGACTGGCGCCCTAGGATCGAGTAATTGCTCCCCGTGCAAGCGGAGGTGAGCCGACGCCTGCGTCCTGCACGGTGCCGAGGCCGCTGTCCTCCCCGCGCACGCGGGGATGACCCCTAGGAAGGGGTACCACGCGGGCAACGCTCCTCGTGCTCCCCGCGCATGCGGGGGTGAACTGCGTCCGACTGCAAGTAAGGCGGAGAACCACGTGGCAGTCCCCGTCTACGTGAGGGGTTACACGAACTAGGAAGGGGAGCCACGTGCGCAAGGCGCTCGTCAGAAATAAGTCGCTTCCACGCAGCGTAAGTTGAGGCGGCGTGCTTGGGTGTTGTACGGTCCGTGCATAGCAAAGGCCGGGCCCGCCTCTCGCCGGCACGAGAGGAGCAGAGGGCCCGGCCCAGTCCTCCAAGCCTCAGAAAAGGAGAACTGCAATGAGTGTAGTGGCTGGCGTCCCGTCTGAGCGCCCGGGGCGTGAGTCGTGGCCGTGGTGCTGGCTTGCGTGCCTTCCCGCGAGCTTACCGGCGGCGCCGTCCCCTTGGGCCCCAATCGTCTGGGTGGCGATTTTGGTCATCGTCGTCCTGGCTACACGTCTCCCCAGCCGTTCTTGCTCATAACGTAACCGCCGCCCACCCCGGAGTGTCCGGGCTGGGCGGCCACATCTATAGGTAGAGGTACGGGCGGTGTCCAGAGAGAGAGGGGGCGTTAGGTTGTCTGGTGGGTTATCGCCTGCTTCCTTTGGCGATTTGTCCCTACCTGCCCGGGTGGCATGGGCGAAGTATGACCGCGAGGATGGCGCCTCACTACCGCTGTGGCGGCACATGGCCGACAGCGGAGCAGTAGCCAAGAAGCTCTGGGAAGACTGGGTGCCGCACTCGGTCCGGCACTTGATCGGCTGCGAGTTGCCTGGTGGGCAGGAGGACGCCAAACGCCTCGTTGTCTTCTTGGGAAGTTGTCATGATATCGGCAAATCGACCGTTTCTTTCGCATGCCGGTTCGAGCACCTGGCCGCTCCCATGCGCGAAGCGGGGCTGGCCATGAAGTCGGCTCGCGAGTATGGGCAGGAGCGCCAGCTGGCCCCGCATGGGCTGGCCGGACAACTCCTTCTCCAGGAGTGGCTGGAAGAGCGGTTCGGTATCCGGGGCCGAGTCTCCGGGCAGTTCGCCGTGGTCGTCGGGGGACACCACGGCGTGCCTCCCGATCACCAGCACATCCACGACCTTCAGCTTCGCCCCCACCTGCTGCGCCACCCTGGCCCCAGCGAAGAGACCTGGCGGCGGGCCCAGTTCGAACTGCTGGATGCCTGTGCTGTCTTCTCCGGAGCCGACGACTGTTTTCCGAAGTGGGGGACGGTGCGGCTGTCACAGCCGGTGCAGGCCCTGCTGACGTCGATCGTGATCGTGGCCGACTGGATCGCCAGCGCACGCGAGCTGTTCCCTTACGACCCTGAGAGCTGGCAGCCGGCCGGGCCGCGCGGAGAGGAGCGCCGCCTCCGTGCCGCCTGGGAAGGGCTTGACCTGCCGCCTGCGTGGATGCCCGAGGAACCCCCGCACGACGCAGCCGAGTTGTTCGCCCAGCGCTTCCCGACGCTGGAGGACGCGGCGATCCGCCCTGTGCAGTCCGAGTCCGTACGCCTTGCCCGCACCATGCCGGCTCCCGGTCTGCTGCTCATCGAGGCACCCATGGGCGAGGGCAAGACCGAGGCGGCCCTGGCCGCCGCAGAGACGCTGGCGGCCCGCTCGGGTGCGGGCGGGGTGCTGCTGGCGCTGCCGACCAGGGCCACGAGCGACGCCATGTTCCCCCGCCTGCTGGAATGGCTGAAGCATCTGCCCGGCGAGGGGCGCAGGTCTGTGGTACTCGCGCACGCGAAGGCCGCGCTCAACGAGGAGTGGGCCGGGCTGCTCCGGAAGGACAGGCATGTTATCGCCGCCGTGGACCCCGATGGTGACCAGGGCACGGGCCGCGCGGGGGCCCGTGCCACCGGCCTCCACGCCCACCAGTGGCTGCGCGGCCGGAAGAAGCGGCTCCTCGCCTCGTTCGCGGTCGCGACGATTGACCAGCTGCTCTTCGCCGGGCTCAAGACCCGGCACCTCGCTCTCCGGCATCTCGCCGTGGCGGGCAAGGTCGTCGTCATCGACGAAGTCCACGCCTACGACGCCTACATGAGCCGCTACCTGGACCGGGTCCTGGAATGGCTCGCGGCCTACCGGGTGCCGGTCGTGCTGCTTTCGGCCACGCTCCCGGCCGAGCGCAGGCGTGCGCTCGTCGCCGCCTATGCGGGAGCCGAAGCGGCGGCCGAGGTGGTGACTGACCCGGAGGCCTACCCCCTGCTCACGGCCGTCGCCCCTGGCCAGCCCACGCTCACGGCTCGCCCGCGGGCGGCCTCTGGCCGCCGCACCGAGGTCGTGGTGGAACGCCTCGCGGACGACACAAAGTCCCTGGCCGACCGGCTGGAACGGGAGCTGGCGGAGGGCGGCTGCGCGCTCGTCATCCGCAACACGGTGGACCGCGTCCTGGAGGCCGCCAACGCCCTGCGCGAACGGTTCGGCGAGGACGCGGTGACCGTGGCGCATTCGCGGTTTCTCGCCGCCGACCGGGCGGCCAACGACGCCGCTCTGCTGCGGCGGTTCGGGCGGAACAGCGACGAGCGGCCCAGGAAACACATCGTCGTGGCCAGCCAGGTCGCGGAACAGTCACTCGACATCGACTTCGATCTGCTCGTCACCGACCTAGCGCCCATCGACCTGCTGCTCCAGCGGATAGGACGGCTGCACCGCCACCCCCGTAAGCGGCCCGAGCGCCTGGCCTCGGCCCGCTGCCTGATCACCGGCGTGAAGGACTGGTCGGAGACACCGCCGCGCGCCGTGTGCGGGACCCGCACCGTCTACCAGGGCGAGTACACCGTGCTGCGGTCCCTGGCGGTGCTCACCCCGCACCTGAAGGGAAAACCGCTCGAACTGCCCGGCCACATCAGCCCGCTCGTCCAGGCCGCGTACGGCGAGGAACAGGCGGTACCGCCTGAGTGGACCGAGGCCCTGGACGACGCACGCGCGCAGCACGACGCGCTGCTCGCGCGCAAACGCCAGAAGGCGGAGGGCTTCCTGCTCGGCCCGGTCCGCCGCCCCGGACGCCCGCTGTACGGCTGGCTGGAGGCGCACGCCGGTGACGCCGACGACACCAGCGCGGGCCGTGCCCAGGTGCGCGACAGCGCGGAGACGCTTGAGGTACTCGTGATCCAGCGGCAGGCCGACGGGCGGCTCACGACCGTGCCGTGGCTGGACGGCGAGAAGAAGGGTGAACGCGGTGGTCTCGAACTGCCCACGGATGTCCCGCCCAGCCGCCGCGCGGCCGAAGCCGTTGCGGCGAGCGCCGTCACGCTGCCCTGGCAGTTGAGCACGTCCAAGCGGATCGACGAAACCAAGGCCGAGCTGGAGCGTTTCTCGGTTCCGGCCTGGCAGGCCAAGGAGTGCCCTTGGCTGGCTGGCGAGCTGATCCTCGTTTTGGATGCGGATTGTCAGTGCCGTCTGGCAGGCTACGAAGTTACCTACAGTCGCACGGACGGACTGACGGTGACGTCTTCTGGTGTGCCCGGTTCCGGTGCGGGCGCAGCGGGGTGACCGATGAGGTGGTGGGGAGATGGGTGGCACGAGCGACGGAACGACCAGGGGGGACGTGGCGCCGGTGGAGCCGTCGTTCGACCTCGTATCGAATCCGTGGCT
The DNA here is from genome assembly GCF_016741785.1 of Streptomyces sp. 7-21. Lineage (GTDB taxonomy): Bacteria > Actinomycetota > Actinomycetes > Streptomycetales > Streptomycetaceae > Streptomyces. Next base: position 30,541 of record NZ_JAERRL010000012.1, read on the forward strand.
TCCGGTCCAACGGCTGGACGGCGTGGTCGAAGAGGTGTCGCTCAGGGCTCTTTTCGAGCAGGCGGGTGAGCTGAGGCGGCTCGTCGGCGATGTGCCGACGCAGGAGATCGCTCTGCTCCGCCTGCTGCTCGCCATCCTCTACGACGCCCTGGAGGGCCCAGCGGAAATCGAGGACTGGGAGGAGCTGTGGCTGGATGACCGGTCACTCGCTCCTGTGCGGACCTACCTCGACAAGCACCGCGAGTGCTTCCAGCTGTTCCATCCTGAGCGTCCGTTCTTCCAGGTGGCCGGGCTGCGGACGGCGAAGAACGAGATAGCGCCGCTCAGCCGCATCGTCGCGGACGTGCCGGTCGGCGAGACGTTCTTCTCCATGCGGGAACCAGGCGTCGACCGGCTCTCCTACGCGGAGGCCGCGCGCTGGCTGGTGCACGCGCACGCCTACGACACCTCGGGCATCAAGTCCGCGATGCTCGGAGACGACACGCGCCCGAAGAACGGCAAAGTCTATCCGCTCGGTGTTGGTTCGCTCGGTGGCCTCGGTGGCGTCTTCGCCGAAGGCGACACGCTCCGCGAAACTCTCCTTCTCAACCTCATCGCCCTGGAGGAGGCGTACGGCGGGGAGACCCGCACCGAAGATGAGGAACGGCCCGCCTGGCGACGTCCCCCGACAGGTCCCGCGCCCCAGCCGGACGCGGCGAGCCGCCCCCGCAGCCTCCGGGATCTGTACACGTGGCAGACCCGCAGGATCCGGCTTCACGCCGAGGACGGCGCGGTTACGGGCGTCGTCCTCGGCTACGGCGATCCGCTGGCCCTTCCCGATCCGCACACATTGGAGCCGATGACGGCCTTTCGTCGCAGCTGGACACGGGAGAAGACGGAGCGCCGCAAGCCGGTGTACGTGCCGGTCCGGCACGACCCGAGCCGCTCCGCGTGGCGTGGGCTGGCGTCGCTGCTGCCCGCCAAGTCCCACGCCGGGGAGAAGAGCAAGAAGGGGGAGCCAGCCGCCCTTCGTCCTCCCGGCGTCGCCGAGTGGTTCGCGAAGCTCACCACCATGGGCGAGGTGTTCCCGCCGAAGAAACTGATCCGGCTCCGCCTGATCGGCACCGTCTACGGCACCCAGCAGGCCGTCGTGGACGAGATCGTGGACGACTCCCTCGTCCTGCCCGTCATCACGCTGCACGAGGCCAACCCGGAGTATGGCGCCGCAGCCGTGGACGCGGCCGACGAGGCTGAACAGGCCGTGCGCGCCCTCGGCCAGCTTGCCGCCAATCTCGCCCGCGCAGCGGGGACCGACCATGAATCCCCGGATAACTCGGCTCGCGATGCCGCGTTCGGGGCTCTTGATGGGCCTTACCGAGCGTGGCTTTCGATGCTGCCAGATTTTCCTGATCTGGAGGACGCGCGGCGCGAGTGGCGTACAACTGTGCGATACCACCTGCTGCAACACGCCCGGGAACTGCTGGAATCCGCCAGCCCGGCTGCCGACGAGGGACGGGTGGTCGAACTGCCCGGCATGGTCAAACGGCTTATTGACGCGGGCCGCGCCGAGCGCTGGTTCCATTCCCGCCTGGCCTACGTGCTGAAGACACCGGCTGACCAATCAACCAGTTGAGCCCTGCCAGCGGACACGACCCCGGACCACTACACGGAGACCACAATGACCACTCAGCCAGAGTCTGGCGATGAGGACGGTGCCGGCGCCGTCGGTGAACACGGTTCCGGTGAACCTGATCGGGCGCTCGTGCGTGACGCGACCGTGGCGACCATCAAGCAGCTCCAGCGCGGCTATCAGCAGGACGTGGCGATGGCTGTCGGCGCCGTAGCCCGGCTGCGGCGCGAGGCGGGACGCCCGCCGCACGCCTCTCCCGCGAGCTGGGGCCTTGACCACATGGAGGAGCTGACCAAGAGGCGCTACAGCGAGCTGGAGGAACCGGCATCCGACAGCGTCATCGAGCGGGAGGACACGGCGGTCCATCTGGCCGTGACCTTGTGGGCGCTGCACCAGCAGTCGGTGCGTGACCAGCCGATGCACGACTGGCACTGGCCGCTTGGCCGCGCCGTGCGGCAGCTGGGTGCCGCAAGGTCGGGGGCCGCGGACAGCGGCGTCTCCGTCGAGGAGTTCCCCCCGACGATCCGCAAGCGGTTCGTGCGGATCGGCACGGCCTCCGATATCGAGACTCTCGGGGGTCGCCTGCGCGACATGGTCACGCTGCTCCGAGCAGAGCGGATCCCGCTGGATTACGGCCGCCTCGCTTCCCAGCTCCTCGAATGGCAGTACGAACACCGCCAGGGCGACGTGCGCCGTGCCTGGGGGCGCGAGTTTCACCGTGCCGAGTCAGCGCCCGCCAGCAATGACCAGCCCACCGACGACGACTGACCGCCGCTGCCCTAGCCAGAGAACGGAATTACGGTGAACCGGACCATCCTCGATATTCACATCCTTCAGACCGTGCCGCCAAGCAACCTCAACCGCGATGACACCGGCACGCCGAAATCAGCCTATTTCGGGGGTGTCCGGCGTGCCCGGGTATCGAGCCAGGCCTGGAAGCGCGCCACGCGCCGGGCCTTCAGCGACCTGCTCCCGGCCGAGGAACTGGGGGTCAGGACGAAGAAGGTCGCCGAGGCACTGGCCGAGCGCATTACCGCGCGGGACGCCTCCCTTGCTCCCACGGCCGTCGAGCTGGCCAAGGAGACCCTGGTAGCGGCGACGGGCTCCAAGATCGAGGTGCCCAAGCGCAAGGAGAAGGACGGCGAGGAGAAGGCGGCCTCGCCCGAGTCGTCGTACTTGATGTTCCTCAGCAGGCGGCAGCTCGACGCCCTCGCCGAGATCGCCATTGCGGGCGGCGGGCCGGACGGTGACCCGAAAAAGCTGAAGGAGTATCTCAAGCAGAAGGAGCACAAGGCCGCCGCGCGCCGGGCCGTGGACACCCGGCACTCGGTGGACATCGCCCTCTTCGGCCGCATGGTCGCCGACGCCAGCGACCTCAACGTGGACGCCGCCGCGCAGGTCGCGCACGCCCTCAGCGTCCACAAGTCCGACATCGAGTCCGACTACTACACCGCCGTCGACGACCGCAGCGAGGACGACGAGTCCGGCGCCGGGATGATCGGCACCATCGACTTCAACTCGGCGACGCTGTACCGCTACGCCGCCGTCGATGTCGACGCGCTGCACGCCAACCTGGGCGCCGGACTCCGGGAGGACAAGGCCCCGACCACGCCCGTCGAGAAGGCGGTTGGCGCGTTCCTGGAGGCGTTCATCACCTCCATGCCCACCGGCAAGATCAACACCTTTGGCAACCACACCCTCCCCTCGGCCGTCATCGTCAAGCTCCGCGACCGCTGGCCGGTGAACTTCGCCGCAGCCTTCGAAGAACCCGTCCCCCGAGGGCCCGAGGGCGGCCACCTCCGCGAAAGCTGCTGCCGCCTCGCCAAGTACGCCGCGGAACTGGAGAGGGCGTACGGCATGGAGGGGGGCCACGACCACAGCTGGGTCTTCCGCATCGGCGAGGAGACAAAGCCGCTGGCAGAACTTGGCCAGAACGTGGGGCTGGAGGACCTGGTGAGCGATGTCAGCGAGGCCGTGCGGCAGCGCCTGGGGTCCGGGGCATGACCGTCCTGCTGCTGCGGCTCGCCGGGCCGCTCCAGTCCTGGGGCTCCGCCGCCCGGTTCGCCCGCCGGACCACGGAGAACGCGCCCACCAAGAGCGGCGTGCTCGGCCTGCTCGCCGCCGCCGAGGGTCGCCCTCGCACCGCCGACCTGTCCGACCTGGCCGCGCTGCGCTTCGGCGTGCGCATCGACCAGCCCGGCACCCGGCTGCGCGACTTCCAGACCGCCCACCACCAGGACTCCGGCAAGGCCATGCCGCTGTCGGATCGCTTCTACCTGGCCGACGCGGTCTTCGTCGCCGGTGTCGAGGGAGACACTGGACTCCTGAACCGGCTCCACCAGGCCCTGCGCGCACCGCGTTTCCTCCCGTACCTGGGCCGCCGTTCCTGCCCGCCCTCTCGCCCCGTCGAGATGGGCCGGCCGCTGGAAGACGTCACGCTGGAGGAGGCCTTGCGTGGGGCCGAGTGGCAGGCGTCGCCGTGGTACAAGCGGCGGCTTCAGCGGATGGCGAAGAACGAGCAGCAGTCCGCCGGGCCGCCCGCGCTCGACCTGTTCCTCGACGCCCCGCCGAGCCAGGCCCCGCACCTGTCCCTGCGCGACACCCCGCTCAGCTTCGACCCGCGCCACCGCCAGTACGGGCTGCGCGGTGTCGTCACCGACCGGACCGTCCCGCCGCCCGGCGATGACGACCACGACCCGACCGCCGTTCTCTCTCCCGCGCCATGAGGACGCCCCGATGTACCTGACCCGCTTCCGCCTCAACACCGGCCGGCCCAGGGCCCGTCGCCTCCTCGGCTCGCCCCACCTGATGCACGGCGCCGTCAACCTGGCCTTTCCCGAGCCGCCGCCGCGCGGGGGACAGGGGCCGCGGGTGCTGTGGCGCGTGGACATGAACGCCGAGGGCCGCGCTGACTTGTACGTCGTCAGCCCGCAGCGCCCCGACCTGACCCACCTCGTCGAGCAGGCGGGCTGGCCTGCCCTGGACACGCCCGGGTGGACGACCTTCGACTACGGCGGGTTCCTGGAGCGGCTGGCAGTAGGCGGCACCTGGGCGTTCCGGCTCACGGCGAATCCCGTCCACTACGTCCGCAGGCCGCAGGACCCGCCGGACGCACCGACCAAGCGGACGGCACACGTCACACCGCGCCACCAGCTGGCCTGGCTCCTCAAGCAGGAGGAACGCGCGGGGTTCGAGATCGTGCGCAAGCCGCCGGAGCGGCGGCTGACCGAGCGGGGCGACGAGTGCGAGGTGCTCGTCCGCGACGTCATGCCGCTGCGGTTCAAGAAGGGCGCCAAGAGCGGCGAGCCGGTGCGTTTCACCCGCGTCACCTTCGACGGGCGGTTGCGCGTCACCGACCTGGCCGCGTTCCGGCGCACGCTGACCCACGGGCTGGGCAAGGCCAAGGCGTACGGCTGTGGCCTGATGACCCTGGCGCCTGTCACGTGATGGCCAGTTGGCCACCGCCCGTCCAACTCAGTAGGGGTTCGAGGACAGAGAAGGTAAACGAAAACGAAGCCTGGCCGCGATAAAACCACAGGTCAAGAAGTCTGCTCCCCGTGCACGCGGGGATGGTCCCTCGATCGACGTCACGGCCCGCGCCCGCTATCACTGCTCCCCGTGCACGCGGGGATGGTCCTGCCTGTTCGATTGGTGGGCCTGCCTTGGCCAGCTGCTCCCCGTGCACGCGGGGATGGTCCCATCCGCCCGAACCTCGACGTAGTGGTGGGCGGCTGCTCCCCGTGCACGCGGGGATGGTCCGGCCAGCGCCGACGAGCCGGCATCAAGCGGTGACTGCTCCCCGCGCACGCGGGGATGGTCCTCACCGCGTCCACCTTCGCGCGTAGATCGTCCACTGCTCCCCGCGCACGCGGGGATGGTCCTCCCTCCTCGACCGGGACGGCGCCTACGCGACGCTGCTCCCCGCGCACGCGGGGATGGTCCGACCAGATCCGCCGCACCGGCGGCTGCGCCGACCTGCTCCCCGCGCACGCGGGGATGGTCCGTGAACGAGATGACCATGGACTCCGCTGCCTACCTGCTCCCCGCGCACGCGGGGATGGTCCCCGAGGTACCGGGTGTGGATCTCGCACTCGTGGCTGCTCCCCGCGCACGCGGGGATGGTCCGGGCGACCCTGCCGACGCCAGGCGCACACTGATCTGCTCCCCGCGCACGCGGGGATGGTCCCCGGCGTCAGCGCATCCTGGAGAATGGACGCCACTGCTCCCCGCGCACGCGGGGATGGTCCTGCCCTCAACCCAGCCACCGCCCCTATCGCGGTCTGCTCCCCGCGCACGCGGGGATGGTCCTTTCACACTCGCCGACAGCCTGCGCGGTCACCACTGCTCCCCGCGCACGCGGGGATGGTCCTCGCCGCTCAGGCGGGCGTACAGCCCTGCTGTCCTGCTCCCCGCGCACGCGGGGATGGTCCTGCCGCGCCTCCCGCTGGGTGAGCGGGCCGATGCTGCTCCCCGCGCACGCGGGGATGGTCCGCGCTGCCCCCGAGTCACCCCGCCCTAGGGCTTCTGCTCCCCGCGACCGCGGAGGGTGGTTCTTCCTCGCGGAAATCGGTGGCACCAGAGCCAGCACGGTGACCAGGCTAGTGGCGTGACAGTACCGAAGTACCAGATCAGGGCGCGGTATACGGAGTCGACGGTCACCGTGTACCAGGCGTACGCCCCGGAGATCGGTGTTCCGGCGGCCCGGGAGGGGCGGTTTCCTCCGGCGTGGAAGCGGGACCGGATGACGTGGATCAAGCCGTCGTTCCTGTGGATGATGTACCGCTGCGGCTGGGCGACGAAGGCGCGCCAGGAGACCGTGCTCGCTGTCGAGATCACCCGGGACGGTTTCGAGTGGGCGCTGGCGCACGCCTGCCTGTCGCACTACGAACCCACGCTCCACACCAGCCGCGACGCGTGGAAACGCGAGCTGAGGCGCGCGCCCGCACGGGTCCAGTGGGATCCGGAACCTGCACCTGCGGCCGTTGCCCCACCGGTCGCTCCAGCTGGGCCTGGGCGGTGAGGCCGCGCGGCGCTACGCCGACGAGTGGATCGTGTCGGTCACCGACGTCACGCCGCTGGCCCACGCGGTCCACGGCCACGTCCGTGACGGCGACCTGGACCGTGCCCGGCACCTGCTGCCGCCCGAGACCCCGTACCCCGTGCCCGACGAGAAGCTGGCGTACGTGCGTCCCCCTGTAATCCCCGGGGGGCGCAGGCAGGCGGGCGGCGAGCAGCAGCCGGGCTGTTTCGCGGAGGGCAGACCGCCGGAAAGGGCTCAGGACGCCTGCCCCTTCCTAGGCTGAGGGGGTGAGCAGCAACGCGTCGAACGAAGCCCGTGTCGTGCCGCTGCGTCCGGTCCCCCCGGCCGGCGAGGCGGTCAGGGAGCCGCTGTGGCGGCAGCTGGTCGGTGATGTCCTGCGCCGCGAGCGGCTCGGGCAGGAGCGCACCTTGAAGGAGGTCGCCGAGGAGGCGCGTATCTCCATGGCTTACCTCTCCGAGATCGAACGCGGCCGCAAGGAGCCCTCGTCGGAGGTGCTGGCGGCGGCCGCCCGTGCGCTCGGCCTCGGGCTGTCGGACCTGCTGGACCGCGCCCAGCGCGAGCTGTACCGGCGGCGCCCGGCCCGCGCCGTCTCCGCCCTCGGCCGCGCGGCCGCCGCCCGGCCGGGAGCCGCGGGACGGGGACCGGTGCCGCCGACGGCGATGGTGCGGCTCGCCGCCTGAGGCCGCCGGTCCCGCCGCGCTGGTGTCAGGCGGGCACGGCCCGCCGCGTCAGCACGTGGTCCGCGATGCCGTACGCCACGGCCTCCTCGGCCGTGAAGACCTTGTCGCGGTCCATGTCCGCCCGGAGCGTGGCCACGTCGTGCCCGGTGTGCCGGGAGAGGACGTCCTCGACCTGTGACCGGATCCGGATCAGCTCCTTGGCCTGGAGGCTGAGGTCCGCGAAGGTGCCGCGCTGGAGGCCGCTGGCGGGCTGCCCCAGCAGCACCCGGGCGTGCTCCAGCACGACGCGCCGCCCCGGATCGCCGCCGGCGAGCAGCACGGCGGCGGTGGAGGCCGCCTGGCCTACGCAGATGGTCGAGATCGGCGCGGTGACGTACGACATGGTGTCGTAGATGGCCATCAGCGCTGTGTACGAGCCGCCGGGGGAGTTGATGTAGATGGAGATCTCCCGTTCCGGGCTGGCCGCTTCCAGGTGGATGAGCTGGGCGATGACGACGTTGGCGACGCCGTCGTCGATCTCCGTGCCGAGGAAGATGACCCGTTCGGAGAGCAGCCTGCTGTAGATGTCGTACGCGCGCTCGCCCTGCGGGGTGCGCTCGACGACGGTGGGGATCGTGTACTGGCCCATGTCAGAACCCCGTCCTGCGCCGTGCGGCGCCGCCGGGGCGGACGTCCTCCAGGGACGTCAGCACGTGGTCGATCATGCCGTACTCCTTCGCCTGCTGCGGGGTGAACCAGCGGTCGCGGTCGCTGTCGCGGGCGATGGTCTCGGGCGTCTGGCCGGTGTGTTCGGCGAGGATGCGTTCCAGTGAGCGCTGCGTGAACTCCAGATCCTGGACCTGGATTTCGACGTCGGCGGTGGTGCCGCCGATGCCGGCGGTGAGCTGGTGCATCATGATCCGCGCGTTCGGCAGGGCGTGCCGCTTGCCGGCGGTGCCGACGGTCAGCAGGAACTGGCCCATGCTGGCCGCCAGTCCGATGGCGAGCGTGGCGACGTCGTTGGGGATCAGCCGCATCGTGTCGTAGATGGCGAGGCCGTCGCGGACGGAGCCGCCAGGGCTGTTGATGTAGAGGCTGATGTCGCTGCGCGGGTCCTCGGCGGACAGCAGCAGCATCTGGGAGCAGATGCGGTTGGCGACGGTGTCGTCGACCTCTGAGCCGAGGAAGATGATGCGCTGTTTGAGGAGTTCGGCCGCCAGGTGGTCGTCAAACCGTGAGGGCGGTGTGCCGCCGCTGGCGGCCCGTGGCGGTGAGCCGGTGGCTGTCATGGGTGCGTTGCCTTCCTTCCGGAGCCGTGCCGGTTTCCTGTCCCGGGCCGTCGTCCCGGTGCCGGTGTCCCGAGTCTTGACGGGGAAGGGCGGGTGGCGGGCACGGATCGGCCCGCAGCGGATTCGCCGCTGGCAGAGCGGGCCGTGCAGGGAAGGGGGGACTGTACGGGTGCGATAACGGTGCGTGTGCGCCTGGCTCCTCCTAGGCTGGAGGAAATGGTTGAACGGACAACGGATGGGACGGACGGATGAGGCGGTCGGGCGACGGCAACACCGAGTACGGCAGGAAGAAGTTCCGGCGGTCCCCGGCGCACTTCCGGGACCGGATCACGGCCGACGGGCGGGACGGCTGGCCGGTGGAGCCCGGGCGGTACCGGCTGGTGGTGAGCCTGGCGTGCCCGTGGGCGAGCCGGGCGCTGATTTCCCGGCGGCTGCTGGGACTTGAGAAGGCGATTTCGCTGGCGGTGGTGGACCCGATCCAGGACGACCGCAGCTGGCGGTTCACGCTGGATCCGGACGGCCGCGACCCGGTGCTCGGCATCCGGTACCTGAGCGAGGCGTACGACAAGCGGGAGACGGGCTACCCGGGTGGGGTGAGCGTGCCCGCGATCGTGGACGTGCCGAGCGGGAAGCTGGCCACCAACGACTACCTGCAGATCACGCTGGACTTCGCGACCGAGTGGACGGCGCTGCACCGGCCGGGGGCGCCTGACCTGTACCCGGAGCCGCTGCGTGACGAGATCGACGAGGTCATGGACGCGGTCTTCCGGGACGTCAACAACGGCGTGTACCGGGCGGGTTTCGCCACCGAGCAGGACGAGTACGAGAAGGCGTACGCCGATGTCTTCCGGCGTCTGGACTGGCTCTCCGAGCGCCTGGCCCGGCAGCGTTACCTGGTGGGCGACACCATCACGGAGGCGGACATCCGCCTGTTCACGACGCTGGTGCGGTTCGACGCGGTCTACCACGGCCACTTCAAGTGCAACCGCAACAAGCTCACCGAGGACCCGGTGCTGTGGGCGTACGCCCGGGACCTGTACCAGACGCCGGGGTTCGGCGACACGGTGAACTTCGACCACATCAAGCGGCACTACTACGAGGTGCACACGGGGATCAATCCGACGGGCATCGTGCCGGCGGGGCCGGACCTGTCGGGCTGGCGGACGCCGCACCACCGCGAGGAGCTGGGCGGGCGGCCGTTCGGCGACGGCACGCCGCCGCCCCCGCCGCCGGCGGACGAGGAGATCGCGGCGGCGGGGTGATCCCGGCGTCCGGCGCGCGGGCGTGCGCGGCGGCGCCGTCGGCCGGGGCGGTTCACAGGCCGATGGCGCCGTCGATCCGTTCGCGCAGCAGGTCGGCGTGCCCGTTGTGGCGGGCGTACTCCTCGATCAGGTGCAGCAGCACCCAGCGCAGCGAGACGGTGCCGCGCCCGGCGTCGTGGCCGGTGATGCCGAGGTGCGGCGCGCGGGCGAGGAAGCGGTCGCTGAAGGCCGTCTCAGCGCCCAGGCGTGCCAGGCCGCCGCGATGACGGACGGGTGCGGCACCGCCCCGTCGAAGTCGCCGTCGGGGTCGGCGGGGGTGGTGAAGCGGGGCGGCGCGGCCTCGCCCGCGAGGGCCCGCCGGAACCAGCGCCGCTCCTCGTCGGCGAGGTGGCGGACGAGGCCGAGCAGGGACAGGGTGGACGGTTCGACGGAGCGGCGGGCGAGGTCCGTCGTCAGGTCGGAGCACTTCAGTTCCAGGGTGGCGCGCTGGACGCGCAGGAAGTCGTGCAGCATGGCGCGCTCGTCGCCGGTGGTGCGGGTGGCGGGGCGCGGGTCGCGGTCGGGGGGCACGAAGGCCGCGGCGCGTCTGTGGCGGCGCGCCGCGCTGCTGATGCGGCTCATGCCGTCCATGGTGCGCCGCCGGGCCCGGCTGGCTCACTCGTCGGGAAACTCCGCGTACCAGTGGAACGTTTCTTCGGTGCCGCCGCTGGCGAGCAGCCACGCCGTGCCGCCTCCGGCGAGGAGCACGGCGGCGACCGCGGCGGCCACCCACCAGGGCCGGCGCGGCCGGCCAGCGGGCGGCGGGGCAGAAGGAGGCATGCCGGGCGGCGGCGGGGAACCGTACGCCGGCGGATACGGCTGGTAGGGCTGGTACGGGCCCGGCGCGGACGGCTGCTGCGACGGGAGACCTAACGGGCGCGGTAAACCCCCCTGCGGAGGCTGCGTCATGTGAACCCCTCCCCTAGACGCGGTCGTTGCCCACCCTACGGGGGTGCGGCCGCCACGCGGCAGCCCGCTGGGTACGGCCGGAACAACCCCGGCGATCGAAATCTGTCGAAAGAAACCTCTCGCCCTAGACGTCCGTGCTGGGGCCGTCTTAGTGTCTCCGTCGCCGCTGGCTTCGCCGCGACCAGGAGGTTCGCGTCGAAAGTTTCGATGACCGCGAAGGAGGCAGGCATGGCCACCATCACCGACGTGGCCCGGCACGCCGGGGTCGCGGTCAGCACCGTCTCGTACGTGATCAGCGGCAAGCGCTCGATCTCCGCGCCGACGCGGCGCCGCGTCCTGGACGCGGTGGCCGCCCTCGGCTACCGCCCGCCCGCCTCGGCCCGCTCCCGCGCCATCGGGCTCGCCGTCCGCGTCGAGGACGGCACCCACCGGCCGCTGCTGGCGGAGTTCATGCTCTCGGCGAGCGTGGCCGCCCGCCGCCATGACCGGAACGTGCTGCTGCTGACCGACGAGGACGAGCACGGCATCATGGACGCCGCGCTCCTCGACGGCCTGATCCTGATGGACGTCGGTGTCCTCGACCCCCGCCTCGACGTCGTGCGGGGCCTGCCGGTGCCCACCGTGCTGCTCGGCCTGCCGCGCGACCCGGCCGGGTTGCGCTGCGTCGACCTGGACTTCCGCGCCGCCGGGCGGCTGTGTGTCGACCACCTCGCCGACCTCGGCCACCGCGACGTGATCCTGCTCGGCGCGCCCCTGGCCGCCTACCGGCGCCGCGCCGGGTTCGCCGAGCGCACCGCCGCCGGAGCGGCCGAGCGGGCCGGGGAACGCGGCGTGCGGCTGACCCACCGCCCCTGCGAGGGCGACTGGGACGCCACCGCCGCCACCCTCACCCGCGTGCTCCAGGAGCGGCCCGGGGCCACCGCGCTGATCGTGCAGAACGAGGCCGCCACCCCGCACCTGGCGCCGCTGCTGCGCGGCTACGGGCGCGCCATCCCCGAGGACCTGTCGCTGGTCACGATCGGCTCCGACGCCGTGGCCACGGCGGGCAGCCCTTTACTGACCTCCGTGTCCGTGCCCGCGGCCGAGATGACCGCCCGGGCCGTTGACCTGCTCATGTCCGACGAGGAGCCGCCCGGCGGCCCCGCCGTCCTGCTCGAACCCCGGCTCACGGTGCGGGCCTCCACCGCACCCGCCGCCTGATTTCCCGGAAAACGCTTCCCGCCACGGCCGGCGCCACCGTCGCCGCCATGCCCTAGGAACGCCCATGCCGCACGCTCGCCCCCATCCGCGCCCGGCGCGCCGCCCGGGCCGCGCCGTCACCGCCGCCGCGACGGCGCTGACGCTGGCCGCCGCCCTCGGCGGCTGCTCGCTGATCACCGCCCGGACCGGCCCCCACACCCTGACCGTCGCGGACTACTACACCGCGGAGCCCGGTAACACGGCCCTCACCGAGATACTCGACGAGTGCGGCGCCCGCATCGGCGTCGACGTCGTGCGGGAGGTCATGCCCCGCTCCCAGCTCGTCCCGAAGCTGCTGCGCGACGGCGCCGCCGGCACCCTCCCCGACCTGGTGCTCAGCGACAACCCCGACCTGCCGAAGCTCGCCTCCACCGGCGCGCTGCTGCCGCTGGACGACGAGGTGGACACCGAGGGGTTCTACGACAGCGTGCTCGACACCGGCCGCTACGACGGCGAGCTGTACGGCGTCGCGCCCGGCGTCAACGGCCTGGCGCTCTTCTACGACCGCGAGGTCTTCGCCGAGGCCGGCCTCGAACCGCCTACCACCTGGGAGGAGCTGCGCCGCACCGCCGCCGCGCTCACCGAGGGGCACCGCTACGGGCTGGCGCTGTCGGCGATCGGCACTGAGGAGGGCACCTGGCAGTTCGAGCCGTTCCTGTGGGGTGCGGGCGCTGAACTGACCGACCTGGACTCGCCGGAGGCCGTGACCGCCCTGTCGTTCTGGGGCTCCCTCTTCGACGACGGCTCGGTGTCCGCCTCCGCGCTCAACTGGTCGCAGTCGGACGTCGCCGAGCAGTTCGCCGGCGGCCACGCCGCCATGATGATCAACGGCTCCTGGCAGCTCGCCGCGCTCGACGCCTACGAGGACCTGGACTACGGCGTCGTCCCGCTGCCCACCCTCCGGGAGGGCGGCGAGCCCGCGACGCCGATGGGCGGCGAGGCGTGGGCCGTGCCGCGCGGCGACAAGCAGGACAAGGCGGTGCAGCTGCTCAACTGCGTGCTGGAGCCGGACAACATGTACACCTGGTCGCGGCTGCGTGCCGACGTGCCGAGCCACCCCGACGTCGCCGAGCGGCTGCTCGCGGACCAGCCGGACCTGGCGCCGTTCGTCGAGAGCGCGCCCACCGCCCGTTCCCGCACCGTCGAACTCGGCACCGCCTACCCCGCGGTCGCCCAGGCCCTCTCCACAGCCATGCACCAGGTCGCCACCGGCGGCGCGTCGCCCGCCGAGGCGCTCGCCGCCGCGCAGCGCGAGGCCGAGTCGGGGGACGAGTAGGAATGCGAGGGACCGACACCATGAGCACCCCCAGCGCGGCCGCGGCCGCGGAGCGCCGCACCCGGCTGGTCCGCCTGAGCTTCTACGTGCCGGCGCTGCTGTACCTGGCGCTGTTCTTCGGCTACCCGATCGCGGCGAACGTCGTGATGTCCTTCCAGGACTACACGCTCACGTCGTTCTACGGCGGCGGCGCCCCGTTCAGCGGCCTGGACAACTACGCGGCCATCCTCGGCGACGAGCTGTTTTCCACCACGCTGTGGAACACCGCCGTCTTCACGGCGGCCTCGCTGTTCTTCCAGTTCTCCATCGGCCTGGCACTGGCGCTGTTCTTCCGCCGCCACTTCCCGCTCTCCGGGCTGCTGCGGGCGCTGCTCCTGCTGCCGTGGCTGCTGCCGCTGCTGGTCTCCGGCACGGTCTTCCGCTGGCTGCTGGACAAGGACTACGGCGTGGTCAACCACGTGCTGATGAACCTGCACCTGATCGACGACCCGGTGCCGTGGCTGGTCTCCACCGACCACGCCATGGCGGCGGTCGTGATCACCAACGTGTGGATCGGCATCCCGTTCAACATGGTCATCCTCTACGGCGGCCTGACCGGCATATCGCCGCAGCTGTACGAGGCGGCCTCGCTGGACGGCGCCGGCGCGTGGCAGAAGTTCCGGTACGTCACCTGGCCGCTGCTGCGCCCGGTCACCTCGGTGGTGCTGATGCTCGGCCTGATCTACACGATCAAGGCGTTCGACATCGTCATGGTGCTCACCCAGGCCGGGCCCGCCGACGCCACCCAGCTGCTGTCCACCTGGTCGTACCAGCTGTCCTTCACCGAATTGCACTTCGGGCAGGGCGCGGCCGTCGGCAACGTCCTCATCGTCATCGCCATGATCTTCGCGCTCGTCTACCTGCGAGCGGTCCGCAAGGAACAGACCGGGAGGTAGCCGGAGATGACCACCGCACACCGCGCCACCGTGCGCCGCTGGGCCACGACGGCGGTGGCCGTCGCCCTCGTCGCCGTCTTCCTCTTCCCGCTGTACTGGATGGTCAACGCCTCGCTCCAGCCCAGCCACGAGCTGCTGTCCATCCCGCCGAAGTGGTTCCCGGCGGACCCGACGCTGGACGGATACCGGTCGGCGTTCGATACCCAGGGCAGGCACCTGCTGATCTCGCTCTTCGTCGCCTGCGGCAACGTCGTGATCACGCTGGCCATCGCCGCCCCGCTGGCCTGGGCGCTCGCCCGGTTCCGGCTGCGGCACGCGGCGCTGCTGCTGTTGGTGCTGCTGGTCGTGCAGATGCTGCCGGGCATCGTGAAGGCCAACTCCCTGTTCACGATCTACAGCGAACTGGGGCTGCTGAACAACACGATCGGCCTGATGTTCGCCCAGTCCACGCTGTCGGTGCCGTTCGCCGCCGTGCTGCTGCGCGCCCAGCTGCGTGACGTGCCCGCCGAGGTCACGGAGGCGGCGGCGCTGGACGGCGCCGGGCAGTGGCGGACGTTCCTGCGGATCGTGCTGCCGATGAGCCGCAACGGCGTCATCACCGCCGGCCTGTTCGCGTTCCTGTTCTCCTGGGCCGACTTCCTCTTCGCGATCACCCTCACCTCGCGCGAGGCCGTCACGCCGGTGACCGTCGGCATCTACCGCTTCGTCGGCGCCAACACCACCGACTGGAACGCCCTGATGGCCTCGGCGGTCCTGGCGTCCGTACCCGCCGCCGTGCTGCTGGTGATCGCGCAGCGGTACATCGCCGTCGGCATGACGGGGGGCTCGGTGAAGGACTGACTCCCCTCCCGCGCAGGGCACTTCGCACGCACCACCCCCACCCCACACAGGAGCCACACCACATGGCCAGCATGTTCCGGGAGCACGACGGCGGCCTCGAATGGCGCGGCGGGCACGAGACGCTGCGCATCGAGCCCTGGGGCCCCGACGCGGTCCGGGTCCGCGCCATCCTCGGCGAGGTCCGCGACGACATACCCGGCGCCCTGCTCGACCGCCCCGACCCGGGCGGCGCGCGCGTCACCATCCCCGACCTGACCGGGCTGCGGGTCTTCCGCAACGGCCTGGGCTCGCCCACCGATCCGCTGCCGCCCGCAACGCTCGTCAACGGCCGCCTCACCGCCGAGGTCACGCCCGAGGGCCAGGTGCGGTTCCTGCGCACCGAGGACGGCCGCGAGCTGCTGGCCGAGCGCAAGGCCCACTTCTGGTGGCCGGGCAGCCGCGTGCACACCCCCGTCGGCCACGGCTACCAGCGGCTGGAGCAGCACTTCGCCGCCTACGACGGCGAGCGGCTGTACGGGCTCGGGCAGCACCAGGAGGGCCGGCTGGACCGGAAGCACACCGTCGTGGACCTGGTGCAGCGCAACACCGAGGTCTCCATCCCGTTCCTGCTGTCCAGCCGCGGCTACGGCTTCCTGTGGAACAGCCCGGCGGTCGGGCGCGTCGAACTCGCCGACAACGGCACGCGGTGGGTCGCCGACGCCGCCCGGCAGATCGACTACTGGATCACGGCGGGCGATGACCCGGCCGCGCTGCTGCGCGCCTACGCCGACGCGACGGGCCACGCGCCCGCGTTTCCCTCCTGGGCCACCGGCTTCTGGCAGTGCAAGCTGCGGTACCGCACCCAGGAGGAGCTGCTTGAGGTCGCGCGCGAGCACAAGCGGCGCGGGCTGCCGCTGTCCGTCATCGTCGCCGACTTCTTCCACTGGACGCGCCTGGGCGACCTGCGCTTCGACCCGGAGGAGTGGCCCGATCCGGCGGCGATGGTCCGGGAGCTGGAGGAGATGGGCGTCAAGCTGATGGTGTCCGTCTGGCCGTCCGTGAACCAGTCGAGCGAGAACTACGCGGAGATGGAGCGGCGCGGCCTGTTCGTCGCCAACGAGTACGGCACGGCGGCGCACGCCACGTGGGTCGACAAGGGCTCGGACCACCGGATCAGCGTGGCGTTCTTCGACCCCACCAACCCCGAGGCGCGCGACTTCTTCTGGGGCAAGGCGCGGGACAACTACCAGTCTCTGGGCATCAACCTGTGGTGGCTGGACGCCTGCGAGCCGGAGATGAAGCCCGCTTACCCCGCCAACCTCCGTTTCCACGCCGGCCACGGCCAGGAGGTCGCCAACCTCTACCCGCGCGAGGTGGCGCGCACGTTCTACGAGGGCATGGCCGCCTCGGGCAACACCGACGGCATGTCGTTCAGCCGCTCGGCCTGGGCGGGCAGCCAGCGGTACGGCACGGCCGTGTGGTCCGGCGACATCGGCACCGACTTCGCCACGCTGCGCGCCCAGATCGCGGCCGGGCTGTCGATCGGCCTGTCCGGCATCCCGTGGTGGACCACGGACATCGGCGGCTTCCACGGCGGGGATCCGGACGACCCGGCGTACCGCGAGATCGTGATCCGGTGGTTCCAGTTCGGCGCGTTCTGCCCGATCTTCCGGCTGCACGGCTTCCGGCTGCCGTGGCTGCCGCTGGGCGGGCGGATGACCGGCGGGCCCAACGAGGTCTGGTCCTACGGCGAGGAGGCGTACCGGATCATGGTGCGCTACCTGCGGCTGCGGGAACGGATCCGGCCCTATGTCGCCGCGCAGATGGACACCGCCTCGCGCGAGGGACTGCCCGTGATGCGGCCGCTGTTCCTTCATTTCCCCGGTGACGCGCGGGCATGGGAGGTCGCCGACCAGTTCCTGCTGGGGCCGGACCTGCTGGTCGCGCCGGTCACCGAGGCGGGCGCCACGGCGCGCGACGTCTACCTGCCGGCCGGCGCCTCGTGGACGTGTGCCTGGAGCGGCGAGGTGCACGAGGGCGGCCGCACGGTGCGCCTGGACGCGCCGCTGGACCGGCTGCCGCTGCTGCTGCGCGACGGCGCCCGGCTGCCCATCCGGGAGGACTGAGCCCCCCGCACGGGTGAGGGAGCCGCCCGCCCGCGCGGCGCTCCTCACCCGTTCGGCACGTTCCGCGCGCGGATGTCTGGTTTATGTGTCAATGTGACCGTCAGACATCACGGAGGTGCGCTGTGCGGATCGGATACAAGCTGTCTGCTGAGGGCTTCGGGCCGGACGAGCTGGTACGGCAGGCCGTGCGGGCGGAGGCTGCCGGGTTCGACTTCGTCGAGATGAGCGACCACTACCACCCCTGGCTCGACAACCAGGGCCACTCGCCGTTCGTCTGGACCGTCCTCGGCACGATCGCGGCCCGGACCGAGCGCATCGAGCTGGCCACCGGGGTGACCTGTCCGACGGTCCGCTACCACC
Organism: Streptomyces sp. 7-21; assembly: GCF_016741785.1. GTDB lineage: Bacteria > Actinomycetota > Actinomycetes > Streptomycetales > Streptomycetaceae > Streptomyces. The sequence continues at coordinate 48,104 of NZ_JAERRL010000012.1, forward strand.
CGGCGATCATCGCCCAGGCGGCGGCCACGCTCGCTCTCGTCTCGCACGACCGTTTCGTCCTGGGCATCGGCGCGGGGGAGCGGCTCAACGAGCACGTCATCGGGCGCGGCTTCCCGCCCGTGAGCGTCCGGCACGAGATGCTGCGCGAGGCGCTGGACATCATCCGGCTGCTCTTCATGGGCGGCTACCGCTCCTACGAGGGCAAGCACCTGCGCCTGGAGGACGCCCGGATCTTCGACCTGCCGTCGAAGCCGCCGCTGATCGCCGTGGCCGCCAGCGGCCGGGACTCGGCGCGGATCGCCGCCGAGCTGGGCGACGGCCTGTTCGCCACCGAGGCCAAGCCCAGCATCGTCGACCACTACCACCGCGCCGGCGGCCAGGGCCCGCGCTACGCCGAGGTGCCGGTCGCCTGGGCACCCGACGAGCGCACCGCCGCCCGTGCCGCCTGGGAGACGACGCGCTGGGCGCTGTCCGGCTGGAAGGTCATGAGCGAGCTGCCCAACCCGGCGAACTTCGCCGCGGCCTCCGCCACCGTGCGGGAAGAGGACATCCTGAGCACCTTCGCCTGCGGCAGCGACCCCGAGCGCTACCTCCAGGTCGCCCGCCGCTTCGTGGACGCCGGCTTTGACCACCTGGTCATGCAGAATGCCGGCCCGGACCCCGACGGCTTCCTCGACTTCTTCGCGAGCGAACTCAACGAGCCGCTCCGCCGCCTCGGCGCCCCCGCGAATGCCGTGGCCGCGGCCGGATAAACGCGGGCTAACTCCGTCCCGGTGACTGGCGGGCGGTGTGATAGAGGCCGGCCAGCGCCTCAATGCCGCCGGCGACCATAAGGGCTATGCCCGTCTTGCTCAGCGACAATACCGGCGTCTCGATATCACCGCCGAAGACCAGGAGACCGAGGCCCAGAACAAACGCCCCCACCCCTTCGGCCAGGTACTTCCTGCCACGACTCATCGCGCGTCCCTCTCGGATAGCTTGTGGCGCCCGGCCCCTCTTCTCACTCAGCGTAGAAACGTCCTCCCGCCGCCGCGCCCTCCGCGCGGACGATCCGGCCTGCACCCTTCGATGGAGACTCCCCTCGCTGTGCCGGTCCGCCTCCAGTACCTCCACGGCCTGGCGGCGGATGAAGGTTTGCCGCATGGCGACGGCCGTGTGGACGGAGACGATGTCCGATGAGTCGCCGTCGCCTCTTGCGACGGGGATACTGGCCTCGGGGGTGGAGGCGAAGGGCAAGAAGCAGGATCACTCGTCGGCACGTGCGCTGGGGTGGCCGGAGCGGCAGGTGCCGCCCAGGGCACGGTCGAGGACTACCTGAAGTCACGTAAGCGGGGCGTGCGTTCGTTCATGCTCTGGCGGGAGCGGGACCGTGGCGGAGTGTGGGCCAGGGTGGTGACTCGTCCGGGGGAGGGAAGGAGTGCCCGGAGTACGAGGTGCGCGGCGCGGACGGTGAGGTGCTTGCGGTGGTGCGGCGGCAGCGTGGCTCGCTGCCCGACCTGCGGCGGCCCCGCTGGTGCGGGGACACGAGGCGTCGTGGCGCGCGTGGAAGGGCGCGATGCTGTGGTGGGCGGTGTGGGTGCCGCTGCTGCCGGTCCAGTACCTGCTGGCCATTGTGTCGCTTGGCAGTTTCGTCGGTGTGGAGCCGCCGCGCCGGATGCGGTTTGCCGAGGATGGCCGGCTGAAGCTGCGGTATCACCCCGGTCAGCGCCGCAGTTTTCTCGAGGTACGGGACGAGCGCTGCGATCTCCGGGTCGCGGCAGCGCTGCTGCTCTTGATCCACAGCTGGGAGACCAGCGTCCTGAACTCTTCTCCGTACGACCACACGCCTTAAGCAGCGTCAGCCCAGCTCGCCGAACCGTGCCGCGGCGCCGCCGGGGACCGCGCCGCCGTCGACCGGAAGGGCGTGACCGGTGACGTACGAGGCGGCGCCGGAGCACAGCCACAGGACGGCCGCCGCCGCCTCGTCGGGCTGGCCGAGGCGCCCGAGCGGCGCGCCCAGCGCCATCTGGTCCCGCGCGCCCTTCGGCAGCCCGGCCAGCAGCGGCGTGTCGATGACGCCGGGGCAGACGGCGTTGACCCGGATGCCGCGCCGCGCGTAGTCGAGGGCGGCGGCCCGGGTCAGGCCGACGACGCCGTGCTTGGCGGCCGTGTACGCGGCCATGCTCGGCGCGCCGATGAGGCCGAGCGCGGAGGCGGTGTTGACGATGGCACCGCCGCCGCTGTCCAGCATGGCGGGGATCTCCGCCTTCAGGCAGAGAAAGACGGACGTCAGGTCGGTGTCGATGACGCGCCGCCACTCCTCGGTGCTCACCTCGGCCAGCGGTGTCACGCCGCCGCCGGCGCCCGCGTTGTTGTGGGCGATGTCCAGGCGCCCGAAGTGCGCGACGACGCGGTCGACCAGCCGGTCGACGGCGGCCTCGCTGGTCACGTCGGCGAGGAAGAGTTCCGCTGCCCCGCCGGCCTCCCGGATCGCGTCGACGGTCGCCTTGGCGTGCGTCTCTGCGACGTCGGTCACCGCGACCTGCGCTCCGGCGCGGCCGAACGCCTCGGCCGTGGCGCGCCCGATGCCGGACCCGCCGCCGGTGACCAGCACCACGGAGCCGCTGAAGTCGAACGTGCTGGTGGCGCGGGTCCGTGTCACTGTGCTGGTCCCTTCGGTTGCGCGCGACAGGGGAGTGATGCGCAGGGAGAATAGTGGTGTTTGCACCCTTTTGCGAAGGGAGGCGCGGCCGTGAAGGCTGTGTTCTACCGCCACTACGGCGGCCCCGACGTCCTGGAGTACGGCGAGCTTCCGGCGCCCAAGACCGGCCCCGACGCGGTGCTGGTCCAGGTGCGGGCCGCCTCGGTCAATCCGGTGGACTGGAAGTGCCGTTACGGCTACCTGGAGCCGATGGTGGACGCGGTCTTCCCGGTGATCCCCGGCTGGGACATGGCGGGCGTCGTGGTCAGGCCGGGGGCGGCCGTGCCGGAGTTCGCCGAGGGGGACGAGGTGATCGGCTACGTGCGCGAGGACATGCTCTCGCGCGGCACCTTCGCGGAGCTGGTCGCCGCTCCCGTGCGCACGCTCGGCCCCAAGCCGCGCAACCTCGGCTTCGAGGAGGCGGCGACGCTCCCGCTCGCGGGGCTGACGGCGTACCAGGTGCTCAAGCGCGCGCTCCGCGTCGGCCAGGGCGACCGGGTGCTCGTCCACGCGGCGGCCGGCGGCGTCGGCTCGTTCGCCGTCCAGATCGCGCGGTACCTCGGTGCGCGGGTCATCGGCACGGCCAGTGAGCGGAACCACGCCTACCTGCGGGACCTGGGCGCCGAGCCCGTGGTCTACGGCGAAGGGCTGGCGGACCGGGTGCAGGCGCTGGTGCCTGACGGAGTGACGGCCGTGTTCGACATGGTCGGCGGCGAGGCGCTGGCGGCGACGCGCGGGGTGCTGGCGCCCGGCGGGCGGGCGGCCTCCATCGCGGACAGCACGGTGACGGAACTGGGCGGCCAGTACGTCTTCGTGCGCCCCGACCCGGCCGATCTGCGTGCGCTGAGCGACATGGCCGAGGCGGGGGCGCTGCGCCCTCACCTGGCCGCCGTGTTTCCGCTCGAACAGGCCGCTGAAGCACACCGGTTGAGCGAGGAAGGGCACACCCGGGGGAAGATCGCCGTCACCGTCGGCTGAGGCCGGGCCGCGCGCGAGCCGCTGCGCGATGTCTTGACGGCCCCAGGGACCCCCCGTACCGTCACCGCGTCCGGGACGAATTGAAACGACTCAATTGAAACGACTCAATGAAACGTTACAACTGCGCCTCGACGCGGGAGCCGGAGGAAAGAACGTGGGCCACGTCGACACAGAACGGCACATAACGGGGGACAGAGCGGGCCGCGGCAGACGCCTGCCGGCCATGGCGCTGAGCACTCTGCTCGCCGGGATCATGGTGGCCACCGCCGTCGGCGGTGCCCAGGCGGGCTCGTCCGCCGACGGCCGCCGGGGCAGCGGCGGCGGCCGGGACGCCGGGCCCGTGCAGCTGGAGCGGCTCGACCGCGGGCTCGTCGCCGTCGCGACCGACGAGGGCGTCTTCCTCAGCTGGCGGCTGCTCGCCTCGGAGGTCACCGGCCACACCGCCACCGGCCTGGCCGGGGCCGACTTCCGCGTCTACCGGGACGGCGAGCGCGTCGCCACCGTCACCGACAGCACCAACTACCTGGACGAGGGCGCCTCCCCGGACAGCGAGTACCGCGTCGCCGCCGTCGTGGACGGGGAAGAGACCGACCGCAGCGAGCCCGTGTCGCCCTGGTCGCAGGGCTACTACGAGATCCCGCTGACCAAGCCCGAGGGCGGCGTCACCCCGGCCGGCGAGGAGTACACCTACGGCGCCAACGACATGTCCGTCGCCGACCTCGACGGCGACGGACAGTACGAGTACGTCGTCAAGTGGTACCCGTCCAACGCCAAGGACGTCTCCCAGACCGGCTACACCGGCAACACCTACATCGACGCCTACGAACTCGACGGCACCCTGCTGTACCGCATCGACCTCGGCGTCAACATCCGCTCCGGGGCGCACTACACGCAGTTCCCCGTCTACGACTTCGACGGCGACGGCCGCGCCGAGCTGATGATGAAGACAGCCCCCGGCACCTCCGTCACCCGCTTCGAGGACGGTGAGCCGGTCGCGCGGGAGTACCTCACCATGCCGCGTGCCGACCGCCTCGCCGGGTACTCCCACCAGGACGACTACCGCCTGAGCGCCGAGGACTACCGCGACCACCTGGCCGGGATGTTCCAGGACTGGCACGAGCACCCCGAGGTGCAGGCGGGCAACTGGCCCGCCACGGTCGAGGAGGCGCTGGGCGCCCAGGACGAGCTGTCGTTCAGCTACCCGCTCTCCCGCGCGGACGCCGGGCAGCTGGCGGACTACTTCATCGACGTCTACGCCCCCAGCCGCAGCGAGCGCAACGACCTGCGGTCCTTCGAAGGATTCGTCCTTGACGGCCCCGAGTACCTGACGGTCTTCGACGGCGCCACCGGCGGCGAGCTCCAGACCGTGCCCTACCAGCCGGGCCGCGGCGACGACGGGCTGATGTGGGGCGACTACGCCATGAGCCGCATCGAGCCCGGCAACCGCGTCGACCGCTTCCTGGCATCGGTGGCCTACCTCGACGGCCGGCACCCCTCGGCGGTCTTCGCGCGCGGCTACTACACGCGCACCACGCTGGTCGCCTACCGCTGGGACGGCGACCGGCTGCGCGAGGAGTGGTACGTGGACAGCGGGCACGCGCCGATGTCGAACCCGTTCAACGACGCGCCGCACGGCGTCGACGGCACCGACCCGGAGTACGGCACGCTGACCACGCAGGGCTTCCACTCCCTGAGCGCCGCCGACGTGGACGGCGACGGCCGCCAGGAGATCGTCTACGGCTCGGCCACCCTCGACGACGACGGCAGCCTGCTGTACAGCTCCTTCGGCGAGATGCCCGGGCAGAGCGCCGATCCGGGCGCCAGCGCCCGCCTGGGACACGGCGACGCCATGCACGTCACCGACATCGACCCCGGCCGCCCCGGCCTGGAGATCTTCACCGTCCACGAGGGAGCGGCGTACGCCCCGTACGGCTACGCCCTGCGCGACGCGGCGACCGGTGAGGTGCTGTGGGGCGGCTACACCGGCGAGGACACCGGCCGCGGCATGATCGGTGACGTCGACCCGGACGTCCCCGGCATCGAGGTGTGGGCAGGCGTGCCCGAGGGCGGCGCGGGCGGCGAAGCCGGCATGTGGAGCGCCTCCGGCGAGGAGCTGAGCGCCGAGACCCCCGGCACCAACCAGTCGATCCGCTGGGCCGGCGACCTCACGACGCAGTACCTCACCGGCGCCACCACCGAGACCTACGAAACGCCGGCCATCGAGGACTGGCGCCGGGGCACCCTGCTGACCGCCAGGGACACGACCACCAACAACTGGACGAAGGGCAACCCCTCACTGGTGGCCGACATCCTCGGCGACTGGCGGGAGGAGCTGCTGCTGCCGACGGCCGACAGCACGGCGATGCGGATCTACCTGAGCACGGAGCTGACCGGGCACAAGCTCTACACGCTCATGCACGACCCGCAGTACCGTGTGGAGGTGGCGCGGCAGCAGACGGCGTACAACCAGCCCGCTCACCCCAGCTTCTACCTGGCCTCCGACATGGACTTCGCGGACGTCCCGGTCCCGTCGTACTACACGCCGGGCGGCGTGCCGGCGCTGGAGGACGCCGTGCGGTCGTACGTGCGGAGCGGGGACGTGAGCCTCCTGGCGGCGGCCCGCCTGCTGGTGGTGGCCGCGCTGGCGGAGCACCACCTCGACCACGGCAGGACCGCGCGCGCGGTGTCCGCTCTGGAGTGCTTCACGGCGATCGCCGGCCACCCGTGGCCGGGGCGCGTCTCCGGCGAGGCCCGCGCCGCGCTCATACACCAGGCCGGCTCGCTGCTCGCGCAGCTGACCTGATCCCGGCGGCAGACCGCGCGGTCAGCGGCGGTGGCCCGGCGGCCCGGCGGCTGCCGGCCGCCGCCGCTGTGTCGCTCGGCCCGGCGCCTGAGCGGCGCCGGCGGTCAGCCCTTGACGGCGCCCTCCGTCAGTCCCGACAGGACGGTACGGCGGAAGACGAGGACGAGGAAGGCGATGGGCACCGTGGCGGTCATGGCGGCGGCGAAGATCGTGCCGTAGGGGACCTCGTAGCGGTCGCCGAAGAGCGCGATGCCGACGGGGATGGTCCGCAGGCGGCTGTCGCTGTTGAGCGTGAGCGCCATCAGGAACTCGGTCCAGCAGGCCGTGAACGTGAAGACGCCGGCGGTGAAGAGGGCCGGGCCCGCCTGGGGGAGGACGACGGAGAACAGGGTGCGGTTGGCGCTCGCGCCGTCGATCGTCGCGGACTCCTCCAGCTCCACCGGCAGGTCAAGCAGCGAATTCCGCAGCATCCACACCGCGAACGGCAGGTGGAACGCCACGTACGGCACGATCAGCCCCGGATAGCTGTTCAGCAGCCCGAAGTGCCGTTCCACCAGGTACAGCGGCGTCACCACGGCGATCACCGGGAAGACGGAGATCATCAGCAGCCCCACCAGCACGGTTGAGCGTCCGCGCATCGGGGTGCGCGCCAGCGCGTATCCGGCGAAGAGCGCCAGTCCCAGCACGATGACCGTGGCGCTGACGGAGACGATCGCGCTGTTGGCCAGGTAGCGGTCCATGTCGGCCTCGCCCCACGCCCGCCGGTAGTTGTCCAGCGTCGGGTTCTCCGGGAAGAACGTCGGCGGCGAGGCGCCCGCCTCGACCGGCGTCTTGAACGAGGTCACCGCCATCCAGTACAGCGGCGCCGCCGTGATGACGACGAGCAGCAGGCCGCCGAGGGTGACCGGGTTGAGGTACCGGCGCACGCCCCTGCGCCGCCTGGTCTGGCGCCAGCTCACAGCCGTCCTCCTGAGGTCGAGCCGCTCTCGGTCTCGTCCACCTGCGACCGGAACAGCCGCAGGAACAGCAGGCAGCCGCCCAGCACCAGCAGGCCGGTGGAGGTGGCGACGGCTGCCCCCATGCCCATGTCGAGGTCCTCGAAGAGCGACTTGTAGCCGAGGATGGCCAGCGACTGCGTGGCCGTGCCGGGGCCGCCCTGCGTGAGGACGAAGGGCAGGTCGAAGATGCCGAATGCCTGGAGCACCCGGAACAGCACCGCGACGGCGATGACCGGCCGCAGCCCGGGGACGACCACGTTCCAGAACGTCGCCCACGCGCCGGCCCCGTCCACCTCCGCCGCCTCGTACCGCTCCCGGGGGATGCGGACGAGCCCGGCGAGGATGATGACGGCGACGAACGGCGTGGTCTTCCAGATGTCCGCCACCGCCAGGGCCGTGATGGCGGGCGCCGGGGTGCCCAGGATCACCGGCGGATCGGTCTGCACGAGGCTGAACGCCCAGGTCACGGCGCCATAGGTGGCGTTGTAGAGGTAGCCCCACAGCTGCGCGGAGACGACGGTGATCATCGACCACGGGATCAGCAGCAGCGCCAGCAGCCAGCCGCGGCCGATCTCGAGCCGGTCGAGCAGCACGGCCACCGCTGTGCCCAGGGCCAGCTCGACGGCGACGGTCCCGACCGTGTACCCGATGGTGAACAGCGCGGCGTCGTACCAGGCCGAGCTGGTGAACATGGTGGTGTAGTTGCTGAGCGTCCAGTCCTCGATCCGCAGGCCGTCGAACGTCAGGCGGACCTCGCTGAAGCTCAGCGCGACCGAGTACAGGACGGGGAAGATCGTCACCGCGGCCAGCACGGCCAGCGCCGGGGCGGTGTAGTACCAGCCGGTGCGCGCCCGCCGCCTGCGGATCCCGCCCGGTCCGCGCCGGGTGCGCGTCATCACGCTCACAGGGACCGCCCTTCCAGCGCCGCCTCGATACCGTCCCGCGCGGCGGCGACCGCCTGGCGCGGGGTGGCGCCGCCGTTGAGTACGCGGTTGGTCTGCGTGTAGAGGGCCTTGCTGACCTGGGTGTAGCGCGGCGACTGGGTGGGCCGGGCGACCAGCCGGACGTCGGCGGCGAGCGCCAGCACCGGCGTGTCCGAGCGGCGCGCCTCGCGGCTTTCGCGCAGCGCGGTCACGGCCGGAAGGTAGGCCGAGTGGCGCATCATCAGCCGCTGGGCCTCGTCGTCGGCGCAGAAGCGGGCGAAGGCGGTGGCCGCGCCGAGGTTCTTCGAATGCGGGTTGACGAAGTTGCACCAGCCGCCCAGGCAGCCGTGGCCGTGGCCTGCCATGCCCTCGAAGCCGGGGCGCACGGCGACGCCGACCTTGCCGGCGATGGGGGAGTCCGGAGCGTTCACCACGCCCCAGACGTAGGCCCAGTTGCGCAGGAAGACGGCCTCGCCGCCGACGAAGGCGTCCGCGGTGTCCTGTTCCTTGAACGTCGAGGCGGAGCTGGGCAGCAGGCCGCTGGTCACCGCGTCGTGCAGGTAGCCGAAGACGCGCTCGCCGGCGCGCCGGCCGAAGGTGGCGCGGTCACCGTTCTCGCTGAGGATGGAGCCGCCGGCGTCGGCGACGAACTCGGCGACGTTGCACGTGAGCCCTTCGAAGACCGCGCCCTGGAGCAGCAGCCCGTACGGGGCGTCGCCCGCCCGCATCACGGTCCGGGCGGCGTGGTCCAGCTCCTCCCAGGTTTCGGGGACGGGCAGGCCGTGCCGGTCGAGGAGGTCGGCGCGGTAGAAGAGGTAGGGCTGGTCGGCGTAGAGCGGGAAGGCGTAGACGTCGCCGTTGTAGCTGAGCGAGCGGCGCACCGCCTCCGGGTAGCGCTGCCAGTAGCCGTCCGGGACGAGGGTGCGCAGCGGCAGCGCCATGGCGTTGTGGGCGAACTGCGCCGGCCAGGCGATGTCCCCCATGTAGACGTCGGGCAGCGGCGCGCCGCTGGCGATTGTCGTGGTCAGGGTGGTGCGGGTGATGTCGGTGACGGCGGGCGCCTCGGTGATCTCGACGCGGATGTTGGGGTGGTGTTCGCGGAACGCGTCGATCAGCAGGGGCCGCAGGTCGCCGCCGTCGTGGGTGGCCATGGCGAACGACCACCAGTTGAGGGTGACGTCGCCGCGCGGCACGCGGGCGGCGGCGTCGAGGTCGGGACCGCCTGAGCCGCCGCCCGGAAGGAGGCCGCAGCCGGGGACGGCCCCGGCCGCCGCGGCCGCGATCAGGGTTCTCCTGCGCGGTCCGCGCGGACCGTTCGATCCCGGCATGAGCACTCCCTGCGTGACCTCAGTGGTGGATATCAGCCGATTCCCGTCATGCTGATCATCACTGGCAGAACCAGAATGATCAGGATGGCTCCCAAAATGTCGAAACTGATGCCGGAACGGATCATTCGCGTGATGGGCACCAGCCCGGATCCGTAGGCGATCGCGTTCTGCGGCGTGGAGACCGGCAGCATGAAGCCGAACGACGCGGCGAACGTCGCGGCCAGCGCGGGCTGGACCGGGTCCACGCCCGCCGCGGCGGCCACCGGCAGGATGATGGGCACGACGACCGCCGCCGAGGCCGTGTTGCTCGTGGTCTCTGACACGACGATCGCCAGGACGGCGGCGAACGCCGTGATCGCCAGCACGCTGGAGAGCCCCAGCCAGTCGGAGGCGGACTCGCCGATGGTCTCGGCCAGCCCGGTGTCGGCCAGCAGCGTGCCGAAGATGACGCCGGTGCCGAAGAGCAGGATCGTGCCCCAGTCGATGCGGGCCGCGTCGCTCCAGTTCAGCGTGGCCTGCCTGCGGCTGAAGTCCACGGGCAGCAGGAACAGCAGCGAGGCGCCGAGCACCGCGACGACGCCCTCGTCGAGCCGGTCGCTGACGGTGGCGTACGCGGAGGAGTCCGTGCCGGCGGCCAGCGCCACGATGCCCGGCAGGATCCACAGCGTGACGGTCACGCCGAAGGCGATCAGCGTGTTGATCTCCGCCCGTGACATCCGGCCCAGCGCCGCCCGCTGGTCGCGCACGTACTCCTCGACGCCCTCCAGACGCCGCACCTCCGGCCGGTTGACCAGCAGCAGCACGACGGCGAGCGCGGCGAACATCAGCGCGCACACCGGCAACGCGGTCGCCACCCACTCGGCGAAGGAGATCCGCTCGCCGGTGACGCGCTCGATGTGGTCACGGCCGATCAGGTTCGGCGGCGATCCGATCGGCGTGAGCAGGCCGCCGACGCTGGCGCCGTACGCCAGCATCAGCACCAGCGCCGCCCCGACCCGCAGCCGCAGCGGGTCGAAGTCCTGAGCCACGACGCCGCGTTCCTGGAGCAGCCGGGCGATGACGGTCAGCATGCCGAGCGCGGTCGGCAGCAGCATGGCGACGGTGGCCGTGTTCGACACGAACGCCGAGAGCACGCACGTGATGCCGCCGAAGGCGATGATCACCCGGAACGTGGAGCGGCCCACGCCGGGCAGCGCCAGGACGCGGAACGCGAACCGCCGCGCCAGCCCGCTGGCGAGCATGGACTGGGCGAGGATAAACGCCCCGATGAACGTGAAGATCGTCGAGGAGCCGAACGGCGCGAGCGCCTCGTCCGCCGGAACCACGCCCAGCACAACGATGGCGCCGACACCGAGGAGACCGCCCACCGGAATCGGCACCGGCTCGGTCACCCACAGGACGATCACACCCAGCAGCACGGCGCCCAGCTGCTGCTGGACGGCCATGTCGAGTGGCAGGAACAGGAAGACGAGCGTCACCAGCGGCGCCAGCCACAGCCCTGTGGTCTGACGCGCCTTCTCAAAGCGCTCCTCGGCGGGCGTCAGGCGCTGCTCACCGAGGCTCCGGTAGGTGGCGTGGCCCAGCAGGGCCTTCTCCACGTCGGTCTTGGGTCGGTCGGGTCGCAGTGACTTGCTCGGGTCTGGCGTCATCGGCAGTCCTTGGGCGAGGTCGTCGGGACCGCCCACGGCGAACGTACGTTCCCCGTGGGACGGATAATCCGACTTCTGCCCGCTGTGACCCCCGGGAATTCCGGCCGGAGCGCCCGTCACCGCCGCACCCGCGCGCCGCGCGCCGCCCGGACCACCGGGGCAGCCTCCCGTTCCTGGCCTGCGTCGGTCATCGTGCGCCACCGCCTCGGGTGCGTAAGGGACTGGAGGTGAAGCTGGGGTAAGAGTGGGGTTGGTACTGAGGGCAAGTGAGCCAGTTTCAGATCAACCGAGTGGATTGTTCAGCCTGTCATATTCGCGCCCCAAAACCGGCGATGCGCGCCTGAACGCCGATGACACGTCGCGCGTCCGAGCGAATGTCCGCGAACGGCCACACGGCGGCCGGCGGGCTCCCTAGCATCGCCCCCATGCTCCCCGCGCACTCCGCGACCCTGGCCCTGCACGAGCGGCTGACCGCCCTGCGCCAGGCGGGCGCCCCCGTCCTCCACCTCGGCTTCGGCGAAGCGGGCCTGCCCGTCCCTCCTGGCGTCGCCGACGTCCTGGCCCGCGCCGCCGCCCGCCCCGGCAGCAACGGCTACGCCCCGGTCGCCGGCACCGCCGCGGCGCGCCGCGCCGCCGCCGCCTGGTTCACCCGGCGCGGCCTGCCCACCGACGACGACCGCGTCGTCCTGGCCCCCGGCAGCAAGCCGCTGCTCTTCGCGCTGCTCGCGGCCCTGCCCGGCGACGTCGTCCTGCCCCGCCCGTCCTGGGTCAGCTACGCCGCACAGGCCGCGCTGGCGGGCAAGCGCGTCACCAGCGTGCCCGTCCCCGCCGCGTGCGGCGGCGTACCCGACCCGGCGCTCCTGCCGGACGCGCTGCACGCCGCCCGCGCGGCGGGCGCGGAACCCGGCGTGCTCGTGGTGACCATCCCCGACAACCCCACCGGCACGATCGCCCGCCCCGGCCTCGTCCGCGAGGTCTGCGCCCTCGCCGGGCGCCACGGCCTCGCCGTCATCGCCGACGAGATCTACGCCGACCTCGTGCACGACCCGCACGCTCCGCCCCCGCCCAGCGCCGCGCACCACCTGCCGGACCGCACCGTCGTCACCACCGGCCTGAGCAAGTCCGTCGCGCTCGGCGGCTGGCGCGTCGGCCTCGCCCGGCTCCCCCAGGGCCCCTGGGGCGCCCGCCTCGCCACCGCCCTCGCCGGCGTCGCGAGCGAGATCTGGTCCTGCCTGGCCGCACCGCTCCAGGACGTGGCCGCATACGTCCTCGGCGAGCCGCCCGAGGTGCGGGCGCACGTGGCCGCGGCCCGGCGTCTGCACGGCGCGGTCGCCCGCGCGGTCCATCAGGAGTTCACGGCGGCGGGCGCCGACTGCCGCGCCCCGCAGGCGGGCTTCTACCTCTACCCCGGGCTGCCCGGCCCGGCGGGAGGCGCTGCGCTCGCCCGCCGCTTGCTGGAGCGCCACCACATCGGCGTGCTCCCCGGCGAAGCGTTCGGCGACGACCCGGCCGCGCCGCGCGTCCGCGTCGCCACCAGCCTGCTGTACGGCGACACCGAGGAGCAGCGCTGGCAGGCCCTGCGCGCCCCCGACCCGCTGGCCCTGCCCTGGGTCGCCGAGCCGCTCGCCCGGCTGCGCGGCGCCCTCGCCGCGGACTAGGGCCGGCCCGTCAGCCCGCACGCGCCGCCGTACTCGCAGACCCCGAACGCGGCCAGCAGCTCCTCCTCGCACACAGCAGTGCCGAGCGCGCCGCACCCGAGAGCGGTGGATCGGCATCGTCACCAAGCAGTCGCCCCCGCGGACCCGCCGCGGCTCGTCCGTCACGTGCCCGAGGCGCCGGTGGCCACGGCGTTGTTGTCCTCGCGCCTCACCGCCAGCGGGCAGCCCAGCAGCTGCGCGGGCGCGTGGCACTTGCGCTGCCCCGTCACGGGCTTGCGCGGCGCCCTGGCCAGCGCCGCCACCGCCGCGTCCCGCACCTGCGGGCTGATGCGGGAGAACATCCGTGCGATGTCCGCCCGGTCCAGCGCCACGACCCGCTCCGGCAGCTGCCCGCTCCCGCCGCCGCGCGCGGCGAGCCCCTCCAGGCCGTCTCCGTGCCGTGGCGCCAGGCAGGTGAGAAAACCCCCGGCACATCATGTCATGACGAAAAAATACGGCGAGACCTCAATAATTTCGGCCTCGTGTCCACGCCAGCGCTCACGCCCGCTGTCCCCGCCCCCGCGCCTCCGCTTCAGCGCCCGGCGGCCACGGCGCACGCCGTCGCCATCGTCGGCCTCGGCGCCGCGGGTCTTCCCCTGGCCCTCGCCTTCCTCGACGCACCCGGCCGTACGGTCATCGGGCTCGACGCCGATGCCGGGCGGCGCGAGGCCATCCGGCGCGGGCACGTCGACCTCACACCCCGGGACCGCGACCGGCTGCGCCGCCACCTCAGCGGTGGCGCCCGGGGCTTCCAGCTGACCGGCGACCCGGCACGCCTCGCCGACGCCGGCGCCGTTCTGATCTGTGTGCCGGCACCCGTCGACGCCCGCCGCGGGCCCGACCTGACCGCGCTCCGCGCCGCCTGCGCCGCGGCCGTCGCGCACGCCGTCCCCGGCCAGACCCTCGTGCTGACGTCCACCGTGTACGCCGGGACCACGCGCGACCTGCTCGCGCGCCCGCTCGCCGCCCGCGGTCTGACGCCCGGCCGTGACGTCCACGTCGCCAGCGCCCCCGAGCGGACCGGCTGCGGCACGCCCCGCCGCACCCCGGCCACGGCGCACCGCCTCGTCGGCGGCCTGACCGCGGAGTGCGGGCGCCGCGCCGCCAGCCTGCTCGCGCACACCGCCGCGAGCGTCCACCGCGTCGGGTCCCCCGAGGCCGCCGAGCTGGCCCGGATTCTGGCCAGCAGCGCCCGCGCCGTCCGTTCCGCCCTCGCCAGCGAGTTCGCCGACGCCTGCGGCAGCCTCGGCCTGGACCCGGCTGAGGTCACCGAGGCGGCGGCGCTCGGCGCCTTCGGCCTCGCGCCCTTCCCGCCCGGACCGGGCGCCGCCGAGGACAGCCACCGGCTGACCCGCGACCCGCAGTACCTGCTCTGGCAGCTGCGCGCCCGCCGCGTCGCCGCCCCGCTGACCGACGCCGCCGTGACGGCGCTGACCGCCCGTCCCCAGGCGGTCGCCCGCCGCGCCCTCGACGCCCTGGCGGAACGCGGCAGGCCGCGGCGCGGCGCCCGGGTCCTGCTCGTGGGCGCCGCCCGCCAGCCGGGCGTCGCCGACGTCCGGGAGTCGCCCGCGCTCGCCATCCTCACGCGCCTCGCCGCCGAGGGCGTCCGCGTCGCCTATACCGACCCGCTGATCCCCTCGCTCACCCTGCCCGGCCCGCCCCGGCGGCAGCTGGACAGCGAGCACGACCCGGCCGCGGGCGCCTGGGACCTGGTCCTCGTCCGCACCCGCCACCCCGGCCAGGACCTCACCTGGCTCGACGCGCAGCCGGCCGTGCTCGAGGTCCCCGCCGTCTGAGGGCACGCCGAACGCCGGGCGCGCTCCCGCGCGTTGCGCCCCGCCCGGCAGCGCTCCGCCATCGCGACCGTCAGCCAGCGCACGGTCGTCACCACTGCCCGCAACAGCGAGGCCGTCACCGGCGCCACCAGCGTGTGCGGCGTCCCCCGCGTCGCCCCGGCCGCCGATACGTCACACCATCAGGTGGTCATTCCTGGCGCGCCCGGCCGTGCCCGCCCCCGGAGCGGCCACGACGCCTAGCGTCGTGCTCCGTGAGAGCACACCGAGTCCTGGCCCTGGGCCTGTCCCTGGCCGCCCTCGCCACCGTCCTGGCCGCGGCTCCTGCCGGAAGCTCCGCCGCGAGCGCCGCGACCGGCCGCGACGGGGCACCGCTGGCCCAGCGCCTCGTCGCAGCCGCCTCCGCCGAGGGCGCTCTGCGCCACCTGGCGGCTTTCCAGCGCATCGCCGACGCCAGCGGCGGCCACCGCGCCGCGGGCACACCCGGCCACGAGCGCTCCGTGCGGTACGCGGGCGCGTTTCTGGCCCGCGCCGGGTACGAGGTGACCTACCAGCGGTTCACCTTCCCCTACCGGGAGACCGCCGCCGAGCGGCTCACACGGCTCACGCCCGCGGAACAGGACGTGCCGGTCCGGCTGATGACATACACCCCGCCCACCCCCGAGGGAGGCCTGACCGCCGACCTGGCCGTGGCGGGACTCGGCTGCCGGGCGGCGGACTTCGCGGACGGCGCGGTCGCGGACCGGATCGCACTGCTGACGCGCGGGGAGTGCACCTTCGCCGAAAAGCAGGCCAACGCGGCCGAGGCGGGCGCGCTCGCCGCCCTCATCGTCAACGACGTGCCCGGTGAGCTCTCCGGGACGCTCGGCGACCCCGGCGCCGGCGTCATCCCCACCGCGGGCCTCGCCCGGGACGACGGCCAGGCGCTCGCCGATGACCTGGCGGCCGGGCAGCGGGTGACCGTCCGGCTGGAGGTGGCCGAACGGGCCGAGGAGCGCGAGACGGTCAACCTCATCGCCGACGCGCCCGGCCGGGAACCCGGCACGCCCGTCGTCATGGCGGGCGCCCACCTGGACTCGGTGCCCGAGGGGCCGGGCATCAACGACAACGGCTCGGGCGCCGCTGGGCTGCTGGAGACCGCGCAGCGCCTGGCCGAGCTGGGCTGGGCGGCGGGCGGCGACCGGGTGCGGTTCGCCCTGTGGTCCGCCGAGGAGTCCGGCCTGCTCGGCTCGGAGCACTACGTGGCCACGCTGAGCGAGGCCGGTCGCGAGGAGATCGCCCTCTACCTCAACTTCGACATGATCGCCTCGCCCAACTACGGGCTCTTCGTCTACGACGGCGACGACCCGCAGGCGCCGCCCGGATCGGCCGGCATCGCACAGCTCATCGAGGAGTTCTTCGCGGCGCGCGGGCTGGCCACGCGGCCCACCGCGTTCAACGGGCGCAGCGACTACGGGCCGTTCGTGGCCGCCGGCATCCCGGCGGGCGGCACCTTCACGGGAGCCGAGGGCGTCAAGACCGAGGAGGAAGCGGCGCTGTGGGGCGGCACCGCGGGGGAGCCCTACGACCCCTGCTACCACCAGGCGTGCGACCGCCTCGGCAACATCAGCGAACCGGCCCTGGACCTCAACGTGGACCTGATCGCCCACGCGCTCGGCAGTTATGCCGCTGCAACGAGGCTGCGGACGGAGCGTCTTGCCCGGTAGGCTCTCCGTGTGATCTTCAAGCGCATCGGAAACGGACGACCTTACCCTGACCATGGCCGGGACAACACCCGGCAGTGGGCAGACGTGGCGCCGCGCCCCGTGCGCCTCGACCAGCTGATCACCACGAAGGGACAGCTCGATCTGGAGACGCTGCTGGCGGAGGACTCCACCTTCTACGGTGACCTCTTCGCCCACGTCGTGAAGTGGCGCGGTGACCTGTACCTCGAGGACGGCCTGCACCGGGCGGTGCGGGCGGCTCTTCAGCAGCGGCAGGTGCTGCACGCACGTGTCCTGGAGCTGGAGGACTCCGACTGATCCCCGGCGGGTTGCCCCGTTCGGGGCCGGAGCGCCGCCGCCGTTGATCATTTAGTAGGCAGCAGCCGTTTGTCTTACTACGCTGCGCCCATGAGCATGCTGACGCCGCCCGGTATGCGTGGCCGCAAGTACCGGATCACGGGTGACCGCTATCCCCGGATGAGGCGGCGCCCCCGCCGCCTCCGGCTCGCCCTGGCCGCCCTCGCGGCCGCGGCCGTGCTCGGCCTGCTCGGCTACGGCACGCTCCAGGTAGTCGACGTCTTCACCGCGGACGACGACGGCTCGGGCGGCGGCGCCCAGGCCCGGGACGCCTCCGGCGGCCAGTCGCCCGCCGCCTCGGCCGAGTGCGCGCCCGCCGCCGGCAGTGAGCGGCTCGCGCCGCCGCCCGAGCCGGACGCGGTGACCGTCAACGTCTACAACGCCACGCGCCGCACCGGCCTGGCCCAGCGGACCGCGGACCAGCTCGCCGAGCGCGGCTTCACCATCGGCGAGGTGGACAACGCGCCCGAGGAGCTCGACGGCAACGTCGAGGCCCCGGGGCTGCTGCTCGCCACCAGCGCCGCCGCCGAGTCCGGCGCGGTCGCCGCCGTCGGCGCGTGGGTCGAGGGCGCCGAGACCGGCGATCCCACCGGGGAACGGGGCGCCCCCATGGAGGTCGACCTCGTCCTCGGCGACGGCTTCGACAGCCTGCTCGGCGAGCGGCAGGCCGAGCGCCGCCTGGCCGAGCTCACCAGCGAGCGGCAGGCCTCCGGCGGTGACGGCGCCTCCGGCTGCTGAGCGGCGCGCGCCGCGTTCCTCACGCCAGGCCGTACATCCGGTCTCCCGCGTCGCCCAGGCCGGGCACGATGAAGCCCTGCTCGTTCAGCCGCTCGTCCAGCGCGCCGGTCACGACGGTCACCGGCGCACCGGCCAGGCCGCTCTCCAGCCGCTCCACGCCCTCGGGCGCCGCGAGCAGGCACAGGGCGGTCACGTCGTCGGCCCCCCGCCTGATCAGCTCCTGGATGGCGGCGACCAGCGTGCCTCCGGTCGCGAGCATGGGATCGAGGACGTAGACCTGGCGCCCGGAGAGGTCCTCGGGCATCCGGTTCGCGTACGTCGACGCCTGGAGGGTCTCCTCGTCGCGCAGCATGCCGAGGAAGCCCACCTCGGCCGTCGGCAGCAGCCGGAGCATGCCGTCCAGCATGCCCAGACCCGCTCGTATGATCGGGACGACCAGGGGGCGGGGATGGGACAGCCGCACTCCCGTGGTGCGGGCCACCGGAGTCGCGATGTCCACCACTTCCGTGCGTACGTCGCGGGTCGCCTCGTACGCCAGCAAGGTGACCAGTTCGTCGGCCAGCCGCCGGAACGTGGGGGAGTCGGTGCGCTCGTCGCGCAGCGTGGTCAGTTTGTGCGCCACCAGCGGGTGGTCAACGACGTGGATACGCATGACCCGACAGTAGCGAACACCTCGGGCATTCCTAGCGCTGGTCACCGAGGTGGACAGCGCGCGGCGGCGTGTGGAAAGTAACTCCGCGAGGAGGGAGAGGGCACATGCGCGGCTGCGCCATCACGCAGGAACGACAGCGGACACGCGCCCGGCGCACGGGCTGGGAACAACGTTGGCGGACATTCCGTTGGTGAACTGCCGAGTTACCCGACAGTGCACCCCTTTTCTGCCACGATGCATGTGGTAGGCCGAACCGAGTGGGGAGAGTCACGGTGTACTTCACCGCACTGCTCGCGCGGACCGCAGACGGTTGGGAAGCGAGCGACACAGAGTTCGACGACGTGGAGAGCCTTGACGAGCTGGCCGAGCTGGCCCGCGACAACGCCCCGGAGGATGACACCGTCCTGGTGTGCATCGAGCAGGAGGGCGCCTGGTTCGGCATCGTCCGGGTGGACGGTGAGGAGGAGGACCCGAAGGTGTTCGTCTCCGACGCCGCACAGGCGATGCGCAGCGCCTACGGCGAGATCCTGCTGACCGATGAGCTGCTGGGCCGGGAGCCGGAGAGCCCCGCCGACCTCGACCAGCTCGTCGACCTCGACGGCAGCGAGGACGGCTACGCGGACGAGGACGGGGACGACGCGGACGCCGACGCCGTGCCGCGCGGCCCGGTGGGCGACAGCGGCCTGCTGGCGGACTTCGGTGTCGACGCGGGCACCGTGCTGAAGCTGACGCCGGGCGAGGCGCTCAGCGAGATCGCGGAGGCGCTCGGCTGCTCGGACATGCTGGAGGCCGTCAGGTGAGCCGCCGCCCGTCGCGGACCCGACGGACCCGGGGGTGAGCGACCCGCTGCGTGATCCGTGGCGGCCCGCCATGCGCCAGGCCCTGGCGCAGGCCGAGGCCGCCCGGGCCACCGCTGACGTGCCCGTGGGAGCGGTCGTGCTCGGCCCGGGCGGGCCCGTGGGCGAGCCGCTGGCAACGGGCCGCAACGAGCGGGAGGCCACCGGCGACCCTACGGCCCACGCCGAGGTCCTCGCCCTGCGCGCGGCCGCCCGCCGCCTCGGTGAGTGGCGGCTGGCCGGCTGCACCCTCGTGGTGACCCTGGAGCCCTGCACGATGTGCGCGGGGGCGAGCGTGCTGTCCCGGGTGGACCGTGTCGTCTACGGCGCCGCGGACGCGAAGGCGGGCGCGGCGGGCTCGCTGTGGGACGTGCTGCGCGACCGGCGGCTCAACCACCGGCCCGAGGTGATCGGCGGCGTTCTCGCGGACGACTGCGCCGCCCTGCTCACGTCCTTCTTCCGCGGCGGCTGACCCCGCGGTTTCCGTGCGCCGCCCCACGTGGGCTAAGCTTCCTCCCGGTAGCGTGTCCGAGCGGCCGAAGGAGCTCGCCTCGAAAGCGAGTGTGGGGGCAACTCCACCGAGGGTTCAAATCCCTCCGCTACCGCCAGGCGAACCGCCAGTACGACGAGAGGGCGGGCCCCGCACCGGGCCCGCCCTCTCGTCGTTGGTGCCCGGACCGGCCCGGCGTGTGGCGTGGTGGGGAGTGGTTGAATGCGCTCACGGCGCCGGGAACCTGAGGCGGAGGGAGCACGCGTGGCCGGCGGGCACGGACAACCGGGCGAGCGGGACGGCTGGCACTGCCGGACGGGACCGCGGCCGCTCCTGGCCGGGAAGCCGGGGCCGGCGTGAGCCGCGGGGCAGGGGCGATGCGTGCGCGGACGCGGCGGGGCGCCGTGTACCTGGTGGCCGTCGTGGCGCTGTTCTCGGTCGTCACGTGGCCGGGGAAGGCGTCGGACTTCGCCGGAATGGTCATCCTCGCGCTCTCTGGCGCCGCCGACGGGTTCGGCGATTTCCTCGCCGCGCTCCTCGGCCGCTGAGCGCCGAACACGTTGTGACCGGGTGCTTGCACAGTGTGTATATGTCTTGTGATGCTATGACAGCTTCTGCACCGGTACGGGCGTGGAGGGTGGCAGGCAGGTGGCGGCGACGCAGGCGTCCCGGGGGGCCAAGGCGCGTGCGCTCACGCAGGCGCTGTTCGAGCGGCTGGCCACTCTGGAGCCCGGTACTCCTGAGCACGCCCGGGTCCGCGCCGCGCTGATCGAGGCCAACCTGCCGCTCGTGCGGTACGTCGCCCTCCGCTTCCGGGGCCGGAACGAGCCGCTGGAGGACATCGTCCAGGTCGGCACCGTCGGTCTTATCCAGGCCATCGACCGCTTCGACCTCGGCCGCGGCGTGCGGTTCGCGACCTTCGCGATGCCGACGATCGTCGGGGAGATCAGGCGCTACTTCCGCGACAGCGTCAGGTCCGTGCACGTTCCGCGCCGCGTGCACGAGCGCTGGGGCCGGGTCCGCTCAGCGGGCGAGGAGCTGACCGTGGCCCTCGGCCGCACCCCGACCACGGCGGAGATCGCCGAACGGCTGTGCCTCACCGAGGAGGAGGTCCTCGCCAGTGCGGAGGCGGGGCGTGCCTACCGCGTCGCCTCGCTGGAGGCAGTGCGTGAGCGGGAGGACGCCCCCGGGCTGATCGAGCGCCTCGGCTACGAGGACCCCGGCCTCACGAGCGTCGAACACCGCGCCCTGGTGCGGCATCTGCTGGTCCAGCTGCCCGAGCGTGAGCGGCACGTGCTGCTGCTGCGCTACTTCGGCAACTTGACGCAGTCACAGATCAGCGCCGAGCTGGGCGTATCCCAGATGCACATCTCCCGGATGCTGGCGCGCAGCGTCACACGACTCCGTATCGCAAATCTGATCGAGAGTTAAGTCGACTGAGCGACCGGTCAGTCGGGAACTCGCGGATCACCTGTGGCGTTTTATCGACAACGAGCTACATCGTGTTGATGACGTGTGACATTCTGCTAGAACCGCGTTTGCCGTGGCGGCTGATCCGGTATCCACGAGAGGGCGACGTCTTTCAGCGAGGCTTCGAGTGGGCAGTCCCGTGTCAGGCGCGCCGCCGCGACCCATCCACGACCTCAAGGGGGTGGCATGTCCGTAGAACTGGGCAGCTCCAAGGTGCTCACCACGACCGGCAGGCCGCACGTACCCGAGCAGCACTCACCCTCGCTGCCGCCCGAACCCGAAGCGGAGAGTGACAGCCTCGACACCAGGACTCTCTCCCGCTCCCTCTTCCAGCGGCTGGCGACGCTCGACCCTGACAGCCCGGAGCGGGCCTACGTCCGGGACACCCTCATCGAGCTGAACCTTCCGCTGGTGCGGTACGCGGCGGCCCGCTTCCGCAGCCGGAACGAGCCGATGGAGGACATCGTCCAGGTCGGCACCATCGGGCTGATCAAGGCCATCGACCGCTTCGACTGCGAACGCGGCGTGGAGTTCCCCACGTTCGCCATGCCCACGGTCGTCGGGGAGATCAAGCGCTTCTTCCGCGACACCTCCTGGTCGGTGCGGGTGCCGCGCCGCCTCCAGGAACTGCGCCTGGCGCTGACCAAGGCGAGCGACGAGCTGTCCCAGCGCCTGGACCGTTCCCCCACGGTCTCCGAACTCGCCGCCTGCCTCGGCGTCTCCGAGGAAGAGGTCGTCGACGGCCTGGCGGTGGGCAACGCGTACACCGCGAGCTCCCTGGACTCGCCCTCGCCTGAGGAGGAGGGCGGCGAGGGCTCGCTCGCCGACCGCCTGGGCTACGAGGACGCCGCCCTGGAGGGCGTGGAGTACCGCGAATCGCTCAAGCCGCTGCTGGCGCGGCTGCCCGCCCGCGAGCGTCGCATCATCATGCTGCGGTTCTTCGGCAACATGACGCAGTCCCAGATCGGCGAGGAGGTGGGCATCTCGCAGATGCACGTCTCGCGCCTGCTCACGCGTACGCTCGCTCAGCTCCGCGAGGGACTGACCGCCGAGGAGTGAGGACCACCCGGACCGGCGAAGGGCCCGCCGGTCCGGGAGACACGGAGCGACGCTGCACAGGCGCCGTACCGGGCGGTCAGGTGAAGGCGATGACCGCGACCGCGATCACGACGGCGATCACCAGGACGACGCCGGCGATCATGCCGACGCTGATGCTGGACGAGGAGCCACCGGCGGTGGCCGAGCCGCGGCGGTCCGTCGCGCCCTGGTTGACGAACGCCTGGAACATCTGCGTGCTGCCCGCCGGGTCGGGCTCCTGCGAGTGCTGCGGGCCGTGGGGTGCCTGGGGGTTGTGCGCCATGCCTGTGACCCTAGCGAAAGCCGGGCGACGGCTCACGCGGGCGTCCGCACCTGGTGGCGTGCGCCGGGGTCTTTTCGCTGCCTTCCTGTCTTCTTCGCCTGCTCGTTCGCCCTCTCGTTGTCCCTCTCGTTCTCCCTCTCGTGCACCCTTTCGTTCGCCCTCTCGTGGCCGTTTCCGCCCGCCGCTCCGGTGTGCGCGGGTGCGCGCGGCTCACATCGGCATGCGCAGGACGGCCGGCCCGCCGGGGACCCGCACCTCCAGCGCAACGATCTCGTCAGGCCGTAGCGGCGTGCCGACGGTCATCCGCGCCGTCTCACCGGGCATGGCCTGCCAGCGGGCCAGTTCACGTTCGGTGCCGTCGTTCTCGACGGCGATCAGCGTGTAGGTGATCGGCTGCCCGGGGCGCTCGGACTCGCCCGCGCCGTAGGCGCACTCCATGCTGACGCGTGAGCCCTGACCGGTGTCCGCGAGGCTGACGCTGGCCTCGACCGGGTAGGGGCCCAGCGGCGTCATCGCCGTGCTGTCCCGGGCCCCGCTTCCCCCCTCCGGACCCGCGCCCGGCGCCCAGCCGAAGGCCAGCACGAGCGCCAGGCAGGCGGCCAGGGCCACGGCGGTGGCGGACAGCGCGGCCACCAGGCGGCGGCCCCGGCGGCGCCGGGCGGTGACGCGTTCCACCAGGGCCGGCAGCAGGCCGGGAGGCGGCGGGGGCAGCGGCGCGGGCTTGGCGCCGTGCCCTGTGCCGCCCGCCCCGTTGCCCTCTGCGTTGCCCTTCGGGGTGCCCGCTGGGGTGCCCGCTGGGGGAAACGGGTCGCGGGAGAGCGCCAGCAGGCCGGGCAGCCCGGCGAGTTCGCGCACGGCGCGGGCGCAGTCCGCGCAGCCGGCGAGGTGGGCCTCATAGGCGGCGCGGTCCCGGGGCGACAGCGCGCCGAGCACGTACGCGGCGTCGTAGGTCCGGAACGGGTCGTGCGACGGGCCCTGCGGGGCGGTGCCCGAATCTTGCGTGCTCACTGGCCAATGCCCTTCTCTTGCAGCACCAGGCGCAGCGCGCGGAGCGCGTAGTGCGTCCGGGACTTGACCGTGCCCTCGGCCACGCCGAGGCGGGCCGCCGCCTCGGCGACGGAAAGGCCCTGGTAGTAGCACAGGGAGATCACCTCGCGGTGCCGCGGGGCCAGTTCGGCCAGCGCGTCGGCGACGAGGAGGCCCTGGACGGCGCGTTCGATGTCGTCGGGCGCCGCGGTCTCGGGTGGGGTGTCGGTGGTGACCTCGGCGCGGGAGGCAGCCGAGCGCCAGCCGTCGATGACGATGCGCCGCGCCACGGTGAACAGCCAGGCCCGGGCGGAGCGCGCGGACTGGTCGAGCACCGAGGGGTGGCGCCAGGCGCGGAGCAGCGTCTCCTGGGCGACGTCCTCCGCGCGTGCGCGGTCGCCGGTCAGGCGGAGGGTGAACGCCCAGAGCGCGGCGGCGTGCTCCTCGTGCAGTGCGCGCATCAGCGCTTCGTCGGTCTGCTCGCTCACGGCGCCCGCCCGGAGCGGACGACGGATGTGCGGCCGGGCATTCCGGGCTCCCTCCTCGCGCGTGGGGCTGCTACCTGTGACACGAGGCACGGGGGTGTCTGGTTCGACGCGTGGCCCGGGTCCGGTTGGCTGGTGGCGCGAGGGCACGGTGAACCGGAGCCGGGGCGGTTTCGTTGAAAGAGGTATGACTGAGACCCCACACATGCCACAGCCGACGCCACAGCCGGCACGGACCAGCCGCCGCGCCGTTCTGCTGTCCACCGCCGCGGGTGCTGCGGGCACGCTGGCCCTGGCGGCGTGCGGCAGCGATGACTCCGACGAGCCGGAGGGCGGCTCGAACAGCGAGGGCTCACAGGAGACGAACGGGACCGAGGGTTCGGACGGGTCGGACTCGGCGGGGGAGCCGCTGATCGCGGTCGATGAGGTGCCGGTCGGGCGGGCCACCGCCGTGACGGCGCCGGACGGTGAGGAAGCGTTCGTCTTCCGCGCCGACGAGTCGACCGTCGCGGCGTTCAGCGCCCTGTGCACGCACCAGGGATGCGCCGTGCTGGCCGAGGGGGCGGAGCTGCACTGCCCGTGCCACGGCTCGGTCTTCGACGCGGCGACCGGCGAGGTGCGCAACGGGCCGGCGCAGGAGCCGCTGCCGTCGATCCCGGTGCGGGTGGAGGGCGACCAGATCGTCACCGGCTGAGCGTTCCCCGCCGCAGGAAATACTCAACGTAAGGCTCTTGGCGCAACTGATTACGTTGTGTATTCTGATTGCTGTGAGTAACGATCTGGTTGCACTGCGGGGCAGTGCCGCGTGCCGGGCGCCGCTCGGGGGACGGCGCCCGCACACTGCCCGCCGCGGCCCGCGTCCGGGCCTCGCCCGGGGTGTACGCCGTCATGTGCCGGTCCGGCACCACCCCATGGCACGTCAGGCGGGGTGCGGCGGAGCTCCGGTGACGTCGCGTGCATGCCGTCTCCTGCCTCCTGCGGCCTGCCGTCCACGGCTGCCGGGTTTCTCCGCGCGCCCAGGCGACACGCGGAGCGTGTCCGAGATCACCAGCCGCGGTGGCCTCCTGATATGTCACCCATCCGGTGGCGCAAATGGCCGTAATACGGGACGACAGTCCCTTCTGTCACTCGGATGAGGGATGCGGGCCGTGTAAGTTCCGGCGCGAGCGGTACGAAGGGACGAGAAACGGTGAACAAGAAGCTCGCGGTGCTGTCCGGTTGCGCGGCGCTGCTGCTCACGCTCTCCGCGTGTGGCGGCGACGACAACGACGAGGAGACCGAGGCATGGGCCAGGAGCGTCTGCAACCAGATCCGGCCCCAGGTGGAGCAGATCCAGTCCGCCACGACGGCCATCACCGAGGCCAGCGAGGGCGACCGGGACCCCGAGGAGGTGCAGGAGACCGACTCCACGGCCTTCCAGGACATCTCCGAGGCCTACCGCTCAATCGCCCAGGCGGTGGACGACGCGGGGGATCCGCCCGTTGACGACGGGGAGCAGCTGCGCCGCGAGGCCGTCAGGGAGCTGCGCGGCATCTCCGACTCCTACAACGAGCTGAAGGAGACCATCGACGGCCTGGACACCTCCGACCAGGCTGAATTCGCCGACGGGCTGACACAGATCGCCGACCAGCTGGCGGAGCTGGGCGAGAGCGGTGACGACGCGCTGAACGAACTCCAGGAGGGCGAGCTGGGCGAAGCCATGGCCCGGCAGCGCGGATGCCAGAGCCCTTCGAACGACGGGGACGGCGACGGGAGTTCGGGCGAGGAGACGGCCGGCCAGGGCGGCAGCGGCGAGAAGACCGAGACTGAGGAAGAGGACGAGGACGAGGACGAGACCGGGTCCTGACCCGGGGGCGGGCCGCCCCGGCGCGCCACGGTCGGACGGGGCCGCGGCCACGGACGACGCCGGACGACAATGTCAACCGTGATTACCGACGACCTCCCCACCCCCGGCCCGGGCGCCGCCCGCCTGCGGGACGCTCTGCTGGCCGCTTCGTTCACCCCCGACGGTCTGCTGGAGCTGCTCGGCGCCACCGCCTACGCGGCACTGGCACGCGGCGAGCGCGTGCCCGCGCTGCTCGCCACCCGCGGTGAGCAAGGGACCCTCGCCACGCTCGTGCGGCTGTTCCTGCTCCGCCGCGCCGTGCCCGAGGAGCGGGCGCGAGCGGCGCTGCCCGAGGAAGCGTTCACCGACGGGTGGGTCGTGCCCGGCGAGGGCGGGACGGTGCGGGCGGCCGTGGACGTGCGCCCGTTCGCCGCCGAGGGGCCGGGGGAGCCGGCCGACTGGTGGGTGGTCTCCGATGCGGGCCGGGAGGCGGGCAGCGAGGTGGTCCTCGGGGTCGGCGGTGCCTCGATGACGCTGGCCCAGCTCACCGTGCGCGACCCGGTGGCCCGGGCGCTGGACCTCGGCACCGGCTGCGGCATCCAGGCGCTGCACGCCTCGCGCCACGCGGCGCACGTCACCGCGACCGACGTCAACCCGCGGGCGCTGCGCATGGCCGCCCTGACCATGGCGCTGTCCGGGGCGCCGGAGCCCGACCTCCGGCAGGGGCCGCTGTTCGAGCCGCTGGGCGGGGAGCCGCGCGACGAGTCAGAGGCGTTCGGGCTCATCGTGTCGAACCCGCCGTTCGTCATCTCCCCGGCCGCCGCCACGGCGGGGCAGCGCCTGACCTACCGCGACAGCGGTATGGCGGGGGACGAGCTGTGCCGCACCCTGGTGCACCGCTCGGCGGCGTACCTCGCCGACGGCGGCTGGTGCCACGTTCTGGCGAACTGGCAGCACGTCGAGGGCGAGGACTGGCGCGAGCGCCTGGCCGGCTGGGTGCCCCCGGGCTGCGACGCCTGGATCGTGCAGCGTGAGGAGCAGGACGTCGCCCAGTACGCCGAGCTGTGGCTGCGCGACGCGGGCGCCCACCGGGGCGACCCGGAGGTGTACGAGAAAAGGTACGAAGAATGGCTCACTGAGTTCGCCGCACGGCGTACCCGTTCCGTCGGCTTCGGCTGGATCACCCTGCGGAAGTCAGCGGCGGCCGCCACCCGCCCCGCCATCACCGTCGAGGAGTGGCCGCACGCCGTCGAGCAGCCGCTGGGCGAGACGATCAAGGCCCACTTCGCGCGCCAGGACTTCCTGCGCGGGCGCGACGACACCGCGCTGCTGCGCGCGCGTTTCCGCCTCGCCGACGGCGTGACCCAGGAACAGGTGGGCCAGCCGGGCGCCGAGGACCCCGAACACGTGATCTTGCGGCAGCGGCACGGCATGATGCGCGCCCGTGCGGTGGACACCGTCGCCGCCGGCTTCGCCGGCAGCTGTGACGGCACACTCGTCGCCACTGCAATCCTGGACGCCATCGCCCAGCTGCTCGGCGAGGACGAGGCGGCGCTCCGCGCCCAGGCTCCGACGTGGCTCCGCCCCCTCGTTGAGCAGGGGTTTCTCGTCCCTGTTCCCTAGGCACCACCCGCGCCGGGGACCGGCGCGCCGTCCCGCCGCGTGACCGTTCACGGACAACATGCCGGGCGGTCTTCGAGCAGCGGGAATGCGCGGAGTCGGGTTACCGTTCGAGATGCGTTGTGGGGTATTCCCATTTGACACGGAGGCGGGAGGTACCGTCACACTCCGCACCGACAGTACTGTCCCCGGGCTGGAGAGAAGAGCGAGAAGAGAAGTGTCCCCGACCGATGAGTCCGCGAACGGCGGACGGCGGCTCGTCATCGTCGAGTCACCCGTCAAGGCTGAGACGATCAAGGGCTACCTGGGCCCCGGTTACGTGGTCGAGGCCAGCGTCGGGCACATCCGCGATCTCCCGAACGGCGCCGCCGAGGTGCCTGCCAAGTACAAGGGCGAGCCGTGGGCCCGCCTCGGCGTCAACGTCGACGAGAACTTCCAGCCCCTCTACGTGATCAACAGCGCCAAGCGGGAGCAGGTCAAGCGGCTCAAGGAGCTGCTCGCCGACTCCGACGAGCTCTATCTCGCCACCGACGAGGACCGCGAAGGAGAGGCCATCGCCTGGCACCTCAAGGAGGTGCTCAAGCCCAAGGTCCCCGTCCGCCGCATGGTCTTCCACGAGATCACCCGGGACGCCATCCGCGAGGCGGTCGAGAACCCGCGCGAGCTCAACCAGCTTCTCGTCGACGCCCAGGAGACCCGCCGCATCCTCGACCGCCTCTACGGTTACGAGGTCTCGCCCGTGCTGTGGAAGAAGGTCATGCCGCGGCTGTCCGCCGGCCGCGTGCAGTCCGTCGCCACGCGCCTGGTCGTCGAGCGCGAACGCGAGCGCATCGCCTTCCGCTCGGCCGACTACTGGGACCTCACCGGCACGTTCGCCCCCGCATCCGCCGAGGGCACCTTTGACGCCCGCCTCACCAGCATCAACGGCCGCCGCGTCGCCCAGGGCCGCGACTTCGGCCCCGACGGCCAGCTGAAGAACCCCGGCCAGGTCGAGCAGCTCAGCGAGGACTCCGCCCGCGCGCTCGCCGACGCCCTCGCCGAGACCGCGTTCACCGTGCGCTCGGTCGAGTCCAAGCCGTACCGCCGCTCCCCCTACCCGCCGTTCCGCACCACCACCCTCCAGCAGGAGGCCTCGCGGAAGCTCGGCATGGGTGCCAAGGCGACCATGCAGGTCGCCCAGCGGCTGTACGAGAACGGCTTCATCACCTACATGCGGACCGACTCCACCACCCTGTCGGACACCGCGATCGCCGCCGCGCGCTCCCAGGTGACGCAGCTGTACGGGGCCGACTACCTCCCGGAGCGGCCCCGCGTCTACGCCAGCAAGGTGAAGAACGCCCAGGAGGCGCACGAGGCGATCCGCCCCTCCGGCGACCGCTTCCGCACCCCCGCCGAAACCGGCCTGACGGGCGACCAGTACCGCCTGTACGAGCTGATCTGGAAGCGCACCGTCGCCTCCCAGATGAAAGACGCCGTCGGCCAGTCCGTCGCCGTCCGCGTCGGGGGCACCAGCGCCGACGGCCGCGACTGCGAGTTCAGCGCGACCGGAAAGGTCATCACCTTCCACGGCTTCCTCAAGGCGTACGTCGAGGGCTCTGACGACCCGGCGGCAGAGCTCGACGACCGTGAGCGCCGTCTGCCTCCGGTCGCCGAGTCCGACCCGCTGACGGCCACGCGGATGTCCGCTGACGGGCACTCCACCAAGCCGCCCGCCCGCTACACCGAGGCCACGCTCGTCAAGGAGCTGGAGGAGCGCGAGATCGGCCGCCCCTCCACGTACGCCACCATCATCGGCACCATCCTCGACCGCGGCTACGTCTTCAAGCGCGGCTCGGCTCTGGTCCCCTCCTTCCTGTCGTTCGCCGTCATCAACCTGCTGGAACGGCACTTCAGCCACCTGGTGGACTACGACTTCACCGCGCGTATGGAGGACGACCTGGACCGCATCGCCACCGGCGACGCGCAGGCCGTGCCGTGGCTGCGCCGCTTCTACTTCGGCGAGGACGGCCCGGACGGCGACGGAGACGGCGGCGACCACCTGGCGGGACTGAAGGACCTCGTCACCGATCTCGGCGCCATTGACGCCCGGGAGATCTCCTCGTTCCCCGTCGGCGAGGGCATCACGCTGCGCGTCGGCCGTTACGGCGCGTACGTCGAGGCGCCGCCGGAGAAGGAAGGGGAGCCCGGCAAGCGTGCCGATGTGCCCGATGACCTGCCGCCCGACGAGCTGACGGTCGACCTCGCCAAGGAACTGCTCGCCAAGCCGAGCGGCGAGGTCTCGCTGGGCACCGACCCCGAGACCGGCCACGAGATTGTCGCCCGGGCCGGCCGCTACGGCCCGTACGTGACCGAGGTGCTGCCCGAGTCCGAGACCAAGGGCCGCGGCAAGTCGGCGCCGAAGCCCCGCACGGCCTCGCTGTTCAAGTCCATGTCGCTCGACACGGTCACGCTCGAGGACGCCCTCAAGCTGCTGTCGCTGCCGCGCGTCGTCGGCGTCGACCCCGAGACCGGCACGGAGATCACCGCGCAGAACGGGCGCTACGGCCCCTACCTGAAGAAGGGCTCAGACTCCCGCTCCCTCCAGAGCGAGGAGCAGATCTTCACCATCACGCTCGACGAGGCGCTGGCCCTCTACGCCCAGCCCAAGACGCGCGGCCGGGCCGCCGCCCGCCCGCCGCTGAAGGAGCTCGGCGAGGACCCGGCGACCGGCAGACCCGTGGTGGTGAAGGACGGCCGCTTCGGCCCGTACGTGACGGACGGCGAGACGAACGCCACGCTGCGCCGCGACGACGACCCGGAGACGATCACCCCGGAGCGTGGTTTCCAGCTGCTCGCGGAGCGGCGCGCCAAGGGGCCCGCGAAGAAGACCGCCAAGAAGGCCGCGAAGACGACCGCGGCCAAGAAGACCACGGCGAAGAAGACGGCGGCCAAGAAGACCACCGCCAAGAAGACCGCGGCCAAGAAGACCACCGCCAAGAAGACCGCGGCCAAGAAGACCACCGCGAAGAAGACCGCGGCCAAGAAGACGGCCACAAAGACGGCCGCGAAGACGACGACGGGAAGTACGCCCGAGTAGGGGAGTAGCCTCACCAGCAACGGTCCGCGACACAGCGGCCGTTACTCGATTGAACGTTCGGGTGGGTCGCCCCCGGACTCCGTGCGAAGGTTACGCTGACCGAATGACGCGAGCAGAGCAACCACAGGTTGTTGACCCCGCCGTCGGCGGCGCCACCGACGAGGCGCTCGCCGCCGGCTCGCGCGAACGTGCGCGCCGCGCCCTGCTTCAGGTCCCGGCGCTGCGCCGTCTGTGGGAGGCACAGTTCACGG
Source organism: Streptomyces sp. 7-21 (assembly GCF_016741785.1). Taxonomy (GTDB): domain Bacteria; phylum Actinomycetota; class Actinomycetes; order Streptomycetales; family Streptomycetaceae; genus Streptomyces. The sequence continues at coordinate 78,842 of NZ_JAERRL010000012.1, forward strand.
GCGGAGTCGGCGACGTGCTGGCCGTCCTGGTCTTCCTGCTCCTCGGCTGGGAAGCGGCGCTCCACGTCACCGCGGACGGTGACCAGCTCTTCGGAGGCGACTACCAGGGCGTGGCCCTGGCCCTCACCCTCCTCATCGCCGTCCGGCTGGTGGCGACCGTCCTGGTGGGCGCCGTGCTGCTCGGCCCGGTCAGCGGGCTGCTGGCACCAGCCGGACCGCTCGACCGCCGCTGGACCATGGTCGGCGCCGACGCGTTCCGCGCCATCCTGCTGATCATCGCGCCGCTGTGGATCGACTGGGTGCCCGACAGCGCCTACGTCTACCTGCTGCTGTCGGTCTTCCTCACCGGAGCGGCCGAACGGGTGTGGACCATCGCCCGCGACAGCGTCTCACCCCAGCTGCTGCCGCCGCCCCCGCCAGAGGGCGCCGCCATCCGGCCGCTGCCCGACCACCACGAGGCGCTGCGGCGGCTGTGGCTGCGCAGTTCCTTCCTGGCGCTCCCCGTGGCCGCCGCCGCGCTCGTCGGCGCCACGCTCCTCAGCAACCTGCTCGCCACCGGCATCGACTGGTTCGGTGACCACCAGGCGGCTTTCGCCTCCTACGTCGCCGCGGGCTGCTTCGCGGCCGCCCTGTCCGTGGCCTCCACGCTGAGCCTGCCCAGCAGCGAGTCGGCCCGCCGCCCGGTGTCCCCGCTGGAGGGCCTGCGGCGGCCCGCCGCCGGGACCGTGCCCGAGCGCGGCCGGACGGGCGCGATCTCCGTCCTCGTCCTCGGCTGCGCCGCGCTCGCCGCCGGCATCGCCGCGGCCGTGTCCCTGGGTGTCCTGCACGCCCGCGACCTCGGCGGCGGCCCCGTCACGTTCGGCCTGCTGGTCCTCGGCCTGACCGGCGGCGTCACCGCGGGCATCCGGCTCGCCCCCAAGATGCTGCCCCGCCTCACCCGGCGGCGGCTGTTCGCTCTGACGCTCGCGCTCACCGGCCTCGGCCTGTTCGGCACCGGCCTGATCTCCGACCCCGCGACCGTGCAGTTCACCGCCCTGGCCACCGGCATCACCGCCGGCGTCGGCGCCCGCACCGGGCACGTGCTGCTCGACCAGGAGACCGAGGAGTTCCGCAGGCCGCGGCTGACCCAGCACCTGCACGCCGTGGTGCGGGTGGCCATCGCCCTCGCCGCCGTCGCCGCGCCGCTGGCCGCCGCCCTGATCGGCCCTCACCGCGTGGACCGCGGCGACTTCACCATCCACCACGGCGGCGCCGCGTTCACCCTCATGATCGCCGGCGCCCTGCTGCTGCCCGTCGCCGCGCTGGTGCTCGGCCGCACCGACGACCGGCGCGGCACCCCGCTGCGCCACGACCTCAGCGTCGCGCTCCGCGACGTCGCCGAGCGCGGCCCCGAGGTGTCCGCCAAGGGCTTCTTCATCGCCGTCGAGGGCGGCGACGGCGCGGGCAAGACCACCCAGACCGAGGCGCTCGCCGAGTGGATCAGGTCCAAGGGCCACGAGGTCGTCGTCACCCGGGAGCCGGGCGCCACGCCCATCGGGCAGCGGCTGCGCGCCATCCTGCTGGACGTCTCCTCGGGCGGCCTGTCCCACGAGGCCGAGGCGCTGCTGTACGCGGCCGACCGCGCCGAGCACGTCGCCAGCGTCATCCGCCCGGCCCTGGAACGCGGCGCCGTCGTCATCACCGACCGGTACACCGACTCCTCCATTGCCTACCAGGGCGCCGGCCGTGACCTGGAGCCCGCCGAGGTGGCCCGCATCTCCCGCTGGGCGACCGGCGGCCTGGTGCCGCACCTGACGATCCTGCTCGACGTCTCGCCCGAGACCGCCAGGGAACGGTTCACCGAGGCGCCGGACCGGCTGGAGTCCGAGCCGCACGAGTTCCACCAGCGGGTGCGCGCGGGCTTCCTGGCGCTGGCCGCCTCGGACCCCGCCCGCTACCTCGTCATCGACGCCGGGCAGGACCCGGAGTCCGTCACCACCGCCGCCCGCCACCGCCTCGACCAGATGCTGCCGCTGTCCGAGGCCGAGCTGCGCGCCCGCGAAGAGGCGCGCCGCAAGGCCGAGGAAGAGCGCAAGCGGCGCGAAGAAGAGGAACGCAAGCGGCGCGAGGAAGAGGAACGGCGCGAGCGCGAGCGCCGCGAGGAGGAGGAACGCCGCGAACGCGAGCGGCAGGCCGAGCTGGCCCGGCTGCGCGCCGAGGAGGAGGAACGCAAGCGGCGCGAGGAAGAGGAGCGCCGCCGCGCCGAAGAGGCCCGCCGGGCGGAGGAGGCGCGCCGCCGGGCCGAGGAGGCGCGCCGCCGGGCGGAGGAGGAACGCCGCCGCCTCGAAGAAGAGGAGCGCAGGCGCCGCGAGGAAGAGGAGCGCCGCCGCAAGGAGGCCGAGGAAGAGGCCCGGCTGCGCGCCGAGGCCGAGGCGCGCAGGCTGGAGAAGCAGCGCCGGGCCGAGGAGGCGCTGCGCCGCGCCGAAGAGGCCCGCCTGGCCGCCGAGGACAGCACGGCGACCGTCCAGCTCCCGCAGATCCCGGCGTCCAACCCGGACAACGAGGAGACCGAGGTCCTGCCGCTCCCCGGCGCCGACGACGCCGGTGAGACCCGGCCGCTGCCGCGCGTGGCGGACGAGCCGCCGCAGGACCGTGAGCGCCAGCGTCCCGCCTGGGCGGAGGAGACGCCGCTGGACGATGCCCCGACCCTGGCCGACGAGCTCCTCGGCCCCTACGAGGACCCGGAGGACGACGAGGACTCCGGCGATGGCAAGGGCGGCAAGGGCAAGCGCCGCTGACCACCGCTGCCGTCCGGGGCCCGGCACCGCGTCACCACAACGCGCTGCCGGGCCCCGTGCCGTGCGGCCAGCCCGGCAGCGGCGATCCGCTCCGCCTCGGCCGCGGCGTGCAAGCCGGCGCCGGCGGCGCCGTGCCAGCCACCGGGACGGTGCCCCCGGACACGGCCCCCCGGACACGGGCGGCCACGACCAGCTTCCTGCCACCCCAGCGTGTCGACGGTTACTCGTCGCTGCGAGCGTGACTGCCCTCACTGTCAGTGCCCTGCCGCACAATGGTCACCAGCGCACGAACCCCCCTGAGAGCACGCGGAGGCAGCGATGGCGGTCTGGGACGACCTGGTCGGCCAGGAGCGCGTGGTCGAGCAGCTCGCGGCCGCCGCGCGCGACGCCGACGCCTACGTCACCGCCGTGGACGGCGGCGAGGAGCCCGCGCTCACCGGCTCCTCGATGACGCACGCCTGGCTGTTCACCGGCCCTCCCGGCTCCGGCAGGACCACAGCCGCCCGCGCCTTCGCCGCCGCCCTCCAGTGCCTCAGCCCCGACCGCGCCCTCGGCGGCCAGCCCGGCTGCGGCTTCTGCGACGGCTGCCACACCACCATGGTCGGCACCCACGCCGACGTCGAGACGGTCCGCACCGACCTGCTTTCCATCGGCGTGAAGGAGACCCGCGAGCTGGTGCGCCGCGCCCAGCTCTTGCCCGCGGGCGGCCGCTGGCAGGTCATCGTCATGGCGGACGCCGACCGCCTCACCGAGGGCGCGGGCAACGTCCTGCTGAAGGCCGTCGAGGAGCCCGCGCCCCGCACCGTCTGGCTGCTGTGCGCGCCGTCCACGGAAGACGTGCTCCCCACCATCCGCTCCCGCTGCCGCCACATCGCCCTGCGCACCCCGCCCGTGGCCGCCGTCGCGGACGCGCTCATCCGCAGGGACGGCGTCGAGCCCGGCATCGCCCACGCGGCCGCCCAGGCCACCCAGGGCCACATCGACCGCGCCCGCCGCCTGGCGACCGACGAGCGCGCCCGCGCCCGCCGGGCGGCTGTGCTGCGCCTGCCCGAGCGCGTCACCGACATCGGGGGCTGCCTGCGTGCCGCCCAGGAGCTGGTCGACGCCGCCGCGGAAGACGCCAAGCAGCTCGCCGAGGAGCTGGACGGCAAGGAGCAGGAGGAGCTGCGCGCCGCCCTCGGCGCGGCGGAGGGCAAGCGGCTGCCGCGCGGCACGGCGGGCGCCATGAAGGAGCTGGAGGACCGCCAGAAGCGGCGGGCGACGCGCACCCAGCGCGACGCCCTCGACCTCGCGCTGACCGACCTGGCCGCCTTTTACCGTGACGTGCTGGCACGGCAGTTCGGGTCGTCGACGGCGCTGGCGGGCGGCGAGAGCCAGGCGGCCGTCGAGCGCATCGCCGCCTCCTCCACACCGGAGCGGACACTGCGCCGGATAGAGGCCATTCTGGAATGCCGCCAGGCGCTCGACCGGAACGTCGCGCCCCTCCTCGCGGTGGAGGCGATGACCATGGCGCTGCGCTGATTGGCTAGGCTCACACCAACCTGCACATGCCAACGGCCCCGACGGCCTTACGGGGGGGACACATGAGATTTGCGCCTCGCCGGCACACACTCGCCGCCGCGCTCGCCCTGACCAGCGTCCTGGCGCTCGCCACCGGCTGCAACGATGACGACTCCGGCCAGGGAGCGCCGGACGGTTCCGCCTCTCCCGACGAGACCCAGGACGCGGCGCCGGACGCGCCGCCCCTGGAGCCGCTCCCCGAGGAGATCCCGGCGAACCTGCGCCCGTACTACGAGCAGGAGCTGGAGTGGAGCGCCTGCGGCCCTCCGGGCTTCGAGTGCGCCGAGCTCACCGTCCCGATGGACTATGAGAACCCCGACGACGGGCAGGACATCCAGCTCGCGGTCACCCGCCGCCCCGCCGACGACGGCGGCGAACGCATCGGGTCCATTCTGCTCAACCCGGGCGGCCCCGGCGCCTCCGCCGTCGAGTTCGCCCAGGGCACGTACGAGTACCTCTTCCCGCCCGAGGTGCTCTCCGCCTATGACGTCGTCGGGTTCGATGCGCGCGGCACGGGCGACAGTGAGGCCGTCGAGTGCCTGACCGGCCCGGAGATGGACGAGCACACCCAGACCGACCGGACGCCGGACGACGAGGACGAGGTCGAGGCGCTGGCCGCCGCGCTCGAGGAGTTCGGCGAGGCGTGCCAGGAGAACACCGGCGAGCTGCTGGGGCACATCTCCACCATCGAGTCCGCCCGCGACATGGACGTGCTGCGCGCGGCGCTCGGCGACGAGCAGCTCCAGTACTACGGCGCCTCCTACGGCACCAAGCTCGGCGCCGTGTACGCCGGGCTGTTCCCGCACCGCGCCGGCCGCCTGGTCCTGGACGCGGCCATGGACCCGCGGCTGCCGACCGTGGACACCGACCGGCAGCAGGCGGGCGGGTTCGAGACGGCGTTCCGCTCGTTCGCCGAGGACTGCGTCACGCGCAGCGACTGCCCGCTCGGCACGCAGGACGCTGACGCCGCCTCCCAGGCCCTCCAGGATTTCTACGCGCAGGTGGACGCGGAGCCGCTGCCCACGGGCGAGCCGGACCGTCCCCTGACCGAGTCCCTGGCCGCCACGGGCGTCGCCCAGGCCCTGTACGCGGAGTTCCTCTGGCCCGATCTGCGCAGCGCGCTGTCCGCGGCCATCGAGGACGGCGACGGCAGCGGCCTTCTCGCCCTCGCCGACTCGTACAACGAGCGCGAGCCGGACGGCACCTACGGCACGATCATGAACTCGTTCCCGGCGATCAGCTGCCTCGACAGCCCGGCCGCCGCCTCCAGCCCGGACGAGGTCCGCGAGCTGCTCGACTCCTACGTGGAGGCGTCCCCGACCTTCGGCGTCGACTTCGCCTGGGCCACCCTCCAGTGCGGCCTGTGGCCCGTCGAGCCCACCGGACAGCCGGTCTCCATCGCGGCTGAGGGCGCCAACGACATCCTCGTCATCGGCACCACCCGCGACCCGGCCACTCCCTACGCGTGGGCCGAAGGGCTCGCCGACCAGCTGTCCTCCGGCGTCCTCCTCACCTACGAGGGCGACGGCCACGGCGCCTACGCCATGGGCAGCACCTGCATAGACGAGGCGGTCAACACCTACCTCCTTGAGGGCACCAGCCCCGAGGACGGCCTGGTCTGCCACTGACCCGCCTGCCCCTGACCCCGCCCACCGGGTACGGGGTCAGGGGCACCCCGCGGGGCATGTAGACTATTCGCGCACATGCCGCCTTAGCTCAGTCGGCCAGAGCGACGCACTCGTAATGCGTAGGTCGTGGGTTCGATTCCCACAGGCGGCTCAGCAATAGCCCAGGTCAGCTAGCCAGTGACCTGGGCTTTTTCTTATGCGCTGCCCTTGCGTGCCTGCCGGGCCACGCGCGCCGCGATCGGCAGCCAGGCGCGGCTCCAGGCGGGCGCCATCTGGATCACCGCTGTCAACGGCACCAGCAGCGACCCGCTGCCGTTGGGCGGGGCGAAGCGGTCCGGCCTGGGGCGCGCGCACGGTACTGAGTCATCGGCGCCTGCACGGAACCAAGGCAGTCGAGTCGGCCGTCCGTGCCCGACCGGACTGCCGCGTCCTCGCTCATGCCGGTGGCGGAGGGCGGCGCGCGGCCGGGCCCCGCACCGGCGGTGCCGGGGCGGGGCGGTTGAGCGGTGGCGTGCTGGCGCGTTAGAAGTCGTACACCCCACCGGTGGCGACGGCAGCGCACATGCGGTTGGTGTAGGTGTCGCTGAAGTCGACCGTGCGGCCACGCCAGGTGCCGGTGGCGGTGATGGTGACGGGGTCCCACTCCGAGGTGCAGTACGCGGGCCGGTCGAGGGCTTCGAAGTTCCCGTCTACCGCTGCGAGTTCGGCGCAGGCGAGCTTCGGGTCGGGGTGGTCGCCGCCGGCGGGGTCACACTCCAGCGTGACGACCGTGGTGGGGTTCCGCTCGTCGGGGTACTCGGGGAGTATCGACAGCGTCAGTTCGGACTCGGCCGCGGTGGTGGCGGGGGCGGCCGAGGCGGCGGGGGCGAGTGCCATGGCCGAGACGGCGGCTACGGCGACTCCGGCGGCCGCCAGCGGCCGTGAAGCTCTCCGCGACCACCGCGGCCGGTGTGATTCCTGGGGTCTCAGCGGCTCGAACATGGTGTGTTCCCTTCTCGCAAGGGCCGACCCATGGAACGGCACTCACGCAGCGGCTCGTCCGGTCCGCTCGCGACGTGCCTCTTTACTCTTCCTTTCCCTCTCGGTCGCTGGTTCATCCCAGGAAGCACACCGGGTGGGTGCCGAAATACTGTGTGGGGTAAGGGAGTTGGGGAGCTGGTCGGGTCGGAGCGCTTCGGCTGGCCGCCGGCACCGCAACCGCCGGTCCCGGCCTTCGCCCACGGGTGACGACAGCGGCCCTGGCGCGCGCCAGGGCCGCTGACAGGCCGGGGTCAGTAGCCGTAGATCATCCGGTACGCGACCTCCGGCAGGAAGTCACCGGCAGCGGAGCCCGCTCCGACGCCGCAGTCGCCGTCAGACTCACCCGGAGTCTTGATCCACAGGAGCATCTCGGCGCCGCCGCCCTCCTGGGTGGGGGTGCCGATCCGGCGGCCGGCCGGGTTGCACCATTCGCCGTTCGAGCCGTTGCCGTTGCGGCTGGTGTCGATGACGAACGGCTTGCTGTAGCCGTACCGCTGGCTGAGCACCTGGTTGAGCTCGTTGCCGTAGGCGATGTTCTCGTCGGTGGTGATGTAGTTCGAGACGTTCAGGGAGAAGCCCCGCGCCAGGCTGAGGCCGGAGGCCTGGAGCCGGTCGGCCATCGTCGAGGCGTCGACCCAGCCGGGGTTGCCCGCGTCGAGGTAGACCCAGGCGTTCGGCGCCAGGGAGTTGAACTGCTGGAGCGCGTTGGTGAGCATGTTCTGCCGCTCGGCGATCTGGTCGTCAGACATGCAGCTGAAGTCGCCGAGCGCGTCCGGCTCGAGCACGACGACGGCCGGCCGGTCGCCGACGCCGCGGGCGAAGGCCTCGATCCAGCTGGCGTACGCGGTCGGTGACTCGGCGCCGCCGCCGGAGTGCCCGCCGCAGGCGTCGCGGCCGTACATGTTGTAGGCGACGAGGATCGGCAGCTTGTCCTCGGCCGCGGCGGCCCCGACGTAGGAGCTGGTGGCGGAGTAGATGTCGCCGCTCCACGACCCGAACCAGCGGGCCATGGGGACGCTGGCGATGGACTCGCTGATCGCCGCGGCCCGTCCGTCACCGGGGTTGGACGCCGCCCAGACCGCCGGGCTGGAGTCGGGGTCGACGTAGAAGCCGCTGGTCATGGCGGTCGGGTCGGACGCCGCCTGGGCGGACGGCTGCGTGGTCAGGAACAGCGGCAGCGCGAGGACGGCGGCCACTGCCCCGCGGAGGAGTCTGCGCATGGTGGACCTCATTCGTGGGGGTAACAGCGCCGCGCGGCGTTCGTCCTACGGCCCGCGACGCGAGGACGGGTGGAGCGGTGACGCCCGGCGGTGGCGCTCCGGGCGCGCGTGCCAGGCCGGGAGCGCCGGGCATTTTGGAAGCGCTCCCAACTCTGGAGATTCAAACGGATGTTCCGTGGCTATGGTGTGAGCGCAGGTCAGCACTGTCAAGGGTCGCGTCATAACGGGACGTCACCGGGGTGCGTGCGCTGCGAGTGCGCCCGAAAACTGGAAGCGCTCCCAGTCGTTCCCAGCGGCCTGTGCGAGCGAGGAGGAGTGACCGCCCATGACGCACACGCCACGTCGGAGGCCCACGCTGGACGAGGTGGCCGAGCGGGCCGGCGTCTCCCGCTCGGCGGCCTCGCGCGTGCTCAACAACGCGCCCCACGTCAGCCGCGAGAAGCGGGAGGCGGTGCTGCGCGCCATCCAGGAGCTCGGCTACGTGCCGAACCCGACCGCCCGGGCGCTGGCGGCGCGGCAGAAGAACGTGGTGGCCCTGGTCATTTCGGGCGAGGCGCCGTCGATCTTCGCCGACCCGTTCTTCGCCCGCGTCATCGTCGGCGCGTCCGCCGCCCTGGAGGAGGCCGGCCTGCACCTGATGCTCTGTCTCGCGGCGTCCGACCGCAGCCGCCGCGGCCTGGCGGAGCTCCTGCACGCCCGGGGCGTCGACGGGGTGATGCTGATGGCGGTCCGGGAGAACGACCCGGTGCTCGCCATCGTGGGGGAGGCGGCGGAGGTCCCCGTCGTCTTCGGCGGACGTCCGGTGGGCGACGAGCCGCCGTGGTACGTGGACGTCGACAACGCCGGCGGCACCCGCCAGGCCGCCGAGCACCTGCTCGCCCGGGGACGGCAGCGGGTGGCCATGCTCTGCGGCCCGCTGGACACCCGCGTGAGCCGGGAACGCTACCGCGGCTACCGCGAAGCCATGATCCTCGCCGGACGCGAACCGCTCAGCCCGGTGTGCGGTGACTTCACCGAGCCCGGCGGTGCCTTCGTCATGGCCGAGCTGCTGGAGCGGCACCCGGAGGTGGACGGGATCGTCGCCGCCAACGACAACATGGCGGCCGGGGCGCTGCGCGCGCTGCGCGGCGCGGGGCGCGCGGTCCCGGGCGATGTCGCCGTGGTGGGCTTCGACGACCTCGACGTCGCCCGCATCGCTGACCCGGCGCTGACGACGGTGCACCAGCCCATCCAGGCGCTGGGCAGCGAGATGGCCCGGATGCTCGCCGCGCTCATCGCCGGCGAGGAGCCCAGCCCGCTTCTTCTGCCCACCCGTCTGGTCGTGCGCGCCAGCACCTGACGCCCGGGCGGCTGGCGGGCCGCAGCGCGCGACCGGCTCCGGCCGGAGGTGACAGCAGCCCGTTCGACTTCGGACATCCCGGCTCATTCTGTGTCATCACACAGTCTCCTCAGCGTCTATACACCGCGTGTATACATGCCGTGTATAGTCCTCCTCGTGGCGACTGCATACCTCGTACCGATCAAGACGGCTGCCGCGCTGTTCCCGCTCTGCCTGGCGCTGCTCCTGCTGCCCACCGCGATCACGCTCTACCGCCGGCACGGCGTCATCACGCGCTGGCGGACCCTGTCCGTCTGCGTCTTCGGGTACTACGCGCTGACCGCGTTCTGCATGACGATCGTGCCGCTGCCACGGGACCGCGCCGGGATGTGCGTGCGGTACGCCGACGTGGCCGACCCGCAGCTGGTGCCGGGGAACACCTTCGGCGACATCTGGAAGGAGGCCGGTCACCGCGTCACCTTCGGCGACCTGGTGCTGCACAACCCGGCGGTGGCCGGCGCCCTGCTCAACCTGCTGCTGCTGCTCCCGCTCGGCGTCTTCCTGCGCTGCCACGCCGGCCGCGGCCTGCGGCAGACGGCCGCCACCGGGCTGGGCGTCTCGCTCTTCTTCGAGCTGACGCAGTACACCGGCCTGTGGGGGGTGTACCCGTGCCCGTACCGCCTCTTCGACGTGGACGACCTGATCCTGAACGCGTCGGGCGCCGCCCTTGGCTGGCTGGTGGCGGGTCCGGTGGCCCGCGCCCTGCCGTCGCTGGAGTCGCTGGACGCGCGGGCGCTGGCCGATGGCCGGGTGCCGCTGGGGCGGCGGCTGACGGCGCTCGCGGTGGACCTGGTCGGGTGCGCGGTGACGGCCGTGGTCGTCGTGCTGGGCGAGCTGCTCACGGGGCTGTCCCAGATGCTGGCGGGCGCTCCCCTCGACGAGCGGTGGCAGATCGTGGTGGTGTACCTCGTCTGGTTCGTCGCGCTGCCGGTGCTCACCGGGGCCACGCCCGGCAAGTGGCTGCTGCGGCTGCGGCTGGTCCGCAGCGACGGTTCGCAGCGGCCCGCCCCGCTGCGGCAGGCGGTCAGGGCGCTGCTGCTCAGCATCGTCGTCTGGCCGCTGACCGCCGCCGGGCTGCTGGTGCTCGGTCTGCTGATCTACGAGCCGTCGGTGATCACGCTCGCGGTGTCCGTCCGCCGGGTGGACGCCGAAACCGTCCGGGAGCTGGTCGAGGGCAACCACGGACTCATCGCCGTGGCGGTGCTGTGCGCCGGGGTTCTCGGCTGGTACGCGCTGTCGGTCCTGGGCGGTCCGGGGCACCTGGGCATCCACGAGCGGATCTCCGGGGTGCGGAACGTGGCACTGCCGCCGACGCGCCCGCCCGCGCCCGTGCCGCAGGAGCGCCCCCAGTCCGGTCCCGCGACGACGCCGGACGCCCCGGAGGCACCCGGCGCAGGCGCCGGCGAGCCGCCGAAGTCCGAAGCCCGCGAACCGCTGGCGCTGGCGCGCCGCTAGCGCTGGCCGGACCGTCCGGCACGAGGTGGATGGAGGCCGGCGAGTGGGCAGGCACGGGGAGATTGTACGGAGTGAGTCCTCACTCATTGACGGAGTGAGGACTCACTCCGTACTCTTGCGGCCATGAGTGCAGCCAAGAAGAACGAGACCACCCGCCGGCGCGCCCCCGCCATGTCGCCGGAGCAGCGCCGCGAAATGATCATCCAGACCGCGATCCCGCTGATCACCGAGTACGGCGCCGCCGTGACCACCGCGAAGATCGCCCGCGCCGCGGGCATCGGCGAGGGCACGATCTTCCGGGTCTTCGCCGACAAGGACGAGCTGCTGCGAGCCTGCATAGCCGAGGCGCTCTCCCCCGAGCACGCGACCCGCGAACTCAGCGCGATCGACGTGTCCCAGCCGCTGTCCGACCGGCTGGTGGAGGCGGCCGAGGCGCTGCGGGCGCACATGGACAGAATGGGCGCGGTCGTCGGCTCGCTGCGGCATCTCGGCGGCAAGCACCCCGGCACGGAGCGCGGCGCCGGCCGCCATGAGTCGACGACCCGTATCTGCGCCGCTCTGGCGGAGCTGCTGGAACCCGACAAGGGCTCCCTGCGCCGGCCGCCGGAGCAGATCGCGGCCCTCTTCTTCGGGCTGCTCTTCACCCGGCCGCTCACCCAGGAGGAGCCCGACCTGTCCCCGCGGGAGCTGGTTGAGGTCTTCCTCCACGGGGCGCTGGCGGAAGGCGCCGCGTGAGTGCGCGGCAGCGGCGCCTGACGGCGACGGCGCTGGCTGTCCTGGCCCCGGTTCTGGTGTGGCTGGTGACGGACCCACTGCTGGGACACCGGCTGCGGATCACCGACGGCGAGCAGACGCTCGACATCGGCGCCGCGCCCGTGGCGGTCGTCGCGCTGCTCGCGTCGCTCCTCGGCTGGGGACTGCTGACCGCCCTGGAGCGGTTCCGGGTACCGCACGCCCGCGCCGTCTGGACCGGGGTGGTCGGCGCCGTACTGGCCGTCTCGTTCCTGCCGCTGACCGGCGACGGCATGAACGGCGGCGCCCGGGTCTCGCTCGCCCTGATGCACCTGGCGGTGGCGGCGGTGCTGATCCCGGGGCTGGGCGGCGGCTCTCGCGGAGCGGGAGCCGGTGCCGCCACGGGCTGACGGCCAGCACCCGCCGCGCCCCGGGGAACCAGGGAGGAGCCAGGGAGGAGACAGGAAGGCACCAGGGAGGTACCGGAGAGGCACCAGAGAAGGAGGCGCAGCCGCTCAGGGCGGCCGCACCCGGGGCCGCCCGGGGCCGGGCCGCCGGGTGCGTACGCAGGGCCGGAAAACGACGGGGACCCGGCGTTCGCCGCGCGGGCGAACGCCGGGTCCGTGCCGCCACCGGAGGGGCTACACGCCGGGCCAGCCGGGCCAGGGCCAGCCGGGGCCGTCGTCGTCCTCGTCGTCATCGGGATCCCAGCTGGTGGTGTCCAGCCAGGCGGCGCGCTCCAGCAGCCACTCCTCGAGAATGTCCACCTGCTCCTGCCAGGTCTCCGAGACCGGCGTGATGAAGGCGCTGACGAACGGAGAGGAGAGGTTCGGCCACTTCTCGAAGTTGCGCTCCGCGGCGTTCACCAGCGGTGCCGCCAGATCGGCGATGCGGCTCTGGAGCGCCTCGTCGGAGAGCAGCCCCTGGCGCAGCTCCTGCCAGCGGGAGTTGACCTGCTCGGTGAACTCCGGGATGTTCATCAGCTGCTGGTACCAGTCGTTGGCGATCGGGTACCGGGTCTGCTCGAACTGCCAGCCGGCGGTCTCCTGGTTCTCGAAGTAGCCGCCGACGCCGAAGGTGAGGTCGTAGTCCCACAGCGGGCCCGCGGTGATGGGCTCCTCGCGGTCCTTGTAGAAGTAGGTGCTGCGGATGTACGAGTCCATCTCGCGCGACAGCTCGTTGAGGATGACCTGGTCGGCGAAGGAGCCGGTGTCGATGTAGGCCGGGTACCCGGTGTCGGGGTCGGTGGGATTCTCGCTGTGCAGCGCGTCGTGGAACTCCTGCACGTACCCGGCGAGCCAGTCCAGCTGTTCCGGTTCGAGGTCGTCCGGCTCCTTGACCTCCAGGTCCTGCCAGCAGGTGTCGCTGTCGCCCGTGCACGGCAGCGTCGGCTCCTCGGCGGCGGCCCACTCGGAGGCGAAGACGTAGCCGCCGGTGACCTCGGGCGGCGTGAGGTCGTCCTCGTCCAGCTCCGCGAGGTCGAGCCGGTCAGGGGTGATCTTGATGGTCTCGAGGATCATGTAGACGCCCTGGTAGTCCTCGGCCGTCACCGGGCCCCCGTCGAGGTTGATGTAGGCCTCGACGAAGCGGTAGCGCGGCGCCGCCAGCCCCATCTCGCGGCCCAGGTCGTAGACGAGCGCCTCGCGGATCAGGCTCTTGTCGGTGAACGGCCCGCGCAGCACCCAGTCGGAGTCGGCGGGCATGCCGAGGAGGGGCAGGTCGACGTCGTCGTCCTCGTTGTCCCACAGCTCCAGCCGGTAGGGGGCCTTGTCGAACGTGGAGGAGGACTGGCCGCGCAGGCGGAAGCCGGCGCGGGAGGAGAGCGTCGGGTCGTCGGTGACCGTGACGGTGCCGTCCTCACCGGGCTCCAGGAGCATGGCGGCGACGTCCTGGTACTCCTCGCGGCCCGGCTTGCCGCCGCCGTAGGCGTCCAGCACCAGCACCGGCAGGTCGTGGGCGGTCTCGGCGGCTCCGGCCTCGGCGGCGACGTACAGGGCCGTGCCCAGCTCGCCGGCGGGGGCGCCGTCGACGAACGGCTGGGCGCGCAGCTGCGTGGTGGCGGTCAGGTGCAGCGGCTCGCCGTCGTAGGCGTCCGACTCGGCCGTGGGGACGGTGCCGTCGGTGGTGTAACGGATCGTGGCGTCCGCCACGGTGGTGGACAGGGAGACGTCCAGCGCCTCGGTGAAGGTGCCGCTCGGTTCGGAGAACTCGATGTCCCCGGTCAGGTCGGCCTGCTGGAGGGCGGTGGCGGCGGCCGGGGCGGCGGTGCGGTCGCCGGTGGCGTCCGCTGGCGTGCCGGTCACGAGCGGGGCCGCCGCGGCGAGGAGGGCCGTCGCGGCCGCCCCGCGCGGGGACGCCCATCGTTTCTGCTTCCGTCGTGTGCGCACAGCGCTACACCTCACTTTGTGTCACGTCGTAGGGATCGGGGGAGGCCGGGCCGGGCCTCCCGGGGCGGCAGGTGGTGCCGGGTGGTGCGTGATGTGCGGGTGAGGTGCCCCGCCGCCGGGGGTCAACGGGCGGTCGCCGCGTCGGTCAGCCCGGGCAGACGGGCCTCGGACAGGGGCACCTCGCGGCGGACACCGGGCGGCATGTAGCGCCGCAGGGTGCGCCGCCAGGGCGTGGCGGGCAGGTGGGGCCGGAGGGCGGCCAGACCGGTGGTGTACTTCGACATCCGGCAGGGCCGGTACCGGCTCCGCCACAGCAGCCGGTCGACGAGGCAGATCCCGCCGCTCGTCTTGGTCTCGACGACCGCCGTGTCGGGCAGGCACAGCGCGCGCTCGCCGTCGTACCAGGTCAGCCCGAGGTCGATGGTGACCCGGCTGTCGGTCTCCGGCAGGTGGAGCGTGGTGCGCCGGTAGTGGGTCGTCATGGTCCACGCGAAGGTGAGGCCGCGGCTGGCGACGACGCGGCTGTCGGTCAGCGTGGCGTCGACGAAGGAGCGTCCGGGCGCGAGGGTGGTGTGGTCGCTGAGGGAGTAGGGCAGCCGGTGCTTGACGGTGTCGCCGCGGCGGCCCCTGACCTTGACCTCCAGCCAGCACTCGCCGGACGACTCGTAGACCCGGGTGCGGAGCTTGAAGCGCCGGGGGCGGCGGTAGGCCGCCATGCGGTAGGCGAGGAGGTCGGGGGTGTCGAAGTACAGCGAGCGGTAGGCGAAGTCGCGGGCGCCGTCGATCTCCAGTACGCGGGTGGTGGGAGGCAGCAGCGTCAGCAGGGTGCGGACGTCGCTGACCGGGAGGAGGTACTTGCGGTCGACGCGGGTCTGGAGAGAGGCGCGGGCGACGAGCTCCTTCAGGCTGGTCGGCGGCAGTTCGGCGAGCGCGGGGCCGAGGGACGGTGACGCCGTGGCGGCCTCCCGGCGGGCACTCACGGCTGCACCGCCGCGGGGCTGTGGGGCGCCGCTTCGACGCGGGGCTGGGCGGGGGGCCGCGGGCTGGCGCCGGGGGCGGAGCGGTAGCGGACGTCGACGACGGTGGTGTCGTTGACCAGGTCGAGGCGCTGGACGGAGACGGAATGGACCCGGTTGCCGAGGACCTGCTCCAGGTGGGCCACGAGGGCGGCGTGGTCGGGTATCGCCTGGTCGAGCACGATCACCTGGCGGCGGTGCTGGCGCAGCAGGCGCGGGTGGTCGCCGACGAACAGCACGGCCAGGATGACGGCCATCAGCGCCGCGGAGCGCCACTCCTGGTCGGTCTGCCAGGCGCCGAGGATGCCGAGGGCGAGCGCGGAGAAGTAGTAGGCGACCTCGTGCTGGTCGAGTTCGGTGGAGCGGAGCCGGATGATCGACAGCACGCCGAAGAGCGCCATGCCCAGGCCGAGGCCGGTGGCGGATCCCCCGGCGGCGGTGAGCGAGCTGGCGACGGCGAGGACCCCGATGTTGACGCCGAGAAAGGCGACCACCAGGTCCCGGCGGCGGTGCCGGGGGAAGTACAGGGCGAAGACCAGGACTGACACCGCGACGATGTCGCTGAGCCAGAGGGCTAGCTGCGGCATATCGCGTCCTTCCCGTAACGACGGTGTGTGGGGGGCGGCAGAAAGGTGAATCAGCGATGGCCAGCTGGTGACGTGCACCCGTCAGAAAACCGTACGGGCGGTGACGGTCCGCCACCACGGCGCTTCCTGGCCGAACGCGGCCTGGAAGAGTGCCTGGTCAGGGGCGGGCGGCGCGCGGCGCGGCGCGGCGGCGCCGGGGCGGATGGTGGGAATGTGGCAGATCAGGGCGGTGGTGGCGGGTGCGGAGGGGCCGCCTCCGGAAGTGGCTGGGAACGATCGGTTCGGCGCCGCCGTCGAAAGATTCCCGGAAATTGTTACGGCGGCCCCGCAGCGGCGCTGCGGCTCGCTCAGGAAACTTGCCGTGCTCAGAGCCCCGTGTGGCCGTCGGGCGCGCGACGCGGCGGCGCGGGCGCTGCGGGCGTGACGTCCATACGTACCGGAAATCTTCCGGTAATGTTCGGGCGCCGCCGGGCCGGATCCGCTGGCCGAGACGTGACGCGACGACGGGCGGGAAAAGCGGGAAAAGGCGGTGACGGGCTTCGCGCCGGCACGCGGTACGCGCCGGAGGGGTTCTCCGCCGCGATCCGCGGCGGTATGCACATGACATGGATCGCGCCACATTTCTCAAGTCCGCTTCCGCCGTGGGAGCCGCCGCCGTCGTCGGCGGGCTGGGACTCTCCTCGCCGTCCGCCTCCGCCGCGCCCGCGCCCCGGCAGCCGGCTCCCCGCGCGCTGCGGGTGACAAAGCTCGGCGACCTCACCGGGCCCGGCCTGACGAGCGAGTACCGCATGGAAGCGACCGACCTCGGCATCCCGGCCCGCACTCCCGACGGGCGGCTGCTGTTCGTCTTCGGCGATACCTTCGAAGGCGCCAGGGTGGGCGCCGGCTGGTGGCGCTCACCGGTCGCGCTGTGGTCGGACACCACCGACCTCAGCGCCGGGGTCACCTGGTCCGGGGCCGTCGGCGGGGAGGCGGCGCAGCAGCTGTGGGACTACGAGCACAACAACCCGGAGTTCTCCACCGTGCTGCCCTCCGACGTCATCACCATCGGCGGCACGATGTACCTGCACGCCATGGTCAACCAGGGCCTGGGCACCGTGGTGTGGACCGAGGTGTGGCGCTCCGACGACAGCGGAGCCACCTGGACCCACACCGGCCAGCGGTGGCCCGCGGACCTGCACGGCGGGCTCTTCCAGCTGCTCACCTGGGGCCTGGGCAACGACGGCTTCGTGTACACCTACTCCACCGGCTTCCAGCGGGACAAGCCGCTCATCCTGCAGCGGGTGCCCGCCGACCGCATCGCCGACTACACGGCGTACGAGCCGTGGGGCTACCGGGACGGCGTGTGGGCCTGGGGCAACCCGCCCACGCCCATCCTGGAAGGGGCGTTCGGCGAGCTGTGCCTGCGCCCGCTGGACGGCAAGTGGATCCTGACCTGGTTCAACGCCGGGGACTACCGCATCGACGCCATCGTCATGGACTATCCGACCTCCAACCTCTACACCGCGCACCGGCAGACGCTGATCTGGGGCGGGGAGTGGGGGAACGAGGACGACACGCACGTCGCCCAGCTGTACGGCGGCTACCTCATCCCCGGCTCCACGCTCAGCGACCTGCACCTGTCCGTCAGCCAGTGGAACACCGCCGAAGACTGGCCCTACCGCGTCATGCAGTTCCGCGTCCGCGGCCTGTGGCCCTGACCGGCGGCGGCCCTCACACGGTCACCAGCCCCTCACCGCGGTAGGTGGGCACCTCGGCGACCACGCGGTCGCCCGCGACGAGGTGGAAGACGGAGACCCGCTCGGCGAGTTCGCCCGCCTTGGCATGCCGGAACCACACCCGGTCGCCGACGCGCAGCCGGCCGGCTGCGGCGCCCAGCAGCGGCGTCTGCACCTCGCCGGGGCCCTCCGTCCACCGGTAGCGCAGGCCCGGCGGGAAGACGGGCAGCGGCAGCCGGTCGGAGCCCGGCGGGCCGGAGGCGGTCCAGCCCCCGCCGAGCACGGTGGCGACGCCCGGCGCGGGACGGCGCACGACCGGCAGCGCGAAATACGCCGCCGGGCGCGGCCGGAACCCGCGGTAGGCGTCGAACAGCGCGGGACCGTAGAGCCCGGAGCCCGCCGCGACCTCGGTCACGGCGGGCTCCGCCGCCGTGCGTTCCACGCTGCCGGTGCCGCCGCCGTTGACAAACTCCAGGTCGGCGACAGACCGCACCGCGGCCACGGCGGCGGCGCGGCGTTCCCGCAGCTCCGCCACGGACACCCGCTGCATGGCCCGCACCGCCAGGCCGCGCAGCGGGGCGCCGGGCGGGGCGTCGCCGACCCCGGCGGTCTGCGCCTCGTAGGCCATCATCCCGACCAGCCGGAACCCCGGCCGGCGCACCACCGCCCGCGCCAGCGCCAGCGCGGCCCGCGGCGTGTGGGTGGGGGAGCGGCGCGCGCCGACGTGGAGACGCCCGCCGAACAGCCGCAGCGACGCGTCGAGTTCCAGGCACAGCCGCAGCGGACGGCGGGAGGAGGGGCGGGCGGTCCTGGCCAGGAAGTCGAGGTGGTCGAAGGAGTCGACCATCAGCGTCACCCGCCGCGCCAGCTCCTCGTCCCCCGCCAGCCGCCGCAGCGCCGCGCGGTCGGCCGTCGGATAGCCCACCACCACGTCGGCGAAGCCGTCCCCCTCACCTTCCCCGCCGCCGGCCAGCCACAGCGCCTCGGGAAGAGTGAACGCCAGCACGCCCCGGAAGCCGCGCCGCGCCAGCACCCGCCGCATCAGCTCCCGGCAGCGCAGCGACTTGCTCGCCACCCGGACCGGCTTGCCCAGCGCCCGCCGCGCCAGATCCGCGGCGTTGGCGTCGTACGCGTCCAGGTCCACGACCGCGAACGGCGGATCGAGCGAGGCGGTGGCCCGCTCCAGCCGTGCACGGGTCTCGCCGCGGACGGCGCTAGGCGGCATAGTGACGGGTGCGCTCACGTCGACCCCCAGGTGTCGGTGCCGGACGGTGCCGGACACCGTAGTGCGGCAGACGCCGATGGCAACCCCAGGCGGCGACGGCAGGGAGGCAGGGAAAGGACGCGACATGACGGCGGCCCTGTGGCGGAACTGGTCGGGCACCGAAACCGCGCGCCCCGTGCGGGTGGAACGGCCGTCCACCGTCGAGGAGCTGCGGGACGCGGTGCGGCGGGCGGCGGCCGAAGGGCTGCGCGTCAAGGCGGTGGGCAGTGGCCACTCGTTCACCGGCATCGCGGTCACCGACGGCGTGCTGCTGCGGCTGGACGCGCTGGACGCCCCGCTGCGCGTCGACACCCGCACCGGCCTGGTCACCGTCGAGGCGGGGATGCCGCTGCACCGCCTCAACCAGGTGCTCGCCGCCCACGGACTGGCCATGACCAACCTCGGTGACATCGACCGGCAGACCATCGCGGGCGCCCTCTCCACCGGCACGCACGGCACCGGGGCGCGCTCCGGCAGCCTGGCCGCACAGGTACGCGCGCTGGAACTCGTCCTCGCCGACGGCTCGCTGCTGCGCTGCTCTCAGCGGGAGCACCCCGAGGTGTTCGCCGCCGCCCGGGTCGGGCTCGGCGCCCTCGGTGTCCTCGCCAGCGTCACGCTCCAGTGCGAGCCCGCGTTCGCGCTGCGTGCCGCCGAGGGCCCCGCCCGGCTGGCCGCCGTGCTCGGCCGGCTGGACCAGCTCCTGGCACGCAACGAGCACGTCGAGTTCTACTGGTTCCCCCACACCGACCGCGTCCTGGTCAAGCGCAACAACCGGCTCGCGCCCGGGGAACGGCCCCGCCCGCTGCACCGCGCCCGGGCCTGGTTCGAGGACGAGTTCCTCTCCAACACCCTCTTCGGCGCGGTCAACCGCCTCGGCGCCGCCGCCCCCGGCGCCGTGCCCCGGCTCAACGCCCTCGCGGCCAGGGCGCTGTCGCCCCGCGTCTACAGCGACGCCTCCTACCGGGTGTTCACCTCGCCGCGCCGCGTCGTGTTCCGGGAGATGGAGTACGCCGTCCCCCGGCACACCGTCACCGACGTGCTCCTGGCCATCGACCGCTGGGTGAACCGCAGCGGCGAGCGGATCGCGTTCCCGGTGGAGGTGCGCTTCACCCCGGCCGACGACATCTGGCTGTCCACCGCCTACCAGCGTCAGTCCGCCTACGTGGCGGTCCACCAGTACCACCGGCTGCCGCACGAACGGTACTTCCGCGCCGTTGCGGGGATCGCCGACGCGGTGGGCGGCAGGCCGCACTGGGGCAAGCTGCACTGGCTCGACGCCGCCGCCCTGCGCGAACGCTACCCGCGCTTCGACGACTTCCGGGCCGTGCGCGACCGGCTCGACCCGCATGGCACGTTCCGCAATCCCTACCTCGACCGGGTGCTGGGCTGACGGACCGTCAGTCTGTGGGGCCGTCAGTACCGCGCCGGGAAAGGCTGCGCAGGCGCGTCACCGGGCGCAGGATCCCGGGAACAGGGCCGTGTTCAGCTTCCCGTAAGCGAGTTGTGTCCTGCTTGGTGCGCTCCCCGGTGCGGGCCGCCGCCGGTGCGTGACTATCCTCAGGTGGACCGAGGCGCCCGCGAGCTGGGGAAGGACTGCCACACATGGATCCGCTCAGGTCCGACGATCCACGCGCGATCGGGCAGTACCGCCTGCTCGGCCGACTGGGCGAGGGCGGGATGGGCCAGGTGTACGTGGCGCGTTCCCCGGGCGGCCGCACGGTCGCCGTCAAGACCATCCAGCCGGCGCTGGCGCGGGAGCCGGAGTTCCGTACCCGCTTCGCCCGGGAGATCGCCACGGCCCAGCGCGTGGGCGGCCGGTGGACGGCGCCCGTGCTGGACGCCGACACCGAGGCGGAGACCCCCTGGGTGGCGACCGGTTACATCGCCGGGCCCACGCTCTATCAGGTGGTGGCGCACGACTACGGCCCGCTGCCGGAGTCCTCGGTCCGCTTCCTGGCCGCCGGCCTGGTGCAGGCGCTGCGCGACATCCACGCCACGGGGCTGGTCCACCGCGACCTCAAGCCGGGCAACGTGATGATCACCGTCGACGGCCCGCGCGTCATCGACTTCGGCATCGCCCGCGCGCTGGACGCCGTCACCGGGGCCGGGCTCACGCGCACCGGGGCGGTGATCGGCTCGCCCGGCTTCATGTCGCCCGAGCAGGTGCTGGGGCAGCGGGTGACCCCGGCGGGTGACGTGTTCTGCCTCGGCTCGGTGCTGGCGTACGCCGCCACGGGCCGGGTGCCGTTCGCCAGCGAGGGCAGCAGCGCCCACTCCGTGATGTTCAAGATCGTGGAGAAGGAGCCCGACCTCCAGGGCGTGCCCGAGGGGCTGCTCCCGCTCATCACCGACTGCCTGCGCAAGGATCCGGAGCAGCGGCCCACCGTCGAGGAGCTGCTTGAGCGCACGGCCGAGGACGCCGCGCGGTCCGGGGCCTGGCTGCCCGCCGACGTGCTGGCGCAGCTCGGGCAGCAGGCCATCGCGCTGCTCGACAGCGAGGGCGACCAGGTCGACGGTGCGGACCAGCGCAGCGCCGCGGCCGTGCCGACCGTGGCCGACGCGGGGGCCGCCGCCCCGCACGCCGTCCCCACCCAGGCCGCCGCGCCGTCCCCCGTGCCCGGGCCGTCCCCGGCGCCGTCCGAGCCGTACCCGCCGACGCAGCTGGCCCGCGAGGAGACCAGGCAGGCGCCCGGCGGCCAGCCGCCCGGGCCCGCCGCCCCGCCACCGCCCGCGGGCAGCGGGGAGCGCGGCGTGGCGCGTGACGAGGCGACGGCGCGGCTGCTGCCGCGGGCGCCGGAGCCCGCCGCCGGGGCGGCCCGCGAGGCCAAGCAGCTGCGGGGGCTGGCGATCGCGCTGTGCCTGTCGCTGGCCGCCCTGCTGCTGTTCGGCATGTCGAGCATGGCGCGCGGCAGCGAGCTGTTCATCTGGCTGAACGGCGACTCGGTCAGCCCCGGCTCCGAGGAGTGGAACGACTGGAGCACCGCTACCAGCATTCACAACAGCATCCACAACGGCATGTTGATGGTGACTGCGGTGCTGTGGACGCTGTGGTTCTGGCGGCTGCGGTGGAACGCCGGGCTCCTGGCGCCTGACTCCCTCCAGCACAGCACGGTCATGGCGGCGGCCTCGTGGTACATCCCCGGCCCCTGCTTCTTCCTGCCCCGGCGGATCGCCGAGGAGGTGTGGCGGGTCCTCGCGCCCTCCTCATCGCCGAAGCAGCCGGTGGTGACCGCCTGGTGGTGGTCCTGGCTGGTGTACCTGTGCTCCGTGGCTCCGCTCATCTCGTGCTGGCTGCTGTGGGGCGACAGCGACAGCCTGGAGGACGCGCGGGCGCTGGTGATGGGCAGTATCGTGTTCCAGATCCCGCTGCTGGCCGCGGCTCCCCTGGCCATACTGTTCGTCTACCGGGCCACGAACCTCCAGCGTGACCGGCTGGCCGAGCGGCAGGCCACGCCGGCGGAGCCCGCGGCGGCCGTGCCGGTGCGCTGAGGCGCCGCGGTCAGCAGGGGCCGCGCCAGGCGTCCAGGTCGAGGTGCTTGGCCATCGAGCTGAAACCGAGTGCGGTGGTGACGGGGCAGAACTCCTCGGCCGGCACCTCGTACTCGACGTGGAAGACGGCCTTGCCCGCTGCCGTGAACGGCGTCAGCGCCTCGCACTCGTCATAGGCGTAGCACTCCTCGTTGACGGCGAAGTCGAAGTCGCCGGCGAGGTCGTCGACCTGGCCGAGGTCGTTCTTCAGGCCGACCGACATGCCGCGCTCGTGGGCCATCCCGGCGATCAGGCGGTTGTAGGCGAGCTGGTCCTCGGCGGTGAGGGGGAAGCCGGAGTCGTTGTCGTAGCCGTCCATGTTGTCCGGCTCGACCGCGTCGAAGCCCTTGTCGCGGCACATGTCCAGGCGCGCGGCCATCAGCGGTCTGAGCGCGTCGAGCTGGCGGATGTCCAGCCAGCGCTCGTCCGCCCAGCCGTCCAGCGGTTCGCCGAGCAGCTCCTCGGGGAAGTCGCCGGCGTCGGGCCGCCACTCCTCCCAGGCGCCGGTGTTGAGGTAGCAGATCGTCCGCACGCCGCGGTCGTGGAGCTGGGCGACCGCCGCGGCGTCCGTGGCGAAGCCGTCCACGTCGTAGACCGGGACGTCGGCGCTGAGGTCGGGCTCGCCCGTCAGCTGCCACTGCCAGGCCGCCCCCGGCTCCGGCAGCCACAGCTCCTGGCCGGAACGGGCACCGTCACCACCGCCACCACCGCCACCACCGCCACCGGTGGCGCCGCCGGGCTCGGTGGTGGCGGCGGAGGAGCAGGCGGCGGCCAGCAGCAGCGCCGCGGCGGCGGGTACGCACCGGAACTGGCGCAGCATGAGGGGCCCTTTCCGTCGGCGGCGGGGGAGGCGCTCATTCTCACCGACGCCCCCCGCGGCGCGCCGCGCGCCGGGTCGGCAGCGCGCGGACGTTGCCCCCGGTTCTGCCCTCCCGTCCCCCGACCGCTGCCTGCGCCTCCGGTACGAAGGAAGGGCAGCATGCGAAAGGAGGGGCACGTGTACGCCAGGAACGAGGCCGGCCCCGACCGCCGGCGCAGCGACCGGACACCGGCCAGACCGCCGCGGGCCGGCGGCCAGTCACCGCTGACGGGCATCCACGCGCTCCAGGCCGCCGCGGGCAACGCGGCGGTCGTCCAGACGCTCCGGCAGGCCGGGTATCCGTGGACGCCGGACGCGCACCAGCACGGCCCCGGGTGCGGCCACCAGCAGCCGGAGCCCGCCGTGCAGCGCTCCACCGTGCACGACGTGCTGCGCAGCTCTGGCCGTCCCCTGGACGCCTCCCTGCGCAGCGAGATGGAGGCCCGGCTCGGTGCGGACTTCTCCGACGTCCGCCTCCACACCGACAGCACCGCCCGGGCCTCCGCCGCCGAGATCGGGGCGCGGGCCTACACCTCCGGCAACCACGTCGTCCTCGGGGAGGGCGGCGCTGACAAGCACACCATCGCCCACGAACTCACCCACGTCATCCAGCAGCGGCAGGGCCCGGTCGCCGGCACCGACCACGGCAACGGGCTCCAGATCAGCGATCCGTCCGACCGCTTCGAGCAGGAAGCCGAGGCCACCGCGGCCAGGGTGATGTCCCGTCCGCTCCCGTCCCCGGCCGCCGCGCCGGAGCGGCAGGACCCCGGCGCCGGCGCCTACGACGCCTGAGCGCCGCTGGCCCGGCGGGTGCCCGGCGGCTCACCGCGCCGGGCCCGGCGCGCCGCCTGACCGGAAGTTCTGCCGCGGTCCGACGAGACGCTCGTACATCCGCCGCCGCTCCGCGGAGCCGTCCTGGGTGCGCTCGAGCTCGGCGTACCATTCGCGCTTGACCTGCTCCAGGAACGCCCGCCAGCCGCCGTCGCCGCCCATCTGCCGCAGGTCCACGTACCGTTCGTTGTTCTTCAGCCCGCCCTTGCCGACCTTGTCGCCCTTGTGGCCGTGCAGCACGGACTCGGGGTTGGCCGTGGCCTCGGTGGAGCGGAAGTCGTGCTTGTACCCCACGGGGCTGGGCTTGCCGGGCGCGACGGTCTCGATGCCGACGAGCAGGGAGCCGTCGGTGCGCCGGGTCGGCGGGGTGAAGACCAGCAGCATGTGCCCGTGCGAGCCGTTGGGCAGCACCACCTCGCCGTTCCAGTCCCTGGAACCGAGGCCGCCGCCGGCGATGTCCACGCCCATCATGCGGGGGCGTTCGACACCGCGCTCGGGCAGGGACGGCGTGACCATGTTGGTGAGGGAGGCGAGCGTGCCGCCCTTCTCCTGGAAGGTGCCCTCCTCGCCTTCCTTGTTCTTGCCGATGGAGGTGCGGTGGGTCGCGAAGGCGCGCTTGCTGGTGGCCTCGGTGAGCTGGCCGTTCCTGGTGGCCCCCAGGAAGTCCGTCAGCGCCATCGGGTCGTCCCCGTCGCGCAGCGCCGGGATGCGGATGTTGACGCGGCCGCCGTGGGCGAGGGCGCGGATGACGTCGCCGCCGTACGGCACGTGCTTCTTGGCCTCGGGGTCGTAGATCTGCAGACCGTGCTGGAGGACGAGGAGGACGGCGGTGAGGATCTCGTTGGCCTGCCGGTTGCGCTCGGCGTAGTCGCTCACCAGGTCCGTCTCCGCCAGCGCGTGGCGGCGTTCGCGGGGGAGCCCGGCCGGGTGCAGCGTGTCGATCGCGGTCTCGCGGATCTGCTGGTCGCGTTCCTCATCCAGCACCCGCCGCTCGTCTTCCGGCAGGTTTCTTGCCATCAGGAAGCGGCCGAGCGTGTAGTCGGGGCTGATCGGCGCGGGCGTCCCCGGGGCCCGCTTGCCCGGGTGGTTCGCGTGGAAGGCCAGCGTGGCGATAAGCAGGCGCTTCCCGGGGGAGAGCTGGAGCCACCCCGAGTAGTCGGGCAGCTCGCCGCCGATGTACGTCTCGGCCTCCGACATCAGGCCGATGCCGGTGTCCCGCAGCCACTTGGGGTTGAGCCGGGAGAGCGTCGTGATGTCGTTGAGGTCGGCTTCGGAGAACAGTTTGCCGCCGATGATGCGCCGTTCCAGGACGCGCCGCAGGCGCACCGGCCCCTCGACGAGCCACTGTTCCGGCCACCAGGTGCGCGGTGAGAAGACGTTCCGCTTGGCCTTGTCGACGACGGTGTCTTCCTCGATCGACCGGGTGAGCCGCTCGATCACCTCAGCGGCGGGGTCGGCCCGCTCCGCTGGCTGGTCTGCCGGCTGTTCCGCCTGGCCCTGCCGGGCGGGGGCAGCGGGGGCCGCGGGGGCCGGCGCTTCCTCGCGTGCCCGCTGCACCGCCAGGGCCGCCGCCCGGTTACCGGCCAGCCGCTGCACGCTGGCCACGGCCTCGGGCGTGCGGGGCGCCGCCTGCGCCGGGCCGAGGGCGGGGCCGGGTGCCGCGGGTAAGGCGGTGGCGCGGGGCGGGTGGGGGCGCGACTGAGGCCGAATGCGGTTTTCCTCGCTGCGGTGCGGCCGGTCCATGGCGCTCTTTCCTCTTGTCGACCGTCGTGGGGCCAATCGTTCCGGCGCCAGGCTGGCATGCGGAGCGGGCGGGAGGGAGAGCGGCATGGGCCGGCACCGGGCCAGTGTCCGTTGCCCCGGCGGGCAGCGGTCGTTCAGCCGACCGCGGCCGGGCGCCGGGCGCTGAACGCGCTGCGGTAGCGGCTCGGCGGCAGGCCGCGGTAGCGCGTGAACTGCTCCCGCAGCTCCGCACCGCCCGCGTAGCCGACCTGGGCCGCGATCTGCTCGACGGTCAGGTCCGTGGTCTCCAGCAGCTCCGCGGCGCGTGCCAGGCGCTGCGCCCGCAGCCAGGCGTGCGGCGTGGTGCCGGTGGCGGCGCGGAAGCGGCGGGTGAACGTCCGGCGGCTCATCAGGCAGCGGGCCGCCAGCTCGTCCACGGAGACCCGGCGGTGCAACTGGCCCCGCGCCCAGGCCAGTACGGCCGACAGCGCCTCGTCGTCGCGGGCCGCCGGCACCGGCGTGGTGATGAACTGGCGCTGCCCGCCCTCGCGGTGCGGCGGGGTGACGAGGTCGCGGGCGATGGCGTTGGCCGTGGTCGCGCCGTGGTCGCGCCGCACCAGGTGCAGCGCCACGTCCGTGCCCGAGGCGGCGCCGGAGCCGGTGACGAGGTTGCCGTGGTCGATGTACAGCGGTTCGGGGTTGACGGTGACGCGCGGATAGCGGGCGGCCAGTTCGTCGGCGAAGGCCCAGTGGGTCGTCGCCGTCAGGCCGTCCAGCAGCCCGGCGGCGGCCATCATGAACGTGCCGGTGCAGAAGGTGGCGACGACGGCGCCGCGGGCATGCGCCCGGCGCAGCGCGGCGTGCACGTCTTCGTGTTCCTCTGCTTCGCGGAAGTCGAGCGTGGGAAGAACCAGGACGAGGTCGGCGCCGTCGAGCGCGTCGAGGCCCGCCTCGACGTGCATCGGCAGCCTCAGATCGGTCCGCACGGGCCCGGGGCGCCGCGCGCACAGCACGAGTTCGAACGGCGGCAGCCCCGGCCGCCGCCGGAAGACGCCGCTCAGTACGCCGAGCGCCATGTGCGCGACCCCGGGCGGGGCGTAGGCGGCGACGCGTCGGATAGCCATGCGTTCATCGTGGCACGCCCGGCGGACACGTGACCCGAAACCCTCGGGAACCGGCCCAGAAGACCGTGGTGACACGGGAGTTCTGCTGAGAAGCTGGCAGCCGCAACACCGCGCGGGGCAGCGGCGGGCGTGGCCGGTCATGGCACCGGACGCCGCCGTGGGTATGGCATGGTGGCTGCCCCGCGCGGGCTCGCGCAGCGCGCCCCCGTCTGACTGGGGGGGTACGGGGGCGCGCGTCGTTGCCGCTGGTGCCGGGGTCGTGCGGAGGGGAGACGATCCCGGCCGGCCGCGCCCTTGCCGGGCCTTTGCCGTCGGGTTCCTTCTGGTTTCTTCCGGTGGCTGAGCCGGGTGTTCCGTCCCGGTCGTTCCGCGCGGCCGGCCGTCCCGCTCCGGCCCTGCCGGGTGGCCCGCCGGTCTGGTTGCCGGAACGTGACCGTCTGGCGTAGACGTGCCGCACCCACGGTGAGATGATCGCGGCGGTACGGAGCGTAGCCGTGGCGGCAGCGTGGGGAGGGGTACCGGGGGGTGCCGCCTAACGTGTGCGAGCGCGGCTTCGTGGGAGGGAGAACGCGGCCTTGCCGCCTGAAGTGCCGCGCCCGTCGCAGGAGGTCATCAGTGTCCGGATACGGCAGTTCCCCGTACGGTCCGCCCCCGGCTTACCCGCCCGGGTATCCGCCGCCGCCCGCCTATCCGCCGCCCCCGCCGCCGTTACCGCCGGCGGCCGGGCCGCGTGATCCGGGGACGGCGCTGAGCGCCGCGCTGCTCAACCTCAGCGGCCTGGGCGCCGGTTATCTCTACCTGCGGCGCTGGCCGAGGGCCGTCGCCTGCTGGGCCGCGACCGGCGCGCTGCTGCTGGCCGCGCTGCCCGTCGACGCGGACGGCATCGACGGCCGCTGGGTGGCGCTGTACGCGGCGGCGGTCGTCCTGTTCGCGCTGGACGCCTGGCGGCTGGGCCGTCCGCCGGTGCTGGGCGGCGGCCGTCCGCCGTGGGTGCCGTGGACGGCGGGCGTGCTGCTGCTGGCGCTGCCGGCCGCCGCGGTCGTGTCCTTCGGCGCGGCGCAGCGCGCGGCGCTTGAGGAGGTGCTGCGCGAGCGGCTGGAGCTGGCCGACGGGATCGTGCAGCGGGCCGCGCAGACGGACTTCGCCTCGGCCGAGGACGACTACCACGAGGCGGTCAGCGCCTACCTGTCGGTGCACGCGGGGCATCCCGGCAGCGACGCGGCCGGACAGGTGCCGGAGCGGCTGGACGGGCTGTACGAGGCGGCCGTTCCCGAGGACGAGGAGGGCTGCCCGCTGCTCGCCCCGCTGGACTTCTTCTACGGGCTGCCGGACGAGTTCGACGACGGCGAGGCGGAACGGCTGGCCGAGCGCGCGGCCGGGGAGCTGCCCGCCGCTCTCCACGGCTGCGGCATGGGCTACGTGGACAGCGCGGCGGCGTCCTCCGCGAGCGAGCCGCTGTCGCGGCTGCTGGCGGACTTCCCCGGCTCCGAGCAGGCCCACGGCCTCCCCGGCGAGCTGGAGCAGCGGCAGAACGCGGCCGTCGCCGGCATCAGCGGCGACGCCCCCTGCCGGGCGCTGGAGGAGCTGCGCGGGCTGGGCGAGCTGCTGACCTCCCTGCCGGGCGAGGACCTCAGCGGCCTGGCGGAGCAGGGCGAGGAGAACGTGCCCGAGGGCATGTACCAGTGCGGCACCGACCAGTTCCTCACCGGCGACTACACGGGCGCCGAGGAGACGCTCACGGAGTTCACCGACACCTACCCGGACCACCGGCGGGCCCGCCGTGCCGGGGACATCCTCATCGCCGCCCGGATCGCGCAGGAGCTGCCCGCCGCGGGCGAGGCGCTGCCCCCGCCGCCCGGGGAGACGGGCGGCCCGCTGGTGACGCTGGAGATACTCAACGACTCGCCGTACGCCGTCGACGTGCTGTACACGGGGCCGAGCACCGGCACGGAGTCGCTGGAGCCGTGCGACGGCTGCTCGGTGTACCCCGACGACCCGGGCGACGCCTCCTGCTCGGACAGCGGCACCGACTACCCGTCGACGACGCTGCGGCTCCCGGCGGGCGATTACCACTTCCTGATGACCTCGCCCGGCGACACCGATCACAACGCCGCGGATTCGGACAGCTTCGACCCCGACTACACCTACACGTACTGCCACTACGTGGCGGAGCAGTCCTACCCGGGTCTGCTCGACCCGCCCGGCCTGGGGCAGGACGTGTGAGGCTCCGGCCCCGGGCGGCGGCCACCGCCCGGGGCGCCTGGAACGGCGCGCCGCCCCCGTTGTCCTTAGGCTGGGGATGGCTGGAAATCGCCGGTGGGCGAGGAGGCAAGGCGGACCGTGCCAGATCGCGTGGGCGCATTCGGCGGGGCGCTGGCGGCTGCCGTCTACCTGCCGGACGACTACGCCGGGGAGCTGCGGCTGGCCGACGCCACCGGGGCGCCGGACGTCCGGCAGCGGTTCGACGAGCGCTGCCCCCGCGGCAGCGGCCACCCGGTCGCCCAGGCGTTCCGGGACGGCAGGCCGGTGTGGAACGCCGACGCCAGCGTCCCCGCCGCGCTGCCGCTGGGCGGCGGCGAGTCGGGGGAGGGCGGCCGCGTGATCCGTCCGGGCGGCGTGCTGGCGCTCTACACCCACGATCCCCTCGTCGGCGCCCCGGCCCGCCGGGTGCTGCTGGAGCTGTACGCGGACCACATCGCGGAGCGGCTGGGGGCGGCCGGGCAGCCGGAGCCGCTGCCGCAGCCGGCGCGGGTGCTGGAGACGCAGGGGATCGGCTGGTTCTCGATGGAGCTGAGCACCGGCCGGGTCGAGGTGAGCCCGGTGACGCTCGACCTGGTGGGCGTGCTGCCCGGCGCCTTCGACGGGCGGGTGGAGAGCCTGCTGGCGCACACCGTCGCCGAGGACCTGCCCGCGCTGATGTCGATCGTCGAGCCGTGGCCGATCGCGACGAACGCGACCCGGCAGCTGGAGTTCCGGGTGCGGATGTCCAGCGGGGAGCTGCGCTGGCTGCACATGCGCTGCCGGGTGCCGCTCGATGAGGCGGACCGGCCCGAGCACGTGCTGGGCCTGCTGGCCGACGCCGCGCACCTGCGTCCCAGCGCCGACGAGGTCTCCCGGGTGCAGCGGCTGTCCGCCACGCTGGCGACGGCCGTGACGGTGCGCGACGTCAGCGAGATGGCCGTGGCGGCGCTGCGGGAGCTGGGTGCGGACCGGGTGGTGCTGGGCGTGCTGGAGGGTGACCGGCTGGTCATCACCGCCTTCCACCCGGCCGAGCCGGATGTGTGGCCGGAGCAGTGGCGCGAGTCCTGGCCCGAGGCGCCCGCCACCGCGCTGCCGACGCTCACCGAGGCGCTGCGGGAGGGCACCACCAGCCTGTGGACGTCCGGCACCACGCTGGAACCGGGCCTGGCGGACATCGGCCCCGGCGGCATGGCGGTGCTGCCGCTGCTCGCCGACGCCCGGGTGGTGGGGGCGTGCCTGGCCGGGTGGCGGTCGCCGCACGAGTTCGGCGCCGAGGAGCGGTTCCTGCTGTCGGCCACCGCCCGCCTGGTGGGGCAGGCCACGATGCGGGCGCGTGCCTTCGACGCGCAGCACGAGCTGGCCGAGATGCTGCAGCGGACCCTGCTGCCGCGCACGCTCCCGGAGCTGCCCGGCGGCGAGGCCGAGGCGCGCTACCTGCCTGCCACGGTCGGGCTGGACGTCGGCGGCGACTGGTATGACGTAATCCCGCTGACCGACCGGCACGTGGCGTTCGTGATCGGCGACGTGCAGGGGCACAGTGCCGCCGCCGCGACGATCATGGGACAGATCCGCACCGCGATCCGCGCCTACGCCGTGGAGGGCCACTCGCCGGACGTCGTCATCTCCCACGCCAACCGCCTGCTGACCGGCATGGAGACCGACCTGTTCGCCACGTGCTGCTACGTGGCGATGGACATGGAGGAGGGCGACACCTGGTTCGTGCGCGCCGGGCACCTGCCGCCGCTGCTGCGCGACCCGGACGGCGCAACGCGGGAGATCGAGGTCGAGGGCGGCCCGCCGCTGGGTGTGGTGCCGGAGGCCGACTTCCCGATGACGACCATGGGCCTGTCGGCGGGCACGGTGCTGCTGCTGCTGACCGACGGGCTGGTGGAGTCCGCGACGCTGCCGGTGGAGGAGGGGCTGGCCCGCGTGCGGGAGACGCTCGGCGCGACGCCCGCCGGGGACGCCGGGGCGCTGGCCGACGCCCTGCTGGGCGGCTCCGGCCGCCGTGACGATGACGTGGCGCTGCTGCTGCTGCGCTACGACGGCATGCGGGTCAAGCCCCGCCGGGCCGGCTGGGAGGTCTGGCGGCTGCCCGACGCCGTGGGCCACGCCCGCCGCTTCACCGCCCGCACGCTGCGCTCCTGGGGGGTGCGGGAGGACGCCGACGCGGTGCTGCTGGCGGTCTCCGAGCTGGTCACCAACGCCCTGGTCCACACCCAGGGCCCGGTGCGGCTGGACCTGACGCAGACGGGTGACCGGCTGCGGGTCGCGGTCAGCGACTCCTCGCCGCGCACGCCCGTCAAGGACAGCAGCGGCGACTGGGAGGCGACCGGCGGCCGGGGGATCATGCTGGTCGAGGCCGTCTCGCTGGCCTGGGGCTCGGTGCCGCTGAGCGGCGGCAAGCAGGTGTGGTGCGAGATTGCGCTGGCCCGCCCGCCCGGCGAGGAGCTGGAGACAGCCGCGTCCTGAGCTGAGCCGCGCCGCCTGTCCGTTTAGCGTTATATGTGATGTTCGCGAACGAGGGGCGATGAGGTCGCGATGATGTCGAAGGCCATACGGAGGCCGGCCCGGCGGCCACGGCCCCCAGCGGCGGCCCCCGCACCCGTGTCCGCCGCCCTGGTGGCGCTGGCGGTGCTGGCAGGGCTGGGCACGCTCGCCGGCTGCGGCACCGCCGGGCACGACCCCGGCGCCCAGAGCGCGCCCTCGATCGGCGTGCTGATGCCCGACACCCAGACCGCGCGCTGGGAGGAGTTCGACGACCCGTTCCTGGAGCGGTACATCAAGGACCGCTGCCCCCGCTGCACCGTCGAGTCCGTCAACGCCCAGAACGACGTCGCCGTCCAGCAGCGGCAGATGATGTCCATGATCACCGCGGGCTACGACGTGCTGATCCTCAGCGCCGTGGACGCCACCGCCATCGCCTCCTCCGTCGAGGAGGCCGACCGCGAGGGCATCCCCGTCATCGCCTACGACCGCATGGCTCAGGGCCCCATCGACGCGTACGTGTCGTTCGACAACTCCCGGGTCGGCGAGCTCCAGGGCTACGCCCTGCTGGGGGCGCTCGCCGGTGTCGGCCGGAACCGCGACGCCCGCATCGTGCTGATGAACGGCTCCGCGACCGACCCGAACGCCGAGGTGTTCGCGCGCGGCGCTAGGCAGGTTCTCGCCGGCCAGGTCGACATCGTCAGGGAGTTCGACACCCCCGGCTGGGCACCGCGCCACGCCCGGCTCAACATGTCCGGCGCCCTCGCCGACCTCGGCCCCGACCACATCGACGGCGTCCTGGCCACCAGCGACGGGCTGGCCGCCGGCGTCATCGCCGCCTACCGCGCCGCGCAGATCGACCCGCCGCCCCCCGTCACCGGGCAGGACGCCGAGCTCGCCGCCATCCAGCGGATCCTCGAGGGTGACCAGTACATGACGGTCTACAAGCCCTACCAGGAGGAGGCCCGCCCCGCCGCCGCCATGGCCGTCGCGCTCGCCCGCGGCGAGTCCCCCGACTCCGCCGCCACCACCACCGTCCCGCTCGGCGACGGCTCCCGTGTCCCCGCCGTGCTGGCCGAACCGCTCGCGGTGACGGCGGGCAACGTCAAGTCCGAGGTCGTCGGCGACGGCCTGTACACGGCCGAGGACATCTGCACGCCCCGCTACGAAGAGGCGTGCCGCAGGAACGGACTGCTGCCGTGACCAGCGCGGACAGAGCGGGCGGAGCGCGGGGCGAGCCCCCGATGCTGCGGCTGCGCGGCGTCTCCAAGCGCTTCGGCGCCGTGCAGGCGCTGTCCCAGGTCAGCCTGGACATCCGGGCCGGCGAGGTCGTCGCGCTCGTCGGCGACAACGGCGCGGGCAAGTCCACCCTGGTCAGGGTGGTCTCCGGCGTCGACCCCGCCGACGAGGGCGTCATCGAGTGGGAGGGCAGCCCCGTCCGGCTCGGCCAGCCCCACGACGCCAAGGCGCTGGGCATCGCCGCCGTCTACCAGGACCTCGCCCTGTGCGAGAACCTCGACGTCGTCAGCAACGTGTTCCTCGGCAGGGAGATCCACCGCCTGGGCGTGCTCGACGAGGTCGCCATGGAACGCCGCGCCCGGGACCTGCTCGGCGGCCTGGCCCTGCGCGTCCCCAGCCGCCGCGTGCCCGTCCGGGCGCTCTCCGGCGGCCAGCGGCAGATGGTGGCCGTCTACCGCGCCCTGCTGGGCGACCCGCGGCTGGTGCTGCTGGACGAGCCGACCGCCGCGCTCGGCGTCGAGCAGTCCGCCCAGACCTTCGACCTCATCGAACGCCTGCGGGAACGGGGACTGGGAATCATGATCATCACGCACAACCTGTCCGACGTGAAGGCCGTCGCCGACCAGGTCGCCGTGCTGCGCCACGGCCGCAACAACGGCTTCTTCGACGTCCGGACCGCCTCGCAGGAACAGATCCTGTCGTCCGTCACCGGGGCCACCGACAACACCGCGATGCGGGCGGAGCGCCGATGGCCGTGAACCAGCCCGCCACCGTCCCGGCACCCGGCAACGGGCCCCGCCGGTACCTCGCCGAGGTCTACCGCAGGACACGCGGCGGCGAACTGAGCGCGCTGCCCGTCGTCGCCGCGCTGCTGGTCATCTGGCTGGTGTTCCAGTCGCTCGACGGCAGCTTCCTGTCGCCGCGCAACCTGTCCACGCTCAGCGTCGACATCACCGCGCTGGGGCTGATGGCGGTCGGCGCCGTCTTCGTGCTGCTCGTCGGGGACATCGACCTGTCGGTCGCCTCCGTCAGCGCGCTCAGCGCCGCGCTCTTCGCCATCCTCAACGCCAACCACGGCGTGCCCGAGTGGCTGGCCCTGCTGCTGGCCGTCTGCGCCGGCGCGGCCATCGGGGTGTTCCACGGCCTGTTCGTGGCGCGCCTGGGCGTGCCCGCGTTCGTCGTCACCCTGGCCGGGCTGCTCGGCTGGAACGGGCTGATGCTGTACATCCTCGGCCCCACCGGCAGCATCAACCTCAACGACGAAGGGCTCCTCGCCCGGCTGACCAGCACCTACTTCCCCGGCGCCACGGCCTACGGGCTGGCCGCGCTGAGCGTCGCCGGGTTCTTCCTGTTCTCGTGGCTCCAGCGGCGGCGGCGCTCGGCGGCCGGGCTGCCGGTCCGGGCGGCCGGCGAGATCGTGGCGCGCACGGCCGTGCTCGCGGTGATCACCTTCGCGGCGGCGGCCGTCCTCGCCGCCTTCCAGGGGCTGCCGCTGGCGCTGGTGCTGTTCCTGGCGGTGGTGACCGGGCTGGAATTCGTGCTGCGCCGCACCACCTACGGCCGGAAGGTGTTCTCCCTCGGCGGCGGACAGGAGGCGGCCCGCCGCGCCGGGGTCGACATCGTCGCCGTGCGGGTCTCCGTCTTCGCCATCTCCAGCACCATGGCCGCGCTCGGCGGGCTGTTCTTCGCCTCCCGCGTCTCGTCCGTCAGCCAGGCGGCGGGCAGCGGCGAACTGCTGATCAACGTGATCGCCGCCGCCGTCATCGGTGGCACCAGCCTCTACGGCGGGCGCGGCAGCACGTGGGCGGCGGTGCTCGGCGTGCTGGTCATCCAGTCCATCGCCTCGGGCATGGCGCTGCTCGGCATCGAGATCGCCGTGCAGTACATGATCACCGGGGCCGTGCTGCTGGCCGCCATCGTGCTGGACTCTCTCAACCGCCGCTCCTCGCTCAGCATCGGCCACGCGTGACGGCCGCGCCCGGCCGGCGGCGGCCGGTCAGCCCCGGGCCGCCTCCTCGATGACGCTGAGGTCGATCTTGCGCATCTTCAGCATGGCCTCGGTGACCCGGGCGGCGACGGCGGGGTCGTCGCTGCCGGTCAGCTCGTTCAGCCGCCGCGGCACGATCTGCCAGGACAGGCCGTACCTGTCCTTCAGCCAGCCGCACTGCGACTCCTGGCCGCCGTCAGCGGTCAGCGCCTCCCACAGCCGGTCCACCTCGGCCTGGTCCTCGCAGGCCACCATCAGCGAGATGGCCTCGGTGAAGCGGAACTGCGGGCCGCCGTTGATCGCCGAGAACTGCTGGCCCGCCAGCTCGAAGACGAGGTAGACGACGTCGCCCGGCCTGCCGGGGCCGGCCTCCGTGTACCGCTGCACCTCCACGATCCGCGAATCGTCGAACAGCGAGCAGTAGAACGCGGCCGCCTCCTCCGCGTTGCCGTCGAACCACAGGCAGGTCGTGATCTTCTGGACGTCCGGCATGATCCGTGCTCCGTTTCCCCGGGTCCCCGGTGGCGGGTGTGTGCGTCACGGTGGGGACCCGGGCGGCCGCCGGAACTCATCGCGGCGCGGCGCGCGGAACCCGGACGGGCGAGCCGGCCGCGGGACCGGGCGTCAGGGCCAGTCCACCGCCGGCTTGAGCGCCTCCCAGCTGGACGTCAGCAGCTCCCAGGCCAGGAAGCAGTCCGCGTCGGTCGCGGCATCCTGGCTCGTGCCGCCCCTGGCGTACCAGGCGTGGCAGCGGCCCAGGTCGCTGACCGCGTCGTCCAGCCGGCTGATCGCCATGGCGGCGTCGGTGTACTCCTCCGGGGCGGGGGCGCTGTCGATTTTCTCCGTCATCGCCCCGGTCAGCTCCGTGACCGCCTCGGTGAGGGCGCTGAGGCCGCAGCTGTCCCGCGGGCCGCCCGGCAGGCCCGGGGCGCAGTAGACGAGCATCGTGTCGAGCGCCGCCATCTGGCGCCGAACTCGTGGAAGGACACGGTGTCCGGCTGGCCCGCCGCGGCCCCGGGCGTCCCGCCGTCCTCCCCGCCGGCCTCCTCGCCGGCCGCCGTACCGGCGTTGCGGGTACCGGCCTCCCCGGCGTCGCCGCCGCACCCCGCCAGGAGCGGCACGGCGACCGCGGCGAGGACGGCGAGGACGGCGGGGAGGGCGGGGAGGGCGAGGACGGCACGAAAGGTGCGGCCCCGCCCGCGTGCGTCGTGGCGCATGGTCTCGTTCCCTCCTTGGGCCCGGCTCTGTTCCCAGCCCGGACATCGTGGTCCCGCCGCCCGGGCACCGGTCCCGGCGCACGTCGCGACGCCCACGCGTCACGCCCGCTGCCCGGCGGCACGCGGAGCTAGGGTGACGCCGTGACCGGATTCTCCCTGCGGTATGTCGGCGGGCCGACGGCCCTGATCGAGACCGGTGGCGTGCGGCTGCTGACGGACCCGACGTTCGACGGCCCGGGGGAGTACCCCGTCGTCGGCCGGGCGCTGGCCAAGACGGAGGGCCCGGCCGTCTCGGCCTACCACCTCGGGCCGGTGGACGCCGTGCTGCTCTCGCACGACCAGCACCCGGACAACCTGGACGCCGCCGGCCGGGTCCTGCTGTCGACCACCCCGCTGACGCTGTCCACCCGCGCCGCGCGCGAGCGGCTCGGCGATCCGGTGCGGGCGCTCGACCCGTGGCAGAGCGCCAGCGTCGGCCCGCTGCGCGTCACCGCGCTGCCCGCGCGCCACGGCCCCGAGGGCACCGAGCACGTCACCGGGCCCGTCCTCGGCTTCGCACTCGACGGCGAGGGCCTGCCGCGGGTCTACCTCAGCGGCGACAACGCCTCGCTTGAGGTGGTCGCCCAGATCGCCGAGCGGCTCGGGCCGTTCGACGTGGCGGTGCTGTGCGCGGGCGCCGCCCGCACCTCGCTGGTGGCCGGGAACCTGACGTTCAGCAGCGCGGACGCCGCCCGCGCCGCCCGGCTGCTGGACGCGCGGGCCGTCATCCCGCTGCACTTCGAGCACTGGACGCACGTCACCGAGGGCGCGGACGCACTGGAGCGGGCCTTCGCCGAGGCGGGCCTCGCCGAGCGGCTGCGCCTGCCCCGCCCCGGCGAGACCCTCACCGTCTGACCGGCCCGCGCGGCCCCGGCCTCCCGGCGCTCAGCCGGCGGCGGCCCCGAACCACCGCGGCAGCCGCTCCAGCAGCTCCGCCTGGTCCTCGCCGGCCCACGCCACGTGGCCGTCCGGCCGCAGCAGCACGGCCGGCACGTCCAGCTCGCTGACGTCCACCACGTGGTCGACGCGGTCCTCCCAGCCCGCCACCGACAGCCGGCCGGTCTGGTCGAGCAGCAGCCCCCGGCCGCCGTGCATCAGGCCGTACAGCGGCCCCTGCCCCAGCAGCACGTCCCGCAGCCGGCGGCCGACCAGCTCATGCCCGCCGCCGAGGTCGTAGCGGACCGCGATCTGGGTGATCTTCTCGGTCAGGCGGCGGTTGACCTCCGGCAGCTCCACCAGCTCCGTCATCAGCTGCCGCATCGCACGGCCGTCCGCCGTGGTCGCCATCAGCGCCATCTGCGCACGGGTGCTGACCAGCACGTCGGCGGCCACCGGGTGCCGCTCGTCGTGGTAGCTGTCCAGCAGCCCCTTCGGCGCCCAGCCGTTCACCTCGGCGGCCAGCTTCCAGCCGAGGTTGAACGCGTCCTGCACCCCGAGGTTGAGCCCCTGCCCGCCGACCGGCGGATGGATGTGCGCCGCGTCGCCTGCCAGCAGCACCCGGCCGACCCGGTAGCGCTCGGCCTGCCGGGTGGCGTCGCCGAAGCGGGACAGCCAGCGCGGCGAGTGCACACCGAAGTCCGTGCCCGCTACCGCCCGCAGCTGCCGCCGGAACTCCTCCAGCGTCGGCGGCTGGGAGCGGTCCCCGGGCGGCTCCGCGCCCGGCACCACGATGCGGTGCGTGCCGCCCTCGCCGGTCGGCCCGATGGCGAACCGCAGCTGCCGGGGGCGGATATCGGCCATCGCGGCGGCCACCGTCTCCGGATCCGCCGTCACCTCCATGTCGCCCAGCAGCGTCTCCACCCGGGTCGGCTCGCCCGGGAAGGCCACCCCGAGCAGCTTGCGCACCGTGCTGCGGCCGCCGTCGCAGCCGACGAGATACCGCGCCCGCACCCGCTCGCCGCTGGCGAGTTCGGCCGTCACCCCGTCCTCGTCCTGGCTGAGCCCGGCCACCTCACAGCCGCGCCGGATGTCCGCGCCGAGTTCGGCGGCCCGCTCGGCCAGCAGCTGGTCGATGAGGGGCTGCGGCATGCCCAGCACGTAGCCGTGCGCGGTGTCCAGGCCCTCGGGCGGGGGCGCGGGGATGGCAGCGAAGAAGCCGCCGAGCGGATACGTCGTGCCCCGGGCCAGGAACCGGTCGAGCAGCCCGCGCTGCGCCATGATCTCGATGCTGCGGGCGTGCAGCCCCAGCGCCCGCACGACGGGGAACGGCTTCTCGTCCCGTTCCAGCACGCACACCCGCACGCCGTGCAGCCGCAGTTCACTCGCCAGCATCATGCCGGTCGGCCCGCCGCCGACCACGATGACGTCACACACGTCAACCCCCTCGGCCCGGTCTATCCGTTCGGAGCGGGCATTGTGCGGCACTTGGGGGGTCTTGCCACAAGATCCCCCATGTGCTATAGGTTGAGGCATGGCAGGGAGATGCAGCTCCTTGCCGTTGTTTTTTTCTGCGGGGCGTCAGGCCGGTCGGCGCGGCTCAGCGGTCCGCCAGCACCCGCATCCCAGGCAGCCAGGGCCAGGAGGGCCCCTTCGGGCAGCCTTGTCACCGGACAGCACGTCCTCGGCGGGCACCCGCAGCGCGCCTCCGACACGGCCGTTCTGCCGCGCGGGCACGGCAGCCCCTGCTCTTCCATGACCTCCGGCAGCAGGTGCGGCACCTCGTACGGCGCCTCGGCCCGGGGCAGGGCCGCCAGGTGCCGCACTGCCGGTCCGCCAAGCCCCGCCGCCAGCGCGCGGCGGGC
Organism: Streptomyces sp. 7-21; assembly: GCF_016741785.1. Classification (GTDB taxonomy): domain Bacteria; phylum Actinomycetota; class Actinomycetes; order Streptomycetales; family Streptomycetaceae; genus Streptomyces. Next base: position 117,599 of record NZ_JAERRL010000012.1, read on the forward strand.
GGCGAGCACCACGTCGTCGTCGCTCACGTCGTGGACGAGCCACCGCACGGCGGCCCGCCGTCACTCCCGCTTCGCGTCGCTCACCGCCGTTACGCCTTTCCCGCGCCGCCGTCATTCCCCCGACATCTCGCCCAGCGCGGCCGCGGCCGCCTCCGCCTGCCGGTCGTCGCCCAGCTCCCGGAAGACGCCCAGCGCCTGCCGGTAGAACGCGGCGGCCTCGCCGTCGCGGCCCAGCGCCCGGTACGCGTGGCCCGTCCCCAGCCACGCCAGCGCCTCGCGCCCCCGGTCGCCGAGGCGCCGGTGCAGCGCCGCCGCGCGCTGGCAGGACTCCAGAGCCGCCGCGTGCTCGCCCTCGGCCACCTGGCAGTCGGCCAGCGTCAGCAGCCAGAAGCCCTCCAGCACGGGATTGCGCAGCCGCAGGGCGATGTCCACGGCCCGCTCGGCGGTGCGCAGCGCCCGCCGGGTCTCGCCCTGGCGGCGCCGCACGTCGGCCAGGATGCGCAGCGCGTTCCCCTCGCCGCGCTCGTTCCCCAGCGCCTGATGGGCCGCCAGCGCCTCCTCGGCGCGGCGCGCGGCGTCGTCGAGGCGGCCGGCGCGGTAGTGCGCGCTGGCCAGGTTCGCCAGCGCGGTCGCGGCCGCGCGGTCGTCGCCCAGCTCCCGGAACAGCATGAGCGCCTCGGTGAACCGGCGCACCGCCTCGTCCAGCCGCCCGGCACGCAGATGCGCCAGACCGAGCCCGTTGCACGACGCCGCCTCGCCCGGCCGGTCGCCCAGCTCCCGGCGCAGCGCCAGGGCGCGTTCGTGGTGCGCCAGGCTCTCCTCGTGCCGGTGCGTCTGCGCGTGCGCCCTGCCGAGCCGCTCCCGCAGCTCCGCCTCCCCGGCCCGGTCCCCGGCCCGGCGCGCGGCGTCCAGCCCGGCGTCGGCGGCCTCGATCCACCGCGCGATGGGCCCGGAGCGGGTCCAGGCGTCCCAGTGCACGACCGCGAGCTGCCAGGCGAGCCGGTCGAAGCCGCTGCGGGCGGCGAGGCGGGTGGCCGCCAGCAGATTGGCGTGCTCCTGCTCTGACCAGTCGACGGCCTGGTCGTACGAGGCGAACGCGGCGGGCGTCACCTCCCGGGGCAGCGGCTCCAGCGGCAGGGCGGGCCGCCCGGGACCGATGCGGGCGCGGGCGGCACTGGCGGTGTGCAGGTACCACGCCAGCACGCGCCGCTGCGCGGCCCGCCGCTCCTCTTCCGGCTCCTCCTCGCGCGCCTGGTCCGTGGCGTAGGCGCGCATCAGGTCGTGGAACTGGTACCGGTCGGGCGCGGTCTGCTCCACCAGGTGGGCCCCGACCAGCGTGTCGAGCAACTGCCGTGCCCGGGGCACGCCTTCGCCCGCGACGGCCGCCGCCGCGCCGAGGCTGAACGCGGCGCCGGGGTGCAGCCCGAGACGGCGGAACACCCGGGCGGCCGAGGCGGGCAGCGCCCGGTACGACCAGGCGAACACCGTGCGCACCGCGTCCGCCTCGTCGCCGCCCCCCTCGCCGGAGCCGAGCGCGTGCCACAGCGCGTTCTCGTCCCGCAGCTCGGCGATCAGGTCGTCCAGCCGCAGATGGGGGTGGGTCACCGCGCGATCAGCGGCGATGCGCAGGGCGAGCGGCAGATGCGCGCACAGCCGGGCCAGTTCGGCCAGGCGCTCCGCGTCGTCCCCGGGCCGGTACCCGGCGGTGACGGCGCGCAGCAGCGCCACCGCCTCGTCCTCCGGCAGCGTGCCGAGCGGCAGCCGGTGTGCCCCGTCACGGACGGCGAGGCCGGGCAACAGGCTGCGGCTGGTGACGACGGCGAGGCAGCCGCTGCTTCCGGGCAGCAGCGGCCTGACCTGGCTGGCGGTGGCCGCGTTGTCCAGCACGATCAGCACCCGCCGCTCGGCCAGCAGCGACCGGTACCGCGCGGCGGCGGCCTCGGTGTCGGCGGGGACGGCTGACGCCGGAACGCCGAGCGCCGTGAGGAACCCGTGCAGCACGTCGTGCGGCTGGACCGGATCGCCGGGGTCGTAGCCGCGCAGGTTCGCGTAGAGCTGCCCGTCGGGGAACCGCTCCTTCACCTGGTGCGCCCAGCGCAGCGCCAGCGACGTCTTCCCGGCCCCGGCGGTGCCGGTGATCACGCAGACAGACACCACGACGGGGGAGCCGTCCTCGCCGCCAGCCAGGATCGCGTTCAGCTGCTCCAGCTCACCCGACCGGTTTACGAACCCTCGCACATCTGAGGGGAGCTGGCGGGGCGTCTGGGCCTGGGGTGTGTCGCCCGGGCCGTGGTGGAAGTGCACGTCGCCATGGATCTGCCCCGCCTGTACGACATCGCGCGAGGTGCCGGACAGGTCAGCATGGGAGCCGCCGTGCTCAGGCGGTTGTTCTCGCGAGATGGGGCTACTCCGTCCTTACCAGCTGCCGTGGCGGCGGAAGCGGGGCGACCTCGCGTTCGAAATACGCCTGGACGTCCTCGCCCGCCTCGTACAGACCGCGCAGGAACGCCTCCCAACGGGCGACGGTCTCCGCGGAGGTGTAGCGGAGGGCGCCTTCCGGCATCCCGCCCGCCGTGTAAAGGACGCGGTACAGCGTCTCGCCGCCGAGAAGCACTAGCTCGGGAAGCGGACCGCCCGTCTCCTCGCCGTGCAGACTCTCGGCTGGAACGACCCGCACCTTGGTGCCGAACTCCGCCTGAAGACGCAGGGAATGCAGCTCCCACTGCACATACGGCGTGAGCGGCGTCTCTACCACGCGCACGCGGTGGAAGACGTGCCCGCGCTCACGGGCGGCCTGCCGCTGCCGCAGCCGCTCACGGCGGGCCTCGATGAGCCGGAGCGCCTCCTCCCAGTCACCCCGGCGCAGCGCGTCGCGGCTGGGATTGTCCGTCTCCTCGAAGTGCTGGAGGCGCTCCAGCTTCCACGACGAACCGTGCGCGCGCCGGTAGTGATCGCGGAAGTCAGCCTTATAGGCGAGGCGCGGCAGCCGTTCGCCCTCGGCTTCGGGGAGGGGCGGCGGGGGCGGAACGTCAGTCATCGGGGATGTCCCGCTTCGCCGCGATGAGCGCGTTGCCAGGGATAACGACGAGACGTTCGTCGGCGCGGAGCGCCACATCATCGGGCAGCCGCGACCGGTAGGCGTCGGTCAGGTCCCGGCCGATGACGGCCACGTCACCGTTGCTCAGCGCCCAGATGTCCGGGCACTCGTCCTCGTCGTCGGAATTGCCGAGTTCCTTCGCGGACTTCCCTAACCGCCGCTCGAACGACGCGGCGGGATCCGCCTCCCAGCGTGGAGCCATCTCCGCCTCCTGTGACCTGGCTCACTACGGAGTGTAGGCGCGCCCTCGCGGCACTGCAATGCTCCGCCGCCCGCAACCCCGGGGTGTCAGGCGACTTTCAGACCGAGGCCGTAGAAGGTGACGTAGTAGTCACCCACGCGTGTGGCCTCGCCGCCGAGGAGCAGGTTGTGCGGGGAGGTGACACCGGCCTCCTTGGCAGTGTTGACCAGCATCCTGGCGAGCTGTCGGCCGTCCGGCTCGCCGGGGCCGCCCGCGTCGAAGCGCCAGGCGGGATCGTCATCGTCGTCCCAGTGGACCCGGCTCGCCGGGTGATCGGCGGCGGTGCCCCAGCCGTGGCCGCTCTGGTCCCCCTCGGCGAAACAGGCGAGAACGAGCCGGTCGGCGGAGAAGACGTCGAAGAGCAGCGGTCCGCCGCCGTAGAAGGGCGCGGCGATCGTTACGCCCAGGGCGGCGGTCTCGGCCGGGAGCGCGCCCAGGAAGTCCGCGAGCGCCGACTCCACGGTGCCCCAGCTGCGGGCGTACCAGTCACCGGGGAAGTCGAGCCCGGCGTTGGACGGGTGCCTGCGGTAGCCGAAGTAGCCGCTGATCGCGTGCTCTTCGCCGTGGCCCTGTGAGGAGAACCAGTACTCGGCGGGATCGGTCGGCTGGAGGACGAGTTCGGGACCCTTCTCGCCCGCGCGCAGCTCCAGGGTCGTGCGCTCGCCCCGCCAGCGCATGAACGGGGCGCCCCAGGCGGGGACCCGCCCGAAGTACGGGGCCATCGTGCCGTGCGATCCCAGGATCGACGGCTTGCCCAGATTGCCGGTCAGCTCCGCCCTGACCTCGGCGAACGCCTGGGTCTGCGCGGCGGTACCCGGCTCGGCCTCGCGCACGGGAACGGCGACCTCCAGGTACTCCTCGCCGTCGGTGTAGCGCCGCTCGCGCTCGCCGACGGGCCGCGGCTTGGCCGTTCCCTCGGGGAAGGCGGCGACGAGTGCCCGCACGCCCTCGTCGTTCCACCGGGCCGGCCTGGAGTCGCGGAGACGGCGAGCAATATCCGTCGCTGACAGGCCGGTTGGGCTGTCACTGTGTTCGCTCATGGCGTTTGATTTTCATGAGACACCTCCGTCTCAGTCCAACCGGTGACCGCGAACCCGGACGGCCGTCTTCCTGTCCCGCCGTCCGCCATGCCCCCGTAACAGCCCAGCCGCTGCGAAGCCGCGACGACAGCCTCCGGTCAGCCGGGGCCCTCTGCCTTGAGGGCGAACCAGACGGTCTTGCCGACAGGGTGGAAGAAGACGCCCCAGTCGTCGGCGAGTGCCTGCACCAGAGCCAGACCGCGTCCGTGTTCGTCCGTCCCGGCGGCGCTGGCCACGACCGGGCTCCCGCCACCGGTGTCTCGCACCTCGACGCAGATGCACCTCTTGTCCCACACGACGGCTACCGCGAACTGCCCGTCCGGGGGAGTGCCGTGCGCCACGGCGTTGGTCGCAAGCTCCGAGACGCAGAGCGCGATGACGTCAGCGTGAGCGGATACGCCGGGGCATGCCGAGGCCAGCAGCCGCGCCACGAACGCGCGCACGTGCCCTGGAGATTGCGGATGGTGGGGAAACAAGCGACTGGCGAGGAGGGGGTGAGTTGAGCCGACGCACTGGTGTGAAGACGGGGCCATGCGAACTCCCTGCAACGACGGTGTCGTAGGAGAACGCTGTCATTGGGATACCAATCGTTGTGATGGTTACGGTGATGATTCAAACGATCGAGTGAAGAGTCTTGGCTAGAGCTTTCCGGCGCTGGCGGTATGCGTACGCTCGCATGCCGACGGGCTCGGATCTGGTGTGCAGATGTGCTGGGCCGGAGAAGGAGGCAAATGTGTCGGCTAAAACGGGTCCGGCTCAGCGGCTGCAACTCGCACGTGCGTTGGCCCGGCTGCGCGAACGTGCAGGGCTCACCCAGGCTGGTCTGGCTGAGCGCGCAGACGTGAGCAAACAGACGGTGACGAGGTACGAGACGTGGCGAGATAGGGCGGGCATCAACTGGAAGACGGTCCGGGACCTCGCGCGAGCTTGCGATGCCACGACGGAGGAGGTGGACGCCGTCGTACGGCTGGCTCGCTCTCCGCACCCGGATGGCTGGTGGGCGGGGCACACCGCGGTCCCCGCGTGGCTGGATCCTCTGATGAGTTTCGAGGACTGGGCAACGTACGAACACGTATTTGCCAACAGTCTGGTGCCCGGACTGTTGCAGACGCCCGCCTATGCCAAAGCGACGCAGCAGGCGGCAGAAGTCCGCTCCTCTGCGCAGGAGATCGAGCAGTGGGTGGAACAGCGCTTGCGCCGACAAGCCGTACTCCAGCGTGAACGTTCCTTTCACCTGTGGGCCGTCCTGGATGAAGCGGTGCTCCGCCGGATAGTCGGAGACGCCACCGTCATGGCAGAACAGCTGGAACACCTCATGGAGGCGTCAGAGAAACCGAACGTCGAGGTGCAGGTCATGCCGTTCAGCGCGGGGGCTACGGCGGCGGGTGCAGGACACTTTCTCGTTGTTGGGCGCGACGACCGACAGATGCGCGTCGTCTACGTCGAGTTGCGGCGCCGTGGCCTGTACCTCGACGACGAGGAGGACGTCTCGGCCTACGCCCTGGCGTTCGATTACTTGCGCTCCCAGGCGAGAGACGCCAAGACTTCCATCGAACTGCTGCACTCAATCCGACGGGAGTACCTGCGATGACGTCACCTCGCGGCACGGACCTTCTGGGGATGGCCTGGCGGAAGAGCAGCTACAGCGGCGCACAGAACGAGTGCGTCGAGACCGCGCGGCTCGGTAAGGCCGCTGCCGTGCGGGATTCGAAGCGGCCGGACGGGCCGGTGCTGGTGGTTCCGGCCGCCGCGTGGCAGGCGTGCCTGGACTTTCTCAAGCGGTAGCCCTTCGCGGCTGCTGCCGCTGATACCCGCCCGAGGCACGCGCCTTCGTGCCAGGAGCCGTACGCGATCCCCTCACCACGGAGAGTGAGCGTTTCGTGCTCACGGTCACTACCGGCCGTGCCGCGCCGCTCCCGCCTCCGGCTGGCGGGGGTGGCCGAGTAGTGGTGGGCTGGAGAGAAGGACCGGTGAGGAGGTGAGACGTGACGAACGTGGACGAGCGGCCCATCGTGGTGGGGGTGGACGGCTCGGAGGCGGGTCTCGAAGCGGCCGACTGGGCGGCGGACGAGGCGGTGCGGCACGGTCGGCGGCTGCGCCTGGTCTGCGCCATGACCTGGGACCCGTACGAGGCTGTCACGCCGCCGGTGACCGCCGGGAGCGGCGGCTCCGAGGAGGCGGCGCAGGAAATCCTCGCCGAGGCCAGCGAACGGGTCGCCGCACGGCAGCCCACCGTCGACGTGACCACCGAGGTCTCCCTGGGCGAGCCCGTCACCACGCTGACCGCCGAGGCGAGCGAGGCGTACCTGGTCGTCACCGGCTCGCGCGGGCGCGGCCCCCTGACGCGGATGCTGCTCGGCACGGTCAGCCTGGGCGTGGCGGCCCGGGCGTCCTGCCCCGTGGTCGTGGTGCGCGGCGAGCCGGAGAACAGGCAGGGCCGCTTCGGCCGGATCGTCGTCGGGGTGGACGCCGAGGAGCACGCGGCCACGGCCGTCGGCTTCGCCTTCCGCGAGGCCGAGGTCCGGGACGTGCCGCTGACCGCCGTGCACGCCTGGCGGGCCGGGCATACCGGTGCCGGAGACGGTGCGGGCCCGCCGGACGCGGCCGACGTGTTCGGCGGCGTGGTGGCCGACGCCGCGGCCGTGCACGCAGGGGTGCGGCTGCACCGGGAGACGATCGAGGGCTCCCCGCGCCAGGTGCTGCTGCGGCAGGCCGAGACAGCCGACCTGCTGATCGTGGGTGCGCACCACCGGCGCGGCGTGGTCGGGCTGCGGCTCGGCCTGCTCAGCCACGCGCTGCTGCACCACTCGCCGTGCCCGGTGGCCGTGGTGCCGCAGCCCTGACCGGCGCCGCCTGATCACCGAGGATCTCCGGCCGGGCGGCGCCGGCTGGAGGCCCGCCGCGTAAGGTCGGCCGCATGGAACGCGTGACGGTGGTGACGGGCGGCGGCCGGGGCATCGGCGCCGCCGTGGCGGTGCGGCTCGGCGAGGCGGGCCACCGGGTGGTCCTCGGCTACGAGCGCGACGAGGCGGCCGCGGCGGCCACCGCCGCGCGGGTCGCGGACGCGGGCGGCGAGGCGCTGGCCGTGCGCGCCGACGTCAGCGTCGCGGCCGACGTGGACCGGCTGTTCGACGCGGCGCGCGAGCGGTTCGGGCCCGTGACCGGACTCGTCAGCAACGCCGGGATCACCGGCGGCATCGGCCCGTTCGACGAGACCGACACCGCGGTGTTCCGCCGCGTCCTCGATGTCAACGTCTACGGCGCCATGCTGTGCGCGCGGCGTGCCGTGCGCGAGATGTCCACCCGGCGGGGCGGGGCGGGCGGCGCGATCGTCCACATCTCCTCGGCCGCCGCCACGCTCGGCAGCCCCGGGGAGTACGTGCACTACGCCGCGAGCAAGGCCGCCGTGGACACGCTGACCGTGGGCCTGGCGCAGGAGTTCGGCCCGCAGGGCATACGCGTCAACTCCGTGCAGCCCGGCGTGACGCTCACCGGCATCCACGCGGCGGGCGGCGAGCCGGACCGGCCCTGGCGCGTCGCCCCGGCCGTCCCGCTGGGCCGCCCCGGCGAGCCGGAGGAGATCGCGCACGCCGTGGCGTGGCTGCTGTCGGACGAGGCGTCGTACACCACCGGCGCCGTGCTGCGCGTCGCGGGAGGCCGCTGACGGCGGCGCCCACCAGCCTTCGTGCTACCGGGGTGCTACCGGGCGATGCGGAACCGCACGACCCGCAGCTCCGACGCCACGACCGCCGCCTCCTCCGGCGTCGGCTCGCGGTCCCTCGGCAGCCCCAGATACGGATCCTTGACCGCCTTCGGCCCCTTCCGGGCGATGAGTTCGCGCAGCAGCCCGGCCACGGCGTCGCGTTCCTCGACGACCTCGGCCGTCACCTCGACATCGCGCCCGCGCATCCGCAGCCGCGCCGTCGCACCGGGCCGCTTGAGATTCCCGGCCCAGCGGCTCTCGCGGCCCGTGAACGCCCACACCTCGCCCGGCGTCCAGTAGTAGAACATCACCGGAACGCTGTACTCACGCCCGGACGTGACGCCGGTGTACGTGACGAGCATCAGCCAGTGGCTGAACAGCCAGTGGAACGGGGACCGCAGCACGGGCCGCACGACCCGGTTCACTGCCCGGAACAGCGCAGGGCTCGCGGGCGGCAGCGGAAGAGAGGGCTTGGGGGCCATGGCGCTCGGAGTCCTTGTGGTCAGGAAGTTGCGGGCCGGAAGCCACCGTTGGTGCGTGGCTTCCCTGCTCTTCCACGGTACGCCTCCGGCGGCCGGGCCGCCGAGCCCGCTCCGCGGCGCGCGCCGCCGGTGCCCTACGCGCGGCGCGGCTCGGCGAGGCGGCGCATCCAGTGCCGGAACCGGTTGCCGCCGAACGGGACATACAGCCGCACCGGAACGCCGCGTGACGTGAGGTCCTCGACCGCCTCCGGCCGCATCCCGTACACCTGCTCCACGGTCACCGGCCCCAGCGCCTCCAGCAGCGCCTCGCGCACCACCCCGTGGTGCGTGGCCAGCGAGAACTCGGCCCCCGCGGCCCTGAGCCGGTGCGCCAGCCGCACGAACGCGACGTCCACCGGCTCCCCGAACGGCAGCGCCCGGTCCTCCGGCTCGGTGTAGGCGCCCTTGACCAGCCGGATCGCGACGCCCGCCTCGGTCAGCCGCGCCAGATCGTCCGGCGTGCGGCGGAGGTTGGCCTGCGCCGTGGCGCCGAGGCGGTCGGCGAGCCCTTCGCCCGCGACCTTCGTCACGCACGACACGGTGGCCTCCGCGCGCGCCTCGTTCTCCGCGCCTACCTGGAGCCGCCGCCCGGCGGGCAGCGCCCGCGCGATCTCGGCCAGCCGCGCGGCGCAGGCGCCCGGGTCGGTGTCCAGCCCGAGGCGGGTAAGGTCGACCGACAGCCACACGCCCTCCGGCAGGTCGTGCAGCTGGGCCGCCAGGCGCAGGTAGATCTCGGTGACCCGGCGCGCCGCCGACGGCTCGCGCCCCGTCCCGCCGACGTACCCGACGTAGCCGACGCTGCTGGCGACGCCCCGCCCGGCCAGCTTCCGGCACACCCGCAGGGCGTCCTCGGCCGTGCGCCCGGCGACGTAGCGGGACGCCGAACGCCACGCCGGGCCGTCGCCGAACGGGGCGGCGCGGCCGCTCCGTTCCCAGCCGCGGCCGGTCGCGCGCCGGAAGAGCACGGGACGGTCGACGCTCACCCGGCCACCACCTGCCGTGCATGGCCGCCAGGCACGGTCACGGACGCGGACCCGCTCCGCCCGGGGCTGCCGGGAACCGGCCCGCCCGGTCGCGCCGGGCCCCGCACCGTACCCCGCGGGCGCGCCCCGCCGCGACGCTCCGGGCGGTCACCGCCGTTCCCGTTGCGGGATGCATTCCTGCGCCACGCAGCGCTGTTGCGGCCCGTGGCGCGGCAGGGCTCAGTCACCGCTGGACGGCTCCCCCCGGCCTCGCTGTCGCGGGAAGCCCTCCGGCAGGCCACGGAACTGTGGCCGACGCGCGTGCTCATGACCGAGGTCCTTCGCGGCCGATTCGATGAGAGACAGGGACGCCTCCGGCGAAAGTGCGGCGGCGCGCAGGAAATCGTAGGACTTGGCGTAGGCGCGCACGAGCGCGGGGTCATCGATCAGCTGCCCGTGGTGCGCGCCCTCGGTGTAGACCGTCGGCGGGGCGTCCGCGAACGTCATCAGCTTGGTCATGCCGCCCGCGATCAGCGGGTGCGGGCCGCTGCTCAGCGGCAGCACCTGGATCACGGCTCGTGACTGGCGCGCCATCCGGGCCAGGTGGGCGAACTGCTCGCGCATCACGGCTGGTTCGGCCATGCGCTGCCGCAGCAGCAGCTCGGAGACGATGACCCAGAACTCCGGCTTCGCCGCGTCGTCCGCCAGCAGCTGCGCCCGCTCGCCGCGGGCCGTGACCAGGGTTTCGACGTGGTCCGGGGCGGCGAAGGGATTGGCCGCGCGGATGACGGCCCGCGCGTAGCCGGCGGTCTGGAGCAGCCCCGGCACCAGGGAGGGTGCCCACTCGGTGATCGTGACGGCCCGTTTCTCCTGCTCGGCGGCGTCGGCGAAGTAACCGGCCAACCCTGTGCGGCGGCACGAACGGGCATCCTCGCAGCGCCGTTCGAAGAACCCGTCGGTGCGCAGCACGCGGTCGGCGTGGCGCGCGAGGTCCAGCGGGATGCGGCGCTGACCCCTCTCGATCTGGCTGAGGAAGGAGACGGAGTAGAAACTGCCGTTGGCGAGCTGCTGGAGCGTCAGTCCGGCGGCTTCGCGCTTGAGGCGCAACTCGGCGCCGTAGAAGGCTGGGACGCTGGCGGGGGCATCGGGATCGTTGCGGGATGGCACGGCGGTTCGCCCTCCGTTCCGCTGGTCAGCTGCGAAAGCGAATCGCCTCCACGCTACGCCGCATCGCTCCACTGTGTAGTGTTTTCGTCACAGTTCGCACGGAAGGGTGACGCGGCGAGGGGCCGGGCGCCGCGGTGCCCGGCCCCTTGGTGCAGCGGGCGTCAGCTGGTGAACTCGACGTCGCTGCAGAAGTAGTAGGACTGGTCGGCGTGGCTGGCCTGCCAGACCGTGAACAGGATGTGGTGGCCGCTGCGGCCGGGGGCGTTGACCTCGATCGGGGTCGTCGGGCTGGTCGGGATGTTGGTCTCCTCGCCCACCAGTTCAAGGTCGCCCCAGGTCAGCACGTCCGTGGTGGGGTCGAAGCCCTGGGTGGTGGCGTAGACGCGGATGTAGTCCGCGCCGTGGTGCGAGTTGTCGAGCAGGTTCATCGTGAAGCTGCTGGGGACCGGGGTGGTCTTCCACGGGCCCGGCTTGTCCAGGGCGGCGTACCGGCCGTTCTCGGTCAGGCCCGCGCTGCACAGCGTGCCGTCGGGCACGGCCGCCTGGTGGTCGCCGCCGACGCCGTTGCGGAGCTGGCCGTTCCAGTTCCACATGGCGTTGGGGTCGGCCTGCCACGCCTGGTAGCACATGGGGTCCTCGGTCTCCATGGCCGGGTCCTGCCAGTTGCTGGCCCAGCGCGTGTAGCAGTCGTACGCGCGCGACGGCGGGTCGCTGATGGCGCCGTGAGCGGAGGCGTTGCCGGTGCCGGTGGTGGCCACGAGGACGAGGGCGAAGCCGAAGGCCGCCAGGACGCGCCAGAGCGAGGTTGCGCGAAGGGCGCGGAGGGAGAGCATCATCTACCGCCTCATCTGAGGTTGAGCGACGACATGACGACGATGACGCCACCGGTACTCGCGTACGCACGCCAGACCGGTGGGAGCGCTCCCGCATGGGACGGTAGCGCAACCACCGTGACCTGGGGAGGCCCCGTGCACCGGGTGGGCAGACTAGACGGTATGGGTGATGGCATGATCACGGCTGACGTGTCGGGAGCGTGGAAACTGGGCGACCTTGTCGTCAACCGGCTGGGCTTCGGCGCCATGCGGCTGACCGCCCGCGCCGACGGCTCACCGACCGACCGCGATCAGGCGATCGGCCTGGTGCGGCGGGCCGTGCACGAGCTGGGCGTGAACCACATCGACACGGCGGCCTTCTACTTCTCCTCGCTCCGCTCCGCCAACGAGCTGATCAACCGCGCGCTCTACCCGTATCCCGAGGACGTCGTCATCGTGACGAAGGTCTGGCCCGCCCGCGACCCTACGGGGAAGTGGTGGTGGGCCCGGCCGGAGCAGCTGCGCGGCCAGGTCGAGGAAAACCTGCGGCAGCTGGGCCGCGACCACCTCGACGTGGTGAACCTGCGCGTGCCGCCGAGCATGGCCAACGGGCCGGTCGGCGACCACTTCTCCGTCCTCGCCGAGCTGCGCGAGGCCGGGCTCATCCGGCACCTCGGGCTCTCCAACGTCATCCCCGCCCAGCTCGCCGAGGCCCGCGAGATCGCACCGGTGGTGTGCGTGCAGAACCCGTTCGGGCTGGGCGCACCGGAGGAGGAGCGGGAGTTCCTGCGCGCCTGCGGCGAAGAGGGCATCGCGTACGTGCCGTTCGGCTCGATATCCGGCCACACCCCGGGGGCGGCCGTGGCCGTGGACCAGGAGGCGCTGGAGGAGATCGCACGGTCGCGCGGGGTGAGCACCGCGCGCGTGCGCCTGGCCTGGACGCTGCACCAGGGGCCGCACGTGCTGGCCATTCCGGGCACCGGCGATCCGGCGCACCTGGAGGACAACGTCGCGGCGGGCGCGCTGCGCCTGGACGTCGACGAACTGGCCCGGCTGGAGCCGCTGCCGGAGCCGGGGGAGGACGACCCGTATGAGGTCCCGCTGCTGGGGGGATTCGGCGAGCGGAACGAGGAGGCTGGTGCGGCCTGAGCGGCCTGCCGGGGCCCGGCCAGCACGCGGACGCCGCCGGCCAGGCCCGGCCCGGCTGCGGCGTCCCCCGCGTGCCGCCGGTCACTCCAGGAGGTTGCAGACCGGCACCCAGCCGTGCACGCCGGTGGTGGCGTTCGTGCTCTCGAGGTAGTAGTCGGTGAAGCTGCCGTCCGCGCAGGTGTACCGCGGACCCGGCCATGCGTTGTGGCCGGTGAGGATGCCCTGGCCCGGAGAGGTACTGGGGTGGTCTCGCGTGCGGGCACGCCGTGGCACTCCCCGCCCGGTGCCACGACGCGCCGGGGTGTGACGCTAGGCGCGAGGCGTTGCACTTCCGTTGCAGCCGCGAATCGTGCCGCCGTTCTCAAGGACGGCCCGGCGGACGCGCTCGGTCGAGAGGCCGAAGTGGCGGGAGAGCGTTGCCAGGCTGGCCCCGGCCGCGTAGCGGCGGGCGATCTCCGGGCCGTGCTCGGCGAGTTCCTCGGCCAGCTCCGGCCACGGCGAGCGGGTGGGGACACCCGCGTCCATCAGCCGCCGGACGACGGTCGTGCGGGATACCCCGTACGCCCGCGCGATCGTGCGCAGGGAGTCACCGGCGCGGTAGCGGCTCGCGACGGTCTCGGGCAGCAGCAGCGGCCGGGCAGCGGCGTCGCGGTCGCCGCCGCTCATCGCCCGCCTCGCAGCGCGGCGCTCGTCGCGCTCTCCTCGTTCTTTTTCCTGACCTTCTCACTCAGGTCAGCGGTGCTGCCCGGTGGGCCGCCGCTGCCGTCACCCGGCGGCTTTTGTGCGGGAGTTTCTGCCTGTGCGCCGGAAGAAGTCGCCACGGAAATCAGTTCGGTAGGTGCCATCAGGGGGCCTTCCAGCCGTTCAGCCGTGTCTACTGGAACGGGCACCAGAGCAGCAGAAAACCGGAGCCGTTGCGAGCTTGAACTATGGAGTGTTCAAGCCTCGTCATGGACTCGTTGACGGCTTACTCAGGAAACTGGGAGGTCAGCCAGGTGGAAGAGCAGGAGCCACGCCAGCGCATGAATGACCTCGAACACTTCGGTGTTGAGGTCAGAGAGGCCCGCACAGCCCGCGGCCTGACGCAGCGGCAGCTGGGTGCGGGGGCGGGTGGTTACTCGGAGAGCTATGTCAGCAAGGTCGAATCGGGGATCATTCTGTGCAGCGAGACCTTCGCCCGAGGGTGCGACCTGGTGTTCGGAATGAACGGCATCTTCGAGCGCCTCCGGGAACGCATCATGAAGCGCGACCACCCGTCGTTCTTCGCCCCGTACGCGCGGATGGAACGGGAAGCCGCCGCCGTTCACGGCTACGGTGTGATCCTGGTCATGGGGCTCCTCCAGACCGCTGCGTACGCCGAAGCGATCTTCCGTACCCAGAACCCGGAATGGAGCGACGAGCACGTCGAGGCACAGGTGTCCGCACGCCGTCGGCGCCGGGAAATCCTTGCTTTCAAGAAGCCGCCGAAGGTCTGGGCGGTGCTGCACGAGAGCTGTCTGAAAACCTGCGTGGGCAGCGAGGCGATCATGGCCGATCAGCTCGCGAGCGTGCTGGCGGACGCCCGGTCTCCTTACATCACCATCCAGGTGTTGCCCTTCACCACCACTCCGGTCGTAGCCGACAGCTTCACGCTGCTGACATTCCCAGACAGGTCGGTCGTGGCCTACGCGGATACGCCTCTGTCCGGACAGGTAACTGATGGCGCGCACGAGGTAGAACAACTCGACGCCATTTATGATCGGTTGAGGGCAGAGGCGCTGTCTCCCCACGAGTCCCAGGCTGTGATCGGCACCTATCTGAAGGGGTACACCCGATGAGCACCGACCTCGACTTCTCCGGCGCCGTGTGGGAGAGGTCCAGCTACAGCAATGGCAGTGGCGGCGAGTGCGTGGAGTTCGCGCGCAATGTGCCGGGTGTTGTTCCGGTGCGTGATTCGAAGGATGTTGCGCGTGTGATCGCTGTGGCGCCTGCGGCGTGGCGGGCGTTCGTTGCGCAGCTGAAGGGCTGAAACCGGTACGCGCCACCCGCGTCCGTCGGCACCGCTAACGATGGTCGGTCGCCGCGGGCGCGGCGGCGTACTTTCGTCACCGGCCGCGCGACCGTTGGCCGCTGCCCCGCTGGCCAGGCCGTTCCTAGCGTGACGGCATGACCGCGACTCACCCAGCGGGCCGGGCTTCCCGCGTCCGCCCCGCACTCGGTGCCACGGGCGTGCGCCGCCGGGAACGGGCGCTCGCGCCCGACCTGGCACGCGGCCTGATGCTGCTGCTCATCGCCGTGTCCAACACCGCCTACCACCTGTGGGCCGCCGAGCGTGGCCCCTCGGGCTGGCACCCCGTCGACGGCTCCACGGCCGACAGCGTGGCCCAGTTCATCATGATCACCACGCTCGACCTGCGGGTGTTCCCCCTCTTCGCGTTCCTGTTCGGCTACGGCATGACGCAGCTGTACCTGCGCCAGACCGCCTCCGGCACGTCCGAGCGTGACGCCGTCCGGCTGCTGCGGCGCCGCAGCCTGTGGCTGATCGTCATCGGCCTGGCCCACTCGGCGCTGCTGATGGCGGGCGACATCGTGGCGTTCTACGGCGTGGTGTCCCTGGTGATCGGCTGGCTCGTGCTGCGGCGCGGCGAGCGGGCGCTGCGCTGGTGGATCATCGCCGCGACCGCGCAGCTGGTGCTGCTGTCGGCGCGGCCCGTCGTCGTGGCGCTGCTCAGCGGCGACGATCCGCTGTCGCTGGGCGACGCCAGTGCCGAGCCGGGCTACGTGGCGTACGGGGCGCACGAGGAGAGCTGGCTGGAGGCGGCGGGCACCCGCGTGCTCACCGGCGCGTTCGTCACCTTCCTCGCCGCGCCGATGGCGCTCGTCGGCGGCGGGTACGTCGTGTTCCTGCTCGGCTTCTGGGCCGCCCGCCGCCGGATCCTGGAGGAGCCCGGCCGCCACCTGAGGCTGCTGCGCGTCACCGCCGTCGCCGGGATCCTGGTGGGGTGGCTCGGCGGCCTGCCCGCTGCCCTCGCGCACGTCGGCCTGTGGGAGGTGCCGGACAACGCGCAGAGCGAGTCCGGGGTGCTGACCGGCCTGCGGGAGTTCACCGGGAACGCCGCCGGTCTCGGGTATGTCGCGGCGGTCGCGCTGTTCGCGCACTGGTGGAGCGGGCGCCGCGCCCGGCGCGGCTCCCGGCTGGTGACGGCCGTCGCGGCGGTGGGCGCCCGGTCCCTGTCCTGCTACCTGACCCACTCGCTGCTGTTCGCGCCGCTGCTGAGCGCCTGGGGCCTGGGGCTGGGGGAGCACCTCGGCAGCGCGTCGGTGGTCCTGGTCGCGCTCGCCGTCTGGGGCGTGACGGTGGCCGGTGCCTACGCCCTGCACCTCGCCGGGCGCCGGGGCCCGGCCGAGGCGCTGCTGCGCCGCCTGATGTACGGCCGACGGCCCTGACCGCCCTGACCGGCCCGCACGGGGGCGCGGGCCGGGGAGGGCAGGCGGCCGAGCGTGACCGGATGGCGGAGCGGCACGGCCAGGGTGTGGCCAGGGTGTGCCGGGCCCGGGGTGCTCGGCTGGCGTTCCGGCGGCGCGGCCAGCCGTGCCACCGCGTCGGGCACGGTGCGAGCTGCGTACCCGGGACGCCCTCCCTAGAATGGTCAATATGGTTGACGAGCCAGCGTCGGGCCAGGTTGTCTTCCCCGCCAAGGGCGGTGGACCGGACGGCGAGGACGACGCCGCGCGGCAACGGCCCGGGTACGAACTGCCGCTGCTGCTGTTCGCCGGGTTCCGCACGCTCATCGACGCCGCGCACGCCGAACTCGCCCAGCGCGGGCACCCGCACGTGCGCCCGGCGCACGGCTTCGCGCTCCAGGCGATCGGCACAGGCGCGGCGGCCAGCGACATCGCCCGCCGCCTGGGGATCTCCAAGCAGGCGGCGGGCAAGACCGTCGACCGGCTGGTCGCCCTCGGCTACGCCGAACGCACCACCGACCCCGCCGACGCCCGGCGCCGGACCGTGCGGCTGACGGAGCGGGGGCGCGACCTGCTGGCGACGTCGGCGGAGGTCTTCGCGCGGCTGCGAAGGGAGTGGGCCGCCGCTCTGGGGGAGGAGCGGGTGCGGGCGATGGAGGACGGGCTGCGCGCCGTCGCCGCGCCCGGCGCGTTCCGGCTGGACGCGGCCGGGTGGATCGGCGGCATGGGCTGACGCCCGCCGCCCGCCGGCCGGGAGCGGTCCTCGCCGCCATCGGACCCGGAGCCGGAGCGGTGCGGCCCGGCGGAAAACCGGATGAGGAGCCGCCAGCTGGGCCATTAGCCTCTGCCGGATGGCGGGCGAATCAGCTGGGACAGCCGGGACGTCCAAGGCCCGGACGAGCCAGAGGACGATCCAGAAGACCGGGAAGACGAGGCCGCGTGCCGGACGGCGGCGCGGCCTGGGCCCCGAGTTCGGCAAGCTGTGGGCCGCGACCACCGTGTCGAACGTCGGCGACGGCATCGCCGCCGCGGCGGCCCCGCTGCTGGTCGCCTCCCTCACCGACGACCCGCTCCTGGTGGGGCTCGCCGTCTTCGCCCAGCAGCTGCCCTGGCTGCTCTTCTCGCTCCTGAGCGGGGCCCTGGTCGACCGCCTCGACCGGCGGCGCCTCGTCGTCGCCGTCAACCTCGCCCGTGCCGCCGTCATCGCCAGCCTCGCCCTCGCCATCTGGCGGGACGTGGCCGTGCTCCCCGCGGTGTACGCCGCGGGCTTCCTCATCGGCACCTGCGAGACGCTCGGCGACACGGCCGCGGCCACGCTCGTCCCCGCGGTCGTCGCCCCGGCGGACCTGCCGCGGGCCAACGCGCGGATGACCAGCGTCTTCCACGTGGTCAACCGGCTCGCGGCGCCCCCGGTGGGCGCGGCGCTCTTCGTCGCAGCGGCGGCGCTGCCGTTCGGAGTGAACGCGGTGGCGTTCGTGGCGGCGGCCGGGTTCGTCGCCCTGATGCGGCCGCGTGCCGCCGCGCCGCGCCCGGCACGGCCGCAGCGGCGGCCGGCCCTGCGGTCGGACATCGCCGAGGGCGTGCGCTGGCTGTGGTGCCATCCCGCGATCCGGATGGTCGCCGTGAGCCTGTGCCTGATGAACGTCACGCTCATGGCCGCGATGTCCGTCCTCGTGCTGTACACGCGCGAACGGCTGGGCCTCGGCGAGCTGGGCTACGGCCTGTTCCTCGCCGCCAGCGCCCTCGGCGGCCTCGCCGGGGCCCTGTGCTCGCCCCGCTTGCAGGGCCGCTTCCGCCCGTCGGTGCTGCTGCGCACCGGCCTGGTCATCGAGACCCTCACGCACGTCGGGCTGGCCCTGCCGACCACAGTCTGGATCGCCGCGCCGGTGTTCGTGGTCTTCGGCGTGCACACCGGGGTGTGGGACAACGTGTCGCGGACGCTGCGGCAGCGGGCGGTCCCCGAGCCGCTGCGCGGGCGGGTGGAGAGCGTCTTCCTGATGTTCGGCATGGGCGGCTCCGCGCTGGGCGCCCTCATCGGCGGGCCGGTCGCCCGGGCGCTGGGCATCACCGGCCCGTTCTGGGGCTCTGCCGTGGTCATGGCGGTGCTGACCGCCGTTGCGTGGCGGGCGTTCGGCCGCCACGCCACCGCGGAGGCGGCGGGCGCCAGCGAGAGCCGGTGACGGTCACGTCGGGGCGCGGCTGGGGAGGAGCGACGCGGCGGCGCGGCAGCGCGGCCCGGGCAGGACGAGCAGGCCCGCCGTGATGAGCAGGAACCGCTCCAGGCCGGGCACGAAGGCGTGCACGGCCGTGATCCCGCTCGGCAGCCGCGCCGTGACGCGGTAGTACGGCGGCAGCCCGGCGGCCGTCAGCCGCCGGATGAGGATCCCCGCCTGCTCCGGCACCGGCAGCGGCGGCGGTTCCCGCTCCACGGGGAACGGCACGGCCTGCGCGCGCGTCAGGCAGGCCGTCAGGTCGAACCGTGAGCAGGCGTACAGCGCCGGGTAGCGCGCCAGCGGGCCGCGCGGCGGTGGCGGCGGCGGGCCGCCGGGCGGCGACAGCACGCTGATCCTGCCCTGCACCAGCTCGACCAGCGCCCGCCACGCCGCGTGATGCGGCGACAGCGAGGCGCCGGAACCGACGGCGGCCTCCTCCTCGGGCGGGGCCCCGGGCCCCGGCTCGTGCTCCGGCGGGGGCGCGGGCGCGTAGGCGAGGTAGACCGGCACGCCCACGTCCGTCGTCGCGTCGAGCAGGTGGACCGTGCCGCCGGTCAGGTCCTCGGCCGCCGCGAGCGCCCCGGCCAGATCGGCGGGCAGCGAGGCCGGGTCCACGACGCGCGGCCGGAACGCCGCGGCCCGCGGGCCCAGGAACGCGCGGGCCAGCAGCAGCGACAGGGCGTCGTGCTCGACCGCCTCGTTCAGCCCGTGCACCAGCGCCTCCTCGCACGTGAGGCCGACGGCCGAGCCGCTGGCGCAGCCGTACCGGGCCAGCTCGCGGTAGTCCCCGCCGTCGCGTGCGGCCGAGCGGCAGTCGGGCCGGTCGAGGTACCAGCTCGTCGTCAGCGCCACGGGCACCGGCAGCGGCGGGTGATCACCCGCGCCGGGGAGCGCGGCATAGGTGTGGCAGGCGACGCGCGGATGCGCGCCGAGCAGGGGCGCGCACGCCTCGCGCGCCAGCGGGCCGCTGACCAGCTCCGCGCCGGAGCGGAAGACGACCTGCCCGGGGTCGAAGAACACGGGACCGGTCAGGTAGTGCTCCATGGCCTCGAACAGCGCGCCGGTGCGGGCCTCCTGGCCGCGCCCCTTGCCGCAGCCGGTCCCCTGCGGCACCACGCGGCCGTCCCCGTCGCGCAGTTCGCACCGCCAGACGGTGAGGGGGCCGGGGGAGCCGAGCCGCCGCAGCAGCGGTGTCAGGCCCAGGTTGCGCAGGGCGACGCGTCCCAGCCGCTCGGCGTGCCGCGGCGGCGCCGTCCGCTCCGGCCAGGCGGCGGCCGGGGCGGGGCGGGCGGGGCCGGGGGAGTCCGTCATCGCGCAACCTCGGTTCCTGGTGTCGGCGGCGGCCGGGCGCGGGGGCGTGCCGCGCCCGGCCCGGTGGCGCGCTCAGCGCGCGGCACTCTCCCGTCGGTCATCGCTCTCGCCGATGCCCGACTCGTCCAGAAGCTGACGCTCCTGCTCCGTCAGCCGCTGGTCTGACTTGTCGAGCGTCTGCGAGTGATCCCAGCGCCCCCAGGCGGACACGACCATGCGCGTTCACCTCCCCTCCCTGCACCGTGTGTATCCGGCCACTGGAAACGCTCGCCGACCGCGGCAGCGGGCAAACGGCCTGTCAGCCGGGATACGCGCAAACCACCCGGAGGCGTGAGGGCGGGGCGAACGCCCGGCGCGAGACCGGCGCGTCCCCAGGCGTCGCACTGTTGCACCTCCCGCTCTCGCTCGTTCGGGTGAGGCGTGCGGGCGGAAGATGTCGGCCATGATCCGTTTTGCAGGGGATTCCTACGACTGCTGGGGTGAGGGGGTGTCAGACCTCCGGGCTAAGTTGGAGTCATGGCTGAGTTCCCGGCGGAGCCGCCCGTGCGAGGGCATCTCGTTCGCGTCCGCTACGACGGCGGCCCGCGCGACGGCCGCACCGTAGACCTTGTCATCACCGGCAAGGCGCTGCTGCCGCTGATGCTGACCGCCCGGGAGGCCGACCAGAGCCGCGGCGTGTACGAGCTGCGCTCCTCCGAGGGGAAGGGCACGCGGTACACCTGGGTGGACGACCTCCCGGTGCGGCCGTGACCAGCCGCGCCGCCGTCAGCGCCCGGCGCTCCGCAGAAAGGCCGCGAGCCCGGCCAGATCGTCGGTGTTGAGGTGGTCGGCGCCCGCGGCGAGCAGCTCGCGCCACACGGCGTCCCGCTCCCGCCCCGGCGCGTCGGGCGTCGCCCAGAAGCGGACGCGCTGCCCGCGGGCGTGCGCCGTCGCCACCAGGCGCCGCAGCTGATCACGCTCGGCCGCGGGCATCGGCCCGCTGCCCAGCCAGGTGAAGCTCTCCGTCCAGTTGCCGCTGATCAGCGGCATGAACGAGGCAGGGGCCGTCTGCCCGGCCAGGTCGTCCAGGCGGCCGTCGTAGAAGGCGTACCGCACCCGCTCGGCCTCCATCGGGGCCCGCGCCGCCCGGTCGCCGGAGATCACGGCGGTGACCGGGCCCGTGCGCACCCGGTCGCCCGCGGCCGAGCTGAACAGGCTCCGGTACTGCCGCAGCACGCGGGAGAGCGCCAGGTAGGTCGCCTCGCCGGTGTTCTTGATGTCGATGAGGAGCTGGAGCGACAGGCGGTGGCCGCGGTAGACCTGGCCGCCGTTGGCGCGGACGCGGGCGAGCAGCGGATCGAGGTAGAGCGCCTGGAGGGTGCGGCCCGGGCGTATGTCCCAGGAGTCGTGGGCGACCATCAGCTCGCCGTCCACCAGCCAGACATCGGCCTCGACGCTGGTGAAGCCGTAGGAGAGCGCGTCCAGCAGGGGGCGCTCGTGCTCGTAGTCATTGTGGGCGTGCGCGCGGGGCAGCGGGGCCGGGCTGCCGTCGTGGCCGCCGCGCCCGAAGGCGACGGCCGGTGCCGCGAGAGCGGTGAGAGCGGTCGTGGAAGCGAGGGAAACGAAGGCGCGGGCGGCGTCCCGGCGGCTGAGCGTGGCCACGGTTCCTCCTGGGGATGCTGCAAGGGGGCCGCAGTGAAGTATCCCGGGCGGAACCCCGGAGGAGGAGTCAACTGGTGAGCATCCGGCAAGAGTTCTCCGGCCGGCCATCGGAGGTTCGCCAGCCCGCGCGCCTGTGGTACGCGGCCTACGGGTCGAACATGCACCCCGAGCGGCTCGCCCGGTACCTGCGCGGCGGCACCCCGCCCGGCGGCAGGCGCGCGCACCCGGGCTGCCGCGACCCGCGGCCGCCCGAGCGTGCCGTGCCGGTGATGCTGCGCGGCCTGGTGTACTTCGCCACCGAGTCGGACGTGTGGGGCGGCGGGCGCGCCTTCTACGACCCGGACGCCCCGGACGAGGAGGCCCCGGCGCACGCCTACCTGGTGTCGCGGGGCCAGTTCTCCGACATCGCGGCGCAGGAGATGGGGCGGCTGCCCGGCGACGACCTGGACCTGTCGGGCGTGCTGCGGTCCGGGCGCGCCCGCTTCGGGCCCGGCCGGTACGAGACGCTGGTCCGCGCCGGGACGCTCGACGGGCTGCCGGTGCTGACGTTCACCGCGCCGCGCCCGTTCCGCTCCCGCGCGCTCCCGCCGAACGCGCCGTCCGCCGCCTACCTGCGGCACCTGGGCGCCGGGCTGATGGCCTCCCACGGCTGGGACGCCGCGCGCGCCGCCGCCTACCTGGCGTCCCGGCCGGGCGCCCGCGAGGTGTGGACGCCGGAGGCGATCGCCGAGCTCCTCTGACCGGCCGCCCGGACGGCCGCTACAGCACGGCGCGGAGCTGGTCGGCGGTCAGCACGTAGCCGGTGTCGGAGTCGGTGACGGAGCGGGCGAAGACCATGCCGTAGACCCGGCCGTCCGTGGTCAGCAGCGGGCCGCCGGAGTTGCCCGGCCGGACCAGCGAGCGCACCGCGTAGATGTCGCGGGTGACGACCGTGTTGCCGTAGATGTCCTGTCCGCTGGCCTCCGTCCGGCTGGCGACGGTCGCCGCCCGCACGTCCAGGCTGCCGCCCTCCGGATAGCCCGCGACCACGGCCGGGTCGCCCCGCACCGCGTCCTCGTCGTCGGGCGTGAGGCTCAGCGCGGGCGCCTCCAGGCCCGGCACGGCAAGCACTGCCACGTCGATCGCCGGGTCGAACAGCACGACCTCCGCCTCGTAGTGGCGTCCGACGCCGCCCAGCTGGACGGTGATGCCGGACGCCTCCTCCACGACGTGCGCGTTGGTCATCACCCGCTCGGCGGCGAAGACGAAGCCGCTGCCCTCCTGCCCGGAGAAGCCGGAGGTGGCGCGCACCTTCACCGTGCTGTTCTGGGCCGCCGCGACCGCCGCCTGGGTCACGCTGTCGCCCGAGGGCTCGGGCACGTCGGCGGTCGGATCGTTCTCGAAGGGGTTCACGACCTGCGGGAAGCCCGCGTCGGTCAGGGCCTCGGTGGCGCGGCTGAACCACGTCGGCGCGTGGTCCGGCATCCGTTCGTGCACGCTGCGCAGCACGCGCGAGTCCTGGATCGCCTCGTTCAGCCCCGGGGAGGGCGTCGGCACCAGCGAGCTGGCCGCGATCCACGACACCAGCAGCACGGCCACGGCGTTGAGCGCCGCGCCGCCGACGCCGTCCAGCCAGCGCGCCGGGGCCCACGTGATCGCCTCCCGCAGCCGCTCCGCCAGCGGCCACGCCAGCGCCTGCCCCAGCGCGGCGGGCAGCAGCACGACGAGCAGCGCCACGACCGTCGCGCCCATGGTGTCCGGCTGGAACGGCTCCACCGCGTACGGCAGCAGCCACACGCCCACGACGGCGCCGCCGACGAACCCGGCCAGCGAGACCAGACCGGCGACGAGACCGCGCTGGTACCCCGTGACGGCGAAGGAGACCACCGCCAGCACCAGAGCGAGATCGAGCAGATTCCAGCCCACCGCCGCAGGCCCCCTTCGTCCTGTTCGCCGTTTATCGAACGCCTGGCGTGCCCGCGTGAGTTCCGTGCGGCGGCGTGCCCCGCTGGGGCCTGCGGCGCCGGTGCCGGGGAGCGTGCCCGTCAGCGTCAGTCCCCGATCATCCCCGCCCTGGGTGAGGAGCGCCATCGGCCCGCGCGCGCCGCCGTCCGGCGCGCCCGGCCGCCCGGTGACGCGGCGTGCCGCCCTGTGTGCCGTGCGGGTGCCGCCGGTTTGCTGTCGCGGCATTCGCCGATGGCGCTGATACTGAACCGGAAGGCCGATGCGCGAGGCCCGTTTCGCGCCCGGCGACACCGGGCAAGGGGCCCCGCCGCACCGGGGCACAACGGCACAACCGCGAGGGCCGCCCACCGGCAGGGGCCCTCCGGCGGAAGTACGGAGCGCAGCCATCCGGCTGCCTCGACTCCCTGGGAGTGCTGCCTATGACTGCTGCCACGACCGGCACCACAGCGAAGAGACGGCGGGGGCGGCATCCGCACGATGACGCGCCCGACACCCGCAGGCAGTTCGAGCGGATCGCCCGGCTGCCCGACTGCCCGGAGCGGCAGCGGCTGTGCCAGGAGGTGATCCACGCCTGGATGCCGATGGCGGGCCGCCTGGCCAGGACGTTCCGCGACCGCGGCGAGGCGCTGGAGGACCTGGAGCAGGTCGCCGCGCTCGGGCTGGTCAAGGCCGTGCACCGGTACGACCCGTCGCGCGGCTGCGCGTTCGAGAGCTTCGCCGTGCCCACGATCGTCGGCGAGGTCAAGCGCCACTTCCGCGACCACCTGTGGGGGGTGCACGTGCCGCGCCGCACCCAGGAGCTGCGCAACCGGGTGCGGGCCGCCCGCCACCAGCTGGACTGCCGCCTGGACGACCGGGGGCCGAGCGTGGCGGAGCTGGCGGAGTACAGCGGGCTGTCGCAGGAGGAGGTCCACACCGGCCTGGAGGCGCTGGAGAGTTACAGTCTGCTGTCGCTCGACGCCGAGCTGCCGGGGCCGGGCGAGGGCTACTCGCTCCTCGACACGCTCGGCCTGCCCGACCCCGGGTACGACCAGGTGGTCTACCGCGAGGCCGTCAAGCCGCGGCTGCGGGAGCTTCCCGAACGCGAACAGCGAATCCTGTATCTGCGGTTCTTCGAGGAGATGACGCAGAGCAAGATCGCCGAGCAGCTGGGCATCTCGCAGATGCACGTCTCGCGGCTGCTGCACCGCATCTGCTCCCGCCTCCAGGAGGAGATCGAGAACGGGGAGACCCCGCCCGGCGGCCCGGACGAGCCGGACGGCCCGGACGACCGGGGTGACCCGGCCTAACCGGGGGGCACCGCAGCCCGGCTCAGTCCTGCGGCGCGAGGGCGCGCAGGCTGCGCTCGCCGTCCGGGTCCCCGCCCGTGACCGGCACCAGCGCCACCTCGTCCAGGCCCGCCGCCTCGTACTCGGCCAGCCGCGCCCGCACCGCTGCCACGTCGCCGACGAGGCCGACGACGCCCGCCGCCTCGCGCGGCAGCGCCGCCACCAGTTCCTCCCGCGAGGCGCCCGCGGCCGCCCGTGCCACGGCCTCGCCGAAGCCCGCCTCCTCGAAGACCTCCGCGTACCCCCGCACCGTCAGGTACCCGGCGACGCTGCCCAGCAGGTGCCGGTAGGAGTCGGCCACGGGATCGACCGCCACCGGCAGCCACGCCGCCAGCCGGGGCCGGGAGCCGCGTCCCTCCGCCGCCACCGCCTCGTCCAGCTTGCGGCGCAGCCGCGCGGCCTGCGCGGGCGACACCAGGTCGAGCACCATGCGGTCCGCATACGCCGCCGCCGCGGCGATGGCGCGGTCGCCGAACGCCGCCACGGTCAGCGTGCCGCCGCCCGGCGGCAGCCGCCGCGTGAAGCCGCCGCCCCACCCGGCGCCGTCGAGGTACTCCCGGACCTGCCGGGCCCGCTCCCGCAGCGTGGCGGCGGGTTTCGTCCGGGCCAGGCCGTGCACCTCCTCGACGACCCGCACGCTGGACGCGCCCAGCGCCACGCCCGCTGGCCGTCCCGTCAGTGCGGCCACGCCGGCGGCGCCCCGCGCCAGGGACGCGGCGTCCCGCACGTGCACGGACACCGGCCCGGCGGTCAGCGTCACCCGCCGGGTGCGCTGTCCCACGGCCGCGGCGAGCGCGAACGCGTCCCACGTCGGGCCTTCGCCGAGCCACACCTCGCCGTACCCCAGCCGGTCGGCCAGCTCAGCCACCCGCACCGCCTCCAGCGGCGGCCTGTCGTCTTCCCTCGCCGCAGCGACCACACTGATCTCCATGGCTCCACCGTAGGCGGGTTATTCGGTTGTCCGCCGGCGGGGGCGGGGCGAAGATCGACGCGTGATCGATACGGGACTGGCCGGCCGGATCGTGCTCATCACGGGGGCCAACGGCGGCATCGGCGCGGCCATCGCGCGGGCGTTCGCCGACCAGGGCGCGCGCGTCGCGGTGCACTACTACGAGGGCGACGGCGCCGACCCCGGGCCGCCGCCCGGGGTGCGCTGGGAGCACACCGCGCCCGGCCGCCAGGAAGCCGAGCGCCTCGCCGCCCGGCTCGCGGACGGCGACAGCGGCCGGGCCATGGCCTTCCCCGCCGACCTGGCCGCCGCGGACGCGCCGCAGGCGCTGTTCGACGCCGTCGAGGCCCGCATGGGCCCGGTGTCCGTGTTGGTCAACAACGCGGCCCACTGCGAGAGCCCCGACACCATCGACGCCCTGACCGCCGACGGCCTGGGCCGCCACTACCGCGTCAACGCCATCGCCCCGGCCCTGCTCACCGCCGAGCTGGCGCGCCGCGTGCCCGCCGAGGCGGCGCCCAGCGGCTCGTACAGCGTCGTCAACATCTCCACCGACGCCGCCCGCGCCTTCTCCGGGCAGATCGGCTACGGCACCTCCAAGGCCGCGCTGGAGGCGTTCACCCGCGCCGCCGCGCTCGACCTCGCCGCCGCGGGCATCCGCGTCAACGCCGTCGCGCCGGGCCCGGTGCAGACCGGCTGGATGGACGAGGACGTCTACGAGTACGCCCGCACGCTCGTGCCGATGGGCCGCGTCGGGGAGCCCGCCGACGTCGCCGACGCCGTCGTCTTCCTGGCCTCCCGCCAGGCGCGCTGGATCACCGGCCAGGTGGTGCAGGTCGCCGGCGGGCACGCGCTGTAGCGCCCCGGCCGGTGCCTGGGCGGGGAGGGACGCTGCCAGCGCGGCAAAGGGACAAATAGGTCACAATGCCGCTATGGGCGACATACGTGCCCGGCGTGCCCGGTGTGCCTGGCGTTCCCGGCGCGCCCGCGGCGGGCTGGCCGGGCTCACCGGGCTGGCCGGGCTGGCCGGGCTGGCCGGGCTCACCGCGACCGGGGCGCACGCCGGGCGGGCCGACGACGTGCGGGACGCGCTGGCGAGCCCCGAACTGTCCTACTTCCTGCTGGCCATGGGCGTGCTGGCGCTCCTCTACGAGCTGGCCAGCCCCGGGCTGGGCGTGGCCGGCGCCCTCGGCGCCGTGCTGGTGGTCCTCGGTCTCGTCGCGCTGAGCGGCCTGGAGTTCCGCTCCGCCGGGCTGCCGCTGCTGCTGCTCGCCGCCGTGCTGCTCGCCGCGGAGCTGTTCACGCCGGTCACCGGCGCGTTCGCGGCGGCCGGGACGGTGGCGCTGCTGGCCGCCGGGGCGGTGCTGTTCGACGAGGAGGGCATCGGCGCCCTGGTGCTGTGGCCGGTGGCGCTGGTGGCGGGGGCGGGCGCCCTGCTGGCCGGGCGCCTGGCCTGGCGCGCCCGCGAAACCCCGCTGGCCACGGGCACGGAGACCTTCGTGGGCCGCGAGGCGGTGGTGCGGCACGCCGAGTCCGGCACGGGACAGGTGCTGCTGGAGGGCGCCTGGTGGACGGTGCGCGGCCGCGACGGGCCGGTCGCCGAGGGGGAGCGGGTCCGGGTCGTGGGCACCGAAGGGCTCGACCTGGTCGTCGAAAGCGCCGACCCCGAGGAGGAATCCCCATGAACGCCCTGCTCATCGCCGTCATCGTCGTCGCGGCCGTACTGCTCATCCTGGCGATGGCGGCCGTAAAGATCGTCCCCGAGTACGAGCGGGGAGTGGTCTTCCGCCTCGGGCGCATCATCGGCGCCAAGGGCCCCGGGCTGTTCCTGATCATCCCGATCGTGGACCGGATGATCCGCATCTCGCTGCGGACCGTCACGATGGACATCCCGCCGCAGGACATCATCACCAAGGACAACGTCACCGTCCGCGTGAACGCCGTGACGTACTTCAACGTCGTCGACCCTAACCGGTCGGTGCTGGCGATCGAGGACCACATCACCGGCACCTCGCAGATCGCGCAGACCACGCTCCGCAGCATCCTCGGCCAGGTCGACCTGGACGAACTGCTCATCAACCGGGACGAGATCAACCGGCGGCTGCAACAGATCATCGACGACGTGACCGACCCGTGGGGCGTGAAGGTCACCCTGGTGGAAGTGAAGGACGTCGAGCTGCCGCAGGCCATGCGCCGCGCCATGGCCCGGCAGGCCGAGGCCGAACGCGACCGCCGCGCCAAGGTCATCCACGCCAAGGGCGAGTTCGAGGCGGCGCAGACCCTCGCCGACGCCGCCCAGCGGCTGGAGGAGCACCCCGCCGCGATGCAGCTGCGGATCCTGTCCACCATGGCGGAGGTCTCCAACGAGCGGAACTCCACGCTGATCTTCCCGCTGCCCATGGAGCTGCTCCGCCTCGTGGACACCCTCCGCCCCGGCGGCCCGGCCGGAACCGAGGCCCCGGCCGGGACGGCGCGCCCGGCCGCCCCCTCACACGTCGCGGCGGCGCAGCAGCCCGGCGGCGGCGAGCAGAGCGAGCAGCGTATAGCCGGTGACCAGCAGGAGTGACGGCCACGGGCCGAGGCTGCCGACCGCCTCCGCCGAGGCGTCCGAGGACTGCGCCAGCTTCTCTAGCGCGGCCGTCGGCGAGACGCCCGCCACCCACCGCTCCGCGCCGCCGAACAGCGGCCCCAGCATCGACGGCAGAAGCAGCAGCGCCAGCACGGCCGTGACGGCGCCCGCCGCGTGGCGGAGCAGCGTGCCCAGCGCCAGGCCCAGCAGCCCCGCCACGGAGAACGCCGCCGCCACTCCCAGCAGCGCGGGCAGCGGCTCCCCCCGGGCGTAGTCCCCGCCCAGCATCGCCTCACCCACCCAGAACGCCCCCGCGCACGCGGGCAGCGCCAGCCCGTACAGCACCGCGGCCACCAGCACCGCCTTGGCCGCCAGCACCGTGCCGCGCGCGGGCACCGCCGTGAACGTCGTGCGCACCGTGCCGCTGCCGTACTCGCCGCAGACGGCCAGCGCCCCCGCCACCGCCGCCAGCATCATCGCCGGGACCGCGAAGGTCAGGCTGCCGCCCAGCACCGTGTCGTCCGGCTGAAGGCTTCCGGTGGCCGCCACGAACACCGCGCCCGGCACCGGCAGCGCCGCCGCGGCCGCCGTCGTCCCCACCGTGGCGCGCACACTGCGGAACTTGATCCACTCGAACGCCAGCGTCCGCCGGAACACCACCGGGTTCACCGCGCCGCACCCCCTGCCCGGCCGTCGGCCTGACCGCCCGCACGGTCCCCGGTCATCGCCGTGTAGACCTCCTCCAGCGTCGAGCGGCGCGGCGTCAGCTCGTGCACCGCCAGCCCGGCGCCGTGCGCCAGCTCGCCGATCCGTGCCGCATCCAGGCCCGACACCAGCCAGCCGCCGCCCGCGTGCGGCCGCACCGTGCCGCCCGCGTCGCGCAGCACCTCCCGCAGCCGCTCCGCCTCCGGGCCGCGCACCAGCGTGATGCCCGCGCCCGCGTGCGCGGCCAGGAACTCCCGCACCGGCGCGTCGGCCAGCAGCCGGCCGCCGCTGATCACGATGAGGTGATCGGCCGTCAGCTCCATCTCGCTCATCAGGTGGCTGGAGAGGAACACCGTGCGGCCCTCGGCCGCCAGCTTCCGCAGCAGGTCCCGGATCCAACGGATGCCGTCGGTGTCCAGCCCGTTGACCGGCTCGTCGAGGATCAGCACCTCCGGGTCGCCGAGCAGGGCGGCGGCGATGCCCAGGCGCTGCCCCATGCCGAGGGAGAAGCCCTTCACGCGCCGCCTGCCCGCCGCCTCGTCCAGCCCGACGGCACGCAGCACCTCGGGCACCCGGGAGGCGGGCAGCCCGTTGCTGGCCGCCAGGCCCGCCAGGTGGTGGCGGGCGGAGCGGCCCGGGTGCACGCCCCGGGCGTCGAGCAGCGAGCCGACGACGCGCAGCGGTTCCCGCAGGCGGGCGTACGGCCTGCCGCCGACCAGGGCGGTGCCCCGGTCCGGGGTGTCCAGGCCCAGGATCGCCCGCAGGGTCGTGGACTTGCCCGCGCCGTTCGGCCCGAGGAAGCCGGTCACCCGGCCGGGCCGCACCGAGAACGACAGGCCGTCCACGGCGGCCCGTCCTCCGTAGCGCTTGGTGAGGTCGTGTACGTCGATCACGCGGCCGACGCTAGGGGCGCGCGCGGCCGCCGCCATCCGGCGCGGGGAGCGGGCGGCTACTCCCCGCGGAGTAGCCCGCGGCCCCGGCCCGGGTCCCCGGCGCGCACCAGCCCGGACTCGTAGGCCAGCACGACCAGCTGGGCCCGGTCGCGGGCGCCGAGCTTGGTCAGCACGCGGCTGACGTGCGTCTTGGCCGTCAGCGGCGACATCAGCAGCCGGGCGCCGATCTCCTCGTTGGACAGGCCCTCGGCGACCAGCGCCATCACCTCCCGCTCGCGGGCGGTCAGCGGTGCCAGCACGCGGGCGCCATCCGCCAGCGGGCCGCGCAGCCGGGTGTACTCCTCGATCACCCGCCGCGTCACGGACGGCGCCAGCAGGCTGTGCCCGGCCGCGACCGTGCGGATGGCCTGCCGCAGCTCCTCCGGCTCGGCGTCCTTCAACAGGAACCCGGCCGCCCCAGCGCGCAGCGACTCGAAGACGTACTCGTCCGACTCGTACGTCGTCAGCACCAGCACCCGCACGCCCGCCAGCGCCGGGTCGGCGGCGATGCGGCGGGTGGCCGCAAGCCCGTCCGTGCCGGGCATGCGGATGTCCATGAGCACCACGTCGGGCCGCGTGGTGCGGGCCGCCGCCACCGCCCGGTCGCCGTCGGCGGCCTCCGCGACGACGACCAGATCGTCCGTCAGGTCCAGCAGCGCGCGGAAACCGGCCCGCACCACCGTCTGGTCGTCGGCCAGCACCACGCGCACGCGCCCGCCGGTCTCCCGCGGGCCGCCGGGCCCGCCGCTTCGCGTCGCGGTCATGGCACCGAGGGTAGAGGCGCCAGCGGCAGCTCGGCGCGGACCCGGAAGCCGCCGCCCGGTTCCGGGCCGCACGCCAGGGTGCCGCCCACAGCGGCGGCGCGTTCACGCATGCCGATCAGGCCGAAGCCGCCCCCGTCACCGGCCGGCGGAGCACCGGCGGCGCGGGCGGGACCGCCGTCCACCACCTCGGCGACCAGCGTCCCGTCCGCCTCCGCCAGCGACACCACGGCCTCGCGCGCCCGCGAGTGCTTCACCACGTTGGTCAGCGCCTCCTGCACGATCCGGTACGCCGCCAGGCCCGTGCCGGGCGGCACCCGCGCGGGGTCCGGCAGCGGGCCGGCCAGGGTGACGCGCAGCCGCTCGCCGCCGGCGCGGGCGACCAGGCCCGGCAGCTGCGCCAGCCCCGGCGCCGGGCCGCCGGCGCCGGGCGCCCCGCCGCCGGGGACGTCCCGCAGCACCTCCAGGGTGGCGCGCAGCTCCCGCACCGCCTCCCGGCCCGACGCCCGCACCTGCCGCATCGCGTCCCGTGCCAGGTCCGGCCGCCGCTCCATCGCCTCCAGCGCCACCCCTGCCTGCACGGTCATGGCCGAGACGGTGTGCGCGATGATGTCGTGCAGCTCACGCGCGATCCGCATGCGCTCCGCCCGCACCCGGCGCTCCGCCTCGCGCTCGCGCTCCCGCTCGGCGCGCAGCGCCCGTTCCGCGTACGAGGCGGTCAGCTCCCGCCGCCCGCGCACCACCTCGCCCAGCAGCAGCGGCACCAGCGGCCAGATCATCTCCAGCACCGGCGAGGGGAACGGCCGCCCCTCCTCCTGCCCGGAGAGCACGGCCACCACGCCCGACGCCGCCGCCGCGACGGCGCCGGTGACCAGGGTGCGCCGCCGCTCACCGGAGACGGCGACGCCGTACAGCGCCACCATCACCGGCAGGTTCAGCAGCTCGCCGATGTGCCCGTACAGCGTCCAGGCGGCGATTCCCGCGCCCGTCACGACGGCGGCGGCCAGCGGCAGGCGGCGCCAGGCCAGCAGCCCGGCGAGCGACCCGGCGAAGACGAGCCAGCTGAACCAGTCGTCGTCCCGGGAACCCGTCATGCTGCTCGCCAGGTCGGCCGCGGTCAGGCAGCCCACGGCCGCGACGAGGACGGCGTCCGCGATAGTTCTCACGTCCCGGACGGTACGGCCACCGGGGCGCAGCCGCGTACGACTGACGGAGTACTGGACCGAAGAAGCCCGCAAGGAGCACCCCATGGCCTGGACACTCACCGACGACCTCGACGCCTTCCTCGCCGCGGCGGGCGGCTTCCTGCGGGCCCGGCCCGCCGCGCACACGCTGCCGCTGACGATCACCGAGTCGCTGCGCGCCAGCGGCCCCGGCCTCTACGGCGGCGCCCCGCCGCGCTACGGCTGGTGGACCGAGGACGGCGAGGCCGGCGGCGCGTTCGTGCAGACGCCGCCGCACCCGATCGTGCTCACCGGGCTGCCGGGCCGGGCGCTGCCGGCGCTGGCCGAGGCGCTCGACGGCGGCGCATACGCCGTGCCGGGCGTCAACGCGCCCGCGGACACGGCCGAGGCGTTCGCCGGGGCGTGGCGCGAGCGGCGCGGCGGCGGCCTGCGGGCGCGCGTGGCGATGCGGGAGCGGCTGTACCGGCTGACCACGCTGGCCTGGCCCGACCCGATGCCCCCGGGCGCGGCCCGGGTGGCCGGCGAGGCGGACCGGCCGCTGCTGACCGACTGGTACCGGGCGTTCGGCGAGGAGACGGGCGCGGCGGCGGTCCCGCCCGGCCAGGCGGTGACCGCGCGGCTCGGCTACGGCGGGCTGACGCTGTGGGAGGCGGACGGCACGCCGGTGGCCATGGCGGGCGTCAGCCGGGCGGTGGCGGGCATGGTCCGCGTCGGCCCCGTCTACACGCCGCCCGCGCTGCGCGGCCGCGGCTACGGCGGCGCCGTGACCGCCGCCGTCAGCGGCGCGGCGCGGGAGCGCGGGCTGGCCGAGGTGCTGCTCTTCACCGACCTGGCCAACCCCACCAGCAACGGCCTGTACCAGCGCCTCGGCTACGAACCGGCCGGTGACTACGCGGTCTGGGCCTTCAGCTCCGGCGCCTGACGCCCGCGCCCGCGCCGGCCGGAGCGGAGCCGGTCAGCGGGCGAAGGACCGCCCGAAGCCGGTGCCGGACCAGTACAGGTCGTCCGGGTCGTCGCTGCCGGCGGTGGGCGCGCCCAGCGCGGCCGGCCCGAACGCGGTGGCGTCCGGCCCGGCTGACGGCCCGTCCGCCGTGCCGCCGATGACGGTCACCGCGCCGGAGAGGCTGCCGTCGACGGTCTGGCGGGGCGCGCCCACGGCGAGTTCGGGATGCCCGTCGCCGGTCATGTCACCCAGCCACACCGCGCTGCCGAAGCGGTCGGTCGCCTCGGGCTCGCCGGGCACGCCGGCGGCGCCCTGCGCGAAGGTGAGGGCGCCGTCGCCCGTCAGCCCGTCCTCGCCGCCGAACAGCACGACGGCGGCGCCCGCGCCGGGCGCGCCCGCGTCTTCGCCGGGGACCCCGGCGGCCAGGTCGGCGTAGCCGTCGCCGTTGACGTCGCCCGCCGCGAGGGCGGCGCCGAACTCGTCGGCGGTCGCGTCGCCGTCCGTCACGCCCGTGCTGTCCTGGGTGAGCGGCGTGCCCGCGCCGCGCAGGCCCTGCGGGGAGCCGCGCAGCACCCGGATCTCGCCGGGGTCGTTCGGGCTGTCCTCGGAGACCTGGCCGACGTCGCGGACGGCGAGGTCGCCGCAGCCGTCGCCGTCGAAGTCCGCGATGACGCCGTTGCGGGAGTACGTCTCCACGGTGACGTACTCCTTGGTCAGCCCGTCCTCGCCGCTGACGTAGAGGCGGGCGTACTCCTGCATCTCCTCGAACGCCTGGCTGGTGACGAGGTCGTCGCGGCCGTCGCCCGTGACGTCGCCGATGATCATCTGGTCCGGCACGCTGGCCTCGCCGAAGCTCATCGCGCCCAGGCTGACCGTGCGGCGGGCCTCGCCGTCGCGGCCGAGCGGCCCGTACGCGATGGTCAGGCCGGAGCCGGCGTCGTGGCTGCCGAAGAGCAGGTCGGCCTGGCCGTCGCCGTCGAAGTCGCCGCCCCCCAGGCCGTAGCCGCCGGGCAGCACCGGGCCGGCGGTCAGCCCCTCGGCCGAGCCCCAGAACACGGCGGTGCGGGGGGAGTTCGACGGCTCGTGGTCCATCGTCACGGCCAGGTCCGTGACACCGTCCCCGTCGAGATCGCGGGCCACCACGTCCTCTCCGAAGGTCGTGGCGTGGGACAACTCCTCCGGCACGTCCTCGGCATCGCGGCTGAGCACCTGGGCGCGGCCGGTGTCCGGGCCGTCCGGCGAGCCGTAGACGACCGAGACGGCCCCCGCCCGTTTCGCGGAGCCGACGGCGCTGAGCATGGCGGGCAGCGCCAGGTCGGCGTGGCCGTCGCCGTTGAAGTCGGGCGGGCCCGGTGCGTTCCGCTCCGCCTGGCCCGAGTCGTGGCAGGCGCCGGGCCCCGCCTCGGCCGCACCCTCGTCCGGCGGCGGCGCGGTCTCCGAGCCGCAGGCCGCCAGCGGCGCGGCGAGCAGCACCGCCACCAGGACGCCCCGGGTGCGCTTCATCTTCCTCACTCCCCCTTCGCCCCGCTCCGGACCGGAAGCGGGGCGGCTGGCACGTTCGACGAAGGCCCTAGCATCGCACTGCGTGACCGGAATGGCTCAACTCCCATGCGGGAAATGACCGTTTCGGGTACCGGCGCGTCGCTGACCCCGAGCGACGGGCGCGGCGCGGCCCGCCGGTCGGGTGGTTTCCGGTTGACCCGGGCGGCCCTGGGTAACTAGCTGTGTTGTCCGGCCACCGGCCCGTGCCCCGGAGGGATGTGCCCATGCCCGTCAGCCCGCCCGCATCCAAGAGCGCCGATGTCATCGTGGTCGGAGCCGGTCCCGCCGGATCGGCCGCCGCCTACCACCTCGCCCGGCACGGCCGTGACGTCCTGCTGCTGGAGAAGGCCGAGTTCCCGCGCGAGAAGGTCTGCGGCGACGGCCTCACGCCCCGGGCGGTCCGCCAGC
The DNA here is from genome assembly GCF_016741785.1 of Streptomyces sp. 7-21. Classification (GTDB taxonomy): domain Bacteria; phylum Actinomycetota; class Actinomycetes; order Streptomycetales; family Streptomycetaceae; genus Streptomyces. Next base: position 152,204 of record NZ_JAERRL010000012.1, read on the forward strand.
TGATGCGCATGGGTGTGGACACCGACGGCCCCGGCTGGCACCGCAACCGGGGCGTGCGCTTCTTCTCGCACGGCACCACCGTCGAGATCGACTGGCGCGAGAACACCCGCTTCCCCGGCTACGGGCTGACCCGCTCCCGCCACGACTTCGACGAGATCCTCGCCCAGCGCGCCGTCAAGGCCGGGGCCCGGCTGCACACGTCCACCCGGGTCACCGAGCCCGTCACCGACCGCACCGGCCGGGTCCGCGGCGTGCGGGCCACGGTGAACGGGACGACCACGGCGTTCGAGGCGCCGCTGGTCATCGCCGCCGACGGCGTCTCCGCGCGGCTCGCGCTCGCCCTCGGCGTGGACCGGCTGCCGGAACGCCCCATGGCCACCGCCATCCGCCGCTACCACCGCTGCGAGGCGCGCCACGACGAGCCGTACCTCGACATCTGGACCGACCTCGCCGCCCGCCCCGGCGGCCCGCTCATCCCCGGCTACGGCTGGATCTTTCCCATGGGCGACGGGCGGGTCAACGTCGGCCTCGGCCTGGTCCACGGCGACGGACCCGGCCAGGCCGACACCCGGCGGCTGCTGGACGAATGGCTGGCGCGCACCCCGCCCGACTGGGGGCTGAAGGACCCCGGCTCCATCGACGGGCCGGTGCGCGGCGCCGCCCTCCCCATGGGCTTCAGCCGGCTGCCCCACTACACCCGCGGCATGCTGCTCGCCGGGGACTCCGGCGGCATGGTCAGCCCGTGGAGCGGCGAGGGCATCGCCTACGCCATGGAGGCGGGCGAGCTGGCCGCCGACATCGCGGCGTCCGCCCTGGCCCGCCCGGCCGGGCCGTGGCGCGAACGCGTCCTCCAGCGCTACCCGCAGGAGGTGCACCGCCGCCACGGCAGCTACTACCGGCTCGGCACCGTGTGGGCGGCGCTCCAGCAGAAGCCCGCGTTCACGTCGTTCCTCAGCAAGCACGTCGTCACGTCGCCCACCGCCATGCGCTACCTGACGCGGCTGCTGGTGAACGTCACGGACGACGGCGGCCACCGCGACGTCGCCGACCGGGTCGTCAACGCCCTGGTGCGTGCTGTGCCCGCGCCCCGGCCCCGCCGCCGTCCGCGCCGCCGGTGACCGCCCCGGCGGGGGTCAGACGCGGGTGAGCCGGACGACCGGGATGTCGCGCGTGGTCTTCCGCTGGTACTCGTCCCACGCCGGGCACAGCTCGATCAGCGCCGGCCATACCCGGGCCTTCTCCTCGGGCGGCAGCGTCCGGGCCCGTGCCGGGAACCGCTCGGTGCCTACCCGCAGCCGCACCTCCGGGTTGTCACGGACGTTCAGGTACCACTGCGGGTGGCGGGGCGAGCCGGCGCAGGAGGCCACGATCAGGTAGTCGTCGCCGTCCCGCCCGTAGTTCAGCACCGTCCGGCGCCAGATGCCGGAGCGGCGTCCGACGTAGTCCAGCAGCAGGCAGGGCACCCCGTTGGTCACCGTTCCCCGGGTGCCGCCCGACTCCTCGTACTCGCGGGCCTGCCTGGCCACCCAGTCCCACGGGCTGAGCCGTACCTCCGCGTCCTCATTCATGACGGCAGGCTACGCCCGCCCGGCGGCGCCAGCAGCGGTGTTCCGGCCAGCTAGAGCACGCCCCGCGGCGGCGGAGCGCGTCGTCGGCCGGGGCGTCAGACGCGGGTGAGCCGGATGACCGGGATGTCGCGCGCCGTCTTCTGCTGGTAGCCGGCGTACTGCGGGAACAGCTCCACCAGCCCCGGCCATACCCGGGCCTTCTCCTCGGGCGGCAGCGTCCGGGCCCGTGCCGGGAACCGCTCGGTGCCTACCCGCAGCCGCACCTGGGGGTTCTCACGGATGCTCAGGTACCACAGCGGGTGGCGGGGCGAGCCGCCGTTGGACGCCACGATCAGGTAGTCGTCGCCGTCCCGCCCGTAGATCAGCACCGTCCGGTGCCAGGCGCCGGAGCGGCGTCCGACGTAGTCCAGCAGCAGGCAGGGCACCCCGTTGGTCACCGTTCCCCGGGTGCCGCCCGATTCCTCGTACTCGCGGGCCTGTCTGGCCACCCAGTCCGCCGGGCTGAGCCGTACCTCCGCGTCCTCGCTCATGACGGCAGGCCACGCCCGCGCCGGGCGGCCCGTCGCCTGCGGCACGAGGCAGGGTGAGGCGCCGCCAGCCGCCCCCGCACGGGAGCTGGCTGGCGGCGCCGTCGCCGTGTACCTCGGCGCGCTTCCGGAGCGCTGCGCCGCTCCGCGCCGCGGCGTGGGCAGTGAGGGACACGCGGCGCGGCCCGGCGGCTGGCTCAGAAGTTCTTCGAGGACACGGACCAGGGGGCCTGGGAGGCCAGGCCGGACGGGTCGAGGATGTAGTCCCGCGCCGTCTGGTTGCCGTTGAGCACCATGTCGAGGAACGAGACGACCACCGTCATGCCCTCGGTCATCTGGTAGCCGGTGATGAAGCCCACGTGCCCGGCGTCGGGCTGGGTGCCCAGCACCGCGGGCACGCTGACCAGCTCGTAGTTGGCCTGGGAGTTCTCGTAGGCGATGTCGGAGGGGCCGCCGTCGAGGAACATGACCGGGGCGTGCAGCCGCTGGAGCTCGTCACGGGAGTAGCCGTAGGAGCCGTCGGCGAACAGGCCGCTGTTCAGCGCGACCGTGGCGGAGACCCGGTCGTCCTGCGCGGCGATCAGCGCCTCCAGGCCGCCGCACGAGTGGCCCGCGGTGGCCACCTTCGACAGGTCGAGCTGCTGGTACAGCGGCGAGTCGGCGCGGTTCTGCTCCTGCTCGGCCCACGTGATGGCGTCGGTCAGCAGGGACGGGATGGGCTGGCCGCTGGGCACGCCGTTGTCGGAGCCGTCGGCGGAGCCGGTGTCCACCACGACGATGCCCTTGGACGCGAGGAAGGTCAGCGCCTGCGTCACCTCGCTGTTGTCGGTGTGGGCGCAGGCGCCGTTGCCGAAGGCCAGCACGGGCATGGGCTCGCCCACGGCCGCCGGGTCGGAGGGGCGGAAGACGGTGAAGCGGTTGTCGCCGTAGGCGCCCTCCCTGGTGACGGGGAAGTCGTTGTCCACAAGGGGGGGATCGTCCTGCGCCGGTGCGGGCGACGCGGCGGACGCGGACGACGGCGCGCTGGCGATGGCGGCTGCCACGGCGAGCAGCAGGGCGACGAGCGCCACCGCTGACCGCCGGGCGGCGGTGGTAATGCTGGACATGTAGGTCACTTCCTTGGCGCATGCCTGCCCCCGCCCGGCGCGCGGGCGGGCGGGAGCACGCGGCTCTGGCATGTAACTGACAACCTTGGCGGCGGCCTCCGGGAAGGGTGGTGGGGGAGGGGAGGCCGCACGGGCCCGGCGTGTTCGGGATAGCGAACGTCGGCCGGGCTGCCAGACGCAAGGGTAGGCGGCGACGGACCGGCGTGGCTAGACCGCCTGGGAGCGGACGAGCGTGCTGACCGGAACCCAGCCCTCGCGCCCGGTGGCGGCGCGGCACCACAGCCAGCCGCTGGCGAGATCCTCCTCGACGACCTCCAGCTCCTCCCCGGCCTCGGTGGGCAGCTCGGTCGTGTCGTACGCCGCCACGACCCTCGCCGTGCCGTCGCCGTGCAGCGACAGGTGCCGGGCGGGCACCCGGCCGCTGCCCTCCGGTGTGAGGACGAAGACCAGTTCCGGCCACGTCTCGTCGCGTTCGCCGACCGTGACCACATCGCCGGTCTCCACCCGCAGCGGCGCCCGCTCCGGTATCCGATGCCCCACCCGCGCCGTCACTCGTCTCATGCCGTCCAGCCTGCCACCCGGCACTGACAGCCGGCCGCCGCCCCCGCCGTGCCGAGCGGGGCCGCCAGGCGCCCGGAAGGGGGCGCCGCGGTGGCGCGATCCCGCCGCGTGATCCGCTGCGCGCACCCGTACCCGTGCCGTCTGCGCCCGTCTCCGCCCATACTCGGGCACATGGCAGAGAAACGGAAAAGACGCCGAAGACTCGCCGTTCCCGCGGCGGGACTCGTCGTCTCGGTGCCCATCGCCGTCTGGGGGCTGATCGGCCAGCGGAACGCCCCGGGCGTGGCACCGGCCAAGCTGGACTACCTGATCGAACCGTGGCACCTGGCGCGGAGCACGACACTGCTGCTCGGCGGCGGCGCGGCGGCACTGGCCGTGGCCTGCGCCGGGGTGCTGCTGGCCGCGACCCGCGCCGGGCGGCTGCCGCGCGCCTGGTGGCAGGTGCTGCTGCCGCTGGTAATCGCGGGCGCCCTGACCGGAGCCGGGTGGCGGGTGGTCACCGCCGGAACCATCGGCGCCCACCTCGGCGCCGCCGCCGTCGCCATCCTCGGCGTCCCGCTCGTCGTGGCGCTGCTGCTGTGGTCGGTGACCCGCGCCGTGCACCTGACCGCCGCCGACCGCCGCGCGGAGCGGACCTCCTTTCGCACCTGAAGCACTGGGCGTGCCCGCCCGCCCGCCGCGACCGCGCCGGCCGGCCACGGCGGGTGACGGTCACGGCCCGGGCGTCAGGCCGGCTCCGCACCGGACCCAGTCAGATGAGGCCGCCGTTGGCGCGGACCACCTGGCCGTTGACCCAGTGACCGGCCGGCGACACCAGAAAACCGACGACCTCGGCGATGTCCTCCGGCGTGCCCAGCCGCTCCAGCGGCGCGGCCTTGGCGAGCCGCGCGATGGTCTCCGCGTCCTTGTCCGCCAGGAACAGGTCGGTCGCCGTCGGCCCCGGGGCGACGGTGTTGACCGTGATGTTCCTTCCGCGCAGCTCGCGCGCCAGGACCGGCGTCAGCGTCTCGACCGCGCCCTTGCTGGCGGCGTACGCGCCGTACGCCGGGAACGCCAGCCCCACCTGGGAGGTGGAGAAGGTCACCAGCGACCCGCCCTCGCGCAGCCGCCGCGCGGCCTGCTGAGCGACGACGAACGTGCCGCGGATGTTGGTGCGGTGCAGGTCGTCGAGGTCGTGCAGGTCGAGGCCGGCGATGGGAGACAGCCGCATCCGGCCGGCCGCGTGGACGACGGCGTCGACGCCGCCGAACTCCCGCTCCGCCGCGTCGAAGAGCGCGGCGACCCGGCTCTCGTCGGCGACGTCGGCCCGGCAGGCGAGGGCGCGCCCGCCGGCGGCGGTGACCTCCTTGACCACGCTCTCCGCCAGCTCCTGGCGGTCCGCGTAACCGGCGACCACGGCGAAGCCCTGGGCGGCCAGGCGGTGCACGATGCTGCGGCCGATGCCGCGCGAACCGCCGGTGACGATGGCGACCCGGGACCGCTCGGGGGTGTGCTCAGACATGGGAAGACTCCCGTGGATGAGGGGGATTGGTGAGGAACACCTCCACCCTCAGGGCAGGCCCAGCGGTCTGCCAGGGAGCCGTGGAACCTGGGGTTGGCGTCCCCTGGCTGGCGGGGGCCGGTACCGGCACGATAGAAGACGTGAACCTTCCCGAACTCGCCGCATTCCTCAGGTCCCGGCGCGACCGCGTCCGGCCCGGCGACGTCGGTCTGCCCCATGGCCCCCGGCGCCGCGTACCCGGGCTGCGGCGTGAGGAAGTAGCGCAGCTGGCCGGGCTGTCGGCCGACTACTACACGGAACTCGAGCGCGGCAACGGCGCCCAGCCCTCCGAGCAGACGCTCGCCGCCCTGGCCCGCGCGCTGCGCCTCAGCACGGACGAACGCGACCACCTGTTCCTGCTCGCTGACCGGCGCGTCCCCGCCTCCCCCAGCGCCAGCCCGCACCCCCACCCCGCGCTGCTGGGCCTGCTGGACCGGCTCACGACGACGCCCGCGCAGATCATCACCGACCTGCACGAGCCGCTGGCGCAGAACGAGCTGGCGGCGGCGCTCCTCGGGCGCCAGCCCGTCGGGCGGGGCGTCGAAACCAGCTTCGTGTACCGGTGGTTCACCGATCCCGCCACCCGCTCCCTCCATCCCCCCGAGGACCACGAGCACCACTCCCGCGTCTTCGTCGCCGACCTGCGGGCCGCCGCCGCCCGCCGCAGCCGCGACGCCGACGTCATCCGGCTCGTGGGGACGCTGCGGCGGCGCAGCGAGGAGTTCACGCGGCTGTGGGACACCCGCGACGTCGCGCTGCGCCGCAGCGACCGCAAGCGCATCGTGCATCCCTCGCTCGGGGTCATCGAGACGGAATGCCACCGCGTGTCCAACGAGGACGGCACCCAGCGGCTGCTGTGGTTCACGGCCCCGCCCGGCACCGAGGGGGCCGCGCAGCTGGAGCTGCTGTCCGTCATCGGCACGCAGGACATCGCCCCCCGCGCCTGAACTGCCCGGCGCCCAGGACACCTTGGTCCCGCCGTCGCCCGGGACGGCGGGACCAAGGGCATCCGGAGGCAGGGCGGGCCCGTCAGCTGCTGACGGCGCAGCCGGTGAACGTGCCGTTCAGGTAGGAAGGCCAGAGAATCGAGCGGCGGGTCTCCGGACCGTAGACGCCGTCAGGCGTGGCGCCGCTCCGCGCCTGGGCCGCCGCGAGTGCCTCCCGGGTGATCGGGCCGAACTCGCCGTCGGTGCGGAGGTTCTGGTTGTTGCACAGCAGCAGCGCCGTCTGGAGCGCGGTGACCGCGGGGCCGGAGGCGCCCTCGGACATGATGCAGTCCGTGCTGCCGGAAGCCCGGTTGACCGGCAGGCTGATGCTGTGGCCGTAGGACGTGTGGACGACCGACTTCGTGCCGTCGCACCACCCGGCGGCGTGGGCGGGTGCGGCGGTAGTGAGGCTGGCGAGGCCGAGGCCCCCCAGCATCGCGGCCGAAGCGGTGAGCGTGGCGATGAACCGGCGCATGTGGGTTCCCCTTCGTCGAGGCACGTCCCGGTGCCTAGCGGGAGCCGTCACCTTTCGTGACGTCGGCCGCAATCGTCGCCAGCGCCGCTTTCCCGGCGCTGTCACCGCCCCCGTGCGCCTGGCGCGCCGGCAGCCGGCGATGGCGGCCACCGCCGCGCAGACCGCGAGGACCCGACGCAGGCGGGCACGGCGGTCGGAGCGGAAGAAGTCCACAGCGCCTCCAGCGGAAACGGTGTCCTGCGCGGGGTGCCGCCGCGGGCATGACACGGCGGCGGCAACGACCGGAAACGGCGAGGGCAGTGGGGCGGGCGCACGGAAGAACGCCCCCGCGCGCGGACTCCCCCCGGCGTGGCGGGACGCGGGACGCTGCCCGCTTCTTCTCCTGGGACCCCTCCCGGGCCACCGCTCTCACAATGAGCCCCCCAGCGGTGTCTCGCACGGGAAGGGGAGTTCCGTGGAGCCGATACCTCCGACGCACGACCGTCCGGATCCACCGGAGTTAATGGAGCCACGGCCGTGCGACCCGCTGGCCGCCGCGCTCGGCAACGCCTCGCTGCTGAGCGTGGGGTACGCGCTGCTGGGACGCTGGCGCGTGGCCGTCGGCAGCCTCTGCCTGACGGTCGTGCTGGTGTTGCTGGTGGTGGCGGCCCCCCAGGCCGCCTGGCTGCGGATCGTGGTGCTGATCTGGTGGGTGGCGGTCACGGTCCACGGCTGGCGGCTGGCCCGCCGTGGCCGCCGGCCCGGGGCGACGGCGGCGGGAGCGGCGCGGGGGCGGGGGCGGCTGGTCCAGCGGGCCGTCGCCCTCGCCGCCGTCGCTCTGGTGCTGGTGCCGCTCATCGCCCTGCGCGCCGACGCCGCGCGGATCGAGCGGGAGGCCGCCGAGGCCCACCGCACGGCTGACTGTAAGCGGGCGCTGTCCCTGCTGGACGAGCTGGGGCTGGGCCACGAGGTGGCCGATCCCCGCCTGGTCAGGCGCGCGGAGACCAGCGCCGAGGCGTGCGAGCTGCTGCGCGAGGCGCAGCGGCAGTACGAGCGCACTCCGCTGACGGCCGCCTCGACGCTGGAGGAGTACGAGGCGCACCCCGGGGCGCTGTGGGACGGGGCGCCCGGCCAGCGGGCCGACCTGGTCCTCGCCGAGGCCGCCGAGGACCTCGACAAGGCGCTGTGGGGAGACGAGGACGACCTGGCCACCGCCTTCGATCATCTCGCCGCGGTACTGGCGGAGTTCCCCCGCCGGGAGAGCGACGTCGAGGCGGTCCTGGACGCGTTCCTCGACGCCCTGCCCACCGACGACCCCTGCGACACCAAGACGCTGACCGACTGGCTCGCCGAACGCCCCGCCAGCGGCGACGTGCTGGACCGCGCCGCCGATGTGGTGCCGCGCGTCGCCCCGGCGGCGATCGTCGGCTGCGGCGACCAGGCCATGGCGCGCGAGGCGTGGGAGACGGCGCAGGACCGGTACCAGGAGCTGCTCGACGAGTACCCCGAGCACGATCTCGCCAGCGAGGCCCGCGCGGGCATCGAGCGCGCCCAGTCGGCCATCGAACTCGACCGGCTGCGTGACCTGTTGCTTCCCCCGTCCCGGGGCGAGCAGCCGCCGTACTGCGACGCCCCGGAGCCCTACCGCGGCGCCGACCCGTACCGGAGCGGCGGGTCGCTCCAGGCGGCGCACTTCGGTCACATGGAGCACAAGCGGCACCTGCCGGACGCGTGGCTGACGACCGACCCCGCCGAGGTGGACCTGGTCATCTGCGTCGGCGAGCTGGAGTACGGGTACGCCGTCGAGACGTGCACCTACGAGTCGCCGATCTTGCCGTTCGGCCAGGAGGTGACCTTCCACAACCGCGAGTTCCCCATCCGGGTCTACGAGGTGCGGACCGGGGAGCTGGTGCGGGACGGCAGCATCCAGATCGGCGGTGCCAGCTGCCCCAACGTCCTCCGCTACGAGTACTACGGCGTGGACACCGGCCCGCCGCCGGACGAGTACGTCGACCCCTCCCCGGCTGACGTGCGTGCCGCGTACGAGCCGCTGTTCCGCCCCTGATGGCTTCCGGCGGCGGGCGGCGGACGGTAAGGTCCGCCCAGACCAGCACGGACCGTGCCCGCCGCCGCTACCCGTTCCGGCGGGCCGCCGCACCGGGGACGGTCCGTTGCCGCACATCGCAGCGTGAAGCGTCCACACGGGGGAAAACCCGGCGGAGGAGGGGGGCCACCGCAGCCATGACCGACATCCGCAGCGCCAACCCGGACGAGTTGGACGCGCTCGCCGACCTACTCCGCACCCCCGGCGACGGCGGGGCCTACGGCGAGCTCACCGACATCCTCAACCGCGCCCGCGAACTGAGCGCCTCATCCGAACTCGCGGGCCTCGTCCCGTTACTGAGCTGGCTGGCGGACACCGCCGACCAGCTGCGCGACAAGGCGGCCCTGCTGCGCGGCGACACGCCGACGCCGGACTGGGGATCGGGCCCGCCCACCGCGGAAGACCTCGAGCGGTTCCAGAACCAGGCCAACGCCGACCCCAGCAGCCCGTTCGAGACCGTCGGCCAGGCGAACCTCGACCGGATCCTGAAACTCGCCCAGCAGGAGGAGCTGAGCGAAGCAGAGATGGAGGAGATGCGCAGCCTCCTGGGGGCCTTCTCCTCCGATCCCCAGTTCGCCGCCGCGCTCGTCGACGACCTGGGGATGGCGGAGTTCCTGGCCCTGTCCCGGCGGGTCGAGGCCAGCGGGGACAGCGAGGAGGCGCGGGAGCTGCGCGAGGAGCTGGCCCGGGTGCTGACCGCCTCCTTCTGGCTGCCGGGCGACATCAGGCCCGGCACGGAGGAGTACGAGCAGTGGACCGAGAACACCCCGCAGGGGCAGGCGTTCGCGGAGCGCCTGGCGGCCTTCCAGCTGGCCAGCGAGGAGGACCTGGCGGAGGCGGCGGAACTCGTCGAGGGGCTGATCGGCAACGCCAGTGACCTGTCGCAGCAGGAACTCTTCATGCTCAACGAGTTCCTGTCCAGCAACAGCCAGGCCTCGGGCGGGGACTTCAACCGCGCCCTGATGGACGCCATCGGGGTGGAAGGGCTGGTCACCCTCGCCGAACGCCTCCCCGAACTCGCGTACGGCGGCGGGGATCCCGCGCTGAGCGAGGGCTACGCCGACCTGCAAACCAACATCGCCAACGCCCTGGCCAGCGCCACCACCGTCCCCCATCCGAGCGATCCCTGGTACCACCACTGGGCCGTCACGTCGCAGGCGCAGTGGTACGAGGAGTTCATGGCCGAGTTCGACGAGGTCGGCCGGTCGGAGTTCGTGGTCAGCTTCAGCGCCGAAACCGACCCGCGCGGCATCGAGAACGTGCGCGGCTACCAGATGCTCCTCAACCTGATGGAGGAGGGCAGCGGATACTCCGCCGGCTTCCTCACCGATGTCGCGGAGAACATCCGGGAAGCCGAGGGCGACGGCACCTACTTCTGGCCGCTGGGCCCGGTGGACGCCACCGAGATCGAGTACGGGACCGCAGACCAGCGCTTCGCCCGCGACCCGATGAACAGCGTCCTGGGCATCATGGGCCAGCACCCGGACGCGGCCACCGCCTACCTGAGTGACCCGGCCAATCTCGACTACCTCATCGAACGCGACTGGCTGCCCGCCTTCGGCTCCACCCACCACGACCCGCAGTGGGACTACAGCGGTTTCGGCGACGCCCTGGAGGCCGCGACGACGGGACGCCGGGCGGGCAGCAACGACGAGTACGCCCGGACCCCCGAGGGCGAAGCCCTCATGCGCGAGGTCGTCGAGCGCTTCTCCGCCGACAACGGCGCTCTCATCGCCGACGACGGCCCGTTCACCGACATCCGGCCGCAACTGGGGCGCATGTCCGCGGCCTACATCGCGGAAATGCAGTACGCGGTGAGCCGCCGCGGCCTCATGTTCCAGGGAGACGACGCTCCCGCTCTGCTCCGGGACCTGCCCGTCGACTACTTCCTCGCGCAGGTGGGACGCGACCCGGATGCCTACGCCGCCATCACCGGCGCCAACCAGGCCTATACGGCTCTTGCCATCGACATGGCCGTGAACGGGGTCACCGCGGAAGAGCCGCCGATGGCGAACCGCGTGAATGATGCCGTCGGCCCCGGCGCAACGATCGCGGGCATCATGAGCAGCGCACGTGCCGCCTCGATCCGGGACGGTGTGGTCGAGTCCGATGAGGAGTTCAACAGCAGGCTGGGCGTCGCGGAGGACATCGCCGGACTCGTTCTCGATGAGGCCACCGGCAAGATTCCGGTAGTCGGCGGGATCGTCGGCTGGGGGGCCGGTGAGCTCAGCGAGAGCCTGTTCAACACGCTGGAACGCGATAACTCCCAGCAGGCGTATGAGGAAGGGGACCGGATGTGGCAGAGCGGGAGAGATGCCTATAGCGATTTCGTGCTCGACGCGCTCGAAAGGGCGGTGGGTGACCGTGAGGATGTGTCGGCTACCAGTCTTTACAACGGAGCGGTCGGTGAGATCGACGACAAGTACGACCAGGAGCTGCACTGGGATGGTGAATAGGCCATGGGGCCCAGCCATGGGGCCCAAGCACATCAGGTTGCGCTCGCATGGTGTCCTAGTGCTGCTCGCGGGCGTCTTGGCGGCGGGCTGCGGTGGTGATGGCTCCGCCGAGCGGGAGTACGCCGTGCCGGACACCCTGTGCGGGCTTCAGCTTCCGCAGCGGCTGTACGATCCGCTGTTTCCGCCGGGATCGGGCAGCCCGGACAGCAGCGATCTGTCGCGGTATTTCCCCTATCTGGATACCAACGAGAGCTGTTCGGTCAGCGTGGAGGGCGAGGACGTCATCCTCGTCCAGACCTGGGCGGCGGAGAGCTTCGCTGACTTCCTTCAGCGGCCCGGTCCCGAAGACCTGGCGGGCGAGTACGACCTGGCCGACGGGGAGCCGGTGGACGGCCCGTACGACGCCATGGTCTGGCCGGGGCTGGCGCTGGCGGGCACGCCGTGCGAGCCGGGGGACGCGGTGGCGATCGGCTCGTTCACGATCGCGGTCGAGGCCGCGTACCCCGAGGACGACGAGGAGTCGGTGCGGGTGCTGACGGAGCTGATCCAGCCGTTGATGGCGGCGGCGCTGGAGCAGTCCGTCTGCACGCCCGGCGAGAATCCGCGCTCGGAGTTCCGGCAGCCAAGGGACGCGGGCTGAGAGGGGACGGCAAGACGGTGAGGCCACGCAGCAGCTCGTGGGCGCGCCAGGGAGGATGGTGCCGAGGAATCTCTTCGATCCGCTCTTCCCGCCCGGCTCGGATCTGGAGATCGATGGCTTCCCCGACATGTCCGGGCTCGCCGTAGACCGTTGTCACATCAGCGTGGACGGCGAGAGGTCATCCTCGTTGACCTCGATGCCAGTGGGAACTTCGAACGTTACATCGACGGCGTGGACCGCCACTACGACTACGCGATCGAGGACGGCACGCCCGTTCCCGGCGAGTTCGAGGCGATGGCACGGCCCGGCTTCGTTCTAGCGGGTACGCCCTGCCAGCCTGGGGGCATCAACCACGCTTTCAACGTTGGTGTCCGTGCCGCATTTCCTGCCGATGATAAGGAGTCGGTCCAGGTGCTCTCTGAGCTGATCCAGCCCTTGATGCGTGAGGTCGTCGACCACTCGTACTGCACGCCAGGGCAAAACCCGTTCTCGGAACTTACCTACCGATAAATCCGGGCCGGGAATAGCTGCCCACCGTCTGCTGCCCGGGTTCGACATTATTGCGGGTGGGTGATATTGCCTCGGATTCGATCTTGCAGCGACTGTTGTGGTGGCATCGTTGTTGGCAGCAATGCTGAAGAATATCATAGGGACGCGATGCTTCATTTGTGTGCAACATGCGCCTAGTTTCCGAGAAGAAGAGTTCGTCGATGCGGGCTACAGTTTGACAAACCCGAAATGGTAAAAATCTGCATCGTAAAGTGGTAATGCACGCTCTCAGGTCAGCCGGGTTCTGGATCATCTCTTAACGCGGCGAGGTTGTGGCGGGTGGCCAGGGTGTGGGGGTGGTCGGGGCCCAGCACGCGCAGCTGGTCTGTCAGCAGTTGTTCGTATGCGGTTGCGGCGCCGGCTGCGTCCCCTGCCTCGCCCCGCCAGTAGGCGAGCTGGTGGCGTGC
>NZ_JAERRL010000013.1 GCF_016741785.1 Streptomyces sp. 7-21
AGTGTCCACCTACCCGGGCCGGTTGGGCCGGAGGCCCTTCCCGCCTCGGCGGTGACGTAAACGTACTGGAGCGGGGCGCCCGGATGCAAATCGAGGCGCCCCGCCCCGCAGATGGGGCTCAGACGTCCACGACGACGGGCATGATCATGGGCCGCCTGCGGTACGTCTCAGAGACCCACCGGCCCACCGTCCGGCGCACCAACTGCTGGAGCTGGTGCGGCTCTACGACGCCGTCCTGCGCTGACCGCGCCAGCACCTCTTCGATCTTGGGGATCACCTCGGCGAAGTCGGAGTCCTCGATGCCCGATCCGCGCGTGTGGATGCTCGGCCCGCTCACGATCTTGCCGGTGCTGCTGTCCACGACGACGAACACGGAGATGAACCCCTCGTCGCCCAGGATCCGCCGGTCCTTGAGGTTGGCTTCGGTGACGCCGCCCACGGACAGGCCATCGACGTAGACGTACCCGGCCTGGACCTTGCCCGCGATCTTCGCCTTGCCGTCGATGAGATCGACGGCGACGCCGTCCTCCGCGATCACGATCCGCTCCGCCGGCACACCGGTCATCGCGGCGAGTTCGGCGTTGGCACGCAGGTGACGCCACTCACCGTGCACCGGCATCAGGTTCTTCGGCTGGCAGATGTTGTAGAAGTACAGCAGTTCCCCGGCGGAGGCGTGGCCGGAGACGTGGACATTGGCGTTGCCCTTGTGGACCACGTTGGCGCCCCACCGCGTCAGCCCGTTGATCACGCGGTAGACGGCGTTCTCGTTCCCCGGGATGAGAGAGGAGGCCAGGATGACCGTGTCCCCCTCGACGATCCGGATCTGGTGGTCCCGGTTGGCCATCCGCGACAGCGCCGCCATCGGCTCGCCCTGCGACCCGGTGCAGACCAGGACGACCTCGTTGTCCGGCAGGTCGTCCAGGCTCTTGAGGTCGATGAGCGTGCCCGCCGGGACCCGCAGGTAGCCCAGGTCCCGGGCGATGCCCATGTTGCGGACCATCGAGCGGCCGACGAAGGCCACCTTCCTGCCGTGTTCCTGCGCGGCGTCCACGATCTGCTGGATGCGGTGGACGTGGCTGGCGAAACTGGCGACGATGATCCGCTTCTCGGCCTTGGCGAAGACCTGGCCCAGCACGCCGGAAATCTGGCGTTCCGGCGCGACGAACCCGGGGACCTCGGCGTTGGTCGAGTCGCTCAGCAGCAGGTCGATGCCCTCTTCGCCCAGCCGGGCGAAGGCGCGCAGGTCCGTGAGGCGGCCGTCAAGCGGCAGCTGGTCCATCTTGAAGTCGCCGGTGTGCACCACCATGCCCGCGGGAGTGCGGATGGCGACCGCCAGGGCGTCCGGGATGGAGTGGTTGACCGCGATGAACTCGCAGTCGAAGGGGCCGATCCGCTCCCGGTGGCCCTCGCTCACCTGGAGCGTGTACGGGCGGATACCGTGCTCCTGGAGCTTGGCCTCGATCAGCGCGAGGGTGAGCTTGGAGCCGATGAGGGGGATGTCGGGGTGCTCGCGGAGCAGGTACGGCACGCCGCCGATGTGGTCCTCGTGCCCGTGCGTCAGCACGATGCCGTCGATGTCGTCCAGGCGGTTCCTGATCGTGGTGAAGTCCGGGAGGATCAGGTCGATGCCAGGCTGTTCCTCCTCGGGGAAGAGCACGCCGCAGTCGACGATAAGCAGCCGCCCGCCGAATTCGATGACGGTCATGTTCCGGCCGATCTCGCCGAGGCCGCCCAGCGGGGTGACCCGCAGCGCTCCTTCAGGCAGCTTCGGGGGCGGGCCCAGTTCTGGGTGAGGATGACTCAAGAGACTCTCCTGACCACGCGCGCCACCTGCCCGTGGCCGGGCGCGTGGCGCGCGTGACTGTATGCGAAGTGTCGGTATTCAGTTATCACCGTCCGCAACGGTGACGTCGGGGTCGGGCGTCCGGCGGCCTCACCCGCGGCGGGGTCACACCTGGACCCCGCCGATGGACAGGTCCTGCCGCAGCTGCGCGGTCTCCTCCTCGGTAAGACCGACGAGGGGCAGCCGCAGCGGGCCGCCGGGCAGTCCCTGGAAGCCGAGTGCGGCCTTCGAGGTGATCACGCCCTGGGTGCGGAACATGCCGGTGAAGACCGGCAGAAGCTTCTGGTGGATCTCTGTGGCCTTGGCGACGTCACCGCCCGTGTACGCCTCCAGCATCGCGCGCAGCTCGGGCGTGGCGACGTGGCCGACGACGGAGACGAAACCGACCGCGCCGACAGACAGCAGCGGCAGGTTGAGCATGTCGTCACCGGAGTACCAGGCCAGGCCCGTCGTGGCGATAGCCCAGCTGGCGCGGCCGAGGTCGCCCTTGGCGTCCTTGTTGGCCACGATGCGCGGGTGCTCGGCCAGCCGCACCATCGTTTCGGTGGTGATCGGAACGCCGCTGCGGCCGGGGATGTCGTACAGCATCACCGGCAGGCCGGTGGCGTCGGCCACCGTCGTGAAGTGCTGGTAAAGGCCCTCCTGCGGGGGCTTGTTGTAGTACGGGGTGACGACGAGCAGCCCGTGGGCACCGGCCCGCTCGGCGGCGCGCGCCAGCTCGACGGTGTGGCGCGTGTCGTTGGTCCCGACCCCGGCCAGCACGTGCGCGCGGTCTCCGACGGCCTCGACGACGGCCTCGATGAGCTGGGTTTTCTCCGCATCGCTGGTCGTGGGGGACTCGCCGGTGGTGCCGTTGACGACCAGGCCGTCGTTACCTGCGTCCACCAGGTGCGCCGCCAGCCGCTGGGCGCCGTCGATGTCGAGCGAGCCGTCCGCCGTGAACGGCGTCACCATGGCGGTCAGCATCCGCCCGAAGGGGGTCTGCGGTGTGGAGGTCGGAGCCATGGCATCCACGCTACTCGCAGCTGTGCTGCCCGCGCTCCCTCGGGGCGCGGGAGTAAGGGAGCCCGGCACCGCCTGCTCGGGGGTTCAGGCAGCGCCGGGTCCGTTCCGTCACCTTAGATGACTGTCGCGAAAGTGTGCAATACGGACACTTCGCCCGGGCGATGAGGCGGGACCGGGACTACGGCGCCACACGCCCGTTCGCGTTGAAGGCGGCATGCGTCAGCGGCATGAGCCGGGCCCACTCCTCCTCCATCCGCTCGCCGATCATCTCGATCTCGCGCTGCGGGAACGACGGGACCGCCGCCTGCTCGTGGCGGGTGCGCAGGCCGAGGAAGTGCATCAGGGAGCGGGCGTTGCACGTGGCGTACATCGAGGAGAACAGGCCGACCGGCAGCGCCGCCCTGGCAACCTCGCGGGCGACCCCCGCGCGGAGCATCTCCTGGTACGCCGCGTAGGACTGCCGGTAGCTGTCCTCCAGCACCTTGCCGACCAGCTCGTGCTGCTCGGGCGTGCCGTCGACGAACTCGTACTTGCCGGGGCGGCCCCGCTGCGCCAGCTTCCGGTCCTTGCCGGGCACGTAGAACACGGGGCGCAGCTCCCGGTAACGGCCGCTCTCTTCGTTGTACGACCAGCCGACGCGGTGGCGGTGGAACTCCCGGAAGACGAAGATCGGCGCGCTGATGAAGAAGGTCATCGAGTTGTGCTCGAACGGGCTGCCAT
Organism: Streptomyces sp. 7-21; assembly: GCF_016741785.1. Taxonomy (GTDB): domain Bacteria; phylum Actinomycetota; class Actinomycetes; order Streptomycetales; family Streptomycetaceae; genus Streptomyces. The sequence goes on from NZ_JAERRL010000013.1 coordinate 3,569, forward strand.
GCCGGTCGCGCATCAGGAAGTTGATCAGCCCCTTGGAGCGCTCCGGGTCCTTGCTGATCTCCTCCAGGGACTTCTCCCCCGCCGTCGAGACCCTCGCTGCCCAGAGCACGTCCGTGTCGGAGGCGCTGTGCTTGACGAGCTCGACGGTCACGTCGCTGCGGAAGCTGGGCGTGTCAGTCACCTGGTTCCCCTTCAGGCACGTGGCGGGTGAAAGCGGGACCCACCCTATGAGCCGCCGCTGACAGTGGCGGCCGGCGGCGGGCAAACCGGTCGTTGCCGACGGGAGTCGGATTCTTCAGGTGATAGTTTTGTTAGAGGGCTGTTCAGGGGATTGTTCAGGGGACAGGGGAGGGAGCGCACCGCGATGGACGAGCGGGACCGTTTCGCAAGCGACGTGATACCGCCGCGGACACGGCTGACGCCCGGCCGCGTGCTGGGCAACGCGCTGCTCGCGCTGGTGGTGATCTCCGGGCTTGTCGGCGCCCTGATTCTGGCCGGACCCGCGCTTGACGCCGAGAACCATCCGCGCCCGGAGGGCCCTGAGGCAGCCGAGAACCGCTGAACGCGGTAGCCTCACCGATCACAGCGCCGCGCGCCTCGGCCGAGGCCGCCCCGCCGCACTGTGAGACGACTGAGGACCAGCCGTGCCCCTTGCCTTTCTCGCGGGTGACCAGGACGCCAGCTCCGTCGAACTGGAGTCCGCCTCCGCCCAGCTCGCCAGGGAAGCCTGGCGCCGCCCCTACCGGCCGGGCCCCTGGCGCGTCGCCGCCGCTGCGGTGACGCTGCTGATGGCCGCCTACGTGCTGATCTCCGCCGCCATCATCGCCGTGGCGGGCGCGCCCTCCGGCGCGGCCGCCACGCTGAGCGTGGGGGTGCTGGCCATCGCCTTCGCGCTGCGCCTGCTGCGCATGGGCATCTGGGTCAGCTCACGGGGCCTGCGCCGGGTCGGGCTGCTGACCACGCAGACGCTGCGCTGGCGGGAAATCGCGCGCGTCCACACGGTGCAGCAGCCGGTGAAGTGGCTCGGCACGCCGCGCACCGTCCAGGGACAGGCCGTGGAGATCGAACGGCGGCACGGCGAGCCGCTGCGGCCGCTGGTCACCGACCACAACGCGGACTTCCTGGCGCGGCCCGCGGCCTTCGACCGGGCCGCCGACGTGCTGGAGGCGTGGGCCGAGGAGAACCAGACCGCTCCGGGACACGCGGCCGGGCACCTCTAGCGCGCCGGGCGTGCGCCGGCCCGGTGCAGGCTGATGGCGTGCTGCATCGCCTTGCGGGCGCGCGGGGTGTCACGGGCGTCGTAGTACGCCAGCGCCAGCCGGAACCAGTTGCGCCAGTCGTCCGGCGCCGCCTCCGTCTCCGCGCGGCGGCGGGCGAACAGGGCGTCGGCGGCGTCCCGGTCCACGCGCCCGCTGGGGGTGCGGGGCAGGTCGTCCTCCGGCAGGCCGCCCTCCGCCTCCAGCTCGCGGGCGAGCCGGTGCGCCGCCCGCACGAAGCGGGTGCTGCGCCACAGGAACCACGCCCCGAGCAGCGGCAGGACCAGCACGGCCATGCCGAAGGACACCGTCACCCAGGAGCCCTGGGCGATCAGCACCACGCCCCGGTGCCCGGCGAGCCCGAGGTAGACCAGCAGCGCCAGCGACAGCAGCGCGTACCCGGTCCTGCCGCCCACAGCTCAGCCGTCCAGACCGAGGAAGTGCTCAAGACCGAACGTCAGCCCCGGCGTGCGGGGCACGCGGCGCACGCCGAGCAGCACGCCCGGCATGAACGAGGCCCGGTTCATGGAGTCGTGCCGGATGGTGAGGGTCTCGCCCTCCCCGCCGAAGATGACCTCCTGGTGGGCGACCAGGCCGCGCAGCCGCACCGCGTGGACCGGCACCCCGGAGACGTCGGCGCCCCGCGCCCCCTCCAGCGCGCTCGTGGTGGCGTCAGGCTGCGGGCCCAGCCCGGCCTCCTGGCGGGCCCGGGCCAGCAGCTCCGCGGTGCGCACGGCCGTGCCGCTGGGGGCGTCCGCCTTGTTCGGGTGGTGCAGCTCGACGATCTCGGCCGACTCGAAGAAGCGCGCCGCCTGCTGGGCGAAGCGCATCGCCAGGATGGCGCCGATGCCGAAGTTGGGGGCGATCAGCACGCCCGTGTCCGGCGAGGCGGACAGCCAGCCGCGCACCTCGGCCAGCCGCTCCTCGGTCCAGCCGGTGGTGCCCACGACGGCGTGGATGCCGTGGCGCACGCAGAACTCCAGATTGCCCATCACGGCGTCGGGGTGCGTCAGCTCGACGGCCACCTCGGCGCCGGAGGACACCAGCGTCTGGAGGTCGTCGCCGCGGCCGAGCGCCGCGACCAGCTCCATGTCCTCGGCGGCGGTCACGGCCCGGACGGCCTCGGATCCCATGCGCCCGCGGGCGCCGATGACGGCCACGCGCAGCCTTGTCACGGGGGTACTCCCTTACGTCAGTGGGTCGGTGCGTCAGGCGGCGGACTCGGACAGGCGCGCGGCCTGCCGCTCGGTCAGCGGCCCGATCACGGACAGGGCGGGCCGCTGGCCCAGCACGTCGGCGGCCACCCGCCGGACGTCGTCGGGCGTGACGGCAGCGATCTTCTCCAGCATGCCGTCTACCGACAGCTGCTCGCCCCAGCACAGCTCGCTCTTGCCGAGGCGGTGCATGAGGGAGCCGGTGTCCTCCAGGCCCAGCACGGTGGAGCCGGAGAGCTGGCCGATGGCGCGGCGCGTCTCCTCCTCGGTGAGGCCGTTCGCGGCCACCTCGGCGAGCTGGTCACGGCAGATCGCCAGCACCTCGTTCAGGCGGTCGGGGCGGCAGCCCGCGTACACGCCCGCGATGCCGCAGTCGGCGTAGCCGGAGGTGTACGTGTAGACGTTGTACGCCAGCCCGCGCTTCTCCCGGATCTCCTGGAACAGCCGGGAGCTCATGCCACCGCCCAGGGCGGTGGAGAGCACGCCGAGCGCCCAGCGCCGCTCGTCATGGCGCGAGACGCCGGGCATGCCGAGGACCAGGTGGGTCTGCTCCGTGCGGCGGCGCAGCACCTCGACGCGGCCCGCGGCGCGGATCGCCCGCGTGCCGCCGCGCGGCGGCACTGGCTCGGCGCCGCCGTCCCGGGGCAGCGCCCCCGCGCGGTCGAACGCCTCTTTGACCAGCCGGACGACCGTGTCGTGCTCGAGGCTGCCCGCGGCCGTGACCACCAGCCGGTCCGGCTGGTAGTGGCGCCGGTAGAAGCGGGCGATGCGGTCACGGGTCAGGCCGTTGACCGTCTCCGCGGTGCCCAGCACCGGCCGTCCGAGCGGACTGTCACCGAGGAGGGTGTGCGCGAAGAGGTCGTGCACCCGGTCGCTGGGGTCGTCCTCGGTCATGGCGATCTCTTCGAGGATGACGTCACGCTCGGCCTCGACCTCCTCCGGCGCGATGACCGAGCTGGTCAGCATGTCGGAGACGACGTCGATGGCCAGCGGCAGGTCGGCGTCAAGGACCCGCGCGTAGTAGCAGGTGAACTCCTTCGTGGTGAAGGCGTTCATCTCCCCGCCGACGGCGTCGATGGCGGCGGAGATGTCGAGGGCGGACCGGCGCCGGGTGCCCTTGAACAGCAGGTGCTCCAGGTAGTGGGTGGCGCCGTTGAGCGCGGGCGTCTCGTCACGGGAGCCGACCCGGGCCCAGATGCCGAACGACACGGACCGCACCGTGGGCACGGACTCGGTGACCACGCGCAGGCCCCCGGGCAGCACGGTCTTGCGGACGGTGCCGGCGCCGTTCTCGCCCTTCCGGAGGGTGCGGGTGGCCGCGGACATGCGGGAGGACGGGGAGGGCGCGGCCCGCCGCGCCGGGAGGGCGAGGCGGGCCGTGCCGCGGTGCGCGCGCGTCACTTGTCGGCGGCGTCCTTCGCGGAGCCGGCGGTCTCCTCGTCGAGCACGGGTACCAGCGAGAGCTTGCCGCGCTGGTCGATCTCGGCGATCTCGACCTGGACCTTCTGGCCGACGGTGAGGACGTCGTCCACGTTCTCCACGCGCTTGCCGCCGGCGAGCTTGCGGATCTGGGAGACGTGCAGCAGCCCGTCCTTGCCCGGCAGCAGGGAGATGAAGGCGCCGAAGGTCGTGGTCTTGACCACGGTGCCCAGGTACCGCTCGCCGACCTCGGGCATCGTCGGGTTGGCGATGCCGTTGATCGTGGCGCGGGCGGCCTCCGCGGAGGGGCCGTCGGCGGCGCCGATGTAGATCGTCCCGTCGTCCTCGATGGTGATGTCGGCGCCGGTGTCCTCCTGGATCTGGTTGATCATCTTGCCCTTGGGGCCGATGACCTCGCCGATCTTGTCCACGGGGATCTTGACCGTGATGATCCGCGGCGCGTTCGGCGACATCTCGTCCGGGACGTCGATGGCCTCGCTCATCACGTCCAGGATGTGGAGGCGGGCGTCACGCGCCTGCTTCAGGGCGGCGGCGAGCACGGAGGCGGGGATGCCGTCCAGCTTGGTGTCCAGCTGGAGAGCGGTGACGAACTGGCGGGTGCCGGCGACCTTGAAGTCCATGTCGCCGTAGGCGTCCTCGGCGCCGAGGATGTCGGTCAGCGTCACGTAGTGGGTCTCACCGTCGATCTCCTGGGAGATCAGGCCCATGGCGATGCCCGCGACCGGGGCCTTCAGCGGCACGCCGGCGTTGAGCAGCGACATCGTGGAGGCGCAGACCGAGCCCATGGAGGTCGAGCCGTTGGAGCCGAGGGCCTCGGAGACCTGCCGGATCGCGTAGGGGAACTCCTCGCGGCTGGGCAGCACCGGGATGATGGCGCGCTCGGCGAGGGCGCCATGGCCGATCTCGCGGCGCTTGGGGGAGCCGACACGGCCGGTCTCGCCGGTGGAGTAGGGCGGGAAGTTGTAGTTGTGCATGTAGCGCTTGCGCGTCACCGGCGAGAGGGTGTCGAGCTGCTGCTCCATGCGCAGCATGTTGAGCGTGGTGACGCCCAGGATCTGCGTCTCGCCGCGCTCGAAGAGGGCCGAGCCGTGGACCCGCGGGATCGCCTCGACCTCGGCGGCCAGCGTGCGGATGTCGGTGACGCCGCGGCCGTCGATGCGGACCTTGTCGCGGATGACGCGCTCGCGGACCAGCTCCTTGGTCAGGGCCCGGTACGCGGCGGAGATCTCCTTCTCGCGGCCCTCGAACTGCGGCAGCAGCTTCTCGGCGGCGACCGACTTCACCCGGTCGAGCTCGGCCTCGCGCTCGAGCTTGTCCGCGATCGTCAGGGCGCGGGCCAGGTCGTCACGGACGGCCGCGCTCAGCGCCTCCAGGACGTCGTCCTGGTAGTCGAGGAAGAGCGGGAACTCGGCGGTCGGCTTCGCCGCCTTGGCGGCCAGGTCGGCCTGGGCCCGGCAGAGGACCCGGATGAACGGCTTGGCGGCCTCCAGGCCCTCGGCGACGACCTCCTCGGTGGGAGCGGTGGCGCCGCCCTTGATCAGCTCGATGGTGTTCTCGGTGGCCTCCGCCTCGACCATCATGATCGCGACGTCACCGTCGGGCAGCACCCGGCCGGCGACGACCATGTCGAAGACGGCCTCCTCCAGCTCGGTGTGGGTCGGGAAGGCGACCCACTGGCCGCGGATGAGGGCCACGCGGGTGCCGCCGATGGGGCCGGAGAAGGGCAGCCCCGCCAGCTGGGTGGAGCACGAGGCGGCGTTGATGGCGACCACGTCGTACAGGTGCTCGGGGTTGAGCGCCATGACCGTCTCAACGATCTGGATCTCGTTGCGCAGGCCCTTCTTGAAGGAGGGGCGCAGCGGACGGTCGATCAGGCGGCAGGTGAGGATCGCGTCCTCGGAGGGGCGGCCCTCGCGGCGGAAGAAGGAGCCGGGGATCTTGCCCGCGGCGTACATGCGCTCCTCGACGTCGACGGTCAGCGGGAAGAAGTCCAGCTGCTCTTTGGGCGTCTTGGAGACGGTGGTGGCCGACAGCACCATGGTGTCGTCGTCCAGGTAAGCTACGGCGGAGCCAGCGGCCTGCCTGGCCAGGCGCCCCGTCTCGAAGCGGATCGTGCGGGTGCCGAAGGCGCCGTTGTCGATGACGGCCTCGGCGTAGTGGGTTTCGTTCTCCACCTTGTGTGTTCTCCTCATGAATGCGTTCCGTGCCGCACGGGGCCACGGAACGGGGTGGTGGAGCACCTCCTACGGGCCGGTCATCGATCGAAGCTCCCGGGGCGCTGCCCGAGGGCCACTACCGAGGACCGGCGGCAGTAAACAGGCGCCCCGCCGTTACCACGGAATCTCGTGCGTGCTGCGGTCTTCTCTTGTGGGACCAGACTACAAAGGCAGGGGCCCGGGCGGCCTGGTTCTGTCCGGGAACGTGCGCCGTACCCGGTGCGGGTACGGCGAAGGGAGCGGCCCGCAGGAGCCGCTCCCTGTGTCGCCTCGCTAGCGAGCGCCTGCCGCGCCGCGGCGGATGCCGAGCCGGTCCACCAGGGTGCGGAAGCGCTGGATGTCCTTGCGCGCCAGGTACTGCAGCAGGCGGCGGCGCTGGCCGACCAGCAGCAGCAGGCCCCGGCGGGAGTGGTGGTCGTGCTTGTGGGTCTTCAGGTGCTCGGTGAGGTCCGAGATGCGGCGCGAGAGCAGCGCGACCTGGACCTCGGGGGAGCCGGTGTCGCCCTCCTTGGTGGCGAACTCGGCAATGATCTTCTGCTTCGTAGCGGCGTCGAGCGACGACACACGTACTCCTTGAATGTGAACGATCAAGCCACCGAGTGCCCCTGGACCTTCTTCACAGGGGAACTTCCACGACTCGGGAGGCGGGGTCCGCTGAGCGCTTCCTCCAGATGACTCCGGGGGCGCGTACGCAAACGGCCGCTACGCAGGCTACCGCACCGCGACATCACCAGGCACATCGGCTGGTGGAGGCTGCTTTCCTCCATCTCCCCGTCCCCCGTCCCCCGTCCCCCCGATCCTCGCGGCCCTCCCGGTCCTTCCGGTCATCGCCGCTCCCTGCGGCGGTGCGGCCGGCGCCGGGCTCAGCCGCTGGTCAGGCCGCGCACCTCGCCGTACACGCCGAGCACCGCCAGGCACAGCGGAATCAGGGACAGCAGCAGGGCGCTCTCGACCAGGTCGAAGACCCGGCCCCAGAAGGGGCTGAGCCCGCGGCTCGGCACCCGCAGCGCGATGGCGGTCAGCAGCGCGGCACCGGCCGCCACAGCGGTCGCCAGCCAGAGCGTGCGCAGGCCGGAGCCGTCGCCGCCGGCCGGGCCGTGCAGGGCGAAGCCGAGGACGAGAAGCACCAGGGAGACCAGGCCCGCGGCCAGCATGACCGCCACCTGGACGGCATAGCGGAACAGCCGGGCCCGCGTGAGCAGGGCGCAGGCCGTCGCGAGGCCGAGCAGCTGGCCGTAGCCGCTGCGCTCGCCGCCGGAGAACCCGAGGACGGCGACGGCGGTGGCAGCCAGGACGGCGAAGCCGCCGGTGAGGCCGAGCAGGATCCGGTGGCCGAGGCGGGCCTGGGCGGCCACGCGCTCGGCGTCGACGGGGCCCGTGGGCCCCGCTGGCCCCGCGGGCGGGGCGCCGCCCGGGCCGGGGGGCGCGGGCGCGGCGTAGCCGGCGGGCAGCCGCGCGATCCCGGCGGCGAGCCCGGGGAGGAAGGCAATCGCCCCCACGGCGACGGGGGCGCAGACGGCCGCCGCGTCCAGAGGGCGGGCGCCGGTGACGATGGCGCCGAACGCCGCCAGCAGGCCGGTGGCGGCGGCACACGCCCCGGCGGTGAACCAGGCCGCGCCGCCCGGCACGGCGGCCGCGAGGACCACCGAGAGCAGCAGCACGGCGGCACAGCCGAGGAGCAGTTCGAGGCGGCCGGGGCCGTGGCCCTCGTCCAGCGGGAGCACACCGGTGCCGGCGACCAGTGCGCTGGGCAGGGCGGCCAGGCCCAGAACGACAGCGGCGCCGCTGTCGGCGTAGACCCGGGCGCGGACTGCGGCGAAGGCGGTGAGCAGCAGGCTTAAGACGGCGGCGGCCACCCCGGGCACGCCGTGGGTCTCGCGCGGCGAGGGGCCGGCGAACCACAGCACGGCGGCGGTAAGGGCGCCGAGAACGCCGGCGCCGGCCAGGCCTGCCGTGCGCAGCATCGCGTCGCTCCACAGCCGCCGGTCGTGGGTGACCGCCTCGCTGATGGCGTCGGCCACGTCGTCGTGAACGGGCGGCGGGAGGGAGTCGGCGAACGGCCGCAGGGCGAGCACCTCGCCGTCCAGGACGCGCTGGGCGGCGAGGGTGCGGGTGCCGTCGAGCACCGTCCCGTCACGGCGGACGAGGTGGTAGCCGACCGGGGCGCCGGGCTCGGGGGCCTGGCCGGCCAGGCGGAGAATCTCGGGATACAGATCGGCCAGCGGCAGGTCCTCGGGCAGCGCCACGTCGGTGCGGCTGTCCGGCGCGGCGATGGTGACGCGGCAGAAGCCGGTGGCGGACCGGACCGGCTGGGCCGCCGCCTGGCTGGTGTGCCGGGAGTTCTGGGCATGCCGCTGCGCGGCCGCTGACGTGCTCACGAAACGTTTCCCCCCTCGGGCGCACGAGATGCGCGTAACGGCGTTTGGGCACGGGCTGCGCTGAACACCCTACCGGGCGTGCTGTCCGTGGCCGCCAGTAGGATCCGCTCAGCGTTGCGAGACGACGAGAGCGTCCACGCGGGGGGAGTTGCGTGTGAGCCAGATCGTGGTGAAGCGCCCGCCACGGGCCTTACCCGAGGAGGTTCCCGGCGAGGAGGTGCGGCTGCAGCCGCCCCCGGAGCTGCCGAAGGGGCCGCAAGAGGGGGTGCTGATGCAGGTCGTGCCCATGCTGGGCATGGGCTCGTCAGTGGTCTTCTTCTTCATGCCGGGTGCCCATCCGTTCATGCGGATCATGGGCATGCTGATGCTGGTGTCCACGGCCGGCATGGTCGTGGCGATGGTGGTGCGGTTCCGGCGCGGCACGCAGGGACAGCTGGCACAGGTGCGCCGGGACTACCTGAAGTACCTGGCGCGGGTGCGGGCCCAGGTGCGGGAGACCGCACAGGCCCAGCGGAAGGCGCAGCTGTACCTGCATCCGGCGCCCGACCAGCTGTGGGCGCTGGTGGCCGAGGGCAGCCGGGTCTGGGAGCGGCGCCCGGCGGACCCGGACTTCGGGCAGGTGAGGCTGGGGCTGGGCGACCACGCGCTGGCGACGCCGCTGGTGGAGCCGGAGACGGCGCCGGTTGACGAGCTGGAGCCGCTGACCGCCGGGGCCCTGGCGCGGTTCGTCGACACGCACGGCACGGTGTCCGGGCTGCCGATGGCGGTGTCGCTGCGGGGCTTCTACCGGATGACGCTGCGGGGCGACGCGGAGGTGGTCTGCGACACGGCACGGGCGCTGGTGGCCTCCCTGGCGGCGCTGCACTCGCCGGAGGACCTGACGCTGGCGGTGGTGACGCCGCACGACCGGTGGGAGTGGGTGAAGTGGCTGCCGCACGTCCAGCTGGAGACGGTGGACGGGGCGGGCAGCCGCCGCCTGGTCTGCGGCTCGGTCGCAGAGGCCGAGCGGGAGCTCGCCGACGGCCTGGAGGGCCGGGGCAGGTTCGCGGCCGACGGCAAGCCGGTGCTCGACCGGCCGCACGTGGTGCTGCTGCTGGACGGGGCGCGCATCCCCCCGGACTCGGTGTTCGCCTCGGCGGAGGGCATCCAGGGCGTGACCGTGGTGGAGGTGGCCCCCGGGGAGGACGGCCCGCCGCGGCCCGGCCTGTCAGTGTTCTGCCGCCCCGGCTCGCTGCGGCTGCAGGCCCCGGACGGGCTGGCGTACGAGGGGACACCAGACGCGCTGCCGCTGCCCGCGGCGGAGGCGCTGGCCAGACAGCTGGCGCCGCTGCGGATGACCGACGGCGGCGCGGACGAGACGGAGCCGCTGCTGGCCAACCTCGACTTCGCCGATCTGCTGGGCCTGGGCGATCCGGCGGCGCTGGACGTCGAGCGCGCCTGGCGGCCGCGCGCGGCGGGCGACCGGCTGCGCGTGCCGATCGGCGTGGACGAGGACGGGCAGCCGGTGATGCTGGACCTGAAAGAGGCGGCGCAGGAGGGCATGGGCCCGCACGGGCTGTGCGTCGGCGCCACCGGCTCCGGCAAGTCGGAGCTGCTGCGCACGCTGGTCCTCGGCCTGGCCGTGACGCACTCCTCGGAGACGCTGAACTTCGTGCTGGCGGACTTCAAGGGCGGCGCCACGTTCGCCGGCATGGCCTCCCTTCCGCACGTCTCGGCGGTCATCACCAACCTGGCGGACGACCTGACGCTGGTGGACCGGATGGGAGACTCCCTGCGCGGCGAGCTCCAGCGGCGCCAGGAGCTGCTGCGCGCGGCGGGGAACTACGCCAGTCTCCTCGAATACGAGCGGGCCCGCGCCGCCGGGGCGCCGCTCGAACCGCTGCCGTCCCTGGTCATCGTCATCGACGAGTTCTCCGAACTGCTGTCAGCGATGCCCGACTTCATCGACATGTTCATCCAGATCGGCCGGATCGGGCGGTCGCTGGGCGTGCACCTGCTGCTGGCCTCGCAGCGGCTGGAGGAGGGGCGGCTGAAGGGCCTGGACACCTACCTGTCGTACCGGATCGGCCTGCGGACGTTCTCCGCGGCCGAGTCGCGCACGGCCATCGGCACGCCGGACGCCTACCACCTGCCGCAGGTGCCGGGGTCCGGGATCCTGAAGTCGGGTACCGACACCATGACCCGGTTCAAGGCGGCGTACGTCTCGGGTCCCTACCGGGAGCCCTCGGCCGACGGGCCGGTGGCGCCGCCGCCCGGCGGCCAGGTGGCGTCCCGGCGTCCGGTGCTGTTCACGGCGGCGCCGGTGCCCGTCCCGGCCGGCGGCGCCGGGCAGCCGGGCGGGCCGGAGGCCCCCCCGGACGGGGCGGACGGCGCCGGGCAGCTGCGGGACGATCCGCTGGCCGACACGCTCCTGGACGTCATCGTCCGCGGCCTGGAGGGCCAGGGCCCCGCGGCGCACCAGGTGTGGCTGCCGCCGCTCCAGACGCCGCCGACCCTCGACCAGCTGCTGCCGGACTGGCAGGAGCCGCCGGGGCGGGACGGCCGGCTGACGGTGCCGCTGGGGCTCATCGACAAGCCGTTCGAGCAGCGGCGGGAGCCGCTGGTCCGCGACTTCTCCGGTGCCGGCGGGCACATGCTGGTGGTCGGCGGGCCGCAGTCCGGCAAGTCGACGCTGCTGCGGACCCTGGTGGCTTCCTTCGCGCTGACGCATTCGCCGCGGCAGGTGCAGTTCTACGGGCTCGACTTCGGCGGCGGCGGCCTGTCCGCCGTGGCGGGCCTGCCGCACGTCGGCGGCATCGCCTCGCGCCTCGACCCGGACCGCGTGCGCCGCACCATCGGGGAGGTGTCGGGGATCCTGGCCCGGCGCGAGGAGCTCTTCCGCCGCCACGAGATCGACTCGATGGCGACGTTCCGGCGGCTGCGCGCCGCCGGCCGCCTGCCGGAGGAGCGATGGGGCGACGTCTTCCTGCTGATCGACGGCTGGGCGGCGTTCAAGCAGGACTACGACATGACGCTGGAGCCGGTCGTCTCGGACATCGCCTCGCGCGGGCTCGGGTACGGCGTTCACCTGGTGATCACGGCCTCGCGGTACATGGAGCTGCGTCCCGCGCTCCGTGACCAGCTCACCACGCGGCTGGAGCTGCGCCTGGGCGACCCGCTGGACTCCGAGTTCGACCGCAAGGTCGCGGCGGCCGTGCCGCTCGGCCTGCCCGGGCGGGGCCAGACACCGGACAAGCTCCACTGGATGGCGGCGCTGCCGCGCGTGGACGGCGCTGGCCGGGCGGAGGACCTGGCGGAGGGGACCGCCCGGCTGGTGCAGGCCGTGGCGGAGCGGAACCAGGAGGAGCCGGCGCCGCCGGTCCGCATGCTGCCGTCGCTGCTGCCCGTGGCCGACCTGCCGGCGGAGGAACCGCCGTCCCCGCACGCGGTGGCGATCGGCATCAGCGAGACGGATCTGCGGCCCGTGTACGTCGACTTCGACCGGGATCCGTTCCTGCTGGTCGTCGGGGAGAGCGAGTCGGGGAAGTCCGCGGCGCTGCGGCTGCTGATGCGGCAGCTGGCGGCCCGGTACCGGCCGGACGAGGCGCGGTTCGTCATCACGGACTTCCGGCGGTCGCTGATGACGGCGCCCAGCGCATACGTCTCCAGCTACGCGGCCACCGAGGCCAGGTTCACGACGGACATGGCGTCGCTGGCTGGTCTGTTCGCCCGGCGGGCGCCGCGCGAGGACGTCAGCATCCAGGAGCTGCGGTCGCGCAGCTGGTGGCAGGGCGCGCGGGCGTTCGTGTTCATCGACGACCACGACCTGGTGTCGTCGGTGGCGAAGAACGCCTTCAACGAGCTGGTGCCGCATCTGCCCTACGCGCGGGACGTGGGCATCAGCTTCGTCGTGGCGCGGAACGCGGCGGGTGTCTCACGGGCGCTGTTCGATCCGTTCCTGCAGCGGATGCGGGATCTGGGGGCGCAGGGCCTGCTGCTGTCGGGCGACCCCAAGGAGGGCGAGATCATCGGCAGCGTGCGGGCCCGGCCGCTGCCGCCGGGGCGGGCGGTCTTCGCCACCCGGCGGCGCAGCGCCCCGCTCGTCCAGCTGGGCTGGCTGCCTGAGGAGTAGCAGCCCGCCGCCGGCGCGTACAGCAGCCGCCGCACGGTGCCCGGGGCACCGTGCGGCGGCTGTCGTGGGGGCTGGCCGCAGCGTGGCTCAGCGGCCGAACCTCCGGGCGTTGTAACGGTCCGTCGCCGCGTAGCCGGCGCTGGCGTTGCTCACCGAGGTGGCGGTGTTGGCCTGGATGACGCGGAGCTTGTCCAGCTCCGTGGTGAACAGCCGCATGTTCTCCTCGAACGCCAGCTTCGCCTCACCGGTCCACCCGGAGGCGACGGAGCGCAGGCCGCTCTGGAGCGTCTCGAGCCGTTCGACGAGGTTGCCCGCCACCGTGTTCATCCGCTCGGCACCGGAATCCAGCGCGCTGTACTGGACGTTGATGTTCATGGTTGTCCCTCGCTCTCGGTGGTGCCGTCAGATGTTGAGGATGGACGGGTTGAGGTTCTGCAGGTCGGATGTGACGTTCCGCAGCTCGCCCAGGCGCTCCTCTTCCTCGGCCTGGAAGCCGTCCCGGCTCATCTGGACCAGCTCCTGGAGGTTGGTCAGCGCCTGGATGAGCCGGTCGAGGTTGACGTTGACGTCGCCCTGACCGGTGGCGAACTGCGTCGCCGCGGCGCCCCGCCAGCCGGCCGTCACGTCGGACAGCACGCTGGTGAGCTGGCTGTGGTCGCCCCGCAGGAACTCGATGGTCGCGCCGAGTTCATTGAGGAGCCGTGCGATCGGGTCGCCTTCGACCCGCAGGTCGCCGGGGCCCCCCGTGGTTCCGTCGGACATGATCCCTCCCTGGTGATGGCGGTCGTTGGGCTGCGCGGCTGGACGCGCCGCGCGCGTCTACAGCGCCATGGGCGCGCCTCCGCCGCCGCCACCGGCGGGCTGGTCGCCCGCAGTGGTCGTCGCCGGACGGCGGTCGGAGCCGGCGGTGTAGACCTGCTCCCAGCCGGACATGAGCGAGCGGAGACGTTCGATCTGCTCCGCTTCGACGTTCTCGTAGCCGCGCTCGGAGATAAGGGTCGCGATGCCCAGCGCCTCAATAGCCTCACGCTGGACTCTGGCCAGGGCGCGCACGCGTTCCAGTACGTGCTCGTACCGCGAGGTGAGACTCGTCATCTCCGCGAGGGAACCGCCTGCCTGCGCGGCGGTGATGCCCAGGCCCGCCAGAGTCTCGTGCGAACCGACAGAGGCCCCCAGCTTGAGGGATAAGTCGTCCAGTCGCCGCGCGAAGTCGCTGAGCGACTCCTCCTCGACGGTCAGGTCGCCCTGCCCTACCGGCTGGCGGGGGTCGTCCTGCATGTGTTCCCTCCCCTTGAACGTCAGCGCCCTGCGCCGCGGTCGCGTGCCCCCCGGCTGCGTCCGTGCGGTCATGCTACCCACGTCAACTACCGGAATGCCAAGGCGAATCCGTCCGTGCCGCGGTCTTCGGGCGCTCCCCCTGCCACGTTGCACGCTCCGGCCGCTGCTGTGGTTCCCGGATGGAACGCTTATCCTCCTGTCGTGACTTCACCACGCCAGGCGCTCACCCCCCGCCAAGCCCGGCGGCTGCGCATGGGGATCGCCGCGGTGGCCATGACGGCCATGGCGGTCGTGCTGGTCATCCAGCTCGGCGACGGTTCGTCGCTCCAGTCGCTGGGCCTGTACGGCGCGGCCTTCGTGCTCTCCGGCTCGGTCATCGAGATGAGCAGGCGCGGCCGGACCCGGCTGGGAATGGCCGTGCTGGTCACGGGTTTTGTGCTGCTGCTGGGCACCGACTGGTGGCTCCGCACGTTCTGACGGCCGCGGCCCGTCTCAGCCCCGCGCGGTGACGCAGAGCTGCGTTACGATCACCGCAGGCGGCCCCGGCTCCGGGGGCCGCAGGGAGGCAAGGAAGGAGCCACGTCTGATGGCCTCAACGGAGACGCCAGAAGAGATCGCCGCCCGCAAGGAGCGCGAGAAGAACGAGCTCTACGCGCTGGACATTTCGGGTGTGGAGTGGCTGAGCGCGCCCGGCGGCCCCGAGGACGAGAAGGTGGAGATCGCCTATCTGCCCGGCGGGGCCGTGGGCATGCGGAACTCGAAGGACCCCGACACCGTGCTGCGGTTCACCGCCGCCGAGTGGGAGGCGTTCGTCCTGGGCGCGCGCGACGGCGAGTTCGACATCGACCTCACCGAGGAGAGCGAGGAGACGGCCGGGAAGGACGCCGGGGCCGGGCAGGAGCAGCGATAGGGCGCCTGGCGGTGCCGGCTGCCTCCGCCGCATCTCTCCGATAGCGCGCGCCGTTACGGCGCCGCTGTTCCGCCCGGTCCCCCGGTCCTCCCGGCGGGGGCCGTGCCGCCCGCGGCCGCCCGGCGGCGCCGGGCGTCGCGGACGACGAGGGCGGCGCCGGCCAGCGTGGCGGCGGCCAGGACGGTCGTGACGAGGGCGTAGGTGCCGAGCCGTTCGTCGCGTTCCGCGTGCGTCTCCCCCACCGTCAGCGGAGGAACGTCGGGGGCGGGTCCTGGCGGCACCGCCGCGTCGGGCGTGGGCGCGGTGCCGGGGACGGCGGTGTCGTCGGTCAGCGCCCGGACGGGGTCGACTACGCCCCAGCCGAGTTCCGCGTCGGCGCCGGGGATGGCGCGCTCCGCGGTCTGCATCAGGTGGGTGGCGACCTGTTCCGCGCTCCAGTCGGGATGCTTGGCGCGGAGCAGGGCGGCGACGCCGGCGACGTAGGGGGCGGCGAAGCTGGTGCCGTGGTCGACGCACTGCCCGCCGCCGGGCACGGTGGAGACCATGTCCACGCCCGGCGCGGCGATGTCGACGAAGTCCCCGGACTGGGAGAACGGGGCACGCTCATTGTTGCGGTCCGAGGCGGCGACCGCCAGCACGCCGTCGTAGGCCGCCGGGTAGGTCTCCCGTTCCCGGCCGTCGGCGCCCTCGTTGCCTACGGAGGCGATGACCAGCACGTCCTGGGCCACCGCGTCGGCGATGGCCCGCGCCAGCTCCGAGTCTTCGGCGGGCGGCTGCTCACTGTCCTGCGAGATGTTGATGATGTCCGCGCCCTCGGCGACGGCGTGGTCGACGGAGCGGGCCAGGGAGCTGACCGTACCGCTGCCGTACTCGTCGTTCTGCCGGATCGGGATGATGGTCGCGCCGGGGGCGATACCGACGAAGCCGGAGCCGTCGGCGGGGCGGGCGGCGATGATGCCGGCGACCTTGGTGCCGTGGCCCACGGTGTCGGTGGTGCCGTCGCCGCGGCTGCGGCTGGGCGGGGTGGCGTCGGGGCCGGGCTCGGCGGGCGTGAAGTCCGCACCGCGCGAGGCGTCGACCGCCTCGGCCAGCTGGGGGTTTGCCGTGTCAACGCCGCTGTCGATGACGGCGACGTCGACGCCCTCGCCCCTGGTGTCCCGCCACAGCTCGTCGAGCAGCAGGCGCTGGAGCGACCAGGGGCGTTCCTCGATCGGCTCGGCCGGGAACGTGCAGGTGCCCGCCGCGTCGGCGCGCGCGGGGGCGGCGGGCACAACGGCCAGGGCGGCGGCGAGCGCCAGCGCGGTGGCAACGGCGCCGGCGGAGGAGCGTCGCTTCATGGTGGCTGCCTTTCCTGCGCGTGCCTACGCCCCCTGCGGCTGCCGCGCGCTCTCGGTGTCGAGCCGCGGCCCGGTAGGCAGCAGCTGCGACCACTCGGCGGGCACGGGCACGGGGGTGACGTCGCCGTAGCCGAGGCGGGTGCGCGCGTCGTCGCTCTCCTCCCCGGCGGCGGTGGACTGGACGCCGTGGCGCAGTCCGGTGTCGGTGACGAGGTAGACGGTGCCCGCCTCCGCCTGTTCGCCGGTGACCTGGCGGTAGAGCAGCCCGGACCCCGGCGTGACGTAGGCGCTGGCCGACTCGTTGGCGATCGGGGCCGGGTAGTCGGGGGCGGCCCAGGTGGCCAGGCGCGGGCTGCCGTCCTCCGGGTCGACGCCGAGGAGCACGGAGCACAGCGTGGTGCGGTTGCCGCCGACCGGGGTGGTGGCGTGGGTGGGCCAGTCGTTCTCGGCGTCGGGGCTCAGGCTGTCCGGCGCGGGGCTGACGTCCTGCGCGCCGACGCGCAGCGCCTCGCCGTTCTGGCCGAGGACGGCGGCCTCGGGGCTGCCCAGCAGCAGGCGGGCGGTGAAGTCCGAGACGGGGACGACCGCGTCGGGGTACACCACGTAGTGCTGCGGGCCGCTGCCGGTGGGGGCGGTCAGGACGGTGCCGACCACGGCCGCCTCCGGGTCCAGGCCCGGCACGTCGGCGGGGGCGCCGGTCTCGCCGGGCAGGTCGGGGAAGCGGATGGGGGAGCCGGTGCGCAGCGTGTCGAGCCACTCCGCCGTGACGGGCTGCGGCTCGGCGTCGCCGAGGAGGACGCGGCGGAGCAGTTCGCCGTCGTCGCCGGTCTCGGCCAGCGCGTACTTGGTGCCCGTGGCGTCCACGAGGTAGTCGGTGAACTCGCCGTCGTCCGCCGGGGCACGGACGTAGAGTGCCTCGCCGCCGGTGAGCCGGGAGGGGCCGCCGACCAGATGGGCCTCGTCGGTGTCGAACAGGAACGTGGCGCCCTGGGTGCCGCCGCCGTCGCCGGCGGGCCGCTGGCACGCGGCCCACGGCTTCTCCTGGCCCGCGTCGTCGGGCGCGGGGAGCCGGTCCGGGGCGTAGGGGATGCCCAGGGTGGGGCCCCTGGGGATGTCGCCGTTGTCCAGTTCGGCGTCGTCGACGCTGACGATGCCGAACGTGCTGGGATCGAGCAGCAGGCGGGCGGAGGCGAGGTTGAGGACCGGGTGCAGCTGCCGCTGGCCGCCGGTCTCCAGGACCACGTAGCGGGTGGTCGAGTCGCTGCCGAGGATGAGGTTGCGGCCGGGCTCGTCCCAGCCCTCGGGCACGGCCGGGCGTAACATCCCCCAGGCTCCGAAGCCGGCGAGGATCAGGGCGCCGGTGATCAGGCCGGGCAGGACGGCGCGCAGCGGGCGCGGCGCGTTCTCCTCGGTCCCGGTGGCTGAGGGCTGGACGAACGCCGCGAGCGTGCGGCGCTTGGCGAAGGTATAGGCGTTGAGCTCGTCCTTGCGTGAGGGCATGCCCCTGGGTTCCCTCCCCTTTTCTCTCCCCTGTCTCCCCCTGCGCTCCCGCGCCCGTCCCCGCACGCGGGCCGCTGGCCTGCGCGGGCTCCCCGGACGGTCTGTCAGAGCGTGCCTCTACTATGCCCGTTGACAGACTCGACTGAGGATGTGGGGGGTCGATGACGGTGACGACGGCGGTGCCGCCGCGGCGGCTGCGGGCGTCGGCCGGTCCCGCGCTGCTGGGGCCGCTGGTCTGCTTACAGGCGGCGGCGGCCGCCCTGGCGTGCGGGTACGCCGCGGGAGGCACGGCAGGGCTCGGCGCCGGAGCGGTGCCCGCCGCCGGGCTCGCCGTGCTGGGGGTGGTACGGCCCGGCGGGCGGTCGCTGCTGGAACGGGCGGGCGCGTCGCGCCGGCTGCGGCGGCGCAGGCGCCAGGCGGCCCTGGCTGCCGGAGCGGCGGCGGACGGCAGTCCGGCGGACCCGCTCGCGACACTGGCGCAGGAGTGCGTGCCGGGGCTGCGGACCGGCACCGTTGCGGGGCGGGACGGGCGCGAGGCCGGCGTGGCCGCGGACGGCGGCGGGCTGACGGTCGTGCTGCGCGTCGACACCGCCCCCTCGCGGACGTCCCCGCTGCGGCAGCCGCCGGGGCACGGTGGCCTGCCGCTGCGGCTGCTGCGCGAGGCGCTGGAGACGGACGGCATCGTGCTGGAGTCCGTCCGGTGCGTGCAGTTCGCGCAGCCCGCGCCGACCCCGCTGCTTCCGGCGCGCTCGGTCGCCAGCGTGAACTACGCCGCGCTGAGCGGTGCGGGCGGGCCGCCCGCGCTGCGGCTGACCTGGGTGGCGCTGCGCCTGGACCCCGAGCTGTGCCCGGCCGCCGTGGCCGAGCGCGGCGGCGGGGAGACCGGGGCGCGGCGGTGCCTGCTGCGGGCCGGCGCCCAGCTCGCGAGCCGGCTGGCTGGGGCGGGCGTGGCGGCGCGGCTGCTGACGGAGGCCGAGCTGCTGGCGTCGGTAGCGGCGGCGGCCGGGGCTGACCCGGCTGTCACGGCCAGGCTGGCGCGCGAGCCCGGGCCCGCGCCGCTGCGGACCGAGGAGACCGCACGGGCCTGGCGGTGCGACGACCGGTGGCAGACGACGTTCCGGGTGGCGCGGTGGCCCGCGCTGGGGGACCCGGCCGGCCAGGGCGCGCCGCTGGCCGCGGTGGCCTCCCTGCTGACGGCCGTGCCGGGGTTTGCCACGGCCTTCGGTCTGACGCTCCGGCGCCACGGGCGTGGCGACGTGGCGTTGACGGGGCATCTCCGCGTGGCCGGGCGGGGCGAGCGGGAGCTGCGGCAGGTGAGCCGGGCCGTGACGAGCACGGCGCGGGGCGCGGGTGTCGCCCTGGCACGCATGGACCGCGAGCAGGTGCCGGGGCTGCTGGCCACGCTGCCGGTGGGGGCGGACCGGTGAGCGGGGCACGGGCGTTCGCCGGACACGTGATGGCCGGCGCCGCACTCGACGGGCACGCGCTGCCGCTGGGCGACGACGGCGTGATCGTCGGTGTGGACCCGGGCGGGCGGCCGGCCGTGCTGGGGCTCCACCATCCGCTGCCCCACGAGATCGTGCTCATCGGCGGGGTGTGGACGGCACAGGTGCTGGCGCTCCGCGCGGTCGGCACGGGCGTGCGGGTGGCGGTGGAGACCGCCAGGCCGCGGCTGTGGACGCAGGTGGCCGAGGCGGTGGCGGCGGGACAGCCCGGCGAGGACCGTCTGACTCTGCACGAGGTGGGGCGGGTGCCGCCGCAGGGCGCCACGGTGGCGGACCCGGTGCTGGTGGTGCGGGACTGCGGCGCGCGTCCGCCCCGGGGCCGGGTGACCGCGGCGCCGTGGCAGCCCGTGCTCACGCTGCTGCCCTACCTCAGCCCGGCCACGCAGCGGCTGCTGCGGCGGGCGTCGCTCGCCGGCGTGCAGCGGGTGTCGCCGGAGGAGGCCCGGCTGCTGGGACGGCTGCTGATGCTTCCCGCCGAGCGGACCGAGGCGCTGCCGATGCTCAGCGAGGACGCGACGCTGTGGTGCACCCGGCAGGCCAGGCAGCTGGTCCGCCTGGTGCCGACGGACGGGGAGCGGGGGCTGTTCGGCGATCCCGTGCGCCTTGACCCGGCAGGCTGAATTCTCCCGCCGGCCGCCGGTTTTGCCCCGGTTTCCCGCGCGGCGGCGACCGCCGGGCGCCGGGGAGGGTGGGGAGTTCTGTCTGCGGCGATTAGGGTGAGGGTGGGCGCGGCAGGAGTGCCGTACAGCAGTGGCGTGAATCCGCATCCGCACAGGGGAACCACAGGGGGATCTCGACCGTCGTCCGCGTCGCGGAGAGGGCACGTGCGGAACCAGGAAGCCCGGACCAGCAGCGGGAGGCGTCGTGAACAGCGATCAGGACCGATTCCGCACCGAGGAAGACACCTCCGGTGCCAGGCGGCCTGATGACGAACTCCTCGACGAGGAGCCCGAGTCACCGGAGACCACCGGACAGTTCACCATCGACTACACGCCGCCCGCCTGGTACTCGGGCGGCGCACCGCAGCCGCCGCAGGCCCCGCCCAGCGTCCCGCCGCAGGCCCCGCCCAGCAGTCCGGCGCCCGGCCCGGCCGCGCCTCCCGCCGGGCAGCCGGCTGAGCCGGGCGAGCCGGGCGAGCCGCAGGACGCGGTGCCAGCGGAGCCGCGGAGCGGCGATACCATGCAGATCTCGGCGGCCTCCGTGCGGCGCGCGCTGGGGGACGGGGCCGCGGCCCGGACCGGGCCGGCGCCCGAACCGAAGCCCGAGCCGCCCCGGGTGCCGCCGCGCGGACCCGTCAGCGGGCTGCCGCCGCTGCCGCCCGACTTCCAGCTCCAGCCGCCGCAGCCGCTGGCCCCGCCGCCCCCGGTTCCCGGCAGCGGTCCGCGCGAGGGCGTCAACCCGGCCGTGCCGCCGACCCCGCCCGGCTTCATCGTGACGCGGGAGACAGAGGAACCAAAGCCGGCACCCCAGTCCGCCGTGACCGACGCGCAGGAGGCCAAGGACGGTAAGGGCGGAAAGGACACAGGGGACGCAGCGGACGCTGCCCGGGCGGCGGAGAACGCGCCGGCGGCGGCCACGGCCCCGAGCCCGGCACAGCCCCCGGGCGAGTCCCAGGACACCGGCGAAGACGCCGCGGAACCCTCGGAACCGGAACCCGCGGACCGGAAAGACGCGGGCCCGGAAGACGCGAAGAGCGAAGACGCCGCAGCGGAAGCACTGGAGGACGCGGCGCCGAGCGGCGCGGCCGAGCGGCCGGAAGCGGCAGAAGGGTCTGCCGCGAGCGAGGAGGACTCGTCCGCGGGCCCCGGCGTGCCGCCGCCCGCCGCCAGTCCGGCCACCGCGGTACTGCCCGCGGCCGGCGCGGGCGACGGCTCGATCAGCTCGGGCGCCACGGTGAAGCTCGGGGCCGCTGCGGCGCCCGGCGGCCCTCCCCAGGACGCCGGTGCTCCCTCCGGACCGTCCGGCGGCTTGGCCAGCGGTGAGGATGACCAGCCCGGGGAAGCGTCCGCGGAGCCCGCGCCCGGCAGCGGTGCCGGCGAGCCCCGCGATGCCGTACCCGGCACCGAGCCGGATGCCTCCGGGAGTGCCGCGGCGGAACCGCAGGACGCGGCGCCCGCGGCGCCCGGGCCGCAGCAGCCCGCCGCGCCGCCGCATGGCACCACGATGCTGCGTGCCTTGCCGCAGCCGGGGCCGCAGGCATCGCCGGCTCCGCCCGCACCGGCGGACGCGCCGCCCGCCCTGCCGGCACCGCCGGCGGGACCGTTCCCGGCACAGGGCCAGCCCACGCAGGCGGGGCCGTGGTCGTCCGCGCCCGCCCAGCCGGAGCAGCCTGCGGGGCCCGCCGGTCCCGGCGCCCCGGCGGCGGGGAGCCAGCCGGGCGCGAGGCCGGCCGCGGACGGCCCGTCGTCCGCTTCGTCTCCCGCGCTTCCCGCCGCCACTGCGCAGGGACAGCCGCAGGGACAGCCGGGACAGCCGCCCGTGCCGTGGTCCGCCCAGCCGCCGCAGCCGCAGCCGGCCCAGCCGCAGGCGCAGCAGCCGCAGCCGAGCCAGCCGGGGCTGCCCGCGGTGCCGCCGCAGGCGGGTCCCGCCGCTCAGCCCGGAGCCGGCCCGGTGCCGCAGCAGCAGCCCCAGCACCCCCAGCAGCCGCGGGATCCCCGCACCGGCGGATGGCCCGACCCGCAGCAGTACTCCCCGCAGATGCAGCCGGGAGCCCTGGGCTACACGGCGTCCGTCGAGCTGTCCTCCGAGCGGCTGCTGCAGACGAAGCGCCGCAAGCAGCGTTCCCAGCCCGCGAGCAAGCCGGGTTCACGCTTCCGGCTGGGCGGCAGGGCGGCCGAGGCGGAGCGGCGGCGGAAGCTAGAGGTCATCCGCACCCCGGTGCTGTCCTGCTACCGGATCGCGGTCATCAGCCTCAAGGGCGGCGTCGGCAAGACGACGACCACCACGGCCCTGGGCGCTACGCTCGCCAGCGAGCGGCAGGACAAGGTCATCGCGATCGACGCGAACCCGGACGCGGGCACGCTGGGCCGCCGGGTCCGCCGCGAGACCGGCGCCACCATCCGTGACCTGGTCGGGGCCATCCCCTACCTGCACAGCTACATGGACATCCGCCGGTTCACCTCGCAGGCGCCCTCCGGTCTGGAGATTCTCGCCAACGACGTGGACCCCGCGATCTCCACGACCTTCAACGACACGGACTACCGCCGCGTCATCGAGGTCCTCGGCAAGCAGTACCCGATCATCCTGACCGACTCAGGCACCGGCCTGCTGTACAGCGCCATGCGCGGGGTGCTGGACCTGGCCGACCAGCTGATCATCGTCTCCACCCCCTCGGTGGACGGCGCCAGCAGCGCGAGCACCACCCTGGACTGGCTGGCCGCGCACGGCTACGGTGAGCTGGTGCAGCGCAGCGTGACCGTGATCTCCGGGGTGCGTGAGACCGGGCGGATGGTCAAGGTGGACGACATCGTGGCGCACTTCCAGAGCCGCTGCCGCGGCGTGATCGTCGCCCCGTTCGACGAGCACCTGGCGGCCGGTGCCGAACTGGACCTGGACCTGCTGCGCCCGAAGACCCGCCAGGCGTACTTCGACCTCGCCGCGCTGGTGGCCGAGGACTTCGCCCGGGCGCAGCAGGAGCAGGGGCTGTGGATGCCGGACGGCGGGATGCCGCCGCAGGTGGCGCCGCCGCTGCCGGGGCAGGCCGGGCCGCAGGGCTACGGCTACCCGCAGCAGCCTGGCTACCCCCAGCCGCAGCCCGGCTATCCGCAGGGGGGCCAGCCGCCCCACGCGCAGCCCTCACAGGCGGGGCAGCCGCCGCAGGTCCCGCCGCAGCCGCAGCGGCCGGACCAGGGCTACGGCTACCCGCAGCAGCCCGGCGGCTGGCCACCGCCGCAGGGCTGACGACGGGCGGCCAGGGCGGAGCCAGCCGGGGAGCTCCCGGCCGGGACGTTCTCGGCCGGGGGTGTCAGCCGCGGACCCGGTCCGGGTCCGCGGTCAGCTCCCTGGCCCGCCGCAGGTCCTCGGCGAACTGGCCGAGCAGCTCCTCCATGCTGGCGAACGTCTCCTGGCCGCGCAGGAAGGCGAGGAAGTCGACGGCCACGTGCTTGCCGTACAGGTCGAGGTCCGTACGGTCGAGCGCGTGCGCCTCCACCGTGCGCCGCGTGCCGTGGAAGTGCGGGTTGGTTCCCACCGAGATCGCCGCGGGCATCCGCTCCCCGTCCGCCGTCAGCCAGCCCGCGTAGACGCCGTCCCCGGGGATGGCCGAGTGCTGCACGGGGTCCAGGTTGGCGGTCGGGATGCCCAGGTCGCGGCCGCGCCGCGCCCCGTGCACGACCGTTCCCTCCACCCGGTGCGGCCGGCCGAGCACCTCGGCCGCCCCGGTGACGTCGCCCGCCGCGACCAGCCGCCGCGCCAGCGTCGAGGAGAACGGCTCGCCCCCGTTCTCACGCCGCTTCAGGTCGACGACCGTCACCTCGAAGCCGTAGGTCTCGCCCAGCTCTCTGAGCGTGTCGACGGTGCCCGCCGCCCGGTGCCCGAAGCGGAAGCTGGGGCCCTCGACGACGGCGCGGGCGTGCAGCCGCTCGACCAGCACCTTCACCACGAACTCGGCCGGCGACAGCCGCGAGAAGTCGGGGGTGAACGGCAGCACGAGCACCGCGTCGACGCCCAGCTCGCCCAGCAGCTCGGCCCGGCGTTCGTGGGGCGCGAGCAGCGGCGGGTGGCTCCCCGGCCGGATCACCTCGGCCGGGTGCGGGTCAAAGGTGACGACGACGGTGGCGAGGCCCAGCTCCCGG
This sequence comes from Streptomyces sp. 7-21, assembly GCF_016741785.1. Classification (GTDB taxonomy): domain Bacteria; phylum Actinomycetota; class Actinomycetes; order Streptomycetales; family Streptomycetaceae; genus Streptomyces. The sequence goes on from NZ_JAERRL010000013.1 coordinate 27,507, forward strand.
GCGCGGGCCACGGCCCGGCCCACGATCAGCTGGTGCCCCCGGTGCACTCCGTCGTACGAACCGATGGTGACGACGCTGTGCCCCCAGTCACCCGGGACGTCCTCCAAACCACGCCAGCGGTGCACCTTCTCGCTCCTCGCCTGAAGTCTCGGAAGTCGTCGTGGACCCTCACGGTCCCGGATCCGACGGTCCACGGTACCCGGACCCCGGCGCCCGGCGAGCGCCCGCCTCACCCGGCGCGGGCCGGACGACGCCTGCCCTGTCAGGCAAAGACGGCCAGGCTCCTGGCGCGCTCCCCGTCCGCCTCGATCAGCGCGATGAAGCGGCCGTCCGGGCCGAACACGGCGACCGGCCCCGGCGGCAGCGACGGCGGCACGGTGACGCGCACGCCGTTGCCGAGCAGCGTCGCCTGCCGCTCACTGACGTCCCACCGGGGGAACGCGGCCGCGGCGGCCTGGTCCAGCGGCAGGATCGTCAGCCGCTGGCGCAGCTCGTCCAGCGTGTGCGCGTCCTTCAGCTGGTACGGGCCGACGCTCAGACGCCGCAGGGCTGTCAGGTGGCCGCCGGTGCCGAGCGCGGCGCCCAGGTCCCTGGCCAGGGCGCGGACGTACGTGCCCGACGAGCAGGTCACCGTGGTGTCCAGGTCGGTGACGGGGGTGCCGTCGGGGGCCGTGGTCTCGCGGACCTGCGTGAGGGAGAACTCAAAAACGGTGACCGGCCGCGCCGGCAGGTCGACGTCCTGGCCCTGCCGCACGCGCCGGTAGGCACGCTTGCCGTCGATCTTGACGGCGCTGACGGCGGCGGGGACCTGCATGATGTCCCCGGTCAGCTCCGCCATGGCGGCGGCCAGCGCCTTGGGGTCGACGTTCCTGGCACCGGTACGCGCGGTGACCTCGCCCTCCGCGTCGTCGGTGACGGTGGTCTGGCCGAGCCGGATGGTGCCCTCGTACCGCTTCCGCGTCAGCGCGAGGTGGCCCAGCAGCCGGGTGGCGCGGCCGAGGCCGACGACGAGCACGCCGGTGGCCATCGGGTCGAGGGTGCCGGCGTGCCCGACGCGCCGCGTGCGGGCGACGCCGCGCAGCACGGCGACGACGTCGTGCGAGGTGAAGCCCGCGGGCTTGTCGACGATGACCAGCCCGTCGGGGCCCTGCGTCCTGCCGCGGCTCACCGGTCCTGCCGGCGGGTGCCGTCCTCGTCCGCGTCCTCCCCGGGGCCGGCCCCGGAGTCGTCGTCCGCGCTGTCCGTCCTGCCGGCCGGGGTGACGTAGGGGTCGGCGTCCCCGGCGTACTGGGCGCCGGCCGCCGCCCGCCGCACCTCCTCGTCGCGCTCGCGCGCCTGGTCGAAGAGGTGCTCCAGGTTCCGCGCCGTCTCGGGCAGGGCGTCGGGGACGAACTCCAGGCTCGGCGTGTGCTTCACCCCCGCGGCGGCGCCCACGGCCGAGCGCAGGATGCCCCGGGCGCTGCGCAGCCCGGCCGCGACCTCCGCGCGGTCGGACTCGTCGCCGTAGACGGTGTAGAAGACGGTCGCCTCCCGCAGGTCGCCCGTGACGCGCGTGTCGGTGATGGTCACCCTGCTGCCGAGGCGGGGGTCCTTGATGTCGCGGTGCAGTTTCTCCGCGACCACCTCGCGGATGAGGTCCGCCAGCCTCCTGGCCCGCGCTTTGTCGGCCACTGGTCCGTCTCCTTGCTTGTCCGGGTTGCCTGTCCGGCTGGCTCTACTCGTCGTGGTCGCCGTGGATCCGCCGCCGCACTGACAGCAGCTCCACCTCGGGTCGGGCGGCCACGAGCCGCTCGCACTGGTCGAGGACGCCCGACAGGTGGTGGGCGTCCCCGGAGACCGCCGCCAGGCCGATCCTGGCACGGCGGTACAGGTCCTGGCCGCCGACCTCGGCGGCGCTCACCGAGAACTTCCGCTGGAGTTCCGCCACGATCGGGCGCACGACGGAGCGCTTCTGCTTCAGCGAACGGACGTCCCCGAGCAGCAGGTCAAAGGACAGCGTCCCGGTATACATGCGCATGATCGTATCGGGGGCGCCGGGCCCCGCGTCCAGCGGATATCAGTCCGCCGGAGCGGGGCCCGGGCCAGGTGTGCCGCGGGCGCGTCACACGCGCGGCTTCTCCCGCATCTCGTAGGTGGCGATGATGTCGTCCACCTTGATGTCGTTGAAGTTGCCGAGGTTGATACCGCCCTCGAAACCTTCGCGGATCTCGGTGACGTCGTCCTTGAAGCGGCGCAGGCCCTCGATGGTGAGGTTGTCCGCGATGACCCTGCCGTCGCGGACCAGGCGGGCCTTGGTGTTCCGCCTGACCTCGCCGGAGCGGATGATGACACCCGCGATGTTGCCCAGCTTGGACGAGCGGAAGACCTCGCGGATCTCCGCCGTGCCGAGCTCGACCTCCTCGTACTCCGGCTTGAGCCTGCCCTTGAGCGCCGCCTCGATCTCCTCGATCGCCTGGTAGATGACTGAGTAGTACCGGACATCGACGCCCTCGCGCTCGGCCGCCTGCGTGGCGCGGCCCTCGGCGCGGACGTTGAAGCCCAGGACGATGGCGTCCGAGCCCGCCGCCAGGCCGATGTCGGTCTCGGTGACCGCACCGACGCCGCGGTGCAGGACCCGCAGCTCGACGCCCTCGCCGACCTCCAGCTGGAGGAGCGCGGACTCCAGGGCCTCGACCGAACCGGAGGCGTCGCCCTTGATGATGAGGTTGAGCTGCTGGACCTCGCCCGCCTTGAGCATCTTGTCCAGGTCCTCCATGGAGACCCGGCGGCTGCGCTTGGCGAACGCGGCGTTCCGCTCACGGGCGGCGCGCTTCTCGGCGATCTGGCGGGCCGTGCGGTCCTCGCCGACCACCAGGAAGCTGTCACCCGCGCCCGGCACGTTGGTCAGACCCTGCACCAGGACGGGCGTGGACGGCCCGGCCTCGGTCACATTGCGCCCGGAGTCGTCGAGCATGGCCCGCACCCGGCCGTGAGCGTCGCCGACCACCATCGTGTCGCCGACGCGGAGCGTGCCGCGCTGGACGAGCACGGTGGCCACGGCGCCGCGGCCGCGGTCCAGGTGCGCCTCGATGGCGATGCCCTGGGCGTCCTGGTTGGGGTTGGCCCGCAGGTCGAGCGCGGCGTCCGCCGTCAGCAGCACCGCCTCGAGGAGCTCCTCGATGTTGGTGCCCTGGCGGGCGGAGATGTCCACAAACATCGTGTCGCCGCCGTACTCCTCGGCGACCAGGCCGTACTCGGTGAGCTGGCCGCGCACCTTGGCCGGGTCGGCGCCGGGGAGGTCGATCTTGTTGACCGCGACCACGATCGGCAGGTCGGCCGCCTTGGCGTGGTTGAGCGCCTCGATGGTCTGGGGCATCACGCCGTCGTTCGCCGCCACCACGAGGATCGCGATGTCGGTGGACTTGGCGCCGCGGGCACGCATGGCGGTGAACGCCTCGTGACCCGGGGTGTCGATGAACGTGATCTTGCGGTCCTCGCCGTTGACGTTCAGCGACACCTGGTAGGCGCCGATGTGCTGGGTGATGCCGCCGGCCTCGCCCTCGGTGACGTTGGTCTTGCGGATCGCGTCGAGCAGGCGGGTCTTGCCGTGGTCGACGTGACCCATGACCGTGACCACCGGGGGCCGCGAGACCAGTTCGTCCTCGCTGCCCTCGTCCCCCAGCTCGATGTCGAAGGACTCCAGCAGCTCGCGGTCCTCCTCCTCCGGGCTGACGATCTGAACCTTGTAGTTCATCTCCTCGCCCAGCAGCTGGAGGGTCTCGTCGGAGACCGACTGCGTGGCCGTGACCATCTCGCCGAGGTTGAACATCACCTGCACCAGCGAAGCCGGGTCGGCGTTGATCTTCTCGGCGAAGTCGGTCAGCGAGGCACCGCGGGAGAGCCGGATGGTCTCGCCCTTGCCGCGCGGCAGCATCACCCCGCCGATCGACGGGGCCTGCATCGCCTCGTACTCCTGGCGGCGCTGCCGCTTCGACTTGCGGCCACGGCGCGCCGGACCGCCGGGACGGCCGAAGGCACCCTGCGTGCCGCCGCGGCCGCCGGGACGGCCGCCGAAGCCGCCCGGACGCCCGCCGCCGCCGGGACGGCCACCGCCGCCGCCGGGACGGCCGCCGAAGCCGCCCGGACGCCCGCCGCCGCGGCCGCCGAAGCCGCCGCCGGGACGCGGACCGCCCTGGGAACGGCCGCCGGGACCGCCGGGACGGCCACCGGTCGACGGACGCTGCGGCATCATGCCCGGGTTCGGCCGGGGACCGGGCCGCGGCGCCTGCGGACGCGGCATGTTGCCCGGCGTGACGCGGCCGCCACCCGGCGCCTGCGGACGCGGGGGCGCCTGGCCGCCGCCAGGACGCGGACCGCCCTGCGCCTGGCCGCCGGGACGGGGGCCGGGCCGGGGCGGCGCGGGCTGCGGCCGGGCCATGCCGGTCGAGCCGCTGGTCGTGAAGGGGTTGTTGCCCGGGCGCGGGCCCGCGGGGCGGGCGCCCGGCTTGGGCGCGGCCGGCTTCGGGCCCGGCTTGGGAGCCGGACGGCCCGGCTTCGGGGCCTCACCGCCGGGGCGCGGCGCGCCCGGCTTCGGCGCCGACGGCGCGGACGCGCCGGAGCCGGACTGCTGCGACGAGCTGAACTCCGGCGCCGCGGGCCCGGGACGGGGCGCGCCCGGCTTCGGTGCCGCGGGACGGGGGGCGCCCGGCTTGGGGGCGCCGGGACGCGGCGCGGGCTTGGGCGCCGCGGCCCCCGCGCCTGGCTTCGGGGCGGCGGGCTTGGCGCGGTTGCCGCCCGGTGCCGCGGGGCGCGGCGCCTTGCGGCCGGAGCCCTCGCCGCCGTTGTTGCTGAATGCGTCTGTCAGTTTGCGTACGACCGGCGCCTCGATCGTGGAGGACGCCGAACGAACGAATTCGCCGAGTTCCTGGAGTTTGGCCATGACGACCTTGCTCTCGACTCCAAGCTCCTTGGCGAGCTCGTATACCCGGACCTTAGCCACTTCGCTCCTTACGGTCCGGGGTGGGTCGTCCGCCGGACCTTCGCTACTTCTCGGGCGTACTCATCGCGTACTCATCGAGTGCTCATCGCAATCTCGACCTACTTCCGACTCGCGAGGTACCTGCCGCGCGGACTTTCCGCGCGGCGCGTCTTACGGTGCCGCCTGGCCTACCGCCCGCCGCAGCTCCCCGGTCTCCAGCGGCCCTTCGGCCCGGAGGGCCCGGGGGAACGCCCGTCGGCGCAGCGCAAGGTCGACACAGTCCTGAGTGGGGTGCACATACGCGCCCCGACCGGGCAGCGTACCGCGTAGATCGGGGACACATCGATCCTCAACCAGCGCCACACGCAGCAGACCTTCTCTCGGCGCGCGCTGTCTGCATCCCACACAGGTGCGTTCAGGGCAGGCTCGCGCTCGCCTCCGGCCAGACACTGAAGATTCTACCTCCCCGCACGCATCGCCCACGGCTTGGGGCAACGCTTCTGCTCCCCGCAACGACCTGTCCCCCGCCAGGTATTCCCGGCCGTCTGTACCAGCGTCTCCCCGGCCGGGTTCCCGCGCCAGGGCGGCCCTCACGCGTCCTGCTGCTCCGCGGGCTCGGTGTCCGGCCGGATGTCGATGCGCCAGCCGGTCAGCCGGGCGGCGAGCCGGGCGTTCTGACCTTCCTTGCCGATGGCCAGTGACAGCTGGTAGTCGGGCACGGTCACCCGCGCGGAGCGGGCGGCGGCGTCCACGACGTCCACCTTGCTCACCCGCGCCGGGGACAGCGCGTTCGCCACCATCTGCGCCGGATCGTCGGACCAGTCCACGATGTCGATCTTCTCGCCATGCAGCTCGGCCATCACGCTGCGCACCCGGCCGCCCATCGGGCCGATGCAGGCGCCCTTGGCGTTGAGCCCGGGGCGCAGCGAGCGCACGGCGATCTTGGTGCGGTGCCCGGCCTCCCGGGCGATGGCGGCGATCTCCACCGAGCCGTCCGCGATCTCCGGGACCTCCAGCTCGAACAGCTTGCGCACCAGGTTCGGGTGGGTGCGCGAGAGCGTCACCGAGGGGCCCTTGGCGCCGCGCGTGACGCGCACCACGAAGCAGCGCAGCCGCGAGCCGTGGGTGTACTCCTCGCCCGGCACCTGCTCCTGCGGCGGCAGGATCGCCTCCAGCTTGCCGATGTCCACCAGCACGCTGCGGGGGTCCCGGCCCTGCTGCACGACGCCGGTGACGACGTCGCCCTCGCGCCCGGCGTACTCGCCGAAGGTCACGTCCTCCTCGGCGTCGCGCAGCCGCTGCAGGATGACCTGCTTGGCGGTGGTGGCGGCGATGCGGCCGAAGCCCTCCGGGGTGTCGTCGAACTCCCGCGGCTCGGCCCCGTCGGCGTCCGCCAGGTCGTCCGCGTCCTCCTTGGCCCAGACGGTGACGTGGCCGCTCTCCCGGTCGAGGACGACGCGGGCATCGCGCCGGCTGCCCTCGGTGCGGTGGTAGGCGATCAGGAGGGCGGCCTCGATCGCCTCCACGAGCAGGTCGAAGGAGATCTCCTTCTCCCTGACGAGCCCGCGCAGGGCACTCATGTCGATGTCCACGGCTACGCCTCCTCCTGGCTCTCGTCCCCTGGCTCCCCCGGGCGCGGCACTCCGGTGGCAGGGCGGTTGAACTCGATCTCGACGCGTGCCTTGGCGATCTCGTCGTAGCCGATCCGGCGGTCGGTGGGCTTGCTGCCCTTCTCCCCCGGCACCCGCACGTCAATGCCGTCGTCGTCCGCGCTGGCCAGCCGCGCCGTGAGCGTGCCGCCCTGGTGCAGGGTGAGGCGGACGAGGCGGCCGGCGGCACGGCGGTAGTGACGGGGCTGGGTGAGCGGGCGCTCGGCTCCCGGGGAGGAGACCTCCAGCACGTAGGGCGTCTCGCCCATGACGCCGCTGTCGTCCAGCGTCGCGGACACGGCCCGGCTCAGCTCGGCGCAGGTGTCCAGGCCCACGCCGTCGTCGGAGTCGACGATCACGCGCAGCACGCGGCGCTTGCCCGCCGGGGTGAGGCGGACCTCCTCCAGATCGAGCCCTCGCTCGAGGACGAGTGGTTCCAGGAGCTCCCGAAGCCTGTCGGTCTGCGTGCTGCTCATCCGGGTGACTCCTCGGCCGCGTGTGCTGTTGTAAGCGCTGCTGCGGGACGGTACGTGTTCTCGTGCGGTCTGGCGAACAGCCTAGCGCCTGCCACCGCGTGCGCCGACCGCGGTGAGCCCGGGCGCCCGCTGATGCGCGCGGAGGACCTGGCACGCCGTGGAGGCGGGGTGCCACGGGGATGCGCGGAGCGCGCGGGTACGCTCACTGGGCGGTGATCCTGTGGCCGTGGCTGTGGCCGAGTGCGGGCCTCGGCGCGCGGGACGCCGAGGTGCCAACGGTGGAGCCGGCGACGGAAGTACGGGGAAGCGATGCGCTCTGGTCTGGGTGGCGGCTGTGGCGGACTGCCGAGACGCGCGATGCTGGCGGGCGCCGCGCTCGCGGGAGTGGCGGGGGCGCTGACCGGGTGCTCCGGCGGCGGGGCGGCACCGGCCGCGGCGGAGGGCGCGGGCCTGCGGCGGCGGGCCGCACGCGCCAGCGCCGAGCTGCTGGCCTGGTACGACGAGACCGCGCGGGCCCATCCGGGGCTGGAGAGTGTGCTGGCGCCGTTCCGCGAGGCCGCGGCCGCGCATGTGGCGGCGCTGCGCGACCCGGGCGGCGACGCGGCGCCCGCGGGGCCCGTCCCCGGGGTGCCCCGGGAGCCCGGCGAGGCGCTCGGCGCGCTCGCGCAGGCAGAACAGCGGCTGGCGGACGACCGGTTCCAGGAGCTTGTGACGGCACCCCCGGACACGGCCCGGATCCTGGCGTCGCTGGCGGCCGCCGGCTCGGCGCAGGCGTACCTGCTGAGCGAGGCGAGCGCGTGAGGGCGGAGATGGGCAGGACGGCGCGTCGGACGCAGACGGACGAGGCGGCGGTGACGGCCGCCGCACAGGCCGCGCTGGCCGCGGAGCACGCCGCCGTCTACGGGTACGGCGTGGTCGGCGGCCGGCTCGGCGACGAGCGGAGCCGCGAGGTCGAGGAGGCATACGCGGCGCACCGCTCGCGGCGCAACGCGCTGGAACGGCTGCTGCGGGACCGGGGCGACAGCCCGGTGGCGGCGGCCGCCGCGTACGACCTTCCGTTCGCCGTTGCGGACCAGCGGGACGCGGTGCGGCTGGCGGCCGAGCTGGAGAGCCGCGTGGCCGGCGCCTACGCGGACCTGGTGCAGGCCGCCGAGGGCGAGACGCGCCGCACAGCGGCCGAGGCGCTGCGGGACGCCGCCGTGCGGGCGGCCCGCTGGAGCGGCGAGGTGGTCGCGTTCCCCGGCCTCGGCGAACGGGACGCGGCCGTCATGGCTCCCGGCTCCGAGGGGCGGTGAGGGGCATGGCGCCGGACACCGTGCTGCGGCCACCGCAGCGGCTGACGCGGGCGCGGGGAGCGCAGCAGGCCGCCTGGCTTGAGGAGCTGCCGCGGCTGGCCGCCCGCATGCTGGACCGCTGGGAACTGACACCGGAGCGCGTGGCCGAGCCGGGTGGCAGGACGAGCATGACCGTGCTGGTGCGGTGCGCGGACGGTGAGCGCGCGGCGCTGAAGCTGTGCGCCCCCGGCGCGCCCGGGGCCGCCGTGGAGGCGGCCGCGCTGCGGCGGTGGAACGGGCGCGGCGCCGTGCGCTGCCTGCGGGAGGACGCGGAGGCGGGGGCGCTGCTGCTGGAGCGGCTGCACGGCGAGACGTCGCTGCGGTCGCTGCCCGAGTCGCGGGCGATGCTGGAGGCGCTGGAGACCGCGCACCGGCTGTGGGTGCCGCCGGGCGAACAGCACCCGTTCCCGTCCGTGGCGGAGCTGACCGCGCCCCAGGCGGAGCGGATCCGGCGGGTGGGCGTCACGGCCGGGAACGGCCTGTACGCGCCGCTGGCCGAGGAGGCGCTGCGGCTGCGGGAGGAGCTGCTCGCCCCCGGCGCCGGGGCGGAACGCGCGCTGCTCCACGGCGACTTCCGCCAGGGCGCCGTGCTCGCCGCGGACGCGGAGCGGGCGCCGTGGCTGGCGGTGGGCCCGGAGCCGGTGGTGGGCGAGCGGGCCTACGACCTGGCGCGGCTGGCCCGCGACCGCCTGCACGACCTGGTGGCCTCGCCGGGGGCGGCGGCGATCACGCGGCGCCGGGTGGCGCAGCTGGCGGAGTCCGTGGACGCGGACGCGGAGCGGGTGCGGGCCTGGTCGCTGTTCCGCGCGGTGGAGTCGGGCCTGCGCCACCTCGCGGCGGGGCAGCGCGCGGAGGCCGAGATGCTGCTGGAGTTCGCCGCCTGGCTGTGACGCTGCCCCGGCGTGCGGTCAGGGCCGGCGCAGCGGGAGGGGAGCGCCCATCACGGCGTAGGGGGACGGGGCGGAGGGGAAGTGGACGCGGCGCGCGAGGTCGCGGTAACCCAGCTTCCGGTACAGGTGGCGGGCCGGGCTTTCGGTGTCGATAGCGGAGAGCAGCGAGCGCCGCTCGGCCGCGGCGTCGGTGAGGCCGGTGATCAGGCGCCGCCCTATGCCGTGTGCCTGGTAGGCGGGGAGCACGTGCAGCTCCGTGATGGTGAACGAGTCGTCGAGCCAGGACTCGTGCCCGGCGGCCCGCAGGTACGGCTCGACGACCGTCGACCACCACTGGCGGCGGTCGTTCGGCATGCCGTAGACGAAGCCGACGAGGCGTCCGTCGCGGCAGGTGGCGCCGAGCGCGCGGGCACCGGGGGTGGCCAGGTGCCGCAGGACGATGTGGCGCCGCACCGCGACCTCCTGGGGGGTGAGGCCAAACGCCTGGGCCTGCACCGCCAGGGCCTCGTCGACGCGGGCACCGAGATCGAGGGGTCCGACGGCGACGTCGTGGGCGTCGGAGGCGGCCTGGCCTGCGGAAGGTGTCATGCCCGGGAGGCTAACGCGCCAGGCGCGGGAAGTCGCGCCGGGCCCGCGGCGGGCGGCCGGCTGCCGTGCGGCCGCAGGCCGCCCGCGGGGCGCGTCAGAACAGCACGCTCATCAGCGTGCCGGTCTCCCGGAAGCCGAGCCGCCGGTAGACGGCGAGCGCGGGGGCGTTGAAGTCGTTCACGTACAGGCTCACCAGCGGCGCCTCGTCGGCCAGGGCGAAGCGCAGCACGGCGGCGAGGCCACGCGTGGCCAGGCCCTCGCCCCGGCGGTCGGGCGCGGTCCACACGCCCTGCAGCTGGCAGGTGCGCGGGGTGACGGCGCCGATCTCGGCCTTGAAGACCACGCGGCCGTCCTCCACCCGGGCGAAGCAGCGTCCGGTGCCGACGGTCTCGGCGACGCGGGCCTGGTAGATCAGCCCGCCGTCCTCTGCGTCCAGCGGGGAGAAGCCGACCTCCTCGGTGAACATCGCGATGGCGGCGGGCAGCACCAGGTCCATCTCGTCCTTGCGCACGCGCCGCACCAGCGGGTCGGGGGTGACGCCGGGTGCAGGGCGGCTGGTGGCCATCAGAGGCTGCCGGGCACGCACCTCCCGGGCGGGGCCCCAGTGCGGCTGGAGCAGCGACCACAGCCGCGCGGTGGGCCCGGCCGGCCCGACGATGGAGGAGCAGCCGCGCCCCTCGTGCAGGGCGCGGCGGGCGAAGGCGCGCACGGCCGCCGGGCCCGCCGCGACGGGCACGAGGTTGGCCCCGGCGTAGCACAGCGAGGTGAGCCGGCTGTCCTGGTACCAGCCCCACAGCTGGCCGCCGAGCTGGGGCTGTTCGAGCCCGGAGTCCAGCACGCGGGCGGTGACGAAGGCGTTGGCGACCGGGTCCTGGTCGAGGACGCCGAGCACCTCGCTGAGGTCGGAGGGGCCCAGCGTCCGGATCGTCGGGGTGGTGAGCACGGTCGGGCTTTCGGGGTCGGACGGGCACCGGGCGGGGGGCGGTTCCGGCACTGTACCCCGGCGCGGCTCAGCTGACGGAGACCTCGGGCTCGCCGGAGACCACGCCCGCGTCCTCCATCTCCTGGGCGATCCGCGTGGCCTCGGTGATGAGGGTCTGGACGATCTCGGACTCGGGCACGGTCTTGATGACCTCGCCCTTGACGAAGATCTGCCCCTTGCCGTTGCCGGAGGCGACGCCGAGGTCCGCCTCGCGGGCCTCGCCGGGGCCGTTGACGACGCAGCCCATGACGGCGACGCGCAGCGGGACCTTCATGCCGCTCAGCCCGGCGGTGACCTCCTCGGCGAGCTTGTAGACGTCCACCTGGGCGCGGCCGCAGGACGGGCAGGAGACGATCTCCAGCGACCGCTGGCGCAGGCCGAGGGACTCCAGGATCTGGATGCCGACCTTGACCTCCTCGGCCGGCGGCGCGGACAGGGAGACGCGGATGGTGTCGCCGATGCCCTCGGACAGCAGGGCGCCGAAGGCGACCGCCGACTTGATGGTGCCCTGGAACGCGGGACCTGCCTCGGTGACGCCGAGGTGGAGGGGGTAGTCGCAGCGCTCGGCGAGCATCCGGTAGGCGTTGATCATCACGACGGGGTCGCTGTGCTTGACGGAGATCTTCAGGTCCGTGAAGCCGTGCTCCTCGAACAGGGAGCACTCCCACAGGGCGGACTCCGTCAGCGCCTCGGGGGTGGCCTTGCCGTACTTGGCGAGCAGCCGCTTGTCCAGGGAGCCGGCGTTGACGCCGATGCGGATGGGGGTGCCGGCGGCGGAGGCGGCGGCGGCGATCTCCTTGACCTTGTCGTCGAACTTCTTGATGTTGCCGGGGTTGACGCGGACGGCGGCGCATCCGGCGTCGATGGCGGCGAACACGTACTTCGGCTGGAAGTGGATGTCGGCGATCACGGGGATCTGCGACTTGCGGGCGATCACCGGCAGCGCGTCGGCGTCGTCCTGGGTCGGGCAGGCCACGCGCACGATCTGGCAGCCCGAGGCGGTCAGCTCCGCGATCTGCTGCAGGGTGGCCCCGATGTCGGCGGTGCGGGTCGTCGTCATCGACTGCACGGAGACGGGGGCGTCTCCGCCCACGGCAACGGATCCGACCTGGATCTTCCGGCTGACACGGCGCTCGGCCAGCTTCATCGGTACGGTCGGCATTCCCAGCGAGATGGCGGTCATCGAGTGTGCAACCCCACGGTGCGGACGGTTTCAGTGGCTTGAGCCTACGGCACGGCGCCAGCGGGCCGTGCGCCTCCCCTTGCCGCGGCGTTGCCGATGCGTTGCCGCGGCCCTGTCGCGGTTCCGCCCCGGCCCGGCGCTACCCGGTCAGGCTCACCGGCGAGACGATGTCGGCGGCGAGGACGAGCAGGGTGAAGCAGATGAAGACGGCGGCGACGACGTAGGCGAACGGCATCAGCACGGCCACGTCGAACGGCCCCGGGTCGGGCCGCCTGCGGAGCCGGGCGAGCCCGCGGCGCGCGGACTCCCACAGCGCGCCGGCCATGTGGCCGCCGTCGAGCGGCAGCAGCGGCAGCATGTTGAACAGGAACAGTGACAGGTTGAAGCCGGCAACCAGGAGCAGGGCCGTGGCGATCTGCTGGCTGGCGGGGATGTCCAGGGTGAAGATCTCGCCGCCGACCCGGGCAGCGCCGACCACGCCCATGGGCGAGTCCGGTTCGCGCTCGCCGCTGCCGGTGGCGGCGTCCCACAGGCCGGGGATCTTGGAGGGGATGTTGAGGAGCGCCTCGAGGCCGTTGGCCATCATGTCGCCCATGTGCTCCACGGCCTGCGGGAAGTCCTGGCGGACGATGCCGCTGGCCGGCGAGAAGCCGAGGAATCCGGCGGTGACGTACTCACCCTCGACGTAGCCGCCGTCGCCGTCGGTCTTGGCGACCTGGTTCTCTATGAGCTCGGCGTGCAGCTGGAGGGTCTCACCGTCGCGCTCGACGGTGATGGTGGCCTCGCCGGTGGTGTCCCTGATGCGCTGCTGGAGGGTGCTCCAGTCGTCGATGGGCTCGCCGTTGAAGGCGGTGATGGTGTCGCCGGGCCGCAGGCCGGCCGCGTTGGCGGGGGCGGCGGGGTCGCTCTCGCGGCAGTCGCGGTTGCCCTCGCTCTGCGGGATGACGCACTCGGAGACGGTGGCGACGGTCGTGGTCTGCGTGTTGATGCCGAAGCCCATCAGGACGCCGAGGAAGACGACGACCGCGAGGATGAGGTTCATGCCGGGCCCGGCGAACATCACCAGGAAGCGCTGCCACGGCTTGCGGGTGTAGAACAGCCGCTTCTCGTCCCCCGGCTGGAGCTCCTCGAAAGCGGCGGCGCGGGCGTCCTCGATCATGCCGCGGAACGGCGAGGTGGAGCGCTTGCGGATCTTCCCGTCATCGCCGGGCGGGAACATCCCGATCATGCGGATGTAGCCGCCGAGCGGGATCGCCTTGATGCCGACCTCGGTCTCGCCCTTCTGCCGCGACCAGATCGTGGGGCCGAAGCCGACCATGAACTGCGGCACGCGGACGCCGAACATGCGGGCCGTGGAGTAGTGGCCCAGCTCGTGCCAGGCGATGGAGAACAGCAGCCCGACGACGAAGACGATTATGCCGAGGATGAACATCAGGGACGTCATGCGGTCATCTCCGTGGTCGTCCGGTCCGTGCCGCCGGAAGCGCCGGCCAGCTCGCGGGCGCGTGCGCGCGCCCGGGTCTCCGCTTCGAGGACGTCCGGCAGGGTCAGGGAGGTTCCGGAGCCCGGGATCGCCTGCTCCTCGACGACCTGGGCGACGGTGTCCACGATCCCGGTGAACGGCAGCAGGCCGGCGAGGAAGGCGTCGACGCACTCCTCGTTGGCCGCGTTGAACACCGCGGGCGCGGTACCCCCGAGGCTACCGACATGGCGGGCCAGCGGCACCGAGGGGAAGGCATCGGTGTCCAGGGGCTCGAACTCCCAGGTGTGGGCGCGGGTCCAGTCGACCGGCGGGGCCGCCCCGGGGACGCGGTCGGGCCAGCCGAGCCCCAGCGCGATGGGCATGCGCATGTCGGGCGGGCTGGCCTGGGCGAGTGTGGAGCCGTCGGTGAACTCCACCATCGAGTGCACGTAGGACTGGGGGTGGACGACGACCTCGATGCGCTCGAAGGGGATGCCGTACAGCAGGTGGGCCTCGATCACCTCCAGGCCCTTGTTGACCAGCGTGGCGGAGTTGACGGTGATGACGGGCCCCATGTCCCAGGTGGGGTGGGCCAGCGCGTCCCCGGGGGTGACGGCGGCGAGCTCCTCGCGGGTGCGGCCGCGGAACGGGCCGCCGCTGGCGGTCACGACCAGGCGCTCGACCTCGGCGCGGGTGCCGCCGAGCAGGGCCTGGAACAGCGCGGAGTGCTCGGAGTCGACCGGCACGATCTGACCGGGGCGCGCCAGGCCGGTGACCAGCGGGCCGCCGGTGATCAGCGACTCCTTGTTGGCCAGGGCCAGCACCCGCCCGGCGCGCAGGGCGGCCAGGGTGGGCGCCAGGCCGATGGAGCCGGTGATGCCGTTGAGCACGGTGTGGCATTCGCTGGCGGCGAGCTGGGCGGCGGCGTCGGGGCCGGCCAGGATCTCGGGCAGCGGCTGGCCGGTGCCGTACTGGGCCCGCAGCGTCTCCCGCAGTTCGGTGGCCTTGTCCTCCCGCGCGATGGCGACGGCCCGCACCTGGAGCCGGTGCGCCTGCCCGGCGAGCAGGTCGAGCCGGGATCCGCCGCCGGCCAGGGCCGTGACGCGGAAGCGGTCGGGGTTGCGCAGCACGACGTCGACGGCCTGGGTGCCGATCGACCCGGTGGAGCCGAGGATCACCACCTCGCGGGGGCCGTCGGGGACGGGCGGGCGCAGGTGCGGATCAGCGAGCAGCGGGAGACTCTCCGTCATCCCCCCATTCTCTCCCGAGACCGCTGGCCGGTGACCCCCGCCCCGGCGGTGCCGGGCGCCCGCTAGGCGCGCTGGTCCGGCCCCCGCGGCCCCTGCGGCGAAGGGTCCGCGGCGTTCTGGGCGGCGGGCGCGGTCCACGGCCCGGGGACGGACGGGTCGAGCACGCCCTCCTCCAGCCAGGCGTACGCGCCGTCGAGCACCCGCCCGGCGACGCGGCGGTCGGTGGCATCGGTGTGGTGCCACAGGTGGTGGAAGAGGTCGGTGACGCGGCGCCTGGCCTGCTGGCAGAACGCGTCGGCGAGCTCGTACGCCTCGCGGCCGTGCTCCTCGCGGCCGCGCAGGCGCTCGGCGTGGACGCAGGCGGCGGCCATGGCGAACAGCTCGGCGCCGATGTCCACCACCCGCCCCAGGAACGCCTGCCGCTCCTCCAGCCGGCCGTGCCAGCGGGACAGGCCGTAGAACGTGGAGCGGGCCAGCCGGCGGGCCGCGCGCTCGGCGTAGCGCAGGTGCGCGGCCAGGTCCGGGTAGCGGCGGATGTGGAAGTCGCCGTACCCGAGCGGCAGGTGGCCCCGTCCGGTGGCCAGGGAGGGCAGCCACCTGGCGTAGAACGCGCCGGCCGCGGCGACGGCGCGGCGCTTGTCGGTCAGGGTGGCCTCGGGCGAGACGAGGTCGCCCGCGACGCGCAGGTGCGGGCCGATGGCCTCCCGGGCGATGAGGAGCCGCATGATCTCGCTGGGGCCCTCCAGGATGCGGCTGACGCGCAGGTCCCGCAGCAGCCGCTCGGCCGGGACGCCGCGCTCTCCCCTCGCGGCCAGTGACGCGGGGGTCTCGTAGCCCCGGCCGCCGCGGATCTGGACCAGCTCGTCGGCGATGCGGCAGGCCATCTCGCTGGCGTAGAGCTTGGCCAGCGCCGCCTCGACGCGGACGTCGCGGCGGCCGCCGCCGGCGGACGGCTCCGCCGTCTCGTCCGCCAGTTCGCTGGTCAGCTCCGCCATGCCCTGGAGCGCGAAGGCCGTGGCGGCAATGAACGACACCTTGCCGGCGATGGCCTCGTGCCGCGCGAGCGGTTTGCCCCACTGCACCCGGGCGGCGGACCACTCCCGGGCGATCCGCAGCGACCAGGCCCCGGCGCCCGCACACATCGCGGGCAGGGACAGGCGGCCGGCGCTGAGAGCGGCCAGAGCGACCGTGAGCCCGGCGCCCTCGGGCCCGATGCGCTGGGAGGCGGGCACGCGCACGCGGCGGAACCTCGTCACGCCGCTTGCCAGGCCGCGCAGGCCCATGAACGCGTGGCGGTGCTCGACCGTCACACCGGGCGAGCGGGCCTCGACGACGAAGGCGGTGACGCCGCCCGCGTGCCCCGGCGAGGGCGGCACGCGGGCCATGACGGTGAGCAGGCCGGCGAGCGGGCCGTTGGCGGCCCACAGTTTCACGCCGTCGAGGACGTACCCGTCGCCGTCCGGCACGGCCGTGGCCGCCAGGCGGGCGGGATCGGATCCGGCGCCGGGCTCGGTCAGCAGGAACGCGGAGATCTCCCCGCGGGCGCAGCGCGGCAGGAAGGCGGCGCGCTGCTCCTCGGTGCCGAAGAGCACCAGCGGCTGCGGCACGCCGGTGGACTGGTGCGCGGCAAGCAGGGCGCCGACGGCCGGGCTCACCGAGGCGACCAGGGCCAGCGCCCGGCAGTAGGCGAGGTGGCTCAGGCCCAGGCCGCCGTACTCGCGCCCGATGCGCATGCCGAATGCCCCGAGCGTGCGCAGCCCGTCGATGACCTCGCCGGGAACGCGCGCCTCCCGCTCGATGAGGTCACCGTCGAGCCGCGTCTCGCAGAAGCGGCGCAGCCGGTGGAGGAAGATCTCCTCGCGCCGGACCTCGGCCGGGTCGCGCTCGGCCGGGCGGGGGCGGATGAGGTCGACGCGCAGCCTGCCGAGGAACAGCTCCCTGGCGAAACCGGGGGCGTGCCCGGAGGCGTTGCCGGCTGACCGCGCGGCCTGGCGTGCCCGCCGGCCGGCCGGGGCGGCGGGGGCCGCGTTGGTGGGGGTCATCGTTCCTCGCTCCTCACGTCACCGCCGCGGGGAACCCGCGGCGGGCCAAGCCTGGAAACGCCGGAAGAAACCGGAGGACCGCACCGGGTATGTACCCGTTCCGCGGCGCCGCGTACCGGCCCGCGCGGGGTCCCGCCGACGCGGCCGGCAGCCCGGCCAGGGGTGTCGAAGCGCTTCGATTTCGCTTCTGGACACGGACCATCGGTAGGTCTAAGGTCTTGGCGGTTAGCCAACTCAGAGACGTGGCAATGCCCGCGAGAGCGGCATCGAAGCGCTTCGCCTCCCTGGCCCCCACTGACCCCCTGGAGTCCTCTATGGTCACCCTCGCCGAGGTAGCCCGGCACGCCGGCGTCTCCGCCAGCACGGTGAGTTACGTCCTCAGCGGCAAGCGGACCATCTCGGCGCGGACCAGGGAGCGCGTCGAACGCAGCATCAGGGAACTGGGCTACCACCCCAACGCCGGGGCCCGGGCCCTGGCCAGCAGCAGATCCAACATCATCGCCCTGATGATGCCGCTGCGCACGGACATGTACGTGCCGGTGATGATGGAGATCGCGATCGCCGTGGCCACCGCCGCGCGCGAGCATGACCACGACGTGCTGCTGCTGACGGGCCAGGAGGGGCCCGAGGCGGTGCGGCGGGTGGTCGGCAGCGGGCTGGCCGACGCCATGATCCTGATGGACGTGGAGCTGGAGGACGAACGGCTCCCGCTGGTGCGCGAGTCGCCGCGGCCGGCGGTGCTGATCGGGCTGCCCGCCGACACCCGCCAGCTCACCTGCGTGGACCTCGACTTCGCCGCTACCGGGCGGCTGTGCGTCGAACACCTGGCGGGACTCGGCCACCGTGACATCGCCGTCGTCGGCGAGGCGGCGGCGGTGTACGAGCGCCACACCGGCTTCGCCGAGCGCACCCTGGAAGGTGTCCGGGAGCAGGCAGATGCGCTCGGGGTGCGTGTGCTGCACCGGCCGTGCGAGGGCAGCTACGAGTCGGTGGCCGGGACCTTGGCGCGCGTCTTCGGCGAACGGCCCGCGACGACAGGGCTGATCGTGCAGAACGAGGCGGCGATCGGCCCGCTGCTGAGCCTGCTGCGCCAGCAGGGCAGGGCGGTGCCGGAGGACATCTCGGTGGTAGCGGTCTGCCCCGAGGGCGTGGCCACGCAGCAGTCGGTGGCGCTGACCTCGGTGGCGATCCCGGCGGACGAGATGGGCCGCCGGGCCGTGGACCTGGTGATGAGCCAGCTGGACGGCGGCGGCAGCTCTAGCCGCTCGCGCGCTGCCGCGGCGGAGCGCGAGCGGCTGGAGCTGCTGCCGCCGCGGCTGACCGTCCGGTCCAGCACCGGTCCCGCCCCCCGCTGACGCGGGGGGCGGTGCTCGGGGTGCCGCGTGTGCGGCACCGTCAGTCGGCGGTGACCGTGTAGTCGTTGGTCGTGAACGTCAGGCCGCCCGGCGAGGACGTGATCTCGTAGCCGAGCTGGACGTCGCCGATGACGGTGTCCTCGCTCATCCATCCCTGCGCGGTGATCCACCCAAGGACCGGCACCACGTCGATCTCGCCCCGCGTGGAATCGCCCTGGCGCAGGAACGAGTAGACGTTGTTGCTGCCGTTGCTGCCCTGGTAGATGTCCCAGGTGTGACCGCCGAGTTCGGCGGTGCCGACCTGGGTGCCCAGCGGCCCGACCGGGCCGTGCCAGTTCACCCAGAGCATGATCTCGTGGTCGTGGTTCTCGTCCCAGATGTCGTAGGCGGTGTTGTACGCCCCGGCTTCGGGGACGGTGACGTCGTAGGTAGTCCGCAGCGTGGTGATCTCGCTGACCGGCTCGCCCACGGGCCACGTGGAGTTGGGGTAGGACTTGATGCCGCCGGTGTCGGGGTGGTCGGCGGTGACCGACCAGCTGGAGCCGGACTCGGCGCTGATGCACTGGGTTCCGGCGCCGGAGCCCCAGATGTTGTTGTAGACGATGTAGCCGTCGCCGGGCTCCCAGCTGCCCCACTGGTCGCAGCTCTGCCACGCCTGCGCGTAGGCGGTGCCGGCGGTGAGGCCGGTGGCCGTCGCCAGGGCGACGGCCGGGGCGAGGATCAGGGTGCCGAGACTCCTTCTGCGCATGTGCGGTTCTCCTTTGGTGTGGGGGTGAGAACGGCCACGCCGTGCCGGCCGAGGGTGACGCTGGCGGTCACGGCGCGGCCGGTCAGCAGGTCGGTGTGGGGGTGGTGCAGGGGAACGGTGACCTGCTGGCGCGTGTGGTTGATGAGGAACAGGGCCTCGCCCCGGCGGACGGCCTCGACGCCCAGGGGGGCCTGCGGCAGCACCGGCCCGGCCCCGGCGGCCCGCGCCGCCTCGCCGAGCAGGGCGCGCAGCGACACCGGGTCGGGGAGGGTGGAGACGTAGTAGGCGGTGCCCTTGCCCCGGCGGGCCCGGGTCAGGGCCGGGCGCCCGGCCAGCTCGCCGCCGCCGTAGCGGGCGAGGATCTCGGCGGCCGGGGCCGACGGGCCGCCGTCCGGGGCGAGTTCGAGGTCCTCGCTCCAGGCGCTGCCCGTGGCGCCGTTGTCGAGCGGCACCGTCTCGCCCGGCTGGAGCGGCCACCACTCGTGGACGGTGGCCAGACCCAGCAGCTCGCGGAGCCGGCGGTCCACGCCGCCGGGCCGCACCCGGTCGTCGCCGTCGGCGACGGCGGTGAAGAAGCCGCACACGAGGGTGCCGCCGCCGCGGACGTAGGCGGTGAGCCGGTCGAGCGCCGCGTCGGTCATCAGGTACAGCTGCGGGACGACCACCATCCGGTAGCCGTGGTAGGAGGCTTCGGGGTGGGCGAAGTCGCAGGTGAGGTTCTGCTCCCACAGCGCCCGGTGCCAGGTGGCCAGCAGCCGCGGGTAGGCGGTGGACTCATCGGAGGACGGGCGGCCGGGCTGCTCGCTGGCCCACCAGGCGTGCCAGTCGTGCAGGACGGCGACGTCGGCGGGGACGGTGGTGCCGGCCAGGCGGGGGGAGAGCGTGTGCAGCTCGTGGCCGAGTGCGCGCACGTGCTGGAATGTGCGGGAGCGCTCGCCGGCGTGCGGCAGCATCGCGGAGTGGAACTTCTCGCTGCCCTGACGGGAGGCGCGCCACTGGAAGAAGCACAGGCCGTCCGCTCCCCGGGCCAGGAACTGGTAGGACCACTGCCGCATCTGGCCTGCGGGCTTGGGGCGGTTGACGCGGCGGAAGTTGACGGCCGAGGCGGCCTGTTCCATCAGCAGCCACGGGCCGCGGGCCTGGGAGCGGGTGAGGTCGGCGACCAGGGCGCCGTGGGCGGGTCCGGCCAGGTCCGAGGGGTCCGCGGCGGGGTCCGGGTAGATGTCGACGGAGACGACGTCCTCCTCGGCGGCCCAGCGCCAGCCGTCCTGCCCGGCGAACAGCGGCATGAAGTTGGTGGTGACCGGGATGCCGGGGGTGTGGGCGGCGAGGATGTCCCGTTCGGCGGTGAAGCACTCCAGGAGGGCGTCGCTGGTGAAGCGGCGGAAGTCCAGCCGCTGCGCGGGGTTGTGCAGGTACTGGGCGCGCCGGGGCGGGATGATCTCCTCCCACGAGTCGTAGCGCTGGCTCCAGAACGCCGTGCCCCAGGCGTCGTTGAGCGCGTCGAGGGTGCGGTAGCGCGCGCGGAGCCAGGTGCGGAAGTGGCGGGCGCTGGTGTCGCAGTAGCAGACGGTGCCGTACTCGTTGTTGACGTGCCACATCCGCAGCGCCGGGTGGCCGGCGTAGCGGCGGGCCAGGTCCTCGGTGATGCGGGCGGCGTGCTCGCGGTAGACGGGCGAGGAGGCGCAGAACTGGTTGCGGGAGCCGTACCAGACGGTGGCGCCCGTCTCGTCGCGGGGCAGCGTCTCGGGGTACCTGGCGCCCAGCCAGGGCGGCGGGGAGGCCGTGGGCGTGGCCAGGCAGACGCCGATGCCCGCGTCGTGGAGCAGGCCGAGCACGGTATCGAGCCAGCCGAAGTTCCGGACGCCGGGGCGGGGTTCGAGCGTCGCCCAGGAGAAGACGCCGACGGTCGCCAGGGTGACGCCCGCCTCGCGCATCAGCCGGACGTCCTCGTGCCACACCTCCTCGGGCCACTGCTCGGGGTTGTAGTCGCCGCCGAACAGCAGTCGTCCCCGCGTGGCGTCGGTCAGTCGGGCCATCGCCGCGTCCTCCGTCCAAAGCCGTTCAGGCTCGTTCGGTCTCGTTCATCCCTGTGCGGGATCGTCCGGAGTCATCATGGCGCACCGGCCTCCCCCGCCCGGCCGGCCTCACCCCTTCACGGCGCCGATCAGCATGCCCTTCTTGAAGTGCCGCTGGACGAAGGGCGACAGGATGGCCACCGGCAGCAGCGCCATGATCATCACGGCGGTCTGCACGGCGATGCTGGGGATCTGCCCGGTGCCGATGGCCTGGGCCATGCCGGTGGGCCGCTGCTGCTGGAGCACGATCTGCTGGAGCACGTTCTGCAGCGGCAGCTTCTCCTGGTCCGTGATGTACAGGAACCCGGCGAACCAGTTGCCCCAGTAGGCGACGGCGTAGAAGAGCGAGATGACCGCGAGCACGGCGCGGGAGAGCGGGAGCACGATGGTCAGCAGGATCCGCAGCTCCCCCGCCCCGTCGATGCGGGCGCTGTCGATCAGTTCCTGGCCGACGTTCATGAAGAACGACCGCAGCACGAGGATGTTGAAGACGTTGACGGCCATGGGGAGGATGAGCGCCGCGTAGGTGTTCATCAGGCCGAGCGTCTGGATCAGCAGGTAGGTGGGGATGATGCCCGCGCCCCCGAAGAACATGGTGAGCAGCAGCGTCATCAGCAGCGGCCGGTGCCACAGCGAGCCCATGCGGGACAGGCCGTAGGCGGCCAGGACGGACACGGCCATGGAGAAGGCGGTGCCGACGACGGTGACGCCGATGGACACCCACATCGCGCGGGCGACCTGGCCGCCGCGCAGCAGCTCGCGGTAGGCGTCCAGCGTGACCCCGTCGGGCCAGACCACCAGGCCGCCGGTCTTGCTGATGGTCTCGGCGTCGGAGACGCTGGTGACGGCCACGATCCAGACCGGGAAGAGGATCGCGAGCAGGGCGATGCCGAGGATGACGCCCTTGGCGGCCAGCCCGATGGTGGTGGGCTTCTCCTCCCAGACCGGCCGCTGGCGCTTGCCCTTGTCGTCGTCGGTGTCGCGGGTGAGGACGCTGTTGACGGTGCTCATGGCTCACTGCCTCTTGTAGATTCCCTGCTCGCCCATCGCGTGGGCGACCCGGTTGGCGGCGAGCACCAGCAGCAGGCTGAAGACACCCTTGACGATGCCGATGGCAGCCGCGTAGCTGAAGTCGCCGTTGGCGATGCCCCGGTCCCAGACATAGGAGTCGAGCACCTCGGAGGCGCCCGGCCCGACCGCGTTGCGCTGGATGAGGAACTGCTCCATGCCGAGAGTGAGCATGTTGCCGACCTGGAGGACCAGCAGCAGCGCGATGACGGGGCGCAGGCCGGGGAGGGTCACGTGCCACATGCGGCGCCAGCGGTTGGCGCCGTCGACGGCGGCGGACTCGTACAGCTCGTTGTTGATCATGGACAGGGCGGCGAGGAAGACGATGATGCCCCAGCCGGCGTCCTTCCAGATCACCTGGGCGGTGACGAGCCACTTGAAGAAGCCGGGGTCGGTCATCAGGTCGAAGCCGTTGCCCCACTCGTTCTCGCGCACGAGCTGGGCGATCAGGCCGGCGCCGCCGAAGATCTGGTGGAAGACGGTGATGACCAGCACCCACGAGAAGAAGTGCGGCAGGTACAGCACCGCCTGGGCCCAGGCGCGGACCTTGCTGTGGAGGAAGCTGTTGATCAGCAGCGCCAGGGCGATGGGGACGGGGAAGTAGAAGACCAGCTGCAACGCGGAGAAGACCAGGGTGTTCTGGAGGGCGTTCCAGAAGTCGCGGTCGTCCAGCATCCGCTCGAAGTTCTCCAGCCCGATCCAGGCGCTGTTGGCCATGGAGTCGAAGAAGCCGTCGCCGGCGTAGGGGCTGTAGAACTGGAAAGCGATCACGTTCCCGGCGATCGGGACGTACGCGAAGACGACGAGCAGCACCACCGCGGGCAGCGTCATCAGGATCAGCGGGTAGTCCCGCCGCAGCTTGTGGCGGAACGTGATGCCGCCGGCGCGCCGGGGGCCGCGGCGCCGCCGGGGACGCCGGGCGGCCGGTCCGCTGCTCGCCGGCGCGCCGTCACCGCCCTTGCTCGGCAGGGGCGGGCGCGGGACCGTGCTTACGGACACGGCGGTCTCCTTGGGTTCGCAGAAGCCGGTGACGGAAGGCGGTCACGGGGCGGCGGCACGGCGGTGCCCCGGCCGGTGCCGGGGTCAGGCGTCCCCATCGGGGTCGTCCTCCTCCAGCAGGCGCTGGTACCAGTCGCGCAGCTCGTCGCCGCCGTTGCGGCGCCACTCGTCGACGGCGTTGCGCACATCGCGGATCGAGGCGCGGCCGCGGACGACGTCGTCCTCCAGCTCCTCGAAGCTGTCGGCGAGGTTGGCCAGGCGGGGAGGCTCGGCGATCTGGCGGCCCAGGAACAGCGGGTCGCGCACGAAGGGCATGTTGCGCTGCTGCCAGCCGGTCCAGTACTCGACGACCCAGGGCAGGTCCGGGTAGGCGATGGTGTGGGCGGGGGTGGCGATGAATGTGTAGGTGTCGGGGACGACGTCGCGGATGCCCGCCTCGGTGCGGACCGGCAGCCCGTCCTCGACGCGGTAGTGCTCGCCCTCGACGCCGAACAGCCGCAGCCGGTTCTCCGTGGTGCCGTATGGCGCGGCGCAGAAGTTGGCGATCTGGAGCGCCTCCCGGATCCGGTCCTCGGACAGGTTCCGGTTGAGGAAGCACCAGATGCCGGAGCCGTTGCGGTTCCACAGCACGGGGTCGCCGCCGTCGTGGGCGAAGAAGTCGAAGGCGTTCATCCGGAACTCCGGGTGGACGTCCATCTGCTGCGAGCTGGTGCCGTACCAGGAGCCGTCGCCGGTGTTGAGCACCAGCGACTCGCCCGCGGCGAAGCGCTGCATCGAGTCGCCGGTGACGGATACGGCGTCCGGGTGCACCACCTCGGCCTCGAACAGGCTGCGGGCCCACTCGAGCGCCTCCAGGTAGGCCTCGGTCTCGTAGCGGTTGACGAGCCGTCCGTTGTCGCCCAGCTCCCAGTAGCTGGGCTTGTCCGGCAGCACGCCGAACATGATGAAGGCCGTCCACTTCATGTCCTCGCACGCCCACACCCGCTGGCGGGGAGAGGTGACGTCCACCGCCCAGTCGTAGAACTCCCGGGCGCTGCGCGGCTGGGTCCAGCCGTTGGCCTCGAAGATGTCCTCACGGTAGTAGGGGACGACGCCGCCCAGGGCGGGCTGGGGCATGGGCAGGCCGCGCAAAGCGCCGCCGAAGACGGCCGAGCGCCAGGCGGCGGTGGGGATGGCGGCCAGGTTGGGGTAGTCCAGGACGGCGTCGCCGGAGAGATAGGGGCCCAGGTCGGCGAAGCGGCTGCTGATGGCCTGGTGCATCTGGCCCTCGAGCTCCCAGCCGGGGACGACCACCAGGTCGGGGATGTCGCTGCCGGCGAGGACGGCGCTGAGCCGCTCGCCGTAGGTGTTGCCGTCCAGGATCTGCCAGTCGATGCTCACGCCGATGGCCTCGTCCATCGCCGTCCAGTAGGCGTTGCCCGCCTGGGGCGCCGTCCCCCATAGCGGGGACATGACAGTGAAGCGGCCGCCGTTGCCCAGGGGCCTGGGCACCGTGGTGTCCAGCTCGCTGGCCGGCGTGAACGTCGTGAAGCCGGGGCTGGACCCGTTCTCGCTGGGGATGTCCGGCTCGACCGAGATGCTGGCCTCGCGGTAGGCGGGAAGGATCGACTCCAGTTCCGACTCGGAGACCCGGCCGCCCTCGGCGCCGCCGGAACCGCCGCCGCCACCGCAGGCGGACAGCAGCGGCACCCCGCCGGCGGTGGCCGCCGCCGCGACCGCCGCGGACGCGAGGAAGCTTCTCCGGCTGGGCCCGGAACGTGAGTTCGGCATTGCGTCAACCCTTCATGAACCCTTCATGGCTCTGCGCCGTCGCATGACCGTGGTGCGAGGTGGTCGAAGCGCTTCGATGTTGCGCCGAGGTTAAGACCCGGCCGCGGGTCGCACAACCCCCGGTTCCCAGAAAGTTGGGCGCTGCCGCGCCCGCCTCAGCTCCCCCCGCAACTGGGTCACTTCAGGGACCAACCGGCGCGTTTTCCCCCGGCGTCTTGACAGGACACCGGGGGGAAACCAGCATCGAAGCGCTTCGAACCGCGTGGCCCGCGCGTGCCGCACCCGTGTCCCTCGTGTGTGCCACCCGGGCCCGGCGCCCCCGGCGTACGCTGACCGTCCCTTCCCGGGCGTCCCGCCCGGTTTCCCGTCCCCTTTCCCGCCCGCGACCACCGCCACCCGCAAGGAACCGCACGTGAGCGCCGAACAGCTCCCCTTCCGTGACCGCCGCCTGCCCGTCGAGGAGCGGGTCGCCGACCTGCTCGGCCGGCTGACGCGCCACGAACGCGTCAGCCTGCTGCACCAGTACGCCCCGGCCATTGAGCGCCTGGGCATCCCCGCCTTCCGCACCGGCCAGGAGGCGCTGCACGGCGTGGCGTGGATGGGACGGGCCACCGTCTTCCCGCAGGCGGTCGGGCTCGGCGCCACCTGGAACGACGACCTGCTGCGCCGCGTCGGCGAGGCCACCGGGCGCGAAGTCAGGGCCATGCGCGCCCGCGAGCCGCGCGTCGGCCTCAACGTGTGGGCGCCGGTGGTGAACCTGCTGCGCCATCCGCTGTGGGGCCGCAACGAGGAGGGCTACGCCGAGGACCCGCACCTCACCGCCGCCCTGGCCACCGCCTACACCCGCGGCCTGCGCGGCGACCACCCGCACTACTGGCGCACCGCGCCCGTCCTCAAGCACTGGCTGGCGCACAACCACGAGACCCGCCGCGACACCGCCACCACCTCGGTGCGCCCCCGCGTCCTGCACGAGTACGAGCTGCCCGCCTTCCGCGGCCCGGTGCGCGGCGGCGCGGTCGCCGGCGTCATGCCCGCCTACAACCTCGTCAACGGCCGCCCCAACCACCTCTCCCCGCTGCTGCGCGAGGAGCTGCGCACCTGGACGCCGCTGCCGCTCGTCGTCTGCTCCGACGCCGCCGCGCCCAGCAACATCGCCGGCTCCCAGGGCTACTACCCCAGCCACGAGGAGGGCCTGGCCGCCGCCCTGCGCGCCGGCGTGGACAGCTTCACCGACCACGGCGAGGACTCCGCGCCCACGGTGGCCCGGCTGACCGCCGCCCTGGAGCGCGGCCTGATCAGCGAGGCCGACATCGACGCGGCGGCGGCGCGGCTGCTGGCGATGCGGTTCCGCCTGGGCGAGTTCGACCCGGACGCGGACCCGTTCGCCGCCGACGCGGCCTTCGACACCCCCGCGCACCGGGAGCTGGCGCGCGAAGCGGCGGAGCAGGCCATCGTGCTGCTGAAGAACGACGGGCTGCTGCCGCTGCGCCCCGGCGCCCGCGTCGCCGTCGTCGGGCTCCTCGCCGACGAGGTGAAGCTCGACTGGTACAGCGGCTCGCTGCTGCGCCGGGTCAGCCCGCTGGCCGGCCTGCGCGCCCACCCCTCGGTCGCGGAGGTGACCTTCGCCGAAGGCACCGACCGGGTGCGGCTGCGCACGGACGCCGGCTGGGTGACCGTCCCCCAGGCGCCGCCGGAGGCCGGCGCGGCCGACCGCGAGGAGACCGCCGCGCTCGACCCGGCGCTGCTGGCCGGGCGGACGGACCTGCCGCCGCTGCGCCTGGCCCCCGGCGGCGCCGGCGGCGCCGAGGTCGCAAGCGTGTTCGACATGGTCGACTGGGGCGGCGGCGTGCTCACCCTCCGCGCCCCCGGCGGCCGCTACCTGTCGGTGGCCCAGGACGGCCTGGTGCGTGCCTCGGCGGCGCAGCCCGGCGGCTGGGTCGTGCACGAGACCTTCCGCCTGGAGCCGCACGGCGACGGGCACCTCCTGCGTCATCTGGGCACGGACCGCCACGTCACTGCCGCCGCCGGCGTGCTGAAGGTCGCCGGCGAGGGCGAGGAGGGCACGGTCTTCACGGTCGAGTGGGCGGCGCGCGGCGAGGAAGAGGTGGCCGCCGCGGCGGCCGGGGCCGACGCCGTCATCGTCGTCGCGGGCAACGACCCGCACATCAACGGCCGCGAGACCGAGGACCGCACCACCCTGGCGCTGCCCGCGCACCAGGACCGCCTGTGGCGGGCCGCGCACGCCGCCAACCCGCGCACGGCGCTCGTCCTCGTCTCCTCCTACCCGTACGCGGTCCCCGAGGCCGACGCCGCGCTCCCGGCGCTGCTGTGGACCGCGCACGGCGGGCAGGCCGCGGGCACCGCCCTGGCGCGCGTGCTGTGCGGCGACGTCTCCCCCGCCGGCCGCCTGCCGCAGACCTGGTACGCCTCGGACGCGGACCTGCCGGGGCTGCTCGACTACGACCTGATCGCCAGCGGCAGCACGTACCTGTACTTCGGCGGCACGCCGCTGTACCCGTTCGGCCACGGCCTGAGCTACACCACGTTCGGCTACCGCGGCCTGACGGCGCGGCTCGCCGGCGGCCCCGGCGGCACCGTCGAGGCCGCGCTGACGGTCACCAACACCGGCCAGACCGCCTCCGACGAGGTCGTGCAGCTGTACGCGGCGGCCCGCGGCGACGGCCCGCCGCGCCCGCACCGCCAGCTCATCGCCCACCGCCGCGTGCACCTGGCGCCGGGCGAGTCGCGTCGGGTGACGCTGTCGGCGCCCGCGAGCGAGGCGCTGGGCATGTACGACGTGGCACACGGCCGCTGGACCGTGCCGCCGGGCCGCTACGCCATCGAGGCGGGCGCCTCCAGCGCCGACATCCGCCTCACGGCGGAGGTGACCGTGGCGGGTGACGAGCCCGCGCCCCGGCCCGTGGCGCGCGAGGGTCTGCTGGCCTGCCGGTTCGACGACAGCCGCGGCATCGCCCTGACCGACCTGTCCCGGGAGCACGGCGACGCCGTCACCCCCGCCGGGGACGAGCCGGGCGTGCTCGTCTTCCGCGGCTGCGACCTGGGCACGGGCCCGGACCAGGTCACGGTCACCGCCGCGCTGGAGGGCCCGCCGGACGGCGCTCCCGCCGGGGCACCGCGCGGCGAGGTCGTCCTCCAGGTGCCCGGCACGGACTTCCGCGCGGCCGTCCCCGTGCCCCCCACCGGCGGCCGGTACGTCTACGACGCCGTCCGCCACCCGCTGGCGGACGCGCCCGCGGGCGTGCGCGAGCTGCGCGTCACGCTGCGCGGACCGGTGCGGCTGCACCGGCTGGACTTCGCTTCGGCCCCCGGTCAGGCCACGCCGTAGACTCCGGCGGGATGAACACCTACGGCTTTCTGCTGCTCCCCTCGCACAACCGGGTCTACGCCCGCGCCGCGACCGCGCTGGCCCGCGCCGAACTGCTCGCCTTCAACGAAACGGTGCTCGGCGGGCGGCTGCGGGACGTCAGCGAGAGGGTGCTGGGCGGCGCGGAGTACGTGACGTTCCGCGCGGAGGAGCTGTCCGCGCGGGACATCGGCTTCCTGGCGAACCTGTCCGCGCTCTACGCTCTCTTCCGCCTGGAGGACGACGGCACGCGGCTGGTGCCGCTCCCGGCGGAGCGCCTGGACCGCTTCCCCAGCGACCTGGTGAGCACGCAGCGGTACGTGGGCAAGACCAACGAGGACTTCACCAAGCTGCTGCTGAACGTCACGGCGGTGGCCGCCGACCGCCCCGAGCGGCTGCTCACCGGCGGCCTGCGTGTCCTGGACCCGCTGTGCGGCCGGGGCACGACGCTGAACCAGGCGCTGATGTACGGCCTGCACGCGGCCGGGGTGGACCGGGACGGCAGGAGCTTCGAGGCGTACGAGAACTTCCTGCGCCACTGGCTGCGCGCGAGCCGGATCAAGCACCAGGCGCAGACCGCCACCGTCCGCCGCGACCGGCGGGCGCTCGGGCGGCGCTTCCACGTGACGCTCGCTGAGGACAAGGAGCGGTACAAGAAGGGCGAGCACCTGGAGGTGACCATGGTGCACGCCGACACCACCGCCAGCGGCGACTTCTTCCGCCCCGCCTCCTTCGACCTGATCGTGACCGACGCGCCCTACGGCGTGCAGCACGGCGCCCGGTCGCGCGGCGCGGAGTCCCGGCCCGCCACCAGCCGCAGCCCGCTGCCGCTGCTGCGGTCGGCGCTGCCGGTGTGGACGCGGCTGCTGCGGCGCGGCGGCGCGGTCGGCCTGTCGTGGAATACCCGCGTCGCGCGCCGCGAGGAGCTGGCGGAGCTGTTCGCCGGGCACGGCCTGGTCCCGGTGGACGCCGAGCCGTACCAGCACTTCGCCCACCGGGTGGACCAGTCGATCGTCCGGGACCTGATCGTGGCGCGGAAGCCCACGGGCGCGCAGGCCGCGCCCCGGGCCAAAGGCGCCCCTACAGCTCCAGGCCGGTGAGGACCATGACCCGCTCGTAGGTGTAGTCCTCCATCGCGTACCGCACACCCTCGCGGCCGATGCCGGAGTCCTTCACCCCGCCGTACGGCATCTGGTCGGCACGGTACGACGGCACGTCGCCCACGATGACGCCGCCGACCTCCAGCGCCCGGTGCGCCCGGAAGGCGGCCTGCACGTCGTGCGTGAACACACCCGCCTGGAGGCCGAACGCCGAGTCGTTCGCCGCGGCGAAGGCCGCCTCCTCGTTCTCGGCGCGGGTCAGGGACAGCACCGGGCCGAACACCTCCTCGCAGGCCACCTTCGCGTCGGGCGGGACGTTCTCCAGCACCGTCGGCGCGTAGCTGGCGCCGTCGCGGGTGCCGCCGGTGAGCACCCGGGCGCCGCGCGCGACCGCCTCGCTGACCCAGGTCTCCACCCGGCGGGCGGCGTCCTCGCTGATGAGCGGGCCGACGTCCGTCGCCTCGTCAGCGGGGTCGCCGGTGACGAGCGCCTCGACGGCGGCGACGACGCGGGGCACGAGGCGGTCGTAGACGGCGGCGTCGGCGATGACCCGCTGCACGGAGATGCAGGACTGCCCGGCCTGGTAGTTGGAGAACGTGGCGATGCGCTGGGCCGCCCAGTCCAGGTCGGCGTCCGAGGAGTAGTCGGCCAGGACGATCGCGGCGCCGTTGCCGCCGAGCTCGAGGGTGACCCGCTTGCGGGGCACGGCATCCCGGATCGACCAGCCGACGGGCACCGAGCCGGTGAACGACACCACCGGCAGGCGCGGGTCCGCCACGAGCGGCGCCATGGCGTCGTTGGGCACCGGCAGCACGCTCCACGCGCCGGCGGGCAGGCCGGTCTCGGCGAGCAGCTCGCCAAGCAGCAGCGCCGACAGCGGGGTGGCGGGCGCCGGTTTGAGCAGGACCGGGGCGCCGGCCGCCAGGGCGGGGGCGACCTTGTGGGCGCAGAGGTTGAGCGGGAAGTTGAACGGCGCGATGCCCAGCACCGGCCCGTACGGGAACCGGCGGGTGAGCGCCAGCCGCCCGGCGCCGCCGGGCTC
Source organism: Streptomyces sp. 7-21 (assembly GCF_016741785.1). GTDB lineage: Bacteria > Actinomycetota > Actinomycetes > Streptomycetales > Streptomycetaceae > Streptomyces. The sequence continues at coordinate 57,844 of NZ_JAERRL010000013.1, forward strand.
GGAGTCCAGGCGCTGGGCGCTGCCGCCGTTGAAGCGGCGGGCCTCCTCGGCGGCCCAGCGGAAGACGGACACGCAGCGGCTGACCTCCACCCGCGCCCACTTGATGGGCTTGCCGTTCTCCGCGCTGATCAGGCGGGCGGTCTCCTCGGCGCGCTCGGCCAGGCGGCGGTGGACGTGGTCCAGGGCGGCGGCGCGCTCGTAGGCGGGGGTGGCGGCGAACTCCCGCGCGACGGCGGCGGCCGCGGCCACCGCCTCCTCGGTCTGCGCCGGGGTGGGCACGCTGACGGAGGCGAGGGTGCCGCCGTCCCAGGGCGAGGTGACGTCGAGGGTGCCCTCGCCGGTGGCGGGGCGCCCGGCGAGCCAGAACGGCCTCGGAGTGGTCGCTGTCGTCATCGCGGTTGGTCCCCTCGTCTCGTGACGGTGCGTGCCTTTACGGTAGGGGCCGCCGGGCTCCGCGCGTCTTGTCCGGCGCGGCGTGGTGCGCGGCCGGTTGTGGCCGTGACGGCGAACCGCCCCGCGGCGGACGGTCACGGCGGCGGCCGCGGGGCGGGGTGTCACGTCGCGCTGCTGGTCTTCAGGGCCAGCCACAGCTCCATCCGCACGTCGGGGTCGTCCAGCGAGCGGTCGAGTATCTCCTCCACCCGGCGCATCCGGTAGCGCAGCGTGTGGCGGTGCACCCCGAGGTCGGCGGCGGCCGCGTCCCACTGCCCGTGCCGCGCCAGCCAGGCCCGCAGCGAGGCCACCAGGTCGCCGCGGCCCCGGGCGTCGTGCTCGCGCAGGGCGCGCAGCGTGCCGTCGGCGTAGGCGCGCACCGCGTCGTCGGCCAGCAGGTCGATGACGGAGCCGGCCGTCACCTCGTCGTGCTCGACCAGCGGGCGGCTGCGGCGCCGCGCCACGGCCAGCGCCTCGCTGGCCTGCCGGTAGGCGGTGTCGGCCGTGGCCGGGCCGGTCGGCGCGGAGACGCCCAGCGCCAGGCCGGGGCGGTCGCCGCCGTCGGCCCGGCGGGCGTGGTCCAGGCAGGCCGCCAGGGCGGCGCCGCCGTCGGCGGCGAGCAGCACCAGCCGTTCGGCCTCGGCGGCGGCCAGCACCGGCTCGCCGGCGCGGGCGGCGGCGGCCTCCACGGCCGCGCCCAGCTCCTCCAGGGCGGCGGGGTCCTCGCCCGGGTCGGCGAGCACCACCCGCACCGGCGCGTCGAGCAGCCCGCCGTACAGCTGCCCGGCGACGGCGCGGGCGTGGTCCGGCTCGCCACTGAGCAGCATCCGCAGCACGGCGGCGCCGAGCCGGGACTCGGCCGCCTGGACGGCGCGGGAGCGCTCGGTGAGGAGCGTCAGCAGGGCGACGGCCGACTCGATGGCGTACCGCTGGCTGGTGCCGGGCGGTTCCGCGGTGCCGATGGCCAGGATGGCGCCGGGCACCGGGCCGGAGCCCAGGGACTGGAGCTCCACCCGCTCGTCGGGCAGTTCGGGCGGGGCGCAGACGGCGGTGGCGGGGGCGGTGCGCCCGGCGAGGTTCCTCACCTCGCCGGCCAGCTTCGCCGCGCGGCGCGCCGCCCAGCCGGGTGCGGCGGCCGTGACGCTCCCGGTGACGTCGTACAGGGCGGCCCAGCCGTCCGTGGCGGCGGCCAGCCGCTCCAGCAGCGCCGCGGGCCCGCCGGGGCTGAGGGCGGCCCTGGTCAGTTCGCGCTGGGCGGCGAAGCCCGCGGTGACGGAGCGGTAGCGCTCGGCGGCGAGAGCGGCCGAGACCGCCTTGCTGATGGCGATGAACGGGACGCGCGGCGCCACTTCGAGCAGCGGCAGCCCGGCCGCCCGCGCGGCCTCGACCAGCGCGGGCGGCGTGGCCGGGTGGTGGACGCCCACGCCGAAGCCGAGGCCGACGACGCCCGCCGACGCGAGCCGGGCCGTGTAGCCGCGCAGCAGCTCCTCGTCCGCGGCCGGCAGCTTCAGGCCGGTGGTCAGCAGGAGTTCGCCGCCGTCCAGGTACGGCACCGGGTCGGTCAGCTCGCTGACGTGCGCCCACCGCACGGGGACGTCCAGCGCGTCCTGGCCGCAGAGCACGCGCAGGCCCAGCGACGAGTGCCGCACAAGCGAGGCGAGCGTCGGTTGCATGGGCCACCTTGTCGATGTGTCGGTCCGGCACGGGAATGCGGACGCCACGGCGATGCGGACGTACGGCGCGTCGCCTTCACCGTACCGTCGGTGGCATATGCGAGCGGTAGCCCGGGCGCCGCTTCTCGGCCACGGCCGGGGCGCCGGGACGGCCCGGATGTCAGCCGAGCCGGACGAGCACGGGCGGGCCCGGCTCGCCGGAGACCGTGGTCAGGGACAGCACGGCGTGGCGCGGCGGCACCCGGTGCGCCAGCTCGGAGGCGGACCACCGCTCCCGTTCCACCCGGCGCACGGTGACGGATTCCGTCAGCGTGTCCTGGCCGGTGAACAGCTTCCGCACGCCGCGCACGAGGCGTTTCACCGCGCCGCCGCTGCGGTCAGGGGTGCGGGTGATGTCGGTGTCCTCGGTCCATTCGGTGCCCCAGGCGCGGGCGAAGTGCTCGGCGTCCCAGGTCGTGACCCCGGAGAACACCATGCGGCAGCCGACCGCGCCGAGCAGCCCGGAGCGCAGCGCCGCGGGCACGTCGTCCAGGGTGCGCAGGGCGAGCACGGCCCCGGCGTTGGCGGGCCGCAGCCGCGTCAGGGCCCGCACCGTGCCGGGGGTGACGGCGCCGGTGGCGTCGTCGAGCACGAGGCAGGCGAAGACCGAGCGGTCGGGCCGGGCGGTCACGGCCGAGGCGAACTGGGCGAGCAGCAGCCGGGTGAGGATGCGGCCGGCTTCGGCGTGCCCGGTGGGCGGCAGGTCCACGCGGATCCGCACCGGGTGCACCAGCGCGCCGAGGGACAGCGGCGGCGGTCCGTCCGCGGCCCCGCTGGCCCGGTCGCCGGCCCGGCCGAAGCCCGCGCGGTCGAGCAGCGCGAGCAGGTCGGCGAGGTGCGGCGCCAGGTCGTCGGGGCGCTGGGACTGCCGCTCGCGGGCGTCCAGTTCCCGCTGCTGGGCGTAGGCGCCCGCGGCGTCGAGGTCGGCGCGGAGCGTGGCCAGCGGGGCGGGCGCGCCGTCCAGCAGCGCCCGCAGCTCCCCGGCGCCGGGCAGCCGCCCGTAGGCGGCGTGGTACGGGCCGATCAGCTGCGCCAGCACGGCGGCGGCCTCGCGCGGCTCGGTGCGGGTGCCGCCGACAAGCGCCTCGGCGAGCAGGGCGGCGGCCTCGTCGGTGTCGGTGGCGCCGCCGTACAGGTCCAGCTGGTGGGTGGAGGCGGGGTCGCCGACGCGCACGATGATGTCGAAGGCGTCGTCGGGGCCGAGCGCGGCGCTGGCCGTGCCGACGGCGACGACGGCGGCCTGCCCGGTGAGCGCGTGCAGGCACAGCGCCTCGGTGACGGGCCGGATGACCCGGCCGGTCTTCCCGGCGCCGGGCGGACCGACGGCGAGCAGGGACGTGCCGAGCACCGCCGGATCCAGCGCGACGTCCTCGCCCCGGTAGACGTACGGGTTGCGCTCGTCGTCGGCGGCCCGGCCGATCCGCACCTGGCGGGTGAGCAGGTCGTGCTGGGCCGTCCGCACCGCCAGGTCGCGGTGGCCGGAGGGGTGGCAGAACGCCGCGGCGCCGTGCTCGGCGACGGCGCGGCGGAACTCCGGCAGGGCGGTGGGCCTGGCCCGCACCTCGCTCCAGGCGCGCTGGATGCGGGCGTAATCGAGGTCGCTCATCGTGCCCTCGCGCGCCTCGGCGGCCAGCCGGTCGGCGGCGTCGGGGGCGCCGGCCTCGCGCATCTCCGTGAAGTCGGCGGGACTGCCGCGGCCTTCGAGCCCGGCGGCGCGGGCGCGCGCGGCGGCGCGGCGCCAGCGCGGCGGGTGGTGCCGCCAGATGGCGCGCCAGCCGCCCAGCCAGGCGGCGAGCGCCGCCAGCAGGAGGGTGTAGACGGCGTAATAGAGGTTGTAGGAGACGGTGTAGGCGGTGGTGTCGCCGTCCTCCCACCACGAGTCGGGCACGACGGCGTACAGCGGCTCCAGCCAGAAGGTCCACACGCCGCCGAAGCTGAGCCCGAACGCCCAGGCCCCCGCGACGAGGGCGAACAGCGCGCGCTGGGTCGCGCGCCGCGGCATCGGCGCGGCGCGGTGCTCCGGCCCGCACAGCAGGCGCAGCACCGCCGGCCGCCAGCGGCGCCACAGCCGGGGCCAGTTGCCGATCCGGCCGAAGGCCCACGCCAGCAGCGCGCCGAACGCCGTGTAGTAGGCGTAGGTCGCCGACACCCACAGCGTGGTGCCGTTCCAGAAGTCGAAGGAGACCCACTCCAGCGGCCACAGCCACACCCGCACGTAGCCGTTCCAGCACAGCGACCAGACCAGCCAGCCGGTGAGCAGCGCCAGCAGGGCACCGCCGTGCAGCTCGCGGTCGCTGATCGGGTCCGGGTCCTGGGGGGGCTTGGCGACGTGGCCGGCGCGCCAGACGCCGGGGCTGGCCTCGGGGCGGGGGGTGCCCAGCCAGCGGACCAGGGGCGGCCCCTCGTCGGGCGGCGGCTGCCGGGGCGCCGGGGGCGCGCCGGGAGCGGGCGGCACGGGCGGGCCGGCGGCGGCCTGGGCCGGTCCGCCGCGCACGCCGTCGGTGCGGTCGGTGCTCATCGGTGCCATCCCCCTTGACCAGGCATGCTTCTGACGGGCGGTCGGCGGTGCAGCGCCGGGGCGCCGCCGCGGACCGGTCCGACGGCCAATCTAGCGTGAGGCCGGGCACGGCCTCCGGGCGCTGCCGCGCGGTCCGCTGTCGAATTCCCGTCGAATATGCGGCGCACCAACCTGTCCATACCCGTTCCCAAGCCACATCCGGTGCGCTACGTTCCTGCTCCACCGCTGGCTCAATGAGGACCTCGGGCGGAACGTCATGACACGCGCCATCTCACTGCGGGAAGTCACCAAGGTCTACCCGCGGAACGTCGTCGCCGTCGACCGGCTGTCCCTGGACATCGAGCCCGGCGAGTTCGTCGTGCTGCTGGGGCCTTCGGGCTGCGGGAAGTCGACGGTGCTGCGCATGATCGCGGGTCTGGAGGACATCTCCTCGGGCGAGCTGTTCCTCGACGGTGAGCTCGCCAACCACAAGCCGCCCGGAGAGCGCCAGCTGGCCATGGTGTTCCAGCACTATGCGCTCTACCCGAACATGACGAGCCGGGAGAACATCGGCTTCCCGCTGCGGATCGAGACGCCGCACGCGGACATCTCGCCGCGCGTGGGCGAGGCGGCGCGGATGCTGGGCATCGAGGACCTGCTCGACCGCTATCCGGGCCAGCTCTCCGGCGGCGAGCGGCAGCGCGTGGCGATGGGACGGGCGATCGTGCGGCGGCCGAAGACGTTCCTGCTGGACGAGCCGCTGTCAAACCTTGACGCGAAGCTGCGGAACCGGCTGCGGACGGAGATCGCCACGCTGACGCGGCATCTGGGCGTGACAACCGTGTACGTGACCCACGATCAGGCCGAGGCGATGTCGCTGGGCCACCGGGTGGCGGTGATGCGGGACGGCGTGCTCCAGCAGACCGGCACGGCGCGGGAGGTGTACCAGCTGCCGGACAACGTCTTCGTGGCGGCGTTCGTCGGCACCCCCCGGATCAACCTCCTCAAGGCCCGGGTGAACGCGCCGCTCGGCGGCCGGCTGAGCATCGACTTCGGCAAGCAGCGCCTGGTGCTGCCCGAGCCGCTGAGCCCCGACCACCAGCTGCTGCGCATCCAGATGGGCCGCGACATCACCGTCGGGCTGCGTTCGGAGGCGGCGCGCATCGGGTCCCCGGAGGAGATGCGGCCCAGCGAGGCGCTGCTGAACGGCGTCGTGGAGCACGTGGAGTTCCAGGGGCACGAGACGCTGGTGCACGTGAGCACGGGGGCGCGCCCGGCCGAGGTGGACGGCCTGGAGGGGCCGCGGCTGCCCCCGGCGGACCGGCAGCGCCGCAACCGCCGCCGCGGCGGCGGGCGGCTGGCGCGGCTGTTCGGCCGGCAGCCCGGCGCCCCGGCGGCCGGGGCGCCGGAGCGGCCGCGTGAGCTGCCGGCATCCTCGCCGGCACCCGGCCGGATCGCCGACGGGATCGTGCTGCGCGCGCCCACCGACTTCCCCTTCCGCACGGGCGAGCGGGTGCCGCTGCTGCTCGACCTGGACCAGCTCTACGTCTTCGGCGGCGACGGCCGCCGCATCTCCCCCGCCCCGTCCCGGGTCCCGACCCTGGACCGCTGAGGAGCCCGTTGCCAGGCGCGCGTCAGGCGCCCGGCCGGCGGCTACCCGCCGCGGTGGACAAAACGGGTCGGCGAGTGGGCCGTGGTGGTGCGTGCCCGCAGCGGCGGCGGGGCCCTAGCCTGCGGACAGCGGCCCGGTAACGGCCTTCCGGTCCGCCCCGTCCGTGTCCTCGATCCGCTCGCAGCCCACCAGCTCCTTTCCGCCTTCGCTCCCTTCTTGTTCCGCTTTCGTTCCATATCGTTCGCTTTATTCCTGCCCCCCTTTTTCCGTTCCGCTGTTCGTGTCCCTTCGCGACGAGGAGTGCGCCGATGACCGCCACGAGCCCCACCGGAATGCCCACCGCACCCGACGCGCCGGCCGGCGGCCCGTCCCTGCCGCAGCGGCGGCGGCTCGTCACCGAGGTGCCCGGGCCGAAGTCCCGCGCGCTGATGGCGCGCAAGCGCGCCGCCGTCGCCGACGGCCTCGGGACGGTGCTGCCGGTGTTCGCCCAGGCGGCCGGCGGCGGCATCCTGCTCGACGTGGACGGCAACGCGTTCATCGACTTCGGCTCGGGGATCGCGGTCACCTCGGTCGGCAACAGCGCCGAGGCCGTGGTGCGGCGCGCCACCGAGCAGCTGGGGCAGTTCACCCACACCTGCGCGATGGTCGCGCCGTACGAGGGCTACGTCGAGGTCTGCGAGGAGCTGGCCAGGGTCACCCCCGGGGACCACGCCAAGAAGTCGGTACTGCTCAACTCGGGCGCCGAGGCGGTCGAGAACGCCGTGAAGATCGCCCGCTACCACACCGGCCGCCCGGCGGTCGTGGTCTTCGAGCACGGTTACCACGGCCGGACCAACCTGACGATGGCGCTGACCGCCAAGAACATGCCGTACAAGCACGGCTTCGGCCCGTTCGCGCCCGAGGTGTACCGGGTGCCGATGGCCTACCCGTACCGCTGGCCCGGCGGTCCGGAACGCTGTGCCGAGGAGGCGGCGGCGCTGGTCATCGACAAGATCACAAAGGAGGTGGGGCCGGAGAACACCGCCGCGATCGTCGTCGAACCGCTGCTGGGCGAGGGCGGGTTCATCGAGCCGGCCCCGGGCTTCCTGCCCCGCGTGGCCGAGTTCGCCGCCGCGCACGGCATCGTCTTCGTCGCCGACGAGATCCAGTCGGGCTTCTGCCGCACCGGCCGGTGGTTCGCCTGCGAGGAGGAGGGTCTCGTCCCCGACCTGATCACGACGGCCAAGGGCATCGCCGGCGGGCTGCCGCTGGCGGCGGTGACCGGGCGGGCGGAGATCATGGACGCCGCCCACACCGGCGGGCTCGGCGGCACCTACGGCGGCAACCCGGTGGCCTGCGCCGCCGCCCTGGGCGCCATCGAGACGATGCGGACGCTGGACCTGGCGGCGCGGGCGCGGGAGATCGAGGCCGTCATGAAGCCGCGGCTGCGGGCGATGGCCGAGGCGCACCCGGTCATCGGCGACGTGCGCGGCCGCGGCGCCATGCTGGCCGCGGAGCTGGTCGTCCCCGGCACGCGGGAGCCCGATCCGGCCGCCACCGCGGCCGTGGCGGCGGCCTGCCACCGGGCCGGGCTGCTCGTCCTGACCTGCGGTACGTACGGGAACGTGCTGCGGTTCCTGCCGCCGCTGGTGATCGGCGAGGAGCTGCTGCGGGAGGGCTTGGACGTTCTGGAAGAGGCGCTGGCCAGCGTGTGATGCCCGGCTGCGGGTTGTGGGGATGTGATGCGGATACCGCGTCTCCTGCTCCCTGGCCGCCCGGCGTGCCGTACGGTCGTCTGCGGTAGCGAGAGCGGTTCACGACTCCGTGCTACTTCTCCGGACCGGTACCGCCCGCCCCATACCCCCTGGGGCGAGCGGCCGGCCGGGCCCGCCTCACCGTCCGGCCCTCCGCCGGGCCCGGTCAGGCGTCGATGCCCCCGGAGCTGCCTCCTGAGCCGCCGCCTTCTCCGCCGGGATCCGGCCCGGCCGGGGGCGCACTGCCCTCCGGAAGGCCGAACTCCCAGTACGCCACGGTGTGCCCGCCGCTGGGCGCGTAGTCCAGCCCGAGCCGTTCGGCGTCCTCCGGCACGGTGACGGCGTAGGTGAGGGTGACCGTCTCGCCGGGCCGCAGCCGGTCCGGCGGCCCCTGGCCCGCCACCCGGACGCCGGACGCGGGCAGCCGCTCCTCGTCGGCGTAGGCGGTGATCTCCCCGCCGGTGAGCGTGGTGCTCTCCTCGCCGTGGTGGGTGAGGTCCACGGTCAGGGCGACCGTGGCGTCGCCGGTGCCGTCGGCGGCCATGCGCTCCGGCTCGCCGATGACGACGCGCAGCCCGTCCTCGTACCGCACCAGCTCCCCGGCGCCCGCCAGGTACTCGGCGCCCGCGTGCGACTGGACCGCGGCCGGCCGGGCGCTGAGGATCACGAGGCACACCGAGAGCGTCAGCGCGACCGCGCCGCCGGCGGCGCCGGTGACCGTCCCGCTCAGCGCGTAGACGCGGTTGGTGGCCTCGCCGCGCCGGACCCGGCCGAGGGCCACCAGGCCGAGGATGAAGCCGATGAGCGCGACCACGAAGGCGACGGGGCTGAGCACGAGGGTCCAGCACAGGCAGGCGCCGATGACGCCCAGCACCATGCTGGCGGTGCCCATGCCGTTCCGCGGCCCCGCGGCGGGCACGGCCCCCCAGCCGGGATAACCGCCGGCCGCGGGCGCGGTCACCGGCGCGGCGGCGCCGAAGCCGCTGGCCGGCGCGGCGGGCCACGCCGGGGGCGCGCCCGGGCCGCCCGGGGCCGGCCACGGCGCGGCGGGGGCCCGGGGGGCGTCCGGCTCTGGCGGGCGGAACGGATTGGGCTCCTGGTCAGCCGTCACGGGACCTCCAGATCGTTGGCCCACACCTTACGCACCCTCCGGGCCGGGCAGCGCCCCCTCCTACCATGGGCCGGACACACTCGTCGCTGGAGGGCTCGTTGTCTGGTTCGTCAGGTCCCGCACATCCCGGTCTCACCGCGTTCATCGCCGGACTGCCCAAGGCCGAGCTCCACGTCCACCACGTCGGCTCCGCCTCTCCCCGCATCGTCGCCGAGCTGGCCGCGCGCCACCCCGACTCGCCGGTGCCGAAGGACCCGGCCGAGCTCGCCGGCTACTTCACCTTCCGCGACTTCGCCCACTTCATCGAGCTGTACCTGACGGTCGTGGACCTCATCAGGGACGCCGAGGACGTGCGGCTGCTCACTTATGAGATCGCCCGCGACATGGCCCGGCAGCAGATCCGGTACGCGGAGCTGACGGTGACACCCTTCTCGTCCGTGCGGCGCGGGATCCCCGACGTGGCGTTCCTGGAGGCCATCGAGGACGCCCGGCGGGCTGCCGAGCGGGAGCTGGGGGTGGTGCTGCGCTGGTGCTTCGACATCCCCGGCGAGGTCCAGGGGGACATCGCGGCCGAGGAGACGACGCGCATGGCCTGTGATCTCCGGCCCGAGGGGCTGGTCGCGTTCGGCCTGGGCGGCCCCGAGCAAGGCGTCAGCCGCGGCCGGTTCAAGCCGTTCTTCGACCGCGCCATCGCCGAGGGGCTGCGGAGCGTGCCGCACGCCGGGGAGACGACGGGCCCGCAGACCGTGTGGGACGCGCTCACCGAGCTGCGCGCGGAGCGCATCGGCCACGGCACCAGCGCCGCGCAGGACCCGCGGCTGCTGGAGCACCTGGCCGAGCACGGCATCCCGCTGGAGGTCTGCCCGACCTCGAACGTCGCGACCCGCGCAGTCAGCACGCTGGAGGAGCACCCGATAGCGCGGATGGCGGACGCCGGGGTGACGGTCACCGTCAACACCGACGACCCGCCGATGTTCGGCACCGACCTGAACACCGAGTACGCGGTGGCGGCCCGTCTCCTCGGCCTGGACGAGGCCGGCGTGGCGGCGCTGGCGAAGAACGCTGTGCGGGCGTCCTTCCTCGACGACGCGGGCAAGGCGCGGCTGGTCCGGGAGATCGACGCCTACGTCGCGGACTGGCGGGGATGAGCGGCGCGCGGCGGCCGGTGCTGGCCATCGCGCACCGCGGTGACCCGCACGCGGCACGGGAGAACACCCTGGCGTCCTTCCGTTCGGCGATCGCCGCGGGCGCGGACGCGGTCGAGCTCGACGTCCGCGCCACCCGGGACGGCGTGCCCGTCGTGGTGCACGACGCCACGCTGGAACGGCTGTGGGGCCACGACCGGCCCGTGGCCGATCTGACCGCGCGGGAGGTGGCGGCCCTCACCGGCGGCGGGGTGCCGACATTGGCGCAGGCGCTGGCGGTCACCGCGCCCGTGCGGACCCTGATCGACCTGCCGGAGCGGGCGTCCGCGACGGCGCTGGCGGCGGTGGCCGCCGTGCACGAGGCGGGCGCGGCCGGGCGCGTGTACTACTGCGGCGACCCGGCGGCGCTGCGCGCCGTGCGGGAGGCCGACGCGCAGGCGGAGATCGCGCTGACGTGGAAACGGTCCGCCCTGCCGCGCCCGTCGCTGCTCCGGCTGCTGCGCCCGCGGTGGCTGAACTACCGCTTCGGGCTGGTGACGCGGCAGACGGTGGAGCACGCCCGGGCGGACGGCTATCTGCTGGGCGTGTGGACCCCCGACAGCCGCTGGGCCCTGCGCCGGATGCTGGACCTGGGGGTGGACGCGGTCACCACCAACCGGGTGGGGGCGCTGCGCGCCCTGCTTGCGCGCCGGGGGCACGCCGCCGCCTGAGCGCCGGCCCGGCACGGCCCCCGGCGCAGGGGCGTCACAGCGCGGTCATCACGTGCTTGACGCGGGTGTAATCCTCCAGGCCGTAGGCGGACAGGTCCTTGCCGTACCCGGACTTCTTGAAGCCGCCGTGCGGCATCTCGCCGACCAGCGGGATGTGGGTGTTGATCCACACGCAGCCGAAGTCGAGGGCGCGGGACAGCCGCATGGCGCGGGCGTGGTCGCGGGTCCACACCGAGGACGCCAGGCCGTACTCCACGCCGTTGGCGAAGGCGACGGCCTCGTCCTCGTCGGCGAAGGACTGCACGGTGATGACGGGGCCGAAGACCTCGTGCTGGCTGATCTCGTCGTCCTGGCGCACCCCGGTGACGACGGTCGGCGCGTAGAAGTAGCCGCGCTCCCCCACGCGCCGGCCGCCGGTGGCGACGGTGGCGTGCGCGGGCAGGCGCTCGACGAAGCCGGAGACGCGGGCGAGCTGGTCGGCGTTGTTCAGCGGGCCGTAGAAGCAGTCCGGGTCGGTGACGTCGCCCGTCTTCACCTCGGCGGCGGCCTTGGTGAGCGCGGTGACGAAGTCGTCGTGCACGGACTCGTGGACCAGGACGCGGGTGGCGGCCGTGCAGTCCTGCCCGGCGTTGAAGAACCCGCCGTCCCGGATGCCCTCGACGGCAGCGGCGAGGTCGGCGTCCGGGAAGACGAGGCAGGGCGCCTTGCCGCCGAGCTCCAGGTGGACGCGCTTGAGGTCCTTGGCCGCGCTGGCGGCGACCTCCATGCCGGCGCGGACGGAGCCGGTGATGGAGACCATGGCGGGGACGGGGTGCTCGGCCATCAGCCGCCCCGTGGAACGGTCACCGGTCAGCACGTTGAACACGCCGGGCGGCAGGAACTCGCCCATCAGCCCGGCCGCCCAGGTGGCGGAGGCGGGGGTGGTGTCGGAGGGCTTGAGGACCACGGTGTTCCCCGCCGCCAGCGCGGGAGCGAACTTCCAGACGGCCATCATCAGCGGATAGTTCCACGGCACGACCTGGGCGCACACGCCGAGGGGCTCGCGGCGCACGAAGGACGTCATGCCCGCCATGTACTCCCCGGCCGACTTGCCCTCGAGCACGCGCGCGGCGCCCGCGAAGAACCGGATCTGCTCCAGCATCATCGGCAGCTCCTCCTGCCGGGTCAGCTCCAGCGGCTTGCCGGTGTCGCGGCACTCGAGGGCGAGCAGCTCGTCGGCGTGGCGCTCGAAGGCGTCGGCGATCCGCAGCAGGGCCAGCTGCCGCTCGGCCGGGGTGGTGTCGCGCCAGGCGGGGAACGCCGCCTCGGCGGCGGACATGGCGGCGTCCACGTCCGCGGCTCCCGACAGCGGCGCCGAGGCGTACGGCTCGCCGGTCACGGGGTCGGTCACCTCGGTGGTCCGCCCGTCGGCGGCGTCCCGGTACTCCCCGTTGATGTAGTTGCGCAGCCGGCTCAGGTCGATGGTCACGGCACCCTCCCGCGGTCGGTGACGAATGGCGTCGGTGGTCCGAGAAGCCTATGCCCCGCGGCGCCGCGACGACACAGGCACGAACCGGAAAGATCCTCGCCGTTTTCCGCCGGTACGGAAAGAAATCCTCTTGCCTGACGGCTCACGCCGCATGTTTTCCCGCCTTCCGGGCCGGGCACCTTCCCGCTCCGCCCCGGTGCCCCCCGGGGACTGGCCGGACGATTTCCTCCCTTTCGTTCCCGTTTTCATCCCCGCGCCGGTGCCGGTCCCCTCCGTCCGGAGGAACCGGCGTCCCATTAGGCCCACCCGGAGCGCGCGACGCGGGGCGCTGTGCCAGCGTGCTGGCAGGGGACGCGGGGCGCGCGGGCACGACAAGCGGATAAGCCGCACGCCAGTGACCCCTGCCCCCGGCCGCTCGTTCACCCGGTCGGGGGAAGTTGGCGGAACGAGCGGAGGTGCCCTCCCGATGGCCCCACCCGACACCATGGCCCCACCCGACAACGACATCCTCTGGGCGCGGGCCCTGCGCCTGGCCCACGGCCCCACCCCGGCACTCGACGGTGTCTCGCTGGAGGTGCGGCAGGGCGAGATCCTCGCCGTCACGGGACCGCGCGGCTGCGGCAAGACGACGCTACTGGCCTGCCTGTCGGGCCAGCTGGTGCCGGACGCGGGCGAGGTCTGGTTCAACAGCCAGCCGGTGCACTCGATGCGGCCCGCCGCGCGGGAGCGGCTGCGCCGCGACCGCTTCGGCTGGGTCGGCGCCGTTCCGGACCTGGTGCCCGAGCTGCGGGTGTGGGAGAACGCCGCGCTGCCGCTGCTGCTGGCGGGCGCCGGGCAGCGGCGGGCGCGGCGCGCGGCCGACGAGTGGCTGCGGCGGCTCGACGCGGGGAACTGCGCGGCCAAGCGGCCGGCGGCGCTGACGCAGGCGCAGCGGCAGCGCGTGGCGGTCGCGCGCGCCCTGGTGCACGCGCCGCGCGTGCTGTTCGCCGACGAGCCGACGGCGTCGCTGCGGCAGGCGGAGGGCGCGCAGGTGCTGCGGACGCTCACCAACGCCGCCCGCTCGCACGGCATCACGGTCGTGCTCGCGACCCACGACCCGGGGGTGGCAGCGCTGGCGGACCGTTCGTTCTCCCTCCTCGACGGCCGGGCCACCCCGGCGGTACGGGCGGCGGCATGCTCACTCTCCGTCTGATCCGGGGCGCGGACGCCCCGGCGCTGTGCCGGCGGCTGCTGCTGGCAGGCGCCGCTGGGGGCGTGGGATTCCTGCTGCTCGCCTCGCTTGGGTACGCGCTGGCGCACCCGGGCGACAACGGCGCCGCCGCGCTGCGGCTGGCGTGCTGCGCGGTGCCGCTGGCGGCGACCGTCCAGCTGGCGATGGCGGTGACGCGGGCCGATCCGGTGGTGCGGCGCCGGCCCGGCCTCACGGCGGCCGGGCTGGGACCGGCCCGGGTGCCGGTGCTGGCGTGCCTGACCTCGGCGCTGGCGGCCCTGGCCGGGTCCGCGGCGGCGCTGGCCGTCTTCGTGCACCTGCGCGGCGACGGTCCGGCCGGGCCGGTCGGCGGCGGCGACGCCGGATGGCTCGCCGCCGGGCGCCCGCTGCCGCTGGCCGCCGCGCTGACGCTGCTCACGGTGGTGCCGCTGGCGGCGGCGGCCGCGAGCGCGCTGGCGGTCCGGCCGCGCCGGGGCGCGGCGGCCGACGCCGCGCGCCCGGAGCCCGCGCTGCCCGCGCCCCGGGGCGCCGGCCCGGCCGCCCCGCCGGTGCCCGGTCCGGCCGGCCTGCCGTGGGGCGTGGCGCTCGCGACGGCGGGCGTGGCACTGGGTGCCCGCGCCGGCCGGAGGCCGGGTGAAGGGCTGCCGCTGCCGGGGACGCTGGGGGAGGCGACGGCCGGGGTAGCGGGCGGCTGGCTGCTGCTGGCGGCGGGGCTCGTCGTCTCGGCGCCGGGCCTGGTGCACGCCTGCGGGCGGGCCGTGGCGGCGGGCCGTCCCGGCGCGCCGCGGCTGCTCGCCGGGCGCACGCTCCAGCGGGAGGCGTGGCGCGCCGGGCGCCCGCTGGGCGCGCTCGCCGCGGCCACGGCGGCGCTGCTGGCCGTGGTGCGGCTGGACGGACCGGGGGTGCTGGGCGGCCCGGGGGCGCTGGGTGCGGGTGTGGTGCTGGTGTGCGCGGCCGGCACGGTCGCGGCGGTGGCGGCCGAGTCCCGGGCGGCGCGGGCGGAGACCGCCGCGCTGCTGGTGCGGCTGGGCGCCTCCCGCCGGCTGCTGCGCGGCGTCGCCGCCCTGCGCGTGGCGGCGCTGCTGGTGGTGTTCGTGCCGGTGGTGTGGCTGGCCTCGGCGCTGTTCACGCTCGCGCTCTGACGCCCCGCCGCCGGGCGGTGAGCAGCTGCGTCACGAGCACGATGCCGACGGCGAGCAGGAACATGGCCGTGCCGATGACGTTGATCTGCACCGGCGTGCCCCGCTGGGCGGCGCCCCAGACGTACATCGGGAAGGTCACCGTGGACGGCCCCGCGTTGAACTGCGTGATGATGAAGTCGTCGAAGGACAGCGCGAAGCTGAGCAGGGCGCCGGCGGCGATGCCGGGCGCCGCCAGCGGCAGCGTGACCCGCCAGAAGGTCTGCACCGGCCCGGCGTACAGGTCGCGCGCGGCCTCCTCCAGGTGCGGGTCCAGGCCCATCAGGCGGGCGCGCACGGCGATCACGACGAAGCTGAGGCAGAACATCACGTGCGCGATGAGGATCGTGGTGAAACCGAACTCGACGCGCATGTTGAGGAACAGGGTGCCCAGGGAGGCGGCCATGACCACCTCGGGCATGGCCATCGGCAGGATGAACAGCGCGCTGGCCGCGCCCTTGCCGCGGAACCGGTAGCGGGCGAGCGCGAAGGCGGCCAGGGTGCCGAAGGCAGTGGCGATCAGGGTGGCCAGCAGCGCCAGCCGCAGGCTCAGGGCGAGCGAGTCGCACATCTCCCCGACCGCGCACGGCTCGCGCCAGGCGCTGGTGGAGAAGGAATGCCACTCGTAGTTGAAGCGGCCCTGCGGGTCGTTGAAGGAGAAGACCAGCACGACCACGTTGGGCAGCAGCAGGTAGCCGGTCGCCAGCAGCCCGGCGAGGACGACGGCGTTGCGGCGCAGCCAGGTCATCGGGCGAGTTCCTCCGTTCCGGCGCGGCGGATGTACACGCTGACGGCGAGCAGGATCACTGCCATGAGGAGGAACGACATCGCGGCGGCCGTGGGGTAGTCGAGCACGTGGAGGAACTGCCGCTGGATGGCGTTGCCCACCATCTGCTCCGAGGGCGAGCCGAGCAGCTGGGCATTGATGTAGTCGCCGGAGGCAGGGATGAACGTCAGCAGCGTGCCCGCCGCCAGGCCCGGCATGGACAGCGGCAGGGTGACGGTGCGGAAGGTGACGGACCCGGTGGCGTACAGATCGCGGGCGGCCTCGCGCAGCGAGGGGTCGAGGCGCTCCAGTGAGGCGTACAGCGGCAGGATCATGAAGGGCAGGAAGTTGTAGGTGAGGCCGCAGATGACGGCGAGCGGGGTGGCGAGCACCCGGTCGTCAGTGGTCAGCCCCAGCCAGGCGGTGACGTCCAGGACGCGCAGACGGTCCAGGAGGGCGACGACCGGCCCGTTGTCGGAGAGGATCGTCCGCCAGGCCATGGTGCGGATGAGGAAGCTGGTGAAGAACGGCGCGATCACCAGCACGAGCAGCAGGGGCCGCCAGCGCCCGGCGCGGACGGCGATGAGGTAGGCGACGGGATAGCCGATGACCACGCACAGCAGCGTGGCCGCGGCGGCGTAGAGGAACGACCGCAGGAAGTGCTCGCCGTACTGCTCCAGCGCGTCGGCGTAGGTGGCGACGTGCCAGGTGACCTCGTAGCCCTCCTCCAGGGAGCCGGTCTGCAGCGAGGTGGACGCCTGGTAGACGACGGGCGCGACGAAGAACAGCGCGAGCCACAGCAGCGCGGGCAGCAGCAGCCACAGGGCGGCGGCGCGGCGGCGCGGGCGTCTGGCCGCGGCGGGCGGCGGCGCGGGGCGCGGCGGGGCGGCGGCGGGCGCCGGGGCGGGGGCGGTCATGCGGCGGCCTCCCGTGTGCCGGCGGCGGCGTCCTGGGCGGCGTCGAGGCCGAAGGTGTGCGCCGGGTCCCAGTGCGCGACGACTTCGGCGCCCGGCGCCAGCCGCGGGTCGCGCCCGGTGTTCTGCGCGTAGACCGTCAGTTCGGGGCCGGCCGGGGTGGCGACGCGGTACTGCCAGGAGACGCCGAGGTAGCTGGCGTCGGTGACGCGGCCGGTGAGCTGGTTGTGCCCCGCGGGGACGTCCGCCCCCGGGCCGGCCGGCATCAGGGTGATCTTCTCCGGCCGGATGCCGGCCAGCACGCGGTCGCCGGGGGCGGGGGCGGCCAGCGCGCAGCGGCCGGCGGGCAGCCGCAGCGTGCCGCCGGCCGCCCTGAGTTCCAGGTCCTCGCCGGCGGCGCGGGCGACCACCGTCTCGATGAGATTGGAGGTGCCCAGGAAGTTGGCGACGAAGGTGGTGCGGGGCCGCTCGTACAGCTCGGCGGGCGGCCCCAGCTGCTCGATGCGTCCGGCGTTCATCACCGCGACGGTGTCGGCCATGGTCATGGCCTCCTCCTGGTCGTGGGTGACGTGGATGAACGTGATGCCCACCTGGGTCTGGATGCGCTTGAGCTCCAGCTGCATCTGGCGGCGCAGCTTGAGGTCGAGCGCGCCGAGCGGCTCGTCGAGCAGGAGCACGCGCGGCTCGTTGATCAGCGCCCGGGCAAGGGCCACGCGCTGCTGCTGGCCGCCCGAGAGCTGGTGGGGCTTGCGGCGCGCCAGCGGGCCGAGCTCGACGAGGTCGAGCATCTGGCTGACGCGCCGCCTGACGGACTTCACCCCGCGCCTGCGGAGGCCGAAGGCGACGTTGTCCTCGACCGTGAGGTGGGGGAAGAGCGCGTAGTGCTGGAACACGGTGTTGACCGGTCTCCGGTGCGGCGGCACGGCGGTGATGTCGTCCTGCCCGAGCAGCACGCTGCCGGTGGTGGGTTCCTCCAGCCCGGCGATCATGCGCAGCGTGGTGGTCTTTCCGCACCCCGAGGCCCCGAGGAGGGCGAAGAAGGACCCCTCGGCGACGGTGAGGTCCAGCGGATGCACGGCGGTGGTACCGCCGAAGGTCTTGCTGAGGCCGGAGAGCCGGATCGTCATGGTGGGTTCTCGCAGTCGTTTGGGTCGCGGTCCGTGATCGCCTGACGGCCCGCTCGGCTGTCAGGCGCCGATGAGCCTGGCGAACTGTTCCTCGTAGGTGGTCTCTTCCTCGTCGGTGAGCAGCCGGTACTGGACGCCCCGCTCCGCCATGGCCTCGTCGGGGAAGATGAGCGTGTTCTGGGCCAGTTCGGGGTCGATGTCGCGCATCTCCTCCTGGGCGCCGGCCACGGGGCAGGCGAAGTTGATCCAGGCGGCGAGCTCGGCGGCGACGGCAGGCTGGTAGTAGTAGTTGATGAGCGCTTCGGCGTTGGCCTGGTGCCGGGCCCCCTTGGGCACGAGCAGCTCGTCGGTGAGCGTGATGTAGCCGGCCTCGGGGATGTAGAAGTCGATGTCCGGGTTGTCGTAGCGGAGCTGGATGAGGTCGCCGGACCAGGCCAGGCAGGCGGCGATGTCACCGGAGTTGAGTTCGTTGATGTAGTCGTTGCCGGTGAAGCGGCGGATCTGGCCGCTGTCCACGGCGCCCTGGATGCGCTCGATGGCGGCGGTGAACTCCGCCCCGGTGAAGTCCGACGCGTCGGCGCCCATGTCGAGCATCACCATCCCGGTGGTCTCGCGCATCTCCGTCAGCAGGGTGACGCTGCCGCGCAGCGACTCGTCGTCGAGGAGCTGCGAGACGGAGGTGACGGGCTCGCCCCCGGTGACGGACTTGTTGTAGCCGATCACGCAGGAGAAGGCGCTCCAGGGGTAGCAGAACTGGCGGCCCGCATCGTGGGCGGCCACGCGGTACTGGGCGTCGAGGTTGCGGACGGCGTTCGGGATGTTCATCTGGTCCAGCCGCTCGGCCCAGCCCTGGCGGATGAGGCGGCCGGCCATCCAGTCGGTGACGCAGATGAGATCGCGGCCGGTGTCCTGGCCGGCCGCGAGCTGGGGCCTGATCCTGGCGAAAAACTCGTTGTTGTCGTTGATGTCTTCGGTGTAATTGACGGTGATGCCCGTTTCTTGCTCAAATCGCTCGAGCGTCGGGCGGACGTTCTCGTTGTCGTCGTCCTGATCGATGTAGAGCGGCCAGTTACTGAAGTTCAGCTCTCGCTCGGATTCGGAGTAGTCGCGCGTCCGCGATTCCCCGGCCTCGGCGCCGGACTCAGTTCCGGGAATGCCGCACGCGGCAAGTACGGCCCCGGACGCGGCGAGGGCGGAGCCACGCAGCAGGCTGCGTCGGGTCATGGCGGCCCGGCCCGTTGTCAGGCTCCGCACCCACGCGCGGCGAACGGGGGCTGACATGCCGTCAATCAGATCCATGGCGGAGTGGCCTTCCTTGGGAAAGCTAACAATGAGGATGGGCTGGTGCGATCTGAGTGGTGCGTGTGCCGAAGATCGTACGGTGCCCGTCCTGCAGAAGCCGCCGTGATGGTGCGGCAATGAACACGTTTAAGCCGCGGAAACTCTTGGAATGCGCCAGTGAAACCTTTCATTTCATTGTCCGGTGCCCCGGTTCCGCCGTGAGGAATTCCACCGGCTGCCCGGATTCGGCCGTTCCCCCGCACGTCACGCGCCGCGGGTTCCCGGACGGCGGCCGTACCGGGCCGGGCACGCCGCGCGGCCGGGGCGGCGGGATCCGCCATGGCGTGGCGCTGCGCCCCGGTGTCCCGGGACCCGGGCGCGCAGCGCCCGGCGGCATCGAGTGGATGCATGAACTTCCCTTTCTGATACCGGAGTTGACGTCACGACGGATCTCGGCGACTGATCCTCGCAGTCGGTAGGCGCCACAACAAGTGATTCCGTGGTTTCGGTTACGTCACACGACGGATCCGGTTGCCGGAGCCCTGTCCGGCCGTGGTTGCCTGGGCGCGGAGGGCTGAGGCAGAGTGGCGCGGGTGGCCCGCGACTCGAGGAAGAACCTGACCGGCAACCCGGTCCCGGATGACATCTCCCTGGCGATCATCGAGCAGCTCCAGCAGGACGGCCGCCGGTCCTACGCGGCCATCGCCAAGGCGGTGGGCCTCTCCGAGGCGGCGGTCAGGCAGCGCGTGCAGAAGCTGATCGACCAGGGCGTGATGCAGATCGTCGCGGTGACCGATCCCCTCACCGTCGGCTTCCTGCGCCAGGCCATGGTCGGCATCACCGTCGACGGCGACGTCGAACCGGTCGCCGATGCGCTCGCCGCCATCCCCGAGGTGGACTACGTCGTGGTCACCGCGGGCTCGTTCGACCTTCTGGTGGAGATCGTCTGCGAGGACGACAGCCACCTGCTGGAAATGATCAGCAAGCGGATCCGCACCCTGCCGGGCGTGCGCTCCACCGAGAGCTTCGTCTACCTGAAGCTGCGCAAGCAGACCTACGCATGGGGAACCCGATCATGAGCGACAGCCTGTCCCGTACCGCTTACGACCACCTGTGGATGCACTTCACGCGGATGCCGGACTACGCGCGGGAGCCGGTGCCGGTGATCGTCCGCGGCGAGGGGGTCTACGTCTGGGACACAACAGGCAAGCGGTACCTGGACGGGCTCGCCGGGCTGTTCGTGGTGCAGGCCGGGCACGGCCGGGCCGAGCTGGCCGAGGCGGCCGCCGCGCAGGCGCGCGAGCTGGGGTACTTCCCGCTGTGGTCGTATGCCCACCCCGCGGCCGTCGCGCTGGCGGAGCGCGTCGCGCACTACGCGCCGGGCGACCTGAACAAGGTCTTCTTCACCACCGGCGGCAGCGAGGCCGTCGAGACCGCCTGGAAGCTGGCCAAGCACTACCACCGGCTGACCGGCAACCCCGGGAAGCACAAGGTGATATCCCGCGCCACGGCCTACCACGGCACCACGCACGGCGCGCTGTCGCTCACCGGGCTGCCGGGCCTGCGGGCACCGTTCGAGCCGCTGGTCCCCAGCGCCCATAAGGTGCCGAACACCAACTTCTACCGCGCCCCCGTCCACGGCGACGACCCCGAGGCGTTCGGCCGCTGGGCCGCCGACCAGATCGAGGAGCGCATCCTTGACGAGGGCCCGGAGACGGTGGCCGCGGTCTTCCTGGAGCCGGTGCAGAACGCCGGCGGCTGCTTCCCGCCGCCGCCCGGCTACTTCGCGCGGGTCCGCGAGATCTGCGACCGGCACGGCGTGCTGCTGGTCTCCGACGAGGTCATCTGCGCGTTCGGGCGGCTGGGCACGATGTTCGGCTGCGAGCGGTACGGCTACCAGCCGGACATCATCACCTGCGCCAAGGGCCTGACGTCGGGCTACTCCCCGCTCGGCGCCGCGATCGTCTCCGACCGGATCGCCGAACCGTTCTACGGCGGCGGCGGCTCGTTCCCCCACGGCTACACCTTCGGCGGCCACCCGGTCTCCTGCGCGGTGGCCCTGGCCAACCTGGACATCTTCGAGCGCGAGGGCCTCACCGCGCACGTCCGCGAGCAGGAGGGCGCCTTCCTGGCCACGCTGCGGCGCCTGGAGGACCTGCCGATCGTCGGCGACGTGCGCGGCGCCGGCTTCTTCTACGGCATCGAGCTGGTCAAGGACAAGGCGACGAAGGAGACCTTCACAGCCGAGGAGCGCGAGCGCGTCCTGTACGGCTTCCTCTCCCGGGCGCTCTTCGACGCCGGGCTGTACTGCCGCGCCGACGACCGGGAGGACCCGGTCGTCCAGCTCGCCCCGCCGCTCATCGCCGGCCAGGCGGTCTTCGACGAGATCGAGCAGATCCTGCGCGGCGTGCTCAGCGAGGCATGGACCCGGCTGTGACCCCGCTGTGACCCGGCTAACCGGGATACGCCCCGGCCCGGCCGCGTCCGGCTGCGGGTCAGCCGGGCAGTGTGGTGACCTCGGCCGGGTCGATGACGGCGCGGACGGTGGCGCCCTCGGCCGGGGCGCGGTGCGGCGGGCACGCCGCCTCCAGCTCCGGCCCGCGTTCGGGCGCCAGCAGCACCACCACGTGGTCGCCGCGGAAGGTGCGGGCGCGCACGGCGCAGCGCAGCCCCGGCCCCGCCGCGCCGGTCTTGGTGCCGCTGAGCGCGATGCCGGTGGGGCGGATCAGCAGCGTGGCGCGGCCCGGCGGGGTGCCCTCGGGCACGGGCACACGGCCCCAGGGCGTGTCGGCGCCCCGGCCGTCCACCGTCGCCTCAGCGAGGTTGCGGAAGCCGAGGAAGCGCGCGGTGAACGCGTCGGCCGGGCGCCGCCAGACCTCGGCCGGGGTGCCGGCCTGCGCGATGTGGCCGTCCCGCATCACGATGACGCGGTCGGCCAGCGCGAACGCCTCGCCCTGGTCGTGGGTAACGGCCAGCACCGTCGTGCCCAGCCGCTGGAACAGCTGCCGCAGCTCCACCACCAGCCGCTCCCGCAGCGTCCGGTCCAGCTGGCCGAGCGGCTCGTCGAGCATCAGCAGCCGGGGCCCCGGCGCCAGAGCACGCGCCAGCGCGACCCGCTGCTGCTCACCGCCGGACAGAGCCGTCACGGCGCGGCGCTGGGCGCCGGGCAGGCCGACCAGGTCGAGCAGCTCCGCCACACGCCGCTCCGTCTCGGCGCGCGGCGTGCGCCGCATCCGCAGGCCGAAGGCGATATTGCCGCCGACGTCGCGCTGCGGGAACAGCTGGTGGTCCTGGAACATCAGGCCCACCCCGCGCCGGTGCGCGGGCACCCGCGCCTGGTCGCGGCCGTCCAGCCGCACCTGCCCGGCGGTCACCGGGACCAGGCCGGCGACGGCGCGCAGCAGCGTGGACTTGCCGCTGCCGCTGGGCCCGAGGACGCACACGGTCTCGTGCGCCGCCACCTGAAGGCTCACCCCGGCCAGGGCGGTGCGGTCGCCGTAGCTGACGCGCACGCCGTCGAGTTCGAGCAGGGCCATCGTCCTTACGCCACCTCCCGGCCGGCCCGCGCCCCGGCGAGCGCACCGCGCGGGCGCACGCTCTCCAGCGCGAGCAGGGTCACGGCGCACAGCAGCGCCAGGATCACGGACAGCGCCATCGCCTGGCCGTAGGTGGTCTGCCCAGCACGGCCGAGCAGCTGGGCCACGGCGACCGGCAGGGTCGGGTTGCCGGCGCGCGCCAGGAAGACGGTGGCGCCGAACTCCCCCAGCGACACGGCGAAGGCGAACCCCGCCGCCACCACCAGGCCCCGGCGCAGCACGGGCAGGTCCACCTCGCACCACGCCCGCGCCGGCGAGGCGCCCAGCACCGCCGCGGCCTGCCGCTGCCGGTCGTCGATGGCGCGCAGCGGCGGCAGCAGCGTGCGGACCACGAACGGCACGGCGACCAGTGCCTGGGCCAGCGGCACCAGCAGCCAGGACGACCGCAGGTCCAGCGGCGGCTCGTCCAGCGCCACCAGGAAGCCGAAGCCGACGGTGACGGCGGACGTGCCCAGCGGCAGCATCAGCAGGGCGTCGATGCCGCGCAGCAGCCGCCCGGCGCGCACCGACAGCGCGGTCGCGGCCAGGCCGCCGACGACTAGGGCGATCACGGTGGCGACGGCGGCGAACCGCAGCGAGGTGCCGACGGCCTCCCAGGGCGCACCGAGGAACGTGCCGCCGTCCGGCGAGGCCAGCGCCCGGTAGTTGCCGAAGCCGTAGCCGTCCGGGGTGCGCAGCGAGCGTTCCACGAGGACCGCCAGCGGCGCCAGCAGCAGCACGACGACGCTGGCGAGCACCCCGGCCAGCAGCGCACGCTCCCCCGCTCCCCGCGGGCGCCGGGCGGTGCGGTCGGGGTCGGCCAGCCGGTGCGCGGTCTCGGTGCGGCGCACCAGGACGGCGTGCCCGGCCAGCAGGGCGGTGACGGCGGCGAACTGGAGCAGCGTCAGCACGGCGGCGGTCGGCAGGTCGAGGAACAGCGCGGTCTGCCGGTAGATCTCGACCTCCAGCGTGGCGTAGCGCGGCCCGCCGAGGATCTGGATGGTGCCGAAGGAGGTGAACGTGAACAGGAACACCATCAGCGCCGCGGCCGCCACGGACGGCGCCAGCGCGGGCAGCGTGACGCGGCGCCAGGCGGCGAACCGGCTCGCGCCCAGCACCCGCGCCGCCTCCTCCTGGCCCGGGTCGAGCCGCGCCCACATGCCGCCGACGACGCGGACGACGACGGCGTAGTTGAAGAAGACATGGGCCAGCAGGATCGCCCATACGCTCTCGTCCAGCCGCACCCCCCACAGCTCGTCGAGCAGCCCGCCGCGTCCGAGCAGCGCCAGGAACGCCGCGCCGGTCACGACGGTCGGCATGACGAACGGCACCACCACCACGGCGTGCAGCAGCCGCTTGCCCGGGAAGTCGAGGCGTGCGACCGCGTACGCGCAGGGCAGCGCGAGCGCCAGCGTGAGCCCGGTCGAGGCGGCGGCCTGCCAGACGGTGAACCACAGCACGTCCAGCGTGACCGGATCGGTCACCACCTCGGCGGCGCGCCCCAGCCGCCAGGCGCCGTCCTCGCGCAGCCCGCGCCCGGTGAGCGCCACGACCGGGTAGGCGAAGAAGACGGCGAAGAACGCCAGCGGCGGCAGCAGCAGCGCCAGGCGCACCACCGCCGTCCGGCGCGGGGCGCGGGCGGCCCCGGCGCTGGCCCGGCCGCTGCCCTGAGGGGTGCCGCCGGCTATCGCAGGACGAGAGACGTCCACGCGTCGATCCACTCGTCGCGGTGGCTGGCAATGTCCTCCGGGGAGACGGTCAGCGGTTCCTCGACGCGCTCCCCGTAGCGCGTGAACGCCTCGGGCAGCGGGGTGTCCTCGCGGACCGGGCTGACGAACATCGACAGCGGCACGTCGGCCTGGAACTCCTCGCTGAGCAGGAAGTCGATCAGCGCCCGCCCGCCCTCGGGGTTCTCGGCCCCCGCCAGCAGCCCGGCGAACTCGATCTGGCGGAAGCAGGTGCCGGTGGCCACGCCCGTCGGGGCCTGCTCGGGCCACTCGGACTCCGGCTGGCCGCCGAAGATCACCTCGGACGGCGGGCTGGAGGCGTAGGAGACGACGAGCGGCCGGTCGCCGCCGTTCGCGCCCCCGGCGGCGCCGGAGAACCGCTCGTTGTACGCCTGGTCCCAGCCCTCGGTGACCTCCACGCCGTTGCCGGCCAGGTCCCGCCAGTAGTCCTGCCAGCCGTCCTCGCCGTACTCGGCCACGGTGGCCAGCAGGAAGCCGAGCCCGGGCGAGGAGGTGGCCGGGTTCTGCACCACCAGCAGGTCGCGGTAGGCGGGATCGGCCAGGTCGTCCAGGGTCTGCGGCGGTTCCAGGCCGTGCTCGGCGAAGTAGGCCCGGTCGTAGTTGACGCAGATGTCGCCGGTGTCCACGGGCGTCACCCGGTGCTCCCCGGCGTCGAGCTGGTACTCCTCGGGCACGCGGTCCAGGCCCTCGGCGCGGTACGGCTCGAACACCTCCTCGTCCAGGGCACGGGAGAGCAGCGTGTTGTCCACGCCGAAGAGCACGTCGCCCTGCGGGTTGCCCCGGGAGAGGACCGCCTGGTTGACCACGACGCCGGCGTCGCCGCCGCGGAGCACGTTGACCCGGTAGCCGGTGCGCCGCGTGAACTCGTCGAGGACGTCCTCGGAGACCTCGAACGACTGGTGGGTGACGAGCGTGACCTCACGGCTTGCCGAGCCCTCGCCGTCTCCCCCGCCGTCCCCGCCGCCGCAGGCGGCGAGCGGCGCGGCGAAGCCGAGCGTGAGGGCGGCGGCCAGGGCGCCGCGGTAGCTGGTGCGCTTCATGCTGCTGCTTTCTCGGCGAGGCAGGCACGGGCGCACCGCGAGAGCGGTTCCGAACTTCCTACCCAGCATGACCTGGGCGAGGTTCGAGGGTCTGCGGCCGGTGCCGCACTCTCAGCGCTGCCCGCGCTCCCCTGTCGGAATGTGTGCGAAGACGGTGTGGACGGTGGTGGGCGAGCTGGACGACCTGCGTTCCGATGGTGCGATTGTCCGGCTCTGGTCGGCTCTACCATAGCAGCGGGCCGGGAACCGGCCCGCCCCGCTACCGGGCGGAGGCAGCGAGCTGCCCGCAGGCGCCGTCGATCTCCTGGCCCCGGGTGTCCCGCACGGTCACCGGTACGCCGTGCGCCTCCAGCGCGGCGACGAACGCCCGCTCGTCCTCGGGCCGCGAGGCGGTCCACTTCGAGCCCGGCGTCGGGTTGAGCGGGATCAGGTTGACGTGCGCGCCACGGCCCTTGAGCAGCCGTCCCAGCAGATCCGCCCGCCACTCCTGGTCGTTGATGTCGCGGATCAGCGCATACTCGATGGACACCCGCCGCCCGGAGGCGTCGGCGTAGGCCCACGCCGCGTCGAGCACCTCACGGACCTTCCAGCGGGTGTTGACCGGCACCAGGGTGTCCCGCAGCTCGTCGTCCGGCGCGTGCAGCGAGACGGCCAGGCGGCAGGACAGCCCCTCACCGGCGAAGCGCCGCATCGCCGGCACGAGCCCGACCGTGGAGACCGTGATGCCGCGCTGCGACAGGCCGGCGCCGTCGGGCGCCTCGTCCGTCAGGCGGCGGATGGCGCCCAGCACGCGGCGGTAGTTGGCCAGCGGCTCGCCCATGCCCATGAACACGACGTTGCTCAGCCGCGCCGGCCCGCCCGGCACCTCGCCGTCACGCAGCGCGCGCATGCCGTCGATGATCTGGTGGACGATCTCGGCCGTGGACAGGTTGCGGTCCAGGCCGGCCTGCCCGGTGGCGCAGAACGGGCAGTTCATGCCGCAGCCCGCCTGCGAGGAGACGCACATCGTCACGCGGTCCGGGTAGCGCATCAGCACCGACTCGACCAGCGTGCCGTCGTGCAGGCGCCACAGCGTCTTGCGGGTGGCGCCGCCGTCGCAGCTGACGTGGCGCACCACGCTCATCAGCGGCGGCAGCAGGGCATCGGCGAGGCGCCCGCGCGACGCCGCCGGGATGTCCGTCCAGTCGCCGGGCTCGCTGGTCAGCCGCGTGAAGTAATGCCGCGACAGCTGCCGGGCGCGGAACGGCTTCTCACCGAGCGCCCCGACCGCCTCGCGGCGCTCGGCGGGGGTGAGGTCGGCGAGGTGGCGCGGGGGTTTGGCGGCCCCGCGCGGCGCGACGAACGTGAGCTCTCCAGGTGCAGGCATGATGCCGCCAGTGTCGCAGACGCGGCGGGGAAACGCTCAGCCCGCTCCCGTGAAGACCAGCAGCAGCAGCCAGACCACGGGCGCGGTCGGCAGCAGCGAGTCGAGCCGGTCCATGACCCCGCCGTGGCCCGGCAGCAGGGAGCCCATGTCCTTGATGCCCAGGTCCCGCTTGATCATCGACTCGCCCAGGTCGCCCAGCGTCGCGCTGAGCGCGACCGCCAGGCCGAGCAGCAGCCCCTGCCACCACAAGCCGCCGTCGATGAGGAAGTGCACACACAGCGCACCCGCCGCCATGGCGAAGGTGACCGCGCCCGCGAGCCCTTCCCGCGTCTTGCCCGGGCTGATGCGCGGCGCCAGCTTCGTCCGGCCCAGCCGGTAGCCCACGGCGTAGGCGCCGGTGTCGCTGACGATCGTCAGCAGCAGGAAGGTGAACACGCGCCAGGCGCCGTCGTCCGCGGCGAGCATCAGGGCCACGAAGGTGGCCAGGAACGGCACGTAGAAGAGCGCGAACACCCCGGCCGTGGCGTCCCGCAGGTACGTCTCCTGCGCCCCCGCCGCCGCCCGCCACAGCAGCACGGCGAGCGCGGTGAGCGCCGTCGCCAGCCACGCGGCGAGCGCGCCCTCCGCGTACCCGGCCACGACCATGGCCGCCCCGCCCAGCGCGAGCGGCGGCAGCGGCAGGCGGATGTCCTTGCGCTCCGCCAGGCGCGAGGACAGCTCCCCGAGCCCGGCCACCACGGCGACCGCTATCACGCCCAGGAAGACGGGCTTGTAGACGAACAGCGAGGCGACGACGACCGCGCCCAGCCCCGCGCCCACCCCCACGGCGGCACGCAGGTCGCGTCCCGCCCGCCGGGACCGGGTACGGGCACCAGGGCCGCAGCCCGCGTCCCCGGCGCCGTCCCGCTTCTCACCGCCAGTGCCGGTCACCTTACGCATAGGCTGAGTGTGCGCCGCCTCGCCCGGGCCGCGCAGCGGACCCGCCGGACCGGACACCGGACCGGAGTGGGCGTAGGATGCGCCGGCCCGGGGGCCGGCGGCCCGGACCGGGCCCCAGGTTGATTCGTTCACGGGTCGCAGCGTCCTCTTCGGATCTCGGTCCTCGTCGGAGGGCGGCACGGAGGGCAGGGGCGTCTCTGCCCGCGGCCGTCAGACTTCGAGCAGCTCGGCTTCCTTGTGCTTGAGCAGCTCGTCCACCTGCGCCACGTACTTGGCGGTCGTCTCGTCCAGCTCCCGCTCGCCCCGGCGGCCCTCGTCCTCGCCGATCTCGCCGTCCTTGACGGCCTTGTCGATGAGCTCTTTGGCCTTGCGCCGCACGCCGCGGATCGAGATCTTCGCCTCCTCGCCCTTGGCCCGGGCGACCTTGATGTACTCGCGGCGGCGCTCCTCGGTCAGTTCGGGGAACACCACCCGGATGATGTGCCCGTCGTTCGTCGGGTTGACGCCGAGGTCGGAGTCGCGGATGGCCTGCTCGATGTTGCGCAGCGCGCTCTTGTCGAAGGGCGTCACCACGGCCATGCGCGCCTCGGGCACCGAGAAGGAGGCGAGCTGGTTGATGGGCGTCTTGGTGCCGTAGTACTCGGCCACGATCTTGTTGAACATCGCCGGGTGCGCACGGCCGGTGCGGATCGCGGCCAGGTCTTCCTTGGCGACCACGACCGTCTTCTCCATCTTCTCCTCGGCCTCGAGGAGGGCTTCTTCGATCACCACGTGCTCCTGCTTCGATGTCTGTGGCGGACCGGCTTCAGGCCCGCCGCCCCTGGTTGTTCACGAGTGTGCCGATCTTCTCACCCTTTACCGCGCGGGCGATATTGCCTTCCGCGAGGAGCTCGAACACCAGGATCGGGAGCCCGTTGTCCCGGCAGAGGGTGATCGCGGTGGAGTCGGCGACCCGCAGGTCCCTGGTGATGACCTCGCCGTAGTCCAGCGCGTCGAACTTCACGGCGTCGGCGTTCTTCGCCGGGTCGGAGTCGTACACGCCGTCGACGCCGTTCTTCCCCATCAGCAGCGCCTCGGCGTGGATCTCCAGCGCCCGCTGCGCCGCAGTGGTGTCGGTCGAGAAGTACGGCATCCCCATGCCCGCGCCGAAGATGACCACGCGCCCCTTCTCCAGATGGCGCACCGCGCGCAGCGGGATGTACGGCTCGGCGACCTGGCCCATGGTGATGGCCGTCTGCACCCGGGAGTCGATGCCCTCCTTCTCCAGGAAGTCCTGGAGCGCCAGGCAGTTCATGACGGTCCCGAGCATGCCCATGTAGTCAGAGCGGGCGCGGTCCATGCCGCGCTGCTGGAGCTGGGCGCCCCGGAAGAAGTTGCCGCCGCCGATCACGACGGCGAGCTGGACGCCGTCGCGGACGACGGCGCCGATCTCACGGGCCATGGCGTGCACGATATCGGGATCGACACCGAGCCCGCCGTTGCCCGCGAAGGCCTCGCCCGACAGTTTCAGCAGGAAACGGCGGGGCTTGTCGTCCTGGTTCATGGAACTCTCCTCGCGCACATACCGAGGAGGCCACCGCCAGCGGATCGCCACTCCATCCGCACGTCCCCTGCTGGCAATGGCCTCCTCGTCACAACCACGGTCACCGGGCCACGGCACGGCGGCCGGGCGTCTGCGACCCGACAATAGCGGGCCCGGGCCCGTCCGGCCGCCGATGGCGCGGCGGCAGGTGGTGTCAGGCGCCGACGCGGAAGCGGGTGAACGCGGTCACCGTGACGCCGGCCTCGTCGAGCACCTTCCGCACGGTCTTCTTGTTGTCCTTGGCGAACGGCTGCTCCAGCAGCACGTTCTCCTTGAAGAAGCCGTTGACCCGGCCCTCGACGATCTTGGGCAGAGCGGCCTCCGGCTTGCCCTCCTCCTTGGCGGTCGCCTCGGCGATGCGGCGCTCGTTGGCCACCGTGTCGGCGGGAACGTCGTCACGGTCGAGGAAGCGCGGGCTGAACGCCGCGACGTGCTGCGCGACGTCCTTGGCGGCCTCGGCCAGCTTGTCCTCGGGGCCCTGCTCGAACTGCACGAGCACGCCCACCTGCGGCGGCAGGTCGGGGCTGGTGCGGTGCAGGTAGGAGCCGACGTAGCCGCCGGCGTAGCGGGCGAAGCGGTCGAGGACGATCTTCTCGCCCAGCGTGGCGTTGGCCTCGTCCAGGTACTCCTTGACGCTCTTGCCCGGCTCGATTTCCGAGGCGAGCAGCGACTGAAGGTCCTCGGGGGCGGAGTCGAAGACGTGCCGGACGACGGCGCCGGCGACGGCCTGGAACTTGTCGCCCTTGGCCACGAAGTCGGTCTCGCACTTCAGCTCGACGAGCGCGCCGGCGCTGTGGTCGTCGGCGATCAGCGCGACGACGGCGCCGTTCTCGGCCGTGCGGCTCTCGCGCTTGGCCACGCCCTTCTGGCCCTTGACGCGCAGGATCTCCACGGCCTTGGTGACATCGCCCTCGGCCTCGTCGAGCGCCTTCTTGCAGTCCATCATGCCGGCGCCGGACAGCTCGCGGAGCTTCTTGACGTCGGCGGCGGTGAAGTTCGCCATGGTTACGTTGATTCTCTTCCCGGAGTCTTCAGTGGGTCGTGCCGTTACGGCTGCTGCTCGGCCGCGGCACCGGCCTCGCCCGCGGGCTTCTCCTCGGCGGCACCGCCGGCGGCACCGGCCTCGCCGCGCTCCAGCAGCTCACGCTCCCACTCCGGCAGCGGCTCGGCGGGCTTCTCGCCGCCCTTCGCCTCGGCGGCACCGGAGCGCGCGATGAGGCCCTCGGCGACGGCGTCGGCGATCACGCGGGTCAGCAGCGTGACCGAGCGGATGGCGTCGTCGTTGCCCGGGATCTTGTAGTCGACCTCGTCGGGGTCGCAGTTGGTGTCGAGAATGGCGACGACCGGGATGTTGAGCTTGCGCGCCTCGCCGACGGCGATGTGCTCCTTCTTGGTGTCAACGATCCAGACCGCGCTCGGCACCTTCTGCATGTCGCGGATGCCGCCCAGCGTCTTCTCCAGCTTGGCCTTCTCGCGCGAGAGGACCAGCAGCTCCTTCTTCGTGAGGCCGGAGGAGGCCACGTCGTCGAAGTCGATCTGCTCCAGCTCCTTCAGGCGCTGGAGACGCTTGTGCACGGTGGAGAAGTTGGTCAGCATGCCGCCCAGCCAGCGCTGGTTGACGTAGGGCATGCCCACGCGGGTGGCCTGCTCGGCGATGGCCTGCTGGGCCTGCTTCTTGGTGCCCACGAACATGACGGTGCCGCCGTGCGCGACGGTCTCCTTGACGAACTCGTAGGCACGGTCGATGTACGACAGCGACTGGAGCAGGTCGATGATGTAAATGCCGTTGCGCTCGGTGAAGATGAAGCGCTTCATCTTCGGGTTCCAGCGACGGGTCTGGTGCCCGAAGTGGACGCCGCTCTCCAGCAGCTCCCGCATCGTGACGACGGCCATGGCCGTTCTCCTTGTAACGCTCGGTTGTCCGCACCGGCCGGCTGGCCGGCGCTCCTGACGCCCCTGCGCGCCATACCCCGGACCGCCTGGCGGCAGGCGGCGCGGGGACCGAGTGACGCGTCCACCCAGGCACCGCGGCGGCAGCCGCCGCGCCGGATGGCGGGGCATGCGAGGTCGATCCGGTACCCGGATCGCCACCAGAAGTGTACGGGACCGCAGGGGCGCCACGACAGGGGCGCCGGTCGGCTGGCAGCGCCGCCACGGCGGCCCGCCCATCACCCGCACGGGTGACGCCGTCCTGCCCCGGCCCGGAGTTGTCCACAGCCTCTCACGCGGCGCGCCCTGCTTCGTCACAGTCAGTGACGGAGGTGAGGGCGGATGAACGCGCGAGGAGCGCTGGGCCGCTTCGGTGAAGGGGTGGCGGCGCGGTGGCTGCGGGAGGCCGGCATGGCCGTCCTGGAGCGGAACTGGCGGTGCGGGACGGGCGAGATCGACATCGTCGCGGCGGACGCCTCGTGCCTGGTGGTCTGCGAGGTGAAGACCCGGCGGGCGGGGTGCTTCCAGCACCCCATGGCAGGGCTCGGCCCGCGCCAGGCCGCGCGGCTGCGGCGGCTGGCGCAGCTGTGGCTGGCCGAGCGGTGGCTTGCGGTCCACCGGGCGCCCCCGCCCGGCGGGGTGCGGATCGACCTGGTCGGCGTGCTGGTGCCGGGGCGCGGCGCCCCCGTGGTGGAGCACGCGCGGGGGGTGGCGTGATGGGGTTCGCGCGCACGGGCGCGGTGGCCCTCACCGGCGTCGAGGGCGTCGTGGTGGAGGTCCAGGCCGACCTGGAGCCAGGGGTGGCGTCGTTCTCGCTGGTGGGCCTGGCCGACCGGTCGTTGAGCGAGAGCCGGGACCGGGTGCGGGCGGCGGTGGTCAACTCGGGGGCGGACTGGCCGCAGAAGAAGCTGACGGTCGGGCTGAGCCCGGCCTCCGTGCCCAAGGCGGGCAGCGGCTTCGACCTCGCGGTGGCCTGCGGGGTGCTGGCGGCAGCCGAGCGGATCGACCCCCGGTCCGTCGCGGACTTGGTGCTGGTGGGCGAGCTGTCACTGGACGGCCGGGTGCGGCCGGTGCGCGGGGTGCTACCCGCGGTGCTGGCGGCGGCCGACGCCGGGTACCGGCGGGTGGTGGTGCCGGAAGCGGCGGTGGCGGAGGCTGCCCTGGTACCGGAGATGACGGTGCTGGGCGTGCGGAGCCTGCGCCAGCTGATCGCCCTGCTCGCGGGCGAGCCCGTGCCGGAGGAGCCCGGGGAGCCGCCCGGGGAGGGGCCGCCGGGCGCGGCGTGGGGGCACCCGCAGCCGCCGGGGCTGTGCGGGCTGGCGGGCGCGGGCGGGCCCGAGCCCGACCTGGCGGACGTCGCGGGGCAGCACCTGGCCCGCAGGGCGCTGGAAGTCGCCGCGGCGGGACGCCACCACCTGCTGCTGCGGGGAGCCCCCGGCGCGGGCAAGACGATGCTGGCCGAGCGGCTGCCCGGTCTGCTGCCGCCGCTCACCCGTCAGGAGGCACTGGAGGTCACCGCCGTTCACTCGGTGGGGGGTTCGCTGCCGCCCGGCCGTCCGCTGATCGACCGGGCGCCGTTCTGCGCCCCGCACCACTCGGCCTCGATGGCCGCCCTGATCGGCGGCGGCAGCGGCTTCCCTCGCCCCGGCGCGGTGTCCCTGGCGCACCACGGCGTGCTGTTCATCGACGAGGCGGCGGAGATGAGCGGCCCGGCGCTCGACGCGCTGCGGCAGCCGCTGGAGTCCGGGCAGGTGGTGGTCGCGCGGGCCGCCGGGATCCTGCGGATGCCCGCGCGCGTGCTGCTGGTGCTGGCCGCCAACCCCTGCCCGTGCGGGCGGCACGGTTCGCCCGGCGGCGAGTGCGAGTGCCTGCCGTCTGCCGTCCGGCGCTACCAGGCGCGGCTGTCGGGTCCGCTGCTGGACCGCGTGGACCTGCGGGTGCCGGTGGAGCCGGTGGGGCGCGCGGAGCTGCTGTCGCAGGGCGGGCGGGGCGAGCCGACGGCACGGGTGGCCGGCCGGGTGCGGCTCGCGCGCGAGCGCGCCGCCGCGCGGTACGCGGACACCCCCTGGCGGACGAACGGCGAGGTGCCGGGGCACGAGCTGCGCACGCGCTTCGCGCCGGCGCCCGGCGCGCTGCTGCGCGCGGAGCAGGATCTGGAGCGGGGCCTGCTGACCGCCCGGGGGCTTGACCGGGTGCTGCGCGTGGCCTGGACGGTGGCCGACCTGGCGGGACATGACCGCCCCACGGCCGAGGACGTCGACGCCGCGCTGGAGCTGCGCACGGGCGTGCGGAGGGGCGCCGGGATCGCCGGGAGCCTGCCGTGACCGCGCCGGAGACCCGGCGCGCGCGGGCGGCGCTGACGCGGGTCACCGAGCCGGGCGACGCGCACGTCGGGCGCTGGCTCGCCGAGCGCGGCCCGGTGGCGGCCTGGCGGGCGCTGTGCGAGGACGTCCGGCCGCCGGGGATCAGCGCCGAGCGGTGGGCGGGGCTGCGGCTGCGGGCAGCGGGGGCGCGGCCGGAGCGGGACCTGGAGGCGGTGGCGCGGCTCGGGGGCCGCCTGGTGTGCCCGGAGGACCACGAGTGGCCCAGCCAGCTCGACGACCTCGGCCCGCTCCGGCCCGTGGCCCTGTGGGTGCGGGGCGCCCGCTCGCTGCGGTTCACGGCCCTGCGCTCGGTCGCGGTGGTCGGCGCGCGGGCGTGCACGGACTACGGCGCGCACGTGGCGGCGGATCTGGGCGCGGGGCTGGCGGGGCGCGGCTGGACGGTGGTCTCGGGGGCGGCGTACGGCGTGGACGGGGCAGCGCACCGGGGAGCACTCGCGGCCGGGGGTGTGACGGTGGCGGTGCTGGCCTGCGGCGTGGACACGGGCTATCCGGCGCGCCACCGGGAGCTGCTGCGCCGTGTCGCCGAGCACGGCCTGGTGGCAACGGAGCTGCCGCCGGGCGCGCGGCCGACGCGCGGCCGGTTCGTGCAGCGCAACCGCGTCATCGCCGCGCTGACGCGGGGCACGGTGGTGGTGGAGGCGGCGGCGCGCAGCGGGTCGCTGATCACCGCGCGCCAGGCCCGGCGGCTGGGCCGGCACGTCATGGCGGTGCCGGGCCCGG
Organism: Streptomyces sp. 7-21; assembly: GCF_016741785.1. Lineage (GTDB taxonomy): Bacteria > Actinomycetota > Actinomycetes > Streptomycetales > Streptomycetaceae > Streptomyces. The sequence continues at coordinate 92,023 of NZ_JAERRL010000013.1, forward strand.
TGACCTCCGGGCTGTCGGCGGGGGCGCACGGGCTGCTGCGGGAGGACGCGGTGCTGGTGGCGGACGCCGGCCAGGTGGCCGAGGTGGCGGGCGCCATGGGTGAGCTGGCCGACGAGGAGGCTTCGCCGGTGGTGGCACGGGACCTGCTGCCGCCCCCGGCCGCCGCGGTGCTCGACGCGCTGCCCGCCTCGGGCACGGCGAGCGCGGAGCAGGTGGCGTGCGACGCGTGCACCAGCCCGGAAGCCGCCGAGGCCCGGCTGCACGAGCTGACCGCCCTCGGGTTCGTCGAACGCGTGGGCGAGCACTGGCAGTTGCGTCGCGCGACACTCCCGGCTGCGCCCCTGGCATAACACCGCGGTGCGGCAAGCGGAACGTATCTGCGCATGACGGGGTGCTCGCCACATGCGCACCGCGACACTACAGTCACGCTACGCTCACAGGGTTCTGGCACCAGAACCGCACGACTCGCACGCCCCTGGCAGAACGGCTTCAGACGACGCATGCCAACGCACTCCCCCGGGCCTCCGCACGCGGCTCCCGCAGCACCGGCCGCGGCGGAGGGCGCCTCGGTTCCCGCCCCGCCGACCTCGCTCGACGAGCTGTGGCACTCCTACAAGAGCACGGGCGACGAGCGGCTGCGCGAGCAGCTCATCCTGCACTACTCCCCGCTCGTCAAGTACGTGGCGGGCCGGGTGAGCGTGGGACTGCCGCCCAACGTGGACCAGGCGGACTTCGTCTCGTCCGGGGTGTTCGGCCTCATCGACGCGATCGAGAAGTTCGACCCCGACCGTTCGATCAAGTTCGAGACCTACGCGATCACCCGGATCCGCGGCGCCATGATCGACGAGCTGCGTGCGCTGGACTGGATCCCGCGCTCGGTGCGGCAGAAGGCCAGGGCCTTCGAGCGCGCCTACGCCACGCTGGAGTCCTCGCTGCGCCGCACCCCCTCCGAGGCCGAGGTGGCCCAGGAGATGGGCATCACCCTGGAGGAGCTGCACAGCGTCTTCAGCCAGCTGTCGCTGGCGAACGTGGTGGCCCTGGAGGAGCTGCTGCACGCCGGCGGCGAGGGCGGGGACCGGCTGAGCCTGATGGACACCCTGGAGGACACGGCCGCGGACAACCCCGTCGAGGTGGCCGAGGACCGCGAGCTGCGCCGGCTGCTGGCGCGCGCCGTCAACACCCTCCCCGACCGGGAGAAGACCGTGGTGACGCTCTACTACTACGAAGGGCTGACCCTGGCCGAGATCGGGGAGGTCCTCGGCGTCACCGAGAGCCGTGTCAGCCAGATCCACAGCAAGTCGGTCCTCCAGCTCCGCGCCAAGCTGGCCGACATCCACGGCTGACCGTCAGCCGGGCTCGGGCACCCCGGTCACCGGCAGCAGCCGCACGTCCCGGCCCCGCGCCGGCCCCAGCGGCAGCAGGCTGAGCGGGTCGTGGTACCCCTCGCCGCGGCGCAGCCCGAGGTGGAGGCAGGGCACCGGGCAGTGGTACGCGTCCGGGCCCAGTGTGCCCAGGCGCTGGCCCGCCCGCACCCGCTCTCCCTCGGTCACCTGGGGCAGCACCGGCTCGTAGGTAACGCGCAGCGGCGGCTCGCCCGTGCCGGGAAGCTCCACGGAGACCACCCCGCGCCCGGCGACCTCGCCGGCGAACACGACGGTGCCCGCCGCGACGGCGCGCACGGGGGCGCCGCGCGCCGCGGCCAGGTCCACGCCCCGGTGGCCCGCGGCCCACGGCGCCGCGGGCGCCTCGAAGCCGCGCGCGACGAGCGGCCGCCCGCCGCCGCTTCCGGCGACGGGCCACTGGCCCTCCTGCTGGTCCCGCTGCCCGGCAGCGGGCGCGGTCAGCAGGGCGGCGGAGAGCAGGACGGGCGCGAGGAACTGCCCAGTCAGTGCGAGCACGGTGGTCGTCATGGCCAGCAGCCTGCCGGGCCGGCGGCCCCCGCGGGACCCGGGGCACGCATCTGTGGACAACCTGGCGCCCGGCGGAACGCCGGTCCCCCGTCCGGGTGAGGTTCAGCCGGTGCGGCCGCTCCCGAAGCCGGAGTCCTCGGGCAGGTCGAGTTCGCTGCGGTTCAGCTCCTCAATGTTCACGTCCTTGAACGTGAGCACGCGCACCTGCTTGACGAAGCGGGCCGGCCGGTACATGTCCCACACCCAGGCATCCGCCATGGACACCTCGAAGAAGACTTCCCCCTGCACCGAGTGGACCTGCATCTCGTAGTCGTTGGTGAGATAGAAACGCCGCTCGGTCTCGATCACATACGTGAACAGCCCGACCACGTCCCGGTACTCCCGGTAGAGCTTCAGCTCCATCTCGGTCTCGTACTTCTCGAGGTCTTCGGCGCTCATGGCGTGATCCCCTTCAGCCGTGCGTTCCCTCATTGTGCGCCACCCGCGACGCCCGCACTGCGCGGCGGTCCCTGCGGGCGGCACGCCAGCGGGCGCAGGGGCCGTACAGCCCGGCGCCGAAGACCAGCACCGCTCCCCCGGCCACCGCCAGCACCAGCGGCCCCAGCGGGCCCCGCTCAGAGATCCCGCCCGGCAGCCCGGCGAAGCCCTCCGGGCGCTCCAGCAGCCCCGCACGGCCCAGCGGCCAGGCGACGGCCTCCACCCGCGCCGACACCGCCCCGCGCGGCACGCTGCCGCCGCCGGAGCCGTCCAGCATGCTGCGGGAGTCCAGCGAGTCCCCGCGGTGGTCGCCGAGCAGGAACAGCTCCCCCTCGGGCACCACCGACTCGAACTCCTGCGTGGCACGGCCGGACTCGGCGTCCAGGTACGCCTCCGTCACCGGTTCGCCATTGACCGTGATCCGGCCCCGCCCGTCACAGCACGCCACCGTGTCGCCGCCGACGCCGACGACACGCTTGATCATGGTGGCGTCACCCCAGTCGGGGTCCTCGAAGACCACGACGTCCCCGCGCCGTACCTCGTCGCCGCCGATGCGCTCGGCCAGCACCCGGTCGCCCGCCGCGACCGTCGGCGCCATGGAGTTCGTGGGCACCGCGAACGGCTGGTACAGCAGCGCCGTCACCGCGAAGCCGCCGAAGAAGAGCACGAATCCCACCGCCATGACGACCCCGGACAGCACCCTGCCGCGCCGCGACCCGGCGGCCGGCGCTCCGCTCATGGCGCCCCCTCCCGCTCCCGAGGTGATCACGGTGACCACCCCGTGACCCTACCCAGCGGAAGGGCCGCAGGTCAGCCCCTGGCGTCCGCTTCGGCCACCTCGGCGGCCGCGGCACGCTCCTGGGGCTCCCCCTGCTCGAGGCGCCGCAGCAGCCGCCGCCGGCGCCACAGCACCAGCGGCAGGGCGCCGGCGAGGCCCAGCGCGGCCGGCGCGGCGGAACTCAGCGAGTCGTAGCCGCCGGGCACGGAAAGCGTCGACCACCGCGACACCGGCCAGGCGATCACGATGGCGCGCCCCACCACGTCGTCCTCGGACACCGTCCCCTGGTACGGGAGGTTCTGGTGGTAGCGGGAGTCGAGCGAGTCCTGCCGGTGGTCGCCCATGACCCACAGCCGTCCCTCGGGCACGGTGATGGGCCCGAACGGCCGGTCACCGCAGGGGGTGTTTCCCGGGTAGAGGTACTCGCTCTCGTCGAGCGGCAAGCCGTTGACCAGGACCGGGCCGTTCTCCTTGCACTCCACGGTGTCCCCGCCCACCGCGATGACGCGCTTGATCAGGTCCTGCTCCTCGGAGGACGGCATCAGCCCGATCTTGCTGAGCACGTCCTGCACCGCGGCGCCGAAGCCGCCCGAGCCCCCGGTTCCCTCGCCGAGCCAGCCCCCGGGGTCCTCGAAGACGATGACGTCCCCGCGCTCCGGCTCCCAGCCGAACCACGGGGTGAGCTTGTCCACCAGCACCCGGTCGCCGCGCTGGAGCGTGTTCTGCATCGAGTCGGAGGGAATCGAGAACGCCTGCACCAGGAACGTCTTGATCAGCAGTGCCAGGACGACCGCGACGCCGATGAGGACCGGCAGCTCTTTCCAGAACGACCGGGGCTTCTTCTTGCTCGTGCCACGGCCGCCGCCGTCCTCCTGGCTGTCCTCCTGGCCGTCCTCCTGCTGGTTCCCCTGCGGGTCGCCGCCGCTCCCGTCGCGAGGAGGCTCCGGCTCACCGGTCCCCTCGCTCCCCGGGCCGCCCGGTGCCGCCGCGCCGCCGTCCGCGGCCCGGCCGGCGCCGCCGGCCCCCGGAGCGCCGCCAGTGCCGGGGGAACCGCCCGTGGCCTCGCCGCCATGGGGAAGGCGCTCCTCGTCCGGCTCTCCCGATCCGGACCGCGCGCCGACCGCTACATCCCCCACGCTCACTCCTCACACCGCGCTTCGGCCTGCCCCCGATCCGCAGCAGGCTCATTACTCCCATAACGACTGGGAGTTCCACAGGAATCGGGAGTACCGCTATTTCCTTCTCCCCGGTCACCCCCTCGGCGCCAGCCCGCGGCGCGCCGGGGTCGGGCACGGCGGCGAACACCTCCGCGTCGTCCAGCGTCTGCCAGTGACTGAACGGCCAGGCCACGGCGACCGCCCGGCCCAGGACGTTGCCCACCGGCACCGTACCGTGATGCGGATCGTTCAGGTGATACCGGGAGTCGGCCGAATTCGACCGGTGGTCCCCCATCACGAAGATCCGTCCCTCGGGCACCGTCACCTCGAACTCGATCCGCGACGGCGGGTTCCCGGGGTACAGGTAGGGCTCGTTCAGCGGGTGGCCGTTGACCGTCACCCGTCCCTCGTCGTCACAGCAGGCCACCGTGTCGCCGCCGACGCCGATCACACGCTTGATGAGGTCCTGGTGGTCGTCGTCGGGCAGCAGCCCGGTCCACGACAGGAAGTCCATCACCGGGCCGATGACCGGCGGACCGGAGCCGTCCGTCTGCTGCTCGGGCGTGAGCCACCCGCCGGGATCCTCGAAGACGACCACGTCCCCGCGCTCCGGCTCCCAGCCGAACCACGGGGTGAGCTTGTCCACCAGCACCCGGTCATCGATGCGGATCGTCTCCTCCATCGAGCCGGAGGGGATGACGAACGCCTGTACCAGAAACGTTTTGAGCCCCAGGGCGATCAGCAGCGCCACGCCGATCAGGAGGGGAACCTCGCGCGTGGCGCGGAGCCGCTTGCGCCGCTTGATCCGCTTCGCCGCACGCCGCCGGTCCGCCCGGCCCTCACCCGGGCCCCGCAGCGTCTGACGCGGCTCGGCCGGCTGCTCCGGCCGGTGGCCCTTGGGCGCGGCGTGGCGGCTCGCCGCTCCCCGCTGTCCCCGTCTACCCATGCTCAGACCGCACCGTGCTCCAGCGGCTGGGCGGCCAGCCGATCCACTCGACGCGGCCGATCACCTTGTCCTCGGGGACGGTTCCGCCTCCCGGGGCGCCAAGGTATTCCCGGGAGTCAGCGGAGTCAGAACGGTGATCGCCCATCACCCACAACCGTCCCTCCGGCACTTCAATGTCAAACCTGACGTTCGAAGGGTTGTCCCCCGGATACACGTACGACTCGTCGAGTGGCTCACCGTTGACCTCGATGCGTCCCTGGGCGTCGCAGCAGCGGACCCGGTCGCCGCCGACGCCGATAACGCGCTTGACGTAGTCGCTCCCCGACGAGGGCACGAGCCCCACCGTGGAGCCGAGCGTGCGCAGCAGCCCCTCGAGAGGGCCCGGGTCCGGCTCTTCCTGGACGAACGACCCGCTGCCGTCGAAGACGATGACGTCGCCCCGCTGCACCTCGCCGCCGAAGCGGTAGGCGAGCTTGTTGACGAACACCCGGTCCCCGGCGTGGAGCGTGTCCGCCATGGAACCGCTCGGAATGTAGAAGGGCTGGATGACGAAGGCGCTCACCAGCGAGGTGAGCAGCAGCGTGCCGAGCAGCAGCGCCACCGGCCGACGCACGAAGCGCGACCACCGTCTCCGGCTCGGCTCGGGAGCGGAACGGTGATCGCGCTCGGGCGATTCTTCGTCGGATCCGGTCACGCCGTGATGGTAACCGGCCAGGCCACGGCAGCCGTCAGCTCTCGCGCTTCTCCTTGATCTTGGCGGCCTTGCCGCGGAGGTTGCGCAGGTAGTACAGCTTGGCGCGGCGGACGGCGCCCCGGGTGACGACCTCGATCTTCTCCACGACCGGGGTGTGCACCGGGAAGGTGCGCTCCACCCCGACACCGAAGCTCACCTTGCGGACGGTGAAGGTCTCCCGGACACCAGAGCCCTGGCGGCGGATCACCACGCCCTTGAACTGCTGCACGCGGGAGCGGTTGCCCTCGATGACGCGCACGTGCACGTTGACGGTGTCACCAGGACGGAAAGCGGGGATGTCGTCACGCAGGGACGCGGCATCAACGCTGTCGAGGAGGTTCATGGCCTGCTGCTCTCTTCGCTGATGCCACAGGTCATCAGCGGAATGGTTCGAATGGTCATCGGTGGCGGCCCAGACGCCCCGGCGGCGTCGCTCCCCCTGTGGCAGGGCCGCACGCCGGTCGTGAGCCGACCGCCTATTCTTCCACGCCGGCCGACCGCCGCCCAAATCGACCCCCGGCGTCCCGCTCCCACCCCAGCTCCGCCAGGGTCGCCTCATCATGCCGGTCGAAGGCAGCCGGGTCGGCGGACTCAATCAGGTCGGGCCGGTTGCGGCTGGTGCGCCGCAGCGCCTGGTCACGCCGCCACCGGGCGATGCGGCCGTGGTGACCGGACAGCAGCACCTCGGGCACCTCACGGCCGCGCCACCGCGGCGGCTTGGTGTAGACCGGCCCTTCCAGCAGCCCGGCCATGGGACCCGGCGCGAAGGAGTCGTCGCGGTGGGAGTCGGCGTTCCCCAGGACGCCGGGCAGCAGCCGGGCGATGGCCTCGGTCATCACCAGCACCGGCGCCTCACCGCCCGCCAGCACGTAGTCACCGATCGAGATCTCCCGCACGTCCAGGCGCGCGCCGTACTCCTCGATGACGCGCCGGTCGATGCCCTCGTAGCGCGCGGGCGTGAACACCAGCCAGCGGCAGCCGGCCAGCTCCTGCGCGAGCGGCTGCGTAAACGGCCGTCCGCTGGGCGTGGGCACGACGATGACCGGCTCGGCGCCGCCGGGCTCCCCGGACGCCAGCACGGCGTCCAGCGCCTCGCCCCACGGCTCCGGCTTCATCACCATGCCCGGGCCGCCGCCGTACGGGGTGTCGTCCACGGTGTGGTGCCGGTCGTGGGTGAACGCGCGCAGATCGTGGACGCGCACGTCGAGCTGGCCCCGGGCCCGCGCCTTGCCGACGAGCGAGACGTTCAGCGGCTCCAGGTACTCGGGGAAGATCGTGATGACGTCGATCCGCACCGCCGTCACCCGGACCCGGAGTCGGCGGCCGGCCCCGCCGGACCGGCTGTGTCGAGCAGCCCGGCCGGAGGGTCGATCTCGACCCGCCCGGCGGCCAGGTCCACATGCGGCACGATCTCGCGGACGAACGGGACCATCGCCTCGCCTCCCCCGGTGCGCGCCACCACCAGCAGGTCCTGGCCGGGCAGGTGGGCGACCTCGGTGACCCGCCCCACCTCGGCGCCGGCCGTGGTGACGGCGGTGAGCCCGATCAGCTGGTGGTCGTAGAACTCCTCCGGGTCCTCGGGGCGTTCGTCCGGGTCCACCTCGGCCAGCAGCAGGGTGTTGCGCAGGGCCTCGGCCGCGGTGCGGTCGGTGACCCCCTCGAAGCGCAGCAGCAGGCGGCCGCTGTGCACCCGTCCGCTGGCGATGGTCAGCGGGCCGGCCTCCGGCGGATCCGTGGCGAGGACGGCTCCGGGTGCGAGGCGCTGCTCCGGCTCGTCCGTCCTGACCTCCACGGTCACCTCGCCGCGGATTCCGTGGGCGCGGCCGATGCGCGCGACGACGAGTTCCACTCGGCTTCCGTTCCGTGTCCGTTCCGTTGTGCGTGCCCGGCGCACTCGCCGGCGCTGTCAGCGCGGCGGCCCCCAGGCCACTGCCCTGGGGGCCGCGTCACGTGCTCGCGCGGTCAGCGAACCTCGTCCACGTCGACCAGGTCGACGCGGACGTTCTTGCCGCCCAGCGCTCCCACGACGGTGCGCAGCGAGCGGGCGGTGCGGCCGTTGCGACCGATCACCTTGCCGAGGTCGTCGGGGTGCACCCGCACCTCGAGCACGCGGCCTCTGCGCAGCGTGCGCGAGGCGACCTGGACCTCTTCGGGATGGTCGACGATGCCCTTGACCAGGTGCTCCACCGCCTCCTCAAGCATCCCTTAGCCCTCGGACTCGGACTTCTCGGAGCCCTTGTCGGCCTTCTTCGCCTTGGGGGTGATGGCCTCACCCTTCGGCTCCCCGCCCGACTCCTTGGCCGCCGCCTCGAAGAGCGCGCGCTTGTCGGCCTTGGCCTCCGGCTCCTTCAGCGGGGCCGGAGCCGGCAGGCCCTTGAACTTCTGCCAGTCGCCGGTGCGCTTGAGGATGGCGAGCACCGGCTCGGTCGGCTGGGCACCGACGCCCAGCCAGTACTGCACGCGCTCGGAGTCGACCTCGATGCGCGACGGGTTCTGCACCGGGTGGTACAGGCCGATCTCCTCGATGGCCCGCCCGTCCCGGCGCGTCCGGGCGTCGGCGACAACGATGCGGTAGTGCGGCGAGCGGATCTTGCCCAGGCGCTTCAGCTTGATCTTGACTGCCACGGTTGTGGTGTCTCCTGATGTTGACGTAAGTGGGCCACCGCGGGATGCCACGTGGGGAGGGCGGCGCCGGGGGCCCGGCGGACGCGTCAGCCGGAGGAGAGAGGGATCCTGTACGACTGCCGAGTTCAGCCGCCCATTGTGCCACACCGCCGCCTGGGCACCGGACGGGCCGTCCTCACGCGGAGGCGGCCACCGCCATCTTGTCCGCGATCGTGAAGGGCTTCTTGCACGCTCCGCAGACGATCGGCGCCTGGGCCAGGACCGACGGCACGACGCGGACGTTCCGCCCGCACTCGCAGACGGCCTTGACCCGCACGCCACCGCCGGAGGAGCCGTGCCGCGCCGCCGGACCGCGGAAACTGCGCTTGGTGTCGGTCGCGGTGGCCGCGCTGTGGGCCTTGACGGCTCTGGCGAGCCGCTCGGCCGTGTCCCGGTACCGCTGCCGGGTCTCGCTGTTCATCGTCACCAGCGAGAAGCCGCTGGACGGATGCGGGTCCTCGGTGTGGTCCAGGCCGAGCTCCTCGGCGATCGCGAGGAACCGGCGGTTGTGGTAGCGCCCGGCGCGTGAGGTGTCGCGCACGCCGCGGGCGGCGGCGATGCCGTGCACCGCCTCGTGCAGCAGTCGTTCGAAGGAGAGCTCCGAGCCGCAGGCCGAGGAGGACTCTCCGATGAGGGATTCCGGAGCGGCCAGGTCAGGCAGTTCCGGGTGGTACCGCTGAATGTCGGCCCACGCGTGTGCCAGCTCGGCCGCGAGAACTGGTGGTGTCGTGCTCACGTCGTGCATAACGAGCAAGTCCCCCCGGGTGTTCCGATTCCGGGTCAAGTCCACGAATTTGCACCTACTACTGAGAGAGCCGTAACGGCGATGGCCAGGGATTGCGTGGGGGGTGGGGTGTGGGGGGATGTGTGAAGGTGTTCAGTTGTCGGTGTGGGGGCCCGAGGGCCGCGCGCTCAGTACGCGCGGCCCACGACTGCGACGGTACCGGGCTCGTCATCGGAACCCGGAACCGACCCGTCCTCCGCGACCAGGCAGCGCACCGAGACCGCCTCGGCTGCCAGCCGCTCCTCGCCCTCGGGGCCGAGGTCGGCCCACGGGATGCGGGCCCAGCCGCCCGCGGCGGCGGCCTCGACGGCCTCCTCGACGGTGCGCACATCGCTGGTGCGCGCCTCCCGGCGCTCGCGGGACTGGCGCAGCAGCAGCGCCTGGTCCTCCTCCAGCACCGAGGGCAGCAGCTTGGGCACGGCATCGAGCGAGACCGGCTCCTTGCCGCCGGGAACGCGCCGGGCGAGCATGGCCGTGCCCTCCGCCAGGTCGCGCGGGCCGATCTCCACCCGCACCGGCACGCCCTTCAGCTCCCAGTCCACAGCGCGGCGGCCGAACGGCACGTCGGCGCGGTCGTCGGCCTCCGCCCTGACGCCGGCCGCCTGGAGGGCGGCGGTCAGCTCGCGCACCTTGGCCAGCACGGCCTCGTCGTCCTTGACGGCCATGACCACGGCCTGCACCGGCGCGATCCTGGGCGGTACCCGCAGGCCGTTGTCGTCGCCGTGCGACATGATGAGCCCGCCGATCATGCGGGTAGAGACGCCCCAGGAGGTCTGCCAGACCAGCTCGCGGCTGCCCTCGCGGGACAGGAAGGTGGTGTCGAAGGCACGGGCGAAGTTCTGCCCCAGCTCGTGGCTGGTGCCCAGCTGGAGCGCCTTGCCGTCGCCCATCATGCCCTCGAGGGTGAGGGTGTTGATCGCCCCGGCGAACCGCTCGGCCGGCGTCTTGCGGCCGAGCACGACGTCGAGGGCGAGCGTGTTGACGAGGAAGTCGGCGTAGACCTCGCGGTGGATGAGCGCGGCGAAGTCCCGGGCCTCCTCGTAGCTGGCGTGGGCCGTGTGCCCCTCCTGCCACAGGAACTCACTGGTGCGCAGGAACAGCCGCGGCCGCATCTCCCAGCGCACCACGTTGGCCCACTGGTTGATCCGCAGCGGCAGGTCCCGGTAGCTCTGGACCCACTTGGAGAAGTACTCGTTGATGACCGTCTCGGAGGTGGGCCGGGTGACGACCGGCTCCTCCAGCTGCTTGCCGCCGCCGTGCGTGACGACGGCCAGCTCGGGGGCGAACCCCTCGACGTGCTCGGCCTCCCGCACCAGGTAGGACTGCGGGATGAACAGCGGGAAGTAGGCGTTGCGGGTGCCCGTCTTCTTGATGCGGGCGTCCAGCTCCTGCTGCATCCGCTCCCAGATCCCGTACGCATACGGTCGGATCACCATCGTGCCGCGCACCGGACCGTTGTCCGCGAGCTCGGCCTTGTTGATCACGTCCTGGTACCAGCGGGGGAAGTCCTCCGCCTGCGGGGTGAGTACGGGAGCCTTTGCCATGGCGGGAATAGTACGGCCCGGCGGGCACTGAGCGTGAATCGGCCGCCGGGCCGCAATGCCGTCGTTATACGCGGCCGTTCACTGCGGCGGCAGCATGTCCTTGAACTCCTTGGGCAGCTCGAACGGCACCTCGCCGTTCCCGCCGCTCTCGCCCGCCCGGCGGCGGGCGGCCGCCTGCTCCTCGGCCTGCCGCTTCATCGGGTTGCCGCTGCGGCGGCGGCCCTTGGCCTTCTTCTGCGCTTTGCCCTTTTTCCTGGCCGCACCGCCTCCCATGCCGGGCATACCCGGCATACCCGGCATCCCGGGCATCGCCGGGACGCCGCCGCCCTGGGCGACCTTGGACATCATCTTGCGGGCCTCGAAGAACCGCTCCACCAGGCCCTTGACCGCGCTGACGTCCACGCCGGAACCGCGCGCGATGCGGGCGCGCCGGGAACCGTTGATGATCTTGGGATCGGCCCGCTCAGCCGGGGTCATCGATTTGATGATCGCGGCCGTGCGGTCCACCTCGCGTTCGTCGAGGTTGTTGATCTGCTCCTTCAGCTGGCCCATCCCCGGCATCATCCCCAGCAGCTTGGAGATCGAGCCCATCTTGCGGACCTGCTCCATCTGGGAGAGGAAGTCGTCGAGGGTGAACTCCTTGGGGCCCTTGGCCAGCTTGCTCGCGAGCTTCTCGGCCTCCTGCTGGCTGAAGGTGCGCTCGGCCCGCTCGATGAGGCTGAGGACGTCGCCCATGCCCAGGATGCGCGAGGCCATCCGGTCGGGGTGGAAGGCGTCGAAGTCGTCCAGCTTCTCGCCATTGGAGGCGAACATGATCTGGCGGCCGGTGACGTGCGCGATGGACAGCGCGGCACCGCCGCGCGCGTCGCCGTCGAGCTTGGAGAGCACCACGCCGTCGAAGCCCACGCCGTCGCGGAAGGCCTCGGCGGTCGTCACCGCGTCCTGGCCGATCATGGCGTCGACGACGAAGAGCACCTCGTCGGGGCTGACAGCGTCGCGGATGTCGGCGGCCTGCCGCATCATCTCCTCGTCGATGCCGAGGCGTCCGGCGGTGTCGACGATGACCACGTCGTACTGCTTGTCGCGGGCGTAGGCCACGGAGTCCTCGGCGACCTTGACGGGATCGCCGACGCCGTTGCCGGGCTCCGGGGCGAAGATGCCGACGCCCGCCCGCTCCGCGACCACCGTCAGCTGGTTGACGGCGTTCGGGCGCTGGAGGTCACAGGCGACCAGCAGCGGCGTGTGCCCCTGGCTCTTGAGCCACAGGCCGAGCTTGCCGGCCAGCGTGGTCTTGCCCGCGCCCTGGAGGCCCGCGAGCATGATCACGGTCGGCGGGTTCTTGGCGAAGCGGAGCCGCCGGGTGTCGCCGCCGAGGATGCCGATCAGCTCCTCGTTGACGATCTTGATGACCTGCTGCGCGGGGTTGAGGGCCTTGGAGACCTCGGTGCCGAGGGCGCGCTCCTTGACCTGCTTGATGAAGGACCGGACAACCGGGAGCGCCACGTCGGCTTCGAGCAGGGCGATCCGGATCTCCCGCGCCGTGGCGTCGATGTCCGCCTCGCTCAGCCGGCCTTTGCCCCTGAGGTTCTTGAATGTCGCCGCAAGGCGATCGGAGAGAGTGTCGAACACGGCGCTGCAAATCCTCCAACCCCGCCGTCTGCGGTGCGGGGTACTTCAGCAGGTAGGTGGGTGACAGTGCTCCCCAGCGTATCGGCACGCCGCGGTTGCGGTCAGCCCGCGTCGGATCCTCAGCCCTGGGCCAGCGCCCGCTGGAGGCTCTGCGCCAGCGCGCCGGCCTCCTCAGGCGGCAGCGGGACGCCGCCGGGGGTGGTCACGTAGAAGGCGTCGACGGCGTTGGCCCCCAGCGTGCTGACGTGCGCGCTGCGCACCCGCACCCCGGCTCCCTCCAGGGCACGGCCGATGCGGTAGAGCAGGCCCGGAGCGTCCTGGGCGCGGACCTCGATCACGGTGGCCCGTTCGGAGCCGGGGCGCGCCACGGTGACGCGGGGCGGCGGGGGCGGGGCCACGCGGCGGTGGCGGGGGCGGCGGTAGGCGGCCTCCCGCTCGGCGAGGCGGCCCGCGACGTCGAGGGAGCCCTCCAGCGCGCGCACCAGGTCGGCGCGGAGGCGCTCGGGCGGGGGCAGTGCGCCGAACTCGGCGGCGACGCGCCAGTCGAGGAGGAGTACCCGGCCCTGGCCGAGCGGGTTCGCGCCGCTGAGCCCGGCGGTGCGAACGGTCAGGCGGTGGAGCGCGAGCACGCCGGCCAGGGCGGGCAGTACACCGGGCCGGTCCGGCAGCGCGACGAGGAGTTCGGCGCCGACCGGTTCCGGCCCCAGTCCGGTGCCGGCAGGTGTTCCGGGTTCGGGGCGGGCCTTGAGTGTGAGGACGGGAGCGCCGGTGCGGACCGCCTCCACGGCGAGGCGCTCGGCAGCCACCGAGGGGCGGCCCGGCGAGGCGGGAGGCTGTTCGCCGTCGGCGAAGGCCGCGGTGACGCGCGCCACGAGGTCGCCCACCAGGCGGGCGCGCCACGCCGACCAGGCGGCCGGGCCGGTCGCGAGGGCGTCGGCCTCGGTCAGCGCGTGCAGCAGGGCGAGGGTGCCGGGGGTGCCGACCGCCTCGGCGACGTGACGCACCGTGGCGGGATCGTCGAGGTCGCGGCGGGTGGCGGTCTCGACGAGCAGCAGGTGGTGGCGGACCAGGGTGGCCAGGACACCGGCGTCGGCGGGGCCGAAGCCGATGCGGGTGGCCATGTCGCGGGCGATGGTCTCGCCGGCGCGGCTGTGGTCGCCGGGCCAGCCCTTGCCGATGTCGTGGAGCAGGGCGGCGGTCAGCAGCAGGTCAGGGCGGCTCACCCGGCGGGTGAGCGCGGCGGCATGGACGGCGGTCTCGACGAGGTGCCGGTCCACGGTCCAGCGGTGGACGGGGTTGCGCTGCGGGCGGCAGCGGACGCGCTCCCAGTCGGGCAGCAGGCGGGTAATGACCCCGGCGGCCTCCAGCGCCTCCCACACGGGCACGGTGTCGGGGCCGGCGCCGAGCAGGGTGACGAACTGCTCCCGGGCCTCGGCGGGCCAGGGCACGGGCAGCTCCGCGGCGGCGGCCAGAGCGTGCGCGGCGGGCAGAGCGAGCGGCAGCCCGGCCTGGGCCGCGGCGGCGGCGGCCCGCAGCGGCAGCACGGGATCGCGGTCGGGGCGCGCGGTGCGGGCGAGTACCGCCTCGCCGTCCTGCTCGACGACGCCCTCCGCGAGCGGCGTGCGCGCCGGGCCCCTGGCGGTGGTGCCGGACGGCCTGCCGGGCAGCAGGCCGCGCAGGCCCCGCCGGGCGGAGCGGGCGCGCAGCACGCGGCCGACCTCGCGCCAGGTGACGCCACAGGCGTAGGCCAGGGTGCGGGCGGCCTCGTAGACACGGCGCAGCAGCGCGTCGCCATCCAGGAGCCCGAGAGCCTTGGCGACCTGGTCCTGGTCCTCCAGGGCCAGGCGGTCGGTGGCACGGCCGGTGGTCAGCTGGAGCGCGTCGCGGACGTCCAGCAGGGTGTTGCGGGCCGCGGCGAGGCCCTGGCGGGGGGCGTCGGCGACCCAGGAGGCGGCGACGGCGCGCAGCGCGGTGGCGTCGCGCAGGCCGCCGCGGGCCTCCTTCAGGTCGGGTTCCAGCAGGAACGGCAGTTCGCCGTGGCGCTCGGCGCGCTCACGGCCGAGCTCGCGCAGCGCGGGCAGCAGCCTGGGGGCCTGGGAGCGCCACTGGGCCAGGATGGAGGTGCGCAGTTCGGCGGTGAGGGTGCCGTCCCCCGCGAGATGCCGGGCATCGAGGAGGCCGAGGTGGACCTTCAGGTCGGCCGCGGCGGTCTCCCGCGCCTCCCGCGGGGTGCGCACGGAGTGGTCGAGTGCCAGGCCGAGGTCCCACACGGGGTACCACAGGCGGTCGGCGAGCGCCGCGATCTCCCGGGCGGGAGCGCCGCCGTCGTGCAGGAGCAGCAGGTCGAGGTCGCTGCGCGGGGAGAGTTCGCCGCGGCCGTAGCCGCCCACGGCGACGAGCGCGACGCGCGTGGGCCGCGGCCCCGCGGCCAGCAGCCCGGCGAGCCAGTCGTCCGTGAGGCGGGCGAGTTCCGCGCGGCGCGGCGGCCCGGTCAGCGCCCCCGCGCCGCCGGGCGCGGTGAGCAGGCGCAGCCGGGCCGCCGCGTAGCCGCGGCCGGGGTCCGCCTGGGCGCGGGTTGTGGCTGGTGTCTCCGCTGTCATGCGGTCCCCGGTTTCCTGTCGTGCGCAGATCGTGTGCGCAGGGCGTCGGTGGTCAGAGAGCGTCGGGTCCGCGCTCCCCGGTGCGGACCCGGACGGCCGTGTCCACCGGGAGGCACCAGACCTTGCCGTCGCCGATCTTGCCGGTGCGGGCCGCCTTGACGACGACGTCGATGAGCTGGTCGGCGTCGGCGTCCTCGGCGAGGATCTCGACGCGCACCTTGGGCACGAGATCGACGGTGTACTCCGCGCCGCGGTAGACCTCGGTGTGGCCCCGCTGGCGGCCGTAGCCGCTGGCCTCGGTGACGGTCATGCCGTGCACCCCGAAGGCCTGGAGCGCCTCCTTGACCTCGTCGAGCCGGTGCGGCTTGATCACCGCGGTGATGAGCTTCATGCGTCCACCTTCTTCACGTCCGCCGCGACAGGGGCGGGGACACCGTTGCTGGCGCCGGCGGAACCGCTGCCGGCCTGGCTGAAGTCGTACCCGGTCTCCGCGTGGTAGGCGAGGTCCAGACCGCCGGTCTCCTCCTCCTCGGAGGCCCGGAAGCCGATGGTGCGCTGGATCAGCAGGGCGAGCAGGTAGCTGACGACGAACGAGTACGCCATGACGGATACGGCGCCGAGCGCCTGCTTGCCGAACTGCTCGGTGCCCGCCCGGCCCTGGGTGGCGAGGAAGCCCACCATCAGGGTGCCGATGAGGCCGCCGACGAGGTGGACGCCGACCACGTCGAGCGAGTCGTCGTAGCCGAGCTTGAACTTCAGGCTCACGGCCCAGGAGCAGGCGACGCCCGCGACGATGCCGATGAGCATGGCGCCCATGGGGTTGACGTGCGCACCGGACGGCGTGATGGCAACCAGGCCCGCGATCGCGCCGGAGGCGGCCCCGAGTGTGGTGAACGCGCCGTGGCGGATCCGCTCGTAGGCGAGCCAGCCGACGACGGCGGCGCCCGTGGCGACCTGGGTGTTGAGGGCCATCAGGGAGGAGGTGCCGTCCGGCGCGAGCTCCGACCCGGCGTTGAAGCCGAACCAGCCGAACCACAGCAGCGCGGCGCCGAGGAGCACCATCGGCAGGTTGTGCGGCCGCATGGGCTCCTTCTTGAAGCCGATGCGCCTGCCGACGACGAGGACGGCCCCGAGGGCTCCGGCGCCGGCGTTGATGTGGACCGCGGTGCCGCCGGCGAAGTCAATCACGCCCAGGTCATACAGCCACCCGTCCTCAGCCCAGACCCAGTGGGCGACCGGGAAGTACACGACCGTGGCCCACAGCGTGATGAACAGCGCCCAGCTCGCGAACTTGACGCGGTCGGCGAGGGCGCCGCTCATCAGGGCCGGGGTCAGGATGGCGAACATGAGCTGGAAAACCGCGAAGGACAGCAGGGCGCCGTCGAGTTCGCCGTCGACCAGGTAGATGTCCTGCGGGAATCCGGCGGCCTCCAGGTCACCGATGATTCCGCCGCTGTCCCCGCTGAAGGCCAGGCTGAAGCCGTACAGCACCCACAGCAGGCTGATGATGCCCAGCGAGATGAAGGACATCATGAGCATGTTGAGCGCGCTTTTGACCCGGACCATGCCGCCGTAGAAAAAGGCGAGCCCGGGGGTCATCAGCATGACCATCGCGGCGCTGATCACAACAAAGGCGATATTCGCTGCTTCCAAGGTGAACGTCTCCTCGGGGTTTACGACCCGTGCGGGCGGGATCGGGGTCGGGCATGATGCGCCAGACTTCCCGAGCACCGTTTCCGCCGGGGGCCGCGCGTGTTTCGCCAGCGTGACGATGGGTGCGCCCGTGTTACACCGGGATGACGTTTATCGTTCCTTTACCAAAGGCCGGGTACTGTGCCAGGCCACTTCACTGGCGGGGATTCCGCCGTCACGTACGGCGGGTCCGGCAGGGGCCGGGGCGGGGTCCGGGCGAGTGTGCGGCCGGGCCCGGCCGCGGCGCCGCCGCCCGGCGGCCCGCGGGGAGGCGGCGCCGGACCGCCGGCGCGACGCCGCGGCCGGTGACGTAAGGACGGGAGGGGGCCGGCCGGCAGCCTTCAGACCGCCTGGCTGGCGGCGGCGTCCCGTCGTTCCGGCAGCTCGTGGGTCACGCGCTCGGCCAGCTCGGCCACCGGGCGGGCCCGGGCGAAGTCACGCAGCGCCGTGGCGGAGGTCTTCCGCAGCCGGTTGCTGACGCGCTCAGAGCGAAGCTGCCCGGCGAGGTCCACGGCCCGGGCGGCGCAGGCCGCGCCCTGCTCGGCGTCCCGCGCCAGGAAGTGCACGGTGGCCATGCCGATCAGATTGAGTGCATACGAACGGCGGTGGCCGCCGCCCCCCTCCTGGGCGCACTCGCGGCCGAACAGCTCGACGGCACGCTCCATCAGCGGGCGGGCGGTGGCGACGTACCACTGGCTGTGCCCGGCCACGTAGGCGAGGTCGCGGTAGGAGTGGGCGGTCTCCGCGTGCAGTTCGGCCTCGGAGAAGAAGCGGATCCAGTCCGGTTCCGGCTCTCCCGGCTCGATCTCGGCGAAGGCGTCCTGGGCCATGCGCACGGCGCGGTGGCAGCGCGGCGGCTGCCCCAGCGTGGCGTAGGCGCGGGCCTCCATCGCGTACAGCATCGAGCGGGTGCGCGCGGTCGCGCCGTCCCGGCTGCCGTACTGGGCGAGGTGGATGAGCTCCAGCGCGTCGTCGGCGCGGCCCAGGTGGATCATCTGGCGGCTCATCTCGGACAGGATGTACGCCCCCAGCGGCCGGTCGCCCGCCTCCTTGGCGGCGTGCAGGGCCAGGACGAAGTACTTCTGGGCGGTGGGCTGGAGGCCGACGTCGTAGCTCATCCAGCCCGCCAGCTCGGCCAGCTCGGCCGTGACGCGGAAGAGCCGCTGGCGCACGGGGGCGGGGTGAGGCTCCTGCAGCAGGTCGGTGACCTCGTGCAGCTGGCCGACGACGGCCTTGCGCCGCAGGCCGCCGCCGGACTGGGCGTCCCAGCGGCGGAACTCGGCGGTCGTGCGCTCAAGCATCTCCAGCTCCGGGCCGGACAGGGGGCCGGAGCGGCGGGGCCGGTCTCCCGGCTGGCGGGACAGCGCGGTCAGCCCCGGGGCGCCGGTGCCGTCCGCCGGGTCAGCGGCCTGGCCGGGCGTGCCGTGGGATGCAGCCGTGGCCGGTGCCGCGTACCCGGCCGGGGACTGTGCCGGGGAGGGGACGAGCCACCGCTGCATGGGCTCGATGAGGCCGGGCCCCGCGGACATCGACAGCGAGGTGCCGAGGTAGCCGCGGCGGCCGAGCATGAGGTCGCTGCGGGAGAACTCGTTGATCAGCGCCACCGTCTGCGGGCCGGCCCAGGGCAGGTCGATGCCGGAGACCGCGGCGGACTGGCGGGCCGAACGCAGCCCGAGGTCCTCGATGCTGACGACGCAGCCGAAGCGCTCGGAGAACAGGTCGGACAGGATGCGCGGGATCGGCTCGCGGGGCTGCTCACCGTCCAGCCAGCGGCGCACGCGGGAGGTGTCGGTGCTGATGTGGTGGGCTCCCAGGTGCCGGGCACGGCGGTTCACCTGCCGGGCCAGCTCGCCCTTGGACCAGCCGCTGCGCTGGAACCACGAGGTGAGCCGGTCATTGGGGCGCCGGGTGGTGATCCCGCTGCCATCGCCACTCATCGTCACGCCCCTTCGCCCTCGAGCACGTAACTGACGGTGTGTCTTACTGACGCACCGAAAGTAATCCTACGATCACGGTGACGACGACCGGCAAGCCGCAATCGCCACCATTCGCCACCCCCTCGAAGGAACCTCATGCCCGCTCCACACGCTTCACTTGTCTCGTAGAGCGCGGCGTATGGATGGAGCGAAGCGCGCTGGGGGCGCACGGAGTTGCGCATGCTCCCCCCTTGTCCCCCGCCTCTCCTTTCCGGCCCGTCCGGGCCCTGCCGCCCGCCGTAACCCGCGCCCCGGGGACCCGTTGGAGAGTGCATGGGCTTCACGATCGGCGGCATCCGTGAGCTCCGCCGCCCGCGCCGGGCCAGCCGTGCCCCCGGCGCCCTGGCCGTCGCCGAGTACACCGGCCTGTGGGGGTGGGACGTGGTGCCTGGCGCCCGGGCCAGGAGACCGCTGGGCCGGGCCCGGGCCGTCTGCTGCTGCGGCGACGGTGCGTGCCCCGCGCCAGGCGCGCACCCGCTGGCGCCCGGCCTGGTCATCGGGGCGGGCACGGCCCTCGGCGAGACACAGGAGATCTGGGCGGACGCCTGCGCGCGCCCCGCCGGCGCGACCG
This sequence comes from Streptomyces sp. 7-21, assembly GCF_016741785.1. Classification (GTDB taxonomy): domain Bacteria; phylum Actinomycetota; class Actinomycetes; order Streptomycetales; family Streptomycetaceae; genus Streptomyces. The sequence goes on from NZ_JAERRL010000013.1 coordinate 111,484, forward strand.
TGCTGCTGCCCTGCGGCCGGGCCTTCGACGCGCTCGAGGTGCCTGAGGCGGCCGGCCGCCAGGCGCTTCCCCGGCTCGAACGCCTGGGAGTGCCGCTCGGCCCGGTGGCGCGGGCGCCGCACGGACGGGTGTGGTTCCTCGTGGCGCCCGGCGCGGCCCGGCGGCTGCCGCAGCTGCTGTACCGCACCGGCTGGGACGGCACGGCCCTGGACATCCGGGGGTACGGCCCCGGCAGCTACCTCACGGCGCCGCCGTCCTCCCACGGCGGCCTCGGCCCCGTCCGCTGGCTGCGGCCACCGGCGCCGGAGACGGCGGGCGCGCCCCCGCCCGCCCGGCTGCTCCTCGGCACGCTGGCCTGGGCCTGCCACCGGGCCGCGGCGGCCTGAAGGCCGCGGGCCCTCAGGCCAGCAGCGCGTCGACGAACGCCTCGGGCTCGAACGGGGCGAGGTCGTCCGCGCCCTCCCCGAGGCCGACCAGCTTCACGGGCACGCCCAGCTCACGCTGCACGGCCACGACGATGCCGCCCTTGGCGGTGCCGTCGAGCTTGGTGAGCGCGATGCCGGTGATGCTGACGGCCTCGGCGAAGACGCGGGCCTGCACCAGGCCGTTCTGCCCGGTGGTGGCGTCGAGGACCAGCAGCACCTCGTTGACCGGACCCTGCTTCTCCACCACCCGCTTGACCTTGCCGAGCTCGTCCATCAGCCCGGTCTTGGTGTGGAGCCGCCCCGCGGTGTCGATCAGCACGACGTCCGCGGCTTCGGCGATGCCCTCGCGGACCGCGTCGAACGCCACGGACGCGGGGTCACCGCCCTCCGGCCCGCGCACGGTGCGGGCGCCGACGCGCTCGCCCCAGGTCTGGAGCTGGTCGGCGGCGGCGGCGCGGAAGGTGTCGGCGGCGCCGAGGACGACGGACTTGCCGTCGGCGACCAGGACCCGGGCGAGCTTCCCCGTCGTGGTGGTCTTGCCGGTGCCGTTGACGCCGACGACGAGCACGACCGCGGGCCGTTCCTCGCCTTCGGCGGAGACCCCGCCCTCGGTGTGCACGGTGCGGTCGAGGTCCGTGCCGACCAGGGTCAGCAGCTCCTCGCGGAGCAGGGCGCGCAGCTCCTCGGGCGTGCGGGTGCCCAGCACGCGGACGCGCTCGCGCAGCCGCTCGACCAGCTCCTGGGTGGGGCCGACGCCGACGTCGGCGGTGAGGAGGGTGTCCTCCACCTCCTCCCACGTCTCCTCGTCCAGCCGTTCCCGGGACAGCAGGGTGAGCAGGCCCTTGCCGAGGGAGCTCTGGGAGCGGGCCAGCCGGGCCCGGAGCCGGACCAGCCGGCCGGCGGACGGCTCGGGCACCTCGATCTCGGGCGCGGGCGGCGCCACCGGGCCGTCCGGCGGGGTCACGTCCTCGATGGTGCGCCGTTCTTCGGAGACGGGCGGCGCGGTGCCGTCGTCCTCGCCCACCTGCGGCTCGGGGGGCGCCTCGGTCGTCCCGGCGGCGGGCGGGGCGGCCGTAGTCCCCGCGCCCTCCCGGGTCTGCGGTACCTGCTTCGTCGCCTGGCGGCCGCGGCGGCTGATAACGAGGCCGCCGGCCGCCAGGACGGCGACCACGACGATGACTGCGGCGATGATGAGGATGTCCATCGGTTCCCTAGGTGTGACGAGCGCGCGGGCGTGGGCTGGGCGCGTCCACAAGTATCACTGACGGCGCGGCGCCCGCCGCGCCGCCCCTCGCGGCGGCCGTGTCAGCCCGGTGGTCAGCCCATCTCCTCCAGCGCCTTGCCCTTGGTCTCCGGGACCCAGGCGAGGACGAACGGGATCGACAGCAGGGCGAAGGCGGTGTAGATGGCGTAGGCGCCGGAGAGGTTCCAGTCCGACAGCTGCGGGAAGGTCTGGGTGATGGCGTAGTTGGCGACCCACTGGGCGCCCGCGGCCACGCCGAGCGCCGCGGCGCGGACCCGGTTGGGGAACATCTCGCCGAGCAGCACCCAGACGATCACGCCCCAGGAGAGCGCGAAGAACAGCACGAAGCTGTGCGCGGCCACGAGCGCGACCGTGCCCTGCGTGTCCGGCAGCCGGATGTCGTCGCCGGTGCCGCTCTTGTAGGAGAAGGCCCAGCACGCCAGGCCCAGCGAGACGGCCATGCCGGCGGAGCCGGCGAGCGCCAGCGGCTTGCGGCCGATCCGGTCCACCAGCAGCATCGCGATGACCGTGCCGATGATGTTGATGATCGACGTGGTGAACGAGTAGAAGAACGACGCGTTGGGGTCAACGCCGACGGACTGCCACAGCGAGTTGGAGTAGTAAAAGATCACGTTGATGCCGACGAGCTGCTGGAAGAGCGACAGCCCGATGCCCACCCATACGATCGGCAGCAGTCCGCCGCGCCCGCCCGTCAGGTCGCGCCAGCTGGGCCGGTGCTCGGTCTGGAGCCGCTGCTGGATCTCGGCGATCTCGGCGTCCAGGTCCTTGCCGCGCTCCTCGACGGAGGCCAGCACCTCGCGCGCCTGCCGCAGCCGGCCGCGCTGGACCAGGTAGCGCGGCGACTCGGGGAGGTTGAGCGTGAGCAGCCCGTACAGCAGCGCGGGCGCCGCCTCGACGCCGAGCATCACCTGCCACGCCTCCAGGCCGAGGACCGGGCCGCGCTGGTCGCCGTCGGCGATGCGGACGATGCCCCAGTTCACCAGCTGCGAGACGGCGATGCCCAGCACAATCGCGGCCTGCTGGAACGAGCCGAGGCGGCCGCGGTAGGCGGCGGGTGAGACCTCGGCGATGTAGGCCGGGGCGATGACGGACGCCATGCCGATGGCCACCCCGCCCACGACGCGCCAGAACGCCAGGTCCCAGACGGTGAACGGGAGCATGGAGCCGACGGCGCTGATGAGGAAGAAGGCCGCTGCCAGCTGCATGACGCGGATCCGGCCGAGGCGGTCGGCCAGCCGGCCGGCGACCAGCGCGCCGAGGGCCGCGCCGAGCAGAGCGATCGCGACCACGGTGCCGAGCCGGGCCGAGGAGACGTCGAATCTGTCACGGACGCCTTCGACCGCGCCGTTGATGACGGAGCTGTCGTAGCCGAAGAGGAACCCGCCCATCGCCGCGGTGGCGGCGATGTAGATGACGTAGGTGAGGTGCGCGGGCCTTCGTGCCGCGTCCGTCTCACTACCGGAGGTCGTGGTCAACGCTCTGCTCCTGTGTCAGTGCCTCCAAACCAATAAGGGCAACTATGCCTAAGCCAAAGCTTTCGGTGCGAACGCCAGAGGCGCACAGAAACTATGCCATTCGCCACTTTTGGCGGCACACCAGAGGAAAAGGAGGAAGAAAAAGGGACGAAAACGGTCAGGCCAGCCGCTGGCTGATGACCTTCGAGACACCGTCGCCCTGCATCGACACGCCGTACAGCGCGTCGGCGACCTCCATCGTGCGCTTCTGGTGCGTGATCACGATGAGCTGGGAGCTGTCCTTGAGCTCCTCCATGATCCGGATCAGCCGCTGGAGGTTGGTGTCGTCGAGCGCGGCCTCGACCTCGTCCATGACGTAGAACGGGCTGGGCCGCGCCTTGAAGATCGACACCAGCAGCGCGACGGCCGTCAGCGACCGCTCCCCGCCGGAGAGCAGCGACAGCCGCTTGACCTTCTTGCCGGGCGGCCTGGCCTCCACGTCCACGCCGGTGGTGAGCATATCGGACGGATCGGTGAGCACCAGACGGCCCTCCCCGCCCGGGAACAGCCGCGAGAAGACGCCCTCGAACTCCCGCGCGGTGTCGTGGAACGCGGCGGTGAAGACCTGCTCGACCCGCTCGTCGACCTCCTTGACCACCCGCAGCAGGTCGGCCCGGGTCTTCTTGAGGTCCTCCAGCTGCTCGCTGAGGAACTTGTGCCGTTCCTCCAGCGCCGCGAACTCCTCCAGCGCCAGCGGGTTCACCTTCCCGAGCTGCTTGTAGGCGCGCTCCGCAGCCCGCAGCCGCTTCTCCTGCTCCGCCCGGACGAACGGCCGGGGGCGGTTGCGGGGGTGATCCGGGTCCTCGGGCAGCTCCTCGCCCTCGGCCGGCGGCGACGGCGGCACCGGCTGGTCGGGGCCGTACTCGGCCACCAGCACGTCGGGCTCCACGCCCAGCTCCTCCAGGGCACGCGCCTCCAGCTGCTCGATGCGCAGCCGCTTCTCCGCACCCAGCACCTCGCCCCGGTGCACCGAGTCCGTCAGCTTGTCCAGCTCCGCCTTCAGGTCCCGGCCCTCGGCCCGCGCCGTGGCCAGCTCGGCCTCGCGCGCCGCCTTCTCGGTCTCGGCCTCCTGCCGCTCGGCCTCGGCGCGCGCCAGCGACTCCTCGACGCGGGCCAGCAGCCGGCGGGCGCCTTCGGCCACCGCCGAGGCGACCTCGGCCTCGTGACGCCGGCGCGCACGCCGGCGCTCGGCCCGGGCACGCGCCTCCCGCTCGGCTCGAGCGGCGCGGTCCAGCGCATCGGCGCGGCCGGCCAGCGCTTTCACCCGCTCCTCGTGCGTGCGCAGCGCCAGCCGCGCCTCCATCTCCGTCTGGCGGGCGTTGGCGGCGTCGGCCGCGAGCCGGTCGCGCACGGAGGTATCGGGCTCCTCCTCCGCCTCGGCCACCTCCTCGGCAGCCGCCAGGCGCTCGGCCAGCTCCTCGGCGCGTTCCAGGGCCGTGGCCAGCTCCTCCTCGGCGCGGGCCGTGGCCGCGGCCGCGCGCCCGGCCTCCGCCTCGGCGGCGCGGGCCTGCGCGCCGAGCCGGGCCAGCTCCTGTGCGACGCGCGAGTTCTCGCGCTGCGCCTCGCTCAGCCTGCGGCCCAGCTCCTCCACCCGCGCCGCGCACCGCCGCCGCCGCTCACGGGCCTCCTCCCGGGCGGCTCCCAGCTCGGCGCAGCGGGCCGTCAGCTCATGCAGCTTCGCGGCTGCCTCGTCCACGGCGGCCCGCACCTGAAGCTGGCTGGGCGCCCCCGCCGAGCCGCCGTGCGCCCGGTAGCGGGAGAGCACGTCGCCCTCGGCCGTCACGGCGGTCAGGTGCGGGTGGGCGGCCACGACGTCCTCGGCGTCCTCAAGCGTCGCGACGACCACCACGTCGCGCAGCAGCGCGCGCACCGCCGGCATCAGCGTGTCGGGACCGCTGACCAGCTCGGCGGCCCGCGGCGGCAGGCCGTCGGCGGCGGGCGGCAGCGCCGCGGCGGGCGCGCCGCCGAGCAGCAGCCAGGCCCGCCCGGCGTCGCGCTTGCGCAGCATCCGCAGCGCCTCGGCGGCGGTGGCGGTGGAGTCCACGGCCACGGCGTCGGCGACGGCGCCGAGCGCGGCCGCCACCGGCACCTCGTACCCCGGGGCCACCGTCAGCAGGTCGGCGGCCGGGCCCAGGACGCCGGCGAGCCGGTCACCGGGCTCCAGCAGCGCCCCGGTGCCGTCCTTGTGCCGCAGCTGGAGGGCGAGGGCGTCGTGACGCGCGGCGACGGCGGCGCGCTCGCGCTCGGCCGCGGTGAGGGCCTCACGCGCGGCGGCCGCGGCAGCCTCGGCCTCGGCCAGCTCCGCCTTGGCCCGCTCGTGCTCCTCGGCCAGCGCCGTGTCACCGGCCTGCTGGCCGTCGGCCGCCGCCTGGTGCGCCTCGTACTCCCGGCGGGCGGCGGCGGCGCGTTCCGCCGCCTCGTCGCGGGCGGCGGTGAGCCGGTCGATCTCCTCCTGGGCCGAGGCGGCGCGGCTGCGCGCGGCGTTGGCCTGCCCGTGCAGGCGGGCGAGCTGCTCGCGCCGGTCGGCCAGCGCGCGGGCGGCGTCGCGCAGGCGGCGCTCCTCGTCGGCCAGGCGGCGCTCCAGCTCGGCCCGGTGCTCGACGGTGTCCTCCAGCGCGCGGGCGGCGGCCTCAGCCGCGGCGGTCAGCTCCGCCTCCTGCTCGCGGATACGCGCCGCCTCGCGCGCCATGTCGTCCGGGTCGCGGCCCCGCCGCTCCTCCGGCTCGGCGGCGGTGGCGGAGGTCACGCGGGCCTGCGCGAGGCTGATCGTTCCGCGCACCCGCTCAGCCAGCTGCGAGAGCTCGTACCAGGTCTGCTGGGCCTGCTGGACGCGGGGGGTGAGCGCGCGCAGCGCCTCCTCCAGCGCGGCCTCGGTGGCCTGCGACTCGGCGAGCCGGGCCTCGGCGGCCTCCTTGCGCTCCTTCAGGGCCGCCTCGTCGGCGAGTTCGGCCTGCAACGCGGCGCGCTGGGTGACGAGGTCGTCGGCGAGCAGGCGCAGCCGCGCGTCGCGCAGGTCGGCCTGGATCACGGCGGCCTTGCGGGCGACGGCGGCCTGCCGCCCCAGCGGCTTGAGCTGGCGCCGCAGTTCGTCGGTCAGGTCCTGCACGCGGGCGAGGTTGGCCTGCATGGCGTCGAGCTTGCGGAGCGCCTTCTCCTTGCGCTTGCGGTGCTTGAGGACGCCGGCGGCCTCCTCGATGAACGCCCGGCGGCCGGCGGGGTCGGCGTGGAGCACGGAGTCCAGCTGGCCCTGGCCGACGATGACGTGCATCTCGCGGCCGATGCCGGAGTCTGACAGCAGCTCCTGGATGTCGAGGAGGCGGCAGGTGTCGCCGTTGATCTGGTACTCGCTGCCGCCGTTGCGGAACATCGTCCGCGTGATGGTGACCTCGGAGTACTCGATGGGCAGGGCGCCGTCGGAGTTGTCAATGGTGAGCGAGACCTCGGCGCGGCCCAGCGGCGGCCGGCCGGACGGGCCGGCGGTGCCGGCGAAGATGACGTCCTCCATCTTGCCGCCGCGCAGCGACTTGGCGCCCTGCTCGCCCATCACCCAGGAAAGGGCGTCGACGACGTTGGACTTGCCCGACCCGTTGGGCCCCACGACGCAGGTGATGCCAGGCTCGAAGCGCAGCGTCGTGGCGGAGGCGAAGGACTTGAAGCCTCGCAGGGTCAGGGTCTTGAGATGCACGCCGAGGGACTTTACCCGCCGATGTTCTCAGCTCAGCCGTTTCGACGCGGAGCTGACGGGGCACATCAGTCAGTAAGCCGGACCGGGAAGCCAGCCATCACGGCGGGCGGGGACCACAATGACGGAGGGACGCCGAAGCGTCCCTCGCATGTACCGTGAGCGGATGGTCCACGCCGCCTCGTCGTTGAGGTCAGGTCAGCGCGGGCTCCGCCTTCGACGCGTCGATGCCGTCGAGCACCGGCCCCCTGTGCCGAGCGGCGGCGGCCAGCGCGTCGTTCTCCGCCTGCACCCGGAGAAGCTGGGTCTCCAGGTCCTGGACGCGCTGCTGCAACCGTCGCATCTCGGCGAGGACTCGGGGGTCGGAGCCGCCGACGTGACCGAGAAGCGCCTTTGCCATGATGGATGGTCCTCCACACTGAGTGACCGACCGAAGCCGTGGTGGGTCGTGAGGGATAACACCCGCGATGTCCGCTCGGCGCGCTGTTCACACGGTCACGCGGCCGAGATACGCGGGACTTTCAGCGTCTCACCAAAAAGTGGCACGGTCAACACGATCACACCGCGTATCGCCCTGCGCGCCGCGTGACCGGACACCCGCGGGGCGGGGGCGGCGACTTTCGGAAGGGCGCTGCGCCCAGGCCAGCCGACGGGTCGGATGAACGGCATCCTTGCACGTCGGGGCAGGACTGGCAAGCAGTTTCCGGCTCCGCCACCGCCGCTGGCGCGCGGCACCGGCCGCCGCCGCTCAGCCGGTTCCGAACCCCTCATAGGCGCCTCGGGGTGTGTCCCAAATCTCGGTGACGCCGTCCACGCGGCCGGGCGTGTCGCCGCCTCGGAGCCAGGCCAGCAGGGCCTCGCAGCGGTCGCGGGGCCCCTCGGCCACGACCTCGACCCGGCCGTCGGCGAGGTTGCGGGCCACGCCGCGCAGGCCCCCTAGTTCCAGCGCGCGGGCCCGGGTGTGCCAGCGGAAGCCGACCCCCTGCACGTGGCCGCGTACCCACGCGGTCATCCTGACGTCCCCGCTGTCTTCGCTGCCCGCGGCCCTGGGAGAGGGGGAGGGCCAGGGGCGTGAGGTCTGGTCCATATGACGCACGTTAACCGGTCCGGTTCCCGCCGCGGTGCCGTACAGTCTCGCCACAGCGGTCTCACCCGTTCGAGTGAGTCCGGATGCGGCGTGACCGACGTGTGGCCGACGAGTGACCGAGGAGGGTGTGCCCGGATGGGACGCCACCGACATTCCGGCACGACCACCACGACCACGACGACGCGGCGCGGCGGCGCGCACCGGCGCCCGCGCCGGGGCGCCCGGCTGCTGGGAACCACCGCCGTGCTGACCGTGTGCGCCGTCACCGCGGCGTCGTGGCTGGCGCCGGACGCCGGCGAGCAGGAGCCGTCCGGGCCGCGCGGCGGCGTGCGGGCCGACGGCGGACCGGCCCGGCCCGGTGCCGGCGGAGCCGCGGCCGAGGAGCCGCCGCCCGGGTCCGGCAGCGCATCCGACGCGCCCCCGGCGGCGCCCGGTGACGGGACGACGCCGGGCGCGGTGCCGGCCGGCACTGCGCCGCCGCCCGAGCCGGAGCCCGAGCCCGCCGCCACCGAGGCGGCCGAGCCCTCTCCCACCGACGAGCCGGAGCCCGGGCCGGAGGCTGACGTTGGCGGTTCCGCCGAGGCGTCCGGCGGCGCATCCGGTGAGGACACCGGCGAGGCCGGGCCGGCCGCGGCCGTGCTGGCGCTGGTGAACGAGGAGCGGGCCCGGGCCGGCTGCCAGCCCGTCACCGCGGACGAGGCGCTGGCCCGGCTCGCCGCGGACTTCAGCCGCGACATGGCGGAGCGCGGCTTCTTCTCCCACACCGACCCCGACGGTCACACCCCCTGGGACCGGGCCGAGGAGGCGGGCGTCACCCACCTGGCGGCCGAGAACATCGCGCGGGGCAAGCCGGACGCCGAGGCCGTCATGGCGGCGTGGATGAACAGCGAGGGGCACCGGGCCAACATCCTCAACTGCGACTACCGCACGCTCGGCGTCGGCATATGGCAGGGCGAGGGCGGCCCCTGGTGGACGCAGGAGTTCGGTTTCTGAAGCGGCGGAGCCGTACGCAGGTTGACGTGCGCGGGCACGCCCGCGCCGGAGCGCGCGCCGGTCAGCGCGGCGGACGCTGGCAGCGCGGACAGAAGTAGCTCGACCGGTTGGTCCACGGCCGCCGCCGCACGGGCGTGCCGCAGCGGCGGCAGGGCAGGCCCTCGCGCCCGTACACGTCGAGCGACCGGTCGAAGTACCCGGACTGGCCGTTGACGTTCACGTACAGGCTGTCGAAGCTCGTGCCGCCCGCCGTCAGCGCCGCGGCCATCACCTCGCGGATGTGCCGCACCAGCTCCGCCGTCCGGCGCCGGGTGAGGCTCCCGGCAGGACGGTCGTAGTGCAGCCGGGCACGCCACAGCGCCTCATCGGCGTAGATGTTGCCCACGCCGCTGATAAGCGTCTGGTCCAGCAGCGCCCGCTTCAGCGTCGTGGCGCGCCGCCGCAGCGCGTCGTGGAACGCGTCCTCGTCAAAGGCCGGATCCATCGGGTCGCGCGCGATGTGCGCGATCGCCTCCGGCACACCGTCACCGGTGAGACGGTGCACGGACAGCCCGCCGAAGGTCCGCTGGTCGACGAAACGCAGCTCGCCGCGCGCGGTGTCGTCGAACGTCAGCCGCACCCGCAGGTGCTTCTCATCCGGCGCCCTCCCCGGCTGCACGAGCAGCTGGCCGCTCATGCCCAGGTGCGCCAGCAGCGCCGATCCGCCGTCCAGCGGCAGCCACAGGTACTTGCCCCGGCGCCGCACGGCCGTCACGCGGCGGCCGGCGAGACGGTCCGCGAAGTCGGCCGGCCCCGCGGCGTGACGCCGCACGGCACGCGGGTGCAGCACCTGGGCGCCGGAGATGACGCGGCGGGCCACCCACTGGTCGAGCCCCCGGCGGACGACCTCGACCTCGGGCAGCTCAGGCAAGAGACGCCTCGCCGCCGGAGGGGCCAGCGGCCTCGCGCTTCGCCTCCGACGCGGCGGTGATCGCCCGCCAGGCCGTCTCGGCCGCCTGCTGCTCGGCCTCCTTCTTGCTGCGTCCCGTCCCGGTGCCGTACGTCTCGCCACCGACGCGGGCCGCGGCCGTGAAGGTCTTCTCGTGATCCGGTCCGGTCTCGGTGATCACGTACTCGGGAACACCCAGCCCCTCGGCGGCGGTCAGCTCCTGGAGACTCGTCTTCCAGTCCAGGCCGGCGCCGAGGTTCGAGGAACGCTCGATCACGGGATCGAACAGCCGGTGCACCATCTCGTCCGCAGCCTCCAGGCCCCGGTCCAGGTACACCGCACCGATGACCGCCTCCAGCGTGTCGGCGAGGATCGACGCCTTGTCCCGGCCGCCGGTCCCCTCCTCACCGCGGCCCAGCCGCACGAACGCGCCCAGTCCCAGGCCGCGCGCGACCTCGGCAAGTGCGCGGGCGTTGACGACGGCGGCGCGCAGCTTAGCCAGCTGCCCCTCTGCCAGGTCCGGGTGCTTGCGGTACAGCGTGTCGGTGACGACGAGACCGAGCACCGAGTCGCCGAGGAACTCCAGCCGCTCGTTGGTGGGCAGGCCGCCGTTCTCGTAGGCGTAGCTGCGGTGCGTGAGCGCACGGACCAGAAGGGCGGCCTCGACCTCGTAGCCGAGCCGCCCTTCCAGGATCGCGAGGGACGAGGCTGTGTCGGCCGACGCCTGGGGTTGCGACCGCCTGGCGTGTGACATGGAGCCCGTCACCCGCCGATCAGACTTCGAGGACCTGGCGCTTGTTGTACGTGCCGCAGTTGGAGCAGGCGGTGTGCTGGAGCCTCGGCTCCTGGCAGCGCTCGCACTTCACCAGGTTGGGGACCGCGGCCTTCCACTGCGACCTGCGGTGGCGAGTGTTGCTGCGCGACATCTTCCGCTTCGGAACAGCCACGGCTACTTCTCCTGTGGGTCGTCGTCCCCGCTGCCGCGGGGTGCCTTCTCTTGACGTGCGGCGCCGTCCCGGGACTCCAGGGTCCCGGCCAGCTCCCGCAGTGCCGCCCAACGGATGTCGACGGCTTCCTCGTGATGGTGCTCCGGGTCATCGGCGAGCCGGGCACCGCACTCGGGGCAGAGCCCCGGGCAGTCCTCCCGGCACACCGGCTGCAACGGCAGCGACAGCACCACCGCGTCCCGTAGCACGGGCTCCAGGTCGACCATGTCGTCCTGGAGAACCTGCGTCTCCTCGTCGGCCTCCTCGTCCGCCGCGCCGTCCTGGCCGCGGCCGGGGACGCCGGCGAGCGTGTCCGGATAGGCGAACAGCTCCTGGTAGTCCGCCGTGACCTCGCGGTCCAGCGGCTCCAGGCACCGCACGCACTCCCCCGCCAGCGGTGCGCGGACGGTGCCGGTGACCAGCACGCCCTCCATCACCGACTCCATGCGGAACTCCACCGCCAGCTCCGCGCCCTCCGGGACGCCGATCACCTCGTTGCCGAAGCTCGGCGGCACCGGGACCGTGCGCGAAAGCCTCCTGAGCGCACCGGGACGCCGCCCCAGCTCGCGAGTGTCGAACACGAGAGGGGCTCGGGGGTCCAGCGGGGCGTTCAGGGCTTTCTGCTTTCTTCACGGAGGGACCGCGGGGAGACCGCGCGGACGGCCCCTGCTGAGGGCCGGGCGGACAGCCGTGACCACACGGGTGCCACGACCGAAGTGTCAGCATACTTCACGGGCCGCTGGCCGCCCAATCCCGCATGGCGGGCCCGGCCAGCGGCGCGCGGGCTCAGGGGTGTTCCTGCTGGTAACGGCGCAGCTGCTCGGCGTCGATCATGCTGGTGTCGAAGAAGCTGGTCTCGTCCAGGGTGCCGGAACCGGTGTAGCCGCCGTCCGTTTGCTGGTAGCCGTAGCCGGGCTGCTGGGCCGCGGACTGCCCGTACGCGTCGCTCCCCGCGTACCCGTCCCCCGGATACGCCTGCCCGGCCGACTGGGCCGGCACGTGGTAGCCACCCGTCGCACCGGCGTACCCGTCCTGCGCGTACCCCTCCTGCGGGTACGCCGCGGCGGCGCCGTCACCCGGCGCGCCCGCGTAGGCAGGGCTCGGCTCGTACCCGGGCGGCGGCGGAGGCGCGGCGGGCGGCGCCGGCGGGGCGGCCGGGCCGGCGGAGTCCCCGGCGCCGGCCGGGCCGGCGGGCGAGGGGACGCCGAGATAGGAGTAGGTGTCCTGCTCCTCCTGCGGGGCGTAGTAGGTGCCGCCGGCCACGGCCCCGCTCTGCCCGCCCTGCTGCTCCTGGGCGTCCTGCGCGGCGATGTGCTCCGCCAGCTCGTCGATGGGGCGGTGCCCGGTCAGCTTCTGGCGGCCCCGGCCCACGGCCTCGAGCGTCTTGCGGAGCACGGCCTCGATCGCGCCGAACTGCGCCTCGACGTAGGCGTCGGCCCGCTCCAGCAGCTCCTGCGGGTCGCCCCGGCCGGGACCGAGGAGCTTCTCCCGGCCGCGGTCCACCGAGCCGATCGTCTTGCCGAGGACCACCTCGAAGTTGGCCAGCTTGCTGTCGACGTAGTCGTCGGCCTCCGCCTTGACCTCGTCGGCCTCGCGGCGGGCCCGGGCCAGGATGCGCGACGCCTCGGCCTGGGCCTCCTGGACCACGGAGGTCGCCTCGACGAGCGAGCGGCGCTCGGCGTGCGCGGCCTCGACGATGCGCCGGGCCTCCTCCTGGGCCTCGGCGACTACCTGGGCGCGGTCGCCGAGCACCTCCTGTGCCTGGGCCAGCGAGTCGGGGAGCGCCTGCCGCACCTCTTCGAGGCCAGCCAGCAGGTCCGCGCGGTTGATGACGCAGGAGGCGGACATGGGCATGCTCTTGGCGCCCCGCACCGCCGCGACGATCTCGTCGAGTTTCTGCTGTACGTCCACGGGGATGACTGTACGGGCAACTCAGCGCGCGAGTGGGCTCAATGCCGGTCCAGTTTCGCGGCGAGTTCCCGCACGACCGGCTCGGGCACGAGGTGGGAGACGTCGCCGCCCCAGGCGGCGACCTCCTTGACCAGGCTGGACGACAGGAAGCTGTAGACCGGGTTGGTCGGGATGAAAAGGGTCTCCACCCCGGACAGCCCGTGGTTCATCTGGGCCATCTGGAGCTCGTAGTCGAAGTCGCTGACGGCGCGCAGGCCCTTGACGATGGCCGGAATCTCACGCTGCTTGCAGTAGTCGACGAGCAGGCCGTGGAACGACTCGACCGTGACGTTGCCGAACTCGGCGGTGCACTCCTCGATGAGCGAGATCCGCTCCTCGACGGAGAACAGCCCCTTCTTGGACTTGTTGACCAGCACGGCGACGTAGACGGAGTCGTACAGCCGCGAGGCGCGGGCGACGATGTCGAGGTGGCCGTTGGTGATCGGGTCAAACGATCCCGGGCAGACTGCGCGGCGCAACGGTGTCTCCTTGTTCTCCGGATTGTCCGGGTTCTCCGGCGTGTTCTCCGGCCTGTTCATGACCGGTCGCTTCGGGGGTGGCCAGCGGTGGGGCCGGGTTCGGGGTCGGCTGCGGGGTCAGCTGCGGGGCCGCCATGCCAGAGCGTGCCCTCGCCGTAGCGGCGGGCACGCAGGCCCGTGAAGCCCGCGGGCCAGCGGAACTCTCCCGCCCTGGTGCTGCGTTCCACCGTCACGACCGCGTCGCCGGCGAGCCAGCCCTGCCGGCGGAGGGTGAGGAGGATCTCGCCCACCGCGTCGTCGCCGAAGGCATAGGGCGGGTCGAGGAAGGCCAGGTCGTAGGCGCCGCCCTCGGGGGGAGAGGCCGCCAGCTGCTCGGCCCGCACGGGGCGCAGCTCGGCGCCGGGCAGGCCAAGGGCCCGGATGTTCTCCCTGATAGTGCGGGCGGCACGGGCGTCGGACTCGGCGAGCAGGGCGTGCGCGGCGCCCCGGGAGAGCGCCTCCAGGCCCACCGCGCCCGAGCCGCTGAAGAGGTCGAGGACGCGGGCACCGCTGAGCGGGCCCCACAGCGCCGCCCACGTGGAGAAAAGCCCCTCCCGCGCCCGGTCGGAAGTCGGCCGGGTACCGCCGCCGGGCGGCACGGCGAGGCGCCGTCCGCCGGCGGTCCCGGCGATCACGCGCGTCATGAGGGTCCTTGTCAGCGCTCGGTGGTCAGCCGTCGGTGACCACGCTATCCAAGCCCTCTCGCGTCACGGCGCCTGGGGCTGCCCCGCCTCCGCGTCCCGGGCGCGCTCGCGGGCGGCGCGGGCGCACCGGCGGGCCGCACGCCCCGCGGTCGCCTCGTCCGCGTAGACCTCGCAGACGAGCTCGCCGTCCTCGGTGGCGTCGTGCTCCACCTCGTACAGGCAGAGTTCGCTGTGGTCCGCCAGCAGGAAGGCGTGCTCGTACACGGAGCACCAGCCGCGCGGCGGCGGCTCGATCCGGCGGTCCGGAAGCCGTTCGATGTCGTGTCCCACGGCGCCGGCCAGCCGCCGCAGCACCTCCTGCCCAGGACGGTCAGGGTTGACCGCGCGGTTCAGCAGGCGGCGCGCGTGCTCCCCGCTGTCACGCCCGGGGTATGCCCGGGGCCACCGGGTCCCCGGCCAGGCCGGGACGTCCCCGCCGAAGAGCCGCTCCAGCTGCTCGGCCGAAGGGACGGCGCCGTCCCGCCAGGCGCGTGACCGGTCACTCATCACGGATGCCTCCCTCAGCCGGCCGCTGCCTTGCCCGACACCGTAGCCCCCGCGGGCGCGCTCGCGGGAGAAGCGAGCGGCATTTTCTGCGCGCCCGCTGCCGCCGCGCGCCCGCGGTGCCGTCACCTGGCCGCAGCCGGCGGCCGGTTCACCGGCCGGCCCGCTCCTGGTCGGCCGCTCCGACCAGCGCCGGGGAGGCGTAGCGCGACCAGGACAGGCAGCCGTCGGGAGGGCAGTACTCCGGGCGGCGCGGGTCGTGTCCCAGCTCCCGCAGCTTCGCCCGCACCGACTCGGGCGTGCGCCCGAACCGGGCGGCGACGCGGGGGATGGTCTCGCCCGCGTGGAACCGGCGCACCAGGTCCTTCTCGTGCTGCCACACCCAGGGCGCGCCGTGGCCGGGGTACAGCTCACGCAGGAGGTCGCGGTCGGGTATCGGCTCGGCCACACCGGCCGCCAGGGCCAGGGCACGCAGGCCGCGGTTGAGCGCGATGCGCAGCGCCGGCACGTCGGCGAGCGGCATCGTCACGGTGCCGGCCGCGAGCGGGGCGCCGGGGGCGGCCTCGCTCCAGCCGGTGAGGGTCAGGGTCACGGTCGTGTCGTCGTCGCTGGAGAGCTCGATGCGGAAGGTCTTGTCGTGCAGGGGCAGTTCGTTGGTGTGACGGAAGGACATGCCAGCAACCCCCAATCTCCAGGCCGGGCGGCCGGGCGGACCGCCCGGCCGCTGCCGGCATGCCGGCCACCACCGGCCGGCACTGTCATCCTCGCAGGTGGCACTGACAATCGGGGGTGGCTTCCCCGGGGGACGGCCGGGCCGGGGTCAGCCCTTGTCGAGGAACTCCTCGCGCTCCGCGTCGAGCAGCGCCGAGAGAGCCTCGCGCAGCGACGGATGGCCCGTCAGCTCCGGGTCGGCGGCGACCACCCTGGCCGCCGCCGCGCGGGCCTCGGCGATGACGTCCTCGTCGCCGATCACGGTGAGCATCCGCAGGCTGCTGCGGCCCCCGGACTGAGCCTGGCCGAGCACGTCCCCCTCGCGGCGCTGCTCCAGGTCGATGCGGGACAGCTCGAAGCCATCGAGGGTCGAGGCCACCGCCTCCAGGCGGCCGCGCGCGGCGCTGCCCTCGGGCGCCTCGGTAACGAGCAGGCAGAGCCCGGGCGCCGAGCCCCGGCCGACGCGGCCGCGCAGCTGGTGGAGCTGCGAGACACCGAAGCGGTCGGCGTCCATGATCACCATGACCGTCGCGTTGGGCACGTTGACGCCGACCTCGACCACCGTGGTGGCGACGAGCACGTCGGTCTCCCCGGCAGCGAAGGACCGCATCACGGCGTCCTTCTCCTCCGGCGCCATCCGGCCGTGCAACACGCCGAGCCGCAGCCCGGCGAGCGGCCCTCCGGCGAGCTGGCGGGCGACGTCCGTTACGGCCAGCGGCGGCCGGTCCCGGCCGTCGCGCGGCGCCGTCCCGCCGTCTTCCCCGCCCTCCCCGCCTTCCTCGCCGATCCGCGGGCAGACGACGTACGCCTGGTGCCCGGCGCTGACTTCCTCCCGCACCCGCTCCCACGCGCGGGCCAGGAAGTGCGGTTTGTCGGCCGCGGGCACCACGTGGCTGGCGAGCGGCGAGCGGCCGGCCGGCAGCTCGTCCAGCACCGAGGTCGCCAGGTCGCCGAAGACGGTCATGGCCACCGTGCGCGGGATGGGGGTGGCGGTCATCACCAGCAGGTGCGGCGGCCGTTCGGCCTTGGCCCGCAGGGCGTCGCGCTGCTCGACGCCGAAGCGGTGCTGCTCGTCCACGACGACGAGGCCCAGGTCGCGGAAGCTGACCGTGTCCTCGATCAGCGCGTGCGTGCCGACGACAATCCCGGCTTCGCCGCTGGCGGCCTCGAGCAGCGCGCGCCGCCGGGCCGCCGCCCCCATCGAGCCGGTGAGCAGCACGACGCGGGTGCCGCCCTCGGCGCCGGTGAGCATGCCGCCCTCCGCGAGGTCGCCCATCATCTCCGTCAGCGAGCGGTGGTGCTGCTGGGCGAGCACCTCGGTCGGCGCGAGCAGCGCGGACTGCCCGCCGCTGTCCGCCACCGCCAGCATGGCCCGCAGCGCGACGAGCGTCTTGCCGCTGCCCACCTCGCCCTGGAGCAGCCGGTGCATGGGATGGGCGGTGGCCAGGTCGGCGAAGATCTCCTCGCACACCCGGCGCTGCCCGCCGGTCAGCTCGAACGGCAGCCTCGCGTCGAACCGTTCCAGCAGGCCGCCCGGCCGGGGCACCCGCGGCACGGCGGGCTGGCTGACGGCCGCGTGGCGCCGCCGGGCGAGTGCCACCTGGAGGACGAACGCCTCGTCCCACTTCAGCCGGGACCGGGCCGCCGCGATCTCGGCGGTGTCGCGCGGCTGGTGGACCGCCCGGAACGCCTCGGGCAGCGGCAGCAGCCCGTGCGCCGCGCGCAGCTCCTCGGGCAGCGGGTCGGTCAGCCCTTCCCAGCCGGTGGCCTCCAGGGACGCCAGGACGGTGCCGACGGCCTTCGCGATGCGCCAGGACTCCAGCTGGCGGCAGGCCGGGTACAGCGGCAGCGGCCGGCCGGCGAACTCCTCGACGGCCTCGGCCCCGGCGTCCGCGCCCAGCAGCTGGTAGGCCGGGTGCGCCAGCTGCAGCGTGCGGTTGAACACGGACACCTTGCCGGCGAACATGCCGCGCCGCCCCGGGAGGAGCTCGCGCTTGTGGTGGTGGACGGCGCGGCCGAAGAAGACCAGACGGAGCCGTCCGCTGCCGTCGGTGAGCGTGACCTCCAGGCGCTGGCCCTTGCCGCGGTTGTACGTCAGCAGCCGGGCGTCGGCGATCTCGGCGACGACCGTGACGTGCTCATCGAGCGGCAGGTCGGCGAGGCGGGTCAGCTCACCGCGCTCGGCGTAGCGCCGGGGGTAGTGGTGCAGCAGGTCGGCGACCGTGCGCAGGCCGAGCTGGTCGGCCATGACCTTCGCGGTGGTGCCGCCGACCACCTTGCTGAGGGGCTGGCTGAAAAGCGGGCGGGTCGCGGTCACGCCCCCATCTAACCGCCTGGCGCTGACAGCCGTCGCGCGGCGGGGCGGGGCGGGCCGCGCGCGGCGGTCAGCGGCCGGTCATTCGACGCCGATGAGCAGGTGAGAGGACTGCCGGCCCTCGCAGACCACGGTCTCCACGCCGAGGTGGCGGCGCCTGACCTGTTCCCGCAGGCGGTCGGCGAGCTGGCCGGAGGCGCGCTCGCCCAGGACGAGCGTGACCAGTTCACCGCCGGCCGACAGCATGCGCCCGAGCACGTCGGCGGCGACGTCACCGGGCTCCTGGCCGATGACGGCGACATCGCCGTCGATGAGGCCGAGCACGTCCCCGGCCTGGCAGATACCCGCCGAGGTCCACGCCTCGCCCTCGGCGGTGGTCACCTCGCCGAAGCGGGTGGCGCCGGCGGCGGAGGTCATGGCGACGACGTCCTCGTCGAAGCGGCGCTCGGGCGCGTGCACGGCGAGAGCCGCGATGCCCTGCACCGGGGAGCGGGTGGGAATGACGGAGACCCGGATGCCCTGGGCACGGGCCTGCTCGGCCGCGGCTGAGGCGGCGTGCCACAAGCCGTCATCGTTGGGCAGGAGGATCACCTCGCCGGCGCCGGTGTGGCTGAGGGCGGCGGCCAGTTCGCCGCTGCCGGGCGGCTCGCCGGGGCGGGCGGTGAGCGTCGTGGCGCCGGCCTCGCGGCAGAGGGCGGCGAGACCGTCGCCGGGCAGGACGGCGACGACGGCGCGGCCGGCACGGGGCGCGGCGGCGGGACTGGCCCCGGCGGCCCCGGCGAGGGAGACGATGCGGATGCGGTGGGGGCGGCCGGCGTCGAGCGCGGCCTCGACGGCGGGGCCGGCCTCGGCGGTGTGCAGGTGCACGTGCCACAGGCCGTCGCCGCCGGCGACGACGAGGGAGTCGCCGAGCGCGTCCAGGCGGGTGCGCAGGGCCGGGATGGCCTCGTCGGGCGCGTCCAGCAGGTAGATGACCTCGTACGGGTGGCCGTGCCCGTCGCAGGGCGGGTGCTGGCCCGGCGGGTCCCCGTCCCGGGCGTGCCCGTGGCCGGCGGCGGACGGGGAGGCGGCTGCGGCGGTGAGGGACGCCGGCCTGGCCAGTCCGCGGTGGGCAGCGGGGTCGGGCCGGCGGCCGGAGAGCGCGGCGTCGAGGGCGTCGAGGACGGCGACGAGCCCGGCACCCCCGGCGTCGACGACGCCCGCCTCGGCGAGCACGGACAGCTGGGCCGGGGTACGGGCGAGCGCCTCACGGGCGGCCGCGGCCGCCGCGGACACCGCCCGCGCGGCGCCGGCCGCGGCGGGCACCGTCCGTGCGGCGCCGGCCGCGGCGCGGGCCACGGTGAGCATGGTGCCCTCGACCGGATGGGCCACGCCCTCGTAGGCGGCGCGGGCGGCGGCGCCGAGGGCGGCGGCGAGCGCCCCGGCCGGGGCGGGTTCGGGGTGACGGGCGAGCTCCGCGGCCAGGCCGCGCAGCAGCTGGGCGAGGATGGTGCCGGAGTTGCCGCGGGCGCCGATCAGCGCGCCGTGGGCCATGGCCCGCGCGGCCTCGGCGAGCGTGGGGCACCCGGCCGCGGCGGCCGTCACGGCCTGTGCGGCGGACTCCATGGTGAGGTAGAGGTTGGTGCCGGTGTCCGCGTCGGCGACGGGGTAGACGTTGCTGGCGTCGATGTCCTCGCGGGCGCGGCCGAGCAGGTCCAGGGCGGTCTGGCACCAGCGCCGTACCGCCGTGGCGTCAAGCGGCTGCGGCACGTGAGGACCTCCCGGGGCAGACGGATGCCGTCGGGCGTGCAGCTTACGGCCTGCCTGGCCAGCGGGCGATTTCGCCGGCGGGGAACGCTCGGGGTATGCTGCCTCGGTTGCTTGATGTCGCCTGCTACATCTCGCGCATCCCCAGCGTAAGTTTCCGTCACCCCCGTCTGTGCGGGGCTGACCCGTCTTTGGAGTGACCGTGGCTGCCAACTGCGATGTCTGCGGCAAGGGGCCGGGCTTCGGCAACCGTATTTCCCACTCGCACCGCCGCACCCCGCGCCGTTGGAACCCCAACATCCAGCGGGTGCGTGCCGTGATCAACGGGACGCCGAAGCGTCTGAACGTCTGCACCTCCTGCATCAAGGCAGGCAAGGTCAGCCGCTGAGGCGGAGCAGCGCACCCTCGGCCGTAACCGCAACGACGGCAGCCGGTCCATCCTCGTGGTGGGCCGGCTTTCGTGTGCCCGCGCGCGGGCGCCAGGGCTACGCGGGATGGCCGGTCCGGTACCCGTGGTGCACCGGTCCGGCGCCGGCCCCCAGCGGGAAGGCCGCGGCGATCGCTCCCGTGACGTAGTCCTTGGCCTCGGCGACGGCCTGGGGCACGGGCAGCCCGGCGGCCAGCCGGGAGGCTATGGCGGAGGCCAGGGTGCAGCCCGTGCCGTGGGTGTGTCGGCTGGGGTAGCGGGGGGCGCGGAGCCAGTGTTCCTCGGTGCCGTCGGTGAGCAGGTCGGTGGCGTCCCCGGCGGGCAGGTGGCCGCCCTTGATGAGGGCCCAGCGCGGCCCGAGCGCCAGCACGGCGGCGGCCGCGCGGCGCATGTCCGTCTCGGCGGTCACGCGCACGCCGGTGAGTTCGGTGACCTCGTGCAGGTTCGGAGTGGCCACGGTCGCCGCCGGCAGCAGCTTGGTGCGGACGGCGTCGAGCGCCTCGGCCGCCAGCAGCCGGTCGCCGCTCGTGGCGACGCCGACGGGGTCGACGACGACCGGCACGGTCAGCTCGCCGAGCAGCCCGGCGACGGCCGTCACCAGCGGTGCGGAGGCGAGCATGCCGGTCTTGACGGCCTGCACGCCGATGTCGTCCACGACGCTGCGGAACTGCTGCTCCACCGCCTCAGGCGGCAGCTCCCACACGCCCTGCACGCCCAGCGAGTTCTGCGCGGTGACGGCGGTGACCACGCTCATCCCGTGCGTGCCCAGCGCCAGCATCGTCTTCAGATCGGCCTGGATCCCCGCTCCCCCGCCCGAGTCGGAGCCCGCGATCGTCAGCACGCGCGGCGGCGGCTGGCTGGTCCCCATGGTCACCTCCGTACCCCTCACCCTCACCGGCCCGGCTCCGCTGCCGGACTCACTGGCTGAAATGGTCCCAGCCGCCTGCCTTGTCCCACGCGGCACCGTCCACGGTCACCCGCGGGTGCGGGGCGCTGCCCTGCGGCGAGGGCACGGTGCCGCGCAGCCGGTTGGGCAGCACCTCCCCGATCACGCGCCAGCGGGCGGGCAGCTTGGTCTCGGGCGGGAAGGTCGCCACGATCGCGTGGTCCTCCCCGCCGGTGAGGACCCAGTGCAGCGGGTCGACGCCCACGGCCTGGCCGATGTCGGACATCTGCGCGGGCACGTCGAGGGCGGCGGAGCGGATGTCGATGCGGACCTTGCTGCCGTGCGCGATGTGGCCGAGGTCCGCGATGAGCCCGTCGCTGACGTCCGTCATCGCGGTGGCGCCGAGCGCGGCGCCCGCGGGACCGGCCGCGTAGGGCGGCTCGGGGCGGCGGTGCGCCTCGACGAAGGCGCGCGGCGAGCGGAAGCCGCGCGACAGGACGGCGTGGCCCGCGGCGGACCAGCCGAGCCAGCCGGTGACGGCGACGAGGTCGCCGGGGCGGGCGCCGGTGCGCGTGACCGGCTCGCGGCCCCGCAGGTCGCCGAGCGCGGTGAGGGTGAGCATGATGGTCTCGCCGCGCACGACGTCCCCGCCCGCGACGCCCGCGCCCGCGGCCTGGCACTCGTCGCTGATGCCGTCCATCAGCTCGACGGGCCAGGTGGCGGAGAGTTCCGCGGGCACGACGAGGCCGAGCAGCACCGCGGTGGGCACCGCGCCCATGGCGGCGACGTCGGCGAGGTTCTGCGCGGCGGCCTTGCGGCCGACGTCGTAGGCGGTGGACCAGTCCCGGCGGAAGTGCCGCCCCTCCAGCAGGATGTCGGTGCTGGCGACGACCCGGCGGTCCGGGGCGGCGACCACGGCGGCGTCGTCTCCCGGGCCAAGCCGCACGGCGGGGCTGCTCGTGATACGGGACGTCAGCTCCCGGATCAGCCCGAACTCACCGAGCTCGCCCACACTGCCCTTCACTGAAGCTCTCCTCATGCTCATCGGACCGCCCTGTCAGCCGCTTCGCCGCCACCGCCGCCGGTGCCGGGTGTCACCCACCGCGGACGAGGCCGCCGCTGGCCTGTCGGCCCTGGTCGTGACGCGCTACGGTAGCGCCCCCGCTCCTCGTAGCCGCTGTGGAGGACACGTGGTACAGGCTTACATCCTGGTCCAGACCGAGGTGGGCAAGGCGTCCGCCGTGGCCGATGTCATCGCGAAGATCGCCGGGGTAATCCAGGCGGAGGACGTCACGGGGCCCTACGACGTCATCGCGCGGGCCCAGGCGTCCTCCGTGGACGAGCTCGGGCGCCTGGTGGTCGCTGAGATCCAGCGCGTGCCCGGTATCACGCGGACCCTGACCTGTCCGGTCGTGCACCTCTAGCCCCCCTTATGCTCCTGCGCGTGCACTCCGCCCGGCGCCGCGCGCTCCCGCTGGTCTCCCTGCTGTCTGTGGTGTCTGTGGCGCTGCTGGCCTGCGCCGCCTGCTCGGGCGGCGGCCCGGCCGGCGTCGCGGTGCCCAGCCCGTCCGGCGAGGCGGCGGCGGCCTGCCGGGACCTGGCATCGGCGCTGCCGCGGCGGGTGCAGGACCAGGAGCGCGGAACGCCCGGCCAGGAGACACCCTACGCCGCCGTGTGGGGCGATCCGCCGATCGTGCTGCGCTGCGGGGTGGACCGTCCCGCCGTGCTGACCCCGGGGAGCAGCACCTACAACCCGGCGGCCGACGCGGTGGAGGTCAACGGCGTCGCGTGGCTGGTGGAGGAGCAGCCGGACGGCTTCCGCTTCACGACGACCGAGCGGTCGGTCTACGTGGAGGTGACGGTGCCGGACGACTACGCGCCGGAGGTCAATCCGCTGGTCGATCTGGCGGCCCCGGTCGACGCGCACATCCCTCCCGACGCGCTGCGGTCGGCTCCCTAACGCAGGCCGGTGCTGCGGCGCAGCGCCGCCTGGATCAGCCGGTCGATGATCTCCGGGTAGGTCAGGCCGGCCGCCTCCCACATCCTGGGGAACATCGAGATGGGCGTGAAGCCCGGCATCGTGTTGATCTCGTTGATGACGAACTCGCCGTCCTCCCGCAGGAAGAAGTCGGCGCGCACCAGTCCCTCGCAGGAGGCCGCCTCGAAGGCGAGGACCGCGAGCTCGCGGACGCGCGCCGTCTGCTCCTCGGTGAGCGGGGCCGGCACGATGCCCTCGGCGGAGTCCAGGTACTTCGCCTCGAAGTCGTAGAAGTCGTGGCTGTCCCCCGGCGGGATCTCGGCGGGCACGCTGGCGCGCGGGCCGTCCTCGAATTCCAGGACGCCGCACTCGATCTCCCGGCCCCGCACCAGCGCCTCGATGACGAGCTTCGGATCGTGGCGGCGGGCCTGCGCCAGGGCCGGTCCCAGCTCCTCGACGCCGCTGACCCGGGAAATGCCCAGCGAGGAGCCGCCGCGGGCGGGCTTGATGAACAGCGGCCAGCCGTGCTCCCCGGCGAACGCGGCGATCCGCTCGTGCACCCCGTCCGGGTCCCGTTCCCACTCGCGGGGGCGGACGACCGTGTACGGCCCCACCGGCAGGCCGAAGGAGGCGAAGACGCGCTTCATGTACTCCTTGTCCATGCCGATCGCCGAGGAGAGCACGCCGGAGCCGACGTAGGGCACGCCCGACAGCTCCAGCAGGCCCTGGAGCGTGCCGTCCTCGCCGTACGGGCCGTGGAGCAGCGGGAAGACCACGTCCACCTCCCCCAGGTCCTTCGGGACGGAGCCGGGCTCGGCGTACACGACCTCCCGCTGCTCGGGCGCCACCGGCAGCAGCACGCCGCCGCTGCCCGGCTCGGCGACCCGCTCGACGCTGGGGAGTTCACGCCCCGTGATCGCCATGCGCGCCGGATCGTCCGCGGTGAGCGCCCACCGGCCGTCACTGGTGATGCCGATGGGCAGCACGTCGTACTTGTCGCGGTCGATGGCGCCGAGCACGGCGCCCGCGGTGACGACCGAGATGGTGTGCTCGGAGCTCCGGCCGCCGAACACGACGGCGACGCGCGTCTTGCGGCTCTCCGGGCTCCGGGGGCTCTGGGGAGGCGTCTGGCTGCTCATCACCCCCCGAGGCTACCTAACGTGACGGCCGGCGTCAGCGGTGTTCGGGCTTGGCGCTGCGCGACATCAACTCTTTCAGCGCCACGTGGGGCGCCGTGCCGTGGTGCACGATGCCGACGACGGTCTCGGTGAGCGGCATGTCGACGCCGTGACGGCGGGCCAGCTCCAGGACGGACTCGCACGACTTGACGCCCTCGGCGGTCTGGCGGGTGACCGCGATGGTCTGCGCGAGCGTCATGCCGCGCCCCAGGTTCGTGCCGAAGGTGTGGTTGCGGGACAGCGGCGAGGAGCAGGTGGCGATGAGGTCGCCCATGCCGGCCAGGCCGGCGAACGTCTGCGGGTCGGCCCCCATGGCCAGCCCCAGGCGGGCGGTCTCGGCGAGCCCGCGCGTCATCAGGGAGGCCTTCGCGTTGTCGCCCAGCCCCATGCCGTCGGCGATGCCGACGGCGAGGGCGATGACGTTCTTGACCGCGCCGCCGAGTTCGCAGCCGACGACGTCGGTGTTGGTGTACGGCCGGAAGTACGGGGTGTGGCAGGCCGCCTGGAGACGCCGGGCCACGGCCTCATCGCGGCAGGCCACGACGGAGGCCGCGGGCTGCCGCTCGGCGATCTCCCGGGCGAGGTTGGGGCCGGACAGGACGGCGACGCGCTCGGGGCCGGCGCCGGTGACGTCCTGGATGACCTCGCTCATCCGCTTGGCGGTGCCCAGTTCGATGCCCTTCATGAGCGACACCAGGACGGCGTCGCCGGGGAGCAGCGAGGCCCACTGGCCGAGGTTGGCGCGCAGCGTCTGGGACGGCACGGCGAAGACG
Organism: Streptomyces sp. 7-21; assembly: GCF_016741785.1. Taxonomy (GTDB): domain Bacteria; phylum Actinomycetota; class Actinomycetes; order Streptomycetales; family Streptomycetaceae; genus Streptomyces. The sequence continues at coordinate 136,031 of NZ_JAERRL010000013.1, forward strand.
GCGAACTCCGCGCCCCGCGCCGCCTGCGCCGGGTCGGTGGTGGCGCGGACGGCCGCGGGGAGGCGGATACCGGGCAGGTAGTCCGGGTTGACGTGGCTGGTGTTGACCGACGCGGCGAGCTCGGGGCGGCGGCCCCAGAGCGTCACCTCGCAGCCGGCGTCGGCCAGGACCATGGCGAAGGCGGTTCCCCAGGAGCCGGTGCCGTAGACGGCGGCGCGTGTCACTCGGTTGTCTCCTCTGCGGACGCGGTGCTGGGATCCCGCCGCTCCGTGCGCGCCCTGTGGTGCACGTGACGGGTGGCGGGCGGCTCCTCGTCGCGCACGTCGGCAAGGAGCGCGGTGATGGCGTCCATGATCTTGTCAGTCATCTCGCGGAGCACCTCGGTGTTCGGCTCGACACCCTGGTACTCGCTCAGGTCCACGGGAGGGCCGGCGACCACCGTCAGGGTCTTGCGGGGGAACAGCCGCAGCCGCTTGGAGGTGGCGTAGGGCGGCATCGCCTCGTGCGCGCCCCACTGGGCGACCGGGATGACGGGGGCGCCGGTGAGGAGCGCGACGCGCGCGGCTCCGGTCTTGCCCTCCATCGGCCACAGGCCGGGGTCGCGGGTGAGGGTGCCCTCGGGGTAGAACGCGACGCACTCTCCCCGGTTGACGGCCTCGACGGCGGCGCGGAAGGCGCCGGCGGCGTCGGAGGTCTCGCGGTAGACGGGGATCTGGCCGGTGCCGCGCATCATGGCGCCGACGGGGCCCTTCCGGAAGAGACTCTCCTTGGCGAGGAATCGGGGGACGCGCCCGGTGTTGTACTGAAAGTGCGCGTAGGACAGGGGGTCCAGGTAGGAGTTGTGGTTGACGACGGTGATGAATCCCCCCTGCGCCGGAATATGGTGCATTCCCCTCCAGTCGCGTTTGAAAAACAACAGAAGGAAGGGTTTGACCACACAGGCGGCCAATCGGTACCAGAAGCCGATTCTGCGGCGAGGCACTCGGACACCATCTCCTCTCGCGCTGCTCCGGCCGGCGTCCCGGTCCGGTCCCTGTCAGCAGACGCACAAGTCTCACCCCGGGTTGTTGGCGTGTCCAGCGGATCGGGGCAGGCCGGGCCCGGCGCCGGGTCCCGCACGGCGAACGGCCGCCACGGCCGCAGCGTGCCCCGGCCCGCCCCGGAGCGTCCTGGTACGAGCGAGGAGAATGTCCTGGTGTCCGACGCCACGTGGTCGCTGATCGTGCCGCTCAAGCCGCTGCGGCTGGCCAAGAGCAGGCTCCGCCCGGCGGCGGGCGAGACGCTGCGCCCGGTGCTCGCGCTGGCCTTCGCGGAGGACACGGTGACGGCCGCGCTGGCCTGTGAGGCGGTGCGGAATGTGGTGATTGTCACCGATGACGCGTACGCCGCCGCGCGCCTGCGGCGGCTCGGCGCCACGGTCGTGCCCGATGCGCCACGGCGAGGGCTGAACGCGGCGCTGGCCCACGGCGCGGACATCCTCAGGCGGTCGCGGCCCGCGGCGGGCGTGGCGGCGCTCAACGCGGATCTGCCGGCGCTGCGGCCGGCCGAACTGGCGCGCGTGCTGCGGGCCGCCTCGGGTCACGCGCGCAGCTTCCTCCCTGACGCGGCCGGCGTGGGCACCACGCTGCTGGCGGCGGCGCCCGGCGCCGCGCTCGCCCCGGCGTTCGGCGGCGCCTCGCGTGCCCGCCACCGGGCGGCCGGTGCCGCGGAACTGACGCTGGCGCAGGTCGACAGCGTCCGCCGCGACGTGGACGACGGCGAGGACCTGCGGGCCGCGCTGCGGCTGGGGGTGGGGCCGCGGACGGCCGCGGTGCTGGATGCCGCCGGGGCCGTGCCCGTGCCGTGACGGCGCCTTGTGCCCCGGCTGGCCCGGCTAGAAGGTCTGGAGCGTCACCAGGGTGATGCGCAGCCCGCCGTTCTCGCGCTCCGCCTCGATCCGCACCCGCTGGCCCGGGCGCAGCAGCCGCAGGCCGCCGGCGTCGAACGCCGCGGCGCCGAAGTCCACGGATGTGCCGTCGTCCAGGAGCACGCTGCCGGTGCGGGTGACGGGGTCGAAGGTGTACGCGGTCGCCTGCATGCCGCGCAGCCTAGGCGCTGGGACAACGGCCCGCCAGGAGCGGCGGGCGGTGCGGGCCCGCAACGGCCGCGGGCCGGACTCCCGTGGGGAATCCGGCCCGCGCGGCTGTGCGCCGTCCGCTGGGGACGGTGATCACCTGCGGCGTGCGGTGGCCTTCTTGGCGGTCGTCTTGCGGGCGGCGGTCCGCTTGGCGGGAGCCTTCTTGGCCGTGGCCTTCTTCGCCGGCGCCTTCTTGGCCGCCGTCTTCTTGGCAGTCGTCTTGCGCGCGGGCGCCGCCTTCTTGGCGGTGGCCTTCTTCGCCGTCGTCTTCTTGGCGGTGGTCTTCTTGGCCGTGGTCTTCTTCGCCGCGGCCTTCTTGGCCGCCGCCTTCTTGGTGGCCGTGCCGCCGGAGAGGCTGCCCTTGGGGGCCTTCTTGACGGCGACGTCGTTCTTGGGGAGCTTCTTGGTCCCGGCCACCAGGTCCTTGAAACCCTGCCCGGCACGGAAGCGGGGGACGGAGGTCTTCTTGACGCGCACCCGCTCCCCGGTCTGCGGGTTCCGGGCGTAGCGCGCCGGCCGCTCCACCTTCTCGAACGAACCGAAGCCGGTGACGGAGACCCGCTCGCCCGCGACGACGGCGCGGATGATGGCGTCGAGGACGATATCGACCGCGTCCGCGGCCTGCTGGCGACCGCCGAGCTTGTCGGCGATGGCTTCTACGAGTTGTGCCTTGTTCACGTCTTCCCCTTCGCAGGCATGGCAGGAACGAATGTGTTCGCGCTTTTTCGCACGTTAGGCAGATATATTCTGCAAATCAAACGCGAAACGGGCGAATCACCCTTGTGTCGCAACGAGGTCGCCCCATCACGGAGTTCCTCCGCCGCGATCGCCGGGCTGATCCGGCGACGGCCCGGTGCGCTCCGCCTCACGCCCGGGCAGCTGCCCGGTGCGCTCGGCGGTCTCAACGTCCTGCATCAGCCGCTCCAGACGACGGGCCGCGCCCGGCAGATCCTGCTTGGTGGCCGCCGTGATGACCAGCAGCCTCCTGACGAGGGTCCGCCGTACCTCTTCGGATACGTGCAGGCCCCGCACCATACGGTGGGCGTCCTTCAGTCGTGCGGCGACGAGGTCGTAGAGTTCGAGTTGACCGTCGCGTTCCATGCGGCCGATTGTGCCACCTTGACCCTGGTATCTCCCTCTTAGCCCCCCAACGCCCGTGTCGTGACGGGCCGTCATGCGAGTGCCCCCGCCCCGGACGCGTGAAACGCGCCGGGACGGGGGCAGTTGCTGAGGGGAAGTCAGGCCGCCTGCGTGCGGGGCTTGTAGGACGGCCGCCGGGCCTCGAAGTCCGTGATGGCGGACTCGTTCCGCAGCGTGATGCTGATGTCGTCCAGTCCTTCGAGCAGGCGCCACCGGGAGTTCTCGTCAAGCTCGAAGCCCACGTCAACGCCCTGGGCGGTGACGCGCCGCTCCACGAGGTCGACGGTCACCTCGGCCGCCGGGTCCGCCTCGGTCAGCCGCCACAGCTCCTCGACGGTCTCCTGCGGCAGGACGACCGTCAGCAGCCCGTTCTTCAGCGAGTTGCCGCGGAAGATGTCCGCGAAGCGGGAGGAGATCACGGCGCGGAAGCCGTAGTTCTGGAGCGCCCAGACGGCGTGCTCCCGGGAGGAGCCCGTGCCGAAGTCGGGGCCGGCCACGAGCACGGTGGCCCCCTGGCGCTCCGGCTGGTTGAGGACGAAGGACGGGTCCTTCCGCCAGGCTTCGAACAGACCGTCCTCGAAACCGTCGCGCGTGACCTTCTTCAGCCAGTGCGCGGGGATGATCTGGTCGGTGTCGACGTTGCTCCGGCGCAGCGGAACGGCACGGCCGGTGTGCGTGGTGAATGCTTCCATGGTTCAGACCTCCACGAGCGCGGGAACGTCGGCCAGATCGGCCGGAGAGGCGAGGCGGCCGGTGACCGCCGTGGCGGCGGCGACCTGCGGCGAGACCAGGTGGGTGCGGCCGCCCTTGCCCTGGCGGCCCTCGAAGTTGCGGTTCGAGGTGGACGCGCAGCGCTCCCCGGGGGAGAGCTGGTCGGGGTTCATGCCCAGACACATCGAGCAGCCGGCGTGCCGCCACTCGGCGCCCGCGGCCGTGAACACCTTGTCCAGCCCCTCCTCGACGGCCTGGAGGGCGACGCGGACCGATCCGGGGACGACGAGCATCCGCACGCCGTCGGCGATCTTCCGCCCCTTGAGCACCTCGGCGGCCGCGCGCAGGTCCTCGATGCGGCCGTTGGTGCACGAGCCGACGAAGACGGTGTCGATAGCGATGTCACGCAGCCGCTGGCCGGGCTCGAGGCCCATGTACTCCAGGGCCTTCTCGGCGGCGAGCCGCTCGGTGGGGTCGGTGAACGACGCCGGGTCGGGCACCGAACCGGACAGCGGCAGCCCCTGGCCGGGGTTGGTGCCCCAGGTGACGAACGGAGCCAGCTCGCTGGCGTCGATCACCACCTCGTGGTCGAAGACGGCGTCCTCGTCGGTGCGCAGCGTCTTCCAGTAGGCGACGGCGGCGTCCCAGTCGGCGCCGGTGGGGGCGTGCGGCCGGCCCTTGATGTAGGCGAACGTGGTCTCGTCGGGCGCGATCATGCCCGCGCGGGCCCCGGCCTCGATCGACATGTTGCAGATCGTCATCCGGGCCTCCATCGACAGCTTCTCGATGGCCTCGCCGCGGTATTCGATGACGTAGCCCTGGCCGCCGCCGGTGCCGATCCGGGCGATGATCGCCAGGATCAGGTCCTTGGCGGTCACGTCCTCGGGCAGCTCGCCCGTGACGGTCACGGCCATCGTCTTGAACGGCGCCATCGGCAGCGTCTGTGTGGCCAGGACGTGCTCGACCTGGCTGGTGCCGATGCCGAACGCCAGGGCGCCGAACGCGCCGTGGGTCGAGGTGTGGCTGTCGCCGCAGACAATGGTCATGCCGGGCTGGGTCAGGCCCAGCTGCGGGCCGACCACGTGCACCACACCCTGCTCCCGGTCGCCGAGCGGGTGCAGCCGGACCCCGAACTCCGCGCAGTTCTTCCGCAGCGTCTCCAGCTGCGTGCGGGAGACCGGGTCGGCGATGGGCTTGTCGATGTCGAGCGTCGGGGTGTTGTGGTCCTCGGTCGCGATCGTCAGGTCGGTACGGCGCACCCGCCTGCCGCTCTTGCGCAGGCCGTCGAAGGCCTGCGGGCTGGTTACCTCGTGGAGCAGATGGAGATCGATGTAGAGGAGATCCGGCTCACCCTCCGCGCGTCGGACGACATGGTCGTCCCACACCTTCTCCGCCAGTGTCCGTCCCATCGTTATCCCTCCGGGCGTGCTCTTCGACGCTGAACTGGCCCAGCCCTCGTCCGTTCCCCGCGCACCGGGCGTTGACCGGGCCACCAAGCTTGGCGCGTTCCGCCGGAGAATGAACTTGCGTTTCACAGTGTGAGACGCGAGTATCGTTGCATGGACAAGACTAGCGGCGACTCCAGCGGAGTGGGCGTTCTCGACAAGGCGGCGCTCGTCCTGGCCGCTCTCGAATCCGGGCCGGCGACGCTGGCCGGACTCGTGGGAGCGACCGGGCTCGCCCGGCCGACCGCGCACCGGATGGCGGTGGCCCTGGAACACCACCGCCTCCTGGCCAGAGACATGCAGGGCCGGTTCGTGCTCGGCCCGCGCCTGGCCGAACTCGCCGCGGCGGCCGGTGAGGACCGCCTGCTGGCCGCGGCCGGACCCGTACTCACGCAGCTGCGGGACCTGACGGGCGAGAGCGCCCAGCTCTACCGCCGCCAGGGCGAGATGCGCATCTGCGTCGCCGCGGCCGAGCGGCTCTCCGGACTGCGCGACACGGTACCCGTGGGCTCCACCCTGCCGATGAAGGCCGGCTCGGCCGCCCAGGTCCTGCTCGCCTGGGAGGAGCCCGAGCGGCTCCACCACGGCCTGCAGGGCGCGCGGTTCACCGCCACCGCGCTGTCCGGCGTGCGGCGCCGCGGCTGGGCACAGTCCGTGGGCGAGCGGGAACCGGGCGTGGCGTCCGTCTCCGCCCCCGTGCGCGGCCCGTCGAACCGGGTGGTCGCGGCGGTGTCCGTCTCCGGCCCGATCGAGCGGCTCACGCGCCACCCGGGCAGGACGCACGCCCAGGCGGTCCTGGACGCCGCCGCCCGCCTCACCGAGGCGCTCAAGCGGGGTTCCTGACCGCCGCCAGCCGGTCGGCCGCCCGGTCGCCGCGGCGGCCCACCGGCATGATGCCGACGGCCTTCCCCAGCCCGAAGGCCGGCATGTTCACGTAGACCGCCTCGTGGGCGCCGGCCGGGACGACGTACGTCTCGTGCCAGAAGCCGACGCACCCCTTGCCCTCGCGCATGCGCCGGTTGAACGCCGCCCACGCGGGGCGGTGCTCCCTGTCCGGCGCCGAGGCATACGCCAGCAGCCGCTCCGGCGAGGACCAGTACTGCACGAGACAGACCAGCCGCGGCCCGCCGACCAGCATGCGGTAGCCGAGCAGTCCGCTGCCGCCGTCTTGCGACAGCTCCCGCAGCATCTTCGGCATGACGCGGAAGAGCGGCCACCAGCTGCGCACCCGCCGGAAGCTGTTGATTCTCATGCCGATGAGAAAGACCGTGACCGGCCCGGAGCCGGCGGCCGTCATCCGCCCTTCGTAGATCTTCTCCGCCATCGCACCCCGTCCCTCCGCGCCCCTTTGCGCTCTGCCGCGCCCTGCGGCAGACGCATCCGCAGGCGGACAGCGGTCACGGCGAGCAATGGGATAGTGCCGCTATCCATGCTTAGATAGTGCCACTATCTCACACCTGACGCAAGGGAGTACGCGATGCGGCTCTCGGAGCTGAGCGAGCGGAGCGGGGTGTCCACCGCGACGATCAAGTACTACCTGCGCGAAGGCCTGCTGCCCCCGGGCAAGCGCGTGACCGCGACGCAGGCGGAGTACGACGAGGAGCACCTGCGGCGGCTGCGGCTCGTCCGCGCGCTGGTGCACATCGGCCGGGTCCCGGTGGCGACGGCACGCGAGGTGCTGGCCGCCGTCGACGACGAGAGCCTGGATCCGCTCGCACGCATGGGGACGGCGGTCGACGCGCTCCCCCAGGTCTCCGCGCCGGCCACGGCGGAGGACGAGGCAACGGCCGACGCCCGGCGGGTGGCTGAGGCGGTGCAGCGCCGCCTCGGCTGGCTCGTCGTGCCGGACAACCCGGCCCACCAGTCGCTCGTCGCCGCACTGGCCACGCTCTACCGGCTCGGCTACCCGTGCGACGAGGAGCGGCTGCTGCGCTACGGCGAGCTGGCCGCCGGGCTCGCCGCCCACGAGCTGGACTTCGTCGCGGCGCTGAAGGCGCCCACGACGCGCCTGGAGGCTGCCGTGGCCTTCACCGTGCTCTACGAGCCGGTGCTGCTGAGCCTGCGGCGCCTGGCGCATGCGGAAGAGGCGACCCGCCGGTTCCGCGAGCAACCGCCGGGCCCGGAGTGACCACAGCGCCTGGCAGCGGCGCGTGAGGCGGCACACACCTGGGCACACGCCGCCGGCCAGCCCTCGCGCGGATCCGCGCCACGCGCGCCCTGCGAGAGCCATACGAAAGGCGCCCCCGTCAGTGACGGGGGCGCCTGACCGTAGCCCCGACCGGATTCGAACCGGCGCTACTGCCTTGAGAGGGCAGCGTGCTAGGCCGCTACACAACGGGGCCGTACCCCCGACCGGATTCGAACCGGCGCTACTGCCTTGAGAGGGCAGCGTGCTAGGCCGCTACACAACGGGGGCGGGATCTCACTCAGAGATGAGATTCGCTGGGCTACCAGGACTCGAACCTAGACTAACTGAACCAGAATCAGTCGTGCTGCCAATTACACCATAGCCCACTGGCTTGCAACCCCCTGCCGGGGGCCGGCGACAGGAAGAACATTACCGGATCAGCGACGCTGCTCCAAAACCGGTTCCCGTCCCCGGCCCGGCAGCAGGGGGCGCTCACCCGTCGCCGCGCTCCCCAGCCAGCCGCTCAAGCGCCGCGTCGATCCGGGCCAGCGTGCGCTCACGCCCCAGCGTCTGGAGCGACTCGAACAGCGGCAGCCCGACCGTCCGCCCCGTCACCGCGACGCGGACCGGCGCCTGCGCCTTGCCGAGCTTCAGCGCGTGCTCCTCCCCCGCCGCCTGCACGGCCTCCTTCAGCGGCTCCGCGCGCCAGTCCGCCAGCGCCGCCAGCCGCTCCCTGGCGCTGCGCAGCACGGCCTCCGCACCGGGCTTCATCGCCTTGGCCCAGGACTTCTCGTCCACGGCCGGCTCGTCCAGGAACAGGAAGTCGACGTTGGCCGTGATGTCGGAGAGCACGGTGACCCGGGTCTGCGCCAGCGGCGCCAGCTCCGCGAAGGCCGCCGCGTCGAACGCCTCCGGCTTCCAGGGGGCGTGCGGCGGCCGCAGCCACGGCTCGCAGGCGGCGATGAACTCCTCGGTCGACAGCCGCTCCCGGATGTGGATGGCGTTGATCGCCTCGCACTTCTTCAGATCGAACCGCGCCGGGTTGGCGTTGACCGCCGTGACGTCGAAGGCCTCGACCATCTCGTCCAGGGAGAACACGTCGCGGTCCTCGGCAATGGACCAGCCCAGCAGCGCCAGGTAGTTCAGCAGGCCCGAGGGCAGGAAACCGCGGTCCCGGTAGAGGTTGAGCGAGGACTCCGGGTCCCGCTTCGAGAGCTTCTTCGTGCCCTCGCCCAGCACGTACGGCAGGTGCCCGAACTCCGGGATGCTGCCGTCGGTCAGCCCGATGTCACCCAGCGCCCGGTACAGCGCGATCTGCCGCGGCGTCGAGGACAGCAGGTCCTCACCGCGCAGCACGTGCGTGATCTTCATCAGCGCGTCGTCCACCGGGTTGACCAGCGTGTACAGCGGGGCCCCGTTGGCGCGCACGATGCCGTAGTCCGGCACGTTCTCCGGCGAGAAGGTCAGCTCGCCGCGCACCAGGTCGGTGAACGTGATCGGCTCGTCCGGCATCCGGAAGCGCACGATCGGGGTGCGGCCCTCCGCCTGGTAGGCGGCGATCTGCGCCTCGGACAGGTCGCGACAGGCGCCGTCGTACCCCGAGGGGCGGCCCTCCCGGCGCGCCGCCTCCCGGCGCGCGGCCAGCTCCTCGGTCGTGCAGTAGCAGTGGTACGCGTGGCCCGCGCGCAGCAGGCGGTCGGCGACGTCACGGTAGATGTCCATCCGTTCCGACTGGCGGTACGGGCCGTGCGGGCCGCCGGCCTCCGGCCCCTCGTCCCAGTCGAGCCCGAGCCAGCGCATCGCGTCGAGCAGCGCCTGGTAGGACTCCTCGGAGTCGCGCGCGGCGTCGGTGTCCTCGATGCGGAAGACGAACGTTCCCCCGTGGTGACGCGCGAATGCCCAGTTGAACAGGGCGGTGCGGACCAGCCCCACATGCGGGTTGCCGGTCGGGGAGGGACAGAAGCGGACGCGAACGCCGGTGCTGGTCAACGCTTGACCACCTTGTTGGTGAGTGTGCCGATGCCTTCGATAGTGACGGCGACCTCGTCGCCGACGTGGAGGGGGCCGACCCCCGCGGGGGTGCCGGTGAGGATGACGTCCTGCGGCAGCAGCGTCATGGCCTCGGAGATGTGGGCGATCAGGTCGGCCACCGAGCGCACCATCTCGCTGGTGCGGCCGAGCTGCCGCTGCTCGCCGTTGACGGTGCACATGATCGCCAGGTCCGCGGGATCGACGTCCGTGACCATCCACGGTCCCAGCGGGCAGGAGTGGTCGAAACCCTTGGCCCTGGCCCACTGGGACTCGCGCTGCTGGACGTCGCGCGCGGTGAGGTCATTGGCGCACGTGTAGCCGAGGATGACCTCACTGGCCCGCTCCTTCGGCACCTCCCGGCACAGCCTGCCGATCACCACGGCCAGCTCGGCCTCGTGGTGGATCTCGGAGGAGAACGGCGGATAGGCGATCGGATCACCCGGGCCGATGACCGCGGTGGACGGCTTCAGGAAGGTGAGAGGAGCCTCGGGGACCGCGTTGCCGAGCTCCCTGGCGTGCTCGGCGTAGTTGCGGCCCACGGCGATGATCTTGCTCGGGAGCACCGGCGGCAGCAGCCGGACCTTGCTCAGGGGAATACGGCGCCCCGAGCGCTCCACGCCCCCGAAGGGGTGGCCCTTGATGAGGTCGAGCACGAGCCCGTCCTTGTCGGTGGGCTCCCCCTCGACCACGCCGAAGCCGACGGTGCCCTCAATGGAGAATCTGGCGATGCGCACGCCACCAGCCTAGCGAGGGGCTGGTGGCGGCCCGCCGGGCGGCTGGTCAGCGCAGGCGGGCCATCAGCGCGTGTTCGACGAGGGTGATCAGCGTGCTCTTCGCTTCCGCGCGCATCCGCGCATCCGTCGTAATGATCGGTGCGTCG
>NZ_JAERRL010000014.1 GCF_016741785.1 Streptomyces sp. 7-21
TCTGTGCCCCGGCGGGGACGAGCCCGCGCTCGCGCGCGTAGTCGGCCAGCATGTCGCGCAGCTGGCGGCGGCCGCGGTGCAGCCGGGACATCACCGTGCCGATGGGGGTACCCATGATGTCGGCGATCTCCTTGTAGGCAAAGCCCTCGACGTCCGCGAGATACACCGCGATGCGGAACTCCTCGGGGATCGCCTGCAGGGCCTCCTTCACGTCCGAGTCCGGGAGGTGGTCGAGCGCCTGGGACTCGGCGGACCGCAGGCCAGTCGACATGTGCGACTCGGCCCGCGCGAGCTGCCAGTCCTCGATCTCCTCCGCCGCGCTGCGCTGCGGCTCCCGCTGCTTCTTGCGGTAGGAGTTGATGAAGGTGTTGGTGAGGATGCGGTACATCCACGCCTTGAGGTTCGTGCCCTGGCGGAACTGGTGGAAGGAGCCGTACGCCTTGGCGTAGGTCTCCTGCACGAGATCCTCGGCGTCCGCGGGGTTCCTCGTCATCCGCAGGGCGGCGGAGTACATCTGGTCCAGGTAACCGAGGGCATCACGCTCGAAACGGGCGTTCCGCTCGGCTTCGGTCTCGGCGCCGTCCGCCCGCGTGGTCTCGTCCTGCGTGCCCTCGTCTGTGCCGGTGACGGGACCCACCTCCTCCCTCGTGGCGGTGAACCCGTCGAGGGGCCCACTCGCTTCGGAGGATAGACGACGGGCAGCCCCTGCCGCTGTCTGGGAGCCGCGCTCGGCGGCCAGCCGCAGCGTCGCCCAGTCGATCTCCGCGGCCCGCGGGGCGGGCAGGAGCACGGCTGGGGAGGCGGAGGCGGGGCGCGTGGGGCAAGCGGTCGAACCCATGGGGGCGGTCTCCCTCTCTCACACGAATCGATCACCGCGTCGGCGGCGCTCGACTGTGTCAACACCGGTACGCCACAGGGCATTCCCGGCCGGAGGTGATCTGGGACACGGCGGCGTCAGAACAGGGCCGCCCGCTCCGGCCCGGGCAGCTCGCGGACCAGCTCGGGGCCGTTGTTCCGCACGTCGCTGACGTCCGTGGTGACCGGATAGGCACGGAACGTGCCCGGCGGGGGCGGGGCGAGCAGCGGGCGTATCGCCTCCGGGTCCGTCCGGGCCGGGTCCAGCCAGGCGTCCCAGCGCTCCGGCGGCAGCGCCAGCGGCATCCGGGGGTGGATGTCGGCGAGGCAGCCGGGCCCGTCCTCACCCGCGCTCCCGCCCGCCAGCGGCGTCGTCTCCGCCTCGGTGGTCACGATGGTGCACGTCGCCCACCAGGCGCGCGGGTGGTCGGACGGCAGGCCCGGGTCGCGCCAGAACTCGTACAGCCCGGCCATGGCCATGACCGAGCCGTCGGCGGGCGTGACGAAGTACGGCTGCTTGCGGGGCCGCTTGCGCTTCCCCTTCTCCTCCTCGGCCCGCTCCTGCCTGCCGGTCATCCACTCGTAGTAGCCGTCGGCCGGGACCAGGCAGCGGCGCGCGGCGAACGGCCTGCGGTAGGCGGGCTTCTCGTGCACGGTCTCGGCGCGCGCGTTGATCATCCGGGCGGCGGAGGCGGGAGACTGAGCCCACGAGGGCACCAGGCCCCAGCGCAGCGCCCGCAGCTGCCGGACGGGCTCGGGACCCGCCCCGGGCTCCTTCAGCGGACGGTCGAGCACCACGTAGACCTCTTTGGTGGGCGCGACGTTCCAGTCGGCGGGGAGGCGCTGGGCGGTGTCCCAGCGCTCCACACCGAAGAGCGTGGCCAGGTCCTCGGGTGAGCGGCTGGCCGCATACCTTCCGCACATGCCTACGGAGCGTACCGGCCGCCACTGACGACCGTCCCCGGCCCGCTCCCGGGCGGGCGGCCGCCGCGCGTGCGGACGGCGCGACGGAATCACGGAGACCGCACACGGGGCATACACACCGTTCACGGCATCCGCACGTGCACGCGCCGCCCCCCTTGACGCGCACCCGGCTTGGCCACATTCTCGGGAGCGCTCCCACTGATTTCTTACCGCTTTTTCACCGGCGGCCTGGTGTCGCGCCGCCGCCCCCGTCGGGCGGCGCGGGAACACCGCACCCGGGCCGGTCCGCACCCGCTCCGGCTCCGCCCCGTTCCCCAGCACCTCACCGCGCCTGCCCACGCGGGGAAAGAGCAGGTCCCGGGGGTCGTTGCCGCATCCCGAAGCCCCGGGGCGGCCCCACCGGCACCCCGGCCGCACACGCGACCTGTTCGAATAGAGCGGGTCCCTGGACCGGTGAGCGGCGCCTAGCCCCGCCGCTCACCCCGCGGCCCCGGAACGGCCCGTCGTTCCGGGGCCGCGGCACGCTCAACCACGCGCGCGACCCGGCCCGATACGGGGAGCGACGGGCACACCGTTTTCGAACACCCGGGCGCCGCTATGGTGTTCGCCACTGCATGTCCATCGCAAGAGAGACGGGGACCGAGCCGTGGACTACTGCACCACCTGCCGACGCTCTCTCAACGGCAGGCTGATATGCCCGGATTGCGGTGAGCTGGCAGCGTTTCCCAGAACGAGTGAGGCCCGGCGCGCGGACTCCGGTGCCCCGGCCGAAGACTCCCTCCCCACGCCAGCGCAGGCGCCGGGCGCCTCCCCCATGCCCGGCGAGGCCGACCGCGTGCCGCGCCCCCGCCGCCCCCGGGAGGACGACGAGGACGGCGCCCATCCCGCTGCCACCAGCCAGCTGCCCGTGCTCGCCGCGCTCACGGATGAGCCGGACGACGAATCCCCCGCCCCGCCTCCGGGCTCCCGTGCCCCCCGCCGCCACGCGGCCCGGCGCCGCCGCGGCCCCCGTTACGCGATCGCCGGGGTCCTTGGCCTGGCCCTGCTGGGGCTCGCGGTAGCGGAGGTCGGCGAGGTGGTCATGCCGTCGAGCGAACCGGCCGGCTCGGAGCAGGAGACCGAGGCCGCTGCCCCGCCGGCGACGCCCGAGACGGACGCCGGATCACCCAGCGAGGCCGAGGAGACGGACGGCCCCGGGATGACCGACGCTCCCTCCGCTCCGGACGGCGAGGGCCAGGACCCCGCCGGCGACGGCGGCGACGCGCCCGCGGGCGGCACCGAGACCGGCCGGAACGAGCCGGATGCCGGCAGCGACCAGCCGACCGCCGAGGGCAGCGGCAGGGTGGAAGAGGCCCCGTCGAGCCCCGAGGACTCCGGCGAGCCCGGCCAGGGGCGCGATACCGGCTCCGGATCGCCGAGCGAGCCGGGCGACGACGGAGACGAGCCCGAGCCCGATCCGTCGGACGACAGCAGCGAATCGCCGTCCCCCGACCCCACCGACGAGGAGGGCGACGGGGACGACGACGAAGACGACGACGGCGGCTGCTTCCTCTTTATCTGCTGGTGAGTGATCCGCTGGTGCCGGCGCCGCGGGCGTTCTGACGCGGCGGCACCCGGGCACAGCCGAGGGCCCCGGCTGGGGCTAGTCGACCGGGGCCCTCGGAGACGTGACGCGCTGTCAGCGCAGGGGCGCGTTGGTCCGTGCGCTTCTTTCCTTGTTTACTCCTCGCCGCCGCCGTTGCCGTTGCCGTTGCCGTTGCCGAAGAGCATGGCGTAGACGCCGATGGCGATGGCGACGTCCGCCTGCGCCCAGAAACGGTGGTAGACGAACTCCGGCACCTCGCCGCCGTCGATGTACTCCTGCACCCGCGGCCAGTCCGGGTCGTCGTGCAGGAAGGAGCGGATCGAGTCGAACGTGGCGCCCGGCTCGATGACGTCGCCATTGGGCATCGTGCCGCTCCAGCCGTCCGGGATGTAGACCTCGTCGGCCAGGCGGTTGTACGCATCCCTCGGCTCCGGCACCGCGATGCCGATGTCGTCGGTGTGCGCCAGCAGGCTCTCGATCAGCCCGGCCGCCGCCTCCTGCGCCTCCGTGTTGCCGGTGGCAGCCGCGTAGAAGGCCAGGGTGTTGGCGAGCGACCCGGTGATGCCCACGTCCTGCGAGTAGTTGACGACCGAGACGTGCAGGCCGTCGTTGGAGCCGGGGTTGTCCGGGTCCCAGGTGTCGGGGGCGCCCGACCACTCCAGCGTCGAGGGGATCTGGTAGTCGGAGCCGGTGGTGATCTCGCTGAGCACCCACGGCACCCACTTGTCCAGGATCTCCCCGGCGAGCTCGTTGCCGGTCACGTAGTACAGCTCGGCCACGCGCTGCATCGACCAGGCCTGGAAGCCGAACCAGTTGTTGGACGGCGGGTCGTGGTAGACGGGCTGCCAGTCGTAGTACATCCCGTAGAACGTCGGGGTACCGGACGGCGGCTCGCCGTACGCGCCCTCCCAGCTGTTCGTGGCGCCGCCGGCGATGGCGCCCTCGGCGGACTGGAGCCAGCGGTAGAACTCGAGCTGCCGCTGGAGGCTGGTGTCCCAGTCCTGGCCCGCACTGGGCGACTGCGGCGTCAGGGGGCCCTGGCTGGAGAGGGCGTAGGCGGCCATCGGGTTCTGGTAGCCGAAGTGGCAGTGGCTGGAGCCGATGCGCCAGGCCCAGCCCGCGCTGGTGTCAAGCGCGCCGCCCCAGGCGTAGTACCAGGACAGCAGGTAGTGCGCGCTGCTCTTGCCGCTGCCGGGCGAGCAGCTGTCGGCGCCGACGCACTCACCGACCTGCTTGAAGTACTTGTCGTACATCGCGTAGCGCAGGTAGTCGCCCATCCGCGACGCCTTGGCCACGGTCTCGGCGACGGCGTCCGCGTTGCCCTGCTCGGTCGCCCACTGCTGGGCCCAGTAGGCCGCCTGCACGGCGCGGGCGTCGGCGTCGGGGGCGTTGGTGTAGCGCCACTGCTGCGCGTAGGAGGCGTCCTGCGTGAACAGGTCGAGGAACCCGTTGGGCCCGCCGTAGGAGAAGTCCTCGATCGACGGGTGCGGCACGGTCTCGAAGACGGACTCCTGCGGGCCGCGCTGGTAGGTGTTGATGAACGTGGGCCCGTCACCGTAGCCGTAGACGTTGTCCACGTCCTGCAGCCAGTGCATGCCGTAGATGTCGTCGGTGCCGTAGGTGGCGGCCAGCTCGTCCGCGAGCGGGTCCTCACCCACCGGGACGTCGGGGTTGAGCGCCGACGGGTACGACGACGGCTCGTTGTACTCCGGCGCGTAGGTGGCGGGAGAGTTCGGGTCGTAGAAGCTGTTGGTGGGCTGCTGCTCCGACGAGGGGATCATGTACTGCTCCATGATTCCCCAGGCCTCGTTGAAGGGGCCCCAGTCGCCGGTGATCCGGCCGTACAGCGCCTCCAGCCAGATCAGGTACGAGTACGCCTCGGACGTCGTCTCGTGCCCGTGGTCGGGAGCCTCGACCATGAGGGTCTCGACGGAGTGGTACGGGATGCCCTCGGGCGAGAAGTAACCGCTGGCCGGGTCCTTGATCTTGTTGTACAGCTCAAGGAACTGGTCCTCGGCCTGGCGCAGGCTCGGCCCACTGGCGTTCGGGGTGTCTCCCTGAGCCGTGGAGGCGAGCTTGAGGGAGACCGGCAGAGTCAGAGCCGCGGAGCCGGCGAGCACGGCACGCCGGGAAACGCTGGACTTGGCTCTGTGTGAGTTCACGTCGGACGATCCACGGTGGATCCGCATAACGCCTCCAGGCGGCTTCATGGGGGGTCAAGAGGCAGTGCTGCGCACATGACGTGCACACGGAAACCAGTGGGAGCGCTCCCAAGAATCGAAGCAACGTCATCGATACGTCAACCCCCTTGACACAACGGAACACTTCGAGGCAGGTCAGCGATGATTTCTTGAACGCCCCCTTGGCGGGAGGGGGAGTTGTGGCCTACGGTCCCTTCAACCAGTGGGAGCGGTCCCAAAGCGTCAGGCGTCCAGGACGGCGCGCCCCGACGACCGGAGTCGCTCCGCGTATGCATCCCCACATCCGCCCATACGACCGCCACAGCCCGCGCACTCGCCGGGCCCCCGCGCTGTGCGGTTCCCGAACGCGGCCCCACCGCCGCGTTCGGCGTGACATGCGCACGCCAGCGCTGGGCCCGATGAGACCGCTGGAGCCTGCGGCCGGCCGTGCGCCGGATGCCGGGGCAGACCCGAGAGCCGCCCGGTCTTCCCGGCACGCCCTTCCGGCCCGCGACCGCTTGCAACGAGCAGACATGCGCACCCTTCTGGAGGAAGGACTGCAATGAGCCGCACGAACCCCCCACAACACCGCCGGCTGAGGCGGTCCGCGAAGATCGCGGCCGCTGCCATCGGCGCGTGTGCGATCGCCACGGGCACGCTGAGCATGGCCAGCGCGGACGAGGCGAGCACCCTCCAGCGGGTGGACAACCCGTTCGAGGGCGCCACGATGTACGTGAACCCCGACTGGTCCGAGAACGCCGCGAGCGAGCCGGGCGGTGACGCCGTCGCCAACGAGTCCACCGCCGTGTGGCTGGACCGGATCGCCGCCATCGAGGGCGACGACGAGACCATGGGCCTCCAGGAGCACCTCGAGGCCGCGGCCGCCCAGGCCGAGTCGGAGACGGTCGTCTTCCAGTTCGTCGTCTACAACCTGCCCGGCCGCGACTGCGCCGCGCTGGCCTCCAACGGTGAGCTGGGGCCGGACGAGATCGACCGCTACAAGAGCGAGTTCATCGACCCGATCACCGAGATCGTGTCGCAGTACTCGACGGTCGAGAACCTCCGGATCGTCCCGATCATCGAGATCGACTCGCTGCCGAACCTCATCACGAACGTCGGCAGCCGCGAGACCGCCACGCCCGAGTGCGACGAGATGCTGCAGAACGGCAACTACGTCGAGGGCGTCGCCTACGCGCTGTCGCAGCTCGGCCAGTTCGACAACGTCTACAACTACCTGGACGCGGGCCACTACGGCTGGCTCGGCTGGGACAACAACTTCCGCCCCACCGCGGAGCTGTTCTACGAGACGGCCAACCACGGTGACGCCACGCCGGAGGACGTCGCCGGCATCGCCGTGAACGTCGCCAACTACGGCCCGACGGTCGAGCCCAACTACAGCATCGACGACACCGTGAACGGCACCTCCGTCCGCGAGTCGAGCTGGGTGGACTGGAACCAGTACGTGGACAACCAGTCGTTCGGCCTCGCGCTGCGCGACGAGATGGTGAGCGTGGGCTTCCCGTCCGACCTGGGCCTGATCATCGACACCTCGCGTAACGGCTGGGGCGGCCCCGACCGGCCTGACGGCCCGGGTCCGCAGACCAGCGTGGACGAGTACGTGGACGGCAGCCGCGTCGACCGCCGCATCCACGTCGGTAACTGGTGCAACCAGGCCGGTGCCGGCCTCGGTGAGCGTCCGCAGGCCTCTCCCGTCGCCGGGGTGGACGCCTACGTCTGGATCAAGCCGCCGGGGGAGTCGGACGGCTCCAGCGAGGAGATCCCGAACGACGAGGGCAAGGGCTTCGACGAGATGTGCGACCCGGAGTACCAGGGCAACGTGCGGAACGGCAACAACCCGTCCGGTGCCCTCCCGGACGCGCCGATCTCCGGTCACTGGTTCTCGGAGCAGTTCCAGGAGCTGCTGGCCAACGCCTACCCGCCCCTGTGACGGACAGCGTTCCCTCCAGCCACCAGGAACGACTGAGCGCCTCCGCAGCTGAGCGCCTCAGTACATGAGAGCATCTCCCGCCCCCGCCCCCGGCGCCACCGGCGCCGGGGGCGGGTGGCGTTTTCAGGCGACAGGACCGCCAACTGCGCAGCGGGCGAACACACATGCCGTCCCTTGTATCCGCGCACACAGACCGCCCGAGGACCTGTGGTGAGCGGCACGCGTGAAGGGCCGACACGATACCCTCATGACCCCTCGCCCAGAACACGTGGCACTCCTCGAAAACCCGGCACCCCGCCCGCGAAACCGCAGGTCATCAAGTGTGCTCCCCACGCACGTGGGGATGGTCCTTCCTCTCGGGTCAGGGTGTTGGGTGTCTGCTGGTGCTCCCCACGCACGTGGGGATGGTCCCCGCGCTTCGGAGTGGTCGGCGTCCACGGCGGCGTGCTCCCCACGCACGTGGGGATGGTCCGTCCTCACGTGGCGAGTACAGGGGAGGATGCGGGTGCTCCCCACGCACGTGGGGATGGTCCCGGTGAAGAAGGTCATCGAGCCTACGGGGCTGCGTGCTCCCCACGCACGTGGGGATGGTCCCGCCGCTGCTCATCTATATGCCTGCGCCACGCCGTGCTCCCCACGGACGTGGGGATGGTCCGTGCCCCTGCGGCCGGGCGGACGGTGCTGCCGCATGCGGTCGCGGGGCGGGCCCGGCCGGCGTGCTCCTCCCCGCGTGCCCGACGTTGCGGCACCGGGCAGGCAGCCACCGGAACCCGTCCCGCGACAGCGCGTGGGCGGCCGTGGGAACGTGCGCGGCTCGCGGCACTGGGCGCGGGGCAACAGCGCCCCCGCGCCTTCACGTCTTGAACGGACGGCCGCCCCGCCCTCAGGCGTCGAGCGGTTTGCGGCCAACGCCGCCGAGCGCCAGGAGACCGGCGTGCCCCAGCGGCTCCGCCACTGGTTCGTCGGGCCGCCAGTACGGCAGGGCAACGATGCCCGGCTCGACGAGGCTGAAGCCGTCGAAGAACGCGGTGATCTCCTCGCGGTCCCGCATCTGGCCGCGCCCCAGCGCCTTCACCATGACGCTCTCCAGCTCCCGGGTCTCGGGGAAGGCGTTGGTGACGTGCGAGAGCGTCAGGTAGCTGCCGGGCGCGACGCGGTCACGGTAGGCGGCGACGAGGCCGCGGGGGTCCTCCTCATCGAGGACGTGGTGGATGACCGCCAGCATGACCAGCCCGATTGGCCGGGAGAGGTCGAGGAACCCCTCGACCTCCGGGTGTGTCAGCACTCCGTCGTAGTCGAGGAAGTCGGCCGTGATGACACGGGTGTGAGCGTTCTTGGCCAGAATCGCCTGGCCATGTGCGTAGACGATCGGGTCGTTGTCGACGTAGACCACGCGGGCCTGCGGGTTGACGGACTGCGCGACCTGGTGCGTGTTCTGCGCCGTAGGCAGGCCGGAACCGAGGTCCAGGAACTGGTCGATACCCTGCTCCGCCAGGTACCGCACGCTGCGGATCAGGAAGGCACGGTTGATCTTCCCGGCCTCCATCGCCTCCGGAGAGATCTTCCGCAGCTCCTCGACAACGGCGCGGTCCACCGCGTAGTTGTCCCGGCCGCCGATCGCCGCGTCGTACACGCGCGCGATGCTCGGCTTGGAGGTGTCGACGCCGGGCGGGGCGGTCTCCTCTTCCTCCAGGCCGGGGCGCGACCAGGCCCAGTCCTCGGGCTGCTCCGCCGCGTCGCCGCCTGTTAATCCGGGCATCACCCAGCTCCCTTCGTCCCTTGCCCCTCGGGGCATGTGACTCGTCTCGGAAGCCGCAGTGTGGCACAGCGCGCACACCGGAGAGCACCCCGCCCTCCGGGCGCGGGCCCCGTCGCCGGCCAGGGCCTCGCGCCCCCGAAGTACCCCGCCATAAGGGGCAGTTGACGAAGCCCGGCGGGATCAGGACGAGGGCCGGCGGACCAGTTCGGTCGGCAGCACTAGCTGCGGGCGTTCCTCTCCCCCGTTGCTGATCTCGGACAGCAGCGACCGCGTCATGGCGCGGCCCATGCCCTCCGTCGGCTGGCTGACCGAGGTCAGCGGCGGGTCGAGGTGGCGCGCCAGCGGCGAGTCCTCGAAGCCGACGAGCGCCACGTCCTCCGGCACCGTCCGGCCCTGCTCGCGCAGGGCGCGCCGGGCCCCGACCGCCATCAGGTCGGAGGCGCAGAAGACCGCGTCCAGGCTGGGCCGCCGCCGCAGCAGCTCCTTCATGGCGCTGTAGCCGCTCTCCTCCGTGAAGTCGCCGCGCGCGATCAGCTCGTCGCTGTCCTCGCGCCCGGCCGCGCGCATCGCCTCCCGGTAGCCGGCCAGGCGGCACTGGGCGACGTACATGTCGGCGGGCCCGGTGATCGTGGCAACCGTGGTGCGGCCACGGCCCAGCAGGTGCTCGACGGCGAGCTGGGCGCCCCCGGTGTTGTCACAGTCCACGTACGGCACGCGCTCGTCGGCGGAACGGCGCCCGGTCATCACCACCGGGATGCCCGCTTCGGACAGCTGATCGGGCAGCGGGTCGTCGCCGTGGACGGAGATCAGCAGGACACCGTCCACACGGTGCGAGGCCGCGTACTGGGCGAAGCGCGCCCGTTCCTTGGGGGTGCGGATCAGGGTCAGCAGCAGCTGGATGTCGGTGTCCGCGAGTTCGGCACTGACCCCCCGGATGATGCCCGAGAAGAACGGCTCGGCGAACAGCCGGTGCTCCGGCTCGGGCACGACGAGGGCGATGGCGTCGGACCGGTTCGCTGCCAGGGCACGGGCGGCCCGGTGCGGCACGTAGCCGAGATCGGCGATGGCCTGCTGGACCGCGGCACGGGTACGGTCGCTCACGCGGGGCGAACCGTTGATTACCCGGGACACCGTGCCCCGGCCCACCCCCGCCCGGGCCGCGACTTGTTCAAGAGTTGGTCTCCCATCGCGGCCGGCCCCGCGCCCTGCCACTCCTGCCATCTTTCCTCCCGTATCTGCCGTACGGCTCAACTACATCACGGATGCCGACCCGTGATGTTTGACGTCTTGACACCCGTCGTAGGCTCAGGAACCCTTCAACTCATCACATCTGGGAGCGCTCCCACACAGCACAAACCCTACAGAACCCGTACGTTCCGAGCCCAGGCCCATCCCCCCACGTGTCGCACCACCCGGCTGGGAAGGCAACGTTCAGTGCGCCAGGAGGACGACCACGTTATGCGCGACAGCTTCCGCATTTCCCCCTCAGCACGCCGAAAGCTCCGCAGATCAGCTGCCCTCGCCATGACCGCGACGCTGGCCACCGGGCTGCTCGCGGCCTGCGGCAGCGATGACAACGGCGGCGACGGCCAGATCACGCTCAACGTCGCTGTCTTCGGGCAGTTCGGCTTTGAGGAGGCCGGACTGTACGAAGAGTACGAGCGGCTGCACCCCAACATCACCATCGAGCAGTCCTCCGTCGCCGAGAACGCGGATTACATCAGGCAGCTGCGGAACCGGCTGACCCAGAACAGCGGGCTTGCGGACATCCAGGCCATCGAGGTCGGCAACATCGCCGAGATGACCGGGGACCTGAACCCCCGCTGGATCGACTTCAACGAGTATGGCGTCGATGTCGACCATTTCCAGGACTGGAAGGTCACGCAGGCGACGACCGAGGACGGCCGGCTGATCGGTCTGGGCACGGACATCGGCCCGATGGCGGTCTGCTACCAGCCCGAGCTCTTCGAGCAGGCGGGTCTGCCCTCCGACCCCGAGGAGCTGGCGGCCGCGTGGGAAGGCGACTGGGGTGCCTACGTCGACCTCGGTGAGCAGTACGCCGAGAACGCGCCCGAGGGCACCACCTTCACCGACTCGGCCGGCGGTGTCTTCAACGCCGTCGTCTACGGCTACGAGGAGCGGTTCTACAACGCCGACGGCGAGTACATCTACGAGACCAGCCCGGCCGTCCAGGACGCCTGGGAGCTCAGCAGCCGCGTCGCCACCACCGAGGGCATGAGCGCCCAGCTGCAGCAGTTCTCGGACGAGTGGAACCGCGCGGTCGCCAACGGTGACTTCGCCAGCATCGTGTGCCCCGCCTGGATGCTCAACTTCATCCAGGAGACGTCCGGCGAGCGGGGTGAGGGCCGCTGGAACGTGACCACCGCGCCGCAGACCTCCAACTGGGGTGGCTCGTTCATCGGCGTCCCCGAGGCCTCCGAGCACAAGGAGGAGGCCGCCGAGCTGGCCGCGTGGCTGACCGCCCCCGAGCAGCAGGCCCGCCTGTTCACCGAGCGGAGCATGTTCCCCAGCTCGGCTGAGGCCGCGGAGATGCCCGAGGTGCGCGACGCCACCAACCCGTACTTCCAGGACGCGCCGACCGGCGAGATCTTCTCCGAGGCGGCCGGCCAGATCCCGGACGCCGCTATCGGCCCGCGTGACCAGACGATCCAGGAGCAGTTCACCAACGGGCTCGTCCAGATCGAGCGCCAGGGCGTGTCCCCCGACCAGGCCTGGGACAACGTCCTCAGCGAACTCGAGAACGCACTGGCGGAGTGAGCGGAACAGACATGACGACCGAGCACCAGGCGGCCGCGCCTCCCGGCTCTCCGGGGGGCGCGGCCCCGCGCCTGAACAAGAGTCCCAGCGGCCAGGAATCCGGGCAGTCCCCTGGCCGCGGCAAGGCGGCGAAGAGCCCGTCCACGTGGCGCTCCCGCCGCTACCGCTGGGACATGAAGTACAGCCCGTACGGCTTCATCGCGCCGTTCTTCATCTTCTTCGGCCTTTTCGGGCTCTTCCCGCTTCTGTACACCGGATGGGCCGCGCTCCACGAGGTCTCGGCCATCAACACGGACGAGATGACGTGGGTGGGCTTCGACAACTTCAGCCGGCTGTGGGACGACCAGTTCTTCTGGAACGCCTTCCGCAACACCTTCACCATCGGCATCATGTCGACGGTGCCGCAGCTGGCGATGGCCATCGGCCTGGCCCATCTGCTCAACTACAAGCTGCGCGGCAGCATGTTCTTCCGGGTGGCCATCCTGGCGCCGTACGCCACGTCCGTGGCCGCCGCGGCGATCGTCTTCGTCATGCTGTTCGGCCGCGACTACGGCATGATCAACTGGGCGCTGGGCTTCGTCGGCATCGACAACATCGACTGGGAGTCCGGCACCTGGACCTCGCAGTTCGCGGTGTCGTCCATCGTCATCTGGCGCTGGACCGGGTACAACACGCTCATCTACCTCGCCGCCATGCAGGCCGTGCCCGACGACCTGTACGAGTCGGCGTCCCTCGACGGCGCCAACCGCTGGCAGCAGTTCTGGCACGTCACCATTCCGGCGCTGCGGCCCACGATCCTCTTCACGATCGTGGTGTCGACCATCGGCGCGACCCAGCTGTTCGGTGAGCCGCTGCTCTTCGGCGAGGGCAAGCCGGACGGCGGCGCCTCCGGCCAGTACCAGACCCTGGGTCTGTACATGTACGAGATCGGCTGGACCAACCTCCACCTCGGCCGGGCCGCCGCCATCGCCTGGACGATGTTCATGCTGCTCATCGTCATCGGCCTGATCTACTGGGCGCTCACTCGCTGGGTGAGCCGGAGCAACGGCGAGGAGTCATGATGGCGACCACGACGACCGCGCGGTCCGAGGCCGTCACGGCGGACACGACGCCCCCGCAGACCCGCCCCCCGCGGCGCCGCGACCGCAAGGCGGGCACGCCCGGGCGCCACATGCACGGCGGCTGGCTGACCTACCTGATCCTCGGGATCTTCACCGTGGGATCGCTCTTCCCGCTGGTATGGGCGTTCATCGCGTCCTCCCACGACAACGCCCGCCTGGCCAGCAACCCGCCGCCGTTCTGGTTCGGCGACCGGCTCGGCCACAACTGGGAACTGGCGTGGAACAACGCCAACATGGGCAAGGCGCTGGTCAACACCGTGTTCGTGGCCTCCATGATCACGTTCACAACCGTGCTGTTCGCGACCCTGGCCGGGTTCGCGTTCGCCAAGCTCAGGTTCCGCGCCAAGAATGTCCTGATGCTGCTGGTGATCGGCACCATGATGGTCCCGCCGCAGCTGACCGTGGTCCCGCTGTTCATGTACATCGCGGACCTGGGCTGGACCGACCACCTCCAGGCGGTCATCCTCCCGATGATGGTCAGCGCCTTCGGCGTGTTCTTCATGCGGCAGTACCTGCTCCAGGCGCTGCCGACCGAGCTGATCGAGGCGGCGCGCGTCGACGGGGCGCACAGCCTGCGTCTGGTGTGGCACGTCGTCTTCCCCGCCGCCCGGCCCGCCATGGCCGTGCTGGGGATGCTGACGTTCGTGATGGCCTGGAACGAGTTCTTCTGGCCGATCATCGTGCTGTCCCAGAACAACCCCACGATGCAGGTGGCACTGACGGCTATCGGCCAGGGCTACGTGCCCGAGCAGGGCGCGATCATGGCCGGTGCCGTGATCGCGACGCTTCCGCTGCTGCTCGCGTTCGTGCTGTTCGGCCGGCAGATCGTGGGCGGCATCATGCACGGAGCGGTCAAGGGCTAACCGCCCCCGCGCACAGTCCGTTACCTTTCTAGGAGCCTAAATGGGAGCGCTTCCATGACTGAAAACGAACCCCGGGTGTTTCCGCCGGACTTCCTGTGGGGCGCCGCGACCGCCGCCTACCAGATCGAGGGCGCGGCACGGGAAGGGGGCCGGACCCCCTCCATCTGGGACACCTTCAGCCACACCCCCGGCAAGGTGCACGCCGGCCACACCGGAGACGTGGCCTGCGACCACTACCACCGGTTCCGCGAGGACATCGAGCTGATGGCGCGCCTGAAGCTGCGGGCCTACCGGTTCTCGGTCTCGTGGTCCCGCGTCCAGCCCACCGGCCGGGGCCCCGCCGTCCAGCGCGGCCTGGACTTCTACCGGGAGCTCGTGGACGGCCTGCTGGAGAAGGGCATCACCCCCGCCCTGACCCTCTACCACTGGGACCTGCCGCAGGAGCTGGAGGACGCGGGCGGCTGGCCAGCCCGCGAGACCAGCGAGCGGTTCGCCGAGTACGCGGGCATCGTCGCCGAGGCGCTCGGTGACCGCGTGAAGATGTGGGCGACGGTGAACGAGCCCTTCTGCTCCGCCTTCCTCGGCTACGGCTCCGGGGTCCACGCCCCCGGCCGCACCGAGCCGGAGTCGGTGCTCAAGGCCGCGCACCACCTCAACCTGGCCCACGGCCTGGCCGTGCGGGCGTGGCGCGACCTCCTGCCCTCGGACGCCAAGATCGGCGTGACGCTGAACCCCGGTGTGATCCGTCCGAAGACGGACTCGCCCGAGGACGCCGACGCCGCGCGCCGGATCGACGCGCTGCACACGCGCATCTTCTCCGACCCGATGCTGCACGGCGCCTACCCCGAGGACCTCAAGCAGGACACGGCGCGGGTCTCCGACTGGTCGTTCGTCCGCGACGGCGACGAGGCCACGATCCACCAGCCGCTGGACTACCTCGGCCTGAACTACTACAACCCCACCGTCGTCTCGGCCGCCACCGAGGGCGCCCCGGTCTCAGGCAACGACGGGCACGGCGTCTCCGAGCACTCGCCGTGGGTCGGCTCGCACGACCGGGTCCAGTTCCACCTGGCCCCCGGCGAGCGGACCGACATGGGCTGGCCGATCGACCCCACCGGCCTGCGCGACCTGCTGCTCCGCTTCACCCGCGAGAAGCCGGGCCTCCCGCTGTACATCACGGAGAACGGCGCGGCCTTCGACGACAAGGCCGACGACACCGGCGCGGTGCACGACCCGGAGCGGATCGCCTACGTCCAGGGGCACCTGAAGGCGGTCCACGAGGCGATGGAGCAGGGCGCCGACGTCCGCGGCTACTTCCTGTGGTCGCTCATGGACAACTTCGAGTGGGCCTACGGCTACAGCAAGCGCTTCGGCATGGTCCATGTCGACTACGACACGCTGCAGCGCACGCCGAAGTCGTCCGCGCTGTGGTACGCGGAGGTCGTCGGCTCGGGGCGGGTCCCCGCCTGAGCCACCGCAGCCAACCCCCCGTGCTTCCCCGGAGGGGGGTGGCGGCGCCCGGCGGTTCCGTCACGTACCACCGCCGCCGGGCGCCGTAAGGCCCCGGACCGGTGCTGCCCTCGGCACCGGTCCGGGGCCCTGTTTCGTGCCCGGTCTTCGTGCCCCGCCCCGCTCCCGCCGGGCGGCCCGCTAGGTGAACAGCTCGGCCGGCGGAGGCGGCGAGGCGGTCGCCGTGGCGTCCGTGACGACCTCGGCGCCCGCCGCGAAGGCCCGCAGGTCCGGCCCGGCCAGCAGCCGCGCCGGGCGCTCGTCCCGGGCGCAGCGCTGCGTCAGCGCCGTGACCGGCAGCGGCCCGTCGGCGGCCACGAGGACGCCGTTGCTGAAGCGCCTGCCCCGCAGCAGCGCCGGTTCGGCAGCCAGGCACACCTCGGCGAAGCGGCTGAGGGCCGTGGCGGCCTGGCGGCGCAGGTGCGCCAGCGGCGGGCCGTCGGTGATGTTCGCGGCGTACCAGCCGCCGGGCGCCAGCACCCGGCGCGCCTCGTCGAGGAACTCGGCGCTGGTGCAGTGCGCGGGCGTGCGGGCGTCGGCGAAGACGTCGGTGATGACCAGGTCGGCCCAGCCGCCGGGCAGCTTCGCCAGCAGCGCCCGGGCGTCGGCCTCGCGGACGCGCACGCGCGCGCCGCGCGGCAGCGGCAGTTCGCGCCGCACGAAGGCGGTCAGCGCCGCGTCGGGCTCGGCCACCTGCTGCGTGGAGCGCGGCCGGGTGACGGCGATGTAGCGCGCCAGGGTGAGGGCACCGCCGCCGAGGTGCAGCACGCGCAGCGGGCTGCCGGGCGGCGCGGCGAGGTCCGCGACGTGCCCCAGCCGGCGCTGGTACTCGTACGCCAGGCGCGTCGGGTCGGCCAGGTCGACGTGGGACTGCGGCGCACCGCCCAGGTACAGCTCGAACGACTCCGGGTGGTCCGGATCCGGTATCAGCTCCGCCAGCCCGCCGCCGACCCGCTCGCGCGGCCAGTCGGGCGCCGTGCCGCGGCGGGAACGGCGTCCCGGGCCGTTTCGTCTTTTCGCCACGCGCTCCAGTGTGACCGGCCGCCGCGAGACCGCGCAGCGCGGGTACAGGCTCGGCCAGGTGCGGCTTACTGGCAGCTGTCGACGACGGCCAGCGTCCGGCTGGCCTCGCGCAGCGCGGCGCGCAGCCGCTCGGGCTCCGTGGCCGGCGCGCGGGTGCCGTCCGGCGGCACCAGCCAGCCGCTGCCGGTGACTGGCGGCGCGGCGGCCGGGAGGTCGCCGAAGAGCGTGCGGACACAGGCGCTGCCGGGCAGGTCCCACCGCTCGGCCGTGCCGGGAGGGACGATGAAGCCGAGGGTGCCGCCGTCCCGGTCGTGGAACACGGGGCCGACGCAGGCGCGCAGCCGCAGGATGTCCACGGCCTCCAGCCCTTCGCGGGCGGGTACGGTGACCAGGTCACACGACCTGGGGTCGCTGCTGTCCGCGGTCTGGGCCATCAGGTTGCCTCCTCGCAAGTCGTGCGGGGATCCCGGGGATCCCGCCGGGACGCCGCTGTGGTAGTCGCTGGGGGTTGTCCGTTGGGGGGTCCGGTGGGTTAACGGCCGTGGTCTGTCAACGGCTACGGCCGAAGACCGCCGCAAAGGATGGCAGTTCATGGCAGATCGCGGAGATTCTGTCCGGGTTTGTCGCAAATCTCGGTGTACGGGCTGATTCCGGCTGGGTACCGTCCGTGGCATGGCGACCTCACGACCCGCCTCTGCTTCGCGGCCCACACGCGGCCCGAA
Source organism: Streptomyces sp. 7-21 (assembly GCF_016741785.1). Lineage (GTDB taxonomy): Bacteria > Actinomycetota > Actinomycetes > Streptomycetales > Streptomycetaceae > Streptomyces. Next base: position 17,268 of record NZ_JAERRL010000014.1, read on the forward strand.
TCTGCGCTTCCGGGAGCTGAGGGGGCGGCTGTCTCCAGGAGAGTTCGCGGCGGCGGTCCGCAGGGCGGCGCGCGAGATCGGCGAGAACGTCTCGTGCGACGCCCGGTACATCGGACGGGTCGAGGCCGGGGAGATCCGCTGCCCTAACTACGCCTACGAACGGGTATTCCTTCATATGTTCCCCGGGCGAACGCTCACCGACATGGGTTTCGAGCCCCGGCAGGCGGTGCGCGGCCGCAGACGGGGATCCGGGCCCGGGCCCCGGTCCGTTCCGTTGCCTTCCGACCCCCACGACACCGAGGAGAGCGACGTGCTGCGCCGTGCCTTCATGACCAGCGGTTCCGCCGCCCTGGCATCCCTCATCTCCCTGGGGACCCCCACCACCGCGTTCGCCTCGCGCTCGCCGGCACTGTCCGCCGGCAGACCGGGCGAGCGCGAAGCGGCGGCCGTCAGACAGGCCGTGCGCGAGATCCGCGTCCTCGACGACCGGCACGGGGCCGAAATCCTCTACGGCCCGGCCGGGCGGGCGCTGCGGTCGGCGTACGCCATGCTCGACACCGGCGCCCGGCGCGCCGCTGTCAGCGACAGCCTGCACACCGGCACGGGCGAACTCGCCATCTCCGTCGGCTGGCTGGCGCACGATTCGCGGCGGCCCCTGGAGGCCCGGTCGCACTACCTGGAGGCACTGGCGACGGCCCGCATGTGCGGGGACAGCGGCCTGGAGGCGCACGCCTTCTGCAACCTCGCGTTCCTCGCCCGGGACGGCGGCACGCCGCGCGAGGCGGTGCGGGCGGCCCAGGCCGGGCAGCAGGCCGCCCGGCCGCTGGGCTCGCACCGGCTGATGTCGCTGCTGACGATGCGCGAAGCCGGGGGCTGGGCAGCGCTGAGGGACCGCAGCGGCTTCGAGGAGGCGCTCGGCCGGGCGCACCTGCTGTTCGCGCGGGGGGCGCGGCCGGCCGACCCGGAGTGGCTGTCGTTCTTCGGCGAGGCCGAGCTGGCGAGCCTGGAGGCCAAGGGCTGGGAGCTCCTCGGCGAGCCCGGCAGGGCGGCCGAGTGCTCACGGCGGGCCGTCAGCCTCCAGACCCCGCACTTCGCCCGCAACGTGGCGCTGTACTCGACCGAGCTGGCGGGGCACCTGATCAGCCTGGGCGAGCCGGAGGGGGCCGCCGAGGCGGCGAACCGGGCGGCCGACCTGCTCGGACAGGTCCGGTCGGCACGGATCACCGGGATGCTGGCGGGCACGGCCGAGCGGCTGCGGCCGTACCGCGAGGAGCCGGCCGTCGCCGCCTTCCTGCCGCGCGTGGTCTAGCCCGCCCGCGCCGCAGCCGGGCCGGACGCCGGGCCGCGGCGCGGGCATGCCTCAGGCGGCTTCCAGATGGGCCGTGTCGTTCCAGCGCTCCACCGCCGTCTCCCCGTAGGCGTAGGAGAGCACCGACAGGGAGGCGGCGTCCAGGCGGAGCCGGGCGGCGAACGAGACGTCCTCACCGAGCCAGCGGGCGGCGACGGCCCGCAGTATGTGCCCGTGCGCGAACAGCACCGCGTCGCCGGCGCACCCGCGCGCCCAGGCCACGACCTCGTCGGCCCGGCCGGACAGCTCCGCCAGGCTCTCCCCGCCCGTGACGCCGTCCCGCCAGATGAACCAGCCCTGGCCCCGGCGGCGTTCGATCTCGGCCGAGGTCTGGCCCTCCTCCTCTCCGTAGTCCCACTCGGCCAGCGCGTCCCACACCTGTGCCCGGGCGCCGAACCCGGCCAGTTCGCAGGTCTCGCGGGCACGGGAGAGCGGGCTGGTGCGCACCTCGGCGCCGGGCAGGCCGCTGAAGGGGGCGCGGCGGAGCCGCTCGCCCAGCGCTCTGGCCTGTGCGCGGCCGTCCTCCAGCAGCGGCACATCGGTGCGGCCGGTGTGCCGCCCGCTGACCGACCACTCCGTCATGCCGTGCCTGACCAGCAGAATCCGCCCGGACATGGGGCTCCTCTCGCGCGTGTCGATGTGGCCCCATCATCGCCCGGGGGAGCGCGCAACCGAACGCGCTCCCCCGGCGTCTGCTTCCTGGGAGACCGCCGTACGGTGGATGGAAGCCGCGACCGAACGTCATGGAGTAGGACCGCATGCCCCGAGACCGGCCACGCTGGTGGAGCGAACTGTTGCTGATCGTGGTCGTATACGGAGCGTACTCCTTCGCTCGCATACTGGCCCGGGGCGACGTGAGCACGGCGGCGGAGAACGGTCTGGCCATCCTGCGGCTGGAACGCTCGCTGTGGCTGAACGCCGAGCATCCGCTCAACGAGCTGTTCACCCAGCAGGCGTGGCTCGGCGTGCCCTCCTCGTTCGCCTACGCGTCGCTGCACTACCTGGTCACGCCCGCGATCCTGTTCTGGCTGTTCCGGCGGCGCCCGCTGCACTACCGGCTGATGCGCACCTGGCTGCTGGTGTCGACAATGCTCGGCCTGGTCGGCTTCACGCTGCTGCCGACCACGCCGCCGCGGCTGCTCGACCCGCAGTACGGCTTCGTCGACACCCTCGCCCAGTACAGCAACTGGGGCTGGTGGTCGGACGACGCCAGCGCCCCGAGCGGCATGGGCGACTTCACCAACCAGCACGCGGCCATGCCGAGCCTGCACGTGGGCTGGTCGCTGTGGTGCGGCGTGGCGCTGTGGCACTACGGCTCACGCACGCCGCTCATGCGCTGCCTGGCGCTGGGGTACCCGCTGAGCACGGCGCTGGTGGTGATGGGCACCGCGAACCATTACTTCCTGGACGCGCTCGCGGGCGTCACGGTGATGGCCATCGGGCTGCTGCTGGCCCGCCCGGCCCTGCGGCTGTCCCACCGGGTGCAGTCGCGCCTGGGCCTGGCCAAGCCCGTGCCGGGCACGGAGCACGACAGCCTGCCGGTGGTCATCGCCGGCCCGCGCCGGGGCACGCCCACCGAGCGGGTAGGCGTGGCCGGGCAGAATGGAACACCGAGCAAGGAGAAGCAGCCGGGGAGACGCGAGGAGCGCGAGGAGCTCGCTCCGCCACCCTGACGTTGGGAGGCTGACCGTCCGATGTCCCAGCCCGAGCAGCCCCGCTTCCGGCGGCCCGCCGCTTTGTTCTTCGAGCCGCCCGCACCCGAGGCCGAGGAGGAGCACTTCTTCGACCTGGAGTCGCTGACCGACCCCCGGGAACTGCTGGGGCGGGCCACGGAGCTCGCGCAGGCGTTCCAGGCGGCGGCCGACCGTGCCGTGGACTACCAGGCCATGGCAGCCGCCCAGCTCGCCGATCCCGCGCGGTTCGACCGGCTGCCCGCCGCGGCGGTCGCCGACCGCGCGGGGTGGACCGAGGAATACGCGGAGAAGATGATCGACTACGGACGGCAGCTGCTGCGGCAGCGGTCCGCGCCGGACGCGGGGGACTGAGAAGCGCCTGCTCAGGGCCAGCCGGCTCCCGATTTTTGTGACTGGCCCACGGGGTGCTAATGTCTACGACGTCGGCAGGCGCCACTAGCTCAGTTGGTTAGAGCAGCTGACTCTTAATCAGCGGGTCCGGGGTTCGAGTCCCTGGTGGCGCACACGACCAGGCGCCCCACACGCGGGTTACCGCGGGTGGGGCGCCTCGCTGTGCGGTCAGGGTGCGGTCAGGACCTGCCGGCGGGAGCGGTCTCCGCGTCGAGCCAGTCGAGGTAGGCGCGGCTGCCCCGGGCCACGGCGGTGGCGATGATCTCGGGGGTGTCGTAGGGGTGGGCCGCGAGCAGGTGCGCCTCGAGCGCCTCGTAGCGCGCGGCGGACGTCTTGAACAGCACGCGCCACTCACGCGCGGTCTCCACGGCGCCCTGCCACCGGTAGACGCTGGTGACCGGCCCGTCGATCTGGGCACAGGCGGCCACGCGGGCTTCGACGGCGGACCGGGCCAGGCGCTGGGCGCCCTCCTCGCTGTCGATGGTCGTGAGCACGGTGAGGTGTTCCGTCATGGCGGATCGCTCCTCGTCAGGCGGGAGAGGACACGTACGCCGTGGAGAGTAGGCCGCCCGCCGGCTACTCGCGGGTGATGGTGACGTGCCAGCCGCCGGTGACCGTGCGCTCGCCCACCTCGACGCGGACGCCCCGCTCCGCGTCGTAGTAGCTCTCGCCGGTCGTCAGCGGGGCGTCGGCGAGGCGGGGATGGACCGAGGTGACCTCGCAGGCGGCGGTGTCCGGATGGCCGTCGAGGACGGTAATGGGGCCCTCGGCGGAGGGAACGTCGCCGCGCACCAGGTACAGCAGAACGCCCGCGGTGCAGGTGTCGGCGTCGTTGCCGGCGGCGGTGCGGGCCTCGGCGACGAGCACCTCGTCCGGGCCGGTGCGGACGACGGCCAGGCGGGTGTCGGCCTCGGGCGGGACGCGGTCGAGCGGGGCGGTGAGCGGCTGGAGGGTGTGCTGGGTGGTGCCGGGGCCGACCACGCAGTCCACGTGCCCCGCGTCGAGCCAGCCGAGGCGCCACTTATGCCAGGCGAAGGGTTCGGGGGCCAGTCCGAACTGGCTGCCCATCAGGTCCCAGTCGCCCACGTACGTGTCCCAGTCGCCCAGGGCGTCCTCGGGCCGGTGGTAGAGGTCGGGCAGGTCGAAGACGTGGCCGGTCTCGTGGGCGAGGACGTTCCGGTCGGGCGGGCGCCGCTCGAAGACGGTCACGATCCGGTGGAGCTGGTCGTCCCCGACGGTCACCGGCTGGTCGAAGTTGACGACCTTGGTGGCGTCCGAGTCGACGCCCGGGGCACCGGGGTCGGCGACGAGGTAGACGACGTCGTACGCGCCGAGGTCGGCCAGCGGCGCCAGCACGGCCAGGGCGTCGCTGACGTAGGCCGCGCGCAGCGCGGGGTCCCAGTCGCGCTGTATGCCGTAGGCCGTGGAGTCCTGCGGCATGGTGATCCACTGCTCGATCACGCGGACCGACAGTTCCATGCGGCCGTAGGAGGCGTCGCGGAAGAAGTCAGAAGTGGCTGGAAAGTAGTCCTCCGCGATGGCGGCGGGGGTGGCGTACGGCCGGGAGTCGGGGAACGACAGGAAGAGCATGACGGCGTCGACCGTGCCCACCGGGCGGGGATAGGTCTCGTCCCAGGACCCCACCCCCTCGGCGTGGTGCAGGTCGAGACGCGGCAGGCCACAGGGCACGTCGGCCAGTGCTCCGGTGCCAGGGCTGCCGGTCATGGTGGTGCCGATGAGGGCGGCCAGGGCGGTGAGCACCGCGGCGGTTCTGCGGGGGGCGCGGCGCACGTCGGTCCTCCGATCGGGTTCCCGTCCGGGTCCAGGAAGTCGCCATTTCTACTGTGTTCCGCTGTATGGCGTTTTGCCCTGTTCCGTTAGCCCGGGCGAGTCGGCCAGGATCGTCACTCTGCGTAGATGTCGGTCGTAGACGATCTGTCAGCAAGCACTCGCGAGCAGAAACGATCAGCCAGTCGAATGAAGATTCGTAGGACACATATCGGAGGACGGCCGGGGCCAGGCCAACGCTGGCTCAGCCCGCGTTCCAGCCTCTATGATCGCCACATTTCCAGCGCGGACTTACCTCTCCGCGGGCGAGTAATCCCTACCGGGAGCGATCGGTGAGCGGACCCCCTAACGGACCGGACCATGACCCCGGAGGCGGCGTGGCCACCTCCCCTCCGTCAATCACGGACCGTAATACTCTGGGCGGTTGCGAGGCCCGGGGCGTTCACTTCGACGGCACCGGATGCCCAGACGGCACCAGCCGCCAGGACGGCAAGGACAGCCACACCAGCAACGACAGCCAGGACCATCCCGACTACCGTGCGGCGTTCACCATCGCCCACCTCCCCATGGCGATGGTCAGCCGCTCCGGCACGATCGTCACCGCCAACCCGGCGCTCGGGCTGCTGCTCGGCGTGGACCCCGCCAGCCTCACCGGCCAGCGGGCCGACCTGCTGACCGGCCTCGCCCGGGACGGCCGGACGCGCGGCGCCTACCACGCGGTGCTGCGCGGCAACAGCGACCGCATGCGCGCCAAACAGCGCCTGACACACGCCGACGGGCACACGCTGTGGGCCGAGGTGAGCGTGCAGCACACCGGGCGCGGCGACGCGCCGGGCCTGCTGACCGTCATGGACATCAGCGAGCGGCTCGCGCTGACGGAGCGGCTGCGCCACGTCGAGCGCCACGACCGCGTCACCCGCCTGCCCAACCGCGCCACGTTCCTGGCCCGGATGGCCGCCGCGCTCGGCGAGTCTGCCACGGGCCGGATCGGGCTGTGCTACCTGGACCTGGACGACTTCAAGGCCGTCAACGACACCCTGGGCCACTCCATCGGCGACCAGCTGCTGTCCGCTGCCGCCCAGCGGCTGGCGGGCTGCGCGGCGGCCCGCGGCCATACCGTGGCGCGCCTCGGCAGCGACGAGTTCGGCGTGCTGGTCGAAAGCTCGACGGGCACCACACAGCTGACCGACCTGGCGCAGTCGCTGCTCGACGCGCTCCAGGCGCCGTTCCACCTGGACGGGCAGTGGCTGGGCATCTCCGCCAGCATCGGCGTCGTCGAGCGCGCGACCGAGGGCACGACGACGACGTCGCTGATGCAGGCCGCCGACACCACGCTGTACTGGGCCAAAGCGGACGGCAAGGCGCGGTGGACGCTGTTCGACCCGGAGCGCAGCGCCAGCCACCTGACCCGCCAGTCGCTGTCGGCCCGGCTGCGGCCCGCCGTCGAGCGGGGCGAGTTCACGCTGGAGTACCAGCCCATCGTCGGCCTCGCGGACGAGATGCCGCGCGGCGCCGAGGCGCTGGTGCGCTGGCACCATCCGCGCTACGGCGTGCTGGGCCCCGACCGCTTCGTCGAGCTGGCCGAGGAGAATGGCGCCATCGTGCCGCTCGGCCGCTGGGTCCTGGCCGAGGCGTGCCGCCAGGCGCGGCGCTGGCAGCGGGAGCACGGCGGGCAGCCGCCGTTCGTGAGCGTGAACGTGGCCGTGCGGCAGGTGTGGGACTCCGACCTGGTGTCGGACGTGGCCTCCGTGCTCCAGGAGACGGGGCTCCCGGCCGGGCTGCTCCAGCTCGAACTGACCGAGTCCGACGTCATGGGCTCGGCCGGCCGCCCCCTCCAGGCGCTGCGGTCGCTGGCCGACATGGGCGTGCGGATCGCGATCGACGACTTCGGCACCGGCTACTCGAACCTCGCCTACCTCAGCCGCCTGCCGGTACGCGTGCTGAAGCTGGACGGGGCCTTCGTGCGCGGCTTCCGCACCGCCAGGAACCTCAACCCGGCCGACGAGACGATCGTGACGTCGCTGGTCCAGCTCGCCCACAAGCTCGGCCTGACCGTCACCGCCGAATGCGTGGAGGGCCCGGCCCAGGCCGAGCGGCTGCGGCGGATCGGCTGCGACACCGGCCAGGGCTGGCACTACGCCCGGCCCATGCCGCCCGACCGCATCGCCTCGGTCCTCACCTCACGGCACTGCGCCGCCGCGCAGCACGCCTGAGCGCATGCCCGGCGGCGTCACGCCCCATCAGGCCACGGTGAACAGCGTGCCCAGGGAGGGGCAGCGGGGGACGTGTCCCAGCAGCTGCAACGCCTGCCAGGCGGTCACCTGATTGGCCGTGAGCACCGGCTTGCCCAGCGCCGCCTCCAGGTCGCGGATCCACGCCGCGGTATGCAGCGCGGTGTCGGGCAGCAGCACGGCCTCGGCGGCCGGGTGATCGCCGGCCCGCGCCAGCCGGAGCACCTCCGCGCGGCCCCACGTGCCGACCTCCGCGGCCGTGATGATGCCGCTGCCGCGCGTCGCGACGACCTCCGTGCCCGCCGTCCCCAGGAAGGCGGCGAACAGCTCCGCGACGTCCTCCGGATAGGTGGCCGCCACCGCGACGCGGCGGGCGCCCAGGGCGCGCACCGCGTCGGCGAAGGCGAACGAGGTGCTGGAGGCGGGCACGCCCGCGGCCTCGGCCAGGCGCCGCACCTGGTCGGCCGCGCCGTCCCAGCCGAAGACGAAGCTGGCCGAGGTGCACGCCCACATCACGCACCGCGCGCCGTGCGCCGCCAGCTGCCCCAGCCCGGGCAGCAGCCGCTCGACGGAGCCCATCTCCCGCAGCGCGTCGACCCGGTGCGCGTCCGTGCCGATGTCGGTGTGGACCAGCGGCAGCCGCACATTCCCGCCCAGTATCGCCTCCATCCGCGGGTACTCGTCCTCCGCCGAGTGCCCCGGATACAGAAAGCCCGCCGTCAGCAGACCGGACGCCGCCGGCACCGGCGCCGCCCCGGGGGCCGTCCTCGCCGTGTTCACCTACGCTCCCTCCCCGCCGAGTTCACCGAGCTCCTCCGGCTCCCGCTCCGGCTCGGGCGCCGGCGGGATGCCCGTCAGCGCGACCGGCCCGCTGCGGGCGGCCGGGTCGAGAAGCGCCTGGTAGGGGCCGACCGCGGCCTTGCCGATCATGCGCAGCGCCGCCCACATCGTCACCTGGTTGGCCGACAGCACCGGCATCCGCAGCTCGGCTTCGAGCTGCGGGATGACGTCGTAGGTCGGCAGGTTGGTGCAGCTGATGAAGAGCGCCTGCGGCGCCCCGCGCGAGGCCGCCTGGTGCGCCATCTCCACGACGTCCCGGTACGGCACCCGCCAGATCTCGCGCGTCAGGCCCAGGTAGCTGCGCCCGGTGACCTGGCAGCCGGCCTGCAGCAGGTACTCCTCCAGCGCATCGGTCACCGACCTCGTGTACGGCGTGACCAGCGCGACCCGCGTGACATTCAGCTCCCGCAGCGCGACCAGCAGGGCGCCCGAGGTCGTCAGGGCCGGCATCTGCCCGGCCTGCGCCATGGCCGCCGCCATGGCGCGCTCCCCCGGCACGCCGCCGACGAAGCTGCCCGACGTGCAGGCGTAGGCGACGATCTCGGGCCGCACGGCGCTGAGCGCGTGCACCGCCTCCCGCAGCGTCTCGTGCTCGCTGACGAGCCGGGCGAGGTCGAGGCTGACCTCGACCGGGACGAACGGAGTGCGCGTCAGATGGAGCGAGATGTCATCCGGGACCCAGCGCCACAGCTCCCGGTCGAGCGCGAAGTCAAAAGGGGCGACCACTCCCACGCCGCGCTGCGGCTGCGGGCCACCCAGGAACGAGACATCCATGTCGTACCCCGATTCACAATCGCAGGGCGGCAGGACAAGGCACCCGGCCGGGCCACAAAAGACGCCTTTGGTGGCACTCATTGACGACGGTAGTTTCCCCTTCCTACCGTGGTCAATCCTTGGCGTCTGCTTAACGTCTTCAAGGCAAGCAGCCATTCGTTTCGAAACGGTTTCCGTGTGATGACTTACTCTCGTGTGCCCCGCGTGCTCGTCCTCGACGCCGACCCACCGCCCCGCCTCGACCGGCTCGCCGGCCGCGCCCATGTGCTGCACAGCGACGAGAAAACCCTGGCCAGAAGGCTTCCCGAGGCCGACGTGCTGCTGGTGTGGGACTTCGGGTCCGACGCCGTCCGCGACGCCTGGCCCGGCCCCGGACCGCGCCCGGGGTGGGTGCACACCGCCAGCGCCGGCGTCGACCGGCTGATGTTTCCGGAACTTATCGAGTCCCCCACCGTCATTACGAATGCCCGTGGCGTGTTCGACCGGCCGATCGCCGAATACGTGCTCGGCCTCATCCTGGCCTTCGCAAAGGATTTCCACCGTAGCTGGGAATTGCAGCAGCAACGCCAGTGGCTGCACCGGGAGACCACCCGGGTAAGCGGCACCAGAGCCGTCGTCGTGGGATCCGGGCCGATCGGACGCGAGATCGGCCTGCTGCTGCGCGGCGTCGGGGTGCGCGTCGATCTCGTCGGCCGCCGCCCGCGCGAGGACGACGCGGACTTCCCACGGGTGCACGGGAGCGAATCGCTGCCCGGGCTGCTGCCCCACGCCGACTGGGTCGTGTGCGCCGCGCCGCTCACCGACGCGACCCGCGGCATGTTCCACGCCGGCACGTTCGCCCTCATGAAACCCGGCGCCCGGCTGGTCAACGTCGGCCGCGGCCCGCACGTCGTCGCCAGCGACCTGGCGGCGGCGCTGCGTTCGGGACGGCTGGCCGGCGCGGCCCTCGACGTGTTCGGCGAGGAACCGCTGCCCCCGGGCAGCCCGCTGTGGGACGCCCCCGGGCTCATCGTCTCGCCGCACATGAGCGGCGACACCACCGGCTGGCGCGATGACCTGGCCGAGCAGTTCTGCGACAACTTCGACCGCTGGGTGGACGGCCGGCCGCTGCACAACGTGGTCGACAAGCGCCTGGGCTACGTGCCCGGCGGCGGCTGAGCACCCCGGCGGCAGCCCGCGGCACCACCATCACCACCAAGCACCAGGACGGCGAAGGGCAGGAGGGCGAGGGGCATGACGGATCTGTGCGCGCTCACGGCGCGCGAGCTGACGGCCGGTTACGCGGCGGGCGACTTCTCCCCCGTGGAGGTCACGGCGGCCCAGCTGCGGCGGGCCGAGGCGGTCGCGGAGGCGCTCAACGCCTTCGTCCTCCTCGACCACGAGGGGGCGCTGAAGCAGGCCAGGGCCTCGGCCGCGCGGTGGCGCGCGGGCCGTCCCGCCGGCCCCGTGGACGGGGTGCCGGTCACGGTCAAGGACGTCTTCCTGCTGCGCGGGCATCCCACCCGCAAGGGCTCGGCCGCGCTCGACCCGCCCGCGCCCCACGACGAGGACGCGCCGGCCGTGGCCCGGCTGCGCGAGGCCGGCGCGGTGTTCCTCGGCAAGACGACCACGCCCGAGATCGGCTGGAAGGGCGTCACCGACTCGCCCCTGCACGGCACGACGGTCAACCCGTACGATCCGGCGCGCACCGCCGGCGGATCCAGTGGCGGCAGCGCCGCGGCCGTGGCGCTGGGCGCCGGCCCGCTGAGCCTCGGCACCGACGGCGGCGGCTCGGTCCGCATCCCCGCGGCGTTCTGCGGCGTCTTCGCGCTCAAGCCGACGTACGGCCGGGTGCCGCTGTACCCGGCCAGCGCGTTCGGCACGCTGGCCCACGCCGGGCCGATGACGCGGGACGCGGCGGACGCGGCGCTGCTGCTGGACGTCATCGGGCGGCCGGACGCACGCGACTGGTCACACCTGGGGGCACCGCCGCCGGACGGCTACCTGGCGCCGCTGGCGGCGGGGGCCGAGGGGGTGCGCGGGCTGCGGGTGGCGTACTCGCCCGCGCTCGGCCGCTCCGGCCCGGTCACGGTAGCGCCCGCGGTGGCGGCGGCGGCCGGGAACGCCGTGGCGGCGCTGGAACGGCTCGGCGCCCGCGTCACCGAGACGGACCCGCCGCTGCCCCCGCTCGCACAGCTGCGGGAGGCGTTCGAGACGCTGTGGTTCGCCGGCGCCGCCCGCGTCACGCAGGACCTGCCGCCGCAGCGGCGCGCGCTGCTCGACCCGGGGCTGCGGGAGATCTGCGAGGCGGGCGCGGCCCGCACGGCGCTGGACTATCTGGCCGCCGTGGACGTGCGGATGGCGGCCGGGCGCCTGATGGGGCTGTTCCACGAGGGGTACGACCTGCTGGTGACGCCCGCGCTGCCGCTGACGGCGTTCGCCGCCGGGCGGGAGGTGCCGCAGGGCTCCGCCATGCGCCGCTGGACGGAGTGGACCCCGTTCACCTACCCGTTCAACATGACGCAGCAGCCCGCCGCGTCCCTGCCCTGCGGCACGGACGGCGACGGGCTGCCGGTGGGGCTCCAGCTGGTGGGGGCGCGCCACGCGGACGCGCTGGTGCTGCGTGCCGCGCACGCGCTGTACGCGGCGGGCGTGGCCGGCGTGCCCGCGCCCCCGCTGCCCGCGGGTGACGGGCCAAAGGCGTGACCGAGGGCCCGGTCAGGCCCGCCGGAAGCTGAGGGTCTCGCCGAGGGCGCCGGCGCGCCAGAGGTCCTGGCAGGCGTCCGCCATCCGGTCGAGGCCCTCGGTGACGGCTCCCCACACGATGCCGGGCACCCAGCCCGCGTCGCCGTTGATCAGCAGATTGTTCCGCTCGTAGAAGAGGGCCAGGTCCACCACCGTCGGCCTGCCCTGGTGCTTGGCGTCACGCTCGTAACCATAGGAGGCCGTCGACAGCTGCGTCTCGGTGAACGTGAAATAGCACAGATCACCGGGAATCGGCGTGATAGTGGGATTTTCCAGTGGCGGCTCGGCCGCGGCGAAGGGCGGAACCAGCGTGTAGATCTCGTTCCGCGCGTACTTGGCGTGATAAACGTCACCGCCCAGCGGCAGCGCGTTCCAGATCGCCTCACAGGTCACGGGGGCACGGTCATCCAGCAGCCGCGCCGTGCAGCTGACCCCTCTCTTCTCCAGCGACACGGTGATGAACCGCTCCGGCCGCGCACTCGTCATGGGCCCGCACCCCTTCCCGTCGGCTTCCCTGGGCGTTCCACACCCCTGACGGAATGTGTCCTGGGCCACAGTACGCCCGCGCTGGGTCGACGAGGTTAACTCGAAATGACCCGCATACATTCGCGGAGTCTGGGTAGCCGCGCGGCCATGGCTCCGACAGACAGAAATGGTTCGACATCCACACGAAGTAGGGGGGCGGGCCCCAGCCGCCGGGCCTTGCTCGCGGGACTGGCGGCCGCCGGCGCGCTCGGCGCCGCCGGATGCAGCAGGATCGCGGACGCGAACACGGTCGAAGGCGGCGATCTGCTGGAGCGGCTGCGGGACCGCGGCTCGGTCAAGGTCGGGATCGCGAACGAGCGACCCTTCGGTTACATCAACGAGGAGGGCGAGGCCACCGGCGAGGCGCCCGCGATCGCGAAGGTGATTTTCCCGCGGCTCGGCGTCGACGAGGTCATTCCCGTCCCCGTCGAGTTCAGCGCACTGATCCCGGGTCTGAAGTCACGGCTGTTCGACGTCGTCTCGGCGGGGATGTACATCACGCCGGAACGATGCGCACAGGTACTCTTCTCCGACCCGGATTACCTGATGCTCGACTCGTTCATCGTGCGGCGCGGAAATCCCGAGAACATCAGCACGTACGAGGACATCGCCGAGAAGGGCCTGCGGATGGCCACCGGCCAGGCATACGCCGAGATCGACTATGCCCTGGCCGCCGGCGTGCCGAGCAGCAATATCCTCATCCTTCCCGACCAGGTCGCCGGCATGGAGGCCGTCGCTCAGGGCCGGGTCGCCGCGTTCGCGGGCACCAACGTCACCGTCCAGAACGCCGTCGAGGGACGCGACCGGGTCGAGGCGACCGAGCCGTTCCAGCCCATCGTGGACGGTGAGCCCGCCTACGGCGCGGGCGGCTTCGCGTTCCTGCGCAGCGAACGCAACCTGCGCGACGCCTTCAACCGTGAACTGCTCAAGCTGAAGGACGAGGGCGAGCTGCTGCCCATCGTCGAGCCCTTCGGGTTCACCGAGGCGGAGATGACGGACCTCACCGCCAGGGAGCTTTGCTCATGATGACCGAAGGGATGTTCAACAATTTCTTCCTGCCGGGCATCTGGATCACCATCCAGGTCACGGTGTACAGCGCGATACTGGCCGCGGCCGTGGCCTTCCTCATCGGCACGCTGCGCACCTCCCGGTTCTGGATCGTGCGGTTCCTCTCCGGGGCCTACTTCGAAATCTTCCGCGGCATGTCGTCGCTGGTCCTGATGTTCTGGCTCGTCTTCTCCGTGCCGCTGCTGCTCCAGTGGCAGTTCGTGCCCATGTTCGCGGGCGTGCTCGCGCTCGGCCTGACCTACGGCGCGTACGGCTCGGAGATCGTGCGCGGCGCGCTGGCGGCCGTCCCCGTCGCGCAGCGGGAGGCCGGGATCGCGCTCGGCTTCACCCGGTTCCAGCGGCTGCGGCGCATCGAGATCCCCCAGGCGTGGCCCGAGATGATGCCGCCGTTCAACAACCTGCTGATCGAGCTGCTCAAGGGCACGGCCCTGGTCTCGACGATCACGGTCGCCGACATGGCCTACGCCGGGAACCTGGTGCGCATCGGGCAGGGCGAGAGCGCCCCCATCTACACCTTGCTGCTCGTCCTGTACTTCATCATGGCGTTCCTCCTCACCCGCGGCATGCGGGTGGTCGAGCGCTACGCCAAGGCCAACGTCGGCCAGGCACCGCCGAAGAAGCAGGGGCTCCTCAGCAAGCTGTCGCTGCGTGAAGCCGGCGGCGAGGGCTCCACGGGCGCGCCGGTCGCGGGAGGTGCCAAGTGAACTGGGACTGGGACGTCGTCAGCGACTTCATGCCCCGCTTCTGGGACGGGGTGCAGGTCACGCTCCAGGCACTGGTGATCGGCAGCCTGATCGCCTTTGCCCTGGGCCTGGTCTGGGCGCTCGCCCAGCGCTCCCCGTTCGTCTGGGTGCGCTGGCCGGTGAACTTCATCACCGAGTTCATCCGCAACACCCCGCTGCTGGTACAGCTGTTCTTCCTGTTCTACGTGGTGCCTGAGTGGGGCCTGTCCTGGTCTCCCCTGACGACCGGGATCATCGGCCTCGGCCTGCACTACTCCACCTACACCGCCGAGGTCTACCGGGCGGGAATCGACGGCGTGCCGGTCGGCCAGTGGGAGGCGGCCACCGCGCTCAGCCTGCCGCGCCGCCGCACCTGGACCGGCGTGATCCTGCCGCAGGCCATCCGCCGCGTCGTGCCCGCGCTGGGCAACTACGTGATCGCCATGCTGAAGGACTCGCCCATGATCGCCGTCATCGGCGCCATGGACATGCTCGGCGAGGCCGAGGGCTTCAGCAACGAGACCTTCACCTCCGAGGCGTACACGATCGTCGGCATCGCGTTCCTGGTCATCGCCTACCCAGCGTCCCTGCTGATCCGGGCCCTGGAGCGCCGCCTCGCCCGCACGGCCTGACGGCACGCGCACCCATACCGAAGCTTCCCCCAGGAGAGAGAGTCAACGGAGTCCGCGATGGACACAACCAAGGGGCCGGCCAGCGGCCCGCGCAACGGCACACGCGCCAGCGGCGACGAGATCGTCCGCTTCGACAAGGTCACCAAGCGCTTCGGCGACCACGTCGTCCTCGACCAGCTCGACTTCAGCGTCAAAACCGGCAAGCACGTCACGCTGATCGGGCCCTCGGGCTCGGGCAAGACCACCATCCTGCGGCTGCTGATGACGCTGCTGAAGCCGGAAGAGGGCACCATCACCGTCGACGGTGACCTGCTGACGCACGAGCGGAAGAACGGAAAGCTGGTCAAGGCCAGCGAGCGGCACGTCCGCGAGGTGCGCAAGAAGATCGGCATGGTCTTCCAGCACTTCAACCTCTTCCCCAACATGAAGGTGCTGCGGAACGTCACCGAGGCACCCATCCACGTCCTCGGCATGTCCAAGGACGAGGCCGAGCAGCGCGGCCGGGAACTGATCGAGATGGTCGGGCTGTCCCAGCACCTCGACAAGTACCCCAGCCAGCTCTCCGGCGGCCAGCAGCAGCGCGTGGCCATCGCCCGCGCCCTGGCCATGCGCCCGCAGGTGCTGCTGCTCGACGAGGTCACCGCCGCCCTCGACCCCGAGCTGGTCGCCGGCGTCCTCGACGTGCTGCGCGACATCGCCCACACGGCCGACATCACCATGCTCGTCGTCACCCACGAGATGAGCTTCGCACGCGACATCTCCGACGCGGTGCTGATGTTCGACCAGGGGAAGATCGTCGAGTCCGGCCCGCCGGACAAGATCTTCAGCGAGCCGGAGCACGACCGCACCCGCGAGTTCCTCAGCACGGTGCTCTGAGCCCCGGCCCGGACTGACGGCCGCGCACGAACGCCCCGGCGGCGGAAAACGCCCACCGCCGGGGCGTTCGTGGCTACGCTGGGAACACCCACGCGAGTACCCCTCAGTCCCAGGAGGACGCTGTGGCGCTCTCATCCGGATCGCCCGGAAGGACCACACCGTTCGGCTCCCCCTTCCGCTCCGTCAGGCACGCGCTCAGGCTCCTGGAGACCGTCGCCTCCCACCCCGACGGCATATCCGAGGAAGACCTCGCACGCCGGTCCGGCGTCCCCGCGATACGTCTCGCCCCGCTCCTGGCCATGCTGCGCCGCGACGGCTACCTGACCCGCCTTGACGACGGCGCCTGGGCCGCGGGCCAGGCACTGACCGAACTCGGCGCGGGCGGCGAGGAAGGACGGCGGCGCGTCCGCGAGGAAAAGCTCCAGCAGGCGCTCGACGCCCTGCGCGACTCACTCGGCGCGGCTGTCTACTTCGGCCGGTACGTCGATGGCGAGGCATGCGTCACCGGCGTCTCGGCCACGGCCGACGCCCCGATGGTCCACGAGTGGGTGGACTTCCGCGCCGCCGCCCACGCGACCGCCCTCGGCAAATGCCTGCTCAGCCAGCTCGACCACGACGGCCGCCGGGACCACCTCAGCCGTCACAAGGCCGCCCGCCTGACCTCACGCACCATCACCGACCCGCGCGTGCTGCTCAACGCCCTGGACCGGCAGCCCGCCAGCGTCCCGGTGCTCGACATCCAGGAGTACGCGATCGGCACGCTGTGCGCCGCCGTGCCGCTGACGGCCGGTTCGACGGTGGGCTGCCTGGCGCTGTCACTCCCCCTGGGCCAGGCGCACCGCCTGCGCCAGGCCGCGGAGGCGCTCAACCAGCAGGCTGCCCCGGCGCTGCTGTCGCTCACGCTGTAGGCGCCAGGCAGGGCGCGGCCCCGCGGTCCGGGAGACGGATCACGGGGCCGTGCGGTGCTGCGGCCACGCCAGCGGCGCGCCGGGCTGCCGCCGCGTCAGGACAGCAGCTCGGCCTCCAGCGTGATCGGCGCCCCCGCGAGCGCCTTGCTGACCGGGCAGTTCTCCTTCGCCGAGGCGGCCGCGGCCTGGAAGTCCTCAGCCGTCAGGCCCGGCACCCGGGCCTTCACCGACAGCGCGATGCCCGTGATGCCCTCACCCGGCTGGAACGTCACGCTCGCCTGCGTCTCGACCGTCTCCGGCGGCGTACCCGCCCCGGCCAGGCTGTGCGAGAGTGCCATGGAGTAGCACGAGGAGTGCGCCGCGGCGATCAGCTCCTCAGGGCTGGTCTTCCCGTTGGCCTGCTCCGAGCGGGACGGCCACGTCACGGTGAACTTCCCGGCACCCGAGGAGTCCAGGGTGACCGAGCCGGACCCCTTCATCAGGGAGCCTTCCCAGTTGGTGGTCGCGGAACGGGTCGTTGCCATGATCGATCGATCCTCCGAAACTCGCGAACGCCGCAGCGCACGCAGATGGCACGTACCACCCCACGCTATCGCCGCAGCTGACGCACAATGACCCAGTGCCCCCGGATACCACTCACAACACGCCAACTGCAACACAGGACAGCCGTAAACGGGCACTCGACCGGTCCACGCTGCTGCGCCTGCTTGCGTGCGGCGGCATCGCACCCACCCGCGTCGGCGCCTGCCTGCCGCTTCCCGGGGGGCACCTGCAACACCCTCTACCGCGCCGTGCTCACCGACGGCCCGGCGCTGCTGCTGAAGATCCCGCCGCCGCCCGGCACCCCCGCCATGACCTACGAACGCGGCCTGCTGCGCGGCGAGACGGAGTTCTACCGCCAGGCCGCGCGCCACACGACGGTGCCGGTCCCTGAGGTCGTGTACGCCGATCTGGACGGCGAGGTGCTGCCCGGCGGCTTCCTGCTGATGACCGAGCTCCCGGGCGCCCCCTGGCACGAGGCACCGCCCGCCAACGCCCCCTCCGCCCGCCGCGCCCTTGGCCGCCTCGCCGCCGAACTGCACGCCGTTCCCGGGCCCCGGTTCGGCTACCCGGCCGAGCCGTTCCCGGGCGCCGACGACTGGCCGGCCGCGTTCACCACCGCGCTGGGCGCCGCCCTCGACGACGCCCGCCGTTACGGCGCCGCGCTCCCCGTGCCGCCGGACGATATCGCCGCCCTCGCCCAGGCCGCGGCCCCGGCGCTGGCCGCGGTCACGGCGCCCGCGCTCGTCCACTACGACCTCTGGCAGGGCAACATCCTGCTGACCGGCGACACCATCACCGGCGTCATCGACGGTGAGCGGATGTTCTGGGGGGACCCGCTGGCCGACTTCGCCTCGCTCAACCTCCTGCGCGGCCCGGAGGACGACCCGGACCTGCTGGCCGGCTACCGGGAGGCCGCCGGCCTGCCCGCCGCGTCCTTCGACGACGCCGCCCGCGTCCGCCTCGCGCTGTACCGGGCGTACCTGTACCTGATCATGCTGACCGAAAATCATCCCCGGGCCAGCTCCCCGGAGCAGCACGCCTGGACCCGCACCCACGCCGGCCCGGCCCTGGTCTCCGCCCTGGACACCATCGAGGAGCTCACCGGAACGAAGGCAAGGCAGCGGGAGCGGCCAGGCCGTGGATCCCATGATCAATAACGAGTGCGGCCGGTGGGACTCGAACCCACATGGGCGTTAGCCCACAACATCCTAAGTGTTGCGCTTATACCAATTCAGCAACGGCCGCGAGGCGGTCACCATCGTAGCGGGGGCGAGGAGGGCGGGGTACCGCGCAGGAGGGATGAGTCAGTCTCCCCTCTCCCCCGCCTGGCCGTCCGGCCCGGCAGCCGGCCGCCGCTTCCGGCACCAGGTGGCGGTGAGCGCGTGGCAGTTCGGGCAGAGACCGCGCAGATTCTCCTTCCGGTTGTCCAGCCAGTCCCCGCTGATGTGGTCGATGTGGAGGGTCAGGGGACGCCCTCGCCACCTGCCCGATTCCCGCAGCCCGCGCAGGCGTACGGCACGCCGGACGCCGCGAGGGCCCGGTGCAGCCGGTCGCGCCGGGGCTGGCCGGGGAGCCCTCCCGCGGCAGCACCCGCAGCACCTGGGCGGCGGGACGACGGGGCGCCGGCTCGGCCGCACGGCGCGGCTGACGTGTGAAATGCGTGACATCCAGGCCGAGTTCGGCAACGCGCCGACGGACTCGCCGGTGGTTTGCGTCGTGCACCGCGAGGCCGAGCTCCCGCATCACCGCCGCGTAGCTGCGGTGGCGGGGCCACCGCCTCCCGGAGCGCCGCTGCGGGGATGACCACGCGGCCGTGCGTGAAGTGCGAGGTGTCGATGGCCTCCCGCGCCAGCAGCCGCCGCAGCGCGGCACGGGCGCGGCTGTCCTCCTCGTCGAGGCCGAGCCAGCGGGCCAGCCCTCGCAAACCCGCGCACCGCAGCAGCTGCCTCGGCCAGCCCGTCACGGGAGAACGGCAGGTCGTGCGACGGCCGGCTGAGCCCGGCGAGGTGGCTGGCGTCGATGCCCGCAGCGGCGATGCGCCGCCGCAGACGGGACAGGGTTCCGGTGGCCGGCGCCGCACCCAGCCGGAGCGCCACCTCGCGCAGCGAGCGGCCGGAGCGCACGGCCGCAGCGATGGCCTCGTCCGCATAGACATGGTGGCGGCGGACGACGTGCCCGGTGTCGATTCCCCAGCGCTCGGCCGCCCGCTGAAGCGCCCGGCGCCGGCCGCCGCTGGGCGCGTACCCGAGGACGCGCATGACGCCCGCCCACGAGGACGAGCGCGACACGGCATCCGCGGGAAGCTCGCGTGGGTACGACACCGCCTCCCCTTTTCCACCACCCGTTCCCCTGTCGCACGGACTAACGAGACGGGGCCGCGGACGTTACGCCGGACGGGTCGGTCAGGCGCCGAAGGCGGTGGTGAGGGTGTGGATCAGCAGGCCGGCCAGGGCGCCGATGACCGTGCCGTTGAGACGGATGAACTGGAGGTCGCGGCCGATGTGCAGCTCGATCTTGCGGGAGGTGGTGCGGGCGTCCCAGGCGGCGACGGTGTCGGTGATCAGGGAGGTGATCTCGGCGCGGTAGCCGGAGACGACGTGGATCGCGGCGTCCGAGACCCAGCCGTCGAGCTTGGCGGCCAGGCGGCTGTCGGAGGAGAGCCGGGCGCCGAGGGTGAGGACCGAGGCGCGGGCCCGCAGCCGCAGGGCGCTGCGCTCGTCCTCGGCGGCGGCCAGGAGCATGCCGCGCACGGCGGACCAGGCCGAGGAGATCAGGTCCTGCACCTCCGGCCGGGCGACCAGCTCGGACTTGGCCTTCTCGACGCGCTCGCGCGTGGCCGCGTCGTGCTGGAGGCGCTCGGCGAAGTCGGCGAGCAGCCGGTCGAACGCGGTCCTGGCGGGGTGGCCGGGCGAGTCACGCGTCTCGGCGGCGAAACGCAGCAGCTCGCGGTAGACGCGCTCGCCGATCCGGCGGTCTACGAAACGGGGGGTCCAGCCCGGGGCGCCGCCCTCGATGGCGGCGAGCACGGTCTCGCGGTGCTGAAGCAGCCAGTCGTGGGCGTGGGCGCACAGCAGGTCGACGAGGCGGCGGTGCCCGTTGTCGGCGACCGTCTTCGCCAGCAGCCGGCCCAGCACCGGGGCGATCTCCCGCTCCTGGGCGCGCCGGGTGATCGCCTCGCCCATCACGGCGCGGACGTCGGAGTCGCGGAGCACGGCCAGGCCGGCGCGCACGGCGGCGGCGAGTTCGGCGGTGACGCGGTCGGCGTTCTCCGGGCGGGAGAGCCACGCGCCGAGGCGGCGGGCGAGGGCGGCGGAGCGGAGCTTGTCGCGGACGACCTCGGGGGCGAGGAAGTTCTCGCCGACGAAGTCGCCGAGTGACTGCCCGAGCTGGTCCTTCCTGGTGGGGATGATCGCGGTGTGCGGGATGGGCAGGCCGAGCGGACGGCGGAAGAGCGCCGTGACGGCGAACCAGTCGGCGAGCGCGCCGACCATCCCGGCCTCGAAGGCGGCGGACAGGTAGCCGGCCCAGGCCCCGGCGCCGCGGTGCTCGGCCCAGGTGGTCAGGGCGTATCCCGCGGCGACGACCGCGAGCAGTGAGGTGGCCAGGGCCTTCATGCGGCGCAGGGCGCGCTGCTTGGCGGCGTCCGCCGCGGTGAGCGTGGTCGTCTGGTCCATCCGTTCCGCCCGTTTCCTGTCCGTCGCCTCCGTGGCGGCCGCGGGCCGCGCGCCCCGCCCATTGTCGCTGGGCGGGTGAGACAGCCAGGGCCGTTCGGGGGGCTTGCCGGTAGGCCGCCGGTGTGGCCGCTGCCCGTGATAGGCGGTAAGTCCTGGAATGTCATGTCGTACTGAACGGACAAGCGCACCAGTTGGCCCCCACCACGGAGCCCCATGAGCGACACACCTTCTTCCGATCAGCCCTCCGGTCAGCCCGGCACGCCGGGCGGGTCCCGACAGCAGCGCTGGCCCGGCTGGCCGTCGAGGAGCGCGGGGCGCCCGGCCCCGCGCCGCACCGGGCTGCGCCGTTTGCTTCCCACGTGGCGCATGGTGCTGGCCGCCGTGCTGGTCGGCCTGACCGGCACGCTGGTGGCCGTCGTGGCCGGCTATCTGCTGGTGGACATCCCCGAGCCGAAGTCGGCGGCGGCGGCGCAGAGCAACGTGTACCTGTACGCGGACGGCTCGCCGCTCGCGACCGACGGCGAGGTCAACCGCGTAAACGTGCCGCTGGACCAGGTCCCCTCGGGCGTGCGCCACGCGGTGCTCGCGGCCGAGGACCGCGACTTCTACCACGACCCGGCCGTGGACCTGCTGGCCATGGGGCGCGCGGCGTGGAACATGCTGCGCGGCGAGGGCACCCAGTCCGGTTCGACGATCACGCAGCAGTACGTGAAGAACTACTACCTGGACCAGGAGCAGACGGTCACCCGGAAGATCAAGGAGCTGTTCATCTCGGTGAAGCTGGACCGGGAGATCAGCAAGGACGAGATCCTCGAGGGCTACCTGAACACCAGCTACTTCGGCCGCGGCGCCTACGGCGTGCAGGCCGCCGCGCAGGCGTACTACGGCAAGGACGCCTCGCAGCTGACGACGGCCGAGGGCGCCTACCTGGCGGCGCTGCTGAACGCCCCGAGCGCCTACGACGTGCGCGCCAACCCGGACAACGCCGGCGCGGCCAGGGCGCGCTGGGAGTACGTGCTGGACGGCATGGTGTCCGAGGGCTGGCTGAGCGAGCAGCAGCGGGCGCAGATGTCGTTCCCGTGGCCCCAGGAGGTGCGGCCGGACAACGGCCTGGCGGGGCAGCGCGGCTACCTCGTAGAGGCGGTGGAGCGGCACCTGGTGGAGACGGGCGTGGTGGACCGGGACCGGCTGCGGGAGGGCGGGCTGCGGATCACGACGACGATCGAGCCGGACAAGCAGCGGGCGCTGGAGGAGGCCGTCGCGGACCAGCTGCTGGCCGAGCTCGACCCCGGGCAGCGCGAGGCCGACGCGTACGCGCGGGCGGGTGCGACGTCGATCGACACGGCCACGGGGCGGGTGGTGGCGATGTACGGCGGCACGGACTACACGGAGCAGTTCGTGAACTCGGCGACGCGCCGGGACTACCAGGCGGCTTCGACATTCAAGCCGTTCGTGTATGCGGCGGCGCTGGAGTACGAGGCGACGTCGCACCAGGGGACGAAGATCGGCCCGGACACGAAGTACGACGGCCGCAGCGGCCGGGAGGTGGTCAGCCAGGAGGGACAGCCGACGGGCTGGTCGCCGGAGAACGAGGGGGAGAAGTCATTCGGCACGATCACCGTGGCCGAGGCGATGGACAAGTCGGTGAACGCGGTGTTCGCGCAGATGGGGGTGGACGTCGGCCCGGAGCGGGTGAAGGAGACGGCGACGGCGCTGGGGCTGCCGGAGGACACCCCGGGCCTGGCGGACGCGGACGGTTCGATCGCGCTGGGCACGGCGACGCCGTCGACGCTGGACCTGGCGGTGGCGTACGCCACGCTGGCGCGGCACGGCACGTATCTGCCGCCGGTGCTGGTGACGGAGGTCCGCGCGGGCGGGGAGGTGCTGCCGCTGCCTGAGCCTGAGGAGGAGCGCGTGCTGTCGCGGCAGGCGGCCGACGGCACGACGGCGCTGCTGGAGGGCGTGGTGCGGGACGGCACGGGCACGGCGGCGGGGACGGCGGGGCGGCCCGCGGCGGGGAAGACCGGCACGGCCGAGCACGACCGGGCGGCGTGGTTCGCGGGGTACACGCCGGAGCTGGCGACGGTGGTGGCGGTGTTCGGCCAGGATCCCCACACGGGTGCGCAGCGGGAGCTGTACGGGGTGGCGGGGCTGTCGCGGGTGAACGGCGGCGGCTTCCCGGCGCGGATCTGGGGACAGTACACCGGCGAGGCGCTGGCGGGGGAGCCGAAGCGGGACTTCGAGCTGCGCGGGGTGCCCGTGCCGGACGTGAAGCCGGAGCCGGACGAGCGGCCGGAGGAGTCCGGGGAGCCGTCCGCTCCGGCGGAGCCGGGTGAGGCGTCGGCCACGCCGGTGGGGCCGAGCCGGGAGCCGGAGCCGCCGGGCGGCTATCCGGCGCCCGCGCCGGCCACGCCCCCGGCACCTTCACCAGCGCTGTCACCGGTACCTTCACCAGCGCTGTAGCGCGGGGCGGGAGCCGGGCCGGCGGCACCCGGAACCGGTGCGCGGGTCCCGGGTGCCCGGGTCAGAGGCACACGGTCACAGATACACGGTCACAGGTACACGATCACAGGCACACGGTCAGAGATAGAGGCCGGTGGAGTCGTCACTGTCGTGGAGCCGTTCGGCGGCGACGGCGTGCAGGTCGCGCTCGCGCATCAGGACGTAGGAGACGCCGCGCACCTCGACCTCGGCGCGGTCCTCAGGGTCGTACAGCACGCGGTCGCCCGGCTCGACCGTCCGGACGTTCTGCCCGACGGCCACGACCTCGGCCCAGTCGAGGCGGCGGCCCACCTGGGCGGTCGCCGGAATGACGATGCCGCCGGTGGAGCGGCGCTCGCCCTCGGCGGCGTCCGCCCTGACCAGCACCCGGTCGTGGAGCATCCGGATGGGCAACTTGTCGTGGGTGGGTTGCGAACTCACGGGAACGACCGTATCTCACGCGCCGGGTCAGCTGTGCCGGCGCCGGGAGCCGAGGGCGAGCAGGCCGGCGCCGGCGGCCGCGACGAGGGCGAGCGGCACGATCCGCTCCAGGCGCGGCGCCCCGGTCTCGGAGACGAACTGGGCGCGCACCGAGCTGACCGCCCGGCCGGCCGCGGCGGAGGCCCTGCTGGCGGCCCCGTCCACGGTCTCGACGGCCCTGGCCTTGACGTCGTACATGAGGGTTTTCGGGTGCACCCGGACCGCGATCTCGTCCAGGGTCTCGGCGAGCGCTGCCCGCCGCTGGGCGATCCTCGCCTCGATCTCCGCAGGGGTGCCTCCCGTGCCGGCTGTTTCCGCCACCGCTCGCGCCTCCGTTGCCTGTGGGGTTTCCCGCACAGTGTGTCAGCTCCCGGGACGGTATGCCTGCCGGAGGTACCCGTTTAGGCTGTCGGTGCCGCAGCCACGCATGCACGAGGAGAGCTGATCGACGATGAGCACCCGCCTGGAGCCCGGCGACGAGGCCCCCGCCTTCACCTTGCCCGACGCCGACGGCACGCCCGTGTCCCTGGCGGACCACGCGGGCCGGAAGGTGATCGTCTACTTCTACCCGGCCGCGATGACGCCCGGCTGCACCAAGCAGGCGTGCGACTTCACGGACAACCTGTCGCTGCTCGCGGACGCTGGGTATGACGTGATCGGGATCTCGCCGGACAAGCCGGAGAAGCTGGCGAAGTTCCGCGAGAAGGAGGACCTGCGGGTCACGCTGCTGGCCGACCCGGAGAAGGAGGTGCTCCGGGCGTACGGCGCTTTCGGCGAGAAGACGATGTACGGCAAGAAGGTCACCGGGGTGATCCGCTCGACGGTCATCGTCGACGAACAGGGCAAGGTGGAGCGCGCCCTGTACAACGTGAAGGCGACGGGGCACGTGGCGAAGCTGATCAAGGACCTGGGGCTGTAGTCATGCCGGAACGCAAGCCGATCGAGTCATGGCTGACGGACATGGACGGTGTCCTCATCCACGAGGGCGTGCCGGTGCCCGGGGCGGACCGGTTCATCGCGCGGCTGAAGGAGTCGGGCAAGCCGTTCCTGGTGCTGACGAACAACTCGATCTACACCCGGCGCGACCTGGCGGCGCGGCTGGCCCGGATGGGGCTTGAGGTGCCGGTGGAGTCGATCTGGACGTCGGCGCTGGCGACGGCGCGGTTCCTGGACGACCAGCGGCCCGGCGGCACGGCGTACGTCATCGGCGAGGCGGGGCTGACGACGGCGCTGCACGACGTGGGGTACGTGCTGAGCGACCAGGCTCCGGACTACGTGGTGCTGGGCGAGACGCGGACGTACAGCTTCGAGGCGCTGACGAAGGCGATCCGGCTGATCAACGACGGGGCGCGGTTCATCGCGACGAACCCGGACAACACCGGCCCGTCGACGGAGGGGGCGCTGCCGGCGACGGGCTCGGTGGCGGCGCTGATCACGCGGGCGACGGGCCGTGAGCCGTACTTCGTCGGCAAGCCGAATCCGCTGATGATGCGGACGGGCCTGAACCTGCTGGGGGCGCACTCGGAGACCAGCGCGATGATCGGTGACCGGATGGACACCGACGTGCTGGCCGGCCTGGAGGCGGGCATGGAGACGTTCCTGGTGCTCACCGGCGTGACCCAACGGGAGGAGATCGACCGCTACCCGTTCCGCCCGATGACGGTGGTGGACTCGATCGCGGACCTGGTCGACCGCATCTGATGCTCAGGCGCCGGTGAGCCGGGCGATCTCAGGGGCGAGGGCGCGGAAGGCGCGGCCGCGGTGGCTGAGGGCGTTCTTCTCCTCGGGGGTGAGTTCGGCGCAGGTGCGCGTCTCGCCCTCCGGCTGGAGGATCGGGTCGTAGCCGAAGCCGCCCTCGCCGGCGGGGGCGCGGCGGAGGGTGCCGGGCAGGCGGCCTTCGGCGACGCGTTCGGTGCCGTCGGGCAGGGCGAGGGCGGCGGCGCAGGCGAAGTGGGCGCCGCGGTGCTCGTCGGGGACGTCGGCGAGCTGGGCGAGGAGCAGCCGGAGGTTGGCGGCGTCGTCGCCGTGCTTCCCGGCCCAGCGGGCGGAGAAGACGCCGGGGGCGCCGCCGAGGACGTCGACGCAGAGGCCGGAGTCGTCGGCGAGGGCGGGCAGGCCGCTGGCGCGGGCGAGGGCGTGCGCCTTGAGCAGGGCGTTCTCGGCGAAGGTCACGCCGGTCTCGGGGACGTCCGGCGCGTCGGGCAGGGTGTCGGCGCCGACGAGTTCGGCGGTGATCCCAGCGCCGGCCAGGATGGCGCGGAGTTCGGTGACCTTGTGGGCGTTGCGGGTGGCGAGGATCAGGCGCTGCATGTGCCGATTGTCGCTCAGCCCTTGACCGCGCCGGCCGACAGCCCCTCCAGCAGCTGTTTGCGCAGGAGAAGGAAGACGAGGATGGTCGGCACGGAGGCGAGGACGGCGCCGGGCAGCACGAGGTCGAACGAGCGGTTCTCCGAGCGGAAGAGGATGTTGAGGCCGAGCGGCAGGGTGTACTGGTCGGTCTCGGATATGAGGACGAGCGGCCACAGGAAGCTGTTGTAGCTCTGGAGGAACTGCCAGACGGCGAGGGCGCCGAGCGAGGGCCGCAGCAGCGGCAGCACGACGCGCAGGAAGATGCCGAACTCGCTGCTCCCGTCGAGCCGGGCGGCTTCGAGGATCTCGTCGGGCACGGACTGGATGATGTACTGCTGCATCATGAAGATGCCGAACGCCGGGGCGACCCAGGGCACGATCAGGGCGAACCAGGGGTTCGAGAAGCCGGTCTTCACCACGAGGATGAACAGCGGGATGAGGATGACGGCGAACGGCACGGACAGTGAGCTGAACATGACGCCGAACAGCAGCCGTTTGCCCGCGAAGCGGTACTTGGCGAACGCGAATCCGGCGAGTGCGCAGACGAAGACGGCGATGGCGGTGGCGGTCAGCGCGGTGGTGACGCTGATGGCGAACCACTTCCAGAACGGGTGGCCGCCGAGCAGGTTGCGGTAGTTCTCCAGGGTCGCCGGGTCGGGGATGAGGCGCGGCGGGTAGGCGAAGATGTCCTCGCGCGGTTTGAAGGAGCCGCTGAGGGCCCACAGCATGGGGGCGGCGAAGACGAGCAGCAGCGTCATGAGGGTGGCGTAGAGCAGGATCCGTCCGGCGGTGGGCCGGCTGCGGCGCGCCGGTGGCTGGCGCGGTGCCGTGGTGGCGCTCACGAGGTCCTCCCGATGGACAGCAGCCGGTTCAGGATCTGGCTGACCCCGAAGACGATGACGAAGAGCACGAGCCCGGCGGCCGCGGCGTAGCCGAACTGCTGCCGTTCGAAGGCGGCGCGGTAGACGAACATGGCGACGGTCAGGGTCTCTTCGCCCGGTCCGCCGCCGGTCAGCAGGTAGGGCTCGTCGAACAGCTGCGCGGCGCCGATGAACGAGGTGACGACGACGAACGCGGTGACGGGGTGGATGGCGGGCAGCGTGACGGTCGTGAACTTCCGTATCGGCCCGGCCCCGTCGAGCTCCGCGGACTCGTACAGCTCGCGGGGGACGGCCTGGAGCGCGGCGAGGAAGAAGATGGTGAGGTAGCCGACCCAGCGCCACAGCAGCACGAAGCTGAGCGAGACGTTCGCCATGGTGGGGTCGCCGGTCCAGTCGACGTTGCCGGCGCCGAACAGCGCGCGGAGCAGGGAGTTGACGGCGCCGTAGCCGGGGTCGAGGAGCAGGCTGTAGACGAGGGCGATGACGATGGGCGACAGGACCATCGGCAGGAAGAACGCCACGCGGAACAGGTCGCGGGCGCGCAGCCCGCGGGCGTTGAGCGCCTGAGCGATGAGCAGGGCGCACGGCACGATCAGCAGGAGGCTGACGAGCACGAAGAACAGGGAGTTGCCGAGCGCCTTGCGGAAGCTGGTGTCGCGGGCGAGGTCGGCGAAGTTCTCCAGGCCGACGAACCGCGGTGTGCCCAGGCCCACCCACTCGGTGGTGGACAGGTAGCAGGCGATCAGGATGGGCACGACCATGAACAGGGCGTACAGCACGTAGAAGGGTGCGATGAACGCGTAGGGCGCCCACTGCCGGCGCCTGGTCGCGGTCCGTTCAGTCACGGGTCTGGCCTTCGAAGTCGTCGGTGGCGCGGAGCAGTGCCTCGCGCGGGGTGAGGTCTCCCCGGTAGGCCTGGAGCAGGTAGCCGCTGAGGACCGTTTCGATGACGGGCCGGTCGGGGCTGAGGTAGAAGACGGGCGCCTCGTCGATCACGTCGCGGTAGACCTCGAACATCCGCTGCCCGCCGCAGTACTCGTCCTCGATGCGCAGCAGCGCGGGGTCGTCGAAGACGGAGCGGCGGGTGGGCAGGTAGCCGAGTTCGCGGTAGCGGCGGACCTGCTCTTCGGGGGTGAGGTAGGCGGCTGTGACGAGTTCGACGCCGGCCAGGGTGTTCTCCTTGCCGCGCAGCGCGGCGAAGCCGGTGCCGCCGACGAAGGAGGTGCGGGAGCCGCCGGGGCGGAAGACGGGCAGCGGGCGGATGCGCCACTGGCCGGAGTGCTCGGGGACGTTGGCCATCAGGCCGTAGACCTTGTACCAGGTGCCCATCCACTGGCCGATGAGCTGACCGCTTTTCAGGGCGGCCTGCATGGCGGGGCCGTAGAAGTCGGAGACAGTAGTGATGGCGCCGGAGCGCACGCCGCGTGCGAGGAAGTCGAGGGTGCGCACGGCTTCGTCGGTGTCGATGGTGAGGTTGCCGTCGGCGTCGAAGAGGCGCCCGCCGCACTGGAGCAGCAGCATCTCGTAGCTCTGCACGATCTGGCCCTGGTCGCTGCCGGTGGCGACGGCGGCGAACGAGACGCCGTGCCGGTCGTGGGCGCGCTGCGCGGCGGCGAGGAACTCCTCCCAGTCGCCGGCGTCGGTGGGCATGCCGACGCGCGCGAACTCCGGCTCCCGGTAGTAGTAGACGACCAGCGGGGCGTCGGAGTCGAGCGCGTAGAGGTGCCCGTCCTTGCTGAACGGGGCGGTGCGCATCGTCAGCAGGTCGTCGCGGACGTCGGCGACGGCGTCGTCGAGCGGTTCGAGCAGTTCGGCGGCGAGGTCGCCGCGGAGCAGGCGGGGGAAGACGCCGATCTCCAGTCCGGCGACGTCGGGGGTGCCGCGCCCGGCGATGGCCTGGGCGATCAGCTTGGTGACGACGTCGGCGGCGCTGGAGATCGTCTCGTCCAGGTGCCATTCGAAGGGTGTGGTGCCGCGGGCGTTGCGGGCGGCGGTGCGGAAGAACTCGGTGTAGGCCGGGTCGTGGGTCCAGAACGCCAGGTCGACGGTGCCGGAGGTGACCGGTTCGGCGCTCTGCGCGCCGCCGCAGGCGGCGAGAGCGGGTCCCAGGGCCGCGGCGGCGCCGAGTCCTCCGGCAGCGCGGAGCAGGCGCCGCCGGGTCACGGCCGCCGCGTGTTCCGGGGCGCCCCTGGTCGTCCGACGCACCGCACCCACCGCCTGCTCCTTCGCCTGCCGTCGCTAGGCCGCACACGCTAAGAAGGCGCCGCGAGCGGAGTCAAGGGTTTACGTCGGAATTTGTTCGATATCGTGCCCCTCGTTCGGCAGCTCGGACAGCTTCACTCCCCGTCGGGGGTGCAGACCGAGGTGAGTTCGTCCGTGGCGTCCGCGAGCGGCGAGAGGTCAGGCGCCTCGCCCTGCTCGGCGGCGCGCTGGATGTTACGTCCCGCCTCCAGCACCGCCTCGGCGGCCTGCTGGATGTCGGTGTCGCCGACGCGGTCCTCCAGCTCCCGGATTTCTTCGGCCAGTTCATCCAGCGCGCTGCTGTCGTCGGACAGGCCCTCGGTGCTGGCGGCCCGCTCCAGGTCAGCCGCCGCATCGGCCACCGAGAGCGCCAGGCGGGCGCAGTCGACGGCGCGCTGCACGTCGCACGCCAGGGTGCCGGCCGCGGCCGCGGCCACCGCCAGCGCGGCCGCCGCGGCACCGAGGCGGCCTGGCCGTCCCGCCCGGCGGGCCGCGGCAGCCCGGGTGCTGGTGCTGGTCCTGCTGGTCCTGCTTACCGGGGTGGTCATCCCGTCATCCCTCCGCGAGAGCCTGGCGCTGTGCCGCTTCCAGCTGGGCGCAGCCCGCGACGGCCAGGTCGAGCAGGGCGTCGAGTTCGGCGCGCGAGAACGGCTTCCCCTCCGCGGTGCCCTGCACCTCGACGAAGGCGCCGTCGCCGGTGCATACCACATTCATGTCCGTTTCCGCGCGGACATCCTCCTCGTAGGCGAGGTCGAGCAGCGGCACGCCGTCGACGATGCCGACGCTGACGGCCGAGACGCTGCCGGTGAGCGGCCGGGAGCCGGGCTTGACGAGCTTGTTCCGCTGCGCCCAGGCGACCGCGTCGGCCAGCGCGACGTAGGCGCCGGTGATGGCGGCGGTGCGGGTGCCGCCGTCGGCCTGCAGGACGTCGCAGTCGAGGACAACGGTGTTCTCACCGAGGGCCGAGAAGTCGATCACGGCCCGCAGGGACCGGCCGATGAGCCGTGAGATCTCGTGCGTGCGGCCGCCGATCTTGCCGCGGACGGACTCGCGGTCGCCCCGCGTCGTCGTCGCGCGCGGCAGCATGGCGTACTCGCTCGTCACCCAGCCTTCGCCGCTGCCGCGCCGCCACCGGGGTACGCCTTCGGTGACGCTGGCGGTGCACAGCACGCGCGTGTCGCCGAAGGCGATCAGCACGGACCCCTCGGCGTGCTTGCTCCAGCCGCGTTCGATGGTGACGGGACGGAGTTGGTCGGCCTGGCGGCCGTCGATTCGAGCCATGCTGGGGAGCCTAACCCGCCCGGGGGTGGCCGGTCACCAGCGGTTTTCCGCCCCCCCGGGCAGGGCGGCGGCGCGTCAGATGTGGTAGACGGCGCCGGGGCGCGCCAGCTCGACCGGGCCGTCGAAGGCCGCCTTGGCGTCACAGAGGTTGACCTGGGCGTCGGTCCAGGGCGGGATGTGCGTGAGCACCAGCCGCTCCGCCCCGGCCCGGCCCGCCAGCTCACCGGCCTGCCGGCCGTTGAGGTGTACCTCGGGCAGGTCCTCCTTGCCGTGGGTGAACGACGCCTCGCACAGGAACAGGTCGGCGCCGCGCGCCAGGCTGGCCAGGCCGTCGCAGGGGCCGCTGTCGCCGGAGTAGCACAGGGACCTGCCCTCGTGCTCGACGCGGAAGCCGTACGCCTCGACGGGGTGGGTCACCCGCTCCGTCCGTACGGTCAGCGGCCCCAGCTGGAAGGCGGCGCCGGGCGTGAGGGTGCGGAAGTCGAAGACCTCGCTCATCGACTTCTCGGACGGGGTGTCGGCGTAGGCGGCAGTCAGCCGGCGCTCAGTGGCCTCGGGGCCGTAAACCGGCAGCGGGGCGCAGGGGCCGCCCTCGTACCGGTAGTAACGGGCCACGAAATAGCCGCACATGTCGATGCAGTGGTCGGGGTGGAGGTGGCTGAGCGCGATGGCGTCGATGTCGTACAGCCCGCAGTATTTCTGGAGTTCGCCGAGGGCGCCGTTACCCAGGTCCAGGAGCAGCCGGTAGCCCTCGGCCTCGATGAGGTAGCTTGAGCAGGCCGAGTCCGCGGACGGGAAGGATCCCGAGCAGCCGACGACAGTGAGCTTCATAGACGCGGGGACCTCCGTGGTGGGGTTCGAACGACTGTAAGTCGCGTGGCGGCGCGGCGCGCCTCCCCCGAGCCCTGGTGTGGGCGGAATCACCAGCGCGGGGTACCGTCGGCGTGTGGACATCCCGTGGTGGACCGCCGTGATCGCCGTCGCCGCGCTGGCACTGGTCGCCACCGTGGCTGACGGCGTGGGCCGTGCCCGGCGGCGGCGCCGCGGCGAGTGAAGGACCCGCCGGCTACAGCCGCTCGCGGGAGCGGACGCCGATGGCCAGCAGCAGGCCGACCGCGGCCCAGACGGCGAACATCGAGGACCCGCCGTAGGAGAGGAACGGCAGCGGGACGCCGGTGACCGGCATGATCCCCAGGGCCATCCCGATGTTCTGGAAGGTCTGGAACGCCAGCCACACGACGATACCGGCGGCGGTGAGCGTCCCGTAGAGGTCGCTGGCGCGGGCGGCGATGCGGCAGGCCCGCCACAGCACCAGGCCGAGGAGCGCGATGATGCCGCCGCTGCCGACGAAGCCGAGTTCCTCGCCCGCCACGGTGAAGATGAAGTCGGTGTGCTGCTCGGGCACGAACTGCCCTGTGGTCTGGCCCCCGTTGAACAGTCCTTCGCCGGTCAGGCCGCCGGCCCCGATGGTGATTCTGGCCTGGTTGGTGTTGTAGCCGACGCCGGCCGGGTCGAGACTGGGGTTGGCGAACGCCGCGAAGCGGTTGACCTGGTACTCGTCGAGAACGCCGAGCTGCCAGACCGCGACGCCGGTGGCCACGCCCACGCCGGCCAGGCCCAGCAGCCAGGCCCTGCCGGTGCCGGCGGCCAGCAGGATGCCCAGGGCGATGGCCGCGATGACCATGGTCTGGCCCACGTCCGGCGCCAGCAGGACGAGCACGGACGGCACGGCGGCGAGCGTGAGCGCCTGGAGCACGGTCCTGACGCCGGGGCGTTCCAGGCGGTCGCTCTCCAGGTGGGCGGAGAGCACGGTGGCCATGGCGAGGATGACGCCGATCTTGACCAGCTCGGACGGCTGGAAGGCGAAGCCGCCGCCGAGCTGGATCCAGCTGCGGGAGCCGTTGATGCTCGAGCCCAGCGGGCTGAGGACCGCCAGGGACAGCACGATCGAGCTGAGGTAGAGCACCGGCACCGCGTCGCGCAGGCGGCGGTGGCCGAGCCAGACCAGCAGCAGGGCCAGGCCGAGGCCGATGGCGCCGTTGAGCGTGTGGCGCAGGAAGAAGAACTCGGGGTCGCCGCCGGTGAGGTCGGTGCGGTTGCGGGTGGCGGAGTAGACGAGGAGGGTGCCGAGGATGGTCAGCGCGACGGCCGCGCCGAGCAGCGGCAGGTCCACCGTCCGCACCGGGGAGTAGCGGTCGGCGAACAGCTCGCGCAGCGGCCGCCCGGCGGCGGGCGGCTGGTCGCTGGAGTAGGCTCGCACGGTCACATGACGACGGTACGCGCGCATCCGGGCACGCCTGGTGATAATCGGCCCGCCGCGCGTGTCCCGCGCGATCCGGGGGACTCGTCAGGCCGTGGACACGCCCGAGAACGAGACCCGCGCGCCCGGGACGCCGACCAGGCCCGTGACGGACACCCAGGTGTTCACGCTGATGAGCGCCCGCAGTGAGGTGGCGCCGCGGGTGTGCCGTGACTTCGTGGCCGGGGTGCTCCGCTCGCTGGGGCACGGCGGCACGGCGGAGGCCGCCCGGGTGTGCACCTCCGAGCTGGCGACCAACATCGTGCTGCACGCGGCCGGCGAGTCGATGCTGCTGCGGCTGGTGGTGCGGCCCGGGCGGACGCGGATCGGGATCTACGACAGCGCCACGGGCATCCCGGAGTGGCGGCCGAGCGACGACGGGTCGGTGGCGCCGCACGGGCGGGGGCTCCTGCTCGTGGACGCCATGTCCGCACGGTGGGACACGGCCGGAGAAGACCCCCTGGGCTGGTACACCAAGGGGGTCTGGTTCGAGCTGCCGACGGACGGCACCCCCAGCCGCGCCGGGAACCAGGCCTAGGCCCAGAGCTGGCCCTGGAGGAGCTCGACCGCCTCCTCGGTGGTGGCCGCCGTGTAGATGCCGGTGGACAGGTACTTCCAGCCGCCGTCGGCGACGATGAACACGATGTCCGCTTCCTCGCCCTCGCGCATGGCCCTGCGCCCCACGCCGATCGCCGCGTGCAGCGCCGCGCCGGTCGAGATCCCGGCGAAGATGCCCTCCTCGGCGAGGAGTTCGCGGGTGCGGGCGACGGCGTCGGCGGAGCCGACGGAGAAGCGCGAGGTGAGGACGGACTCGTCGTACAGCTCGGGCACGAAGCCCTCGTCGAGGTTGCGCAGCCCGTAGACGAGGTCGTCGTAGCGCGGTTCGGCGGCGACGATCCGCACCCCGGGCCGGTGCTCGCGCAGGTACCGGCCGACGCCCATCAGCGTGCCGGTCGTGCCCAGGCCCGCGACGAAGTGCGTCACCGAGGGCAGGTCGGCGAGGATCTCCGGACCGGTGGTGGCGTAGTGCGCGCCGGGGTTGTCGGGGTTGCCGTACTGGTAGAGCATCACCCAGTCCGGGTGCTCGGCGGCCAGTTCCTTGGCCACGCGCACCGCGGTGTTGGAGCCGCCCGCGGCCGGGGAGGAGATGATCTCCGCTCCCCACATCGCCAGCAGCTGGCGGCGCTCTGACGAGGTGTTCTCCGGCATGACGCAGACGATGCGGTAGCCCTTGAGCCGGGCCGCCATGGCCAGGGAGATGCCGGTGTTGCCGGACGTCGGCTCCAGGATGGTACAGCCGGGCTTCAGCCGGCCGTCCTTCTCCGCCTGCTCGATCATGAACAGGGCCGGGCGGTCCTTGACCGATCCCGTCGGGTTGCGGTCCTCCAGCTTGGCCCAGATCCGCACGTTCTCGGCGGGCGAGAGCCGGGGCAGGCGCACCAGCGGGGTGTTCCCGACGGAGGCCAGGGGGGAGTCGAAGCGCATCAGCGCATGCCTCCGGCGCCGCCCGCCACGGCCGGCAGGATCGTGACGCTGTCGCCGTCGGTGACCTTGGTGGCGATGCCGTCCAGGAAGCGGACGTCCTCGTCGTTCAGGTACACGTTCACAAAGCGGCGCAGCTCGCCGCCCTCGACCAGCCGCTCCTGGATCCCGGGGTGGCGGGACTCCAGGTCCGCGAACAGCTCGGCGATGGTCTCCCCGGAGCCCTGCACGGCCTTCTGGCCGTCGGTGTAGGTGCGGAGGATGGTCGGGATGCGGACCTCGATGGCCATGGGTTCTCCATGTGATGGCGGTCGGGTGCGGACATGCTGGGCTGCGTGACGGCCGCGGCCGTCAGGACGACGGACACATGGCGTTCACGTCCTGGGAAACCACGGCGGCATCGTATCGATTCCCCGCCGCCGTCCCCGAGGCTCGTACCGTCATGCGGACCGGGCTGTCTCAGGATCCGGGTGTGTCGTCGTAGGAGGTGACGAACCGCACCTCTTCTTCGGTGATCTCGCCCTCCCGGATGCGGAACGACCGGAAGGAGACGGGCCCCTCGCCGTTGCCGCATTCGGCGGTGGAGACCAGCACGTAGTGGGCGTTCGGCTCGTTGGCATAGCTGACGTCGGTGCGCGAGGGGTACGCCTCGGTGGCGGTGTGCGAGTGGTAGATCACCACCGGTTCCTCGTCGCGGGCGTCCATCTCGCGGTACAGCTTGAGCAGGTCACCGGAGTCGAACTCGTAGAACGTCGGCGAGCGGGCCGCGTTCAGCATCGGAATGAAGCGCTCGGGGCGGTCGCTGCCCGCCGGGCCGGCGATCACGCCGCATGCCTCGTCCGGATGGTCGGCGCGGGCATGCGCGATGATCTTGTCACGCAGCTCTTCGGTGATGGTCAGCATGCCGCCCACCATAAGAGTCTTCGCCGCCGGTGTCCGGTGCGGGGTCAGACCGGATGTGGCGCCGGGGGCTCCGGCGGCGTGCGGCCGGAGGCCGCGCCGCCCGCGGCGGGCCCGCCCCGGGCACGGGCGCGCTCGGCGTCACGGCGCCGGACGTCCGCCAGCACCAGCCGCAGCTCCCGCCGGACGACGGGCGCCAGCAGATACAGGCCGGCGATGTTGACCACGGCCGCCAGGAAGAGGAAGGCGTCGGCCAGGTCCACGAGCGTGCCCAGCGACAGCAGCGCCCCGGCGACCGTGACCAGGCAGTACAGGCACTTGAACACCTGCTCGCTGACGTTCGAGCCGCCGAAGAGGTGGCACCAGGCCTTCAGCCCGTAGTAACCCCAGGTGATCAGCGTGGAGAAGGCGAACAGCAGCACGGCCACGGTCAGCACCGCCGGGAACCACGGCAGCGCGGTGGCGAAGGCGTCGGAGGTGATGGCGATGCCCGGGTCGCCGCCCGCCTCGGCGATCGCCCGGTCCGCCGCCGGATCCCCGCCCCCGGCCGCCGCCGCCCGCGCGGCGCCGTAGAGCGGGCCGCCCGCGATCACGATGGTCAGCGCCGTCATCGTGCAGATGACCACCGTGTCGGCGAACGGCTCCAGCAGCGCCACCAGTCCCTCGGTGGCCGGCCGCCTGGTCTTCACCGCGGCGTGGGCGATCGGGGCCGAGCCCACCCCCGCCTCGTTCGAGAACGCCGCCCGCCGGAAGCCCTGGACGAGCGCCCCCACCACCCCGCCGGCGACCCCCTCGGGGCTGAACGCCTCCCGGCCGATCGTCGCGAGCGCCCCCGGCACCTCGGCGGCGTGCAGCAGGATCACCGACAGGCAGGCGGCGACGTACAGCAGCGCCATCGCGGGCACGAGGCGGCTGGTCACCCGGCCGATGGACCGGATACCGCCGATGAGGACCAGGCCCGTCATCACGGCGGCGGCCGCGCCGAAGAGCAGCGAGCCGCCGGAGGAGGTGAACAGGCCCGTGTGGTCCCGCGTGACCGTGGCCAGCTGCTCCAGGGACTGGTTGACCTGGAAGAGATTGCCGCCGAAGAAGCAGAAGAACAGCAGGGTCACCGCCGACAGCAGCGACAGCGCGGCGCCCAGCCGGGGCAGGCCGCGCTCGGCCAGGCCCCGCCGCAGGTACAGCATGGGCCCGCCGCTGACGCGGCCGCTGGCGTCGATGACGCGGTACTTCACGCCGAGCGTGCACTCGGCGAACTTCGTGGCCATCCCCAGCAGGCCGCACAGGACCATCCAGAACGTCGCGCCCGGGCCGCCCAGGGACACGGCGATGGCCACGCCCGCGATGTTGCCCAGCCCCACCGTGCCCGAGACGGCGGAGGTGAGCGCCTGGAAGTGCGTGATCTCGCCCGGCGCGCCGGGCTGTTCGTACCGCCCGCCCAGCACCCGGCAGGCGGTGGCCAGCCGCCGGAACTGCACCAGCCCCAGCCAGACGGTGAAGAACAGCCCGGCAGCCACCAGCCAGGCCACGATCACGGGGAAGTCCCCGCCGAAGACGGGGACCTCGTAGAAGACGATGCCGCTCAGCAGGCGCGTGATGGGGTCGGCCAGGCCGTTGACGGCCCCGTCGATCTCGTCGGTCCAGGACCGCTCAGCTGCTGCCATGGCACGCCCCTCGGCCGGGGTGGCGGCGGGCACCCACCCGCGTCACACTCTGTGTGACGAGCAGATTACCAGCTGTATCAGTCCGGCATGAGGGTTTCGACGAGCGATTCCTGGAGCCCGCCCAGCCAGAAGTAGGCCATGACCATCGGCTTGACGGGATCGCCCTCCGGCAGCCGGAGCAGCCGCTCGGTGTCGGCCTCGTCCCGCACACCGAGCCGGGTGGCGATGGCGAGCCTGAGGTCGTTGAGCACGGTCAGCCAGCGCCGCGACTCGTCCGGCTTGAGAGTCAGCACCGCCGCGCCCGCGCCGCGCCCGGCGCCGAGCTCGTCCAGCGAGCGGACGACGAACAGCAGGTCCTCGCGCTTGCGGGCCCGCAGCTCTCCCTCCGTGTAGCGGCGGAACTCGGCCGACAGCCGCCGCGTCTCCTCGTCCTGCGGCGCGCCCGGTTCGCCGTAGGCGTCGGGGAACAGCCGGGCGAGCGCCGGGTCCCTGGGCGGCTCGCTGGGCCCCTCGGCGAACAGCGCGTCCAGCGGGTCGGCCGGCGCGCCGCCGTCGCCGTTCTGGCCGGGCCCGATCAGCTCCAGCAGCTGCACCGCGAGGCTGCGCAGGATGGAGATCTCCACCTCGTCCAGCGCGACCGCCGCGCCGCCCTCCGGCCCGCCCGTGGCCTCGAAGTATCCCGCCATCAGCGGTCCTGCTGGAGTGTCGCCCACAGACCGTAGCTGTGCATCGCCTGCACGTCGCGCTCCATCTCCTCGCGGCTGCCCTGCGAGACGACGGCACGGCCCTTGTGGTGCACGTCCAGCATGAGCTTCTTGGCCTTGTCCTTGGGGTACCCGAAGTACGCCTGGAAGACGTACGTCACGTAACTCATGAGATTCACCGGGTCGTTGTGCACGACCGTCACCCACGGGACCTCGGGCACCGGCACCTGTTCCGAGGTCGGCTCCGACTCGGTGCGCTCGATCTCCAGAGGGATGGCACTCACATGGTCCATGCTGCCACCACATGCGCCCGAGGCCCAATGCACCCGTTCGCCGCCCCCGCTCAAATATCGTCAGTCTGACGAAATCAGAGGTACCCTGGACGGCATGACGCACCAGGCGAGCCACGACGCGGTGTACGGCCTCCCCGTCGCCGTGCCGTCCACCGCGCTCTTCACCGACCACTACGAGCTCACCATGCTCCAGGCCGCGCTCCGCGACGGCACCGCCCACCGCCGGTCGGTCTTCGAGGTCTTCACCCGGCGCCTGCCGGAAGGCCGGCGCTACGGCGTCGTCGCGGGCACCGGGCGCGTGCTCGACGCGGTCGAGAACTTCCGCTTCGAGCCCGCGATCCTCGACTTCCTGCGCGAGCGGCGCGTGGTCGACGAACCCACCCTGCGCTGGCTGGCCGGCTACCGCTTCAGCGGAGACATCGTCGGCTACCCCGAGGGCGAGGTCTACTTCCCCGGCTCCCCCATCATGCGCGTCGAGGGCACCTTCGCCGAGTGCGTGCTGCTGGAGACCGTCATCCTGTCGATCCTCAACCACGACTCAGCGGTCGCCGCGGCGGCCTCCCGGATGGCCGTCGCCGCGGCGGGACGGCCCCTCATCGAGATGGGCGCGCGCCGCACCCACGAGCTGGCGGCCGTCGCCGCCTCGCGCGCGGCGTACGTCGGCGGTTTCGACTCCACCTCCGACCTGGCGGCCGGGTTCCGCTACGGCATCCCGACGGTGGGCACCAGCGCCCACGCGTTCACGCTGCTGCACGACACCGAGCGCGACGCGTTCACCGCCCAGGTCGATTCGCTGGGCACCGGCACCACGCTGCTGGTGGACACCTACGACATCGCCGAGGCCGTGCGCACCGCGGTCGAGGTCGCCGGGCCCGGCCTCGGAGCCGTCCGCATCGACTCCGGCGACCTGCTGGTCATGGCGCACCGGGTGCGGCAGCAGCTCGACGAGCTGGGCGCCCGGGACACCAAGATCGTGGTGACCAGCGACCTCGACGAGCACGCCATCGCCTCGCTGGCGGCGGCGCCCGTCGACGCGTACGGCGTCGGCACGCAGCTGGTCACCGGCAGCGGGCACCCGACGTGCTCCATGGTCTACAAGCTGGTCGCCCGCGCGGACGGCGCCGACGGCCCCATGGTGCCGGTGGCGAAGCGGTCGCTGGGCGGCAAGCTGTCCATCGGCGGCGTGAAGTGGGCCGCGCGGCGGCCGGACGCCGACGGCGTGGCCGAGGCCGAGGTCATCGGCAGCGGACCGGTGCCCGAGGAGCTGGCCGGCCACCAGCTGCTGGTGGACCTGATGCGCGGGGGCAAGGCCGTGGCGCGCGAACCGCTCGACGCGGCGCGCGAACGGCACGTGCGCGCCCGGGCGGGCCTGCCGCTGTCGGCGACCCAGCTGTCGCGCGGAGAACCGGTCCTGCCGACCGAGTACGTGTGACGGGCCTGTCTTCTGGTGCATAGGCTCAATAACGAACCAACTGTGAAGTGAAGGGGTACGCCATGCACCGCGCCCTGATCGCCGTGGACGTCCAGAACGACTTCTGTGAGGGGGGAAGCCTGGCGGTGGCGGGGGGCGCGGATGTCGCCGCCGCCATCACCGACCTCATCGGCTCCGCCACTCCCGGCTACCGTCACGTGGTCGCGACCCGGGACCACCACATAGCGCCGGGCGAGCACTTCTCCGACACGCCCGACTTCGTGCACTCGTGGCCGCCGCACTGCGTGAGCGGCACCGAGGGCGTCGGTTTCCACCCGAACTTCGCGCCCGCGGTGGCCTCGGGCGCCGTCGAGGCGTGCTTCGACAAGGGCGCCTATGCCGCCGCCTACAGCGGCTTCGAGGGCCGCGACGAGCAGGGCACCGCGCTGGCGGCCTGGCTGCGCGCGCGGGACGTCAGCGAGGTGGACATCGTGGGCATCGCCACCGACCACTGCGTGCGCGCGACCGCCCTGGACGCGGTGCGCGAGGGGTTCCGCACCCGCGTGCTGCTGGACCTGACGGCCGGCGTGAACGCGAAAACGGTGGACAGCGCGCTGCGGGAGATGGCCGCCGCCGGGGTCGAGCTGACCGGCAAGCCGGTCGTCGCCGCCTGACCACCCGGCGGGACGGTGCCGCCGCTGCGGGCCGGTACGACTACGCCGCGCGCGGCCGGGATGCCCGGAACAGGCCGGTCACCGGGTGCCAGCCCTCGGTGCTGTCGCACGGCGCCGGGCGCCAGACGATCCCGTCGGGGTGGTGCAGCACGGCCGAGACCTCGTCGGGCGTGGGCGGCGCGGTGTTCCCCCGCAGGTAGACCGAGCGCAGCCCCAGGTTGCGCAGCCTGGTCAGGGCGCGCGGCCGCGAGGCGGCGTGGACCAGCACCCGCACCGCGCGGCCGGGGGCGCCGGGGCGCGGCAGCGACAGCGCGACGACGACGCTGCCGTCGAGGAGCCGGACGAAGCCTCCTTCGGCCATGGCACACCTTTCCGCTGGGGCAGTGAGGGGGCACGGAGCGCCCCGCCAACGTGGACCCCGCTATCGTGACTCGCCCGGCGCCGTCCGTCGAGAGTCTCCTCGGCCACACCCGCCTGGCCTGCGGTTTCTCTGCGTGACCGGCCCGTCGCAGCACGCAGGGGAAAGGGGCGGGCACCGTCCGCTCCGGCCGGGGCGGCCGATGGCCGGCGGCCGGCGTGAATCCGTGCGCCCCCCGTGCACCGGCGGCCGCCACCCCCGGGGGCTTACCATCTTTCCGGCGCGGGCATCGAGGCCCGTAGAACCGTTCGAGGCACTCCTCCTACCCCTGCAATACCCCTGCAATACCCCTGCGAGCGCCTCCGGACGGTGCCAGCCCCCCTCCTCCCCCGAGGACCTTCCGAGGACGGAAAGCGACATGCAACCGACCCCCGCGCAGATCGCCTACGGTTCGGCCACCGTCATCCTCACCACCCTCCTTCTGCTGGTGATCGCCCCGACCGGCTCGGGCCTCGCCGTCGCGCTCATCGCGGCGCTGGCGCTGATGCTCGGCGTCGTCGTGGCGGTCGGCATCCAGGCGCGGCGCGGCCCGCGCGCGCCCGCCGCACCGGCGCCGCTGGTGACCGCAGCGCCGCCGGTGACCCGCGAGAAGGCCAGGGTCTGACCCGCGGCGCCCGGCGCGGAACGGCGTTCAGGCGGCCGAGACCACCACGGTCCTGGCCGCCTTGTCGTGCAGGCACTGCCGGTAGGGCCGGTCCCAGGTGCAGAACAGCACGTTGACCAGCCAGAACAGGAAACCGAAACACGGCAGGAGCTGCACCAGCGAGTAGGTGCCCGCGCGG
This sequence comes from Streptomyces sp. 7-21, assembly GCF_016741785.1. Taxonomy (GTDB): domain Bacteria; phylum Actinomycetota; class Actinomycetes; order Streptomycetales; family Streptomycetaceae; genus Streptomyces. Next base: position 58,345 of record NZ_JAERRL010000014.1, read on the forward strand.
AGCCACGCGGGAGACCCGGCGGGCACCGCTCCGTTGTCGAGCATGGCGACCCTGATCCGCATCAGCATCTTGCCGACCGTCTGGCCGCGCGCGCTCAGCATCGCGCCCTCGTAGACGAAGTACACCAGCAGCAGCACGGCCTGCCGGAGGTACGAGCCGCCGTCGCCGGAGCCGGCGTTGCCCATGCCGTTCACGTCGTAGTCCCCGGCCGCGAGCCACAGCAGCACCGACACGGGGATCCCGACGATCAGCAGGTCGATGATCCGGGCCAGCAGCCGCCGCCACAGGTCGGCCAGCGGCGGCATGCCCGCGAGCGGGTCGACCGCCCCCTGGGAGCCGCCGTACGGGTTGGAGCCGTACGGGTGGTCGTCCGGCGGCGGCGCGCTGGGAAGCCCGGAACCCTCGCCCGGGGCGTCGGAGGCGCCGGGGCGGGGTCCCCACTCCCGCTCGGGTCCTGACTGCGGCTGCTCATCGCTCATGCGGGCAGTCCACCCCGGCCCCGGGCAGTCCGCATCCGGCGCGGGGCGTTCGGAGGACGCCGCTGCGCCGCGCGGGCTACCGCCGCTTGGCGACGAAGGTGTTCACGGCCTTGTCATGCCAGCACTGCCGCCAGGGGCGGTCGCGCAGGCACCACAGCACGTTCACGACGCCGACCACCAGCACCGCCAGCACGCTGTACAGCAGCCAGCGGACGAGAGCGGCGCCGAAGCCCGGCTTGTCCTGCCGCTCGACGTGCAGCACCCGCAGCCCGCACACCGCCTTGCCCAGGCTCCGCCCCCAGATCGCGGTGGGCAGCGCCTCCAGCAGCAGCCCGGCGCCGAAGAAGACGCCGAGGACCATGGCGAGGTAGCCGCCGGTGGTGCCGTCGATCAGCCACACGTCACGGGTCACGCCCGCGATCTCGGCCGCGTCGATCTGTTCCTGGATGTGGTCGCGGGCCTTGCTCACCAGCGGCACCGCCACGGCCACGGCGCCGCCGACCGGCAGCAGCGAGTCCAGCAGCCGGGCGACCAGCCGGCGGCCCAGCCCGGCCGGGTAGGCCTGCCGCTCGATCTCGGAGAACGGCCGGCGCGGCGCGATCTGCGCCGTCAGCATGTCCGGCTGGACGAACGGCGAGTCGGCGGGGGCCGGCTGCGCGACGGCCGGCGTGGGCGCGGGCTCCGGCACAGGCGCGGTCGGCCGCTGGTGCAGCGGCGCGGGGTAGCCGTAGCCGCCCTGCGGCGCGGGGGCGGGCTGGACGGGGGCGCCCTGGGCCGGGCTGCTCGGCGGCAGCGCAGCGGGCTGCTGCTGCACCTGCGGCGGCACCGGCTGCGGCGCCGGGGCCTGCGGCGGCACCACCGGCTGGGCCGACTGGGCGGGCTGAGCAGGCTGGGCGGGCGGCAGGGCGGGAGACGCCGGTGCCGCGGGCGGCGCGGCCTCGCGCTCCGGGGCTCCCGGCTGCTGCTGGGCCAGCTCGCGGACCTGCTGGGTCCACGACGGCGGCGCCGCCGGGATGTCGGCGCGGCGCAGCCCGACGGTCTGGTCGCGTGTGTCCGGCGCCGGGCTCTCCGGTTCGGCCGGCGGTGCGGCCGGGGCCGGCTCCGGCTTCGGCGCGGGCCTGGCGGGCGGCGCGGAGCTCTCGGTGGGCGGACGGCGGAACTGTCCCCTGGGGTCCACCCGCCCCGCCGCCGCCACGGGCGAGGTGCTGACGTCCTCGTCCGAGCCCCAGGTCACGCGCTTGTCCCGGCCGGAGTGCCCGGTGCCCCGCGCGCCGGCGGGCCAGGCCGGCCCGGCAGGCTCGCCGCGGGCGGGCGTGACGTCGCCGCGCTGGCGCAGCGCCGGCACCGTGGGGCCGCCGTCGGCGGCGTCGTTCTCCGCGTGGTTTCCCGCGTCGTTCCCCGTGTCGTTTCCCGTCTGGTTTCCCGCGTCACGGGTGTCCTCGGCGTCCTGGGACGTCGCGGCGCTCTCAGTGGTGTCCGTGCGCGCGGCGTCCCCGGCCTCCGGCGCCGCGGTGCCGCTGCCGTCGGTGCTGTCGCCGGAGCTCTCGGCGGTGCCCTCCGACGAGGGTGCCGCCTCCTGCCGCGGCGAGGGCAGCGCCGGGGCCGCGGAGGCGGGCGCCTGCGGGGTCACGCCGGGAGGCGGCGCAGGCTTCGGCTCGCCGTCGCGGGGTTCGGGGCGGCTGCTGCCCGGCACCCACGCGGCGCCGTCCCAGTACCGGATGTACCCAGGGATGGACGGGTCCGGATACCAGTCGGGCCCCGGGACGCCGCTGCCGTTTCCTGCGGGTGGGGAGCTCATGGGCAGTCCGAATCTCCTCGTCCGTTCCTGGGGTCTCGCCGGGGTAAGCATGGTACGTCGGCGAGCGGCCGGCGCGTCCTCGCCCCGGGCTGAAGAGGACCTTAACGAACGCCGTGCGGCGGCGCTGACGCTGGCTTGGGAAAGTACGCGGAAGTCGCGTAAGACAGCGTCCTCTTCTCCCTCTCTCCTGGTGCGGCCACGCATCCGGCAGGCGAAGACACAGGAGAGGGCGCGACATCCATGCACACCATCATCGAGCGGGAGCTCGAACTCCAGCTGGTCCTGTCCCCCGAGCGCAGCATCCCGGTACCGGCGCGGCTTGTCTACCGCGCGGACGACCCGTTCGCCGTGCATGTCGTCTTCCATGTCGGCTCCAGCTCGCCCGTCCACTGGACGTTCGCGCGGGACCTGCTGGTTGACGGTGTGTTCCGCCCGACCGGGGAGGGCGACGTGCGGGTGTGGCCGGGGAAGGCGGACGGCCGGCACGTGGTGTGCCTGGCGCTGCGCTCGCCGGACGGCCAGGCCCTGCTGCGCGCGCCCGCCACGGCGGTGGCGGCGTGGCTGGAGCGCACGCTGCGGCTGGTGCCGCCCGGCTTCGAGGCCGAACAGCTCGACGTCGAGGAGGATCTGGGGGCGCTGCTGCGCGGCGAGTGGGGACGCTGAGGCGGCCCGGAGGGATCTTCATCACCTGCACGGGTCATCCGCGCGGACGCCATGACGGCATCACCCCCGCGGAGAAGTGAGTGAGGACGGCGAAGACACCGTCACGCCGTTGCCGGCCGGGCGGGAGCGTGAACCGGCTCAGGCGGGGCATCTTTAGAACACCACCCCCCACGAGCCGCCCCCGCGACCTGCACTCGCGGGGGCGGTGGCCGTTCCCGGCGCCGGCCGGACCAGGCGGGGCAGCGGAACGCCGCCGGCACGACGCCGGAATACCGCCGTACCGCCGTCAGCAGGAGGGGACGTCGCCGCCCGAGGCCAGGGCACGCAGCGCGTCCACGGCGCCGTCCAGCGTGGTCACCGGTATGAGCCGCAGCCCCTCGGGCAGGTTGGCCTGCGCGTCCGCGCACTCGTCGCGGGGCACCAGGAAGACCGTGGCGCCGTCGCGCCGGGCCGCCTGGACCTTCAGCGGCACCCCGCCGACGGAGCCGACCGTGCCGTCGGGGGCGATGGTGCCCGTGCCGGCGATGACGCGGCCGCCGGTGAGATCGCCGCCCTCACCGTCGCCCTGAAGGAGGTTCACGATGCCGAGGGAGAACAGCAGTCCCGCGCTGGGGCCGCCGACGCCCTCGAGATTCAGTTCGACGGAGACCTCCTCCGCCGTCATGCCGAGGTAGTCCAGCGCCGCAGTCACGGCGGTTTCCTGGGACTGGAGCATCTGCGCCGTGTTGTGCTCCCGGATCTCCTCGGTGGAGTCCCCCACCGGGTAGACCGAGTCGCGCGGCATCACGGCGCGGTCCGGGGAGAGGTAGCCGCTGACGACGTCGGACAGCCGCACGGTGGCGTCCGGCGAGGTGGCGGTGATCGTCGTCAGCAGCAGCGCACCGGAGGGGTCCGGTTCGCGCACCGGCGCGCCCGAGATCTCGATGACCGGCTCGCCGTCGCTCTCCCCCAGCACGTCAGCGGTCGAGCCGGGGTACGTGACGGAGAACGGCAGCGGCGCCAGTGCGGCGACGGCCAGCAGGGCGGCGACCAGGGCGGCGCAGACGGCGAGCAGAAGCCGGCGGCGGCGACCGCGCATCAGGCTGGGCTGGTCGTCGGACATGGCAGCGAATCTAACGCACGCCGCACAGCGGCCCGCTGGCGGCCCCGAGGGCCTGCTGCCCCGCCTGCTCCACGCCTTCGGGTGATTGTGGCGCCGGTTCCCCGGGGCCGGGCACCCGCCGGTCCAAGCTGCTGGTGGAGAGCGCGCCGCACCGGACGCGCCCCAGCGAACCCTCGAACGAAAGGACACCCCCATGCGCGTGCTGACGCGTGCCGTCCTCGCCGCCGCCTGCGCGGCGGGCCTCGCCCTCACGGCCGTCCCGTCCGCCCAGGCCGCCGCCCACGACAGCGGCTGCTCCGCGTCCGCCGACCGGCACCGCCTGCCGGACCGGGAGGCCAGCAGACACGGCGAGTCGCGCATCATCGGCCACGGCCACGCCAACCACGGCGGCTTCCGCTACCTGGAGCGCCAGGGCAGGGCCGGCGCCTGCCAGGACGGGCGGCGGGCCGTCGAGCACCAGGCCGTGACGCTTCCCGCCTACGGCGAGGCCGTCCACCTCGCGCCGCACGGCGCCTGACCCGCGCCGCGCGCCCCGGCCGCGTTCCCGCCAGCGCGGGAGCCGGGCGGGGCGCGCACCCGTATCTCAGCGCAGCAGCGCGGCGACCTCCTCGGCCGCCCGCACGACGCGCGGCCCGACGCGGCTGGGCGCCGCGCCGTTGAACATCACCACACCGACGCTGCCCTCGATACCGCAGTCCGGCGGCAGCGCGGCGGCGGTCCCGGTGACGCCCGCCCCTATCTCACCGTCGCCGACGACGAAGCCGCCCTCACGTTCCATGTCCGGGCAGCGCGCGGCGAGTATCGCCTGTCCCGCGGCGCCGTGCTCCAGCGGGTGCCGGATGCCCGGCCGGTAGGCGACGTGATAGTCCGTCCAGCTCGGCTCGGCCACGGCGATCGCCATGGCCTCGTTCCCGTCCGCCACCGTCAGGTGGGCCGTCGCCCCGACGTCGTCGGCCAGCTCCCGCAGCGCGGGCAGCGCGGCCTCGCGCACCAGCGGGTGGACCTGGCGCCCGAGGCCGAGGACCCCGACGCCGACGCGGGCCCGGCCGCCCGCGTCCCGGCGCACCAGTGCGTGCTGCTCCAGCGTGGCGAGGAGCCGGTAGACGACGGTGCGGTTGACGCCGAGCCGGCGGGACAGCTCGGTCACCGTCAGACCGCGGTCGGTTCCCGCCAGCAGCTTCAGGACGCGCAGTCCCCGGTCGAGTGTCTGAGAGGTTTCCGCGGTCACGGGCACCTCCTGATGTGTCCCGCAGGCATGCCCGAACGGGCACGCGTGAGCGAAAACTAACCAGCGCGCTCCGCTCACCGGAAGAGCTCGTCCAGAATCCGGGCGGTCTACGGGCGTTGGTATTCGATCCGTTATGAAAAGGGGTGAACCTCGCCGAGGGGCACGGGCGGACGGGCACGGCACCAGGGCACGGCACCGGGGCACGGCCCGGTCACTTCATCCGGGTCGCCCACTCGCGGATCTTCGCCACCCGCTGCCGCAGCTGCCCCGCCGTGGCCTGCGCGGTCGCCGGGCCGCCGCACACGCGGCGCAGCTCGGTGTGGATGACGCCGTGCGGCTTGCCCGACTGGTGCGCGTAGGCGCCGACCAGAGTGTGCAGCTCACGCCGCAGCTCCATCAGCTCCTTGTGTGTGACCACGGGGCGCCGCTCCGCCGGGATCTCCGGCAGGTCGGCCTCCTGGTCCGGCTTGGCGCGGCTGTGCGCCAGCTGCCGGGCCTGCCGCTTGCGCAGCAGCAGCGCCACCTGGTCGGGCTCCAGCAGCCCCGGAATGCCGAGGTAGTCCTGCTCCTCCTGGCTCCCCGGGTGGGCCTGCATGCCGAACTCGGCGCCGTCGTACATCACCCGGTCGAAGACGGCATCCGACTCCAGCGCCTCGAACGGGAGCTGGTCCTGCTCGCCGTCCGGCTCGTTCTTCTCCCGCTCGGCTTCCTTCAGCAGGTCCGCTTCCTCGCCGTACGGGTCCTCTTCCTTGCCGCGCCCCGGCTTGTCGAGGACGTGGTCGCGCTCCAGCTCCAGCTCGTGGGCGAAGCCCAGCAGGGCGGGGATCGTCGGCAGGAACACCGACGCCGTCTCGCCGCGCCGCCGCGAGCGCACGAACCGGCCCACGGCCTGCGCGAAGAACAGCGGCGTGGAGATCGTCGTGGCGTACACGCCCACGGCCAGGCGCGGCACGTCGACGCCCTCGGACACCATCCGCACGGCGACCAGCCACCGGTCGCGGGACTGCCGGAAGTCCTCGATGCGCTGGGAGGCGCCCGCGTCGTCGGAGAGGACGACGGTGGCCGGCTCGCCGGTGATCTCCCGGATGAGCCGGGCGTAGGCGCGCGCGGAGTCCTGGTCGCTGGCGATGACCAGCCCTCCCGCGTCCGGGATGCCGCGCCGCACCTCGGTCAGCCGCCGGTCGGCGGCGCGCAGCACGGCCGGGATCCACTCCCCCCGGGGATCGAGCGCGGTGCGCCAGGCCTGGGAGATGGCGTCCTTCGTCATCGGCTCGCCGAGCCGCGCGGCCATCTCGTCGCCGCTGCGGGTGCGCCAGCGCATGTTGCCGCTGTAGGACAGGAAGATGACGGGGCGCACGACGCCGTCGGCGAGTGCGTTGCCGTAGCCGTAGGTGTAGTCGGCCACGGAGCGGCGCACGCCGTCGGGGCCCTCGGCGTAGGTGACGAACGGGATGGGGTTGGTGTCCGAGCGGAACGGCGTGCCCGTCAGCGCGAGCCGCCGCGTGGCCGGCTCGAACGCCTCCAGGCAGGCCTCGCCCCAGGAGCGGGTGTCGCCGGCGTGGTGGATCTCGTCGAGGATGACAAGGGTCTTGCGCTGCTCGCAGCGGTTGCGGTGCAGCATCGGGCGCATGCCCACGCCCGCGTACGTCACGGCCACGCCGTGGTACTGCCGGCCGAGCGGGCCGGAGCTGTAATCGGGGTCGAGCCGGATGCCTATCCGCGCGCCCGCCTCGGCCCACTGGTGCTTGAGGTGCTCGGTGGGCGCGACGACCGTGACCTGCTGCACGACGTGGTGGTGCAGCAGCCACGACGCGAGGGTGAGGGCGAAGGTCGTCTTGCCCGCGCCTGGGGTGGCAACCGCCAGGAAGTCACGCGGGTGGCGCTCCAGGTAGGCGTCCATCGCGGCCTGCTGCCAGGCGCGCAGCTTGCTCGCGGTGCCCCAGGGCGCCCGGCCGGGGAAGGCCGGGGACAGGTGGGAGGCGGAGGGCGTGGCGGACGAACTGGTGGAGGTCACTGTCCTTGTGGGCACGTTGGTCTCGGCGGCGTTCGGACCCGGTCAGCGTACCGGCTCGGCCGCCCGCGCCGTCCGCAGGCGTCCGGCCACGACGACGGCCAGCACGGTCACGGCCGCGGCCGCCGCATAGACCACGGCGAACGCCTCGGCCCCCACCGTGGCACCGGACCCGGCGGCGCCCGGCTCGGCGGCCGCCGCCTGCGGGTCGCCGCCCAGCGCGGCGAAGGCGGTGCCGACGGCCGTGAGCATCACCACGTTCGCCAGGCTGTCACAGACCTGGAGCGAGGCGACGTTCTCGCCGGCCTCCGTCGGCGGCGACAGGCGCAGCACCAGCACGGCACAGGAGGAGATGACCAGCCCCATGCCGAGCGCCCCCACCGACATCACCAGCGCGGGCGTCCACACCGGCACCGACTCGGCCAGCACCGCGGGCACCAGCGCCACGGCCAGGGCGATGAGGACCGTGCCGAGGCGCACGAGCGCGAGCCGCCGCGCCTCGAAGCGCGGCCGGGACTGGAGCTGCGACCCGAGCGCCCAGGTGGCGCCGCTGACGACGAGTGCGAGCCCCGCCTCCGTCGGCGTCAGGCCCCGCCGGGTGACGAGCAGCAGCGGCAGGAACGTCTGGCTGACCATGTACCCGGCGGAGACCAGCCCGCGCAGCGCGATCGCCGACGGCATGCCGCGCGCCGCCCGGAACGTCCCGGCGGGCAGCAGCCGCAGCGCGGCGGGCACCAGCAGGACCAGCCCCGCCGCAGCGGGCAGCAGCGACAGCCACCGCAGGTCCTGGCCGCCGTACTGGAGCAGACCGGCGCCCAGCGCCACGGCGGCGGCCAGCCGCAGCCGCCGCCAGTCGAACGGCTCACCGTCCGCGTCCGGCCCGCGCGAGGGCACGGCGCGGCGCAGCGCGGGCAGCATCACCAGCAGCGGCAGCACGACGAGGACGGTGATGCCGAGGAACACGTAGCGCCAGCTGAGATGCTCGGTCACGGTCCCGGAGATGACGGGCCCGGTCATCGAGGGCACCACCCAGGCCGCGGAGAACGCCGCGAGCGCGGCCGGACGCAGCCGCTCCGGGTAGGCGTGGCGCACCGTCACGTACAGGGCGACGATGACCAGTCCGCCGGCGGCGCCCTGGACCGCCCGCCCCGCGACGAACACCCACATCGACTGGGCGGTCCCGGACAGCAGCAGCCCGCCGGAGAACGCGATGACGCCGGTCACCACCGGCCCGGTCGGGCCGGTCCGGTCGCACCACTGCCCCGACACCGCCATGCCCAGCAGGCTGGTGGTGAAGAACGCCGAGAACGCGAAGGCGTACAGCGACACCCCGTCCAGCGCCTCGGCGGCCGCGGGCATGGCCGTGCCGACAGCCATGGCCTCGAACGCGATCAGCAGCACCGTGCTGACGCAGCCGAGGGTGAGCGCCCGGTAGGGGCGGGACAGCACGCCGCCGCCGTCCTCGCGCGGGCTTCCGGGCTGGCCGGGGGCGTTCTGCCAGGCTGGTGCGTCGGCGCTGGTATCGGTCATGGAGGCAACGGTAAGCACCGGGCCGCGGCGTGCCTACCCGCGGAAGACCGGCCGGGCCTCCTCCCCGCGACCGAGGCCTTCCGGCCCGGGCCGGCCCGCAGCCGGTCAGCTCGTGCTGACCGCGAGCTGCGGCCGCACCGGCAGCCGGTTGACCTCGCGGCCGGTGGCGGCGCGCACAGCCGCGGCCACCGCGGCCGGGGTGACGACCACCGGCACCGCGCTCACGCCCGACTTGGCGCCGAACGGCGCGACCACGTCCCGCTCCTCCAGCAGTGACACGACCCGCACCTCGGGCGCGTCCAGAGCCGTCGGCAGCGCGTAGTCGGTCAGGTCGGGGCGCCGCACCACGCCGCGTGTCACCCGCAGGTGCTCGGTCAGCGCGGCGCCGACGCCCTGGGTGACGCCGGCTTCGATCTGGGCCCGCAGCTGCCGGGGGTTGAGCACGCGGCCGACGTCCTGGGCGACCGCGACCTCGACGACGCGGATGGAGCCGAGTTCGACGTCCACGTCGACGACGGCCCGTACCGCGCCGAAGGCGAGGCCGACGAACGCGTCGCCCTGGCCCGCCTCGTTCAGCCGCTCGGTCGGGTGCGGGCGGCACTGTGCCGTCGCCCACAGCTCCTTGCCCTCCAGCGCCTCCGCGACGGTGGTGCTGAGCACCCCGTCGTAGGAGGTGATCTTCCCGTCGGCGATCGTCAGCAGCTCGGGCGACATCCCGAACTTACTGGCCAGCGGCTGGAGCAGCTGCGTGCGGACCATTTTCGCGGCCCGCTCCACGGCACCGCCGGACACCCAGGTGTGGCGGCCGCGGCAGCCGGGACCGGCGGGCGGCTGGTCGGTGTCCACGGGCGCGACGTGGACCTCTTCCACGCCCAGGACGTCCTGCACGATCTGCCGGGCGAGCGTGGCGAAGCCCTGGCCGGTGTCGACGGCGGCGCACAGCACGGTCGCGACCGTGCCCTCCACCTTGACCGTCGCCGTCGAGACCTCGTCCGCGCCCTCGGCGCCGAGCATGTGGACCATGCCCAGGGCGTAGCCCACGCCGCGGCGCACCGCGCGCGGGTCGGCGGCGCCGTTCTGGCCGCCCGGCAGCAGCCACTCCTCGACCGGGCTGTCCTTCGGCAGCGGCGGCAGCGGCGCGTCCCGCACCGCCTCAAGCAGCTCCTTGACGGGTGCGGGACAGGTCACGGCCTGGCCGGTGGGCAGCGGGTCGCCCGTCGCCATGACGTTCCTGGCGCGCAGCTCCACGGGGTCCATGCCGAGTTCGGCGGCGAGCTTGTCCATCTGTCCCTCGTAGGCCGCGCACACCTGCATCGCGCCCTCGCCGCGCAGGTAGCCGGAGGGCGGGTTGTTGGTGCGCACCACCCAGCCGTCGACCACGGCGTTCGGCACCACATAGGGGCCGGCGGCGAACGCGACGGCGGCGGCCAGGGCGTCGGCCGAGTCGTCGGCGTAGGCCCCCGCGTCCATCAGCAGCTGCGCCTCGACCTTGACGAGCGTGCCGTCCCGGTTGGCGTGGTGCCAGTAGCGCAGCAGCGTCGGGTGACGGTGCGCGTGCCCGAGGAACGACTCCTCGCGGGAGGCGGTCAGCTTGACCGGGCTGGCGGTGCGGATGGCCAGCAGCGACAGGGCGAGCTGGAAGCCGAGGTCCTCGCGGTCGCCGAGCGCCCCGGGCACGCCCGTGACGTAGATCTTGACCTGTTCGGGCGTCAGGCCCAGGGCGGCCGCGATGCGGTCGCGGTCGGTGTGCGGGTCCGTTGTGGAGGTGTACAGCTCGACGCCGCCGTCGGGCCGCGGCACGGCCAGCCCGGCTTCGGCGCCCACCGGCGCCGGGTCCTGGCGGCCGATGCGGTACAGGCCCTCGACGATGACCTCGCCGGTGGCGGTGGGGTCACCGTGGCGCAGCGGGATGTGCCGGATGAGGTTGCCGTCGGGGTGCAGCGGCTCGGCCTCGAACGACTTCTCCGGGTCGCTGACCGGCTCGAGCACCTCGTACTCGACGGCGATCGCGGCGGCGGCCAGGCGTGCGGTCTCCGGGTGGTCGGCGGCGACGGCGGCGACCGGCTCGCCGTGGTAGCGGACCACGCCAGCGGCGAGCGGGGGCCGGTCGGCCACGCCGCGCCCGAGCCCGGCCTCGCCCGCCACGTCCTCGTGCGTGACGACGGCGCGCACGCCGGGCATGGCCGTGGCGGCGGTGGTGTCAATGCCCTTGATCCGTGCGTGCGGGTGCGGTGAGCGGAGCACGGCGGCCCACAGCAGGCCCTCGGCCCACAGGTCCGCCGTGTACGGATAGGTGCCGCGCACCTTGGCCTCGGCGTCGGCCGGCAGCTCGGGGGCGCCGAGGCCGTGCCGCGGCGGGCGGCCGTCCGGTGCGGTGAACGCCCCGTTCGCGCCGACGGGGGTGACGGAGACGGCGGCGCCTGGGCCCTTCGGGGTCCCGGTTCCGGCCTGGCCGGTCATGACATGCCTCCTGCGGGCGGTCCTGCCTGGTGCGGGATGCGGCCGGCGGTGTCACCACCCGGCGCGGGCCCGGTGCCGGGCTCGCCGCTTGCTGCCGCCTGGTCGCCGGCCGCTGCCTCCTCGGCGGCGCGCGCCGCCTTCGCCCGCTCCTCGACCACGGCGCGCACCGCCTGGAGCACTCCCTGGTAACCAGAGCAACGGCACAGGTTGCCGCTGAGTGCCTGCCGCATCTCCAGTTCGGTCGGCGAGTGGTTGCCTTCCAGCAGATCGTGGACGGTCATGGCCATGCCGGGCAGGCAGAAGCCGCACTGCACGGGGATGCCGGCCAGCGCGCGCTGGACGTCGGAGAGCGTGCCGTCCTCCTGGGTGAGCCCTTCCACCGTCCGGATCTCGCTGCCCGCCGCCGTCGCCGCGGGCACCAGGCAGGCGGCGACGAGGCGGCCGTCGACCTGGACCGAGCAGGTGCCGCACTCGCCCTGGGAACAGCCGTCCTTGGCGCCGGCCAGGCCCAGCCGCTCCCGCAGCACGTACAGCAGTGACTCGCCGATCCAGGCGCCCGAGACGGGGCGGTCGGTGCCGTTGACGCGCAGCACGTATGACAGCTCGGGGTGGTCGCTGCTGCTGGCCGCGGTCGGCTCGGGCTCGCCGAGCGGCTCGCCCTGCTGGCCGTCCTCGTGCTCCCCGGCCGGTGCCTCCGGTTCCGGTGGCGGGGCCGGCCAGGGGGCGGGGTGGTCCTGGCCGCCGCGGGCGAGCGCCGCCGCGGCCTGGCCCATGGCGGCGGCCCCTCCGGCGGTCTGGGAGGCGGCGGCCTGGGAGTCCGCGCTCTGGGAGGCGGCGCCGCCGTGGGCGAAGGGCATCGTCCACTGGCCGGTGGCGCCGGGGTCCGTGGTGGCCGGGGCGGTCACCGGGGGCGTCCCGGAGGCTGTCCCGGAAGCAGCCGTGAGAGGGGGCCCCTCTCCCAGGGCAGGCGGCTGGTAGCCCGAGCCCGGCGCGGCCAGCGGATCGTTCTCGTCGCCGGCGGCGCCCGGCACGGCGCCCGAGCCCTGCGGCAGCTCTAGGTAGGCCGTCGCCTCCGACTCGTTCTCCCCGCCCCAGCCGCGCGTCGGGGCCGGTGCGGCCGGGTCCTGCGGCTGCCGATCGTCGCTCATCCGAGTGCCCTTCCCAGTCCGCGGCGGGCGAGTACCGCCACGGTGCGCCTCAGGTGCAGAACGGCCGGGGCGAGCGAAGCTGGTTCGCCGCCGCCGGCCGGGGGGGTGGGATCGGGGATGCACGCCATGCCGACGTACTCCCCGAACGCGGCCAGCGCCTCCGGCGGCAGGCCCCGCTCGCCGTCCCAGTCGACGAGCGAGGCGGCCCAGCGCTCGGCCTCCAGCGGCCGCAGCGGCATGGGGGCCACGCCGCCGACGGCGCAGCGGACCTCGCGGCGCACCGGGTCCAGGACGACGGCCACGGACGCCTGTGCCCGGCCCGGGCCGGTGCGGGAGGTGGTCTTCAGGAACGTCTGGGGTGCGTGGAGCAGCGGCACCCGGACGTGGGCGAGCAGCTCGCCCGGCTTCAGCCGGTCACGGCCGGTGAGCAGGTGGCTGATGGGGATCTGCCTGCCCTTGCCGCCAGGGCTGGCCACCAGCAGCACGGCCTCCAGCGCGGCCAGCACGGGGAGTGTGTCTCCCCAGGGGGCGGCGGTGATGATGTTGCCGCCGAGCGTCCCGGCGTTGCGGACCTGCGGCGGGCCCGCGGAGCGGGAGGCCGCGGCAAGTGCCGGGATGAGGGCCGCGAAGTCGGGGCGGCTCATGCGCGCGTGTGTCAGGCACGCGCCGAGCAGCGCGTGGCCGTCCTGGTAGGACCAGCCGCGCAGCTCGGCCAGGCGGCCGAGGCCCACGAGGGCGGCGGGGCGCAGCAGCCCCGCGTTGACCGCGGCCATCAGGTCGGTCCCCCCGGCGACGGGCACGGCCGCCGGCACCGCTGCCAGGGCCGCCACGGCATCGTCGAGAGTGGCCGGGAGTGCGACCAGCCGCCCGTTGGGCGGCGCGGCCTGCGGTGCGTGCGTGCTCAATCCCTGCCCCTTTCCGGTCGACCCGGCTGCCCAGGCGTACGGTACCCGTTCCGCCGGGGCGGGGCGTGCCCGCGGTCGCGCACCGCGGCCATGGGCACGCTACTTCTTGCCGCCGTCCTTGCCGCCGCCGAAGGAGCCCATCGACTCGTAGATCTCCTTGCAGGTGGGGCAGACGGGGTACTTCTTCGGGTCCCTTCCGGGCACCCAGACCTTTCCGCAGAGCGCGACGACGGGCGTGCCGTCGAGCGCGCTCGCCATGATCTTGTCCTTCTGGACATAGTGGGCGAAGCGCTCGTGGTCGCCGTCGCCGTGCGTGGTCTGCGGCGCGGGCTCGACCAGCGTGCCGGTGCCCGTTCCGCGCTCAGGCTCTGGAGTACTCATGAGCACCAAGCCTAATTGAGCGACGGGTCGTCCGGATACGTGGCGAGGAGGGCGAGGGTGCCCCGCTGGCGCCGCAGCACCGAGCGCCACAGCCGCTCCGGCTGGGGCGCGGAGACGTCACCCGGCTCGGACTCCACGACGTACCAGGCTCCCTCGTCAAGCTCCCGTTCGAGCTGTTTGGGCCCCCATCCGGCGTACCCGGCGAAGATCCGCAGCGAGCCGACCTCGGCGGCGAGGACCTCCGGTGGTGCCTCCAGGTCCACCAGCCCGATCGAGCCGTGCACCCGGCGCCAGCCGAGCGGCCCGCCACGGGGCACGACGGCGAGCGCCAGGGCCGCGTCGAGCGCGACGGGGCCGCCCTGGAAGACGACGCCCGGCTCACCCGCGAGGGCCGCCCAGGGCTCCAGGACCTCGGAGACGCCGACCGGTGTGGGCCGGTTGAGCACCACGCCCAGCGCGCCCTCCCGGTCGTGGTCGAGGAGCAGCACCACGGAGCGGTCAAAGTTCGGATCGGACAGGGCGGGCGTGGCCACCAGCAGCCGCCCGGTGAGCGAGGACGCCTCGGTCATGGGGCCATGATTCCGCATCCGCCCGCCCGCTGGGGAGGTGCGTCCCGGGGTCTGTCAGCACGGGGAAACACATCGGCAAGAACCGGGTGGCCGAAACACAGCACCCGGCCGCCGCCGGCCGTCCCGCCCGAACGCTCCCACACGAACGCTCCCACACGAACGTTCCCACACAAACGTTCCCACACGAAAGGGTGGCCCTCCTGGGCGAGAGGGCCACCCGGCGACGGCCGGCGCGCGCGGTGGCGCGCCGGGCGTTCACTTGCCTTTGGCGGCGTCCTTCAGCTTGGAGCCGGCCGACACCTTCACGCTGTACCCGGCCGGGATCTGGATGGGCTCACCGGTCTGCGGGTTGCGGGCGGTGCGGGCGGCGCGGTGGGTGCGCTCGAAGGTGAGGAAGCCCGGAATGGTGACCTTCTCGTCCCCCTTGGCAACGACCTCCCCGACGGTCTCGGCCAGGGCCGTCAGCACCGCGTCGGCGTCCTTCCGGGTCACCTCGGCGCGCTCGGACAGAGCGGCCACCAGCTCACTGCGGTTCATATTTCGTACTCCCGTGTTCATCTTGCCAATGAGGCGTGAGATCGAAGCCGATGCTGCCAGGGCCCACTGACAGTCCCCGGACTGGGGCCGTGCAACCGCGCCCCTCGCGCCCGGGTACGCATCCTGCCCCCACCCACGGCGGGAAGGCCAATCCGACTCGCCGCCCGACCTGCGGTGCCGGGGCGGCGCGCGGGCCAGGTCAGTCGCCGCGCGCGGCCTTGCTGACGGCGCCCGCGACCGCGCCGGGCACCCGCTCGTTGAACACGCTGGGCACGATGTAGTTGGCGTTCAGCTCCTCCTCGCTGACGACGTCGGCGAGCGCCCGGGCCGCCGCCAGCATCATGCTCTCCGTGACCGTGTGCGACTGCGCATCGAGCAGGCCGCGGAAGACCCCGGGGAAGACCAGCACGTTGTTGATCTGGTTCGGGAAATCCGACCGGCCTGTGGCGACGACGGCGGCGGTCTGGCGGGCCACGGCCGGGTCGATCTCCGGGTCCGGGTTCGCCAGCGCGAAGATGATGGCGTCATCGGCCATCGACGCCACGTCCTGGGCGGTCAGCACGTCGGGAGCGGAGACGCCGATGAACACGTCCGCGCCGGCGACGGCGTCCTTGAGCGTGCCGGTGAGGCCCTCCGGGTTGGTGTTGTCGGCGATCCACCGCAGCGAGGAGCCGGCGCTGGCGCCGGCCACGTCCTGGCGGCCGGCGTGGATGACGCCGTGAATGTCCGCGACGACGGCGTGGCGCACGCCCGCGGCGGTCAGCAGCTTGAGGATGGCGGTCCCGGCCGCGCCCGCGCCCGACATCACCACGCGCACGCTGCCGAGGTCCTTGCCGACGACGCGGAGCGCGTTGTGGAGGGCGGCCAGGACGACGATGGCGGTGCCGTGCTGGTCGTCGTGGAAGACGGGGATGTCCAGGGCCTCGCGCAGCCGCGCCTCGATCTCGAAGCACCGGGGGGCGGAGATGTCCTCCAGGTTGATGCCGGCGAAGCCCGGGGCGATGGCCTTGACGATCTCGACGATGGCGTCGGTGTCCTGGGTGTCCAGGCACAGCGGCCAGGCGTCGATGCCCGCGAAGCGCTTGAACAGTGCCGCTTTGCCCTCCATGACGGGCAGGGCGGCGTGCGGGCCGATGTTGCCCAGGCCCAGCACCGCGGAACCGTCGGTGACGACCGCGACGCTGTTGCGTTTGACGGTCAGCCGCCTGGCGTCCTCGGGGTGGGCCGCGATCTGCGTGCACACCCGGGCGACGCCGGGCGTGTAGATCATCGAGAGCTCGTCACGATTGCGAATCGGGTGCTTGGAGTTCATCTCGATCTTGCCGCCGAGATGCATCAGGAAGGTCCGGTCGGAGACCTTGCCGAGCGTGACGCCCTCGATACCGCGCAGCTTCTGCACGATCTCGTCGGCGTGCGCGGTGGAGCTCGCGGCGATGGTGACGTCGATGCGCAGCTTCTCGTGGCCGGACGCCGTGACGTCCAGGCCCGTGACCGAGCCGCCGGAGGATTCCACGACCGTGGTGAGCTGGCTGACCGCCGTACCACTGGCGGGGACCTCCAGCCGGACGGTCATCGAGTAGGAGACGCTGGGCGCCGTTGCCATGCCGACTTCCTTCAGGGTGCTTCGTGAGGGTGATTTTCTTCAGGACCTCCCGGCACACCGGGAGTGTCGCGTTGCACGAATGAGCGGATGCCCGCGCGGATGCGGGGCGCCGCGTGAGGTGCATCGTCGCACCACGGGGGGCGGCGCGGCCAGCCAGGGCCGGAGCTTGCGACGCAGCTGACACGAACCGGCACGGAGAACCGGCACGGAAACAGCCCTTCCGCGGGCAGGCGGAAGGGCTGATCGCGCATATGTGCTTGTGGTCAAGGGCACCGACCCGCCAGCTCGCCTCGCGGCAAGTGGTCGCTCGAAGCGACAATGGTTGGGCCCGGGGG
This sequence comes from Streptomyces sp. 7-21, assembly GCF_016741785.1. Lineage (GTDB taxonomy): Bacteria > Actinomycetota > Actinomycetes > Streptomycetales > Streptomycetaceae > Streptomyces. The sequence goes on from NZ_JAERRL010000014.1 coordinate 75,094, forward strand.
CATGGAACGGGCCGGCGCCGTTTTCCAGGCTACCTCACGGGTTACGCGGGTCAACCGACGGCCGCGGCGCGCCGCTCAGTCCCGCAGCAGCGCGGGAACGCCCCGTTCGTCGGGATCGTCCTCCGGGACGGACAGCACGGTGAGGCGCTGCGTGGAGCGGGAGAGCGCTACGTAGAGCACCCTCGTCCCGGCCGGAGACTCCCCCGCGATCTCGGCGGGCGCGACGACGAGCGTGCCGTCGTACTCCAGTCCCTTGGCCTCCAGGCTGCCGAGGACGGCCAGCCGGTCGTCCAGGCCCGCCAGCCACCCGCCGGCCTCCTCGCGGCGCGCCATGGCGACGACGACGCCCACGGTGCCGGGGACGTCCGCGAGCAGCCGCCGTGCCTCCTCGCGCACGGCCGCGGCCAGGGCGTCTGCGTCCGCGGCGGCCACCCGGAAGCGGGGCGCGACGCCGGTGGAGCGGACCGCGCGCGGCGGCACCGCGCCGGGCAGGGCGTGCGCCAGCACGCCGTCGGCGACACGGGCGAGTTCCGCGGGGTTGCGGTAGTTGACGGTGAGCTCGAACCGGCGTCTGGGGCGTCTGCCGAGCGCCGCGTCCCGTTCCGCCGCCGCCTCCTGCGGGTCGGGCCACGAGCTCTGCGCCGGATCGCCGACGACCGTCCAGGTCGCGCGCCGGCCGCGGCGGCCGACCATCCGCCACTGCATGGGCGTGAGGTCCTGCGCCTCGTCCACGATCACGTGCGCGTAGTCGCGGTGCTCCCCGGGCTCCGCGCCCCCGTCGCCGCGCCCATCGCGTTCGGCCCGGGCGGCGGCCCGCTCCGCGTACGTGGTCACCTCCTCGAGCCCGGTGAGCTGCTCCAGCGGGTCGATCTCGCGGGGCCGGGCGGGGCGCGGAGGCGTGCCCAGGACGGCGCGCAGCTCGTCCAGGAGCGCCACGTCGTGCGCCGACAGGCCGGTCCCCTCGGGCGTGACGCGGCGCAGCGACCGCGCCAGCAGCCGGATCTGCGGCGGCCGCAGGGTGCGGCGGGCCCAGCGGCCCAGGCGGCGCTCGTCGGCCATGGCGCGCAGCACCTGGAGCGGCGAGATCTCGGGCCACCAGGCGGCCAGGAACTCCTGGAAGGCGTCCTCGGCGGCGGTGTCCTCGAAGAACGCCTCCCGCGCCTCCTCGGCCAGCCGCGGGTCCGGGTAGCGGCGCGGCCCGCCCGACTTCTCCCACAGCGCGGTCAGCAGCAGGCGGCGGGCGCGCGGGCGCAGCAGGTTGACGGGGGCGGTGCCGGCGAGCACCTGGCGGCGGATGCCGCGCAGCTCGTCCTCGCCGAGTTCGACCCGGGCACCGAAGGCCACCACCCGCAGCCGCGTGGGCGCCTGGGGCGTGTCCACCGCGCCGCGCGCCGCCCGGTGCACCACGCGCGCCATGGCGGCGGCGCCCTTGACGCGCGCCGTCTCCGCGTCGTCGTAGGAGTCGGCGGTCACGCCCTCGACGAGCGAGCCGAGCGCGCGGATGACGACCTGCCCCTCCTCACCGAGCGACGGCAGCACGCCCTCGGTGTACGACACCAGCAGCGGCGTCGGGCTGACGACGAGGATGCCGCCGGCGTACCGCCGCCGGTCCTGGTACAGCAGGTAGGCGGCGCGGTGCAGCGCCACGGCCGTCTTGCCCGTGCCCGGGCCGCCGGCGACCTCGGTGACGGACACCGCGGGCGCCCGGATGACCTCGTCCTGCTCGGCCTGGATGGAGGCCACGATGTCCCGCATCCGCGGCCCCCGCTCGCGGCCGAGCGCGGCCATCAGCGCCCCGTCGCCGACGACGGGCAGCTCATCGCCGTCCAGCAGGGCGCGCACGCCAGGGCGCAGCAGGTCGTCCTCCACGCTCAGCACGCGCCGCCCCCGGCTGCGGATCACCCGGCGCCGCACCACCCGGCCGGGCGCGACGGGCGTGGCGCGGTAGAACGGCGCGGCGGCGGGAGCCCGCCAGTCGATGACGAGCGGCACGTAGTCCGCATCCAGCACGCCGATGCGGCCGATGTGGAGCGTCTCGTCGATGTCGGCGACGGGGGTGCCGTCCTCCTCACGCACCGCGTCGTCAGCGGGCTCCACCGAGGTCTGGGCGCCGTCCGGGCCCCGCTCGCCGGTCTTGCCGCGCAGCAGGTCGATGCGGCCGAACAGGAAATCCTCGAACTCGCTGTTGAGGCGGCTGAGGTGGGCGCCCGCCTGGTGGACCTGGGCGTCCCGCTCGGCCAGCGCGCCCGGGGTGCCGACCTGGACGCGCCGGGCCGCGTCGGCGACGAGGTACTCGGCCTCACGGATCTTCTCGGTGAGGCGGTGGTACACGGCGTCGAGATGCCGCTGTTCGCGGTCGATCTCACGCTCCCGGACGTCGTGCCCTTCCACGGTCCCGGCCCCCTTGGTGTTCGGCTGTCGCTGGAAGCCGTCCACCGTACGCGACGACGCGCCGTTTGCGGAGCACCGCGGCTGTCAGTCGCCGTACTTGGGGGCCTGGAGCGAGGGGTCGAGGGCCAGCCGGTACCCGCGCTTGACCACCGTCTGGATCAGCCCGGACGCGCCGAGCGCGGAGCGCAGCCGCGCCATCGCCGTCTCCACCGCGTGCTCGTCGCGCCCGGCGCCCGGCAGCGCGCGCAGCAGCTCTGCCCGCGGCACGACCCAGCCGGGCCGGCGGGCCAGCAGCCGCAGCAGCGCCATGCCGGCGGGCGGCACGGGCCGCAGCTCGCCGTCCACGACGACCGCGTGCCCCCGGATCTGGAGCTGGCGGCCGGCGACCGGCAGCGGCCGGGACCGGGCGGGCAGCTCGCGGCACAGCAGCTGCACCAGCGGACCGAGCCGGAACCGCTCGGGCTGCCGGGTGGGCACGTCGTGCGCCTGGAGCGGAAGGGCGGTGACCGGGCCGACGCAGGCGGGCATCACGTGGCCGCGGAGCGCGGCGACCACGTCGCCGAGCTGCCCGCGTTCCTCGGCGCGCCGCAGCAGCGAGGCGGCGGCGGGGGCGCTGGTGAACGTGATCGCGTCCAGGCCGTGGCCCAGCAGCGCGTCCAGCAGCCGGTCCACCGGCGCGAGGTCCTCGGGCGGCATCCACCGGTAGACCGGGACCTCCACCACCTCGGCCCCGGCCGCGGTGAGCGCCTCAATGAAGCCGGGCAGCGGCTCGCCGTGCAGCTGGAGGGCGACGCGGCGCCCGGCCACGCCCTCATCGAGGAGGCGCTGGAGCACCTCGGCCATCGACTCCGAGGCGGGCGACCACTCCTCGGTCAGCCCGGCGGCGCGGATGGCGCCGCGCACCTTCGGGCCGCGGGCGAGCACCTCGGCCTTGCCCAGCGTGCGCAGCAGCTCCTCGCCAAGCCCCCAGCCGTCGGCGGCGGAGACCCAGCCGCGGAAGCCGATGGCGGTGGTCGCCACCACCAGGTCGGGGGCGTGCGCGAGGAGTCCCTGGGTGGCCTTCAGCAGCTGGTCGTCGTCGGAGAGCGGCACGATGCGGAGGGTCGGCGCGTGGTGCACCTCGGCCCCTCTGCGCCGCAGCAGGGCGGACAGCTCGTCGGCCCGCCGGGCGGCGGTGACGCCGACGGTGAAGCCGTCCAGGGGCCGGATCTCCGGCCGGCCGCCGGGTGGGGTGCGCGTGTCATGCCGCATGTGGTGTTCGCTCTCCGCCCAGACTCGTCCCTGATGGCGCGGGGCCACCGGGCCAAGCGTGTCAACCGTCAGTGACAGCTCCGGTTCTGCGGGGTTTCCCCGGCGTTACGCCCGCCCGCCGGGGCCGGTCTTCTCAAGCCTGCCACCGGCGGTCACACCCCCGCGTAGGCGGGCTGGCGGCCGCCGTCGCGCGGCTGGCGGGCCGGCGGGGCCGGCCGCCGGCCACCGCGGAGGTATACGGCCCAGGTCACCAGGGAGCACACCGCATAGAAGCCCAGGAAGGACACGAAGGCGCCGGTGCCGGTGCCGGCGGACTCGAAGGACTGGCGGAACGCCAGGTTGATGCCGAGGCCCCCGAGCGCGCCCACCGCGCCGATCAGCCCCACCCCCGCGCCGGACAGCCGTCGTGCGTAGGCGGCGGCCTCCTCGCCGGCCAGCCCCTTGGCCGCGGCCTTCGCGGCGTAGATGCCGGGGATCATCTTGTAGGTGGAGCCGTTGCCGAGCCCGCTGAGCACGAACAGCGCGATGAAGCCGACGAGAAAGACCGGCAGGGACTCGCGGACCGAGGCCAGCACCACGATGCCCGCCGCGGCGGCCATGCCCGCGAACGTCGCCAGCGTGATCCTGGCGCCGCCCCAGCGGTCGGCCAGCGCCCCGCCGACCGGCCGGATCAGCGAGCCGAGCAGCGGCCCGAGGAACGTCACCGACGCCGCCTGGAGCGGCGTGCGGTCGAACTGGTTCTGGAGCACCAGGCCGAAGGCGAAGCTGTAGCCGATGAACGAGCCGAACGTGCCGATGTACAGGAACGACATGATCCAGGTGTGGCCGTCGGCGACGGACTCGCGGGCGGCGCCGGTGTCGTTGGTGACCGGCGCGAGATTGTCCATGTACCGCCAGGCGCAGGCGGCGGCCACGACGATCAGCGGCGCGTAGACGGCCAGCAGCACGCGGGGACGGCCCTCCCCCGCCACGGCGATCACCAGCAGGGCGACGAGCTGGATCACCGGCACCCCGACGTTGCCGCCGCCGGCGTTGAGCCCCAGCGCCCAGCCCTTGCGCCGCATCGGGAAGAAGGAGTTGATGTTGGTCATCGACGAGGCGAAGTTCCCGCCGCCGACGCCGGTGAGCATCGCCACCAGCAGGAACGTCGTGTACGAGGTGCCCGGCTCCATCACCAGCCAGGCAGCGGCGGTCGGCAGCAGCAGCAGCGACGCCGAGATCACCGTCCAGTTCCGCCCGCCGAAGCGGGCGACGGCGAACGTGTACGGCACGCGGACGACCGCGCCGACGAGCGTGGCTACCGAGACGAGGAAGAACATCCCGGCCGGGTCGACGCCGTACTCCTCGCCCATGAAGAGCACGAGCACCGACCAGAGCGTCCACACCGAGAAGCCGATGTGTTCGGCCAGGATCGAGAACCACAGGTTGCGGTGGGCGATCCGCTCGCCCCGCTCGGCCCAGAAGCGCTCGTCCTCCGGGTCCCACTCCTCGATCCAGCGGCCGCGCCGGCGGCGGGCTGTGGTCTGGAGGGCTGGCATGGGGGGCCTCCACGGTGGTCGGGGGCTCCGCGCCCCGGCGGCGCGCGCGAAGCCTGCGTTGCCCCGACGCTAGGAAGGCCGCGTTTCATGGCTGTGGCATGAAGTGACACGGGCGAAACCTTGCGCTCACCCGGCACGCCGGGCGCGGGTGAGCGTCAGCGGTGCGCCCAGCCGGGCACGGCGACGGCCGGCAGCGGCGAGAAGCTCGTGCTCTTGGCGGGCATGCCGGTGCCGCTCGCAGCGCCCGACCAGATCTGCTCCCACGTCGGCGGCGGCAGCACCAGCCCCGCCTCGGCCGGCCCCGGCGGCCGGCTGGAGTAGCGCGGCTCGGGCTTGAGCCCCTGGTCCTCGCAGAGCACGGGGATCAGCACGTGGTCGCTGATCGCCGCGGGCAGCTCGGCCCATTCGGGCGGCATGAAGCGCAGCCGCCCGGCCATGGCGGCCGGCGAGATCTCCGTGATGTCCCAGCACTTGCCGCCGCCGGACAGCAGGAACGAGCCCTGCGCCGGGCGCGGCCGCAGGTGCGGCGGGTGGGGCGTGACGCGGGCGATGCGCGAGGCCGCGCGCACTGCCCGGCCGATGTCGAGCCCCGGCACGATCCGGTGGGTGGCGGCCAGGCGCAGCGGGAAGTGGCGGTGGTCCACGACGAGCGCCGGCAGCCGGTCGGCCGCGGCACCCGGGTGCGCCCGGTACCGCCGGCGCGCCGCCTCCAGCCGGTGGTGGCCGTCGGCGAGCAGCACGGGCGGCAGCGCCGGCGGGTGCTCCGACCACGCCGGATCGCACACCCACAGCCGCTGCACCCCGCCCTCAGGGGTGCGCTCCTCGGTGTCGGGCGGCCGGCTGATGGTGCGCTCCAGGCACTCCTGGAACGCGCCCAGGTCCGGGGCGGCCAGCAGCAGCGGCGGTGTGCCGTCGCGTTCCTCCAGCAGCCGGGTCTGCGTGCGCACGCCCACCTCGCCGACCTGCTGGTGGCGCAGCACGTGCCCGGTGTCCGGCCCGCGCAGGCTCAGCGCTCCGAGCATGCCGCGCTGCGCCACGTCCCCGCGGGGATCGCGGCGTTCCAGTACGTAGTAGCGGGGCTGTCCCGGCGCGTGCGCCCAGGAACTCTTCAGGGGGAGAAGCAGATCTGTCCGTGGGGCCGGGGTCCCGGGCGGGACCATGCCGGGGAACAGCTCAGGCGGCAGTTTGCTCCTCCTTTGAGGAGGCGTCCGGTGCGGTGTCCGCGGCGGCCTCCGGGGCGGCCCGCCGGGGCGCTTCCGGGGAGGCGGACCCGTCCGTGCGTCCCAGGCCGGAGGGGGCGAGCGGCACCACCACCGGCCGCAGCAGGCCCAGCGCCTTGCTCAGCAGGGCGTCCAGCTCCGCGGGAGTGTCGGCGACGCCGCATACGGCGCCATGCCCGGCGACCCGGCTGGTGGTCTCCGGAACATGGCCGCCTTCGGGAACGGTGATCTCCACGCGCGTCACACCGTCCAGCGCCCGCGCCTCGTCCACTCCCTCGACGGCCAGCAGACGGCCGGGAGGAAGGACCGGGTACCGCACCCCCGCGTACCGCGCCGTGCCCGGCGCGGGCCGCGGCACCGGCAGGCCGAGGACCGTGCCGATGGTGAGGGCGGCGAGGTCGGTCCCGGTGGCGGCGAGCAACACGTCACTGATGTCGTCCGCGCCGGGGTGGGCGTGCGACTCGATGAGCCGCGGCCCGTCCTCGGTGAGGATCACTTCGGTCTGCGAGGGGCCCCAGCGGTGCCCGGCCGCCGTCAGCGTGACGGCCGCCAGCTCCCGGATGGCCGCGGCGGACTCCTCGTCGAGATCCGCCGGCAGGTCGTACCCGGTCTCCGCGTACGTCGGCGGCCCGGCCGTGTACTTCCGGGTGATGGCCAGGACGGTGTGCTCACCGTCCCGCGAGTGGGCCTCCACGCTGTACTCGGGTCCGGCGAAGAACTCCTCGACGATCAGCGCCGGCTCCGACGGCAGCCCGGCGGCCAGGACCGCCGCGTCCGCAGCACTGTGCAGGACGTGCACGTCCTGGCCACCGGAGCCGGTGCGTGGCTTGGCCACGCACGGGTAGCCGACGCGCTCGGCGATGGCCACCAGATGCGCGGCGTGGTCGCAGTGCTCGTACCGCACGGGGGAACGGGTGAGCTGGTTGACCTTGCCGCGCAGGGCCGCCTTGTCCGTGAGGTACGCGACGGCCGCATGGGGGTTGCCGGGGAGACGCAGCGCCTCGTTGGCGCGGGCCGCGGCGAGCGCGCTGGCCTCGGCGAAGCCGAAGACGGACGCGCGTGCCTGCGGGGCGCCGAGGTCGCTGAGCGTCCTCAGCAGCCGGGGATGATCCGTCCAGTCGACCGCGACGGCCTCATCGGCGGCCCTGGCGGCCCGCCGGATGCCCGGATCCGACAGGTCAGGCGCCAGGACCAGCGCGCGTGCCCCGAGGGCACGCGCGGCCTCGACGACCGGCAGCCGGGGGCTGAGCAGGACTGCCAGGGGCTTCGGGGCGTTCACCCTGCCGCCTCCTCCATCTCCGTGCCCTTTCTCCGCGTAAGCCGACCGCCGTGAGGGGTGCGGTTGCGAGCTTTAGTCCCAGCCGCTCGTGAGGGGCTGTACCGCTGCCTCGGAGGCGGAACTGCTCCCCGGCTGGGCTGCCGACGCGACGCCGGCCGCCGCGGCTACCACAAGCACCGCTGAGACCACGCTCAGAACAATCTTCTTCACGGGTTTCCTACTTCCGTGTCCACTCAGCCGAACAACAGTGACATGCTGGTGCAGTTGATGCTCACAAGCATGGCAGGCCAAGTCGAGAGCGTACCTGTGGCATCATCTCGCCTGTCAGGTTGACGCCAGGGGCTGGCTGACGTCGTTCAAGGAAGTAGGACGTGCAGGAATTCGGCGAAATAGACGCGAGAGCCGCACACGTCTACCGACTCCGTGTCATCCACCCCACCGACTCCGTCGAGCAGATCGCCGCCCGTGCCGGTCTTACCCCGGAAGAGGCGGCCGATGCGGAGTCGCAGCTGTCCGCGCTCGGCCTGCTGCGTCCCTCGCCCTCCGGCGGCCAGGTCGCCGTCAGCCCCGAGACGGCCGCCGACACCCTGCTCGCCCCGCTGGAGCAGGAGATCCTCGAACGCCGGATCAGCATGGCCGCAACCCGGGCGCGGCTGCACGCTCTCTCCGGTGACTACCTCGAGGCGCGCAGCATGCGCTCGGCCAAGACCAGCATCGAGGTGGTGGAGGGCACGGACAACACCCGTGCGGTCATCGATGACCTCGTCCGCACCTGCGTGGAGTCCCTGGACGCACTGGTGCCGGGACGCGGGCTGAGCGAGTCGGCGGTGAAGGCGGCGACCTCCAACGACCTGGAGATGCTGGAGCGGGGCGTGAAGATGCGCAGCCTGTTCCAGCACACGGCGCGGAAGAACCGCCTCCAGGTGCGGCACGTCGGTGTGCTGACGGCGGCGGGCGCCCAGGTGCGCTCCACGACCGTGCTGCCCTCACGCATGCAGATCTACGACCGCAGCTGCGCCGTGCTGCCGCTGGACCCCAGCCGCAGCACGGGCGCGGGCGCGGCGATCATCCGCGATCCCACGGTGCTGAGCTTCCTGCAGCGGCTGTTCGAGCACTACTGGGACCGGGCGGTGGACTTCACCGACGAGGAGCCGCGGTCCGCCCCCGGGCCGACGGAGATCGAGCACGACGTGCTGCTGCTGATGGCGGCGGGCAAGAAGGACGAGGCCATCGCCCACCAGCTGGGCATGTCGCCCCGCTCGGTCAGCCGGATCGTGGCCCGCCTGATGGAGCGGCTGGACGCGGCCAGCCGCTTCCAGGCGGGGGCGCGGGCCGCCATGAACGGGTGGCTCTCCGACATCTGAGGGCACGGTACGGAGGGTACGGGATGCCCCGGATCTCGGTAATCTTCAGCTCATCGTCCAACTGCCCGCTGGCGTGACAAGGTTGGTGGAGGCCTCTCAGTGCGGGACATCGGCGAAACCGCCATCGACGAGCTCGACGCCGTCGCGGTCCGCGTCTACCAGTTACGCGTCGCCCATCCCACCGACCTGGTCAGCCAGCTCGCCGCCCGTGCCGGGCTGAGCCCGGAAGAGGTCTCGCACGCGGAGAAGCGGCTGTCCGGGCTGGGCCTGCTCCAGCCCTCCCCCGGCGGCGGCTGGGTCGCGGTCAGCCCGGAGGCCGCGGCGGAGTCGCTGCTCGCGCCGCTGGAGCAGGAGATCCTCCAGCGCCGCATCGCCATGGCCGCCACCCGGGAGCGCCTGCACGCCCTGTCCGGGGACTACCTGGAGGCGCGCAGCCTGCGGTCGGCACGGACGAGCATCGAGATCATCGAGGACCTGGGCAACATCCGGGCCGTCATCGACGACCTGGCGCGCACCTGCACGACCAGCGTGGACGTGCTCGCCCCCGGCAGGCCCACCGAGGAGGGGGTGCGGGCCGCCGCCCCGCTGGACATGGAGGTGCTGGCGCGCGGCGTGCGGCTGCGGATGGTGTACCAGTACAGCGCGCGCGGGCACCGTTTCGTCGTGCAGCACGTCGAGCGCATCGTCGCCAAGGGCGCGCAGGTCAGGTGCGCCAGCGCGCTCGCCTCCCGGATGCTCATCTACGACGAGAGCTGCGCGCTGCTGCCGCTGGATCCTGGCGACGCCAGCAAGGGCGCCGCTCTGGTCCGGGACCCGTCCGTGCTCGGCTTTCTGTGCCTGCTGTTCTCGCACTACTGGGACACGGCGGAGGACTTCCTGTTCGCGGAGCGGCCGGAGCCGGGCGCGCCGCCGCGCGGCATGGAGCGGGACGTCCTGCTGCTGCTGGCGGCGGGCAAGACGAACGAGGCCATCGCCGAACAGCTGGGCGTCTCGCGCCGCTCCGTCAGCCGCCTCGTGGGGCGCCTGATGGACCGGCTCGGGGCGTCCAACCGCTTCCAGGCGGGGGCCAAGGCCGCGCACCTCGGCTGGCTGGCCTGAGCGCGGCCGCCGGTCAGGCGGGCGGCGACGCGAGTCCTCCGGCGCAGAACGCGGCGATCTGTTCCGTGAGCTGTTCCGGTGACGTGCCCGGCGCGTGCTGGGTGAGCAGGCCGAGCCCGTACATCAGCAGCACCCCGACCATGGCGCGGAACCGCAGCTCCCGCTCCTCGGCGGACAGGCCGGGCAGGGCGCGGGCCAGCTCCGCGCGGAAACGATCCTCCACCGGACCGGTGGCCCGCCGCACCGGCTCGGTGCCCTCGGACATCACGCGGCTGACGAAGCGGGCGATCTGGTCCCCGCGCTCGCCCTCGGTCAGCCGGACGAACGGGCCGACGTAGGCCCGCGCTATCTCCAGGACCGTCGGCGCACCCGGCCGCGCCCGCAGCCGGTCCAGCTCCTCGGCCTGCCCCAGGAGAGCCGGACGGATGACACGCTCGGCGACGGCGTCCATCAATTCACGCTTCGAACGGAAGTGGTAATTCACGGCCGCGAGGTTGGCTCCTGCCGCCTCAGTGATGTCCCGCGTCGACGTCGCGTGGAATCCGCGCTCGAGAAAGAGTCGCTCGGCAGCGGAGAGTAGCCGTTCTCGTGTAGTGGTGGTGCGCGTCATGACCGCATGATGCTACCGTCTAAAACCACGTTTCAAACAGCGTTTGACAGAGCTGGAGGCCGGAGCGCCGTGACTCAGCAGACGTCCGATGACCCGTCGGTCACCCAACCCCACCCCCGCCGCTGGGCGATCCTCGCGGTGCTATGCCTGAGCCTGCTGGTGCTCGGCATCGACAACCTGATCGTCCAGGTGGCCCTCCCCACGATCCAGAGCGAGCTCGGCGCCTCGGCGACCGACCTGCAGTGGATCGTGAACGCCTACATCCTCACGCTCGCCGGGCTGCTCGGGCTCTCCGGCGGCCTGGTCGACCGCTTCGGCCACCGCAGGGCACTGATGGCCGGCTACCTGATCTTCGTCCTGGCCTCGGTCGGAGCCTCCCTGTCGGACAGCCCGGCCGAGCTGATCGCCTACCGGGCCGTCATGGGCGCCGGCGGCACGCTGATCATGCCGGCGACCCTCGCCCTGATCCGTGACGTCTTCGACGAGCGGGAGCGCCCGCAGGCCATTGGCATCTGGGCGGCCATGGCGGCGCTGGGCATCCCGCTGGGCCCGGTGGTCGGCGGGGTGCTGCTGGAGCACTACGACTGGGGCTCGATCTTCCTGGTCAACGTCCCGATCGTCGCCCTGGCGCTGATCGGCTGCTGGGTGCTGGTGCCCGAAGGACGCGCCGTTACCGCCCCGCGCCTGGACCCGGCCGGGCTGGCGCTGTCGGTAGGCGCGCTGGTCGCCCTGGTCTGGGCGATCATCGAGGCGCCGGAGCGCGGCTACACCGACACGGCAGTGGTCACCGCGTTCGTGCTGTCCCTGGTGCTGATGGCCGCGTTCTGGCAGGCCGAAAAGCGGGCGGCCGAACCGCTGCTGCCGCCGGACCTGGCACGGACGCGCGCGTTCTCGGCGCCGTTCATCATGGTGACGATCTTCGCCTTCGGCCTCTTCGGAGCGGTCTTCGTCCTCACCCAGTACTTCCAGTTCGCCATGGGCTACGAGCCGCTGCCGGCGGGCGTGCGGCTGCTGGGCATCGCGACCATCGCCCTCAGCGCGCCGCTGGGCGCCCTGCTCGACCAGCGCATCGGACCGCGCTGGCCGGTGACGGCGGGCATGCTGATCGTCGCCGCCGGGCTGGCGACGGGTGCCCTCGCCGACACCTCCACCGAGGCGCTCGGTGTGTTCTCCCTGGTGATCCTGGGCATGGGGATGGGTCTGATCATGGCGCCGTGCGCCGTAGCCATCCTCGCCACGGTGCCCGAGGGCAAGGGCGGCGTGGGGTCGGCGGCGGCCGAGACCGCGCTCCAGCTCGGCGGCGCCCTTGGTGTGGCCGTGCTCGGCAGCGTGCTCTCCGCCGGGTACGGCGCGAAGATCGATGACGTCACCGGCGACCTGCCGGCGAGCGCCGCCGCGGCCGTGGAGGACTCGATCGGCGGGGCGTACGGTGTGGCCAGCCAGCTCGGCGGCGAGCAGGCGGCGCGGCTGATCGAGGCGGCGCGGGACGCGTTCATGAACGGCCACGAACTGGCCCTGCTGACGGCCGCCGGGGTTTCGTTGCTGGGCGCCCTGCTCGCGGCCTGGCTGCTCAGGGGCCGCCAGGTCGCGGCCACGGCGGTGATGCCGCAGCAGCAGGGGCAGCAGCCGCAGCCCACTACCAAGCGGTAGCCCACACGGCAGGCCACGGGCACAGGCCACGAGCGACGACGCCCCTGCCCGCGGGGCAGGCACAGCAAAAAGGCGGTGTGCCGCGAAGGCACACCGCCTGTGGCGTGGAGATGGCGGGAATCGAACCCGCGTCCAACGGAGCAGAAGGAGGGCTTCTCCGAGCGCAGTCCGCTGCTGTTTTTCTCGGCCCCGGAGATCACGCGGACAAGTCTCCGACGGGCCCAGTCACTGTGTGGTGTCCCGACCAGCTCCCGTGACCGGAGCGGCCGGTCAGTTCCCTAGCTGATGCCAGTCACCGGGCCGGGAACGCTCCCGGGCTGACACTTCGCAGGTCGCTGCTCAGGCAGCGAGGGCGAAGGAATCGCGCTTGTTGTTGGCGATTATTTTTTCGCGGCACATGGTTAACGAGATCATTGCCGCAGTCCTCGGCTCGCTTCCCCTACTTCAACATCCGCTGTCGAAACCGATCATCCCCATGTCCAGTTAACAAGCGCCCCGCCCCGGGCATTCCCGCCCCCGGCGGACGCGTGATCCAGTATAGCGACCGGTCCCGCGGCCGTCAGGCGCGTTGCCGGCGGCGGACGGCCGCCATGGCACGCTCCGCCTCCCTGCGGTCCTGCTTCTCGCGCAGCGCCTGGCGCTTGTCGTACTCGCGCTTGCCTCGCGCCAGCGCGACCTCGACCTTGGCCCGGCCGCCGTCGGAGAAGTACAGCTGGAGCGGGACGAGCGTGACGCCCGTCTCCTGCGTCTTGCCGATCAGCTTGTTGATCTCGGAACGGTGCAGCAGCAGCTTCCGCTTCCGCCGCGCGCTGTGGTTGGTCCACGTCCCCTGCGCGTACTCGGGGATGTGGACGTTGTGCAGCCACACCTCACCGTTGTCGACCTGGGCGAAACCGTCCGCGAGCGACGCGCGGCCCTGGCGCAGCGACTTCACCTCCGTGCCGGTCAGTACCAGACCGCACTCGTACGTGTCCAGAATGTGATAGTCGTGCCGCGCCCGCTTGTTCTGCGCGATGAGCTTGCGACCGGTCTGCTTAGCCATGACCCGGCCATTCTACGGACCCGCCGGGCCACCGGCGCGGGGTTTCCCCGGCCCCGGGGCGTCAGGCGACGCCGCCGACGACGCTGGCCGCCTTCTCCTCGGCGTCCTCACCCGGCGCCACGACCAGGTCCGGCACGATGCCGTTCTCGTCGATGGTGCGGCCCGAGGGCGTCTCGTAGTGCCCGACCGTGAGCTCGGCGACCGAGCCGTCCGGCTGCTCGCTGGGCATCTGCACGGTGCCCTTGCCGAACGTGCGCGACCCCACGATCACCGCGCGGTTGCGGTCCTGCAGTGCGCCGGTGAGCATCTCGGCCGAGCTCATCGTGCCGCCGTCGACCAGCACCACCAGCGGCGTGCCGGTGTCACCGCCGCGGTCGGCGGTGAGCACCCGCTCCTCGCCGTAGACGTCGTAGGTGGCGACCACGCCGCCGTCGAGGAAGACGGAGGCGGCCTCGGCGGCCTCGGCCAGCAGGCCGCCCGCGTTGCCCCGCAGGTCGAGCACGATGCCGTCGCCCTCGGGGACGCTCTCGACCGCCGCGCGCAGCTGGTCTGCCGCGCCCTGGGTGAACGACGTCACCTCGATCCTCGTCACCCCGGGCGCGGCGCGGCTGACGCTGACGGTCTCGATGGCCAGCCGTTCGCGCGCGACAACCTCCTCCCAGCGGTGGCCGTCGCGCTCCAGCCCCAGCACGACCGTGCTGCCGGGCCCGGCGTCGCCCGGGTCGTCGCTGCCGCGCAGGCGGCTCACGGCGTCGGTGACCGGCGCGCCGGTGAGCCGGTCACCGTCGATGGTGAGGATCAGGTCACCGGGCCTGATCCCCGCGCGCGCGGCCGGGCTGCCCTCGTGGACCTCGCTGACCTCGATCGCGCCTTCGGGGGTGCGGGTCACCGCTATGCCGGTGCCGACGTACTCCCCCGCGAGGCCCTGGCGCAGCCGCTCGTATTCCTCCTCGGAGTAGGCGGCCGACCACTCGTCGCCCTGGCGAGCGACGACGCGCTCGGCGTCGGCCGCTGACGGGTCGTCATCCCACGGCGGTGCGCCGCCCCGCGCGGACAGTTCGGTGCCATCGGCGGCCTGGGGCCAGGAGCCGGTGGCCGCTCCGGCCGCGACCACGCCCGCGAAGACGAACGCCAGCACCGCGCTTCGCCGGACCTGGCCGGCCGGGCTGGTGCGAGACGGACTCGGCATGCTGCGGAGTGTAGGACAGATGAACGCCCTGCACGCGAGAGGAACGTCACTCAACGAGCGGGAAATTCGGCGACTATGTCACACCGGAATTACACCTTCAGGTACTTGCGCAGAGCGAAGAAAGCTGCAAGCGCGGGCATCAGCGCGCCGACCGCCAGGATGAACGGCAGTACCTGGAGCACCTCGCCCCAGCCGATGAACTGGATGAGCGGGATCTCCTGCGCCAGGAAGTTGTTGATCATGAAGTACTTGACGCCGACGAGCAGTCCGCACGCCAGCACCGCACCCATGAGACCGGCGATCGCGGCCTCCAGGATGAACGGCAGCTGGATGTAGAAGCCGGAGGCGCCCACCAGCCGCATGATCCCGGTCTCCCGGCGCCTGCTGAACGCCGAGACCCGCACCGTGTTGACGATCAGCAGCAGCGCGACGATGAGCATCAGCGCGAACAGGCCCAGCGCCGCGTAGTTCACACCGTTCAGCAGGTTGAAGAGGTTCTCCAGCAGATCGCTCTGGTCCACCACGTCCTGCACGCCCGGCCGCCCCATGAAGGCCGAGGACACCACCTCGTACCTGGTCGGATCGTGCAGCTTGACGCGGAATGACTCCTGCATCTGGTCCGGCGTGACGACCGCCGCGATCGGGTTGTCCTCCTGCTGCTCCTGATAGTGCTCCCAGGCCTCCTCCGCCGACTCGTAGTACACCTCGTCGACGACGTCGAACTCACGCAGCTCGGCCTCGATCTGCTCCTTCTGCTCCTCGGTCACGGCGCCGCCGGAGCACGTGGGCTCCGTCTGGGCGTCGTTCTCGTTGCAGAGGAATATCGACACCTCGACCCGGTCGTACCAGTAGTCCTTCATGCTGTTGACCTGCTCGCGGGCGAGCAGCGACCCGCCGAGCAGGGCGAGCGACAGGGCGACCGAAACGATCACCGCGAAGGTCATGGTGAGGTTGCGGCGGAGACCGATGCCGATCTCCGACAGGACGAAGTGGGCGCGCATGGCGGCCTTTCCGTTCTGGCTCCGGGTGAGCGTGAGGGACGGCGCGGATCAGTTCTGGTAGCCGTAGACGCCGCGGTGCTGGTCGCGGACGAGCCGGCCCTTCTCCAGTTCGATGACGCGCTTGCGCATCTGGTCCACGATCTGGGCGTCGTGGGTCGCCATCACCACCGTGGTGCCGGTGCGGTTGATCCGGTCGAGCAGCTTCATGATGCCGACGGACGTCTGCGGGTCGAGGTTGCCCGTCGGCTCGTCGGCGATCAGCAGCATCGGCCGGTTGACGAACGCCCGCGCGATGGCGACGCGTTGCTGTTCACCGCCGGAGAGTTCGCCGGGCATGCGGTCTTCCTTGCCGCCGAGGCCGACAAGGTCGAGCACCTCAGGGACCGTCTTCCGGATCTGGCCGCGGGACTTGCCGATCACCTCCAGGGCGAAGGCGACGTTCTCACCCACCGTCTTGTTGGGCAGGAGCCGGAAGTCCTGGAAGACGGTGCCGAGCTGGCGGCGCACCTGCGGCACCTTCCAGTTGGACAGGCGACCGAGGTCTTTGCCCAGCACGTGGACCGTGCCGTGCGTGGCGCGCTCCTCGCGCAGGATCAGCCGCAGGAACGTCGACTTGCCCGATCCCGAGGATCCCACCAGGAAGACGAACTCACCGCGCTCGATCTCCAGCGAGACGTCGCTGAGAGCCGGCGCACTCTGCCGGGGATAGGTCTTGGTGACGCTGTCGAATCGGATCACGGTTACACCACGTCGCTGCTGGGTAGGTGCGAGAGCTGCCCCTCGCTGGGGCAGACCATACGCGAAGCGGCGCCTGGTGCGCAGGCAGCGTCCCGGGCCGTCCCTGTTTGTCCGGCCTGTCGGCGGGGTGCCGGCGGCCGTGTTCTGCGGTGCACGCCAGGGCCTGGCACAGTAGAAGACAGGGGGGCGAGGAGAGGAGACAACGCATGACCGCCGACTGGCTGGTATGCGCGAACTGTGCGGGGCGGGTAAGCGAGGGGCGCTGCGCCGTCTGCCGGGCCGAGCTGGCCCGGCTGCGGGAGGAGCGCGGCCCGTGGGCCGTTCTGGGCAGCCCGGCGGCGCTGGTGGCGCTGGTGCTGGCGCTCGCCGCCGTCGCCCTGGTGGTGGCCAGGCCCGCATGAGAGCGTGACGGGAAAGGGCCCGGAGCAGCGGACTGCTCCGGGCCCGTCGTGTGCCGCATGGCATCACGGGTAAGGCCGTGGCCCGTTAGGCGGCGGCACCGCCCTTGGTGATGAGACGCGGCAGGTAGCGGAACGCCACACCACCGGCGATCATGGTGGCCGCACCGACGATCAGCAGCGTCTCGTTCATGGAGGAACCGGTCTCGGCCAGCTCGCCCTGGTCACCGTTGGGCGAGGTCTCCGGCGCGGGCACGTCGGTGAGGTCCTCGTCCGGGTCGTCCTGCTCGATGACGCCGCTGCCGCCCTGGTTGTCAGGGTCCGGAGCGTTGCCGGTGGTGCCCTCGCTCACGCCTTCCGGGCTGCCCCCGCCGTTCGAGGTGCCCTCGTCGCCGTCGTCACCGCCGTCGTCGCCGCCAGCGTCACCGTCGTCACCACCGGCGTCACCGTCGTCACCGCCGTCGTCACCACCGGCGTCGCCGTCGTCGCCGCCGTCGTCACCGCCGGCGCCGCCTTCGACGTCACCGCCCTCGGCGTCACCGTCGTCACCGCCGTCGTCGCCGCCGTCGTCACCGCCGTCGTCGCCGCCGTCGTCACCGTCGGAGTCGCCGCCGGAGGCACCCTCGACGAGGCCGAGGATGGCACCGCCGTCCTGCCCCCCGACGAGCCCCGCGATGGAGCCGCTCTGGGTCTGGGCCTCCTCCTTTTCGGCCTTCTCGCTCGGGCCGCTGGCGGACGCGGTGCCCACGACGGCGAGCGACGCGCCGGCCGCGAAAACCGCGGCGGCCGCGACGCGCGCCACGTTGGCCCGTGTCTTGGGACTGGCCATGTATCCACTACCCCCTGTAGCAGTCTTTGTTCGCGACAATGTCCTGTTCCGGGTCAGCCTGGCGCAAGGGCCGCGGTGATGTTGGGGCTTCTTACTGCCTCTCAGTCGCCCCTTGCGCAACACGCGCCTCGCAACTTAGGCATGCCGGACGAACAGCTTTCCCTTTTAACCGCACCATCGTCAAGCAGGATGTCCGTTAAGTAACAGGGACGTCGCGATAGTTGCTGGACGGTTACGCGTCCCGCTTACTCTCCTGCTGTTTGCGCCAGCGGATACCCGCCTCAAGGAAGTCGTCGATCTCACCGTCGAGTACGGCCTGCGGGTTGCCCACCTCGTGCTCGGTGCGGAGGTCCTTGACCATCTGGTACGGCTGGAGCACGTAACTGCGCATCTGGTTGCCCCAGGAGTTGCCGCCATCGCCCTTCAGGGCGTCCATCTTGGCCTGCTCCTCCTCCTTCTGACGGGCCAGCAGGCGGGCCTGGAGCACGCGCATCGCGGCGGCGCGGTTCTGGATCTGGGACTTCTCGTTCTGGCAGGAGACGACGATGCCGGTCGGCAGGTGCGTGATCCGCACGGCGGAGTCCGTGGTGTTCACGGACTGGCCGCCGGGCCCGGACGAACGGAAGACGTCGACGCGGATCTCGTTCTCCGGGATCTCGATGTGGTCCGTCTGCTCGACGACCGGCAGCACCTCCACGCCCGCGAACGACGTCTGGCGGCGGCCCTGGTTGTCGTACGGGGAGATCCGCACCATCCGGTGCGTGCCCTGCTCGACGGAGAGAGTGCCGTAGGCGTAGGGCGCCTTGACCGTGAACGTCGTCGACTTGATGCCGGCTTCCTCGGCGTAGGAGGTGTCGAGCACCTCGGTCTGGTAGCCCTTGCGCTCGGCCCAGCGCAGGTACATCCGCTGGAGCTGCTCGGCGAAGTCCGCCGCGTCCACTCCGCCGGCCTCCGCGCGGATGCTGATCATGGCATCGCGGTGGTCGTACTCGCCCGACAGCAGAGTCCGCACCTCGAGCTCGGAGACGGCTTTGCGGACCGCCGCCAGCTCCGCCTCGGCCTCGGCGCGCGCGTCCGCGTCGTTCTCCGCCTCGGCGAGCTCGAACAGCACCTCGAGGTCGTCGATGCGGCCGTGCAGCTCCTCGACCTTGCGCGCCTGCCCCTGGAGCAGCGACAGGCGGCTGGTGACCTGCTGTGCCCGCTCCGGGTCGTCCCACAGCGTCGGAGCCGCCGCCTGCTCCTCGAGCGCGGCGATCTCGCCCCGCAGCTTCTCCATGTCGAGGACGGCCTCGACCGACTCCATGGTGGAGGTGAGGGACTTCAGAGCTTCGGATACATCGACCACTGCCACGTCTCCAGCCTAACCGCTGGGACGGCGGGCGAGGTCCCGTGTGTGCCCCTCGCCCGTCCGTCCCCGCCGGTCACTCCTGGGCGCCCTCCGAGACACCGGTCGTCGTGCCGCCGCCACCGTCCCCGTCGTCGCCGCCGCCGAAGAGGAGCCAGCCGCCGATCGCCCCGGCTCCCACGATCCCGGCCACCGTCACGGCCAGGCGCCGGCGGCGGCGCGCGAGGGCGCCGTGGCGCGCGGACCCGGCCCGCGGGACGCCGGCGGCGCGGGGGGCCCGTGCGGTGCCGTGGGCGCCGCCCGCCAGCTCATCGGCGTCCGGGACCCGCATCCGGGTGTGGGTGGAGCGCTCGGAGTCCGGTGCGGCACCGGGCACGAGGGGCACGGCGGCACGGTCCGCGGCGCCCGGCTCGGCGACGTGCGCCGCCAGGGCCGGCTCGGCCACGGGCTCGGCTGCCTCGGCGGGCTCGGGATCGCCGATGTCGAGGGGCGGCAGCCCTTCCAGGGCGGGCAGCAGCTCGCGGAGCCGGGAGGCGAGCTCGGCGGCGCGCAGCCGGGAGGCGGGCGCCTTGGCCAGGCACTGCTGGATCAGCTCGGACAGCTCGCGGGGGATGCCCGGCAGCTCCGCCGCCGTCTCGGTGACCTGGCGGCGCAGCACGGCGCCGGGGTGGCCGCCGCCGAACGGCGTGAAGCCGGCGAGCAGTTCGTACAGGACCGTGACCAGGGCGTAGATGTCGACGGCGGCCCGCGGCGGCAGGCCCTCGACGATCTCCGGCGCCATGTAGTCGGGGGTGCCGACGATGCCGCCGGTGGAACCGTGGCGGGGCTCGTCGATGAGCTTGGCGACGCCGAAGTCGGTCAGCAGCGGGACCGTGGTCTCGCCGGAGGTGTCGAGCAGGATGTTCTCGGGCTTGACGTCCCGGTGCACGATCCCGGCGGCGTGCGCCACGGCCAGGCCGCTGGCGATGCCCGCGGTGATCGCGACCGCCTCGCGGGGGGCCAGCCGGCGCTCGGTCCGCAGGTGCGTGCGCAGGTCAGGGCCGCGCACGAGGTCCATCACCAGGGCGATGTCCTGGCCGTCGGGGCCGCCGATGACCAGGTCACGGACGCCGACGATGTTCGGATGCTCCAGGCCGAGGAGGGCGTGGCGCTCGTGCGCGAACCGCTCGGCGAGGTCGCGGTCGCTGGCGAGGTCCTCGCGGAGCACCTTGATGGCGACGTGCCCCTCGGGGCCCTCGCCCAGCCACACCGTCCCGGCGCTGCCACGCCCGAGGACCCGGTGTGCGGTATAGCGGCTGCCGATGTTGCGTGCCATGGCGTGAGGCTACGACGGCGCAGCGGGCGCCGCCGGAGGGCTGCGCCCGCTGTGCCCCGGTTTGCTGCGGTCCTGAGCCGGAAAACCTTTCGCAGAAGTCGATAAATCCCCGAGGTAACCGGCGTCATTAGCCGCCGGATTCGCCGCCGGGAATGTTCTCCTGGATCTCCTCGCCGGTCTGCTGCGCCTCCTCGATGAGGCCGAGCCACTCGCGGACGTTGTCGAACCAGTCGCTCATGGTTTCCCAGAAATCCCGGCCATTGGCGACCCACTCCGGGACCGGCGTGAAATTCCAGATCAGCACGACGATCAGGACCAGCAGCAGGATCACCACCAGGCAGCCCTTGAGGCAGCCGAGGCCCGGAATGCGCATGGGGCTCGACGAGCGGCGGCGCGGCTCGCGCGGCTCCCGCTGCCGGCGGGACCCCTGCGGAGGCTGGGGCACCTGGGGCGGCTGGGGAGCCTGATACGGCTGGGGAGCCTGATACGGCTGGGGAGCCTGGTACGGCTGCGGCTGCGGGTACTGCTGCTGCGGCGGGGGGTAGGGGTAGCCGGCGGGCCCCGGCTGCTGCGGCGGCGGGGGCGCCTGCCGCTGCGGCCTGCGCTGCGGAGGGCGCCGGGGCGTGCGCTGCGGCTGCCGGTAGAGCGGGTCCTGCGCCGGGTCGACGGGCTGGACCTGGGTCGGCTCATTCCGGTCACGGGCGGCGCGGAGCTGCTCCTCCCACGGGTGCGGCTCGTCGGGCGCCGGTGCCTGCGGCGGCATGGCGCGCGTGGCGTCGAGGCCATCGGACCGTCCCGGCTGGCCAGGGCCGCCGGGCCCGGGCGCGCCGGAGCTGGGCATGACCGCGGTGGGGGCCGCCGGGTCGGCGCCGGCCGGCGCGGAGCCGCCCGGCAGGGCCTGGGTGGGCTCGGCGGCGCCGGGCGGGCTCATCGACCCGCCCGCCACCATCACGGGATTGGTGTCGGGGGTGAGCAGGGAACCGACGTCGGCGGCGGCGAGCCGCTGCTCGCTGGTGGCGTCGGGGCCGAGGCCGGCGGCCACCGCGCGCAGGGCGCGCGCCAGGCTGGCGGCGCTGGGCCGGTCGCCCGGATTCTTGCGCAGACAGGCGTCGATGACGGTCCACAGCGGCTCGGCGATGCCCGGCGGGCGCGGCGGCTGCTCCGTCATGTGCCGGCGCAGGATCTCCATCGTGCTCGCGCCGCTGAAGGGCGGGTGGCCGGTGAGCAGTTCGTACAGCAGGATGCCGGCGCCGTAGATGTCGACGGCCGAGGTCTGCTCGCGGCCCTCGGCGGACTCGGGCGCAACGTACGAGGGCGTGCCCACGAACTCGTGGGCGCGGGTGACGCCGGGGCTGTCGGCCAGCCGCGCGATGCCGAAGTCGGTCAGCATGGGGCGGAGCTGGGCCGCGCCGGCCGGGTCGGAGCCGCCCGCGACCAGGACGTTGGCGGGCTTGAGATCGCGGTGGACGATGCCCTTGGCGTGGGCGGTGGCCAGCGCGTCGGCGATCTGCGCGGTCATCAGGGCGGCTCCGACGGGCGTGAGCGGGCCGTTGTCGCGCAGGTAGCGGTGGAGGTCGGGGCCGTCGATCAGGTCCATGACCAGGGCGATCAGGTCGCCCTCGACCACCAGGTCGCGGGTGCGGACGATGTTGGAGGGGCTGTCGGCGGTCAGGCGCAGCAGCACCGACCGCTCCCGCAGGAAGCGCATGACGACATCGGGGTCGTGCGCCAGCTCTTCCTTGAGGACCTTGATGGCGACGAGTTCGCCCGGCTCGCCCGGAACCGCCGCTTCCTCCCCGGCGGTCTCCCGCTGGCGCCCGCGCCAGACCGTGCCGGTGGCGCCGCGCCCGAGCGGCTCTTCAAGCAGGTACTTGCTGCCTACCGGCCGCACGTGTGCTCCCTGGTTCGACGGTGTTCCCCGGAGCCTTCCGCGGTACGCCGCGCACCGTGACCCAGCCCCGAATCCCTTACTGTAATGGCGCCCGACCGGGCTACGGTGAGCGCCGTGGAGAGCATAGGGCGACGCCCGCGGCGGCACCGAGCCTGCCGGTTCCCGTGCACTCCGCAGGGCGGGGACCGGGTGCGGCCGTGTGCGGCCGCGGTGAGGGTGCCGTGAGGACACCGTGAGGCGTGCGCCCTCAGCCGGAGCGATCAGTTCCGGTCAGATGTGGCCAATCAAGATCATTGCCCGTCACTCACGCGGCGGAGTGTCAGTGGCGGGTGCGAGGATGCTTTCAGCATCACCATCCGATGCGACAGCGACAGCGCCAGTCACGTGGGGCGTTCACCGCGACCCGCGGTGGGCGGGGCCGCGCACCTGGGCTGGGGAGAGGTGACCGGGAGGGCCGATGCCGATCCAGATCAGGGTGACCGTTCTCGCGCCGCCTCCCGGCCGCGCGGCGGGCGGCGGCACGGACGTGCTGATCACCGCGCCCCCGGACACGCCGCTCGCCGATGTCCTCCGGCCGCTGGCGAACGCCGCGGCCTTCACCTCCGGCGGGGCCGGCCCGGTGTACTGCGAACAGCAGCGGCTCGACCCGCGCCGGGCCCGGCTGGGCCACGCCCCCCTGGTGGACGGCGCGGTGCTGGCCTTCAGCCGCCCGGCCGCCGCGCCCGCCCCCGACCCCGTCGGCGGCACGCTGCTGGTGGTCGCGGGGCCCGACGCCGGCGGGGTGCACCTGCTGCGCGGCGGGGGCACCGAGGTACGGATCGGCCGGTCCGCCGACGCCGACGTGCCGCTCGACGACCCGGACGTCTCCCGGGTCCACTGCGCCCTGTCGCTGGCCGCCGACGGCTCCGTCACCGTCACCGACCTCGGCTCGACCAACGGCACGCTGGTGGACGGGCTTCCGGTCCAGGGCGGCCCCGTGCCGGTCCCGCCAGGCGCGGTGCTGCGCGTGGGCGAGTCGGCGCTGCGGGTGCTGACCACCACCCCCGAGCGCACCGGCAGCACCAGCGCCCCGGAGCCGCCCGGGCCCGCCGCGACCGCGCCGCCGCCCGGGGAGTCGCGGCCGGACGGCACGAAGCGGCCGGTCAGGGGCCTGGTCGGCTGGGCGAGGCGGCGCGCCGCCGAGACCACGCACACGGGCGGGTTCCTCAGCGCCGCCGTCGGCCGCGAGGCCGTGCCGGCGGCGCCGCCCGCGCCCTCGCGGCCGACGGCCGAGGACGACGGCCGCTGGCCGGATCCGGCCACGCTGCTGCTGACCGCCCTGGACGCGGCGGCGGCTCCCGAGGGCGCGCCGGGTCTGTGGTCCCGCCGCGCCTCGGGCCCGCAGGCGCTGCCGCTCCGCCTGGGCACGGTGCACCGGCCTGACGGGCGGCTCGCCCCGGTGACGGTGAGCCTGGCCGACACCGGCTCCCTCGGCCTGGCCGGGCCCCGGCGCCAGCTGCTCGGCCTCGCCCGCTGCGCGCTCGCCCAGCTCGCCGCGCTGCACGCGCCCAGCGCGCTCGAACTCGTGCTGCTCGCCCCCGGCAAGGCCGCGGACTGGGCCTGGGCCGGCTGGCTGCCGCACCTGCGGCCGACCCGCGGGCAGGACTGCCGCCTGCTGACCGGCTTCGACGCCGCCCAGGCCACCGCCCGCCTCGCGGAGCTGACCGAACGGCTCACGCCCGGCGCGCCGCGCCCGGCTGCCGGGCGGCGCACGGTGGTGCTGGTCGACGGCGACGCGGTCGCCCTGGAGTCACGGCACTCGCTGGCCCGGCTGGCGGCTGAGGGCCCGGCCCACGGCATCCACCTGCTGTGCCTGGCCGACACTCCCCCGGCGACGCCCGCCTCGCCGCTGGCCGAGACCCTCGAGCGGGCCCGGCGGTCGTTTCCCGCCTTCGCCGCCTGCGGCACGGCGGCCCTGCTCAGCGGCGCCGTGGCGAGCGCCGTCCGGCTGACCGGTCCCGCCGGCGTCGGCCCGCTCGCCACCGTGGACGCCGTCTCCGCCGCCTGGGCGGAGCGGCTGGCGCGTGCCCTGGCCCCGCTCAGGGAGCAGCGCGAGCCCGCCGCCGGGACCGAAGGCGCGCAGGCGTCGCCGGGCGCGGGGCCGCTGCCGGCCAGCTGCCGGCTGCTTGACGTGCTGGAGCTGCCGCGCGTCACGCCGGGAACGCTGCGCGACCGCTGGAACGCGGGCACCGGGCTGCCCGTCGTCTTCGGCGCCGGGGCGCAGGGCCCGGTCGGGGCCGACCTGGCCCAGGCCCCCGGCCCGGTGGTGATCGAAGGCGGGCCGTCCTCCGGGCGGACTGAGCTGCTGCGCTCGCTCGCCGCCTCGCTGGCCGCGGCGCGCGGTCCGCGGGACCTGTCGGTGCTCCTGATAGAGGGGGAAGGCGACGGGCTGCTGCCCTGCGCGGAACTGCCGCACGTGGCGACGCACCTGCCAGCGACGGACCCGGTGCGGATGCGCGCTGTCGCGCAGGCGCTGCGGGGCGAGCTCAAGCGCCGGGCGGCACTGATAGGTGAGGACTCCTTCGCCTCCGCGCGGCGCCGGCCCCTGGGGCGGGTCGCCGCGCCCCGGCAGCCGGACGACGACCTGCCCGAGGTGCTGGCGCCCGGCAGCGGCCCGCTGCCGTGGCTCGTGGTGCTCGTCGACGACCTCGACGCCCTGCTGGCGCCGCCGCTGGGAGCCCCGGGGCGGCAGGCCGCGGGCTCCGTGGTGCGCGCGCTGCACGCGGCGGCGGGCGACGGCCACCGCCTGGGCGTCCGCGTGATCGCCGCGGGCGGCGCGCTGGAGGGTCCGGGCATACGTGTCGCCATGGCCGGAGATCCCGTGGGGCGGGCCGGGCTCGTCCGCGCCGGCGGCAGGCTCACCCCGTTCCAGTCGGCCCGGGTGACCGGCCGGATCCCCCGGACTGCCACGCTGCGGCCGACCGTGGTGCCGCTCGACTGGGCGCGGGCCGGTGACCCGCCCGCGCGGCGCCCGGTGCGCGAGCTGGGGAACGGGCCGACGGACATCGCGTTGCTGGCGAGCGCGGCCAGCCGGGCCGCGCAGACCGGGCGGACCACTGCCGCGTCCCTGGTATGAGCCCGCACGCCCGGCGTGAACGCCGGATGTGAAGGTCTGGTGTAAGCGCGTCGGAGCGCACCATTTCCCCTTTATGCGCCGAGGGTAACAGGAACATCACAAAAGGAAGTTGACATGACAACCGGCCTTGCCTGCCTGGCGGGGCCGGCATAGGAACAGTGGAGTTCAGCTCAGGACATGCGGCGTGGCAGCCCTGCGCGCGGGGTCTGCCACGCGTTCACAGGCCCTTAAGGCGAGGGGTGCACATGCGCGGTACTGTCCGGCGATCCCGGCGAGCCGCCCGCGCGGCGGGGATAGCGGGGGTCGCCTGCGCGCTGCTGCTGACGGCGTGCTCCGGTGACGGCGGCGGCGAGGAGACCGACTGGGACATCTCCATCGAGCTGCCCGATCTCAGCGGCCAGAGCCTGGAGGTGGCCGCCGTGTGGACGGGCACCGAGCAGGAGAACTTCATGCGCGTCATGGAGGCGTTCGAGGAGGAGACAGGCGCCTCGGTCAGCTTCGTTCCCACCGGCGACAACGTCTCCAGCTTCGTCGGCAGCCGCATCGAGGGCGGCGCGGCGCCGGACATCGTGATGGTGCCCCAGCCGGGCGTGGTCCGGGACTTCGCCGAGCAGGGCTGGATCGCCCCCGTCGGGGACATCGTGATCGAGCAGCTCGAGGCCAACTACGCCGAGGGCTGGCGCGAGCTCGGCTCCTACGAGGGCGAGCAGTACGGGGTCTACGTCAAGGCCGCCAACAAGTCCCTGGTCTGGTACAACGTCACGGCCTTCGAGTACGCGGGGGTCGAGGCGCCGGAGACCTGGGAGGACTTCCTCCAGACCGCGTGGACCGTCTGGGAGTCCGGCACCGACCCGGTGTCCGTGGCCGGCGCCGACGGCTGGCCGCTGACCGACTGGTTCGAGAACATCTACCTTTCCCAGGCCGGCCCCGAGATGTACGACCGGCTGGCGGCGCACGAGATCCCGTGGACGCACGAGAGCGTGGCCGAGGCGCTGCGGACGCTGGGCGAGCTGTTCGGCGAGGAGCAGCTGGTGGCCGGCGGCCGGGGCGGCGCGCTCCAGACCGACTTCCCGACCTCCGTCTCGCAGACGTTCAGCGACCTGGAAACCCCGCTGGCGGGGATGGTGTTCGAGGCCGACTTCGTCGGCGCCGAGATCGCCAGCTCCACCGACGCGGTGGTCGGCGAGGACGCCCTGGTCTTCCCGTTCCCGTCGGTGGGCGACGTGCCCCCGGTGGTGACGGCGGGCGACGCCGCGGTGGCCGTGGCGCCCAACGGCGAGGCCAGCGAGGCCCAGAACGCGCTGCTCGCCTTCCTGGCCACGCCGGACGCCGCGCGGATCTGGGCCGAGCCGGGCGGCTACATCTCCCCGAACCGCTCCCTGGAGTTCGACGCCTACCCCAACGACGTGCAGCGCGAGATCGCCCGCGCGCTGATCGAAGCTGGCAACGACTTCCGGTTCGACATGTCCGACCAGACCCCGGCCGCCTTCGGGGGTACGACCGGGCAGGGCATGTGGCAAGGACTCCAGAACTTCCTGCGCAACCCGGACGACGTCGAGGGAGCGCAGCGGTACCTGGAGGCCCAGGCGGCCAGGGCCTACGGCGAGTAACGCTTCACGGACGGACGGAGACTGAATTCCCATGGCATCCGGCAAGGCGGTGATCAGGACCCGCCCCTGGGTGGCCGCGTGCTTCCTGCTGCCCGCGCTGCTGCTGCTCGGCGCGCTGGTCGTCTACCCGATCGCCTACACGGCATGGCGCAGCTTCTTCGGCGCCGACGGCGGTGACTTCGTCGGCCTGGGCAACTACGCCGACATCTTCCGGCTCGACGACACGCGGACGGCGCTGCGGAACACCCTGATATGGATCGTCGTCGCCCCCGCGGTGGCGACCGGCCTCGGCCTGATATTTGCGGTGCTGACCGAGCGCATACGCTGGGCGACCGCGTTCAAGCTGCTGGTGTTCATGCCGATGGCCATCTCGATGCTCGCGGCGGGCATCATCTTCCGCCTCGTGTACGAGCACGACCCGGACCGCGGCCTGGCGAACGCCGTGCTGACCACCGTGCACGACACCTTCTCGCCCTCGTCGACGTGGCCGGACGCGCAGCCCCGCCCCGGCGGGCCGCTCACCCCGCAGGAGGACGGCTCCTACCTGCTGGACGGGACGGTCACCGCGGGCGAGCCGGTGATGCTGCCGCTGGTCGCCGTGCCGCAGCCCGAGCTGGAGGACGCCGAGCCGGCGCGCGCCGCCGCGGCCGAGCCGGGCGAGGTGACGGGCACGGTGTGGCGGGACTTCCTGCCCGGGGGCGAAGGCACCGAGAACACCGTGGACGACGGTGAGCTGGCGCTCGAAGGCATCACCGTGGAGGCGGTGCGCGACGGCGAGGTGGTGGCGAGCGCCACCACGGCCTCGGACGGCACCTTCTCGCTTCCCGGGGAGGCCGACGGGGCGCAGCTGCGGCTGGCGGCCGACAGCTTCACGGCCCCGTACAACGGCGCGGAGTGGCTGGGCCCGACGCTCGTCACCCCTGCGGTCATCGGCTCCTACGTGTGGATCTGGACCGGCTTCGCGATGGTCCTGATCGCGGCGGGGCTGGCGGGCGTGCCGCGGGAGACGCTGGAGGCGGCCCGCGTGGACGGCGCGAACGAGTGGCAGGTCTTCCGCCGCATCACCGTGCCGCTGCTGGCACCCGTGCTGGGCGTCGTCCTGGTGACGCTGATGATCAACGTGATGAAGATCTTCG
This sequence comes from Streptomyces sp. 7-21, assembly GCF_016741785.1. Taxonomy (GTDB): domain Bacteria; phylum Actinomycetota; class Actinomycetes; order Streptomycetales; family Streptomycetaceae; genus Streptomyces. The sequence goes on from NZ_JAERRL010000014.1 coordinate 103,104, forward strand.
ACCTGGTGTGGGTGATTCCACCGCCCTCCAGTCAGGCCGACGCCAACGTCCTGGCGGTCGAGCTGTACGTCGAGTCCTTCACGCCCGGCGGCAGCCAGGGCCTGGGCAGCGCGATCGCGGTGCTCCTGCTGCTGCTCGTGGTGCCGGTGATGATCCTCAATATCCGACGGCTGCGACGGGAGAACAAGCGGTGACCACTCCCACGATGACCGCCCAGGCGCCGGAGCCGGCCAAGTCCGGTGCCGCGCCGACGAGCACGCCGCCGCGCACCTCTCTCGCCTCCCGGATCGTCTCGATCGCGACCGGCGGGCTGGTGCGGGTGTTCCTCGTCGTTGTCGGCGTGCTCTGGCTGCTGCCCACGGCCGGGCTGCTGGCGTCGTCCTTCCGCGACCCGCGCGACATCGCGTCCAGCGGCTGGTGGGAGGCGCTGACCGACCCCAGTCAGTGGACGACGGCCAACTACGACGCGCTGCTGCAGAACGAGGACTTCCGCGAGTCGATCTGGTCCACGGTCGCCATCACGGTGCCGGCGACGCTGCTGGTCGTCGGGCTCGGCGCACTCGCCGCGTACGCCTTCGCCTGGCTGGAGTTCCCCGGCCGCGACTGGTGGTTCGTGGTGGTGGTCGGCCTGCTGGTGGTGCCGGTGCAGGTGGCGCTGATCCCGGTGGCGCGGCTGTACGAGACGCTGGGGATCTTCGGCACGACGCTGGGCGTCGTGCTGTTCCACACGGCGTTCGGCCTGCCGTTCGGCATCTTCCTGCTGCGGAACTTCTTCGCCGAGATCCCCCGCGAACTGCTGGAGGCGGCGCGGCTGGACGGCGCCGGCGAGATCCGGCTGTTCTTCCGGGTGGTGCTGCCGCTGGGCGGGCCCGCGATCGCCGCCCTGGGCATCTTCCAGTTCATGTGGGTGTGGAACGACATGCTGGTCGGCCTGATCTTCGCCGACGCCAGTTCGCCGCCCATGACGGTCGCGCTCCAGCAGCAGATGCGGCAGTTCGGCAGCAACATCGAGGTGCTGGGTCCGGGCGCGTTCCTGTCGATGCTGGTCCCGCTGGCCATCTTCTTCGCCTTCCAGCGGCAGTTCGTGGCGGGCGTGATGTCCGGGGCCGTCAAGTGAGCCGCGCGCAGGCCGCCGCATGAGCTGACGGCGCCTGCACCAGACAGCGCGAGGGGCCGGGGATCCGCGCGGATCCCCGGCCCCGTGGCGTGTGGCGGCCGTCAGCGGTTGCTGCGCAGCAGGGTGCGCATCGTGCGCATGGCCACCGAGAGGTTGGCGAGGTCGAACGACTCCGACGACTGGATCTCCCGGAGCGTGGCACGGGCCCGGCCGAGCACCGCCGCGTGCTGGTCGGCCCACGTGGCGAAGCACTCCTCGGGCGGAGTGTCCTGCCCGCCCGCCGCCAGCACGTCGGCCGTCAGCAGCTGGTGCGCCGCGTACAGGTCCTCGCGGATCGCCGTGCGGGCCATCGACTGCCACCGGTCCAGCCGCGGCAGCTCGCTGATGTGGTCCTGGAGCTGCGCGATGCCGAGCTGGTCGCTGAGGTGGTAGTACACCTCGGCCACGTCCATCAGGTCGCGGCCGGTGCGGTCGGCGACGGCGACGATGTCCAGGCCGGGGAAGATGGCGGAGAAGCCCGCCACCCGCAGGGCGAAGTCGGCGGGCACGCCGCTGCCAGCCAGCTCGGCGTGCAGCTTCTCGTGCCACTCGAGGTCCTTGCCGCGCAGCAGCTTCGGCAGCTCCCGCCAGACCTGGCCGACGCGCTCGGCGAACAGGTCGATGGTCCCGGCGAGCGCCAGCGGCTGCGGCCGGTTGTTCAGCAGCCAGCGGGCGCCGCGCTCGACCAGGCGCCGGGCGTGCAGCCTGATCCGGGTGACGACGGCGGCGTCGACCTTGTTGTCCAGGCCCTCGGCCCGGTCCCAGATGCCGGCGAGCCCGAAGATCTCCCGCGAGGCGGTGTGCGCGCGGACGATCTCCTCCGTGGAGGCGCCGGTCTCCTCCTGCATGCGGTGCAGGAAGGAGCAGCCGCCGGTGTTCACCGTGTCGTTGACGAGCAGCGTGGTGATGATCTCGCGGCGCAGGGCGTGCCGCTCGATGTGGTCGGCGAAGCGCTCCCGCAGCGCGGTCGGGAAGTAGGCGTGCAGCAGCCGCCCGGTGTACGGGTCGTCCGGCAGGGAGGTGTCCAGCAGCTCCGCGGTGACGGACAGCTTGACGTAGGCCAGCAGCACCGACAGCTCGGGCTGGGTCAGCCCCTTGCCGGCGGCGCGCCGCTCGCGGATCTCGTCGTCGCTGGGGAGGAACTCCAGCTCCCGGTCGAGCCTGCCCTCTTCGGTGAGGCGCCGGATCAGGCGCTGGTGCGCCAGGATCAGCCCCGGCGCGGTGGCCTGCCCGTTGGCGAGCGCGGTGTTCTGGGCGTAGTTGTTCCGCAGGACGAGGGCGGCGACCTCGTCCGTCATCTCGGCCAGCAGCGCGTTGCGCTGCTTGAGGGTGAGATCACCCGCGCTGACCAGTGAGTTGAGCAGGATCTTGATGTTCACCTCGTGGTCCGAGGTGTCGACGCCGGCGCTGTTGTCGATGGCGTCGGTGTTGCACCGGCCGCCGGCCTGGGCGTACTCGATGCGGCCGCGCTGGGTGAACCCCAGGTTGCCGCCCTCACCGACGACGCGGGCGCGCAGGTCGCGGCCGTTGACGCGGATGGCGTCGTTGGCCTTGTCCCCGACGTCGGCGTGGGTCTCCGCCGAGGACTTCACGTAGGTGCCGATGCCGCCGTTCCACAGCAGGTCGACGGGGGCCTTGAGGATGGCCCGCATCAGCTCGGCGGGGGTCATCACCGTCACGCCGGGGTCGATGCCGAGCGCCTGCTTCACCTGCGGGCTGAGGCTGATGGACTTCGCCGTGCGCGGGTAGACGCCGCCGCCCTTGGAGATCAGGCTGGGGTCGTAGTCGGCCCACGAGGAGCGGGGCAGCTCGAAGAGCCGGCGCCGCTCGGCGTAGGAGACCGCCGCGTCGGGGTCGGGGTCCAGGAAGATGTGCCGGTGGTCGAAGGCGGCGACCAGCCGGATGTGCTCCGACAGCAGCATGCCGTTGCCGAAGACGTCACCGGACATGTCGCCGATGCCGACGACCGTGAAGTCCTGGGTCTGGGTGTCGTGCCCGAGCTCCCGGAAGTGCCGCTTGACGGACTCCCACGCGCCGCGGGCGGTGATGCCCATCCCCTTGTGGTCGTATCCGGCGGAGCCGCCGGAGGCGAAGGCATCGCCCAGCCAGAAGCCGTAGGAGGCAGCGACCTCGTTGGCGATGTCGGAGAACGTGGCGGTGCCCTTGTCGGCGGCCACCACCAGGTAGGTGTCGTCCCCGTCGTGCCGCACGACGTCCTCGGGCGGCACCACCTCGCCGTTGACCAGGTTGTCCGTGATGTCGAGCAGACCGGAGATGAACGTCCGGTAGCAGGCGATGCCCTCGCGCAGCCACGCGTCGCGGTCGGTGGCCGGGTCGGGCAGCCGCTTGCCGACGAAGCCGCCCTTGGCCCCGACCGGCACGATCACCGTGTTCTTCACCTCCTGGGCCTTCACCAGGCCCAGGATCTCGGTGCGGAAGTCCTCCCGCCGGTCCGACCAGCGCAGGCCGCCGCGCGCCACTTTGCCGAACCGCAGGTGCACGCCCTCCACGCGCGGCGAGTACACCCAGATCTCGTACGCCGGACGCGGCTCGGGAAGGTCGGGGATGGCCTGCGGGTCTAGCTTGATCGACAGGTAGGAGTGGGGCCGGCCCTGGCTGTCGGTCTGGAAGTAGTTGCACCGCAGGGTGGCCTTGATGACCGTCAGGAACGCCCGCAGGATGCGGTCCTCGTCGAGGTTGGCCACCTCCTCGAGCGCGCCGTCGAGCTCGGCGAGCAGCGCATCGGTCAGCTCCCGGCCCGCGGCCTGCCGCTGCGGCGACAGCCGCGCCTCGAAGAGGCTGACCAGCAGCCGGGTGGTGTGGTGGTTGCGGCGGAGGGTGGCCTCCATGCTCTCGCGCGTGAACCGGGCGCCCGCCTGCCACAGGTACCGGGCGTAGGCACGCAGCACCATGGCCTGGCGCCAGGTCAGCCCGGCGGACAGCACCAGCGCGTTGAAGCCGTCGTTCTCCGCCTCGCCGGTCCAGGCGGCGGCGAAGGCTTCCTGGAACCGCTCGCGGGCGTCGCCGCCGAGGTTGTGCGACAGCGGCTCGGGGATCCGCAGGCCGAAGTCGTAGATCCAGGCGGTGGTGCCGTCGCTGGCGCGCAGCAGGTAGGGCCGCTCGTCCACGACCTCGACGCCCAGGCAGTGCAGCACGGGCAGCACCGCGCTCAGTGAGACCGGCTCGCCGGTGCGGTAGATCTTGAACCGCCGCTCCCCTGGCCTGGCGCCGACCGGCTCGTACAGGCACAGCGCGAAGTCGCGGCCCTCGCCCTCCGGTCCCCCGCCCTGGGTGAGCCCGGTGACGAACCGCAGGTCGGCGACGGCGGTGCGCGGCGAGAAGTCAGCCTTGTACCCCTCGGGGAAGGCCCCGGAGAAACGGCGGCTGAGCTCGGCGGCGCGCTCCTCGCCGTACTCGGCGGCCAGGGCCTCGGCGAAGCCGTCGCTCCAGGAGCGTGATGCTTCGGCGAGACGCGCCTCGATCCGCTCCGCGTCGGCGTCGGTCAGCTCGGGCAGCTCGGTGCCCGGCTCGACGCGGATGACGAAGTGCAGCCGGGAGAGCACCGATTCGGTGTTCCACGCCGTGAAGTCGACCGAGCTGCCGGACAGTTCCTCGGTGAGGATTTCGGTCAGCCGCAGCCGCACGGAGGTGGTGTACCGGTCGCGCGGCAGGTACACCAGCGCGGAGTAGTACCGTCCGTACTCGTCCCGCCGCAGGAACAGCCGCAGCCTGCGCCGCTCCTGGAGCTGGAGGACAGCGGTGGCGATGCTGCCCAGCGTGTCCGTCGGAGTCTGGAACAGCTCGTCGCGCGGGTAGGTCTCCAGGATCTGCAGCAGGTCGCGCCCGCTGTGGCTGTCGGGCGGGAACCCGGCCGCGCTGAGCACCTCGGCGACCTTGCGGCGGATGACGGGTACGCGGCGCACCGACTCGGTGTAGGCGGTGGCCGAGAACAGGCCGAGGAACCGCCGCTCGCCGATGACCCTGCCCTCGGCGTCGAACTTCTTGACGCCGATGTAGTCCAGGTAGGACGGCCGGTGCACGGTGGCCCGGCTGTTCGCCTTGGTCAGCACCAGCAGCCGCGGCTCGCGGGCCTTGGCGCGCGCGGAGGCGGGCAGCCGGCTGAACGCCTCGGAGGCCGAGGGGTGTCCGGTGTTCTTCCCGTGGCTGGGGTCGGAGCGCAGGATGCCCAGGCCGGTGCCGGGGATGGCCCGCAGCGCGTCGCCCGCGCCGCCGTCGTCCTCCCGGAGCAGCTCGTACTCGCGGTAACCGAGGAACGTGAAGTGGTCGTTGGCGAGCCAGCGGAGCAGCTCGGTGGCTTCCTCGGTCTCCTGCGGCGTCACCTCGGCGGGCAGCGGCTCGCCGGGGAGGCTGTCGGCCAGGCGCAGGGCGGCGCCGCGCATCTTCTGCAAGTCCTCGACCGCCTCGCGGACATCGCTGAGCACGCGGCGCAGGCCGGTCTCGATGGCGGCCAGGGCCTCGTGGTCGGTCTCGCGGTCGGTCTCGACGTGGATCCAGCTCTCGATGACGGCGTCGGACGGCAGGTCGTCGGGGGCGGCCGCGCCGTCGGGGTCGCGACCGGCGTCGAGCACCTCAAGGAGCCGTCCCGTCACGTCCCGCCGGACGACGACCTGCGGGTGGATGACGAGGTGGATGCCGCGCCCGAGCCGGGAGAGTTCGTTGGTCACCGAGTCCACGAGGAAGGGCATGTCATCGGTGACGACCTCGACCACGGTGTGGCTGCACGTCCAGCCCATCTCCTCGACCGTGGGCGTGTAGGCGCGGACCGCGGCCGTGCCCTGGGGGCGTTTGGCCGCGAGGGAGAGGTGGGCGATAGCCGCGCCCGCCACGTCCTCGGCCTGGCGGTCCACGAGGTCCTCGGGGGCAACGTACCGGTAGTAGCGCTGGAGGTAGGCGGTCAGCGAGGCGGCGTCCATTCCGTGCGCGGGCGTGCCGCCGTCGGGCGCATGCTCCGCTACTTTGCCTGCCTCTGCCAGGAGTGTGGCCTTCGTTTCGTCCAGCTGCTTGGTATGCATTTCCTTTGGCTCCTGGTGCCGCGCGCCCTTGCGCGGCGTCGGGTAACCGGGGCCGGGCAGCGGCCCCGTGGTGAACGCCCCGTCCAGTCCCCGGGGCGGGTCAGGGACCAGCCGGGCGCTGCGGCAGCGCCACCTCCGGCCGGGTCCCCGGCCGCTATCGGACTGATCACAGAGAAAAGGCTACGCCCTGGCCGTCGTCCGTCGAGGGTCCGCCGGTGTAACCCTGGGCACCCACGAGTTCCGCCGCGAGGGCAACGGCCTCGGCGAGGCTGTCGACGACGGGCGCGCCCGTCGCGGCCAGGCTGCGGCGGCTCTGCGAGCCGCCGGTGTGCAGCACGGCGCGCGCCCCCGCGTGCGCCGCCGCCCTGGCGTCGTCCGCCGCGTCCCCGATGACGACGACGCGGTCGGCGGGTATGCCGCCCAGAGCCGCGAGGTGACGCGCCATCTGCTCGGCCTTGCCCAGCACCGGGCCGCCGGCGCCCGCGCCGTCGATCCGCACGAAGTGGCCGTCGATGCCCAGCCTGCTGACCCACGGCCGCAGCCGGTCGTGCGGCGCCAGCGAACACACCGACTGCGTCTGGCCCGTCGCGCCCCAGGCGCGCAGCAGCCGCTCGGCTCCGTCGGCCAGCCCGGCCGCATCGGCCCGGGCGAAGTAGTGCCGGTGGAAGGTGCTGTCCATGACCTCCCACTCCTGTTCCGTGGGCGGCCTGCCGATCAGCCGCGCGTAGAACCGGGGCACCGGCACGCAGTACAGCTCGCGGTACCGCTCCAGGGTGATAGGCGGTATCCCCAGCTCCGCGAACGCGGCGTTGGTCGCCTCGATCACCACGTCGATGTCATGGAGCAGCGTGCCGTTCCAGTCCCAGACGAGGTGCGCCGGGCCGGGCGACCGCCCTGTGGTGCGCTGGGTGGTCCGCTGGCTGGAGGGGTGGAGAGCTCGCTGAGAAGACCGCTGAGGAGACTGAGGAGAACGCTGCGGAGACCGCCGGGGAGACGCCATGCTTCCGACGGTACGCGGTGCCACTGACAGCCGCGTAGAGCGCGCCGGGGCGGCCGGGGTTCACAGCAGGTCGCTGATCTCCTGCACGCCGTACCACAGCAGCTCGTGGTCCAGGGCCCCGTCGACCGTGAACTGCGCGTCCGTGTCGCCCTGGTCGGCGGCTGTGACCGCCGCCGCGGCGGCCTTCACGTCCGCTTCCGCCTCCGGCCCGTCGACGTGGACCGAGGCCAGGTCGGTCAGCGGGATGACGGCGGACAGCGTGACCTCGCCCAGCGCCTCGGCCCGCAGGGCCTGGCCGGGATCGACGCGTGCCTGGCGGTCGGGGACGTCGGCGGCCAGGACCACCCGCCGCCGCTCGGCACGCGGATCGGCCGCCAGCAGCCTGAGACTGGCCTGTGCCGCCCGGCTGAGCGCGGCGTACTCCAGCTCCTCGATGCTGCCGGAGACGTACCACTCGCGCAGCGCGGGCGTCACGGCATAGGCGGTCAGCGGCGCCGGGCCCGCCTGCCCGGCGCGGTGCAGCTCAGCGAGCCGAGGCAGCGTGTAAGGAACGTAGACGCGCATCGTGCCGCTTTCCGTGAGACGCCACTGCGGGGGCCAAGGATACGGCTTTCTTCCGTCACTCCCACCTCTCTTGCCTCTGCGTGACCGCCTGATTACACTCCACCCCGTTACTGATTGGTAGCTTCGACGGGGGTGGTCACATGAGAACGAGCAACCGCGTTCCGCGGCCGGCCGGTCCGCCCGGCCGCGCGGACGCGCGGCGCCCCGGCCGCCCCCGGCCCCGCACCGGGCAGGCCAGACCGCACGAGTGGTTCGCACGGCAGCTGCTGCTCGTGCTCAGCGGGCAGCGCCCGGTCCACGCCCTCCTGGGCCACGCCGGGCCCGAGGCGTACGACGCGCTCGCCCGGCTCGCACCGCGCACGCCCCTGCGCCCGCCGCCCGGCGAGCGCTGGGCGCCGGTGCTGCGCGGCGTCGGCGCCTGCCGCCCCGACACCGACGTCATCGAGGCCTTCGCCCGCATCGACGCCGGCGGCAGGACCCGGGCGCTCGCCTTCCGCCTGGAGCGCGCCGGGAGCGGGCGCTGGAAGTGCTGCGCCATCGAGGTCGACGTGGACACCGTCTCCTGAGACGGCAGGGGCGGGCCGCGCCCCGCCCGGGGCACGGCCCGCCCTCGCCGCTGCGGTGCCTCCCGCTACTTCTTGCGGCGGCGGCCCTTCTGCGCCTTGCGCCGCTCGGCCCGGCTCATGCCGTCGCCCGACGACGCGCTGCCGGACGCGGTCCGCGTGCCCGCCGGGGTGCCGTCCGCGGTGAAGTCGCCCTCGACGACGCCGCCCGCACCGTCCACCGTCGGGGCCGTGAAGTGCAGCCGGTCGGCCCGCTTGGGCGCCTCCAGGCCCTTGGCGCGGATCGTCGGCGCCGCCTGCGCCCCGCTCGCGGCCCCCGCGGGCACGGGCTCCTGCGCCGCGGACTCCTGCTGGCCGCCCTGCACGGGAACCTGCTCGACCTGGCGCTCCACCTGCACCTCGAGGTTGAACAGGTAGCCGACGGACTCCTCCTTGATGCCGTCCATCATGGCGGTGAACATGTCGAAGCCCTCGCGCTGGAACTCGACCGCCGGGTCGCGCTGCGCCATGGCCCGCAGCCCGATGCCCTCCTGGAGGTAGTCCATCTCGTAGAGGTGCTCACGCCACTTCCGGTCGAGGACCGACAGCACCACGCGCCGCTCCAGCTCCCGCATCACCTCGGAGCCCAGCTCCTGCTCGCGCTTGTCGTACTGCCGGTGGATGTCCTCCTTGATGCTCTCGGCGATGAACTCCGGCGTGAGCCCGTCGCGGCCGCCGGCCTCCTCCTCGAGCTGCTCCACCGTCACCTGGACCGGGTACAGCTGCTTGAAGGCGCCCCACAGCCGGTCCAGGTCCCACTCGTCGGAGAAGCCCTCCACCGTCTCGGCGTGCACGTACGCCTCGATGGTGTCGTCCATGAAGTACCGGATCTGCTCGTGCAGGTCCTCGCCCTCCAGCACGCGGCGGCGCTCGGCGTAGATGACCTCACGCTGCCGGTTGAGGACCTCGTCATACTTCAGGATGTTCTTGCGGATCTCGAAGTTCTGCTGCTCGACCTGCGCCTGCGCGGAGGCGATGGCGCGCGTCACCATCTTGTTCTCGATGGGCACGTCGTCCGGGACGTTGGCCATCGTCATCACGCGCTCCACCATCTGCGCCTTGAACAGCCGCATCAGGTCGTCGCCCAGCGAGAGGTAGAAGCGGGACTCGCCCGGGTCGCCCTGGCGCCCGGAGCGGCCGCGGAGCTGGTTGTCGATGCGGCGGGACTCGTGCCGCTCGGTGCCCAGCACGTACAGCCCGCCGAGCTTTGCGACCTCCTCGAACTCCTCGGCCACGGCCTTCTCCGCGCGGGCCAGCGCGTCCGGCCAGGCGGCATCCCACTGCTCGCGGTGTTCGTCGCGGTCAAGACCCTGGGCGCGCAGCTCCTTCTCGGCGATGTCCTCCGGGTCGCCGCCCAGCTTGATGTCGGTGCCGCGGCCGGCCATGTTGGTCGCCACCGTCACGGCGCCCTTGCGGCCCGCCTCGGCGACGATGGCGGCCTCCCGCGCGTGGTTCTTCGCGTTCAGCACCTCGTGCCGCACGCCGCGCTTGTTGAGCTGCCGCGAGAGGTACTCGGACTTCTCCACCGAGGTGGTGCCCACCAGCACCGGCTGCCCCTTGCGGTGCCGCTCGACGATGTCGTCCACGACGGCGGCGAACTTCGCCTCTTCGGTGCGGTAGATGAGGTCCGGCTGGTCCTTGCGCGCCATCGGCCGGTTGGTCGGGATGGGCACCACGCCGAGCTTGTAGATCTGGTGGAACTCGGCGGCCTCGGTCATGGCCGTACCGGTCATGCCCGCCAGCTTGTCGTAGAGGCGGAAGAAGTTCTGAAGGGTGATCTTGGCGAGCGTCTGGTTCTCGTTCTTGATCTCCACCCCTTCCTTCGCCTCGATCGCCTGGTGCATGCCCTCGTTGTAGCGGCGCCCGGCGAGGATGCGGCCGGTGTGCTCGTCGACGATCATGACCTCGCCGTCGATGACGACGTAGTCCTTGTCCTTCTTGTACAGCTCCTTGGCCTTGATGGCGTTGTTCAGGTAGCCGACGAGCGGCGTGTTGACCGCCTCGTAGAGATTGTCGATGCCCAGCCAGTCCTCGACCTTGGTGACGCCGGAGTCGTGGATGGCGACCGTGCGCTTCTTCTCGTCCACGTCGTAGTCACCGGTCTCGGGCTGCTGGCGGCTGGGCACGGCCGCCTCACCGCGCTCGAGGCGCTTGACCAGCTTGGCGAAGTCCGCGTACCACTTCGTCGCCTGGTCAGCGGGGCCGGAGATGATCAGCGGCGTGCGGGCCTCGTCGATGAGGATCGAGTCGACCTCGTCGACGATCGCGTAGTTGTGGCCGCGCTGCACCAGATCGTCCTTCGACCACGCCATGTTGTCGCGGAGGTAGTCGAAGCCGAACTCGTTGTTGGTGCCGTACGTGATGTCGCAGGCGTACTGCTTGCGGCGCTCCGCGGGCTTCATACCGGCCGAGATGCAGCCCACCGTCAGGCCCAGGAACTCGTGGACGCGGCCCATCCACTTGGAGTCGCGCTGCGCCAGGTAGTCGTTGGTGGTGACCAGGTGCACGCCCTTGCCCGTCAGCGCGTTGAGGTACGCGGGCAGGGTGCTGACCAGGGTCTTGCCCTCACCGGTCTTCATCTCGGCCACGTACCCGAGGTGCAGCGCGGCGCCGCCCATGATCTGCACGTCGTAGTGGCGCTGGCCCAGCACCCGGCGCGCGGCCTCGCGGACCGTGGCGAATGCCTCCGGCATCAGGTCGTCGAGCGTCTCGCCGTCGGCGAGGCGCTCCCGGTACTCGTCCGTGAGTGCCCGCAGCTCCGCGTCGCTCAGCTCGAGGAAGTCCTCCTCAATGGAGTTCACGTCGCGCTTGACGCGGTGCAACCTGCGCAGGATCTTGCCTTCGCCTGCACGCATGATCTTGTCGAAGACGGACACGAGGGCTTGTCTCCTTGCCGGTTGGGCTAAGCCGCCTGGGGCTCGTTCAGGGCGTGGGCACAACGAGATGGCACTGCCGCACCGGCCATGGTATGCGAGCGCGGAGAGGAGTGTCAGTGCTCGTCAGTGCTCGGCTCTACGATCGCCCGCATGACCACCGCACCCCGCTCACGCCCCCGCCCCGCCGTCTCCCTGTCCGCCGACGAGGCCCGCAGGATCGCCCTGCGGGCGCAGGGGCTGCTCGGTGCGCCCGACCGCCGCGCGGGCGTGCGGGGGGTGCTGCGCCGCCTGGGGGCGGTCCAGCTGGACACCATCTCAGTGCTGGCCCGGTCGCACGAGCTGGTGCCGTACGCCCGGCTCGGCGCGGTGGGGCGGCGGGCCGTGGAGGAGGCGTACTGGACGCCGGGCGGGCCGTCCGGCTCCTTCGAGTACTGGTCGCACGCGGCGTGCGTGCTGCCGCTGGAGGAGTGGCCGCTGTTCGCCTTCCGCCGCCGCCAGCTGCGGGCGCGCGGGCACCGCTGGCACCGGCTGGCCGACCGCGAGCGGTCGCTCGCGGAGGTCCGCGCCCGGCTGGCCAGCGCCGGGCCGCTGACCGCCACGGAGCTGGGCGGCGCGAAGAACGGCGGCCCCTGGTGGGACTGGTCCGAGACCAAGATCGCGGTGGAGTGGCTGCTGGACACCGGCGAGGTGGTGTGCCGCGAGCGGCGCGGCTGGAAGCGGGTCTACGAGCTGGCCGAGCGGGCTGTGCCCCCCGGGCTGTTCCACGACGACCTCGACGACCGTGAGTGCCTGCGGCGGCTGGTGGCCCAGGCCGGCGCGGCGCTGGGGGTGGCCACCCGGGCCGACCTCGCCGATTACCACCGGCTGCGGGCCGCCCAGGTCGAGGAGGTGCTGCCGGACACCGGCCTGACGCCCGTGGAGGTGGCGGGCTGGCGGGAGCCGGCGTGGGCCGACCCCGCGGCGCTCGCGGCCCCGCCCCGCGGCAGGCACCGCACCACGCTGCTGTCGCCGTTCGACTCGCTCATCTGGGACCGGGCGCGCACCGAGCGGGTGTTCGGCTTCCGGCACCGCCTGGAGGCGTACGTGCCCCGGCCCCGGCGCGTGTACGGGTACTTCGCCATGCCGCTGCTGGCGGGCGGCAGGCTGCTCGGCCGGGTGGACCCGGCCCGCGACGGCGGCACGCTGCTGGCGCGGCACGCGGCGTTCGAGGGCTCCCCGGCCCGGGCGCGCAAGGCCGTGCCGGCGATGGCCGGGGCGCTCGTCGAGGCCGCCTCCTGGGTGGGGTGCGACGACGTGCGCGTCGAGCGCACCACCCCCGCCGAGCTGGCCCGGCCGCTGGCGGACGCCGTCGCGGCGGCGCTGCGCGACCGCTGAAACCAGCCGCCTGGCGGGCAGATGCGGCCGGCCGCGGGGGCGCGGGAGCGGCGCTCAGCTCGTCTCCAGGTCCAGGATCTTGGCCCGCATCGCGTAGACCACGGCCTCCATCCGGGAGTGCAGCTGGAGCTTCTCCAGGATGTTGCGCACGTGGTTCTTCACGGTGTTCTCGCTGATGAAGAGCTCCTTGGCGATGTCCCGGTTGTTCTTCCCGGTGGCCACCAGCCGCAGCACCTCCAGCTCCCGGTCGGTGAGCTTCGGCGCGGGCACCAGACGCCGCTCGTCCGTGCGCTGGATCATCGACTTGAACTCGGTCAGCAGCTTCGCCGCCATCGACGGGCTGATCTGGGACTGGCCGTCGGCGACCGCGCGGATAGCGGCCGTGACCTCGTCCGTGGAGATCTCCTTGAGCAGATAGCCCGTGGCACCGGCCTTGATCGCGTCGTAGAGGTCGGCCTCCTCGTCGCTGATCGTCAGCATGATGATGCGCGCGCTGGGCGCCACGTCCTTGATCGCCGTGCACGCCTCGATGCCGCCGCGCCGGGGCATCCGCACGTCCATCAGCACGATGTCCGGCAGCAGGTCCGCGGCCTTCTCGACCGCTTCCGTGCCGTCCCCCGCCTCGCCGACGACCTGGATGTCCTCCTCCTGGGCCAGCACGATCTCCAGGCCTCGCCGGAAGAGTTCGTGGTCGTCGACCACCAGCACCCTGATCGGCTCCGTCCGCTCTGCCGCGGCCGGCCGCTCCTCCTCACCCGGCGGTACGCCCCGGGGCATCGTAGGCCCGAAACCGTCCACCATCCGCTCCTCCCCCACGGGACACCGTCCCGTCAACCGACCCTGCACAGCGGCTAGTCCGGCGCGAGCGACGCCGGTGCGCCCCATGATTCCACGACAACCCCCGGCCGAGACCACGCCCGGCCGGGGGTTGACACCGGTATCAGCCGCCCGTCGCGCTGCCGGCGCCGTCCGGCGGCACGGCCGCCAGCGGATCGGTCTCCAGGTGGATCACGCCGTAGTCGTACGCGCGCCGCCGGTAGACCACGCTCGGCTGCTTGGTCTCGGCATCGACGAACAGGTAGAAGTCGTGCCCCACCAGCTCCATCTCGTAGAGGGCCTGATCGAGTGACATCGGCGCCGCCCGGTGCGTCTTCTCCCGCACCACCAGCGGACCGTCACCCTGCACCTCGATACCGCCCTGCGTGCGCACGACCGGAGCGGGAGCGGCCTCCTCCTCCGCCGCCGGCGGCGCCAGCTGGCCGTCCCGGTCGAGCACCGCCACACCCGGCACCACCGCGCTGACCTCGCTCGCCGGGATACGGCGCCTGCCGCGGCGGCAGCTGCGCTTGTCATGCTGACGCCGCAGCCGCGACTCCAGCTTCTCCACGGCCAGGTCGAGCGCGCCGTAGGGGTCGGCCGCGGCGGCCTCGGCCCGCACCACCGGGCCCCGGTGCCGCAGCGTGATCTCCACGCGGTCGGAACGGTCTGCCTGGCGCGGATTCGGTTCCTTGGAGACCTCCACGTCCAGGCGGGTCACCTTGCCGTCGATTCTCTGGATCTTGTCCAGCTTCAGCTTCTCGGCGACGTGCCTGCGGAATCTCTCCGGTACCTCTGTCTTGCGGCCTTTGACGACGATGTCCACGCGGAACTCCGTTCCGGAAGGCTCCACCGGCTCTGGCGGAGCGCCTCCTTGGTGCACTCGGGCCGGGGCGGCCATCGCGGCCCCTCCGGCTCTTGCCTCGGGTAGTGGCTCACCTCCTTGTCCCGGGCTTCTCCCCAGGGAGGAAGATCAACATCCCACCTGTTCGCCAGGAGTGGTCCGGTGCGGTGCCGTGCGCGTGCACACACAGGACACGGCACGGGAACCGCAGCGCTCACATATGCACGTATGGGTGGATACCGGAGCTTGCGCCCCTCTTCTCTCGAACGTACCTCGGTTACCCCCTACCCGGCACCCCTACCGCCAGGTTCGGCTTCCGCCGGCCCCGGCGGCCGCGCCGCGACCACCGCCGCCCCCAGCACCGCGCCCCCGCCCGCCGCCACCGCACGCGCCGCCTCCGCCAGCGAGGCCCCCGAGGTGACCAGGTCATCGACCAGCACCACCGGCGCCCCGCCGGCCACGCCCCGGCCCACGGCCACGAGCGCACCCGCCAGGTTGGCCACCCGCTCCGCCGCCCTCAGCCCGGACTGGTCGGCGACCACCCGCCGCTGCCGCAGCACCGCCCGCACCCGTACCGGCTCCCCCTCCCGCCGCAGCCGGGCCGCAGCGGCCCGCGCCGCACGCCGCACCGGGTCGTGCCCCCGCCGGGCGACCGCCGCCCGGGAGGACGGCACCGGCACCAGCGTCACCACATCCGGCGCCGCACCGCCCGCCGCCCGGGCCCGCTCCAGCACCGCCCGCACGCTCACCGCCAGCGCCCGCCCCAGCACGCCGGCCAGCGCCAGCACGCCCCGCTCCTTGTGCGCCAGCAGCACCGCCCGCGTCTCATCCGCGTACTCCCCCACCGCATAGACCGGGGGCAGCCCCGCAGGCGGCGGCCACGGCCGCACCCGGCGCGCCCGGCCGCCCGCCACCAGGCCCTCACACCGTCCGCACAGCGGCCCGCCGCCACCACCGCACCCGGCACAGGCCGTCGGCAGCACCAGCGCGCCCATCTCCCGCCACCAGCCGCGCATGCCTCCACGATCACCGGCCGCCCCGGGGTACCACCATCCCCCTCACGAGCGAACCGCCGCGGCCAGCCGGCGGCCGGCCGTCAGCCCGGATAGAACGGCCCGGAACCGTCGCCCGGCACCAGCTTCCACTGGGTGCTGTCCTCAAGCCGCGCGATGCCGTCGGCGGTCTGCGCCAGCAGCGGCTGGCTGTCCGACTCGCACGCGGCCACGCCCGTCACGTCGTTCAGCCCCGGCAGGGCCGTCGTCACCGTCGGCGTCGAGCCGTCCGTCGTCACGAACTGCAGCTGCTCCACCCCGTCCCGGGGCCTGCCCACCACGACCAGCCGGCTCTCCGCCGCCCACGACGCCGCCGAGACATGCTCCAGCTGCGGCGTCACCGCCCGCAGCCCGTTCACCGCCAGGCTCACGCCCTCCTCGCCGGCCGCGCGCTCGATCCGCCCCAGCCGCAGCGTCGTCCGCTCGCCCTCACTGATCAGCATCGCGACGCGCACCCCGTCCGAGGCCACCCGCAGCGCCTCGATCCGCTGGTCCTCGCCCAGCCCGGCGACCGGCACCCGCTCCGGCTCCCCCTGGCCGTCCCGCATCCGCATCAGGTGCGAGCCGTCCGCGAACCACAGGTCGCCCAGGCCGTCCCAGCTCGGCCCCGTCAGCCCCGGATCACCGTCGTCCGACAGCGACCTGGCGTACACCGGCTCCCCCAGCGGATCACTGCCCTCGACCGGGCTGACGTACAGCGACGAACCGTCGGCCGACACCCCCGCGGCCCGCTTCTCGTCCCGGCTGACCGCCGCGTCCCGCAGCGGCACCTCGCCCCGCCCCAGCGCACCGCTCACCGGCTCCGGCCGCTCCTCGCCCTGGAAGGCCGCCAGCGTCCGCTCCTCGGTCAGCGCATACGCCTGCGACGCCTGCCCATCGAGCAGGCCCGGCGCGAGCTCCTCCGCGTCCTGCGCCGACAGGGCACACAGCTGCGTCCCCGCCTGGTTGGCGACGCGCGCCTCGCTGATCTGCGTCGACGACACCTCCTGCACCGTGTGCAGCAGCTGCGCCGCCATCCGGTCGCACTGCGCCTGCGGCAGGCCGGCGGGTATCCCGGAGAACCGCACCGTCAGCGCGTCGGAGTCGTCAATGTACGCGGCGCGTCCCGAGGCGATCTCGGCCTCCTCGGGGAAGGCCGTGGTGACCACCGGGCCGAGCCACGCGCTCGGCCCGTCGAGCAGCGACCGCACGGTCTCCTGCACGGTGTTGATGCGCCGCCGCACGTACACCGGGTCGGCCACCAGCACGCCCCGGCCGTTCGTGACCCGCGCGTCCTCCGGACCGAGGTCTGTGTAGTAGTAGGTGTCCACCGAGCGGTAGTTCCGCTCGAAGTCCGCCTCGCCCATGACCAGCCCGTCGGGCAGGTCGTCGATGCGCCACTCACCGCGCACCAGCCGCAGCTCGAACGTCTCCACGTAGTCGTTCCGCAGCGGCGTGTACACGTGTGCGGCATCCACCGCCGCCACCTGCTGCCCGCTGACGGTGACCGCCTGCGTCTCGCCGCCGGCCAGCGGCGGAGCGGCCACCGTGTCCAGCGCCGGGCCCGTCGACAGCACCGTCGTGCCGTGGAACGGGTCCCACTGGCGCTGCCGCTCCGGCGTCAGGTACTTCTTGGCCGTCTCGAAGTCGACCTCGTCGCTGGTCGTGGCCTCCAGAAAGCCGCGCACGATCTCCAGCGGCGACATCCCCTCCTGCGGGCTCACCCCCCACACCCGCACCTGCGAGTCGCCCTCCGACCGCTGCGAGGAGTCCACGCGCTGCACCGGCCCGCTGCCCGGCATGGCCACGCAGCCGGCCAGCGTCACCCCCGCCAGCAGCACCGCCAGCGCCGCCCCGGCACGCCGCGCCACACGCCGCGCTCTGTTACGGCTCATCTCCGCGCTCCCTCCCGGGCCCGGCGCTTGCGGACCCCGTCGGGGCCGACGGCCCCGGCGCGCCCGCGCCCGCGGTAGCCCGCCCCTCGGCGTCCTGCTGCCCGGGGATGCTGCCGGCCCCATCCGGCGCCTCGTGCTCACGCCGTTCACCGGACCCGCCGGCCCCACCGGCAGCTGCGTCGGAGGGTCCCCCGGCAGGTCCCCCGGCCCCGCCGTTCTCCCGCGCCTCAGGTGCCTTCCGCGCGCTCCGCGCGTCCGGCGGCACCAGCGGCAGCGGCGAGGAGCGCAGCGGCCCGCCCGCCTGCCGCGGCAGCGTCAGCCGGAACTGCGCCCCGCCGCCCGGCTCGCCCCAGGCCTCCAGCCGGCCGCCGTGCAGGTGCGCGTCCTCGACAGCGATCGACAGGCCCAGGCCCGTGCCGCCCGTCGTCCGCGCCCGGGCCGGGTCAGCGCGCCAGAACCGGTTGAACACCCGCTCCGCCTCGCCTTCCTTCAGCCCGATGCCGTAGTCCCGCACCGCGATGGCCACCGCCTGGCCGTCGGCGCTCGACGCCAGCCGCACCACCACGTCGCGGCCCTCCCCGTGCTCAATCGCGTTGACCACGAGGTTCCGCACCACCCGCTCGATCCGCCGCGGGTCGGCCTCGGCCACCACCGGCAGCCGGTCGCCCCGCACCAGCAGCCGGCTGCCCTTGCGCTCCGCCAGCGGCTCCGCGCCCTCCACGACGCGGTACACCACGTCCCGCAGGTCCGTCTGCTCGGCCTCCAGGCGCGCCGCACCCGCGTCGAACCGGCTGATCTCCAGCAGGTCGGCCAGCAGCGACTCGAACCGGTCCAGCTGGCTCAGCAGCAGCTCCGCCGACCGCGCGGTCACCGGATCGAAGTCGTCGCGCGCCTCGTGGATGACGTCCGCCGCCATCCGCACCGTCGTCAGCGGCGTCCGCAGCTCGTGCGAGACGTCCGACACGAAGCGGCGCTGCATCCGCGACAACTCCTCCAGCTGCTGGATCTTCACCTGGAGGTTCCGGGCCATCTTGTTGAACGACTCGCCCAGCCGCGCGATGTCGTCCTCGCCGCTGACCTTCATCCGCTCCTGGAGCCGGCCCGCCGCCAGCCGTTCCGCGATCCGCGCGGCCATCCGCACCGGCGTCACGACCTGCCGCACCACCATCCACGCGATCGCGCAGAGCAGCACGACGACGAACAGCCCGGCCGTCGCGATCGTCCCCGCGACCAGCCCGAGCGTCTTCTCCTCCTGCGTGAACGGGAACAGGTAGTACAGCTGGTAGGGATTGCCCTGGTTGTCCCGCACCCGCTTGCCGATGATCAGCGCCTGCTCGGTGCTCCCGTCCGGCCGGTAGATCGTGCCGTACTGCCGGTGCGTCGCCGGATCCCGGTCCAGCGCCTCCCGCAGCTCCTCCGGCACGCTCCGCTCCGGCCACACGTCCGCCGAAGCGCGCGAGCCGCGCGGCGAGGCGACGCCCTCGCCGCTGAACGACCCGGGCAGCTCGGAGCTGAGCGCCACCACGGAGTACACGCCCTGCCCGCCGCTGGCCAGCTGCTGCACAACGCCCGTCATCCAGGTGCCGGGATCGGTCGTCTGCCCCTGCCCCGGGCCGCTCTCCGCCGCGCCCTCACCAGCGTTGGCCGCCAGCTCCTCCGCCACGGCGAAGCCGCCGTCCGCCTGGCTCTGCGCCGTCTGCCGCTTCGCCTCCAGCAGCCCGTTGCGCACCTGCCCGACCACCACGAAGCCGAGCACCAGCACGACCGCCAGCGACATCAGCAGCGTGCTGGCGATGACGCGGAGCTGGATGTTCCGCCGCCACAGCCGCATCAGCGACAGCAGCGGACCGCGCGCCCAGCGCCCGAATATGCGTATGGCGGGCTGCGCCCGGCCGCCCGTCGCCGCGTCCGACAGCAGCCGGGGACCGTGCCACCATGCCCGCGCGTTCACCTCAGCTGGACCCGGCCTTGTAGCCCACGCCGCGCACGGTCACGACGATCTCCGGCCGCTCCGGATCCTTTTCGATCTTGGAACGCAGCCGCTGGACGTGCACGTTGACCAGCCGGGTGTCGGCGGCGTGCCGGTAGCCCCACACCTGCTCCAGCAGCACCTCGCGCGTGAACACCTGCCACGGCTTGCGCGCCAGCGCCACCAGCAGGTCGAACTCCAGCGGCGTCAGCGAGATCGTCTGGTTGCCGCGCTTCACCGAGTGCCCCGCCACGTCGATCACGAGGTCGCCGATGGCCAGCTGCTCCGGCGCCGGCTCCTCGGAGCGGCGCAGCCGGGCGCGGATCCGGGCGATCAGCTCCTTCGGCTTGAAAGGCTTGACGATGTAGTCGTCGGCCCCGGACTCCAGGCCCACCACGACGTCCACCGTGTCGCTCTTGGCGGTCAGCATCACGATCGGCACCCCGGACTCGCCCCGGATCAGCCGGCACACCTCGATGCCGTCGCGGCCCGGCAGCATCAGGTCAAGCAGCACCAGGTCCGGCTTGATCTCCCGGAAAGCGGCCAGGGCCTTGTCCCCGTCGGCGACGAAAGACGGCTCGAATCCCTCCCCGCGCAGCACGATGCCGAGCATTTCCGCCAGCGCGGTGTCGTCATCGACGACGAGTACGCGTCCCTTCATGCCTTCATCATCCCATTGCACTCATCATGACCCTGCCCAAGGTGCCACAGAACGCTCCCCCGCCGGGTCAGCCGTATCCCCCCGGCGACCCTACCCGCACCCCGCGCCTGGCGCGCCCCCCAAGGCGCCATGGCACGATGGGCGGCAGGACCGCGTTGAACGAGAGGTTGAACGAGAGAACTCCACAGCAACACACGGACAACGGATCGGTCGAGAGCCAACTGGGAGACACCGTGAGCGACTCGCCGGGCTGGACCTCACCCGGAGCCCCGCCGCCCGACGACGGCCCCGGCCACAGCCCGGGCGACGACGGCAAGGGCACCGGCCACGGCAACCAGCCGCCGCCCTCCCCGCCCCCCGCCGCTCCGCAGGGCTGGGGCGGCGGCCAGCAAGGCTGGGGCCAGCAGCCCTCGGGATGGGGCGGCTGGCAGCAGCACCCCCCGTCCCCCAAACCGGGCGTCATCCCGCTGCGCCCGCTCGGCGTGGGCGAGATGCTCGACGGCGCCGTCTCCACCGCCCGCGCCCACTGGCGCACCGTCCTGACGGTGTCACTGGCCGTGGCCGTCGTCACCCAGGTCATCTCCACGGTGGCGATGCGCGTCTGGCTCGGCGACAGCAGCGGCCTCGCCGCGCTCGAGAACAACCCGGAGCCGACCACCGAGGAGCTCAGGGACGCCCTGAACGACCTGCTGGCGTTCTCCTCCGTCACCGGCGTGCTCACCCTGCTCGCCACGGTGCTGGCCACCGCGATGCTCACCATCGTCGTCAGCCGCGCCGTGCTGGGCCGCGGCGTCACGCTCGGCGAGGCGTGGCAGGACTCCCGCCCCCGGCTGCTGCGCCTGCTCGGCCTGTCGCTGCTGGTCCCGCTCCTGACCGGTCTTGCCGTCGGCGGGCCCGGCCTGCTCGCCGCGCTGACCGGCAGCTTCGGGCTCACGACGCTGTGTGTGATCGGCGGCGCCGTGCTCGGGGTGTGGTTGTGGGTGCGCCTGTCGCTGGCCGCACCCGCGCTGATGCTGGAACGGCAGGGCGTCCGGCAGGCCATGCGCCGGTCCTGGAAGCTGGTCGGCGGCTCCTGGTGGCGTGTCTTCGGCATCCAGCTGCTGGTGCTGGTCCTGGTGTTCGTCGTCGCGAGCATCGTCGAGCTGCCCGCCTCCGCCATCGCCGGGCTCGTCTCCGGCGACGACTCCGGCGTCCTGGGCGGCTCCGTGACCGAGACCAGCTGGACGTACCTGGCCATCACGGGCATCGGCGCGGTGATCTCCTCCACGATCACGCTCCCGATCAGCGCCGGTGTCACCGCCCTCCTCTACATCGACCTGCGCATCCGCCGCGAGGCGCTGGACCTGGAGCTGGCCCGCGCCGCCGGTGTCGACCGCCCCGCGGGCGAGAGCTGAGGACGGTCTCCGTGCTGCCAGCGGCCGACGAGCCCGGCCCCCCGGTCACCCTGGACCGGGAGGCGGCCCGCGAGGCCGCCGAGCGCGAACTGTCGCGGCGCGTCTACGCCGAACACGAGCCGGGCCTGGTGCGGCGCGCGTGGGACTGGATCTGGGACCGCGTCTTCGGCGTCCTGGAGTCGGCGGCCTTCGCCACCCCCGGCGGCTGGTTCGGCCTGCTGGTCCTCGCCGTCCTCGTGCTCGCCCTGGTCATCGCGGTGCGGCTGCGCCTCGGCGCGCTCCGCTCGGCCGCCGGGCCCCGCCGCCCGGCGCTGTTCACCGAGCGGCCGCTGAGCGCCGCCGAGTACCGCGCTGCGGCGGAGGAGCACGCCCGCGCCGGCCGCTGGGACGACGCGGTCCGCGACCGGCTGCGCGCCGTGGTGCGGTCCCTGGAGGAACGCGCCCTGCTGGACCAGCGTCCCGGCCGCACCGCCGACGAGGCCGCCGCCGAGGCCGGTGCCCGCCTGCCCGCCCTGGCCGGGCGGCTGCGCGCTGCCGCTACCACGTTCGACGCCGTGACCTACGGCGGGCAGCGGGCAGACGCGTCAGACTACGCGTTCCTGCGCGGCCTCGACGAGGAGCAGCGCCGCACCCGCCCCGCCCCGCCGGGGCCCGCACCCTCCTGGACCGCCCCGTGACCGCGGCCACCGCCGGCACCTCGGTGTCGCCCGACGCCCGCGGCCTGTGGCGCGCGAGCCGCGGCATCCTCGCCGCCGCCGTCGTGCTGCTGCTGGCGGGCGCGGTCATCGCCCTGCTCAGCGCGGGCGAGGACGGCGCGCTCCACCCCCGTTCCGCCGCCCCGCACGGCAGCCGTGCCGTCGCCGAGCTCCTCGCCGACCAGGGCGTGCGCGTCACGGAGGCCACCACCGCCGCCGAGGCCGCCGACGCCACGGGCCCCGGCACGACGCTGCTCATCGTCCATCCGGAGCGCCTGCCGGAGCGGCAGCTGGACCGGCTGGCCACCGCCACGGCCCGCTCCGGCGGCCGCACCGTCCTCGTCGCCCCCGACCAGACGGTGCTGGACGCCTTCGCGCCCGGCGTCACCGCCAGCGGCCCGTACGAGGCCGCGGAGCTGGCCCCCGCCTGCACCACCGCCCGTGGCGCCGAGGCACCCGGACGCCTGGCCGGCAGCGCCCGCCTCGGCGGCTACGGCTTCCTGCTGCCCGCGGCGGAGCCCCCGCCAGACTTCGCCTGCTACCCCGTCGACGACGCCCCGTCGCCGCCCGCGCTCGTCTCGCTGGCCACGGCCGCGGGCGGCGACACCGTCCTGCTGGGCTCCCCCGACATCCTCTACAACGAGCGCCTCGACGAGCTGGGCAACGCCTCGCTCGCGCTCCAGCTGCTCGGCACCCGCGAGCACCTGACGTGGTTCCTGCCCCCTGCCGCGGGGGAGCCGGCCGGGGAGCAGGAGAGCTTCTTCGGCCTGATCGACCCGGGCTGGCGCTGGGCGGCACTCCAGCTGGCCATCGCCCTGGGCCTGACCGTCGTCTGGCGGGCCCGGCGCCTGGGCCCAGTCGTCACCGAGCGGCTGCCCGTCACCGTCCGGGCGGCGGAGACTACCGAGGGCCACGCCCGCCTCTACCACCAGTCGGGCGCCCGTGACCGCGCGGCCGAGGCACTGCGGGCCGCCTGCCGCGTCCGGCTGGCGCGCGCGACCGGGCTGCCGCCGGCTGCCGCGCACGCCGACGGGGCGCTGCCCGCCGCCGTGGCCGCCCGCTCCGGCGGCGTGAGCGCCGTGGCCGTACGGGACCTGCTCTTCGGGCCCGCCCCGCCCGACGACGATGCCCTGGTCCGCCTCGCGGACGATCTCGACGCACTGGAACGCGGCCTGGGGGCGCACGGCGCTTCGCCCGCCCCGGGTCTGCGCGACCCCGAACCGACGACAGACAAGGACCGCTGACCGTGACCGCCCCTCCCGCTGCAAGCCCGCGCGCCGCGCTCGAAGCCCTGCGCGGCGAGATCGGCAAGGCCGTCGTCGGCCAGGACGCCGCCGTCACCGGCCTGGTCGTCGCCCTGCTGTGCCGGGGACACGTGCTGCTCGAGGGCGTCCCCGGCATCGCCAAGACGCTGCTGGTCCGCGCGCTGGCCACGGCCCTGGACGTGGACACCAAGCGCGTGCAGTTCACGCCCGACCTGATGCCGAGCGACGTCACCGGCTCGCTGGTCTACGACTCCCGTACCGCCGAGTTCTCCTTCCAGGCCGGCCCGGTGTTCACGAACCTGCTGCTGGCGGACGAGATCAACCGCACCCCGCCGAAGACACAGGCGTCGCTGCTGGAGGCCATGGAGGAGCGGCAGGTCTCCGTGGACGGCACCCCGCGTCCGCTGCCGGAGCCGTTCATGGTCGCCGCCACGCAGAACCCGGTCGAGTACGAGGGCACCTACCCGCTGCCCGAGGCGCAGCTCGACCGCTTCCTGCTCAAGCTCAACCTGCCGCTGCCCTCGCGCGAGCAGGAGATCGACGTCCTCACCCGCCACGCCGCGGGGTTCGACCCCCGCGATCTGGACGCCGCCGGGGTGCGCCCCGTGGCCGGGCCGGCCGAACTGGCCGCCGCCCGGCGGGAGGTGGCGAACGTGTCGGTGGCGCCCGAGGTCACCGGCTACGTCGTGGATCTGTGCCGCGCCACCCGCGAGTCCCCCTCCCTGGCCCTGGGCGTCTCGCCGCGGGGCGCGACGGCGCTGCTCGCCACCTCCCGCGCCTGGGCGTGGCTGTCGGGACGCGGCTTTGTGATCCCCGACGACGTCAAGGCGCTGGCCCTGCCGACGCTGCGCCACCGGGTGCGGCTGCGGCCGGAGGCCGAGATGGAGGGGGTCACGGCCGACAGCGTGCTTACCGGCCTGCTGTCCCACGTCCCGGTGCCGCGCTGATGGCGCTCACGGGACGCACGGCCGCGCTGGCGGCCTCCGGCGTGTTCGTCGTCGCGCTGCTGCCCGGCTGGCACGGCGTGCTGGCGGTCGCCCTGCCGCTGCTGGCGGCGGTCCTGTACGACCTGGCGCGGGCCGCTCCGGTGCGGTCGCTTCGGCTGGAGCGCTCGGGCGCCGCCTCCGCGCGGCTCGGCGACCGGGCCGAGGTCCACCTGACCGTCACCAATCCCTCCGGCCGCCTGCTGCGCGCAAAGCTGCGTGACGCCTGGCCTCCGAGCAGCTGGCAGCCGGGCACCCCGTACGAGGCGTCCCGCCACCGGCTGACGGTTCCCCCGGGCGAGCGGCGGCGGCTGACGACGGTGCTGGCGCCGACGCGGCGCGGTGACCACCAGTCGGTGCGCGTCACGGTCCGCTCGCACGGGCCGCTGGGGCTGGCGGCGCGCCAGGGCAGCCACGCGGTGCCGTGGACGGTGCGGGTGCTGCCGCCGTTCACCAGCCGGCGCCACCTGCCCGCGAAGCTGTCCCGGCTGCGGGAGCTGGACGGGCGTACGGCGGTGCTGGCGCGCGGCGAGGGCACCGAGTTCGACAGCCTGCGGGACTACGTGCCCGGGGATGACGTCCGGTCCATCGACTGGCGTGCCACGGCGCGGCAGTCGACCGTGGCGGTCCGCACGTGGCGGCCGGAACGCGACCGGCATCTGCTGCTGGTGCTCGACACGGGACGCACGTCCGCCGGGCGGGTCGGCGACGTGCCGCGCCTCGACGCGGCGATGGACGCGGCGCTGCTGCTGACGGCGCTCGCCTCGCGGGCCGGGGACCGGGTGGATCTCCTGGCGTACGACCGGGCGGTGCGCGCCGCTGTGCGGGGGCGGCGCGCCGGGGATGTGCTGCCGGCCGTCGTGCAGGCTCTGGCCCCGCTGCGGTCCGAACTCATCGAGACGGACGCAGCCGGCATGGTCACGGCCGCCATGGCGGGTGCCCCGCGGCGTTCTCTCGTCGTGCTGTTCACGACGCTGGAGACGGCTCCCGTCGAGCTGGAACTGCTGCCGGTACTGCCGCGGCTGACCGCGCGGCACCCGGTCATCGTCGCGGCCGTGGCAGACCCCCGTATCGCCGAGATGTCCCGCTCCCGCGGCACCCCAAGCGCCGTCTACGAGGCCGCGGCCGCCGCTCGCCACGAGCTGGAACGCGCCCGTACGGTCCGCAGGCTCCGCGACACCGGTGTGACGGTCGTCGAGGCCCCGCCCGAGGACCTGCCCCCTGCTCTCGCTGACGCCTATCTGGCGCTGAAGATGGCGGGCAGGCTCTGAGCCCAGCCTTTCGCCGGTCTTCTCTCCCGTGGTTCAGTGCGGTGTGGATCGCAGAAACAAAA